>NZ_JBIWKU010000001.1:800437-1140754 GCF_044765825.1 Streptomyces flaveolus | reverse complement strand
ACATTCCGAACCCGGAAGCTAAGCCTTTCAGCGCCGATGGTACTGCAGGGGGGACCCTGTGGGAGAGTAGGACGCCGCCGAACAATTTTTGGGAAAACCCCGCACCTTACGGTGCGGGGTTTTCTGCGTTTCAGGGTATTTCTGTGAGACACGAGAGCGGGACCTAGAAGGTCCCGCCCGGTCACAGGCGGCCCGCAGCCTTCAGTTCCAGATAGGCGTCGGCCAGGGCAGGTGCCAGCTCGTCCGGTGTCGCGTCGACGACCGCCACGCCGTGCCGGCGGAGCTGGTCCGCGGTGCGACGGCGTTCCGCCTGGGCCTGCGCGGCGGCGGCAGCCTCGTACACGGCATCCGTGTTACCGCGGGCCTTCGCCATCCGGGAGACGTGCGGGTCCGCCACCGAGGCCACGAGGACCGTGTGGCGCTGTGTCAGCTGAGGCAGAACAGGGAGCAGCCCCTCTTCGATCGGTGCCGTGTCGAGTGTCGTGAACAGCACGATCAGGGAGCGCCGAGGAGCCGAACGGAGCGCGCTCGCCGTGAGACCGCGCGCGTCGGTTTCCAGCAGTTCCGGCTCCAGGGTCGCCATCGCGTTGACCAGAGAAGGCAGCACGTCACCCGCCGTCCTGCCCTGGACCAGGGCGCGTACGCGGCGGTCGTAGGCGAGGAGGTCGACCCGGTCGCCGGCGCGGGAGGCCAGGGCTGCCAGGAGCAGGGCGGCGTCCATGGAGGCGTCGAGGCGGGGGGCGTCGCCCACGCGGCCGGCGGACGTGCGGCCCGTGTCGAGGACGAGCAGGATGTGCCGGTCGCGTTCGGGGCGCCAGGTGCGGACGGCGACGGTGGACTGGCGGGCTGTCGCGCGCCAGTCGATGGAACGGGTGTCGTCGCCGGGGACGTACTCGCGGAGGCTGTCGAACTCGGTGCCCTCGCCGCGGGTGAGCACGCTGGTCCGGCCGTCGAGTTCGCGGAGGCGCGACAGCTTGGACGGGAGGTGCTTGCGACTGGCGAACGGGGGCAGAACGCGCACCGTCCAGGGGACCCGGTGGGCGCCCTGGCGGGAGAAGAGGCCCAGAGGGCCGTACGAGCGGATCGTGACGCGGTCCGTCTGGCGGTCGCCGCGGCGGGTGGGCCGTAGGCGCGTGGTCACGCGGCGGCGTTCGCCAGCAGGGACCGTCAGGCGGTGGCGGGAGGCCGCCGGCTCCGTGCCGGGCTGCCAGCTGCTGGGCGGCCAGGCGTCGCGGAGGTGGGCGCGGAGCGGACGGTTGGACGGGTTGGCGACGGTCAGGGTGACGTCGGCGGATTCGCCCAGCCGTGTGGAGGTGTCGCCGGAACGGGACAGGCGCAGGCCGCGTACCGGGGCGGCCAGGGCGAAGTCGCAGGCGCAGGCCAACGCCAGCGGGGCGTTGACCGCGAGGATGCCCGTCCAGCTGGGGTCCCAGATACCGATGGGGACCGAGCCCAGGGCCGCGAGGAGGGCGGCGCGTCCGGTGAGTGCCATCAGCGGGGGGCGGGGACGTGGGCGAGGATCGCGTTGATGACGGAGTCGGCGGTCACGCCTTCCATCTCGGCCTCCGGGCGGAGCTGGACCCGGTGGCGGAGGGTGGGGAGGGCGAGGGCCTTCACGTCGTCGGGGGTGACGTAGTCGCGGCCCGTCAGCCAGGCCCATGCCCGGGAGGTCGACAGCAGTGCGGTGGCTCCGCGCGGGGAGACGCCGAGGGTGAGGGACGGCGAGTCGCGGGTGGCACGGCAGATGTCGACGACGTAGGCCGTGATCTCCGGGTGCACCGTCGTCTTGGCGACCTCGGCGCGGGCCGCTTCCAGGTCGGCGGCGTTCGCGACGGGGCGTACGCCGGCGGCGTGCAGATCGCGCGGGTTGAAGCCCGTGGCGTGGCGGGTGAGGACGTCGATCTCGTCCTGGCGGGAGGGGAGCGGGACGGTCAGCTTGAGGAGGAAGCGGTCCAGCTGCGCTTCCGGCAGGGGGTAGGTGCCCTCGTACTCGACCGGGTTCTGGGTCGCGGCGACCAGGAACGGCTCGGGGAGCGGGCGGGGGGTGCCGTCGACCGTGACCTGACGTTCCTCCATGGCTTCGAGGAGGGACGACTGGGTCTTCGGGGGCGTGCGGTTGATCTCGTCGGCGAGGAGCAGGTTGGTGAAGGCCGGGCCGGGCTGGAAGGAGAACTCGGCGGTGCGGGCGTCGTAGACCAGGGAGCCGGTGACGTCGCTGGGCATCAGGTCGGGGGTGAACTGGACGCGCTTGGTGTCGAGCTCGAGGGAGGCGGCCAGGGCGCGGACGAGGAGGGTCTTGGCGACGCCGGGGACGCCTTCGAGGAGGACGTGGCCGCGGCACAGGAGTGCGACGACGAGGCCGGTGACGGCGGCGTCCTGGCCGACCACGGCCTTGGCGATCTCGGCGCGCAGGGCCTCGAGGGCGGCGCGGGCGTTGCCCGGGTCTCCGCTCTGCCCGGCGTTGTCAGTGGTCGGGTCCATCATGGACGGCGTACCTCTCTTTCGAGGGCGTCGAGTTGGTCGGCGAGGGCGATGAGTGCCGCGTCGTCGCCGGGCGGCGGGCCGTGGAGAAGGGTGTGCAGGGACTGTCCGTCGCCGTGGAGGTGGGCGGACAGCGCGGGGAGCAGGGCCTCGGGCGCGTGCGCCTGGGCGACGGGGACGCCTACGAGGGGGGCGAGGCGGGTGCGGGTGGCGGAGCGAAGAGCGGCGGCCGCACGGTCGCGGGCGTTGGCCTTGCGGTAGAGGCGGGCGCGGCCCTCGGTGGTTTCGGAGGCGCGGATCGCCACGGGGAGTTTTTCGGGCACCAGGGGGCCGAGTCGGCGTGCCCGCCACAGGGCGGCCAGGGCGGCGGCGATGAGCAGTTGCAGCGTGCCCCAGAGCCAGCCGGAGGGGAGCAGGTCGAAGAAGCCGCGCTCGTCGTCCGGGGCGGTGGCGTCGGAGAGCGAGGGGAGGTACCAGACCAGATGGGTGCGGGAGCCGAGCAGTTGGAGGGCGAGCGAGGCGTTGCCGTGCTCATCGAGGCGCTTGTTGTAGAGGATGTCGCGCGCGCCGAGGACGATCGTGTCGCCCGGGGTCGCTTCGCCGGACGACGGCGATGTCTCGGGGATGCGGAGCAGGGTGGCCAGGCGCTCGCTGGGGTAGCAGGCGTCGGCTCGCAGGTGGGTGCTGGTGTAGCGGATGCCGCCCGTGTCGGCGGTGCCGGCGCGGCGGGCGGCGGGCAGGTCGCAGTCGGGGGACAGCGTGGAGTCGAAGCTGAGCGCGGGGTCGGCGGTGACGCCGGGCGCGAGCCGTTCGACGGAGGAGCCGCCGGGGGCGATGAGGACCGTGCGTCCGCCGGAGCCGGCGGTCGCGGAGTGCAGCTCGGTCTGCTGGCGCTCGGTGAGCAGGTCGGGGACGGCCACCAGGAGGGTGGTGTCCGGCCCGGTCGCGGCGCGGGCGTCGTCCAGGGTGGTGACCACCCGGGTGGACACGCCCCGGTCGGCGAGGAGTTCGGCGACGGCGCGGCTGCCGTAGGGGTCCGCGGAGCGGGGGTCGAGCTCGCCGTGCCGGGCGTCGGAGCGGACGACGGCGATCGCGACGGCGCCGGCGAGCAGCAGCACGAGGGCGAGCGTGATGCCCCGCGCGCGGGTCCACAGGTGGCGGACGGTGGGCGAGGCCGAGGTGGTGGGGAGTGTGGCCTCGGTGGTCATCCGGCGGCTCCCCGGTGGGTGTTCGGGTCGTCCGCGCCGTCGGGGGTGCCGGCGACCAGGAGCGGTTTGCTGCGTTCGAGGTCGCGGTCGAGGTCGGCCAGGCGTCGGTACGACTGCTCGGTGCCGGGCCGGCCGCCGTATGCGACGTCGTCGAAGTCCCGGGCCGCGGCGCGCAGCCGGTCGCCGTGGGCGGGCAGGGCGCGGCCGGCTTCGGTGGCCGCCTCGTCGGCGGTGCGGCCGGGGCGGATGTCGAGGAGGGCGCGTTCCTCCAGGGCGCGGACGACGGCCCGCATGCGTTCCTGGACGGCCTGGCTCCAGTGGCCCTGGGCGGCGTGCGCCTCGGCGGCGGCGCGGTGGTCGGCGGCGCTGCGGGGGCCGTCGTCGAACAGGGCGGGAGCGGAGACGGGCGTGCGGCGCGGGGTGCCCAGGCGCCACCAGAGGGCGCCCAGTACCGCCAGGACGGCCACGACGATGACGATCAGCCCGAGCGTCCCTCCGGGCGTCGCGGTGGAGGCCCTGGCGAACAGCTCGTCGATCCAGTCCCAGAGGGCGTTCAGGGCCCGCTGGATCCAGCTGGGGTCGTTCTCGTGGTACATGCGCTTGGACAGCTCGCGCCGCGCCGCCTCCTGTGCGGGGTCGCGTGGAGTCGTCACCGGCGGTTCGTCGCCGGAGCGTGCCAGGGACAGCACGGAGGGGTCGCCGGCGCGCAGCAACGTCCGTACGGCGGCGCGTGGCAGCACCTCTGCGAGAACTCCCCCCGTCGCTCTCACCGCATCAGCTCCCCGGGACGGCGCCGGGGCTGCCGGGGCCCTGGACGCCGGCGGCGCGGGCCAGTTCGAGGTCGAGGGCCTCGCGGCGGATGCGCTGGTCGATGTAGAGGAGCACCGTGACGCCCGCCGTGATCGGGAAGGTGATCATGGAGCCGATCACCGAGCCGACGCCGCTGACGACGAGGAAGGTCCAGCCGAGGTCGCCGCCGCCTTCGAGGAATCCGCTGACTCCGTCGCCGCTGAGGGTGGCGGCGAGGAAGGTGAAGGGGATGACGATGATCGAGGCGACGATGTTCGCGATGACCGTCGCGAGCAGCTGGATGCCGAAGACCCGCCACCAGGAGCCGTTCACCAGCTTCGTCGAGCGGCCCATCGCCTTCTTGATGCCCTGCTTCTCCAGCATCAGGGCGGGGGAGGCCAGGGAGAAGCGGACCATGAGCCACACGGCGACGAGGGCGCCTGCCAGGAAGCCCAGGGCGGTCAGGGCCACGCCTCCCTCGCCGCCCGCCGTGGCGGTGACGAGGAGACCGGGCAGCATGGCGACCAGGAGGATGCCGGCGACCATCAGCAGCAGCAGGACGATCAGGCCGAACAGCTTGATCACCTGAGGGCGGGCGTCCCGCCAGGCCTCGCGGGTGGTCACCGGCCTGCCGAGGACGGCGCGGCTGGTGACGGTGGTCAGCAGGGCCGTGGCGACGACGGTGCCGATCAGGGAGATCAGGAAGATGACGCCGGAGTTGACCGTGGTGGCGGTGAGCGCGTCGGCGAGTTCGCTCAGGGTGGCGTCGGGGTCGTTGAGGGCGTCGGAGCTGGTGTTGTCCAGGACGAGGCCCTGGAGCAGCACGACGATGATCTCCGTGAAGATCGCGACGGTCAGCGAGATGCCGAGGACCGTGCGCCAGTAGGTGCGCATGGTGGAGACCGCGCCGTCGAGGATCTCGCCGACGCCGAGCGGGCGGAGCGGGATCACGCCGGGCTTGGCCGCGGGCGGCGGGCCGCCCCAGCCGTAGCCGCCGGGGCCTCCGTAGCCACGGCCCTGGCCGCCGTATCCGCCCGGGGGCGGGGTGCCCCAGCCGGTGCGGGGCGGTGGGGGAGGCGGGGTCTGGCCGGGGCCGGTGGGTGCGGACCACTGGCCGGGTGGCGGCTGCTCCTTGGACCACTTCGTGCCGGGGCTCGTCGGTTCCGCGTTCGGCCGGTCCGCGGGTTCGCCGGTTGCCGGGCGGTCGGCGGGGCCGGACGCGCCGGGCTCCTGCCCGTCGGACGGGGCGGATCCGGGCGAGGTCCAGCCCGGAGTGTCGTTCATCGTCGCTCCTTCACGGTGCCCTTCCGCGGTCGCGGCGGCAGGTTGGCAGCCATCGTGCCATGGGGTGGTCGGCTGTGGACCGGGCGAGGTAGGGGCAGCGCACCTTCAATTGTCCCCGGGAATGGGGGCAGACTGACCGCATGGCTGATCAGTACGCGCAAAGCGGCGAGGACAAGCGGCCGACCGAGATACCTGTCATCCGCTGGGAGGAACCCCCGGAGGGCCCGGTGCTGGTCCTGCTGGACCAGACGAGACTGCCGGCCGAGGAGGTCGAGCTGGTCTGCACGGACCCGTCCGCGCTGGTGGAGGCGATTCGCTCGCTGGCGGTGCGCGGGGCACCGGTGCTCGGCATCGCGGGCGCCTACGGGGTCGCGCTCGCCGCCGTCCGGGGCTTCGAGGTGGAGGAGGCCGCCGCCGCGCTGGCGGGGGCGCGTCCCACCGCGGTGAATCTCGCGGTAGGTGTGCGCAGAGCTCAGGCCGCGCACCAGGAGACGCTCGCCAGGACCGGTGACACCCGGCAGGCCGCCGTGGCCGCGCTGGCCGCGGCGCGGGCGCTCCACGCGGAGGACGCCGAGGCCAGCGCCCGGATGGCGGCGCACGGTCTGGCGCTGCTGGACGAGCTGCTGCCCGCCGGCGGGCACCGTGTCCTCACCCACTGCAACACCGGGTCGCTGGTGTCGGGCGGTGAGGGGACGGCGTTCGCGGTGGCGCTCGCCGCGCACCGGGCGGGGCGGCTGCGGCGCCTGTGGGTGGACGAGACGCGTCCGCTGCTGCAGGGTGCCCGCCTGACGGCCTACGAGGCGGCGCGCAACGACATTCCGTACACCTTGCTCACCGACAACGCGGCCGGTTCGCTGTTCGCGGCGGGTGAGGTGGACGCGGTGCTGATCGGGGCGGACCGGATCGCGGCCGACGGCTCGGTGGCGAACAAGGTGGGAAGCTATCCGCTCGCGGTGCTGGCGCGGTACCACCATGTGCCGTTCATCGTGGTGGCGCCGGTGACGACGGTGGACGCGGAGACGCCGGACGGGGCGTCCATCGAGGTCGAGCAGCGCCCCGGCTACGAGGTGACCGAGGTCACAGCGCCTCAGGTTCCGGTGACGGGAGCGGGCGGCGGGATTCCGGTGGCTCCCCTGGGGACGCAGGCGTACAACCCGGCGTTCGACGTGACGCCGCCCGAGCTGGTGACGGCGATCGTCACCGAGGAGGGCGTGGTCTCGCCCGTGACGGCCGAGGCCCTCGCCGGGCTGGGTGCCGGCTCGCGGCGGCCGTCCGGCGGCTGAGCGGGCTTCCTGGCCGTCTCGCGGCGGCGGGTGAGCGGCTGTTGCGGTCCGTAGTGCCGCGCGGACGTGCTGTGAGCGCGGCCGGGCGGCGGCGGAGCGGGGCAGACAGTGATGGCTCGGTACGACTATCGTCACAGGCCAGTGACCTCGCTCACCAGCACCTCTGTCGTCGTTACGAGAATGGGATGATGTCGTTTATGAAGGGACGAGTCCTTGTCGTCGACGACGACACCGCACTGGCCGAGATGCTCGGCATTGTGCTGCGTGGTGAGGGTTTTGAGCCGTCTTTCGTAGCCGACGGTGACAAGGCGCTGGCCGCCTTCCGTGAGACCAAGCCCGACCTGGTGCTGCTCGACCTGATGCTGCCCGGCCGGGACGGTATCGAAGTCTGCCGCCTGATCAGGGCGGAGTCCGGCGTGCCGATCGTGATGCTGACGGCCAAGAGCGACACCGTCGATGTGGTGGTGGGGCTGGAGTCGGGCGCCGACGACTACATCGTGAAGCCGTTCAAGCCGAAGGAGCTGGTGGCCCGGATCCGGGCGCGGCTGCGGAGGTCGGAGGAGCCGGCGCCGGAGCAGCTCGCCATAGGCGACCTGGTGATCGACGTGGCGGGGCACTCCGTGAAGCGGGACGGGCAGTCGATCGCGCTGACGCCGCTGGAGTTCGACCTGCTGGTCGCGCTGGCCCGCAAGCCGTGGCAGGTGTTCACCCGCGAGGTGCTCCTCGAACAGGTCTGGGGCTACCGGCACGCGGCCGACACCCGGCTGGTCAACGTGCATGTGCAGCGGCTGCGCTCCAAGGTCGAGAAGGACCCGGAGAAGCCGGAGATCGTGGTGACCGTCCGTGGCGTCGGTTACAAGGCCGGACCGAGCTGACATGAGCGGGGACAGTGCCGCTTCGGCGCCCGGCCGGTCCGGGGACGGTGCCGGGCGGCCTGTCGGCCACGGGCCCGGGCGCTCGCGCTGGGCGCGTCTGCTCGAGGGCGGGCTGCTGCACGGCGGGGTCCAGGGCAGCCCGGTGCTCCGCCTGTTCATGCGCTGGGTACGCCGTCCGCTGCTGCCCGTGATGCGGCTGTGGCGGCGCAACATCCAGCTCAAGGTGGTCGCCACCACGCTGCTGATGTCGCTCGGTGTGGTGCTGCTGCTCGGCTTCGTCGTGATCGGGCAGGTCCGCAACGGTCTGCTGGACGCCAAGGTGAAGGCGTCGCAGAGCCAGGCCACCGGCGGTTTCGCGGTGGCCAAGCAGAAGGCCGAGGAGACGGCGAGTACGACCGGCGACGAGGGCGCCCCCGTGGACGGCCGTGCGCCGCAGAACGTCATCCAGTGGATGAGCGACCTCGTGAAGTCGCTCTCCAGCGGCGGCCAGGGCGCCTTCGACGTGGTCACGCTCCCCATGGGCGGGGACAGCGGCAGCGGGCGCGGCCCGCGCGCCTCCGGCCTGGTCAACTGGTCGGCCAGTGTGCCCGAGGAGCTGCGCGAGCGGATCGACGGCAATCCGGCGGCGGCCCAGAGCTACACGCGGATCGTTTACGACTCCGACCAGCCCTCCCAGCCGGGCCTGGTCATCGGCAAGCAGGTCAACGACCCGAACGGTGAGCCGTACCACTTGTACTACCTCTTCCCGCTGACGCAGGAGGAGAAGTCGCTCAGCCTGGTCAAGGGCACGCTGGCGACGGCCGGGCTGTTCGTCGTCGTCCTCCTCGGCGCCATCGCCTGGCTGGTGGTGCGCCAGGTCGTCACGCCCGTGCGGATGGCGGCGAGCATCGCCGAGCGGCTGTCCGCCGGGCGGCTGCAGGAACGGATGAAGGTCACCGGCGAGGACGACATCGCGCGGCTCGGCGAGGCCTTCAACAAGATGGCCCAGAACCTCCAGCTGAAGATCAGCCAGCTCGAGGACCTGTCGCGGATGCAGCGGCGGTTCGTCTCCGACGTGTCGCACGAGCTGCGGACGCCGCTGACGACCGTACGGATGGCGGCCGACGTCATCCACGACGCGCGCGTGGACTTCGATCCGGTGACCGCGCGGTCGGCAGAGCTGCTGGCGGACCAGCTGGACCGGTTCGAGACGCTGCTGGCGGACCTCCTGGAGATCAGCCGCTTCGACGCGGGTGCCGCGGCGCTGGAGGCGGAGCCGATCGACCTCCGGGAGGTCGTGCGGCGGGTCGTCAGCGGGGCCGAGCCGCTCGCCGAGCGCAAGGGCACGCGGATACGCGTGGTCGGCGACCAGCAGCCCGTCGTCGCCGAGGCGGACGCCCGGCGCGTGGAGCGGGTGCTGCGCAATCTCGTCGTCAACGCCGTCGAGCACGGCGAGGGCCAGGACGTCGTCGTCCGGCTCGCCGCGGCCGGCGGCGCGGTCGCCGTCGCGGTGCGCGACTACGGTGTCGGGCTCAAGCCCGGCGAGGCCACCCGGGTCTTCAGCCGCTTCTGGCGGGCCGACCCGGCACGCGCGCGTACCACCGGTGGTACGGGACTCGGCCTGTCCATCGCCCTGGAGGACGCGCGGCTGCACGGCGGCTGGCTGCAGGCCTGGGGCGAGCCGGGCGGCGGTTCGCAGTTCCGGCTGACGCTGCCCAGGACGGCGGACGAGCCGCTGCGGGGCTCGCCGATACCGCTGGAGCCGGCGGACTCGCGGCGCAATCGCGGGCTGAACGACGCCGGTCTCCAGGACGGCGGCCACGCGCACGGCGCGGACAGGGCGGCCACCGTCCCGGCGCAGGCGGCGCTGGGCCAGGCGCCCTCGGCGTCCGCCCGGGGCCCGATACCGCCGCGGCCGTCCGCCACTGCCACCGCCGATCCGACGGCGCTGCCCGGCAACGGCGCGCGTGTGGTGCCGCGGCCCGCCTCGGGCGCCCGTACACAGGACGGCACGCCCGGGCCGGAGGCGGCGAGCCGCCCGGACGCCGGGCCGGAGGAGCCGAGCAGGCAAGGGGAGGCATTTCGTGGGCGCTGACCGCGAGGGGAGCGGCCGGCGGACGCCGACGCGCGCGGTGACGTACGCGGTCTGCGGCGTCGTACTGCTGGCGGGGTGTGCGTCCATGCCCGACCACGGGGATCTGCGGGGCGTGGAGTCCACGCCCCGGCAGGACCCGCAGGTGCGGGTGTTCGCGATGCCGCCGGCGGAGGACGCCTCGCCGGCGGTGATCGTGCAGGGCTTTCTGGAGGCCCTGACCAGCAACGACCCGCATTACGAGACGGCCCGCAAGTACCTGACGGCCGACGCGGCGAAGACCTGGCAGCCGGAGCGGTCCACGACGGTGCTGGCGGGCGGGGCCGGGACCGAGGCCGATCACCTGGCGAGCCGTGAGGACACCGACGACTACTCGTACTCGGCCACGCTGACGGGTACCAGGGTGGCCACGGTGGACTCGCAGCAGTCGTACTCGCCGGCATCGGGACAGTACCGCGAACCGGTGCACCTCACCCGTGACCCGAAGAGCCGGCAGTGGCGCATCGACGTCCTGCCGCAGGGCGTGGTCATGGGCAAGTCCGACTTCCAGCGCACCTACATGTCCGTCAACAAGTACTACTTCGCCTCGAACACCGTTCCGAAGGCCCAGGCCGGTACGAGTGCGCAGCCTGCGGCCGTCGCCGATCCGGTCTATGTGCGCCGGCTGGTGGACCCGCTGACCCAGGCCGTGCGGTCGCTGATCGGCGGGCCGACGCGCCTGCTGGGGCCCGTGGTCAGGTCGAGCTTCCCGACCGGTACGGCACTGGCGGACAACGTCGACTCGCTGACGCCCGACGACCGCAACAAGCTGGAGGTGCCGCTGAACGCCAAGGCCGCCGGGGTCGGTGCGGACAAGTGCGACGAGATGGCGACGCAGCTCCTGTTCACCCTGCAGAACCTCACGCCCGCCGTGGACGAGGTGGAGCTGACCTCGGGGAACAAGCGGCTGTGCTCGCTCGGCGAGGACCGGGCCGAGACGGTCGCGACGCGCGGTTCGGCCCAGCGGCCCGACTACCTGTACTTCGTGGACGCCAAGCACCGTCTGGTGCGGATCGCCGCGGGCAGCACCGCCACCCACCCCGAGACGGTGCCCGGGGCGCTGGGCGAGGGCACGACGGCTCTGCGGTCGGTGGCGGTGTCGCGGGACGAGCACAGTGCGGCCGGTATCGGCTTCGACTCCAAGTCGCTGTACGTCGCCTCGCTGGTGCCGGGCAGCTCGCTCGGCGACCCGCTGCTGGTCAGCGCGGGCAAGACGGAGGCGGACCGGTTGACGCCGCCCAGTTGGGACGCGCAGGGCGACCTGTGGATCGCCGACCGGGACCCGAAGAATCCCCGGCTGCTGCTGTTGCGGGAGGGCGCGGGCGAGCCGGTGCAGGTGCGGCTCCCCGGGCTGGACGGACGGGTGCAGGCCGTGCGGGTGGCGGCCGACGGGGTGCGGATCGCGCTCGTCGTGGAGAAGGACGGGGAACGGTCGCTGCTCATCGGGCGGATCGAACGCGACGGGCGGGCCGGCGAGCAGCCCACGGTCACCGTCGTCGAACTGCGCTCCGCCACGCCCGAGCTGGAGGAGGTCACGGCCATGTCCTGGGCCGGTGACAGTCGCCTCGTGGTGGTCGGGCGCGAGCGCGAGGGCGTCCAGCAGATCGGATACGTCCAGGTCGACGGCTCCACGCCGGAGGCATCGGTGCCGGCGGCGCTGACCGGGGTCAAGGAGATCGCCGCGACCGAGGACGAACGGCTGCCGCTGGTGGCGTACTCGGAGGACCTGATCGTCCGGCTGCCGTCCGGCATGCAGTGGCAGAAGGTGACGGAAGGGACGGCGCCGGTCTATCCGGGGTGAGGCCGGTGCCGACGCGCGTTCACCCGGGCGGGTGACGCCGGGCGGCGTCGGCGCGGGGTTGTCCCCAGGGAGCGCCCGGGAGTTTTCCACAGGCCCGGCCGGGCGGTGCGGGCGTGGGCACAGTGGTGGCCATGCGCGGATGGTGGCGGGACCTCGGCGACCTGGTGCTGCCGGCCGAGTGCGGAGGCTGCGGCAGGGCTCGCACGGTGCT
Source organism: Streptomyces flaveolus (assembly GCF_044765825.1). NCBI lineage: Bacteria > Bacillati > Actinomycetota > Actinomycetes > Kitasatosporales > Streptomycetaceae > Streptomyces > Streptomyces flaveolus. The sequence continues at coordinate 1,128,712 of NZ_JBIWKU010000001.1, read as the reverse complement.
GTGCCCTCGGTGTCGTGCGGCGCTGAGCGGGGGCGCGCCGTGCCGGGTCCGTCCGGATCCGGAGCCGCCCGGGCTGCCGGTGGTGCACGCGGCGGCGCGGTACGCGGACGAGGCGCGGGCCACGCTGCTGGCCCACAAGGAACGGGGTGTGCTGGCCCTCGCCGGGCCACTCGGCACGGCGCTGGCCGGGGCCGTGCGGGCCGGGCTCCGGGAGGCGGGCGCGGGCTCGGGCGAGGCGTGGTCCGGGGGTGCGGGGGAGCCGGTGCTGCTCGTGCCCGTGCCCTCCGCGCGCCGGGCGGTGCGGGCGCGCGGTCATGATCCGGCGCGGCGGATCGCCCTCGCGGCCGCGGGTGAGCTGCGGCGGACCGGGACGTCTGCCCGGGTGCTCGCCGTACTGCGGCAGCGGCACGCCGTGGCGGACCAGTCGGGGCTGGGTGCCCGGCAGCGACGGGACAATCTCGCCGGTGCGCTGGCGGTGGCCCCGGGCGGGGCCCGGCTGCTGGGCGGCCGTGAGCCGGTCGTCCTCGTCGACGACCTGATGACCACGGGGGCGTCCCTCGCGGAGGCGGCGCGTGCCGTGCGGGAGGCGTGCGCGGTCCCGGTTGAGCGGGAAGCGGGTGCGGACACGTACAGGACGGCGAGATCGGCTGTGTATTCGTCGGCGGCATGGGAAGGCAGAGAGGAACGGAAGAACGGGCCCCGAAAGGCGGGTCCGTACGGAGGCGGTGACGTGATCCGTGAAGTGATCTGCGCGGCTGTGGTCGCGGCTTCACCAGATGCTTTCGAAATAAACCGGAACTGATCGAATACATGCTTCGTTGCAGGTAATGAGAAGGTCAATTCACCGGAACGGAGGTACGTCGCGGTAGAGGGTGACGACATCCGTCCGGGCGAGATATGTTCGGTTGTGAGGCAAAGCCGCAGGCCACACCTCTCTAATCCGAATGCCGTACTGCGGGTCCAGCCGTCATCACCCGCACCGGTGGAGTGGATACCTCGCCCGCGGGGGAGGAGGTGGAAGTCACCGAGTCCGAGGTTCCGGGACAACCGGAACCTGGTGCAAAAGGGAGATGCTCCGCCGCCGAAGCGGAGCGATCCGGGAACGGAGTTCTGCGTGGACATCGTCGTCAAGGGCCGCAAGACCGAGGTGCCCGAGCGGTTCCGGAAGCACGTGGCCGAGAAGCTGAAGCTGGAGAAGATCCAGAAGCTCGACGGCAAGGTGATCAGCCTCGACGTCGAGGTGTCCAAGGAGCCCAACCCCCGACAGGCCGACCGCTGCGACCGAGTGGAGATCACGCTCCGCTCCCGCGGTCCGGTGATCCGGGCGGAGGCAGCGGCGAGCGATCCGTACGCGGCGCTCGACCTGGCGGCGGAGAAGCTCGGTGCCCGGCTGCGCAAGCAGCACGACAAGCGCTTTTCGCGGCGCGGAGCGCGCCGGATCTCGGCGGCCGAGGTCGCCGATCACGTCCCCGGCGCCGCGACACTCAACGGGAACGGAGAGATCGTCCCGGAGGAGAAGCAGGACGGCGTACCCACCAAGAAGATCGGCTCGCTCGAGGTCCAGGGCGACGGCCCCCTCGTCGTCCGCGAGAAGACCCACGTGGCCGCGCCGATGACCCTCGACCAGGCCCTCTACGAGATGGAGCTGGTCGGGCACGACTTCTATCTGTTCGTCGACTCCGAGACCAAGGAGCCCAGCGTCGTCTACCGGCGGCACGCCTACGACTACGGCGTGATCCACCTCACGACGGACACGATGGTCACGCAGGCGCACGCCCCCGAGGCGGGCGATGCGCTCGGTGGCTGACCACGCCGGGTGACAGTCGACCGGTGCCCCTGGAGCGCGCGTGCGCCCCCAGGGGCACCGGCGTGCGACGGTGCGCGAGGTATGCGACCCCCGCGCGGTCCGCTCTGTCACCCCCGTGTCGGCGCGGCATGGAATCATGGCGGCAACCACCCAACCGGTGGGTCGTTGCCTTGGGTTGGCGATGGCTCAGGACCACAGGCCAGGCCTTCAGGGGGAGGAACGATGGCGGACAGTTTCGGACCGATGCGGGACGAGGGCGCCGACGACGGCGTCGTCGGCATGGGCCCGGACGCGGGGTCGTCACGCGAGGAGCCGATCAGGGTCCTGGTCGTGGACGACCACGCCCTGTTCCGCCGCGGCCTGGAGATCGTGCTCGCCGCCGAGGAGGACATCCAGGTCGTCGGGGAGGCCGGTGACGGTGCCGAGGCCGTGGAGAAAGCTGCCGACCTGCTGCCGGACATCATCCTGATGGACGTGCGGATGCCCAAGCGCGGCGGGATCGAGGCGTGCACCTCCATCAAGGAGGTGGCGCCCAGCGCCAAGATCATCATGCTGACGATCAGCGACGAGGAAGCCGACCTCTACGAGGCGATCAAGGCGGGCGCCACCGGTTATCTCCTCAAGGAGATCTCGACGGACGAGGTGGCGACCGCCATCCGCGCGGTGGCCGACGGACAGTCGCAGATCAGCCCGTCCATGGCGTCGAAACTCCTCACCGAGTTCAAGTCGATGATCCAGCGCACCGACGAGCGCCGGCTCGTGCCCGCACCGCGCCTCACGGACCGCGAGCTGGAGGTCCTCAAGCTCGTCGCCACGGGAATGAACAACCGGGACATCGCCAAGGAGCTGTTCATTTCGGAGAACACCGTGAAGAACCACGTGCGCAACATCCTGGAGAAACTGCAGCTGCATTCCAGGATGGAGGCCGTGGTGTACGCGATGCGGGAGAAGATCCTCGAGATTCGCTGACGGCCTGTCGCCGCCCGCGGATCAGGCGAGCAGGAGGGACAGTTCCCTCGTGAGCGGCTCGCGCAGCTCCGGCGCGTCCACCCGCTCGACGCGCACGTCCGTGCAGTCCACCCAGCTCGCCGCTTCGACCAGGGCCTGGGCCACCGCCGGGGCCGCCTTGGGGCCGTCCAGCGTGACCTGCCTGGCGACCAGGGTGCGTCCCTCCCGTGCCGGGTCCACGCGGCCGACGAGCCGGCCGCCGGCCAGGACCGGCATCGCGAAGTAGCCGTGCACCCGCTTCTGCTTGGGCACGTAGGCCTCCAGGCGGTGGGTGAAGCCGAAGATCCGCTCGGTCCGCGCGCGCTCCCAGATCAGGGAGTCGAAGGGGGACAGCAGCGTGGTGCGGTGACGGCCGCGCGGGGGTGTCTCCAGGGCCGCCGGGTCCGCCCAGGCCGGCCTGCCCCAGCCCTCCACCGTCACCGGGACCAGGCCCGAGTCGGCGATCACGGCGTCGACCTGCTCGGCCTTGAGGCGGTGGTAGTCCGCGATGTCCGCACGGGTGCCGACGCCCAGGGACCGGCCGGCCAGGCGGACCAGGCGGCGCAGGCACTCGGTGTCGTCCAGATCGTCGTGCAGCAGCGTCTTCGGGACCGCGCGCTCCGCCAGGTCGTACACCCGCTTCCAGCCGCGGCGCTCGACGCACACCACCTCGCCGTACATGAGGGCGCGCTCGACGGCGACCTTCGTGCCCGACCAGTCCCACCACTCGCTGGTCTTCTTCGCCCCGCCGAGGTCCGTCGCGGTGAGGGGGCCCTCGGAGCGGAGCTGCTTGATGACCTGGTCGTAGGCGCCGTCGGGGAGGTGGTGGTTCCAGTGCGGGCGGTTGCGGTAGGCGCGGCGGCGGAAGGCGAAGTGGGGCCACTCCTCGATGGGGAGGATGCAGGCGGCGTGGGACCAGTACTCGAAGGCGTGCGTGTCCGTCCAGTAGGCGTTCTCGACGGTTCCGCGGCCGACGGCGCCCAGGCGGGCGTACGGGATGAGCTCGTGGGAACGGGCGAGGACGGAGATCGTGTCGAGCTGCACCGCGCCCAGGTGACGGAGTATGCCGCGGACGCCGGCGCGGCGGTCGGGGGCGCCGAGGAAGCCCTGTGCGCGGAGGACGATGCGGCGGGCCTCGTCTGCGGACAGGTCCGTGGCGGGGGGCGGGAGGGTCGTCATGCGTCCGCACGATAGGGGGTGGGTCTGACAGTGGGGGTGAGGGGTGCGGTGGGGTGAACGGGGGTGAGGGGTGCGGGGTGTTGGTGCCGGCCGGGGGTGGGGTGCGTTGCCCGGCGTTGCGGGGTGCCTCCCCCCTCTCGGCTTCTCCCCCACGCTCGGCTGCGCTCGCGCGGGGGGACCCCCACCGCTCACCCGTGCCGCCCCTGGGGGAGGCGCGACTGCCCGCGGCCATGGCGGCGTGGCGCGGCTGCGGCGGGGTGGTGCGCTGCTGCGGCTGGGTGGCGTGGTGGTCAGGGGTGGGACGGGAGGTAGGGGGATGTCGAGGGGAGGGAGAGGTCCGAGGGGAGGAGGGAGGCTATCCAGCAGTCGCGGCGGGTGCCGTTGTTGTTGATCGCGGAGCGCAGCGTGCCCTCCATGATGAAGCCGACACGCTGGGCCACGGCGCGGGAGGCCGTGTTGCCGACCTCGGCGCGCCACTCCAAGCGGTCGATCGCCCGGTGGCCGAAGGCCCAGCGGGCGACGGCGGAGGCGGCCTCGGTGACGTAGCCGCGCCCGCGATGTTCCTTGATGCCCCAGAAACCGATCTCGCCGGCGCCCGGGGCGATCATCGTGACGCCGAGCATCCCCACCAGGTCACCGGAGGGCAGGAAGAGGCCGAAGGTGAACATCGAGTCGTTCGCCCAGCCGTCGGGGACCAGCCCCTCCGTGAAGCCCCGCGCGTGTTCCAGGAGGTAGGGCGAGGGGATCGTCGTCCAGCGCTGGATGTCGGGATCCTGGCAGGCGGCGTACACGGCCTCGGTGTCCTGGGGGCCGACCGTGCGCAGGACGAGGCGGTCGGTGGTGAGCGTCTGGGGTTCCATCGGCCGATTCTGCGGGGCGACCCGCGACACACGCCATCCTTTTGCCGTGCGTGAACGAGCGGTCACTTTTCGTGCATTTGGACGGCGGGTGCGGCACCATCCGCAGGCCTCGCACGTTGAACCATGTGACAGCGACCGGAAGCAGGATGAAGGAGCGCGCGGTCCCCGCCACGGCAGGCCTCCCGGGGCGGCGGGGTCCTCGCATACGATGGCCGTTGCTCAGTCAGTCAAAGGAAACCGACCGTCCCAGGCCCGACCGGCAAGGAGACCAACCCCCGTGTCCGTCCTCTCGAAGATCATGCGTGCAGGCGAAGGCAAGATCCTGCGCAAGCTGCACCGCATCGCGGACCAGGTCAACTCCATCGAAGAGGACTTCGTCGACCTCTCCGACGCCGAGCTGCGGGCCCTCACCGATGAGTACAAGCAGCGCTACGCCGACGGCGAGACTCTGGACGACCTGCTGCCGGAAGCCTTCGCCACCGTCCGCGAGGCCGCGAAGCGCGTCCTCGGCCAGCGCCACTACGACGTGCAGATCATGGGCGGCGCCGCCCTGCACCTGGGGTACGTGGCGGAGATGAAGACCGGTGAGGGCAAGACCCTGGTCGGCACGCTGCCCGCCTATCTGAACGCCCTGTCCGGTGAGGGCGTCCACATCGTCACGGTCAACGACTACCTGGCCGAGCGCGACTCCGAGATGATGGGCCGCGTCCACAAGTTCCTCGGGCTCGAGGTCGGCTGCATCCTCGCCAACCAGACGCCGGCCCAGCGCCGCGAGATGTACGCCTGCGACATCACCTACGGCACGAACAACGAGTTCGGCTTCGACTACCTGCGCGACAACATGGCGTGGTCCAAGGACGAACTCGTCCAGCGCGGCCACAACTTCGCCATCGTCGACGAGGTCGACTCCATCCTCGTCGACGAGGCCCGTACGCCGCTGATCATCTCCGGCCCGGCCGACCAGGCCACCAAGTGGTACGGCGACTTCGCCAAGCTGGTCACGCGCCTGAAGAAGGGCGAGGCGGGCAACCCGCTCAAGGGCATCGAGGAGACCGGCGACTACGAGGTCGACGAGAAGAAGCGCACGGTCGCCATCCACGAGTCCGGCGTCAGCAAGGTCGAGGACTGGCTGGGCATCGACAACCTCTACGAGTCGGTGAACACCCCGCTCGTGGGTTACCTGAACAACGCCATCAAGGCCAAGGAACTCTTCAAGAAGGACAAGGACTACGTCGTCCTCGACGGCGAGGTCATGATCGTCGACGAGCACACCGGACGTATCCTCGCCGGCCGCCGCTACAACGAGGGCATGCACCAGGCGATCGAGGCGAAGGAAGGGGTGGACATCAAGGACGAGAACCAGACGCTCGCCACGATCACCCTCCAGAACTTCTTCCGCCTCTACAAGCGCCACGATCACCACGGCAAGGAACTCCCCGGCCTGTCCGGCATGACCGGTACGGCGATGACGGAGGCCGCCGAGTTCCACCAGATCTACAAGCTCGGCGTGGTGCCCATCCCGACCAACCGGCCGATGGTCCGCAAGGACCAGTCCGACCTGATCTACCGCACCGAGGTCGCCAAGTTCGAGGCGGTCGTCGACGACATCGCCGAGAAGCACGAGAAGGGCCAGCCGATCCTCGTCGGCACCACCTCGGTCGAGAAGTCCGAGTACCTCTCGCAGCAGCTCAGCAAGCGCGGCATCCAGCACGAGGTGCTCAACGCCAAGCAGCACGAGCGTGAGGCGTCGATCGTCGCGCAGGCGGGCCGCAAGGGCTCCGTGACGGTGGCGACCAACATGGCCGGCCGCGGCACGGACATCAAGCTCGGCGGCAACCCCGAGGACCTCGCCGAGGCGGAGCTGCGTCAGCGGGGCCTCGACCCCGAGGAGCACATCGAGGAGTGGGCCGCGGCCCTGCCCGCCGCCCTGGAGCGGGCCGAGCAGGCGGTCAAGGCCGAGAAGGAAGAGGTCGAGAAGCTCGGCGGCCTCTACGTGCTGGGCACCGAGCGGCACGAGTCGCGGCGCATCGACAACCAGCTGCGCGGTCGTAGCGGCCGTCAGGGCGACCCGGGCGAGTCCCGGTTCTACCTCTCCCTGGGCGACGATCTGATGCGCCTGTTCAAGGCCCAGATGGTCGAGCGCGTCATGTCGATGGCGAACGTCCCGGACGACGTGCCGATCGAGAACAAGATGGTCACCCGCGCGATCGCCTCCGCCCAGTCGCAGGTCGAGACCCAGAACTTCGAGACCCGCAAGAACGTCCTGAAGTACGACGAGGTGCTCAACCGGCAGCGCGAGGTCATCTACGGCGAGCGGCGCCGCGTCCTGGAGGGCGAGGACCTGCAGGAGCAGATCCAGCACTTCATGAACGACACGATCGACGCCTATGTGCAGGCCGAGACCGCCGAGGGCTTCCCCGAGGACTGGGACCTCGACCGTCTGTGGGGCGCCTTCAAGCAGCTCTACCCGGTGAAGGTCACCGTCGAGGAGCTGGAGGAGGCGGCCGGCGACCGGGCCGGACTGACCGCCGAGTACATCGCGGAGTCCATCAAGGACGACATCCAGGAGCAGTACGAGGCGCGGGAGACGCAGCTCGGCTCCGAGATCATGCGTGAGCTGGAGCGCCGGGTCGTGCTCTCGGTCCTGGACCGCAAGTGGCGCGAGCACCTCTACGAGATGGACTACCTCCAGGAGGGCATCGGCCTGCGCGCGATGGCGCAGAAGGACCCGCTGGTCGAGTACCAGCGCGAGGGCTTCGACATGTTCCAGGCCATGATGGAGGGCATCAAGGAGGAGTCCGTCGGCTACCTGTTCAACCTGGAGGTCCAGGTCGAGCAGCAGGTCGAGGAGGTTCCCGTCGAGGACGCCGCCCCCTCGCTGGAGAAGGCCCCGCAGGACGCCGTCCCGGCCCAGGCCGGTGCGCGCCCGGAGATCCGCGCCAAGGGGCTCGACGCGCCGCAGCGCCGGGACCTCCACTTCTCCGCTCCGACCGTGGACGGCGAGGGCGGTGTCATCCAGGGCGAGTTCACCACCGACGAGGAGCCCGCGCGGTCCTCGGCCGACGGTCTCACGCGCGCGGAGCGCCGCAAGCAGGCCAAGGGCGGGCGGCGCCGCAAGAAGTGACGCAGCGGCGCCTCGGGGCGCCGTAGCGGTGGGAAGGGCCGGGCACCCCTGGGGGAGCCCGGCCCTTCGGCCTGTCCGGTGTGGTGGCCGTGCCCCGCGGTCAGTCGTCGTCCGTCTGCGGCCCGCGGGGGCCGCCCAGTTCCACCGCGGTGCAGCGCCAGCGCAGGTCCCGGCCCTGTTCCAGGCGGAAGGCCATGGCACGCAGCTGGTCGCCCGCGCCGATGCGGGCGAAGACCTCCAGCGCGCCCGGACGGGCCTCGTAGTAACCGATGTCGCGCACGACGGGGAGGGTGCCGCGGGTGCGCAGCGGGCCGCGTTCGGCGAGCCGGGCCAGTTCGTCGTAGGCGCGGCCCACGGTGTGCCGGAGCATCGCGTGCACGGGACGCCGGCCGCTGAGCACGTCGAGGAGGAGCTCCGCGAAGTGGTCCGTGGGACGGAGCTGCGGGACCGGCCGGCGAGGCGTCCGGGCGGGGACGGCCCGGGCGGCAGGGGCGGGCGCCCCCGTGGGGCCGCCAGGAGCGGCAGGGACCGTCCGGACGGCCGTGGGCGGGGTCCCGGCGGGCGCGGCGATCCGGCGGGCGGCGGCCGAGACGCGGTCCGGGACGGCGGCGGTGGCCGCCGCGCGTGCGCTCGCCCTGGCCGTGCCGCCCGGACCGGCGGTCGCCGGGCGGTTGTCGGTGGGCCTCGTACGGGCGCGCGCGGACCGGCCCGGAGAGCCAGGGGGACGTCCGCCCGGCGCCGCGGTCCGGACGCCGCTTCCGCCGGGCCAGCGGGGCGGTACGCCGCCCGGTGCGCGGGGCGTGGCGCCACGGGGAGCGCCGGAGGGCGCGCCGGTGCTCGCGCCGGGTGCGGGGTCCACCAGGGCGAGCGAGGCGCCCTCGGCGGCGCCGGGGACGCGGACGGGTGCGCCACCCGCGGGGGCGGCGGGTACCTGGGAGGTCGGGCGGGTCCTGGTCATGACCTTGCGCAGGGGCGGCACGGTCGGTGTGGGCTGCATGGGACTCCCCGTTCGGTGGCCCGGGTGATACCGGGCGGTAACTTCATGGTCGGGGATCTTGTACGGGGTGGCGGGCGACGGCGGCAAGGAGGCGGAGGGCCGGGTCGGGGTGGCCGGGAGGTTCACCTATCCGAGTGGCCGGGGGCATGGGAACGGCCGGGACGGAGCGGGCGCACCGGGTGAGTTCCGGGGACGGGAGTGGACGCGTCCGGTGCCCTGGGCGGGCGCCCGAAAGGGGACGCCGCACGTATCCTGAAGGCCCTCCGGTGGATCTCCGCCCGGTTCCTGTGCTCTCCGGACTCCCGACCACGAAAGCGGCCGTCATGCGCGTCTATGTCCCCCTGACCCTCTCCGGTCTCGCCGAGGCGCACAGGACGGGGCAACTGGGGGCCGGGCCGCTCGTCGCGTACGCCGTCACGCCGGCGGTGCGCGAATGGGTCCGCTCGGACGACATCGAGGAGCTGGAGTACGCCGCCCTGAGCCGGGCCGCGCTGGCTTCGCTGCGGCTGCTGGCGGCGGACGCCGGGGCCGCGCGACGCCGGGTCGTCGTCGCGGCCGACGTACCCGACGGCGCGGTGGCGGCCGGGCCGGACCGGGGGGCCGATCCGGCGGCGCTGGGCGAGGTGCGGGTCGAGCGGGCCGTACCGCTGGCCAAGACGGCCGCCGTGCACGTCGACTCGGCCGACGCGGAGAGGGACGTGGCCGCCGCGGCCGGTGCCCTGGCGGCGGCGGACGGCGGGGACGACGAGGCCGGGTTCGTCGTGGACGGGGCCGAGGACCACGAGCTGCTCTGGTACGCGACGCAGGAGATCCCGAACCTGGTCGGGGCCGGCGACTGACGGGCGGCGGCCTTCGCCGGCCGTCTTGACTGTCGGTGGCGGCGGGTACGTTTTCTGGCATGGAAACGCGGACAGGGGCGCACATCGTCTGGGACTGGAACGGCACGCTGTTCCACGACAACGACGCCATCATCGGGGCGACGAACGCGGCGTTCGCCGAGTTCGGGCTGACGCCGATCACGCTCGAGCAGTACCGGGCGCTGTACTGCGTGCCGGTGCCGAAGTTCTACGAACGGCTGATGGGGCGGCTGCCCACGGACGCCGAGTGGGAGGTCATGGACGCGACCTTCCACCGGTACTACACCGAGCACCGGGTGCGGTGCGGGCTCACCGAGGGCGTGACCGAGCTGCTCGCCAGGTGGCGGTCGGCGGGGCGCAGCCAGTCGATCCTCAGCATGTACGGGCACGAGGAGCTCGTTCCGTTGGTGAGGGGGCTCGGGATCGAGGCGCACTTCCTGCGCGTCGACGGGCGGACGGGGCCCTCCGGGGGCAGCAAGGCCGAGCACATGGTGCGGCATCTCGCGGCGCTGGGCTCGGTGGTGGAGCCCGCTCGTACGGTGGTGATCGGGGATGCCGCGGATGATGCGGTGGCCGCGCGGCATGCGGGGGCGTGGGCGGTGCTGTACACCGGGGGGTCGCACAGTCGGGCCAGTCTGGTGGGGGCGGGGGTGCCGGTGGTGGACACGTTGGGGGAGGCCGTGGCGGAGGCGGAGCGGTTGGTGGCGGCGGCGTAGGTCTTTGGGCGGGGGCCGGGGGCGGGGTGCCCTCGAGTGAGGGGCGTCCGGCGTGGGCGCTGGCCGGGGGTGGGTCGCGTGGCCCGGCGCCGGCGGGTGCCTCCCCCGCTCTTGGCTGCGCTCGCGCGGGGGGACCCCCATGAGCGGGGGGACCCCCACCGCGCACCCGTGCCAGGCCGTTCAGGCACCGGGGAGGCACGACTGCCCGCAGCTGCGACCGGTGTGGTCCGGCGGTGGCCGGCTGCGGCTGTGGGGTGGTGTACCAGCGGTTGGGGACGTCATGACTGTGCAGAATGTCCAAGTTCTTGGCTCTGTTTTGTACACATGCGGCTCGTGACGGATGACCTGTCGGGGGCGATAGCCTTGTGGCGTGATCAGCGCGATAGCTCGCGGGGGCACCGGCGCCCCTGCTCTGCGCCCGGCGAGCACGGACCACATCCGTGACCGGGCGGCGGTCGCTGGTTTTCGCGGGCGGGACGGGGCATCGAAGGTCCCCGGTTCGGCGCCGCGCACTCCCCGGGCAGTGACCGCGAGAGCGACATCACACCCGGCGGGCGCGTCGACATTGGCTGATTTGCCCCCGCTCCTCTCACCTTGCGGCATAGCGTCGGAACAGACCGGACACCCCGCGTCTCGATGCCACGCCGGAAGGCCGGAGACCGTACTTCCTTCTACGTCACGCAACGGCGCGCGACAGGAGCCAGAGGACAATGCAGACCAAGCTGGACGAAGCCAAGGCCGAGCTGCTCGAGAGGGCCGCGCGGGTAGCTGAGAACAGCCCGGTCGGGGGGCACCTACCGACTGGGACGACGGACGAGGGCACTCCGGACACCCCCCCGGGGACCCCGGGCACCCCGGACTACGCGTCCGTGTTCGCGTTCCTTCGGCGCTACTACCGGCACACCGCCCCGGAGGACCTGGCCGACCGCGACCCGGTCGACATCTTCGGTGCCGCCGTCTCGCACTACCGGCTGGCCGAGAACCGTCCGCAGGGCACCGCGAACGTGCGGGTCCACACCCCGACGGTGGAGGAGAACGGCTGGACGTGCAGCCACTCCGTCGTGGAGGTGGTCACGGACGACATGCCCTTCCTCGTCGACTCCGTGACCAACGAGCTGACCCGCCAGGGCCGCGGCATCCACGTCGTCGTCCACCCGCAGTTCGTGGTCCGTCGCGACGTCACCGGCAAGCTCGTCGAGGTCCTCGCCGGCCCGCCCACCGACGGCCTCCCGCACGACGCGCACGTCGAGTCCTGGATCCACGTCGAGATCGACCGCGAGACCGACCGCGGCGACCTGAAGCAGATCACCGCCGACCTGCTGCGCGTCCTCAACGACGTCCGCGAGACCGTCGAGGACTGGGGCAAGATGCGCGACGCGGCCGTCCGCATCGCGGAGGGGCTGCCGGACGAGCCCGCCCCCGGCGACCTGAGCCGGCAGGAGGTGGAGGAGGCCCGCGAGCTGCTGCGCTGGCTGGCGGACGACCACTTCACCTTCCTGGGCTACCGCGAGTATCAGCTGCGCGGCGACGACTCCCTCGCGGCCGTGGCCGGCACCGGCCTCGGCATCCTGCGCTCCGACCCGCACCACGCGACCGACGAGAGCCACCCCGTCAGCCCGTCCTTCGAGCGGCTGCCCGCCGACGCCCGCGCCAAGGCCCGCGAGCACCGGCTGCTCGTGCTGACCAAGGCCAACAGCCGGGCCACCGTGCACCGGCCGTCCTACCTGGACTACATCGGCGTCAAGAAGTTCGACGAGCAGGGCAACGTCGTCGGTGAGCGGCGCTTCCTCGGCCTGTTCTCGTCCGCCGCCTACACCGAGTCCGTCCGTCGCGTCCCGGTCATCCGGCGCAAGGTGGAGGAGGTGCTGGACCGGGCCGGGTTCTCACCCAACAGCCACGACGGCCGGGACCTGCTCCAGATCCTGGAGACGTACCCGCGCGACGAGATGTTCCAGATGCCGGTCGAGGAGCTGGAGCCGATCGTCACCTCCGTGCTCTACCTCCAGGAGCGCCGCCGGCTGCGGCTCTACCTGCGCCAGGACGAGTACGGCCGCTACTACTCGGCCCTCGTCTACCTCCCCCGCGACCGCTACACCACCGGTGTCCGGCTGCGGATCATCGACATCCTCAAGGAGGAGCTCGGCGGCACCAGCGTCGACTTCACGGCCTGGAACACCGAGTCGATCCTGTCCCGGCTGCACTTCGTGGTCCGCGTGCCGCAGGGCACCGAGCTGCCGGAGCTGTCCGACGCCGACAAGGAGCGCATCGAGGCCCGCCTCGTCGAGGCCGCCCGCTCCTGGGCCGACGGCTTCGCCGAGGCGCTGACCGCCGAGTTCGGCGAGGAGCGCTCCGCGGAGCTCATGCGCCGCTACGGGGCGGCCTTCCCCGAGGGCTACAAGGCCGACCACGGCCCGCGCTCCGCGGTCGCCGACCTCGGTCACCTGGAGCGGCTCGACGAGGACCGGACGTTCGCGCTGAGCCTGTACGAGCCGGTGGGCGCCGTGCCCGAGGAACGCCGGTTCAAGATCTTCCAGAAGGGCGGCTCGGTCTCCCTCTCGCAGGTGCTCCCGGTGCTCAGCCGGCTCGGCGTCGAGGTCACCGACGAGCGCCCGTACGAGCTGCGCTGCGCGGACCGCACGACGGCCTGGATCTACGACTTCGGTCTGCGCATGCCGAAGGCCGCCGCCGGCGAGTACCTCGGCGACGACGCGCGCGAGCGGTTCCAGAACGCCTTCGCCGCCACCTGGACCGGCCAGGCGGAGAACGACGGCTTCAACGCCCTCGTGCTCAGCGCCGGGCTGACCTGGCGGCAGGCCATGGTGCTGCGCGCGTACGCCAAGTACCTGCGGCAGGCGGGCTCCACCTTCAGCCAGGACTACATGGAGGACACCCTCCGCAACAACGTCCACACCACCCGCCTGCTCGTCTCCCTGTTCGAGGCGCGGATGTCGCCGGAGCGGCAGCGCGCCGGGCTCGAGATCGTGGACGCCCTGCTCGAAGAGCTCGACGCGGCCCTCGACCAGGTGGCGTCGCTCGACGAGGACCGGATCCTGCGTTCCTTCCTCACCGTCATCAAGGCGACGCTGCGGACGAACTTCTTCCAGAAGACGAGCGGCGGAGAGCCGCACGACTACGTCTCCATGAAGTTCGACCCGCAGGCCATCCCGGACCTGCCCGCGCCGCGCCCGGCGTTCGAGATCTGGGTGTACTCGCCGCGCGTCGAGGGCGTGCACCTGCGGTTCGGCAAGGTCGCGCGCGGCGGTCTGCGCTGGTCCGACCGCCGGGAGGACTTCCGCACCGAGATCCTGGGCCTGGTCAAGGCGCAGATGGTGAAGAACACCGTCATCGTGCCGGTCGGCGCCAAGGGCGGCTTCGTCGCCAAGCAGCTGCCCGACCCGAACGCGGACCGCGACGCCTGGCTGGCCGAGGGCATCGCCAGCTACCGGACGTTCATCTCGGCGCTGCTCGACATCACCGACAACATGGTGGCCGGCGAGATCGTGCACCCGGCGGACGTCGTCCGGCACGACGAGGACGACACCTACCTCGTCGTCGCCGCCGACAAGGGCACCGCGAAGTTCTCGGACATCGCCAACGAGGTCGCCGAGTCCTACAACTTCTGGCTCGGCGACGCCTTCGCCTCCGGCGGCTCGGCCGGCTACGACCACAAGGGCATGGGCATCACCGCCCGGGGCGCCTGGGAGTCCGTCAAGCGGCACTTCCGGGAGCTGGGCGTGGACACCCAGAGCCAGGACTTCACGGTCGTCGGCATCGGCGACATGTCCGGTGACGTGTTCGGCAACGGCATGCTGCTCAGCGAGCACATCCGCCTGGTCGCCGCCTTCGACCACCGGCACATCTTCATCGACCCGACGCCGGACGCGGCCGTCTCGTACGCCGAGCGGCGCCGCCTGTTCGACCTGCCGCGCTCGTCGTGGGAGGACTACAACACCGAGCTGCTCTCGGCCGGCGGCGGCATCTTCCCGCGCACGGCCAAGTCGATCCCGGTCAACGCGCACATCCGCGAGGCCCTCGGCATCGAGGCCGGCATCACCAAGATGACCCCGGCCGAGCTGATGAAGGCGATCCTCACCTCCCCGGTGGACCTGCTGTGGAACGGCGGCATCGGTACGTACGTCAAGGCGTCCACCGAGTCCAACGGCGACGTCGGCGACAAGGCCAACGACCCCATCCGCGTCGACGGCGGCGACCTGCGGGTCCAGGTCGTCGGCGAGGGCGGCAACCTCGGCCTGACCCAGCTGGGCCGGATCGAGTTCGCCCGCAAGGGCGGCAAGATCAACACGGACGCCATCGACAACAGCGCGGGCGTGGACACCTCCGACCACGAGGTGAACATCAAGATCCTGCTGAACGGTCTCGTCAAGGACGGCGACATGACCGTCAAGCAGCGCAACAAGCTGCTCGCCGAGATGACCGACGAGGTCGGCGCGCTGGTCCTGCGCAACAACTACGCGCAGAACACGGCCATCGCCAACGCGCTCGCCCAGTCCAACGACATGCTCAACGCCCAGCAGCGCTTCATGCGCCACCTGGTGCGCGAGGGCAGCCTGGACCGGGCCCTGGAGTTCCTGCCCACCGACCGCCAGATCCGTGAGCGCCTGAACGCCGGGCAGGGCCTGACCGGCCCGGAGACCGCCGTCCTGCTGGCGTACACGAAGATCACGGTCGCCGAGGAGCTGCTGCACACCTCGCTGCCGGACGACCCGTACCTCAAGGGCCTGCTGCACGCGTACTTCCCGACGGCGCTGCGCGAGCAGTTCCTCGACCAGATCGACAGCCACCCGCTGCGCCGTGAGATCACGACGACGGTCCTGGTCAACGACACGGTCAACACGGGCGGTACGACGTATCTGCACCGGATGCGCGAGGAGACCGGCGCGTCGCTGGAGGAGATCGTGCGGGCGCAGACCGCGGCCCGCGCGATCTTCCGCGCCTCCCCGGTGTGGGACGCGGTGGAGGCCCTGGACACCAAGGTCGAGGCCGCCGTCCAGACCCGCATCCGGCTGCACTCGCGCCGGCTGGTCGAGCGCGGCACCCGCTGGCTGCTCAACAACCGGCCGCAGCCGCTGGAGCTCGCCGAGACGGTGGACTTCTTCGCCGAGCGCGTCGGGCAGGTCTGGGCGCAGCTGCCCAAGCTGCTGCGGGGCGCGGACGCGGAGTGGTACCAGCACATCTACGACGAGCTGACCGCCTCCGGTGTCCCGGACGAGCCGGCCACCCGGGTGGCCGGGTTCTCCTCGGCCTTCCCGACGCTGGACATCGTCTCGGTGGCCGACCGCATGGGCAAGGAGCCGCTGGACGTCGCCGAGGTGTACTACGACGTCGCCGACCGGCTGGGCATCACCCAGCTGATGGACCGGATCAGCGACCTGCCCCGCGCCGACCGCTGGCAGTCCATGGCCCGCGCGGCGATCCGCGAGGACCTGTACGCGGCGCACGCGGCGCTCACCGCGGACGTCCTGGCGGCGGGCAACGGCACGTCGACGCCCGAGCAGCGGTTCAAGCTGTGGGAGCAGAAGAACGCGGCGATCCTCGGCCGGGCCCGCACCACGCTGGAGGAGATCAAGGGCTCGGACGCCTTCGACCTCTCCAACCTGTCGGTGGCGATGCGGACGATGCGGACGCTGCTACGGACGCACTCGTGACGGCGTAGCCGTGCGGGAGACCGCGTAATGCCGTGAAGGCGCCCTGGGTCCGTTCGGACCCGGGGCGCCTTCGTGTCGGACAGGCCCTAGCGGGCGGTGAACTTCTCGTACTCCTTCAGCACCTCGTCCGTCGGCCCGTCCAGGCGCAGCTCGCCCCGTTCCAGCCACAGCACCCGGTCACAGGTGTCGCGGATCGACTTGTTGCTGTGGCTGACCAGGAACACCGTGCCGGCGTGCTTGCGCAGCTCGCGGATGCGTTCCTCGGAGCGCTTCTGGAAGGAGCGGTCGCCGGTGGCGAGGGCCTCGTCGACGAGGAGGACGTCGTGGTCCTTGGCGGCGGCGATGGAGAAGCGCAGCCGGGCCGCCATGCCGGAGGAGTAGGTGCGCATCGGCAGGGTGATGAAGTCGCCCTTGTCGTTGATGCCGGAGAAGTCGACGATTTCCTGGTACCGCTCCTTGATCTGGGGACGGGTCATGCCCATCGCCAAGCCGCCGAGGTACACGTTGCGCTCGCCGGTGAGGTCGTTCATCAGGGCCGCGTTGACACCGAGCAGGGAGGGCTGGCCGTCCGTGAAGATGCGGCCGTTCTCCACGGGGAGGAGGCCCGCGACCGCCTTGAGCAGGGTGGACTTGCCGGAGCCGTTGGTGCCGATGAGCCCGATCGCCTCGCCGCGGTACGCCACGAAGGACACGTTCTTCACCGCGTGCACCCGGCGCACGCCCGCGGCCTTCTCGGCCTTGCCGCGCCGCACGATGCGGTTGAGGGCGGCCGTCGCGGAGCCCCGTCCGGCGCCGGTGCCGTTGACCCGGTAGACGATGTCGACGCCGTCGGCGACGACGGTGGGGACGCGCTCGTCCGTCCGCTGGGGGGTGCCGGTGTTGTCAGCCACGACCGTAGGTCTCCTCGGCCTTCCAGAAGTAGATGAAGCCGCCGATCCCGGCGACCACTGCCCAGCCCACCGCGAGCGCCCAGACGTGGGGCGGCAGGTGGCTCCCGTCGAAGCTGTCGATCAGGGCGAAGCGCATCAGGTCGATGTAGACGACGGCGGGGTTGAGCTGGAGCGCCGTGCCGACCCAGGACGGCAGGCCGCTGTCCGGGCCGGTCATGTGGTCGATGCTGAACATCACGCCCGAGCCGTACATCCAGGTGCGCAGCAGGAACGGCATCAGCTGGGCGATGTCGGGGAACTTGGCGCCCAGCCGGGCCATGACCAGCGACACCCCCGCGTTGAACACGAACTGGAGCACGAGGACCGGCACCGTGAGCACCCAGGAGACGCCGGGCGGCACGCCGAAGGCGAGCAGGATGACGGCCAGGGCGGCCATCGAGAACAGCAGCTGCTGGAGCTGCTGGAGGCAGAAGGAGACCGGCAGCGAGGCCCGCGGGAAGTGCAGGGCCCGCACCAGGCCGAGGTTGCCGGAGATGGCCCGGGTGCCCGCCATGAGCGAGCTCTGCGTGAACGTCCACACGAACACGCCCGTGACCAGGAACG
This sequence comes from Streptomyces flaveolus, assembly GCF_044765825.1. Taxonomy (NCBI): domain Bacteria; kingdom Bacillati; phylum Actinomycetota; class Actinomycetes; order Kitasatosporales; family Streptomycetaceae; genus Streptomyces; species Streptomyces flaveolus. The sequence continues at coordinate 1,111,026 of NZ_JBIWKU010000001.1, read as the reverse complement.
GGACGTAGTCCTCCACGCCGCGCTTGGTGTTCATCAGCACGCCGAAGATGAAGTAGTACACCGCCGCGTTCAGCAACGGCGTCATCACCTGCCACAGCTGGCCCAGCTTGGCCTGGCTGTACTGGGCCGTGAGCTTGGCGGTGGCGAAGGCGCCGATGAAATGCCGGCGCGCCCACAACTGGCGGACGTACTCGGGCAGGGAGGGCCGGGCGCCGCTGACCGACAGACCGTGGCGGGCGGCGAGGGCCGCGAGGTCGTGGGGTGCGGTGGGGGCGGCCGGGCCGGCCGGTGTCGGAGGCGGTGTGTCGAGGACCTGGCTCACATCCGCTGCTTTCGCTCGGGGGAGGGGTGACGGAGGCGACTCCCGGTGTTTCCCGGTGGGACGCCGACCGTTCGCTTACGTCGGGACGGCACCGTATCGTCGTGACGTGAGCGTAGGCCCGGGTGGCGTCGGAACGCAACCGTTTCGTCGTGACGCCCCTATGCTTGGCTCGTATGACGACCAACGCCGATGCCGACGCCGTCGCCGACGAGCCGCAGCCGCGCCCGCGCCGGGCCCCCGCCGGGGCGGCCGTGCTGCGCGAGGACGTGACGGAGGCCATCCGGGCGGCCGTCTTCGAGGAGCTCGCGGCGGTCGGCTACGCGCGGATGTCCATCGAGGGGATCGCGCGCCGTGCGGGGGTCGGCAAGACGGCGGTGTACCGGCGCTGGCGCTCCAAGCTGCACCTGGTGCTCGACATCGTGTCGGCGCTCGCGGTGCAGGGGCTGCCCGCGCCGGAGACCGGGTCCCTGGAGGGGGATCTGCGGCTGCTGTACGAGGTGACGTCCCGTGCCCTGCGGCATCCGGTGGCCTCGCAGGTCATTCCGGACCTCCAGGCGGAGGCGGCGCGCAATCCGGACATCGCGGAGGCGTTGCAGAAGACGGTGCGGGAGGGGCAGGACGGGGTCGCCAGCAAGATTCTGGCGGCGGCGGTGGAGCGGGGGGAGCTGGGTGCGGGGGTCGACGCGGATCTGGCGCTGGATCTGATCTCGGGGCCGCTGTACTGGCGGTCGGTGGTCGTGCGGGGCGGGAAGTTGCCCAAGGGGTATCTGGGGGCGTTGGCGCGGGCCACGGCGGAGGGGCTCAAGGCGTTGTGAGGCGGCGCGTCTGCCCCCGGGGCGTCTGACCTCGGCGGGGGCGTTGGGGACGGGTGGGTCCGCAGCCCGGCGTCGCGGGGTGCCTCCCCCCGCTCTCGGCTTCTCCCCCACGCTCGGCTGCGCTCGCGCGGGGGGACCCCCATGAGAGGGGGCCCCACCGCCCACCCGTGCTGTCCCTGGGGATACCTCCTGGGCCGTTCAGGCGCTGGGGGAGGCCCGAGTGCCCGCAGCTACGGCGGGTGAGCACTGCTGAGGTTGCCGGGGCAGGGTCAGTTTGTGGCTGCTTCCGGGGCGTACGTGTCCAATGCCGTCGTCAGGCGGTCGAGGCGGGAGCGCAGGTCCTGGATCTCCGTGAGGTCCAGGCCGGTCGCCGCGGCGATCCGGCGTGGCACCTCGGCGGCCCGCTCGCGCAGCGCGACGCCCTCCTCCGTCAGCCGCACCCGCACCGACCGCTCGTCCCGCGCGCTGCGCTCCCGGTGGACCAGGCCGGCCGCCTCCAGCCGCTTGAGCAGGGGTGACAGCGTGCCCGAGTCCAGCCGCAGATGTTCGCCGAGCTTCTTGACCGGCAGCTCGCCGTGCTCCCACAGCACCAGCATCACCAGGTACTGCGGATACGTGAGCCCCAGCTCCTTGAGCAGCACCCGGTACACGCCGCCGAAGGCGCGCGAGGCCGCGTTCAGGGAGAAGCAGATCTGCTGGTCGAGGCGGAGCCAGTCCGTCGCGGGCGGGGGCGGGGGCGGTGGCGTGGTCATGGGTCCAGGGTAGCTTTGGAGGCCAGTAAGTTGTGCACAACTTAATTGTGTGCTCTACTTCAGTCGTCGGAACGCTTCAGCTCTCAGAGGGACGGGATTTCCATGGACGCGCTCTACACCGCCGCCGCCACCGCCACCCACGGCCGTGACGGCCGCGCCGTCAGCTCCGACGGCAAGCTGGACCTCGCCCTCAGCGCCCCCGTCGAGATGGGCGGCGACGGGCAGGGCACCAACCCGGAGCAGCTGTTCGCCGCCGGGTACGCCGCCTGCTTCGGCAGCGCCCTCGGCCTCGTCGGCCGGCAGGCCAAGGTCGACGTCAGCGACGCCGCGGTGACCGCCGAGGTCGGCATCGGCAAGCAGGGCCAGGGCTTCGGGCTCGCCGTCACCCTCCGCGTCGAGCTGCCCGAGGGCGTGGACGAGGAGACCGGCCGCAAGCTGGTCGAGCAGGCCCACCAGGTCTGCCCCTACTCCAACGCCACCCGCGGCAACATCGAGGTCGAGCTCGTCATCGAGTAGGCACCGGAGCCCGGGTCATCCCCCGACCCGCGCCAGCACCTCCCCCGTCCGCTCGCTCCACGCCATCACCACCGCCTCCTCGGGCACCGGGTGCCAGCGCGTCAGCAGCAACCAGCGGACGTGGTAGCGGCGCACGACGGCGGCGCGCACGGCGCGGGTCGAGCCGGGGGCGAGATACGCCTTCACATCGGCCACGCGCCGCCTGCGCTCCCGCTCGTCCAGCGACGGGTCCGGCCAGGCGGGCGCCGCGAGGTTCGGCCCGTACCCGGCGATGGCGTGCGCGGCGTGGTAGCCATCGGTGATCACGACCTCGCCGGGCCCGATGTGCCGGGCCGCCCACGCGTAGGTCGGCCAGTCGGGCGGCTGCTCGAAGCCGACCGGGTCCAGCGGGCGCGGCACCACCGCCCCCGCCTGGACCGTGAGGAACCCCAGCAGGGCCCCCGCGGCCACCACCGTGCCGAGCAGCCGCCGCCACCGCCCCCACGGCCGGGGAGCCGCCAGCTCGATCGCCGCCGCGAACTGCAGCGGCACCAGCGTGAGCCCGAGAATCCGGCCGTAGGTGTAGTGGCCGCTCAGCCAGCCGTAGGCCACCACCGCGCAGTCCAGCGCGAACATCAGCACCAGCGGATCCCGCGCCGAGCGGCGTCCGCGCAGCCACAGCGCCGGCAGCCCGAGCAGTGCCAGCCAGAACTCCCCGGGCAGGTCCAGGTACAGGACCCGGTGCATGCCGTCCACGCTGTCGTCACCGGCCAGCGCGAAGACGTCGAAGTACGGCCAGCAGGCCGCCGACAGCAGCGCCACCGCCCCCGTCAGCGCCCACCGCCCGATGACCGCGCCGTGCCGGCCCCGCTGCCACCCGGCCACCAGCGCGACGCCGCCCAGTGCCGCCGCCACCGCCGTGATCGGGTGCACCAGCAGGATCAGCCCGTACAGGACGCCCAGTCCCGCGTAGCCGCCGAAGCCGCGCAGCCCGCTGGGCCCCACGTACCGCACCCGGCGCGCGTCGCGGGCCAGCGTTCCCGTCAGCGCCCAGGCCCAGAAGGTGAGGCCGATCGCGAACGCCGACGGATAGCCGAGGTTGCCGGTCATCGACATCAGCCCCAGGTAGCCGCTCCACCAGGCCCGGTCGGTGCCCCACAGCAGCGTCATCGCGCCCAGCGCCAGCACGGGCGCCCACGGCCGCGGGCTCAGTACCCGCACGAAGCGGCCCAGTCCGGTCAGCAGCACCACCAGGTTCAGCGGTCCGGCGAGCCGCACCACCTCCCAGCCGCCCAGCCCCGCGAACCGGGCGAACAGGCCCTGCGCCACCGCGTACGGCGAGTAGTAGGCGCTGCCCGTGCCCGGCAGGTCGGCCATCGGGTGACGCGGACGGAGGAGGTCGGCCTTCAGGCGTTCCACCACCGCCGCGTGCTGGCCGGCGTCGCAGCACAGCGGCACCCGCCAGTACGCCAGCGACATCACCAGGAAGAACAGGAAGCCGGCGGCCTGGAACGGGGTGGGGCGCCAGGAGCGGCCGCCGCGCAGCGCCGTCGCGCCGCGCACGGTCCGCCGGGCGAGGGCGCCGGCGCTCACTGGAGGACGGGAAAGGGGGACATCCGGGGCATTTGCCGTATGTTCCCGCCGACGTCAACGGCTTGACGTCACTTCACCTCAACGGGTGAGCGCCGGGTTCAGCTGACCGCCCGCTCCCGGTCGGCGTGTCCCTGCGCGGGCAGGGCCACCCGGCCCCGCAGCACCGGCTCCAGCAGCAGCGGGACGCCCACCACCGGCAGCAGCCAGGCCAGCACGATCAGCCGCTCGCCCCAGATGTTGATGTCCGGGTGCGCGGCCTGGGTGAGGACGCCGGTGAACGCCGCCGCGACCACGAAGACGCCGACCGCGCGCCCCCGCCGCAACGCGCCCCACGCCCCGGCGCCCAGGGCCGCGACGAACAGCGGCTCCCACGCCTGCCGGCGCAGCCACTCCACCCAGAAGTTGCCCTGCAACTGCCAGAACTCCGGCCACGGATCCTCCCGGTCCGGCCGCGCGAAGTGGCCGGTGAGCAGGTCCTGGAGGCTGTCGGACTCGGACGGGTAGTGCAGCAGCCGGGCCAGCGTCATCGTGACCAGCGCCCCGGCCAGGCCGACGGCCGCGAGCGCCAGCACGTCCCGGCCCGGGGGCCGGCCCCGTCGGCGCCGCCGCAGCGCGATGGCGGCGCCGGCCGCCGCCAGACACACCCCCAGGAACAGCGCCTGGGAGTGCTTGACGGCGAACAGCGCGAGCAGCGACCCGGCGACCAGGGCGAGACCCGCCCGCTCGCGCCCCGCCCGCAGCACCAGTGCACAGCCCCACACCACCGCCAGCGTCAGCGCCATCAGCAGCCCCTCGGTCATCGGGCGCACGGCGGTCGTGCCGCTCGGCAGCACGTAGTACAGGGCCTGCCCGGTCAGCGCGAGCGGCAGCGGCACGGACAGCGCCCGCAGGATCAGGAAGGCGAGGACGCCGCCCGCGCACGCGATGACCACGCCCGCCGCCCACAGCCCCCACGTCACCCCCAGCGTGGTGACGAACGGGACCAGGAACACCGGATAGCCGGGCCGCACCTCGAAGATCCGCATGAAGCGCTCCGGCATGTACGGCACGGTGTGCCCGCCGGTCTGCCCGGCCGCCAGCCGCGGCTCCACCTGCCCCCACTCCCGCTCCCGGCAGTCCGCCACGACCCGGTCGGTGGGGTCGGGGCGGTGGAAGCGGACCACGTGCACGCCCTGGTCGCGGCGGGCCACCGACGCCTGGCTCGCGCACACGTAGTCGATGGTGGCCGCCGCCGCCCCGCGCTTGCTCTCGCCGGACAGGCTCAGGGCGTACGCCAGGTAGTTCTTGGTGTCGGGCGTGTCCCGGCCGGTGACGTTCGCGAGCTGGAGCACGGCGAACACCGCGGCCAGGGCCAGTACCCAGGTGCGCGGCCTCACGAGGAGGTCAGCAGGTCGCGGTCGTCGGCGGGGACGGCACGGGCCGCGGGGACGGTACGGGCCGCGGGGACGGTGACCGCGGGAGCCGGTGCCGGCATCACCTCTCCCAGCATCAGCGTCCGCACGACCCGCTCGGCGGCCCGCCCGTCGTCGTACTCGCCGAACCGCGCCCGGAACGCGGACCGCAGCCGCGCCGACTCCTCGTCCCGCCACGCCCCCGACTCCAGCAGCCACGCCAGCTCCCGGTAGGAGCGCGCCACATGGCCCGGCGCGTCCGCGGTGATGTCGAAGTAGGCGCCGCGGCTCGCCGCGTAGGCACCCCAGTCGTCGGCGTGGACGACGATCGGCCGGTCCAGGAGCGCGTAGTCGAACATCAGGGCGGAGTAGTCGGTGATCAGCAGGTCGGAGGCGAGCATCACGTCCTCGACGTGCGGTTCGTCCGTCGCGTCGACGACCACGCCCCGCCGGTGCAGCTCGGACAGGCCCATGCCGCGGGCGTGCCCGGTGGCGAGCGAGGGATGCAGCCGGACCACCAGGGTGTGGTCCTCGCCGAGGTCGGCGGCGAGGCGGGCCAGGTCGATCCGGTCGACGTGCCCGCCCCGCCGGTAGTCGCGGCGGGTCGGCGCGTACAGCACCACCGTGTGGCCCTCGGGCACACCGAGCCGTTCGCGCACCCGGCGGCCGTGCTCGGGACCGGCGCCGACCAGGACGTCGTTGCGCGGACTGCCGGTCCGCACGGACGTGAAGTGGCACGGGTACGCCCGCTCCCACACCAGCTCCGAGTGCCGGTTGGCGACCAGGCTGTAGTCCCAGCGGTCGGCGCGGCGCAGCATCTGCGGCACGTCCAGGCCGTGCCGGGCACCCGGCTTGTCCAGCAGGTCGGCGCCCATGAACTTGAGCGGGGTGCCCTGGTGGGTGTGGATGTGGACGCTGCCGGGGCGCTTGGCCAGCGAGCCGGGCCAGTTGACGTTGTTGACGAAGTACGTGGCCCGCTCGGTCACCCGGCGGTAGGCCGAGCTGCCCAGGAGCACGTGCTCCGTGCCCGGCGGCAGCAGCCTGGCGTCCTCCTCGTCGCGCACCACCCACACTCCGCGCAGGTGCGGCGCGATCTCGCGGGCCTTGTGGTAGACCGCCGCGGGGTCGCCGAGGACGCCCCGGTGGGAGAACGCCGAGTACACGGCGAGGTGCGGGTCCAGGGGGCGGCGGGTGTTCACCGCGGAGCGGACCCGGCCCAGGCGCCCGGCGGCCGCGCCGCCCGCCTGCCGCGTCCGCCGCACCAGTTCCCGGGCCGCCCGCCCGGACTGCCGCCGCAGCCGGTACGCCGTGTAGCCCCGCTCCAGCACCCGCAGCCCGGGCGGGACCGGGGCACCCTCCGGCCGGTGGGCGCGGAACATCTCGGCGGTGCGACGGAAGAACTCGGCCTTGTCGGAGGGGGGCAGCCGGTCCGGCTTGGACAGGATGTCCAGGCAGTGTTCGCCCATCTTGGCGTGCAGGAACGGCCGCCAGCCGGCCAGCTCGGGCCGGGCGTCGACGAACGCGAAGACCCGCTCGTACTGCTCGTGGATGTCGAAGTGCTTGCGGCTGGTGGTGGACAGGATGTTGCCGCTGCGCCGCTGCCGGTAGTTCAGGCAGATGCGGTCCAGCGCGGCGATCCGCCCGGCGCTGAACATCACCGGGAACGTCCAGGGCGTGTCCTCGTAGTAGCCCGGCGGGAAGGTGAAGCCCTCCCGCTCGGTGAAGTCGCGCCGGTAGACCTTGTTCCACACCACCATCAGCAGCTCGAGGATCTCCGGGTGCTCGGCGGCCGTGAAGGTGCCGCTGCCGGCCTCCGCGAGGACCCGGGCGAGGACGTTGCGCCGGGTGCCGCCCCACCAGTAGGTGCGCGCGTAGTCGAAGACCAGGACGTCCGGGTCGTCCGCCTCCGCGAGCCGGTCGGCCATCGCCCGCAGGGCGCCCGGGGTGAGGGTGTCGTCGCTGTCCAGGAAGAACAGGTAGTCGCCGGTGGCGTGCGGCATCCCGGCGTTGCGGGCCCGGCCGAGGCCGACGTTCTCCTCCAGGTGCAGCACGCGCAGCCGGTCGTCGCGGGCCGCGTACTCGTCGAGGATCGCGCCGCAGCCGTCCGGCGAGCAGTCGTTCACGGCGATCACCTCGATGTCCCGGTAGGACTGGTCCAGGACCGAGTCGAGGCACTCGCGCAGGAAGCCCTGCACCTTGAAGCAGGGGATGATGACGCTGAAGCGGGGCACTGCGGGTCAGCTCCTTACGAGGGTGGCGGCGGCGGGGGCCGGGACGCGCTGCGCGAGCGGGGTCACGGGCGCGATCGCCTCCGGCGGCTCGCCGAGCAGTACCCGGCGCACCACGCGCTCGGCGGCCCGGCCGTCGTCGAACTCGCAGAACCGCTCCCGGAACGCCGCCCGCAGCGCCGCCGACTCGGCGCCCGCGTACGAGCCGTCGCGGAAGACGCGGGCCAGCTCCTCGGGGGTGTGCGCCACCGGGCCGGGCGGGGCCGCGGTCAGGTCGAAGTAGACGCCGCGGGTCTCCCGGTACACGTCCCAGTCGTCGGCGTACACGACGATCGGCCGGTCGAGGTTGGCGTAGTCGAACATGATCGACGAGTAGTCGGTGACCAGCGCGTCGGCGGCCAGGCACACGTCCTCCGAGGAGCGGTGCCCGGTGACGTCGATGATCCGGCCGCTGCCCTCCCTCCGGCCGCCCCGGTCGTAGAAGTAGTGGGCGCGCAGCAGCACCACCACGTCCTCGCCGGCCGCCTCGCAGAACGCCTCCAGATCCAGGCCGCCCGCGCCGAACCCGGTCTCGTGGTCGCGGTGCGTGGGCGCGTACAGGACGGCCGTCCTCCCCTCCGGTACGCCCAGTTCGCGCCGGATGCGGGCGACGTCGTCGGCGGTCGCCGTGTAGTAGACGTCGTTGCGCGGATAGCCGTACTCCAGGTGCTCGTACGAGCCGGGGAAGGCGCGCTCCCACATCTGGGTGGAGTGGCGGTTGGAGGACAGGTTGTAGTCCCAGCGGTCCACGCGGCCCAGCAGCTTGGCGAAGCTGCCGCTGGCCGCCGCCACCACCGGGTACGTCGACTGGTCCACGCCCATCGTCTTCAGCGGGGTGCCGTGCTGCGTCTGCAGGTGCACGCTGCCGGGGCGCTTGACGACACCCTCGGCGAAGTTGGCGTTGTTCACCAGGTACGTGGCCCGGGCCAGCACCTCCCAGTAGCGCCGGCTGCCGATGACGGCGTGCTCGACGCCCTCCGGCACGGTGTGCGCCTGGTCGGGCTCGACCAGGAACACCCCGCGCAGGTGCGGGGCGAGTTCGCGGGCCTTGGCGTGGATCGCGGCCGGGTTGCAGGCGTAGCCGCGGCCCCAGTACGCGCAGTACACGACGAGGTTGGGGTCCAGCGGAGCGCGCAGCCGGCGCCGATAGCGCAGGCGGGTCCGCAGCCCCTGCGGGCGGGGCAGCCGGCCGAGGATCCCGGCCGCCGCGCGGTTGGCGGCCCGCAGGGTGCGGAACGCCGTGTACGACCCGGACGCCAGCAGCCGGTGCTGCACGCCGAGCCGGCCGCCCGGCGCGCGGAAACCGGCGGGACGGTGGCGCCGGTACAGGCGGCTCGCCCGGCGGAAGAAGGCGCGACGCCCCCGGGTCAGCCGCCTCGGGTGGGCGGCCGTCTTCAGGATCAGGGCGAAGAGCTGCTCGAACAGCGGCCCGCGCCGCTCGGCCGGCAGCCCCCGCCCGGCGGCGTACGCCAGCGCCAGCTCGGCCTGGTCCAGCAGCTCGGCATGGTGCTCGCCGGGCTGGTTCAGCCGGCTGCCCTGGCGCCGCACCAGGTGCCGTACGACGATGGCGCGCAGCACCGTCATGCGGTCGGCGTCCGTCGCGGCCCGGGTGGCGAAGCCGATGTCCGTGTAGTGCCCGGCGGGGAACTCCAGCCGCCGCTCGGCGAGGAAGGCGCGGCGGTAGACGGCGCTCCACGCGGGCAGCTGCACGCCGGTCAGGTGCGGGGCGCGGCCGGGCGAGAAGGCCCCGTCCGGTGTCTTCGCCAGCAGCGGGGCGGCCGGGTTGGCCGGCTCGCCCTCCCACCAGGGGACGCGCTCGTGCTCGAAGTACAGCACGTCGGCGCCGCCGGTCTCCGCCAGCCGCGCGTCCAGCGCCGCCAGCGCGCCCGGCACCAGGACGTCGTCGCCGTCGAGGAACAGCAGATAGGCGCCGGTCGCCGCCCGCGCCCCGGTGTTGCGCGCACCGGCCGGGCCCCCCGACGGCGGCGAGTGCACGGGCGCCACCCGGGAGTCCCGCGCGGCGCGGTCGGCGGCGATGTCCGCCGCGGCGCAGTCCGGGGCGTCGCAGACGGGGATCAGCTCGAAGTCGCCGAAGGACTGGGCGAGGACCGAGTCCAGGGCCTGGGACAGCCGCCCTGCGACCCCATGGGACGGGACGATGATGCTGAAGCGGGGCATACTGCTCTTTCTCTCGTTGTCCTGGTCCGACGGGAGACCCCCGTCGCTCGGGCCGCCTGGCGGCCCGGCCGTCCGGTCGGCCGCCAGGTGGGCGGCCGGGTCGGAGTGGGCCGCGACGAGCTGCGGGGCATGCGAACTCCCAGTGGACAAACGGCGATCAGAGGCTGTCGGTGACGGTGCGCGGCCCGGCGGGTTGCGGCACGGTGGCGAGCGGGGGCCGGGAGAGGGCCGCGGCGGCGGAGGGGGCGGGGTGCCGTTCGGCGAGCGGCACCACCGGGGGGAGGTCCGTCTCCCCCAGCACGACGCGGCGGACGACGCGCTCGGCGACGCGGCCGTCGTCGTACGGGCAGAACCGCTCCCGGAAAGCGGCCCTGAGCTGGGCGGACCGCGGGCCGCACCAGTGGCCGCCGGCGAAGACGCCGATCAGCTCGTCCTCGTCGCTCGCCACCGCGCCCGGCGGGAAGGAGCGGAGGTCCACATAGGTGCCGAGGGCCGCTTCGAAGGCCTCCGGTTCGTCGGCGTGGAGCACGATCGGCCGGTCCAGGCCCGCGTAGTCGAACATCAGTGTCGAGCAGTCGGTGATCAGCGCGTCCGAGGCGAGGCACAGCGCCTCCACGCTCGGATGGCCGGTGACGTCGACGATCCGGTCGTGCCGGGCGGTGGTCAGCGGGCCGCCGTGCCGGGGGTGGGCGCGGGCCAGCACCATGAAGTGCGGGCCGAGACGGGTGACGAGGCGCTCCAGGTCGAGGCCCGCGCGCTGGGTGCGGCGGTAGTCGCGGTACGTGGGCGCGTACAGCAGCGCGACGGTGCCCTCGGGGATGCCGAGCGTCTCGCGCAGCCGGGCCACGTCCGCCGCCGTCGCCCGCTGGAGCACGTCGGTGCGCGGCCGGCCGTACTCCAGCGTGGTGTAGCGGCCCGGGTACACGCGCTCGAAGGTCAGGGTGGAGTGGCGGTTCGCGGAGACCAGGTGGTCCCAGGAGTCCACGGTGTCCAGGAGCCGGGCGAAGTCGGTGCCGCGGGCGGCGGCCGGGCGCTCCTGGAGGTCCAGGCCCGTGTACGCGAGGGGTGTCCCGGCCTGCGTCCGGACCACCACCTGACCCCGGCGCTTGACCAGGCCCGCGTCGAGACCGGTGTGGTGCACCAGGTACCGGGAGCGGGCCAGCGCCGTCCAGTACGCGGCCGTGTCCGGGGTGAGCCGGCGGGTGCCGGGCGGGACCGTGTGGTGGTGCGCGGGGTCGGCGGCCCACGCGGTGCGGACGTGCGGCGCGAAGGTGCGGAACGCCTCCTCCAGCGCGGCCGGGTCGCCGCCGTACCCCCGGCCGCCGCCGTCGGCGAAGACGGCGCGGTCGGCACGCAGGGGGAGGCGGCGCTGGATCCGGTAGTGCAGCCGCAGGGCGGCCGTGCGTGCCGTCCCGAGCAGCTTGGCGCAGCCCTTCAGCGTCCGGCGGCGCAGGGCCGACACCAGCCGCAGGGCCTCGTAGGTGCGGCGCAGGCCCAGGCGGAGCAGGGCGTGGCGCAGCCGGACGGCCGGCGGGACGGGGGCGCCGGGGACGCGGTAGCGGCGGCAGTGGACGCGGGCCCGGCGCATGAACTCGGCGCGCAGGGAGCGCGGGAGGCGGTCGGGACGGGTGAACACCGTCGCCAGGTGGTCGGCCATGCGGCGGAACAGCACCGGCCGCCAGCGGGCCAGCTCCGGGTCGGACTCGACGTACGCGAAGACCCGGTCGTACTGGGCGAAGACGTCGAGGTGGCGTTCGCTCGGGGTGCCCAGGATGCTGCCCCGCCGGCGCTGCCGGTAGTGAACGCAGACCCGGTCCAGCGTGGCGAGGGACTCCGCGGCCATCAGCACCGGGTAGGACCACGGGGTGTCCTCGTAGTGGCCGGGCGGGAAGACGAAGCCCTCGCGCTCGGCGAACTCCCGCCGTACGGCCTTGTTCCAGGCCACCATCAGCAGCTTCATGAGCCCCGGCCGGTCGGTCAGCCGGAACGGTGCCGGGCCCTGCTCGGTGAGGTGCGCCGCGGCCCGGTTGCGGACCGTCTCGCCGGTCCAGTAGGTGCGGGCGTAGTCGTAGACCAGGACGTCCGTCTCGCCGGTCTCCTTGATCCGGTCGGCGATGCTCCGCAGCGCGTCCGGGGCGAGGGTGTCGTCGCCGTCGAGGAAGACCAGGTAGTCACCGGTCGCCCGCTCCATCCCGGCGTTGCGGGCCGGGCCCAGGCCCTCGTTGCGGGGCAGGTGCACGGGCCGCACCCGCGCGTCGCGCTCCGCGAACTCGTCGGCGATCTCGCCGCAGGCGTCCGGCGAGCAGTCGTCGACCACGATCAGTTCGAGATCCGGGCAGGACTGGGACAGCACCGAATCCAGGCACTCGTGCAGATACGCCTGAACCTGGTAGGCGGGGACGATGACACTGAACCGGGGCACGGGGACATCCATGGGTCGGCGCGGGCGTTCGGCCCGGGAACGGCCCAGAGGGCGCCTTGGTTACGGTCGTCGCGGCATTCGAGGGATCTCGCGCGCGCGAAGAAGGGGGCGGACCGGTTTCCGGCCCGCCCCCTCAAGGGTGATGCGACGGCGGTTACTTGACGGCGCCCGCCATCACGCCGGAGACGAACTGCCGCTGGAACGCGAAGAACACGGCCAGCGGGATCACCATGGAGATGAACGCGCCCGGTGCCAGTACGTCGATGTTGTTGCCGAACTGCCGTACCTGCGTCTGCAGGGCGACCGTGATCGGCTGGCTCCCGGAGTCCGAGAAGATCAGCGCGACCAACATGTCGTTCCACACCCACAGGAACTGGAAGATGCCGAGGCTCGCGATCGCGGGCCCGCCGAGCGGCATCACCACCCGGGCGAACAGCCGCAGTTCGCCCGCTCCGTCGAGCCGGGCCGCCTCCAGCAGCTCCCTCGGGATCTCCGCGAAGAAGTTCCGCAGCAGGAACACCGCGAACGGCAGGCCGAAGCCGACGTGGAACAGGATCACTCCCAGGATCGACCCGAACAGGCCGATCTTGCCGAAGAGTTCGGCGATCGGGATCAGCGCCACCTGGACGGGGACGACCAGCAGCCCGACCACGGCCAGGAACCACCAGTCGCGGCCCGGGAAGTCCATCCACGCGAACGCGTATCCCGCGAGCGAGCCGATGACGACGACCAGGACCGTCGCCGGGACCGTGATCAGCACGGTGTTGACGAGGGAGGAGGTGATGTCGCCGTTCTTCAGCAGTTCCTCGTAGCTCTGGAAGGTGAGCTGCGACGGCTCGGTGAAGACCTTCCACCAGCCACTGGCCGCCATGTCCCTCGGCGTGCGCAGCGAGGACAGCAGCAGTCCGATCGTCGGGACCAGCCAGAACAGGCCCACCACGATCAGGAACACCCGGACCAGACCGCCGCTGACGCCTTCGGCGAGCCGCGAGCCCAGCGACGGCTTCGCCTTCACGGCGGTCCCGGACGGCTCGGTGGCCGCCTTGGTGGGAGAACCCGCGTCCACGGTCATCGCCGCACCTCCCGCCGCAGCCGCCGTACGTTACTGCGTCCTCCCGGGGGGCGACCCCCGGACCCCCAGCCGTCACACGGCGGACGCTCCGTCATCGCCGCACCTCCCGCCGCAGCCGCCGTACGTTGAACCACATCACCGGGATGACCAGGAGCAGCAGGAACACCGCGATGGCGCTGGCAACGCCCGGCTGGTCCGAGGCGAAGCCCTTGCGGTACAGCTCCAGGGCGAGCACGTTCGCGTCGTCCTGGGAGGAGCCGGGGGCGATGATGAAGACCAGGTCGAACACCTTCAGCACGTTGATCATCAAGGTGACGACCACGACCGCGAGGACCGGCGCGAGGAGCGGCACCGTGACCCGGCGGAAGACCTGCCACTCGTTGGCGCCGTCCACCCGGGCGGCCTCCAGGAGCTCCCGGGGGACGCCCGCCAGCCCGGCCGCGATCAGCACCATCGCGAAGCCCGCCCACATCCACACGTACGACCCGATGATGGCCGGGGTGACGAGCGAGGGGCCGAGCCAGTTCAGGCCGTTGTAGGCCTCCTTGAAGTTGTCGGCGGGCAGCCTGAGCAGCGCCCCGTCGGCCTCGGCGGGCAGCGTGAACGTGCCGTCGCCGGCGGCCTTCGTCGACGCGACGACCTTGCCGTCCTTGACGGCCTCGATCGTCATCCCGGCATAGCCCAGCTCGGCGGCGTCGACGCCGCCCAGCTTGCCGACGCCCTTGCCGCGGGTGAAGTCCTGCCAGGTGGTGCCGGTGATCTTCCCGTCCTCGGGCCGGGCGGGTACGGCCTTCTCCGCGCCGTCCGGCATCTGGTCGGGGGCCACGCCGACGAGCGGCAGCGTGACGACCTGGCCCGCGCCGACCGGCTCCTTGGTGATGAACGCGCCCCCGCCGGCCGGCTTCAGCGGGGAATCGCGGCCCGGGTGCGCCTTCGGGAACGCCGACGACTCGGCGAAGGTGTCGTGCACCCCCACCCACACCGCGTTCGCGACGCCCTTCTCCGGCGCCTGGTCGTACACCAGGCGGAAGATGATCCCGGCGGCCAGCATCGAGATCGCCATCGGCATGAAGACGACCAGCTTGAACGCCGTGCCCCAGCGCACCCGTTCGGTCAGCACCGCGAAGATCAGACCGAGCGCGGTGGCGACCGTGGGCGCGAACACCACCCAGATGACGTTGTTCTTCAGGGCGGTGCGGATGCCGTCGTCGGTGAACAGCGCCTGATAGTTGTCGAATCCGGCGAACGAGTCGCCGGACTGGTCGTAGAAGCTGCGGACCAGGGAGTACCCGATCGGGTACACCACGAGCGCGCCGAGCAGCACCAGGGCGGGCAGCAGGAACAGGGCCGCCACGGTCCGGCGGGTGCCGGTCACGCTCTTGCGCGACTTGGGAGCGGCAGGGCCCGGTGAGGCCCCTGCCGCCGTGGCCGACGCCATCGCGTCAGCCTCCGTAGGCGGCGGCCGCGTCCGCCTCCAGCTTCGCCTGCGCGCCCGCGATGTCCTTCGGGTTCTTCAGGAAGTCCTGCAGCGCCTTCCACTCGCCCTTGCCGGGCGTGCCGCCGAAGGCCTGCGGGGCCTGGTCCGACATGTCGAAGCGGAAGTCGTCACCGGCCGCGATCAGCGCGTCGGCCATCTTCTTCTGCACCTCGTTCGGGTACGCGCTCGTGTCGATGGCCTTGTTCGGCGACAGGAAGCCGCCCAGCTTCGCCTGGATCGCCGCCGAGTCCGGGGAGGCCAGGAAGGTGGCCAGCGCCTGCGCCGCCTTCGAGTCCTTGAGGATCACGGCCGCGTCGCCGCCCGAGACCACCGGCGCGGTGTCACCGACGGCCGGGAACGGGAACACCTTCGCGTCCGTGCCGACCTTCGCGTCCGTCTCGCCGATGTTGACCTGCACGAAGTCGCCCTCGTAGACCATGCCGGCCTTGGGCTGGTCGCCGCCGGTGAAGGTCTGCGTCACCGAGGCCGGGAACTCCGTCTGCAGCGCGCCGGACGCGCCGCCCGCGACAAAGTCCTTCTTGCCCCAGATCTGGGCGAGTGTGGTCAGGGCCTCCTTCACGGAGGGGTCCGTCCACTTGATCTCGTGCTTGGCCAGCTGGTCGTACTTCTCCGGGCCCGCCTGCGAGAGGTAGACGTTCTCGAACCAGTCGGTGAGCGTCCAGCCGTCCGCGCCGCCCACGGAGAACGGCGTGACGCCCGAGTCGTAGATCGTCTGAGCGGTGGTGAGGAGCTCGTCCCAGGTCTTGGGCTCGGCGGCGCCCGCGTTCTCGAAGACCTGCGCGTTGTACCAGATCAGGGACTTGTTGGCGGCCTTGTAGTAGACGCCGTACTGCTTGCCGCCGACCTTGCCGATGTCCTGCCAGCCCTGCGAGTAGTTCTTCGTCAGCTCCTTGGTGGCCTCCGCGCCCAGCGGCTTGGCCCAGCCCTTGTCGACCGCCTGCTTGATGGCGCCCGGCTGCGGGAGCATCGCCACGTCCGGCGGGGCGCCGCCCGCGATCTTCGAGCCGAGGAAGTTGATGATCGGGTCCTGGGCCGGAACGAAGGTCACCTTGGCGCCGGTGCGCTTCTCGAACTCGGCGAGGACCTTCTTGAAGTTCTCCTGCTCGGCGCCGGTCCAGACGGCGGCGACCTCCAGGCTCTCGCCGTCCAGCTTGGGAAGGGTGAGGGTGGCGGGCTTCTTGGTGCCGTTGCCCTGACTGCCCTCGTCGCCACCGCCGTTGTCGTCATCGCCACCGCCGCACGCGGTGAGCGAGAGCGCGAGGGCTCCCGCGGCGAGGGCGGCGGCGGCCCTGGTGGTCCTCTTCGCGGCGCTGCCTGTCCGCATGGTGCTGCTCGTGCGCATCACTGCCCCGTTCTTCGTTCCTCGTCGAACGTCCGGCGCTGTCCCGTGCGCTCTGGTGTACGCCAGGGGGGTGAGGGCGGCAAGAGCGCGTCCGTGGTGGGACCGAAGATCGTAATCGCGTCGTGACTCGCGGCGGCGGCCTGCGGGCCCCGGATGCGGCACCCCGCAACGCCGGGCCGCGCAACCCACCCCGAGCAGAGCAGCAGCACCGGGTGGCGATGTTTCCCACCCGGCCCGCGCCCCCGTCACAGCAGCGACGGCACCTCCGCCGCCGAGACCTCCCGGGCCGCCCGCTCCAACGCACTGGCCAGCAGCGCCAGATCCGTGGGCCCGTTCCCCAACTCCCGTACGGGACGCCGGTCGGGCGGATCCCCCATCCGGTGCCACTCCAGCGCCACGACGGTGGGCCGCAGGGTCGCCGTACGAGGGATACGCCCCGTGACCCGGCCCGCCTGGAACGGCACACTCCGCCCGTCCGCCCGGTCCAGCCGCCCCCGCCCCGGCAACGGTTCGTCCGGCCCCGCCGCCGGCGCGTCGAGCACGACCCGCAGCGACGCCCGGCGGGCCGGCTCCGTCTGGGCCGTACGGCCCCCCGGCCCGGCGGCCGCCACCAGGTGCACCCCGAGCCGGTCGCCCTCCCGCGCCACCGCCTCCAGCGCCCGCATCACCGACCCCGCCGCGGGCCGCCCCGGCGACCCGAGCGGCGGTGTCACGAGCGCGTCCAGATCGTCGACGACGACCACCAGCCGGGGCAGCGGCGGCACCGCTCCCGCCCGTCGCCGGGACGCGCCCGGCCGCAGCCGCAGCGTCGAACTGGGCGGCGACTCGACGTCCCCGGTCTCCGACATCGTCCCGGGGCCGCCCGCCGGCGTGCGCTGGCTGACCATCCGCCCCGACACCTCGCGCCCGGTGTGCCACTCGGCGAAGTCGGACCGCCCGAGCAGCTCGGCACGCCGCTTGAGCTCGGCGCTCAGCGACTGGGCGAACTCCCGCATCCGGACGGGGTCGTTGGCGATGAGGTGCGTGGTGACGTGCGGCACGTCCGTGCAGACGCGCAGGCCCTCGCCGTGCCCGTTGCCCGCGCCCACGTTGTCCCGGCCGTCCATCAGGACGATGCCGAGCCGGTCGGGGCGTTCGGCCGAGGCGAGCGAGGCGACGAGCGCCCGCAAGAGCTCCGTACGGCCGCTGCCGGGAGGGCCCTCGATCAGCAGGTGCGGCCCTTCGGCGGCGAGGTCCACCGCGACCGGGCCGCGCGGTCCCGCGCCCAGCACGGCGTGCGCGCGGCCGCCGAGGGACTCCGCGTCGTCGGCCGCGTCCGCCCAGCGGGCCATCAGGGAGGCCGGGGTGGCCCGGGCGAGGCCCAGCTCGTCGAGGAGCCGGGCCGCCTGGGGCAGCGGCGTGGACACGCGCGCGTGCCGCTCGCCCCCCGCGCCGTCGGTGCGCAGCGGTGCCAGGGCGCGCGCGAACCGCTCCGCCCAGGCGGGGGAGACGGCGTCCACCGTGCCGAGGGTGCCGTGGCCGACCGGGCCGCTCGGGGACGATCCGCTGCGCGCGACGCGCAGCAGCCGCAGGGTCGTCGCCACGTCACCGCTGAGCAGCGCCACGGCACCGCAGTCGCGGAAGACCGGCGACGCCGCGCAGGCCGACTCGTACGTCTGCATCACCGGCGAGGTCGGGGAGGCGGCGGCCGTCTCGGCGAGACACACGACGTGGATGCCGGCCCGGGGCCCCTCCAGGGCCAGCCGCGCCACCACCTCGCGCACGTCGGCGCCGCCCGGGTCGCCGTCCACGACGACCACGGTGTACGGGCCCGCGAAGCCGTCGGCCGCCTCGCTCCCGTCGTCCGCCCGCGCCCAGGAGGGCCGCCGGGCGGTCCCCGTGACGGCCCCGGGCCCGTCCGGCGTACGGGGCGCGTCCGGTACGCCGGGCCGCATGTCCTGGGCGGGAGCCGTCGGCTGGGCCGGGATCGTGCCGGCGGGGGCCGGCGGCCGGGGTCCGCTTCGCGCGTCCGTCAGGTGATCCTCCAGGCGGCGCAGGAGTTCCTGGGCGCGGGCCGTGGCCTGATCGCGGTCGTAGGCGAGCAGCAGGCGGCAGTCCTGGCCGTGCCCCGGGCGCACCTGCGGCAGCCAGCCCAGCCACGACCACTCGGCGGTCCGCTCCGCGAGGGGGCGCGAGCGGTCCGCGCTGATCAGGACGATCTCCAGCAGGTCGGGGGAGTGCAGCGCGGCGAGCTGGGCCAGCACCGCGCGGGCCAGCCCGGTGAGCCGCGCCCGCGGGCCCGCCAGCCCGAGCGCCCCGGCCTCGCGCAGCCCGACGGTCACCGGGACCGCGGGCAGCGGTGCGTCACCGCCGGGCGCCATCCGGTCGGCCGTGCCGAGCCGTACGGCGAGCACCTCGGGGTGCCCCGGTCCGCGCTCCCACAGCCGCGGCCCCGGTCCCAGCGCCGTCAGCAGGAGCGAGGCGGAGTCCGGCCATGTCTCCGGCACGGGGGAGGCGCCGACGGGGGGTGCCGCCTGCGCCGGACCGGCGGCCTCCTCGTCGTAGGCGTACGCGTCGGGCCCGGCGGCGTCCTGCGCGCCGCGCCCGCCGGTCAGCCGCCGCGCCCACGCCCCGAGCCCACCGCGCCTGCGCACGCCCTGCGGTACGTCGGTCCCCCGCAGCGGCGTCCCCTTGCGGCCGGCGCCCGCCGGGTCCGTGCCCTCCATGCCGGGCGCTGCTCCGTGGCCGCCCGTGCCGGACACCCCGGCGCCGGTACCGGTCGGCCCGGACCTCTCCGCACGGCGGGTCCCGCCTCCGCGGCCCGTGCCGGACGCCCCCGCCTCGGCACTTCCCGCGCCGTAGGCCCGCTGCTCGCCGCCCCGGTCCGCGCCGTAAGTCTCTCCGTGTCCCCGGTCCGTCCCGGAAGCTCCCGCCCTGCCCACGCCCCGCGCATCGGCCGTCCCCGCACGGCCGGGGCCGCCCGCGTCAGCCATCCCCGCGTAGCCCCAGCCCGCGCCGGTCGCCCCCGCGGGGGCGCTCCCCGCCCCGGGAGCCCCGGCGTGCGTGTCGCTCACCCCGGCCGCGCCGGACCGCGGACCGCCCGCCCCGGGGAGCGGGCGCGGCGCACCGCCGGGCGGGGCCGGGGACGGCGCGTCCCCCGGGAAGCCGGTGCCGTGGCTCTCGACGCGGGGCGCGGCGCCCTGGCCGGGCACCAGCGGGGGGCCGGCCGGTGCCGCGACGGTGCCGTACGCCGCCGTGCCGTGGGCGTGGTGCGTGCGCTCGGCGGGGATGTCCGCGCCGTCGCCCACGCGCCCGTGGGCCACCTGCTCCCCGTCGGTCACCGCGCCGGGCAGGCGCACGTACCCCTCGCCGTCCGGCGTCGTCGCCACCCGTATCGCGGCCCCCGGGGCGGCCGGGACCAGCCGCAGCGCCGA
Source organism: Streptomyces flaveolus (assembly GCF_044765825.1). NCBI lineage: Bacteria > Bacillati > Actinomycetota > Actinomycetes > Kitasatosporales > Streptomycetaceae > Streptomyces > Streptomyces flaveolus. The sequence continues at coordinate 1,091,466 of NZ_JBIWKU010000001.1, read as the reverse complement.
CTCGCCGATCCGCAGCAGCGCCCCCGGCGCGAAGCGGACCGGACGCTCGCCGACGCGGGTGCCGTCCAGGGTGGTGCCGTTGGTCGAGCCGAGGTCGGCGACCGACACACGGCCGTCGGCGGCGACGGTCACGGCGCAGTGCATCCGGGAGACGTCCGGGTCGTCTAGCGCGACGTCCGCGTCGGCGGACCGGCCGAGCCGGATCTGGCCCCCGTGCAGCAGGTGGACGCCGCCCGCGTCGGGGCCGGCGACCACGTGCAGCTGGGCCGGGACGTCGGCGGGCTCGGTGTGCGGGTCGGGCTCGCCCGGGGCGCCCAGGCAGAGCACGGCGCCGTCGATCAGCGGGGGCTCGCCCAGGGTGCTGCGCTGGGCGTCGAGCCGCTGCGCGCCGGCATACAGGACCACCTGGCCGGATCCCTGGCCGTCACTGCCGGGGACCACCGAGGCCAGCGCGGAGGCGACCGCGGCCAACGCCGTGCCGGCCGGCGCCGTGACCAGCACGTCGCAGCTCGCGGCGTGTGCGCGGCCCCCCGTGGATACGTGCGGGCCCAGCGGATCTACGACGGTCAGCCGGATCTGCATCGCCGTCAGCGGTCCCTTCGCGCGGGCGCCCGCGATCGCTTGGGACGAAGCCTTCTCTCCGCGGTCCCCCACCGCGGACTTCCCCCACCGCCACACGAGCACGTCGGCCAGTACTGGAGGCATCCTCGCACCTGCCACTGACAACGCGCCCGCCCACCACCGCCAAATGATCTTGATTGGTCGGCTCTGCCCGTAAAAATGCCTGACGGACGGCCTGCCGATGATCGAGGAGTGACCGCTTGAGATCGGTCACGTCCGGGCCCGGCAACCAAGGGACCGGGTGGAGCGTCTTTCCTTCGAACACGCGCCGGAAGCGGAACGTAAGACGCACCGGCGGACCAAAGGGAACCACAGGACGACGACAGCCCGGGCCGCACACCGCGGCACTACAGTGGGTCGGAACAGCCAGCGAGCAACAGGGAGCGCATGACGTGCGGCCGGTAGGCAGCAAGTACCTCCTCGAGGAGCCCCTCGGTCGCGGCGCCACGGGCACCGTCTGGCGAGCCCGCCAGCGGGAGACCGCGGGCGCCGAGGCGGCCGTGGCCGGACAGCCCGGCGAGACCGTCGCGATCAAGGTCCTCAAGGAGGAGCTCGCGAGCGACGCCGACATCGTGATGCGCTTCCTGCGGGAGCGCTCCGTCCTGCTCCGGCTGACCCACCCCAACATCGTCCGGGTCCGTGACCTGGTCGTCGAGGGTGAGCTGCTGGCGCTGGTCATGGACCTCGTCGACGGCCCCGACCTGCACCGCTACCTGCGGGAGAACGGGCCGTTCACCCCGGTCGCCGCCGCTCTGCTCACCGCCCAGATCGCCGACGCGCTCGCCGCCAGCCACGCCGACGGCGTCGTCCACCGCGACCTGAAGCCGGCCAACGTCCTGCTGAAGCAGAACGGCGGCGAGATGCACCCGATGCTCACCGACTTCGGCATCGCCCGCCTGGCCGACTCGCCCGGTCTCACCCGCACCCACGAGTTCGTCGGCACGCCCGCGTACGTCGCCCCGGAGTCCGCCGAGGGCCGCCCGCAGACCTCCGCCGTCGACATCTACGGCGCCGGCATCCTGCTGTACGAGCTGGTCACCGGCCGCCCGCCGTTCTCCGGCGGCTCCGCCCTCGAGGTGCTGCACCAGCACCTGAGCGCCGAGCCGCGCCGCCCCTCCACCGTCCCCGGCCCGCTGTGGACGGTCATCGAGCGCTGCCTGCGCAAGAACCCCGACGAGCGCCCCAGCGCGGAGAACCTCGCCCGCGGCCTGCGCGTCGTCGCCGAGGGCATCGGCGTGCACGCGAACAGCGACCGGATCGGCGCCGCCGAGAACGTCGGCGCGCTCCTCGCCCCCGACCCGGCCCCCGCGCCGGTGCCCGGCGCCCCAGGCGCCGCCGATCCGACGCAGGTCCTCCCGCAGAACCCGAACGGCGCCTACGACCCGAACGGCGCCACCAGCGTCCTGCCGCACACCGGCAGCCCCGCGGGCGCCGCCGACCCCACCGCCGTACTGCCCAACCGCGGCGCGGCCGACCCGACCGCCGTGATGCCGCCGGTGCCGCCGGGACAGTCGGGCGGGCCCGAGGATCCCCACCCCTGGCAGAACCAGCTGCGCGCCGCCCGCGACCGCAACGAGCAGACGCAGGTGCAGTACCTCGACCCGAACGAGGACCCGCTGCGCCGCCGCCCCCAGCGGCAGGTCGCCCGACCGCAGCAGCAGCCGCGCCCCCAGCAGCACCAGCCCCAGCAGCCGCCGCAGGGCTACGGCTATCCGCAGCAGCCCCAGCCGCAGCGGTACGCCACGCCCCAGCCCCAGCAGCCCCAGCCGCAGCGCTACGCCCCGCCGCCCGCGCCCGAGCCTCAGCCGCCCCGGCGGGAGCCCCGGCCGCCGCGGCAGCGCAGCGCCAACCCGATGCGCATCCCCGGACTCGGCTGCCTCAAGGGATGCCTGGTCACCCTCGTCATCCTGTTCGTGGCCGGCTGGCTGATCTGGGAGCTGAGCCCGCTCCAGGACTGGATCGGCACCGGCAAGGGCTACTGGGACCAGCTCAGCGACTGGTTCAGCACCGTGACCGGCTGGATCGGGGATCTGGGCGGCTCGGGCGGCAACTGACCTTCCGGCGGGCCGCGCGACCCCGACTCTGGAGATTTGTCGACAACTGGCGGGTGATTTCCGCCTCCGCGGTGAAGGCCGGCTCTCGGGACGCGTAGTTTTGTGCGCAACACGCGTCGGTAGGAGCAGTCTTGGCACGGAAGATCGGCAGCCGGTACACCGCCCACCAGATCCTCGGGCGGGGCAGCGCCGGCACGGTGTGGCTGGGCGAGGGGCCCGAGGGCCCCGTCGCGATCAAGCTGCTGCGCGAGGACCTGGCGTCCGACCAGGAACTCGTCTCACGCTTCGTCCAGGAGCGCACCGCCCTGCTCGGCCTGGAGCACCCCCACGTCGTCTCCGTGCGCGACCTGGTCGTCGACGGCAACGACCTCGCGCTGGTCATGGACCTGGTCCGCGGCACGGATCTGCGCACCCGCCTCGACCGGGAGCGGCGCCTGGCGCCCGAGGCCGCCGTGGCCATCGTCGCCGACGTCGCCGACGGCCTGGCCGCCGCGCACGCCGCCGGGGTCGTGCACCGCGACGTCAAGCCCGAGAACGTGCTGCTGGACATGCAGGGACCGCTCGGCCCCGGCGGCTCGCACCCCGCGCTGCTGACCGACTTCGGTGTGGCCAAGCTCATCGACACCCCCCGGCGCACCCGCGCCACGAAGATCATCGGCACTCCCGACTACCTGGCCCCGGAGATCGTCGAGGGCCTGCCGCCGCGGGCCTCGGTCGACATCTACGCCCTGGCCACGGTCCTGTACGAGCTGCTCGCCGGCTTCACGCCCTTCGGCGGCGGCCACCCCGGCGCGGTCCTGCGCCGCCACGTCACCGAGACCGTTGTCCCCCTCCCCGGCATCCCGGACGAGCTGTGGCAGCTCCTCGTGCAGTGCCTGGCCAAGGCGCCGGCCTCCCGGCTGCGCGCCTCCGAGCTGGGCGTCCGGCTGCGCGAGCTGCTGCCGATGCTGGCCGGGATGGCGCCGCTGGACGTGGACGAGCCCGACGCGGACCAGGAGGAGGACGAGCCCGAGGAGGCCGCCGCCTCGCCCGCGCCCGCCGGCCGGCCGGTCCGGCGCCGGGGGGCGGTGCCGCTGGTGCCGGGCGCGAAGCCGGCCGACTCCAACCGCGACACGCACACCTCCATGCGCGTACCGGCCCCCGACGAGCTGGCCGGCGGCGCCCGCGGCACCGCCCGGGCCCCGCGCGCGTCCGGCGCCCCCCGCCCCGGCTCGGCCCGCAACCGCGCCGCCGCACGGCGTCGCCGGCTCGCGCTGGGCGCGGGCACGGTCGCCCTGGTCGCGGCGATCGGCGTCGGTACCTGGCTGGCCACGAGCGGTGACGAGGGCGGCGCGGGCCCCCAGGACACGCGGAACTCGGCACCGGCCTCTCCGTGAGGCCGGACACGCCGCCACCGCCGCCGTCCGCCACGGCCCGGCGTGGACCGCCCGGCGGAGCCGTTACGCTGGATGCGTGGCAGTCGTCGATGTATCCGAAGAGCTGAAGTCCCTCTCCTCGACCATGGAGTCGATCGAGGCCGTCCTGGACCTCGACAAGCTGAGGGCAGACATCGCCGTGCTCGAGGAGCAGGCGGCAGCGCCCTCCCTGTGGGACAACCCGGACGAGGCGCAGAAGATCACCAGCAAGCTCTCCCACCTCCAGGCCGAGGTGCGGAAGGCAGAGGCCCTGCGCGGCCGGATCGACGATCTCGCCGTGCTCTTCGAGATGGCCGAGGAGGAGGACGACCCCGACACCCGCGCGGAGGCCGAGTCCGAGCTCACGGCCGTGAAGAAGGCGCTGGACGAGATGGAGGTCCGCACCCTGCTCTCGGGCGAGTACGACGCGCGTGAGGCGCTCGTCAACATCCGCGCCGAGGCCGGTGGCGTGGACGCCGCCGACTTCGCGGAGAAGCTCCAGCGCATGTACCTGCGCTGGGCCGAGCAGCACGGCTACAAGACCGAGATCTACGAGACGTCGTACGCCGAAGAGGCCGGCATCAAGTCGACCACCTTCGCCGTGCAGGTGCCGTACGCCTACGGCACCCTCTCCGTCGAGCAGGGCACCCACCGCCTGGTGCGCATCTCGCCCTTCGACAACCAGGGGCGCCGCCAGACCTCCTTCGCGGGCGTCGAGATCCTCCCCGTGGTCGAGCAGACCGACCACATCGAGATCGACGAGTCCGAGCTGCGCGTGGACGTGTACCGGTCCTCCGGCCCCGGCGGCCAGGGCGTCAACACCACCGACTCGGCGGTGCGCCTGACCCACCTCCCCACCGGCATCGTCGTCTCCTGCCAGAACGAGCGCTCCCAGATCCAGAACAAGGCCACGGCGATGAACGTCCTCCAGGCCAAGCTGCTGGAGCGGCGCCGCCAGGAGGAGCAGGCCAAGATGGACGCCCTCAAGGGCGACGGCGGCAACTCCTGGGGCAACCAGATGCGTTCGTACGTGCTGCACCCCTACCAGATGGTCAAGGACCTGCGCACCGAGCACGAAGTGGGCAACCCCGAGGCCGTGTTCAACGGCGAGATCGACGGCTTCCTCGAGGCCGGAATTCGCTGGCGCAAGCAGCAGGAGAAGTAGCGGAAGGAATCCGCACCGCTTTGTCGACAAGGCAACTGCCGCCTCACGGGCGGCGGTTGCCTTTTCTTCGTCGGCGATGTCCGGGTTTTACATCACACTCACACCCTTTGTGTCCGGCATACGTTCCTTACCAGGACATCGCGTACGCAATGACCTTGACGATGCTTTGAACATTCGCAAGGGTGAGGCGCGGCATGCGTATTTCTGGGGCGCATGTGAACCGGGGGACTTCGCTTCAGCGCTACCAACCCCCCGTCGATCACGGCCCCTGGCGCCGCCTCACCGACGATTTCAGCTACTGGGGGTAGCAACCATATGACCAAGAAGACGCGGATCCGTGTCGCACGCATAGCGGCCGGTGCCGTGATCGCGGCCGGTGCCTCGCTGACCGCCGCGGGCGCGGCCTCGGCGCTCGAGATCGGTGTCAGCGCGAGCGCCGACGACCAGGGTCTCGGGTTCGGCCTGAGCGTCACCGGCGGCGAGGACGAGGACCCGTCGACCCCGCCGACCACCATCCCCGAGGACCCCGAGGACCCCGAGACGCCTCCGACCCAGGAGCCGCCCACGGAGGAGCCTCCGACCGAGGAGCCGCCCACCGAGGAGCCCCCGACCGAGGAGCCTCCGACCGAAGAACCGCCCACCGAGGAGCCCCCGACCGGGACCCCGTCCACCGACCCCACCGAGGCCCCCGGTAACGGCAACGGCAACGGGAACGGGAACGGCAATGGAAACGGGAACGGCAACGGTGGCGGTGGCAACAACACCAACCCCGACGGCGGCTCCAACGCCTCCACCCAGGAGCAGGGCTCCTCGGCCCTGACCGAGACCGGCGAACAGGCCCAGGCCTCCGACACCTCTGCCCAGGGCAGCGGTGAGGAGCTCGCCGAGACCGGTGCGGCGGAGACCACGTTCCTGCTGATCGGTGCCGCCACGATGATCGCCGGCGGCATCGGCTTCCGCGTCCTCCCGCGCATGATGGGCGGCCGCGGCGGCGCCGCCGCCTGACGGCAGCGCCTGCGCACAGCGCGTACACACAGGGGCCCGGAGCGCAACCGCTCCGGGCCCCTGTCGTGTCTTTGCGGGCTCTACACCGTCTGGTGGGCCAGCAGCGCCACCGCCGCCACCAGGACCGCCAGCAGGGCGATCAGCGCCATCGGATTCAGCCCCGAGAGGAAGTTGTCCTGCTGCAGCCGCTCGCGGTTCGCGCGGCACACCGGGCACCGGCCCTCGCTCACGGGCGCCGCGCAGTTCGCGCACACCAACCGGTCGTACGTCATGCGCCTCGCCCTCCTTGCAACCGGTTCACTCACCACAACGCCCACGAAGCCGTGAACGTTCCCCTTCCACTGTGCCAGGTTCCGGGGGTCCCTGCGCGCGGTCCCGGTGGGGCGGTGGCCGGGACAAAACGCGCAACTACCGCGCAACCCCGACCGGTGACTGCGGTCGGCTCCCCGGTTCGCGTATGGTCACGCTCATCTACCCCCGGCGACCCGTGGTGCATCCGTGATCCGATTCGACAACGTCTCCAAGGTCTACCCCAAGCAGAACCACCCAGCCCTCAGGGATGTCTCCCTGGAGGTCGAGAAGGGCGAGTTCGTCTTCCTCGTGGGGTCCTCCGGCTCCGGAAAGTCCACCTTCCTGCGGCTGATCCTCCGCGAGGAGCGGTGCAGCCACGGGCAGGTGCACGTTCTGGGCAAGGACCTCGCGCGCCTGTCCAACTGGAAGGTGCCGCAGATGCGGCGCCAGCTGGGGACGGTGTTCCAGGACTTCCGCCTGCTGCCGAACAAGACGGTCGGCGAGAACGTCGCCTTCGCCCAGGAGGTCATCGGCAAGTCCCGCGGCGAGATCCGCAAGTCCGTGCCGCAGGTGCTCGACCTCGTCGGGCTCGGCGGCAAGGAGGACCGCAGGCCGGGCGAGCTGTCCGGCGGTGAGCAGCAGCGCGTCGCCATCGCGCGCGCCTTCGTCAACCGCCCCAAGCTGCTGATCGCCGACGAGCCCACCGGCAACCTCGACCCGCAGACCTCCGTCGGCATCATGAAGCTGCTCGACCGCATCAACCGGACGGGCACCACCGTGGTGATGGCCACGCACGACCAGAACATCGTGGACCAGATGCGCAAGCGCGTCATCGAGCTGGAGAAGGGTCGCCTCGTCCGCGACCAGGCGCGCGGCGTCTACGGCTACCAGCACTGAGACCGCAGACCGCACCGGCTTCCACGGAAAGGCTCAACCACTCGCCATGCGCGCCCAGTTCGTGCTCTCGGAGATCGGCGTCGGTCTCCGCCGCAACCTGACCATGACCTTCGCGGTCATCGTCTCCGTCGCCCTGTCCCTGGCCCTGTTCGGCGGCTCGCTCCTGATGAGCGACCAGGTCAACACCATGAAGGGCTACTGGTACGACAAGGTCAACGTCACGGTCTACCTCTGCAACAAGAGCGACGCCAAGTCCGACCCGGCCTGTGCCAAGGGCGCGGTGACCGAGGACCAGAAGAAGCAGATCCTGGCCGACCTCGACGAGATGAACGTCGTCGAGAAGGTGACGTACGAGTCGCAGGACGAGGCGTACAAGCACTACAAGGAGCAGTTCGGCGACTCGCCGCTGGCCAGCTCGCTCACGCCGGACCAGATGCAGGAGTCGTACCGCGTCAAGCTGAAGGACCCGGAGAAGTACCAGGTCATCGCGACCGCCTTCGACGGCCGGGACGGCGTGCAGTCCGTGGCGGACCAACGCAGCACCCTGGACAACCTCTTCGAGCTTCTCAACGGCATGAACTGGGCCGCGCGGGCGGTGATGGCGCTGATGCTGGTCGTCGCGCTGATGCTGATCGTCAACACGGTCCGCGTCTCGGCGTTCAGCCGCCGGCGCGAGACCGGCATCATGCGGCTGGTCGGCGCCTCGGGCTTCTACATCCAGGCGCCGTTCATCATGGAGGCGGCGGTCGCCGGGCTGATCGGCGGCGCGGTCGCCTGCGCCTTCCTGGTGACCGCGCGGTACTTCATCATCGACCACGGGCTCGCGCTGTCCGACAAGTTGGCGCTGATCGACTTCATCGGCTGGGACGCCCTGCTGACGAAGCTCCCGCTCATCCTGGCCACCAGTCTGCTGATGCCCGCGCTGGCCGCGTTCTTCGCGTTGCGCAAGTACTTGAAGGTGTGACGCATGCCAAGGGGGCCGAACGGTCAAGCGACCGTTCGGCCCCCTCGCGTTGTCCTAGACTCACCGGCATGTCAGGTCGTGACCTGTTCTGTCAGCCCCGCCGCGCACGCCACGGGGCCGCCCTGACCTTGGTGTTCGCGAGCGTACTCGTCACCGGGGCGGCCACCGGATCGTTCCCGGCGTCCGACCGGAAGTCCACGTCGGACGCGGCCCGTTCGGCCGCACCCGCCGGGCATCACGAGGACGTGGCCCGCGCGGCGGCGGAGGCGATGGCCGACGGCAAGTCCCCGGTGGAGGCCGCCGAACGCGCCGTCAGCCGCAGCGGGGACCGCTGGGGAGCCGTCTACTCCCAGAGCGAGTACGAGGAGTTGGAGGAGGCCCTCGACGGCCAGTACACCGGCGTCGGCCTCTCCGCGCGCCGCGAGCGCGACGGCCGCATCGAGGTGACCAGGGTGCGCTCCGGGTCGCCCGCCGCCGACGCCGGGGTCCGCGAGGGCGACCGGCTGCGCAGCGTCGACGGCGAGCGGGTCGACGGGCGCCCGGTCACCGAGGTCGTCTCGATACTGCGCGGCGACGCCGAGGAGGACCCCGCCGGCACCGCCGTCCGGCTCGGCCTGGAGCGCGGCACGCGGGCGTGGACCCAGACGGTCCGCCGGGCCAGGCTGTCCACGGACCCCGTGACCGTCCGCACGCACGCCGACGGTGTCACCGTCGTCAAGGTCACCTCCTTCACCAAGGGCGTCGGCCGGCAGGTGTGCGCCGCCGTGGAGCGGGTGCCGTCCGGCGCAGGCGTCGTCCTCGACCTGCGCGGCAACTCCGGCGGACTGGTCGCCGAGGCCGTCACCGCCGCCTCCGCCTTCCTCGACGGCGGCCTCGTCGCCACCTACGACGTCGACGGCGACCAGCGCGCCCTGCACGCCGAACCCGGCGGCGACACCACCAGACCCCTGGTCACGCTCGTCGACGGCGGCACCATGAGCGCGGCCGAACTCCTCACCGGAGCCCTCCAGGACCGCGGACGGGCGGTCGTCATCGGCTCCCGCACCTTCGGCAAGGGCTCGGTGCAGATGCCGAGCCGGCTCCCCGGCGGCTCGGTCGCCGAGCTGACCGTCGGGCACTACCGCACCCCCTCCGGCCGCGGCGTCGACGGCACCGGCATCACACCCGACCTGGACGTCGACCCGACGGACCCGGCCGCCCTGGAACGGGCGCGGACCGTGCTCAGCGGACTGGGACGGTAGGCCCCGCCCCGTCCGGCCCCGCCCCGCCCCGCGTAAATCGGCTTCCCGCGGACCCCCTCCGTAGTGCCAAAATGGGCTGCACTATGGCTAAGGAAAAAGGGCGCAAGCTGATCGCGCAGAACAAGAAGGCGCGGCACGACTACCAGATCCTCGACACCTACGAGGCCGGACTGGTCCTCACCGGGACCGAGGTGAAGTCACTGCGCCAGGGGCGGGCGTCGCTGGTCGACGGCTTCGTGCAGCTGGACGGGCACGAGGCCTGGCTGCACAACGTGCACGTGCCGGAGTACAGCCAGGGCACCTGGACCAACCACAGCGCCCGCCGCAAGCGGAAGCTGCTGCTGCACCGCGTGGAGATCGACAAGCTGGAGTCGAAGTCCCAGGAGACCGGGCACACGATCGTGCCCCTCGCCCTGTACTTCAAGGACGGCCGCGCCAAGGTGGAGATCGCGCTGGCACGCGGCAAGAAGGAGTACGACAAGCGTCAGACCCTGCGCGAGAAGCAGGACCGGCGCGAGGCGGAGCGGACGATCTCCGCGATCCGCCGCAAGCAGCGGGCCTGACCCCGGGGGAATAGGCTGGCACCCTCGTGCGTTGGTCACGTACGATGGGCCCTGCACCGCCTGGACGGTGCGGGTTTTGAAAACACAACATGGGGATGATCGGTTTCGACAGCGGCTGTCGAAGCAGGGGAAGCGTGTCGAGGAAGCGGCCATGATCTCGTAAACCACAGGCCGAAAAAAATAATCGCCAACTCCAAGCGCGATTCCTCCCAGCAGGCCTTCGCCCTCGCTGCCTGATCTCAGGTAGCGAAGCGAGCCTCCTACAAAGGGAGTGTCAGCCCGGGGCTGTTCCCGACCCGGATCCTGGCATCAGCTAGGGGACTAAACCTTGATCCCGGTCACGGGGTGAAGAGGGAAATCAAACAGTGACTGAGCCCGTCGGAGACTTGTCCGCGTGATCTCCGGGGCTGAGAAAATCGAAGCGGACTGCACACGGAGAAGCCCTGATTCCACACCGTTGGACGCGGGTTCGATTCCCGCCATCTCCACAATTCCCATGTGGGCCGAGGCCCCGTCGCTCCCGAGCGGCGGGGCCTTCGTCATGCCCGGGCGACGGCCGGGCGGGACCGGCGGGGGAGGGCCGACAGGGTGAGCAGCAGGGCGAGCGCGGCCGCGGTGACCGGCACGCCGTAGCCGGCCGTGGGCGACACGTGCTCCACCGTCCAGCCGCCCGCCGCGCTGCCGCAGGCGATGCCGCCGAGCAGACCGGTCACCGCGAGGGTCATGCCCTCGTTCAGCCGGCCCTCGGGGGTGCGGTGCTGGACCAGCGTCATCGTCGTGACCATCGTCGGGGCCGTCGCCATCCCGGCGGCCAGCAGCGTGAGCGCCAGCAGCGGCAGCGAGCCGGTGAGGGACGCGGCCAGCAGGGGCAGCGTCATCAGGGCCGTCATCGCGGCCACACACCACGGCAGGCGGACCTCGGCCGGCCCGGCCGGCTTCAGCGCGCCGTACAGCAGGCCCGCCGCGCAGGAACCGGCCGCCTGGAGCGCCAGGACCACCCCGGCCGCCGAACGGTGCCCCTGTGCGTCCGCGAAGGCGATCGTGACGACCTCCATCGCGCCGAACACCGCGCCCGTAGCCAGGCACATCGCCAGCAGCGGCGGTATGCCGGGCGCGCGGAACGGCGCCTTCGCGGCGGGGCGCGGCCGGGCCGGCGGTTCCGTCGCGCGCTGGGCGGCGAACAGCAGGATGCCGGTCACCAGCAGGACGACACCGGTCAGCGTGCCCGCCTCCGGGAACACCGCGGTGCACAGGAAGGCCGCGAGGACCGGCCCGAGCATGTAGCAGAGCTCGTCCGTGGCCTGCTCGAAGGAGTTCGCCGTGTGCAGGGCGCCGGCGTCGCCCTTCAGCAGATGGGCCCAGCGGGCGCGGGCCATGCCGCCGGTGTTGGGCGTCGTGGCGGTGGCGGTGTACGCGGTGAACAGGGTCCAGTCGGGGGCTCCGGAGCGCACGCACAGCACCAGCGCGAGAGAGCCGAGCGCCGCGAACAGCGTCGCCGGGACCGCCACCCGGGCCTGGCCGTGCCGGTCCACGAGCCGCGCGGTCCACGGCGCGACCAGTGCGGTCGCCGCCAGCCCGGTCGCGGTGACGGCACCGGCGAGGGCGTACGAGCCGCGGGTGCCGGCGATCATCACGACCGCGCTGACGCTGAACATGCCCATGGGCAGCCGGGCGATGAGATTCCCGATCGTGAACGCGCGGGCGCCGGGCACGGACAGCAGGCGCCGGTACGGGCCTGGCGGCCGGCGCGGGGTGCGCGGGGTGCGTCGGGTGCGCGGGCGGAAGTCGGCGGCGACCAGGGCGTCGGCGGTGACGGTGAGAAAGGGGGCCTGGGGGCAGGGGTGTTCAGGAGTCGGTTGCGGCATGCACCCACCGTCGCCCGCGGGCGATCACGGGGTCCAACACCTTCTCCGTACGCATTCACGCACTCCCGTTGTAAATTCGCCGGATGCCCGCACCCGCCCACCTCGATCCGCGCCTCCTGCGCGCCTTCGTCACCGTCGCCGAGGACCTGCACTTCACCCGCGCCGCGGCCCGTCTGTACGTCGCCCAGCAGGCGCTCAGCCGGGATGTGCGGCGCCTGGAACGCGAGCTGGGCGCCGAGCTGTTCGTCCGGTCCACCCGGCAGGTGACGCTGACGGCCGACGGCGAGCGGCTGCTGCCGTACGCCCGCCGCGTGCTCCAGGCGCAGGACGACCTCCTCTCCGCCTTCGGCCAGGCCCGCCCGCTGCTGGTCGACCTCAACTCGCCCGGCCTGGTCACCGGACGCCTGGTCCTGGAGCGGGCCCGCCGCCTCGCACCCGAGCTGGAACTCATGGCCCGCTACGAGAGCGGCCTGACCGGCGCCGCCGCGGAACTGCTCGCGGGCCGGCTGGACGCCTCGTTCGGCCGGTTCGCGGGCCTCCCCCCGGCGCTGCGGGCGGGACTCGGCCACCAGCCGGTCCGCTACGAGCCCATGGCGGTCGTCCTGCCCGAGGACCACCCCCTGGCCCCGCTGCCCGAGGTGCCGCTCGCCGCGCTGGCGGGCGAGACCGTGTACGCCGGGGCCGGCAACCCGCGGACGCCGGAGTGGACCGACCTGGGAACCCGCCTGTTCGAGGGGCGCGGCATCGCCGTGGCGCCACCCCTTCCGCTGGCCATCGGGGACGAGGAATTCCAGCGGATCATGGACAAGACGCGCAATCCGATCCTCGCCGTGGTGAGCTTTCCGGCCATGGCCTCGACCGTGGTGCGCCCGCTCGTCGATCCCGTCCCGCTGTCGCCGGTTTCACTGGTCTGGCGAAAGGGGCTGGCGCACCCCGCCTTCGACGCGCTGCGCCGGGCCGCGGCCCAGGTCGCGGCCGAAAACGGGTGGCTCCACCGGCCCGCAGAGGCGTGGCTTCCGGCCAGTGACGCCGCTGTGATGTCCGTCCATTAACCGACACGCGGCAACCACACGTCCTCCGCGTGCGCTACATTCTTGCCCTGAGCACGGTGTGGTACAGGGGGCGCTCGAACCTGGTGGGGGCCGGTTCGGCCGACGGGTGCTCGGAGTCGTACGCGCACCCAGAACTGTCCCTCGGGGGGAAGTGCGTGCGCGTGAAGAACTGGCAGAAAGACGCCCAACCGCAGTGGCCCGGCGCCACGTCCGGTGCTCGTGATGTCGCGGGGCCGGACCCGCAGCAGGACGCCACCCAGGTGCTTCCCGCGGCCGGCGCCTTCCCGGGCGCCGGCACCGCGGCGGCCCCGGCGCCCGGCGCGGTGCCCGGTGGACCCGGCGCGCCCGCGGGACCCGGATGGTTCGGAGGAGCCCGCGAGTTTCCCGGCGGCGCGGGCACGGACGTCCCGCGCCCCGACACCGGTGCCGCCGAGACCGAGGTCCTCCGCCCCCGGACGGGCGCCGACCTCTTCGGCGGCACGACGCGCCAGGACCGAATAGGCCAGGGCCGAGCGCCCCGGCACGGCGGGCACCGGCTCGAGGACGCACCGCGCCGGGACACCGACCGGACGGACATCCTCCCGTCGGCGGCCCAGGCGGCCCCGACCCGCGCCTTCCCCGCGCCCGGCCCCGCCACCGCGGCCCTCCGCGACCCCTGGCAGGAGACGCCGGGCGCCCTGGACGCGGACACACCCGACGCCACCGACCCGCGTCCGGCCGCCGGTGCCGACCACACCCACGACCCGCACGAGGTGACGGTCCAGCTCGACGCCGTCCAGCTCGGCGACGGCATGATCCGCCGGGCGGCCGCGCACGGCACCGGCAAGCACGCCGCCTCCGATGCCTCCGACGGACCGGTGTTCGTCGACGAGTCGGGCCGCCGCAGCCGCCGCTTCCGCCGTATCGGCATCGCCCTCGGCGGCGCCTGCGCGATCTACGCCGTCGTCATCGTCTCCACGCTCCTGTCGGGCAACTCCAACGCGCCCTGGCTGCCCGTACCCGGCCAGGAACAGGGCAAGCCGGCCGGACAGGTCGACACCACCCCGCTGCCCTCGCAGTCCGCGCAGCCCTCCGCGAGCGGCAGCGCCGCCCCGCAGACCAGCCCCACGGCCGGCACCGGCGCGGCGACGACCCCCGGTGCCGACGCCCCCGCGCCCGGCACCTCGGGCACCGCGCGGCAGCCGGGCACCAGCACCGATCCCCAGCCCTCCACGTCCGCGACCGCCCCGAAGCCGGGTGGCGGCGGCGCGGCCGAGCCGGACCCGACCGTGTCGACGCAGCAGCCGCCCCCCGCCACCACGGACCCGTCGACCCCGGCGGGCGGCGGCGAGACCACGGTCGACCCGACCACGCCCACGGACGGTGGCACCGCCACGACCGACCCCGGCGGCGGCACCACCGTGAACGGCGCGAGCGACACCTCCCCGGTGGCCGCCGGAACCGCGGCCGCGCCCGTCGTCGACACCGCACCGGCCGACACCTCCACGTCCCCTTCCCTGTCCCCGGAGTACACCCTCTGATGGCCTCCCGCACCCGCCGTCACGGCGCCGCCCGCGGCGCCCGTGACGGCGCCCGGCGCCGCCGCCTGCCCTTGCGCCTGCTGCTGCCGCTGCTCGTCCTCGTCGCCCTGGTGGCGATGCTCATGCTGCGCGGCTACGTGCACAGCGAGATCCTCGCCGACCACCGCGTCCAGCCGCCCGCCGCCACCGACCACGTCCCCGAGAAGATCCTCGAGGGCGGCCCGGTCATCGACACCCGCGGCGGTCAGGCCAACAGCCTGCGGGTGCCCGACCACCGCCTGGTCCTCACCTTCGACGACGGCCCCGACCCGGTCTGGACGCCGAGGGTGCTGGACGTGCTGAAGGAGCACGACGCCCACGCGGTCTTCTTCGTCACCGGCACCATGGCCTCCCGCTACCCGGACCTCGTCAAGCGCATGGTCGACGAGGGCCACGAGGTCGGCCTGCACACCTTCAACCACCCCGACCTCTCCTTCCAGTCCAAGAAGCGCATCGACTGGGAGCTGTCGCAGAACCAGCTGGCGATCACCGGCGCGGCCGGCGTCCGCACCTCGCTCTTCCGCCCGCCGTACTCCTCCTTCGCCGACGCCATGGACGACAAGTCCTGGCCGGTCACCGAGTACATCGGCTCCCGCGGTTACATCACCGTCGTCAACAACACCGACAGCGAGGACTGGCAGAAGCCGGGCGTCCACGAGATCATCCGCCGCGCCACGCCGCACGGCGGCAAGGGCGCCATCGTCCTGATGCACGACTCCGGCGGCGACCGCCACCAGACCGTGCAGGCCCTGGACCAGTTCCTGCCCGGCCTGAAGAAGCAGGGCTACGAGTTCGACAACCTCACCGAGGCCCTGGACGCGCCCAGCGCCATGACCCCGGTGACCGGCGTCGACCTGTGGAAGGGCAAGGCGTGGGTCTGGCTGGTCCAGGCCTCGGAGAAGCTCACCGACGGCCTGGTGGCGGGCCTGGCGGTCATCGGCACGCTGGTCATCGGCCGCTTCGTGCTGATGCTGCTGCTGTCCGGCGTCCACGCCCGCCGGGTGCGCCGCAGGAACTTCCGCTGGGGCCCGCCCGTCACCGAGCCGGTGACGGTGCTGGTGCCGGCGTACAACGAGGCCAAGTGCATCGAGAACACCGTCCGTTCGCTGATGGACAGCGACCACCCGGTCGAGGTCATCGTCATCGACGACGGCTCCAGTGACGGCACGGCCCGGATCGTGGAGGCGATGGGCCTGCCCAACGTCCGGGTGATCCGCCAGCTCAACGCCGGCAAGCCCGCCGCGCTCAACCGCGGCCTGGCGAACGCCAGTCACGACATCGTCGTCATGATGGACGGCGACACGGTCTTCGAGCCGTCCACCGTCCGCGAACTCGTCCAGCCCTTCGGCGACCCGAAGGTCGGCGCCGTCGCGGGCAACGCGAAGGTCGGCAACAAGGACAGCCTCATCGGCGCCTGGCAGCACATCGAGTACGTGATGGGCTTCAACCTGGACCGCCGCATGTACGACGTCCTGGGCTGCATGCCGACCATCCCGGGTGCCGTCGGCGCCTTCCGGCGCTCGGCGCTGGAGCCGTTCGGCGGCATGAGCGACGACACCCTCGCCGAGGACACCGACGTCACCATGGCGCTGCACCGCGCCGGCTGGCGCGTCGTCTACGCCGAGAACGCCCGCGCCTGGACCGAGGCCCCCGAGTCCGTCCAGCAGCTGTGGTCCCAGCGCTACCGCTGGTCCTACGGCACCATGCAGGCCATCTGGAAGCACCGCCGCGCCGTGATCGAACGGGGCCCCTCGGGCCGCTTCGGCCGCGTCGGCCTGCCCTTCGTCTCCCTGTTCATGGTCGTGGCCCCGCTCCTGGCGCCGCTGATCGACATCTTCCTGCTCTACGGCATCGTGTTCGGCCCGACCCAGAAGACGATCGTGGCCTGGCTGGGCGTCCTGCTCCTCCAGGCGGTCTGCGCGGCGTACGCCTTCCGCCTCGACCGCGAACGCATGACCCATCTGATCTCGCTGCCCCTGCAGCAGGTCCTCTACCGCCAGCTCATGTACGTCGTGCTGCTCCAGTCCTGGATCACCGCGCTCACCGGTGGCCGTCTGCGCTGGCAGAAGCTGCGCCGCACCGGTGTCGTCGAGGCCCCGGGCGGCGGGGTCCCGAGCCAGCGATCGCGCAGCGGCAATGATCGGAGGCCTGTGGCATGACCCACGGATACACGACCGGTACGGGCAGGAGCCCGGACCCGGCCGGCCCCTACGGAACGCCGTACGGAACCCCGTACGCGGGGGGCCCGGGCGGTGCCCCGGGGACGCCGTACGCCGTCCCGCAGCAGCGCACGACGGAGCCCGCGCCCGAGGCCGCCGCGCCGCCGGCCGCCCCGGCGCCCAAGAAGCCGGGCCGCGACCGGTACCTCGACCTGCTGCGTTCCATCGCGCTGGTCCGCGTCGTGGTGTACCACCTCTTCGGCTGGGCCTGGCTGTCGGTGCTGTTCCCGTCGATGGGCGTGATGTTCGCGCTGGCCGGTTCGCTGATGGCGCGTTCGCTGAAGCGCCCGGCGCTGAGTGTGATCCGCAGCCGTGTCCGCCGTCTCCTGCCGCCCATGTGGGCGTTCGGCGCGGTCGCGCTGGCGCTGATGTTCGCGAGCGGCTGGAACCCGGCCAAGGACCCGGACCACGGTGACACCTGGGGCCTGCTCTCGCTGCTCAACTACATCGTCCCGATCGGCGCGCCGCCCTACCCCTGGCACAGCGGCTCCGCCTCGGGGCTGCTGGACGACACCTGGGCCGTGCAGGCCGCGGGACCGCTGTGGTACCTGCGCGCCTACCTGTGGTTCGTCATCGCGTCCCCGCTGCTGCTGTGGGCGTTCCGCCGCGCCCCCTGGCCGACGCTGCTCGCTCCGCTGGGGCTGACGGCGATCGTCGGCACGGGCCTGGTGACGATCCCCGGCGAGACGGGCAACGCGGTCACCGACTTCGCGGTGTACGGCAGTTGCTGGGTGCTGGGCTTCGCCCACAACGAGGGCCTGCTGAAGCAGATCCCGCGCTACGTCGCCGTCTCCGGGGCCTCGCTGGTGATGGCCTTCGGCCTGTGGTGGGCCTCGGGCCACCTGGGCCCCGACGGCTGGGACCTGAACGACATCCCGCTGGCGCAGGCCGCCTGGTCGTTCGGCTTCGTCGTGATCCTGCTCCAGTACTCCCCCTCCTGGCAGGAACTCCCGGGCCGGCTGGCCAAGTGGGACAAGCTGGTGACCCTCTCCAACAACCGGGCGGTCACCATCTACCTGTGGCACAACCTGCTGATCATGCTGACGGTGCCGATCATCGACCTGCTGTACCGGCTCCCGTTCATGCAGAGCGAGCGGGCGGCGGACGCCCTCTCGGACGCGTACTCGCTCTGGATGTTCGCGCTCGTCTGGCCCCTGATCGGCCTGATGGTCCTCGCCGTGGGCTGGATCGAGGACCTCGCGGCCAAGCGCAGGCCGCGGTTGTGGCCGAACGGCACCAAGCGCTCCGCCGGGAAGCGGGCGACGGCCGGCGCGGCCCATCGGGGCTGACGTGCTCCGCTCCCCCGTGCGAGACTGCCCCGGTTGCGGACGTGAACAGGGTGGCGTGAGCCGGCCCGGGGGAGCGGTGGGATGAGCAAGCGCCAGATACAGAAGATGCTGCGGCTGATGGCGAGCGGGGAGCCGGTCGAGCTCACCAGTGCGATGGCATCTGTGAAGAAGCTGGCCCGACTCGCCTTCATCGCCCAGCAGTTCGGTTACGAGTACGCCGACGTGCGGCAGGGCGGCGGGAACAACAGCCGGCTCACCATGCTGATCGTGCCCGACCCCAGCCCGCAGGCACGGGCGCGGGCCGCGCAGAACTGGGCGCAGTACCCGCAGGCCGGCGACGGGGTGTCGGTGCCGCCGCTGGTGCCGGACGCCTTCGAACTGCTCAAGGCGCGCATCAACTTCGACCTCACCGGCAAGAGCGCCGAGAAGCGGATGGGGTACGGCGCCCTCGGTGTCACCATCGGCTGCGCCGTCCTCGCCTTCCGGGCCGGCGGGCATTCCGAGGACTTCGTGATGGCCGCGATCGTCTGGCTGTTCGTCCTGGCGATCCTGGGCGTCGGTCTGCTCGTCACCCGCAAGCGCAACGCCAAGTTCGCGGCCCGTCTCCAGGCCGCCGGGTTCCTGCCGGTGGCGGACGAGACCGGGCGGGTGCGGTACCTGCCGCCGGGGGCGCAACTGCCCGGGCACGGCAACCCCTTCGGCGGCGGCGCCCCCGTGGCCGGAGCGCCGTACGGCTACCCGGCGCCCGGCGGCCCCGCCGCGCCCGGTGGCTACGGTCAGCCCGCCCCGGGCGGGTACGGCCACCCGGCTCCCGGCCCGTACGCCCCGCAACAGCCGTACCCGGCCCCGGGCGCCTACGGCCGGCCGGGGCCCCAGGCGCCGTACGCACCGCCCCGGCAGCAGCCCTACCCGCAGCAGCAGCCGTACCCCCAGCAGAACCCGCACTGGCAGCCCCAGCCCCCGCAGGGCTGACCGACCCGACCTCTCACCCCGCCCTCGCGCCGGGTGAGAGCAACGTTCCCTGCCGGTCACCCGCAGCCTCACCGGCTCGAAACCCGCTCTTCCTATCGTCGGTGCAACCGAGCCCCGGAGCGCGTGGAGGCGTCATGACAGTCCCTGGCGGCCGCTGGATCCAGCACTGGGATCCCGAGGACGAGACCTTCTGGAAGGAGACGGGAGAGCCGATCGCCCGGCGCAACCTGTTCTTCTCCGTCCTCTCCGAGCACATCGGGTTCTCGGTGTGGACGCTGTGGTCCGTGCTGGTGCTCTTCATGGGCCCCGAGTACGGGCTGACGCCGGCCGACAAGTTCCTGCTGACGTCCGTGGTGACGCTGGTCGGGGCCGTCGTGCGGGTGCCGTACACCTTCGCCGTGGCGGTCTTCGGCGGACGGAACTGGACGATCGTCTCCGCCGGGCTGCTGCTCGTACCGACCGTCGCCGCCTTCACGGTCATGGAGCCGGGGACGTCCTTCTCGACCTTCCTCCTGGTGGGCCTGCTGGCCGGCATCGGCGGCGGCAACTTCGCGTCCTCCATGACCAACATCAACGCCTTCTTCCCGCTCCGGAAGAAGGGCTGGGCGCTCGGCCTCAACGCCGGGGGCGGCAACATCGGCGTGCCGGTCATCCAGCTCGTCGCGCTGGCGATCATCGGGGCGAGCGGCGGGCCCCGGGTGCTGCTCGGCATCTACATCCCGCTGATCCTGGTGGCCGCCGTCCTCGCGGCCCGTTTCATGGACAACCTCGCGTCCGTCAAGAACGACACCGGGGCCGCCAAGGACGCGGCCCGGGACGCGCACACCTGGATCATGTCCGTGCTGTACATCGGCACGTTCGGCTCGTTCATCGGCTACAGCTTCGCCTTCGGGCAGGTGCTGCAGACCCAGTTCGGGCGCACCCCGCTCCAGGCCGCGTACCTCACCTTCATCGGCCCGCTGCTCGGCTCCCTGATCCGGCCGCTCGGCGGCAGGCTCGCCGACCGGTACGGCGGCGCGCGGATCACGCTCGGGAACTTCGTCGCCATGGCCGCCGCCACCGCCCTACTCGTCGCGGCCAGCATGGCGAAGTCGCTCGCGCTGTTCGTGGCCGTGTTCGTGGTGCTGTTCGTGCTCAGCGGGCTCGGCAACGGGTCGACGTTCAAGATGATCCCCGGGATCTTCCAGAACAAGGCGCTCGCCCAGGGGCTGACGGGCGAGGAGGCCGTGGCGTACGGGCGGCGGCTCTCCGGTGCCTCCATGGGGCTGATCGGCGCCGTGGGCGCGCTCGGCGGCGTCGCCATCAACCTCGCCTTCCGGCAGTCCTTCCTCTCCCTCGGCTCCGGCACCGGCGCCTTCGTCGCGTTCCTCGCCTACTACGCCGTCTGCTTCGCCGTCACCTGGGCGGTATACCTTCGCCGCCCCGCGGTACGGGTGCCGGACGGACCGGCGGACCCGGCGGAGGCGAAGGACCGGCTCGGCTACGCCCGGGTATGACGTAACACTGGTGACATGCGGTGGAACCGAGCCCGTCACGCGCTGTTGACAGGCTCGGTCGCCGTGCAGGCAGGTACGACGACCGGGACGAGAGCGATGGACGACGAACAGCAGCAGCCGGACCACGGTCCCCTCGCCGGATTCACCGTGGGCGTGACCGCCGCGCGCCGTGCCGACGAGCTGGGAGCGCTGCTCCAGCGGCGCGGCGCCGTCGTCCTGCACGCCCCGGCGCTGCGGATCGTGCCGCTCGCCGACGACAGCGAGCTGCTGGCCGCGACCAAGCAGCTGATCGACCAGGCGCCGGACGTCGTCGTGGCCACCACCGCCATCGGCTTCAGGGGCTGGGTGGAGGCCGCGGACGGCTGGGGCCTCGGCGACGCCCTGCTGGAGCGGCTGCGTGCGGTGGAGCTGCTGGCGCGCGGCCCCAAGGTCAAGGGCGCGGTGCGCGCCGCGGGGCTGACGGAGCGGTGGTCGCCGTCCTCCGAGTCCATGGCCGAGGTGCTGGACCGGCTCCTGGCGGAGGGTGTCGACGGCCGCCGGGTCGCCGTACAGCTGCACGGCGAGCCGCTGCCGGGGTTCGTGGAGGCGCTGCGGGCGGCCGGCGCCGAGGTCGTCGGGGTGCCGGTCTACCGGTGGCTGCCGCCGGAGGACCTCGGGCCCGTGGACCGGCTGCTGGACGCCGCCGTCTCGCGTGGCGTGGACGCGGTGACGTTCACCAGCGCGCCCGCCGCCGTCTCCTTCCTGGGCCGCGCCGAGGAGCGCGGCCTGCTGCCCGAGCTGCGCGCCGCCCTCGGCCACGACGTGCTGCCCGCCTGCGTCGGCCCGGTCACCGCGGTACCGCTCCAGGCGCAGGGCGTCGACACGGTCCAGCCCGAACGCTTCCGGCTCGGCCCCCTCGTGCAGTTGCTGTGCCAGGAGCTGCCGGCCCGGGCCCGCTCGCTGCCCGTCGCCGGGCACCGGGTGGAGATCCGCGGCCACGCCGTACTGGTCGACGGGGACCTCAAGGCGGTTCCGCCCGCCGGGATGTCCCTGCTGCGGGCGCTGTCCCGGCGGCCGGGCTGGGTCGTGCCCCGCGCCGAACTGCTGCGGGCGCTGCCGGGGGCGGGGCGCGACGAGCACGCCGTGGAGACGGCGATGGCCCGCCTGCGCACCTCCCTCGGAACGCCGAAGCTGATCCAGACGGTCGTCAAGCGCGGCTACCGCCTGGCCCTGGACCCGGCCACGGACGCGAAGTACGCCGACGACTGACCCCGTGCCGCGCCCGGCTTCCGGCGCCGGCCCCCGCGTCTCCCCGTCGCGACCCGTACCCCCGCGGTGGACCGCGCGGCCGTCCGCCGTCGTGTTCCGCCCCTCCCTCGCGCGCGCACCCTGAGCCGTGGCGTCCGTCGACGGGCGCCCGGACGCGCCGGCGCATGCGTGAGCGTCCAGGCAGGGGCGGTACGAGGGGTTCCGGGCGCGGGAGCGGGCAGGCACTGTAGAGGGAGCGGTCCACCTGCTCCCCTCCCCAGCCCGCTCCACCGCGGGCAACCCCTAGGCGGTGACAGGAACATGGCACTGGGTACGGCGACAGACCCGTACGAGCTGCGGTTCGACACCGGGCGGATCTGTCTGGACCTCCTCGCCACCACTCACCCCGTCGAACGGCTCGACTCCGTCGCGGTGCTGCGCGCCTGGATCACCGGCTCCGGGATCGTCCCGCCGGGCACGCCCCTGGCCCACGCCGACGGCTCCTGGCTGGCCGGTTTCCGCGAACTGCGCTGCCAGACCGCCCGCCTGGTGCGCGCCCGCGCCCCGCGCGTCCCCGGCCCGGCTCCCGGCGGGCCCTACGACCTCGCGCTCGCCCGCGTCAACGACCTCGCCCACGCCGCGCCCCCGGCGCCCCGCGCGGTGCGCGGCGACGACGGCGTGCTGGTACGGGAGCTGACGGCGCCTCCGGAGTGCGCCGCGCTGCTCGGCGCGCTCGCCCGGGACGCCGTGGAACTGCTCACCGACCCCGTCGCGCGGGCGAGCCTGCGCCAGTGCGCGGGCGACAACTGCCCGATCGTGTACGTGGACACCTCCCGGGGCCGCCGCAGACGCTGGTGCTCCAGCGAGATCTGCGGCAACCGCGAACGCGTCGCCCGGCACCGCCGCCGCGCGGCCCTCGCCCGCTGAGGCGTGCGGGATGTGCCCCCATGTCCGCCCCTGCCCCCTTCGTCGCCCCGCCCCGGAGAAAACTGTCACCTCACGTTGAACACCCCGCACCCCGCGTCCGTACCGGATGGACGAGCGACCGACTGGGGGAACCCCCGGACATCGGAGGTGGGCGTGCGCAAGGATTCCGTCGTGGCCGGTGAACGTGGTGCGAGGGCCCGACATCGCATGTCCCAGACCTCCTCGGAGCCCGACGAGGAGCTGATGCGCGCCCTGTACCGGGAGCACGCCGGCCCCTTGCTGGCGTACGTGCTGCGGCTGGTCGCGGGGGACCGGCAGCGCGCCGAGGACGTCGTCCAGGAGACGCTCATCCGTGCCTGGAAGAACGCCGGTCAGCTCAACCGGGCGACCGGATCGGTACGCCCCTGGCTGGTGACGGTCGCCCGGCGCATCGTCATCGACGGCCACCGCAGCCGGCAGGCCCGGCCGCAGGAGGTCGATCCGTCGCCGCTGGAGGTCATCCCCGCGGAGGACGAGATCGACAAGGCGCTGTGGCTGATGACGCTGTCTGACGCGCTCGACGACCTGACCCCGGCCCACCGGGAGGTTCTCGTCGAGACGTACTTCAAAGGGCGTACCGTCAATGAGGCGGCGCAGACACTGGGCATTCCCAGCGGCACCGTTCGCTCCCGGGTGTTCTACGCCCTGCGTTCGATGAAGCTGGCACTGGAGGAGCGGGGGGTGACGGCGTGATGAGCGGGTACGGGGGATCCCAGGGATTCGGCGCGGGTGATTCGGGTAGCTCTGCCCCCATGCAGGGATCATCGGTGCCGAACGAACACGAGACCGTCGGCGCCTACGCCCTCGGGATTCTCGACGACGCCGAAGCAACCGCTTTCGAGGCGCACCTCGCCGGCTGCGAGTGGTGCGCCCAGCAGCTCGACGAGCTGGCCGGCATGGAGCCCATGATGGCCGCCCTCGCGGACCTGCCGGGCGCGGGCACCCCCGCGATCGCCGAGTCGCTGACCGTCAGGCCGAGCCCGCGGCTGGCGGAGAAGCTCGTCGACGAGGTCGCCGAGCGTCGCGCGAGCAAGCGCCGCCGCAACTTCTACCTGGTGGGCACCGCGGCCGCGCTGATCATCGGCGGCCCGTTCGCCGCGGTGGCGACGACCAGCGGCGGTGACGACGGCGGCCACCGGACCGAGGCCCAGCAGACCAGCAGCCCCGCCGCGTCCGCCTTCGCCGCCATGCCCGACCGGGTCACCGCGACCGACCCGGCCACCAAGGTCAGCGCCACCGTGGCCCTGGAGAAGAAGGCCTGGGGCACCGACGCCGTCCTGGAGCTCAAGAACGTCAAGGGGCCCGAGAAGTGCTCCCTGATCGCGGTCGGCAAGAACGGCGAGCGCGAGACGCTCAGCTCCTGGTCCGTCCCGAACTGGGGCTACGGCATCCCGGGCGCCGCCACCGACAAGGCGAAGGAGCCGCTCTACGTGCACGGCGGCGCCGCCCTGGAGCCCAACCAGATCGACCACTTCGAGGTCATGACCTTCGACGGCGACCGCCTGGTGGAGGTGGACGTGTAGGGCCCCTCCGGCGGATCACGCCGCGGACGCGGGGTCCGGCACGCCCGTCTGCGGCGTTGTCGCCGGCTGTCGGTCCCCTCGCTCGGCTGCGCTCGCGCGGGGGGACCTCATCGTGTTGCCGCCCTCCTCCGCCGTGCATCCGCAGGCCCCCGAGCACCGGCGCTGACCGAGGGCCGCGGCCGTGCCGCGACCCGATCCGCCGGACAGGCTCCGGCCCCGCCGGACCGCCCCGTGGCCTCCCGGCCCCCCTTGGCGTACGGTTGACGGCTGCCCAGCACGTCAGAAGGGGGCCCGGTGGCCGCACAGGCACAACAGGATTCGGCGGTCGACTCGGTGCACGATTCCGTACGCGACCGAGAGATCAGCGTGGAACAGGCACACCTGGACCGGGTGTACCGCCGACTCGAGGAGAAGATCCACGAGGCCGAGTTCCTCATGCAGGACGCGGCCCGGCGCGGCCACGTCGGCACCCCCGGCGCGCTCGCCGAGCGCGACGCACAGGTCTTCCGGGCGGGTATCCACCTGAACCGCCTCAACAACGAGTTCGAGGACTTCCTCTTCGGCCGTATCGACCTGCTCCTCGGCAAGGACGGCAAGAAGGGCGCCGACGGCGCGTACACGGCCGTCGAGCCCGCCGAGGGCACCGTGCGGCCCGACGACACCGCCGACATCGCCGAGACCCTGCACATCGGCCGCATCGGCGTCCTGGACGAGGACTACGCGCCGCTGGTCATCGACTGGCGGGCGCCCGCCGCCGCGCCGTTCTACCGCTCCACGCCGGTCGACCCGGGCCGGGTCGTGCGGCGTCGGGTCATCCGGTCCAAGGGGCGGCGCGTCCTCGGCGTCGAGGACGACCTGATGCGGCCCGAGATCACGGCGTACCTGGACGGCGAGGCGCTGCCCGTCGTCGGCGACGGCGCCCTGATGGCCGCCCTCGGCCAGGCCCGCACCCACAGCATGCGGGACATCGTCGCCTCCATCCAGGCCGAGCAGGACCTGGTCATCCGCGCCCCCGCCGCCTCCGTGACGTACGTCGAGGGCGGCCCCGGCACCGGCAAGACCGCCGTCGCCCTGCACCGGGCGGCGTACCTGCTCTACCAGGACCGGCGCCGCTACGCGGGCGGCATCCTGATCGTCTCGCCGACACCGCTGCTCGTGGCGTACACCGAGGGCGTGCTGCCCTCCCTCGGCGAGGAGGGGCAGGTCGCCATCCGCGCCATCGGCTCCCTCGTCGACGGCGCCGAGGCCACGCTGTACGACTCCCCGGCCATCGCCCGCGCCAAGGGCTCCTCACGGATGCTCAAGGTGCTGCGCAGGGCCGCGCGCGGGGCGCTGGAGCCGGAAGGTTCCCCGACCCTGCTGCGGGTCGTCGCCTTCGGCCGGCGGCTGGAACTGGAGGCGGAGGAGCTGGCCGCCGTCCGCCGCACCGTGCTCGGCGGCACCGCGCCCGTCAACCTGCTGCGTCCGCGCGCCCGCCGGCTGCTTCTGGACGCCCTGTGGGCCAAGTCCGGCGCCGCCGGCCGCCACAGCGACCCGGAGCTGGCCGCCGAGCTGCGGTCCTCCTTCGACGAGGACGTGAGCTCGGAGGACTCCTTCATCGCCTTCATGGACGCCTGGTGGCCGGAGCTGACGCCCGGTGCCGTGCTGGCGGCCATGGCGGACGAGAAGCGGCTGGGCCGCTGGGGGCGGCGGGTCCTCAACCCCGGCGAGGTCCGCAAGGTGGCCCGGTCGCTGCGCCGCGACGGCCACTCCGTGCACGACATCGCCCTGCTCGACGAGCTCCAGGCCGTCCTCGGCACCCCGGCCCGCCCCCGCAAGCGGCGCGAGCTGGACCCGCTGGACCAGCTCACCGGCCTCGAGGAGCTGATGCCGCAGCGCGAGGAGACGCAGTGGGAGCGCGCCGAGCGGCTGGCGCAGGAGCGCACCGAGTACGCGCACGTCATCGTCGACGAGGCGCAGGACCTCACGCCCATGCAGTGGCGGATGGTCGGCCGCCGCGGCCGGCACGCCACGTGGACCGTCGTCGGTGACCCGGCCCAGTCCTCCTGGTCGGACCCGGACGAGGCGGCGGCGGCCCGTGACGAGGCCCTGGGGACCCGTCCCCGGCGGCGCTTCGAGCTCACCGTGAACTACCGCAACCCGGCCGAGATCGCCGAGCTGGCGGCCAAGGTGCTCGCCCTCGCCATGCCGGGCTCCGAGGCGCCGACGGCGGTCCGCTCGACCGGCGTGGAGCCGCGCTTCGCCGTCGTCGGGGACGCCCTGGCCTCGACCGTGCGGGCGGAGGCGGCCCGGCTGCTGGACCTCGTCGACGGCACCGTCGGCGTCGTCGTGGCCATGAACCGCCGCGAGGAGGCCCGCCGCTGGCTCGCAGGGCTCGGCGACCGGGTGGTGGCGCTGGGCAGCCTGGAGGCCAAGGGCCTGGAGTACGACGCGACCGTCGTCGTCTCGCCGGCCGAGATCGCGGACGAGTCGCCCGCCGGGCTGCGTGTGCTCTACGTCGCCCTGACCCGGGCCACCCAGCAGCTGACGATCGTCTCGGCCGACCGGGACGAGCCGGACGCGGCCGGGGTGCCGGACCTGCTGCGCGACTGAGCGCACCGGGATGTGCGTAAGGCCCGCGCCGTCGTCCGGCGCGGGCCTTACGCGATGTTCAAGTGGCACCGACCCGCCATGCTCGCCTCGCGGCAAGTGGTCGCTCGTAGCGACGAAGGTTGGGCCCGGGGGCTTGGATCGAGCCGGTGCCACATCCAAGGTAACAAACGATCCCCGCAAGACAATTCCCGTCCCGCAAGTTCTTGCCCGGGGCCGGACCGTCGCTCCTGGCAACCTCTTCCGTCGACGCCCAACTTCTCGTATGGTGGAAGTCGTTTTCCGAAAGCAGCTCTCCTTCGGTCGGCCGGCGCGCGAACAAAAAGTTCGCAATCCGGGGCGGCTACCACGTACCCGGTGGTAGGTGCGACGATCGGACGGCACAACACGCGACACGGTGAAAGCAGAGGAAGTCGGCCATGGCAACGGCGCCCAGCGTCTCCTACTCGATGACCATCAGGTTGGAGGTGCCCGCGAGCGGAACGGCCGTCTCGCAGCTCACCACCGCCGTGGAGTCCTCCGGCGGCTCGGTGACCGGCCTCGACGTCACCGCGTCCGGCCACGACAAGCTTCGTATCGACGTCACCATCGCGGCCGGCTCGACCTCCCACGCCGACGAGATCGTGGAGCAGCTGCGCGGCATCGAGGGCGTCATCCTCGGCAAGGTCTCCGACCGTACGTTCCTGATGCACCTCGGCGGCAAGATCGAGATGGCGTCGAAGCACCCCATCCGCAACCGTGACGACCTGTCCATGGTCTACACGCCCGGCGTGGCCCGCGTCTGCATGGCGATCGCCGAGAACCCCGAGGACGCCCGCCGCCTGACCATCAAGCGCAACTCCGTTGCGGTCGTGACGGACGGCTCCGCGGTGCTGGGCCTCGGCAACATCGGCCCGAAGGCCGCGCTGCCCGTCATGGAGGGCAAGGCGGCCCTGTTCAAGCGCTTCGCCGGCATCGACGCCTGGCCGATCTGCCTCGACACCCAGGACACCGACGCGATCGTCGAGATCGTCAAGGCCATCGCCCCGGGCTTCGCCGGCATCAACCTCGAGGACATCTCCGCGCCGCGCTGCTTCGAGATCGAGGCCCGGCTGCGCGAGGCCCTCGACATCCCCGTCTTCCACGACGACCAGCACGGCACCGCGATCGTCGTCCTCGCCGCCCTGACCAACGCGCTGCGCGTCGTGGACAAGCCCATCGAGAACGTGCGCGTCGTCATGTCCGGCGCCGGGGCCGCCGGCACGGCCATCCTCAAGCTGCTGATCGCCGCGGGCGTCAAGAACGCCGTGGTCGCCGACATCCACGGCGTCGTCCACTCCGGCCGCGCCGACCTGGTCGACGCCGCGCCCGAGTCGGCGCTGCGCTGGATCGCCGACAACACCAACCCGGAGGGCCTGACCGGCACCCTGAAGGAGGCGGTGCACGGCGCCGACGTCTTCATCGGCGTCTCCGCCCCCAACGTCCTGGACGGCGACGACGTGGCCGCCATGGCCGACGGCGCGATCGTGTTCGCGCTCGCGAACCCCGACCCCGAGGTGGACCCGGCAATCGCCCGCCAGACGGCGGCGGTTGTGGCCACCGGCCGCTCCGACTTCCCGAACCAGATCAACAACGTGCTGGTCTTCCCGGGTGTCTTCCGCGGTCTGCTGGACGCCCAGTCCCGCACCGTCAACACCGAGATGATGCTGGCCGCCGCGCAGGCCCTCGCGGACGTGGTGACCGAGGACGAGCTGAACCCGAACTACATCGTCCCGAGCGTCTTCAACGACAAGGTCGCCGGTGCCGTCGCGGGTGCCGTGCGCGAGGCGGCGAAGGCCGCCGGCGTGGCGTCGTAGGGCCCCCGCAGAGGGACACGGTGGCCCGTGCGACGGCTGTGAGGATCGCCACGACGGGCCGCCGTACCGGCGCGTCGTGGAACGGAGCGCCTCGGACCGCCCTCTAGGGTGGCGCCAGACCAGGGCCCCGGCCCTCTCCGTTGACTCCCAAGGGTGTTCTCACGACTCCTGGGGGTGCCGGATTGGCATTACCGCCGCAGGTGCAGGCAGGATGCCTGTCTGGGCGCGAGGGCCCGACGACGGACCCGGGTGAGGGAACTGTCCGAGGTCCCTGGCAGCATCGGCTTTCGCTGTGCCTGCATGCGGCTCCGCCGCGTGGCACGCCTCAACGGCAAGAAGAACACGGGAGTAACAACATGAACCGCAGTGAGCTGGTGGCCGCGCTGGCCGACCGCGCCGAGGTGACCCGCAAGGACGCCGACGCCGTTCTGGCCGCGTTCGCCGACGTCGTCGGCGACATCGTCTCCAAGGGCGACGAGAAGGTCACCATCCCCGGCTTCCTGACCTTCGAGCGCACGCACCGTGCCGCTCGCACCGCCCGCAACCCGCAGACCGGCGAGCCGATCCAGATCCCGGCCGGCTACAGCGTGAAGGTCTCCGCGGGCTCCAAGCTCAAGGAAGCCGCCAAGGGTAAGTAAGCGCTCCGCTTGAGCGCCGGGTGACTGCGGGCCGCCGTGCGGCCTGCGGGTCGCTTGTGGCTGGTTGCGCCCGCGCGGCGGAGCCGCAAGTCGATACAGCCCCGCGCCCCTGACGGGGCGCTCAAGTCAACGCCGATGGGGCGGTCACCCGAGTCCGGGTGACCGCCCCATCGGCGTGTTCGGTACCGGCTAGCCGAGCGCCTTGCCCGGGAGTTCGACCTTCGCGCCCAGTTCCATGAGCTTCTCCATGAAGTTCTCGTAGCCCCGGTTGATCAGGTCGATGCCGTGGACCCGGGACGTGCCCTGGGCCGCGAGGGCGGCGATGAGGTAGGAGAAGCCGCCGCGCAGGTCGGGGATGACCAGGTCGGCGCCCTCCAGCTTGGTCGGTCCGGAGACGACGGCCGAGTGGAGGAAGTTGCGCTGGCCGAAGCGGCAGTCGGAGCCGCCGAGGCACTCGCGGTAGAGCTGGATGTGGGCGCCCATCTGGTTGAGCGCGGAGGTGAAGCCGAGCCGGGACTCGTAGACCGTCTCGTGGACGATGGACAGGCCCGTGGCCTGCGTCAGGGCGACCACCAGGGGCTGCTGCCAGTCGGTCTGGAAACCGGGGTGCACGTCCGTCTCCAGGGCGATGGACTTCAGCTGGCCGCCCGGGTGCCAGAAGCGGATGCCCTCGTCGTCGATCTCGAAGGCGCCGCCCACCTTCCGGAAGGTGTTCAGGAACGTCATCATCGAGCGCTGCTGGGCGCCGCGGACGTAGATGTTCCCCTCGGTCGCCAGCGCCGCCGACGCCCAGGAGGCGGCCTCCAGGCGGTCGGAGAGGGCGCGGTGGGTGTAGCCGCCGAGCTGGTCCACACCAGTGATGCGGATCGTGCGGTCGGTGTCCATCGCGATGATCGCGCCCATTTTCTGCAGGACGCAGATCAGGTCCTCGATCTCCGGCTCCACGGCCGCGTTGGACAGCTCCGTGACGCCCTCGGCGAGCACTGCCGTCAGCAGCACCTGCTCGGTCGCTCCGACGGACGGGTACGGCAGGTTGATCTTCGTGCCGCGCAGCCGCTGCGGAGCCTCCAGGTACTGGCCGTCCGCCCGCTTCTCGATCTTCGCGCCGAACTGCCGCAGCACGTCGAAGTGGAAGTCGATGGGCCGGCCGCCGATGTCGCAGCCGCCGAGGCCGGGGATGAACGCGTGCCCGAGGCGGTGCAGCAGCGGGCCGCAGAAGAGGATCGGGATGCGCGACGAGCCCGCGTGGGCATCGATGTCGGCGACGTTCGCGCTCTCCACGTGGGTCGGGTCGAGCACCAGCTCGCCGGGCTCCTCGCCCGGACGGACCGTGACCCCGTGCAGCTGCAGCAGTCCGCGTACGACCCGCACGTCGCGGATGTCCGGCACGTTGCGCAGTCGGCTCGGCGCACTGCCCAGCAGGGCGGCGACCATGGCCTTCGGCACGAGGTTCTTCGCACCGCGGACCCGGATCTCGCCCTCCAGCGGGGTTCCGCCGTGGACAAGCAGTACGTCATCAGCGCCGTTGACGGTCATGAATCTCGCGTTCCGTGGGGTGGGGCAGGGGCCAGAAGGGAAAGGGTAGTCGCCCCGCACCCCCCTTCTGTAAGCCCGAGGAGGGTCCAGCAACGTCATAGGTGTGTCACAACACGAAGGGTCCCGCGGCGGGCACGTGCGGTCACCGCGCCGGGGCGTGCGGGGGCGCCCGTTCACCCTCGTGCCCCCGATTGCCTCCCCACGGGAGGGGAACATGCGGGATCATGTCTGGCATGACCGAGGTGTCCTCGCTCACAGGGCGGCTGCTCGTGGCAACGCCCGCCCTGGCGGACCCGAACTTCGAGCGTGCGGTGGTGCTCCTTCTCGACCACGACGAGGAGGGCTCCCTCGGTGTCGTCCTCAACCGCCCCACGCCGGTCGACGTGGGCGACATCCTGGAGGGCTGGGCGGACCTCGCCGGTGACCCCGGGGTGGTCTTCCAGGGCGGCCCGGTGTCGCTGGACTCGGCCCTCGGTGTCGCCGTCGTCCCCGGCGGCGCGTCCGGGGAGGCGGCCCCGCTGGGGTGGCGCAGGGTGCACGGCGCGATCGGTCTGGTCGACCTGGAGGCGCCGCCGGAGCTGCTGGCCCCCGCCCTGGGCGCCCTGCGCATCTTCGCCGGATACGCCGGCTGGGGCCCCGGTCAGCTGGAGGACGAGCTGACGGAGGGCGCCTGGTACGTGGTGGAGTCCGAGCCGGGCGACGTCTCCTTCCCGTTCCCGGAGAGACTCTGGCGCGAGGTCCTGCGCCGCCAGCGCAGCGAGCTGGCGATGGTGGCGACGTACCCGGACGACCCTTCGCTCAACTGAAGCGTGTGAGCTTCAGTACCCTTGGCCTTTATGAGCACTCTCGAGCCCGAGCGCGGGACTGGTACGGGGACCCTCGTAGAGCCGACGCCACAGGTGTCCCACGGTGACGGCGACCACGAGCGCTTCGCCCATTACGTCCAGAAGGACAAGATC
Organism: Streptomyces flaveolus; assembly: GCF_044765825.1. Classification (NCBI taxonomy): domain Bacteria; kingdom Bacillati; phylum Actinomycetota; class Actinomycetes; order Kitasatosporales; family Streptomycetaceae; genus Streptomyces; species Streptomyces flaveolus. The sequence goes on along the minus strand of NZ_JBIWKU010000001.1, from coordinate 1,059,546 downwards.
ATGGCGAGCGCCCTCGACGGCACCCCCGTCGTGGCGCTGTGCGGCAAGGTCTGGGTGCCGGGCCGCGACCCGAAGAAGTACCCCGTGTGTCCCATGTGCAAGGAGATCTACGAGTCCATGAGCGCCGGCGGCGACCAGGGCAAGGGCGGCGACAAGAAGTAGCAGCCCCGCCTGTCCGGTCTTCCCGAGGCCCCCGGAGCGTGCCCGCGCGCGCTCCGGGGGCTTTCGTGTGTCCGGGGTCCGTCGCGCGCCTTCGCGTGTCACGAAGTGGTTGAGACCTCTTGTGGACATGTTCATGTAGTCCATAACCTCCAGGGTGTTGTGCAGAGCGAAACCACCATTGCGTATGTTGCAACGCACGTCCGGAGGATCACTCCATGAAGCTCTCCCCCCGGCTGGCCGTACTGCTGGCCTCCACCGCAGTCGTCACGGCGGCCTGCGCGCCCCAGACGTCCGACAACTCCTCCTCCGGCAAGGACGAGAAGAGCGGCACCCTGCGGGTCTGGCTCTTCCAGGAGGTCAACAACAAGCCCAAGGAACAGGTCGTCGACCAGGTCCTCGCCGGCTTCGAGAAGGCCCACGAGGGCACCGAGGTCTCCGTCGAGTACATCCCCGTCGAGACCCGCGCCCAGCGCATCAAGGCCGCCTTCAACGACCCGAAGAGCGCCCCCGACGTCATCGAGTACGGCAACACCGACACCGCCGGCTATGTGAAGGACGGCGGACTCGCCGACGTCACCGAGGAGTTCGGGGCCTGGGACGAGGCCAAGGACACCGACCCGACCGCCCGGCAGTCGGTCACCGTGGACGGCAAGGTCTACGGCGCCCCGTACTTCGTGGGCGTACGGGCCCTGTACTACCGCACCGACGTCTTCGAGGAGCTGAACCTCGAACCCCCCACGTCGCTGGACGAACTGACGTCCACCGCGAAGACGATCCGCGCCGCGAAGCCCGGCCTGTACGGCATCGCGGTCGGCGGCGCCTACACCTACGGCGCCATGCCCTTCATCTGGGCCAACGGCGGCGAACTCGCCACCGGAAAGGGCGGCTCGTACGCCTCGGCGATCGACAGTGCTGCCGCGCAGAAGGGGATCAAGGCGTACACCTCCCTCTTCGGCGACGACAACTGCCCGGCCGCCAAGTGCGCCGGCATGGGCGGCAACGACACCGTCACCGCGTTCGCCTCCGGCAAGGCGGCCATGGCGATCGGCGGCGACTTCAGCCACCAGGCCGTGGAGGCCGGCACGGTCAAGGGCAAGTACGCGGTCGTGCCGCTGCCCGGCGTGAAGCCCGGCTCCATCGCCCCGGCCTTCGCCGGCGGCAACAACATCGGCGTCCTCAAGAGCACCTCGCACCGCACCCTCGCCGTCGACCTGATGAAGCGGCTGGCGTCGAAGGAGGCGCAGGGCGAGCTGTTCGACGCGATGGGCTTCCTGCCGACCTTCGCGGACGTGCGGCAGGGGGTCGCGGCGAAGGAGCCGTACGTGAAGCCGTTCGTCGACACGCTCGCCGCGGGCGCGAAGTTCGTCCCGGCGTCGGCCGCGTGGGCGACGATCGACTCGTCGCTGGTGCTGCCGACGATGTTCCAGGAGGTGGTCAGCGGCAAGAAGGACGTGGGCGCTGCCGCTGGGGACGCGGCGCGGAAGATGAACGAGGCGTTTGGCTCCGCCGGATGAGTGTGACGCCTACCGGCTCGGGCGGTGCCGTGAGCGGGCGGGTGCGGGCGCGTCCTGGTACGTCGCGCTCACGCGGCGGTAGCCGCAAATCCGACACAGCCCCGCGCCCCTTGCGAGGCGCCTCCGGTACCCCCTGGATCTATCTCGCGCCCGCTCTTGTCGTTCTCGGTGGGCTGCTCGTCTACCCCGTTTACCAGCTCGGGCTGATCTCCTTTCTGGAGTACACGCAGGCCCAGGTGTCCGGTGGGGAGCCGACCAGTTTTCAGGGGTTCGGGAACTACGCCGAGTTGTTCGGGGACGGTGAGTTCTGGCGGGTGCTGTCCGCCACCGTCGTGTTCGCGGCGGCCTGTGTCGTCTCCACGCTGGCCGTCGGGTGTGCGCTTGCCGTGCTGCTCACCCGGGTGCGGGCGCTGCCCCGGCTCGCGCTCATGCTGGCCGGGCTCGGTGCCTGGGCGACTCCGGCGGTCACCGGGTCGACGGTCTGGCTGCTGCTGTTCGACCCGGACTTCGGGCCGGTCAACCGGATGCTGGGCCTCGGCGACCACTCCTGGACGTACGGGCGCTACAGCGCCTTTCTGCTCGTCCTGCTCGAAGTGGTCTGGTGCTCCTTCCCGTTCGTCATGGTCACCGTCTACGCCGGGATCCGTGCCGTCCCCGCCGAGGTGCTGGAGGCCGCCGCCCTCGACGGTGCCTCGCAGTGGCGGATCTGGCGTTCGGTGCTGGCGCCGATGCTCCGGCCGATCCTCGTGGTCGTGACCATCCAGTCGGTCATCTGGGACTTCAAGGTCTTCACCCAGATCTACGTCATGACGAACGGCGGCGGCATCGCCGGCCAGAACCTCGTCCTCAACGTCTACGCCTACCAGAAGGCGTTCGCGTCGTCGCAGTACAGCCTCGGCTCCGCGATCGGCGTCGTGATGCTGCTGATCCTGCTCGGCGTGACGCTGGTCTACCTGCGGCTGCTGCGTCGCCAGGGGGAGGAGCTGTGAATCTTCCGCGCGCGCGGGTGCGCCGTCCGTGGCGGCTGGCGGCCGAGGCGTCGGCGCTGCTGATCGCGGTCGTGGTGGCCTTCCCGCTGTACTGGATGGTGCTGAGCGCGTTCAAGCCGGCCGGGGAGATCGAGTCGAGCGAGCCGCGGCCGTGGACGCTGACGCCCACGCTGGATTCCTTCCGGCGGGTCTTCGGGCAGCAGGAATTCGGCCGTTACTTTCTCAACAGTCTGCTCGTGGCGGTCACCGTCGTGGTCGCCTCGGCACTCATCGCGTTTCTCGCCGCGACCGCCGTGACACGTTTCCGGTTCCGTTTCCGGACCACCCTGTTGATCATGTTCCTGGTGGCCCAGATGGTGCCCGTGGAAGCGCTCACGATCCCGCTGTTCTTCCTCATGCGGGACCTCGGGCAGTTGAACACCCTGGGGTCGCTGATCCTGCCCCACATCGCCTTCTCGCTGCCCTTCGCGATCTGGATGCTGCGGGGCTTCGTGAAAGCGGTGCCGGAAGCCCTGGAGGAGGCCGCCTGCATCGACGGCGCGAGCCGGTCGCGCTTTCTGTGGCAGATCCTTTTCCCGCTGGTCTTCCCGGGACTGGTGGCGACCAGTGTCTTCTCCTTCATCTCGACCTGGAACGATTTCCTGTTCGCCAAGTCGTTCATCATCAGTGACACCTCCCAGTCGACGCTGCCGATGGCGCTGCTGGTCTTCTACAAGCCGGACGACCCCGACTGGGGCGGGGTCATGGCGGCCTCCACCGTGATGACGATCCCGGTGCTGGTCTTCTTCGTACTCGTGCAACGACGACTCGTCTCCGGCCTCGGCGGAGCGGTGAAGGACTGACGTGACCGAACTGATTCCGGCGCCGCGCGCCGTCGAAGGCCCCATGCGCGGCGGCGTCCTGCTCGACGGGGACACCACCCTGTGGGCCGCTCCCGGTACGGAGACCGCGGAACGCCGGCTGCGTGCCACGCTCGGCGCCGCCTTCGCGCTGCCTCTGCGGCCAGGCGCGCAGGACAGCGCCGGCGTACGGCTGCTGCTGGACGACGCGCTGGAGCCGGAGGCGTACCGGCTCAGCGTGATCCCCGACCGCTGCGTCGAGATCCGCGGCGGTGGCCCCGCGGGCGTCTTCTGGGGCGCCCAGACCCTGCGGCAGCTGCTCGGGCCGGAGGCGTTCCGCCGGGCGCCCGTGCGGCCGGGCCTCACCCTCGGCGTCCCGCACCAGGTCATCGAGGACGCGCCCCGTTTCCGCTGGCGCGGCCTGATGCTGGACGTCGCCCGGCACTTCATGCCCAAGGAAGGCGTCCTGCGCTACCTGGACCTGATGGCCGCCCACAAACTCAACGTCCTGCACTTCCACCTGACGGACGATCAGGGCTGGCGCGTCGAGATCAAGCGGTATCCGGAACTCACCGGGACCGGCTCCTGGCGGGCGCGCACCAAATACGGGCACCGGGCATCGCCGCTGTGGGAGGACAAGCCGCACGGCGGCTTCTACACCCAGGACGACATCCGGGAGATCGTCGCCTACGCCGCCGAACGGCACATCACCGTCGTCCCCGAAATCGACGTACCCGGGCACTCGCAGGCCGCCATCGCCGCGTATCCGGAACTCGGCAACACCGACGTCGTCGACACCGCCTCCCTCACCGTCTGGGACACCTGGGGCGTCTGCGAGAACGTCCTCGCGCCCACGGACGGGACCCTGCGCTTCTACGAGGGCGTGTTCGAGGAACTCCTCGAACTCTTCCCCTCGGAGTTCGTTCACGTCGGCGGTGACGAATGCCCCAAGGGGCAGTGGCAGCGGTCACCCGCCGCACAGGCCCGCATCAAGGAACTCGGGCTCGCCGGCGAGGACGAACTGCAGGCGTGGTTCATCAAGCACTTCGACCGGTGGCTGACCGCGCGCGGGCGCAGGCTCATCGGCTGGGACGAGATCCTGGAGGGCGGACTGGCCGAGGGTGCGGCCGTGTCGTCCTGGCGCGGGTACGCCGGCGGGGTCGCCGCCGCGCGCGCGGGCCACGACGTGGTCATGTGCCCCGAGCAGCAGGTGTACTTGGACCACCGGCAGGACGCGGGCGAGGACGAGCCCGTACCGATCGGTTTCGTGCGCACCCTGGAGGACGTCTACCGGTTCGAGCCGGTTCCGCCGGAGCTGACGCCCGAGGAGGCCGCGCACGTGCTCGGCACCCAGGCGAACGTGTGGACCGAGGTGATGGAGACCCAGGCACGCGTGGACTACCAGGTCTTTCCGCGGCTCGCCGCCTTCGCGGAGGTCGCCTGGAGCACACTGCCCGCCCCGGGTGAACGGGACTTCGCCGACTTCGAGCGGCGGATGGCCGCCCACTACCGGCGGCTGGACGCCCTGGGTGTCGCCTACCGGCCGCCCGCCGGCCCCCTGCCCTGGCAGCGGCGGCCCGGTGTGCTCGGCCGGCCGATCGACGGACCACCGCCGAACAAGTAAGGAGAACGCCCCGAAACGCCACTGAAGAGTGGCAACGCGTGCGCATCGTCGACCAACGGGAATCCCGTACGAAACCGGATCATCTCGCCGACGAGGTGGGCGAATGCCTCCTAGCGGACCCCCGCGTTCGGGCCCTGCGAAGATGTGCCAGAGTTGCCACGTCCGCCCTGTCAGGTCGTACCGTACGGCAACACGGGCGGGACCAGGTGGGACAGCGGGAAGGGGCAGTCGGTTTGACCACGCACGCACCGCAGGCGGCGCAGGCCGTCACGCTGCCCACGACACTGGACGAGGCCGTGGCGGCCCTCGCGGCCATGCCCGCCGCCGTTCCGGTGGCGGGCGGCACCGATCTGATGGCCGCCGTCAACTCAGGGCAGCTCAGGCCCGCCGCGCTGGTCGGCCTCGGCCGCATCAGCGAGATCCGCGGCTGGCAGTACCAGGACGGTCACGCCCTGCTCGGCGCCGGGCTCACGCACGCCCGCATGGGCCGCCCCGACTTCGCCGCCCTCATCCCGGCGCTCGCCGCCGCCGCGCGCGCCGCCGGCCCGCCGCAGATCCGCAACGCGGGCACCCTGGGCGGCAACATCGCCTCCGCCGCCCCCACCGGGGACGCGCTGCCCGTGCTGGCCGCGCTGGAGGCGACCCTGATCATCGCGGGCCCGGGCGGGGCCCGCCGCGAGATGCCGGTCTCGCACCTGCTGGCCGGCATGGAGATGCTCCGCGCGGGCGAGCTCATCGGCTACGTGCGCGTGCCGCTGCTGCACGCCCCGCAGGTCTTCCTCAAGGCGACCGGCCGGACCGGGCCGGGCCGGGCGATGGCGTCCGTGTCCCTGGTCCTCGACCCCGCCCGGCGCGGCGTGCGCTGCGCGGTCGGTGCCATCGCGCCGATGCCGCTGCGGCCGCTGGAGGCCGAGCAGTGGGTGGCCTCGCTCATCGACTGGGACAACGGCCGCGCGATCGTCCCGGAGGCGCTGAGCGCCTTCGGCGAGTACGTCGCCGCCGCCTGCATCCCCGACGCGGCCCCGGCCGAGGACGGCTCCGTGCCGCAGCTCCCGCCCGCCGTACTGCACCTGCGGCGCATCGTCGCCGCGCTGGCCCGACGAGCACTGGGGAGGGCGCTGTCGTGACCGACGACCAGCACGGAGAGGGCACGCCCCGCAGCGGCGGACGCTGGGACCCGCTGCCCCAGGGCGACTACGACGACGGCGCGACCGCCTTCGTGAAGCTGCCCGAGGGCGGCATCGACGCGCTGCTGGCCTCCGCCGACAGCCCGCTCGCCGCGCCCGGGCACGGCTACGTGCCGCCGCAGATCACGGTCGCGCCCGCCACCACCGCCGGGACCGACCCGGCGGCCACCGGCAGTTGGGCGATGCCGTCCGCACCCGTCGACGGCACGCAGTGGCACGTCCCGGACCCCGGGGGGCAGCACGGCGACCACGGGCACGCCGCGCAGCCGCACCCGGGGCACCAGGAGCACGGCGGGTACGCGCAGCAGGACCCCTACGGTCAGGCCGCGGGGTACGACGCGAACGCCGGGCACGGCGACCGGTTCACGTATCACCCGGGCGCCACCGGCCAGTGGGACTTCACCGACGCCACCGCGGAGAACGCGGCACCGGCCGCCGAGGCCGGGCACGAGGCGCCCGGCCAGGACGTCACCGGGCAGTGGTCGATTCCCGTCGCCGGCGGTGACCTCCCGGACGAGTCGGGCGAGTTCACCGCGTCGGCGCTGGCCGAGCAGTGGGGCGGCGCCGCCCCGGCCACCCTCCCCGGCGGCGCCCCGGCGCCCTGGGCGACCCAGCCGTGGGCGCAGGGACCGGCCGAGCCGGAGCGGACCGGCGACGACCGGGCCACCGGGAGCGCACCGGCGTCCGCCCCCTCCGCCGGACCCGCGTCCGCTCCCGCCCCGGCGGGCGACGCGTACCCGGAGGAGCCCGCCGAACCCGGCGCCGGGACCGAGCCGCCGGCGCCGTCGGAGGGCGGCCCGGTGACCGGCGGGGCGCCCTCCGACGAGACGGCCCCCGACGAGACCGCCTTCCAGGAGACGGCCCCCGACGGGACGGCCTCCGACGGGACGGCCCCCGGCCAGGGAGCGGCCGACGAGGCGGCGACCGGCGAGGCGGAAGAGGCCGAGGAGGCCCCTGAAGGCTCCGCCGAGCCCTCCGTGGCACCCACCGGGGACGAGGAGGCGGCCCCAGCGCCGGAGGCCGCCGAGGAGCCCCTCATCGAAGCAGCCCCGGACCCGGTGGCCGCGCACGAGGGGGAGGACGAGCCGCGCCCGGACCCCCCGGCGGACTCCGCCGCCCCCGCCGAGCCGGGCCCCGCCGGCCCGCAGGACGAGCACCCCCTCGCCTCCTACGTGCTCCGCGTCAACGGCGCCGACCGCCCCGTCACCGACGCCTGGATCGGCGAGTCCCTGCTGTACGTGCTGCGCGAACGCCTCGGCCTCGCGGGCGCCAAGGACGGCTGCTCGCAGGGCGAGTGCGGGGCCTGCAACGTCCAGGTCGACGGACGGCTGGTCGCCTCCTGCCTGGTCCCCGCCGTCACCGCCGCCGGCAGCGAGGTGCGCACCGTCGAGGGCCTCGCGGCCGACGGACAGCCGTCGGACGTGCAGCGGGCGCTCGCCCGGTGCGGCGCGGTGCAGTGCGGTTTCTGCGTGCCCGGCATGGCGATGACCGTGCACAACCTCCTGGAGGGCAACCCCGCGCCGACCGAACTGGAGGCCCGGCAGGCCCTGTGCGGCAACCTGTGCCGCTGCTCCGGCTACCGGGGCGTCCTGGAGGCGGTCAGGGAGGTCGTCGCCGAGCGCGAGGCCCACTCCGCCGCCGACGCGGCCGAGGCGGAGGCCGCCGAGCCCCGCATCCCGCACCAGGCGGGCCCGGGCGCCGGTGGCGTCCACGCCTCGGCGTTCGAGTCCCCGGGACCGCCCGGCACACCGGACGCACCCGCGCCGCACGACCAGCCCTACGGTGATCAGTCCTACGGCGATCACCCCTACGGGGACCAGCCCTTCGGGGATCAGCCTTACGGGGATCAGCCCTACGGCGACCAGTCCCACGGTCAGGACGGAGGCCACGCGTGACCAACGAAGCCGCCACCGCCGAGGCCGCGGGAACGGCGGAGGCCGCCCCCGCCCCCGAGCCGGCCCCGCACGGCCTGGGCGTCTCCCTGCCGCCCGCCGACGCCCGCGCCAAGACCGAGGGCACCTTCCCGTACGCCGCGGACCTGTGGGCCGAGGGCCTGCTGTGGGCCGCCGTCCTGCGCTCACCGCACCCGCACGCGCGCATCGTGTCCATCGACACCACCCACGCGCGCGAGATGCCCGGCGTCCGCGCGGTCGTCACCCACGAGGACGTGCCCGGCACCGCGCTGCACGGACGCGGCCGGGCCGACCGCCCCGTGTTCGCCTCCGACGTCGTACGCCACCACGGCGAGCCCATCGCCGCCGTCGCCGCGGACCACCCGGACACCGCGCGGATGGCCGCCGCCGCCGTCATCGTCGAGTACGAGGTGCTCGACCCGGTCACCGACCCGGAGCAGGCCTTCGAGGCCGAGCCGCTGCACCCCGACGGCAACCTGATCCGGCACATCCCGCTGCGCCACGGCGACCCGGAGGCGGCCGGCGAGGTCGTCGTCGAGGGCCTGTACCGCATCGGCCGTCAGGACCCGGCCCCCATCGGCGCCGAGGCGGGCCTCGCGGTGCCGCGTCCCGACGGGGGCGTGGAGCTGTACCTGGCCTCCACCGATCCGCACGGTGACCGCGACACGGCCGCCGCCTGCTACGGCCTCGAACCCGAACGGGTGAAGATCGTCGTCACCGGTGTGCCCGGCGCCACCGCCGACCGCGAGGACCAGGGCTTCCAGCTTCCGCTCGGTCTGCTGGCGCTGAAGACCGGCTGCCCGGTGAAGCTGACCGCCACCCGCGAGGAGTCCTTCCTCGGCCACACCCACCGCCACCCCACCCTCCTGCGCTACCGCCACCACGCGGACGCCGAGGGCCGGGTGGTCAAGGTCGAGGCGCAGATCCTGCTGGACGCGGGGGCCTACGCGGACACCTCCTCCGACGCCCTGGCCGCCGCGGTGGCCTTCGCCTGCGGTCCGTACGTCGTCCCGAACGCCTTCATCGAGGGCTGGGCCGTGCGCACCAACAACCCGCCCTCCGGCCATGTGCGGGGCGAGGGGGCCATGCAGGTCTGCGCCGCGTACGAGGCGCAGATGGACAAGATCGCCAAGCGGCTCGGGCTGGACCCGGCCGAGGTGCGGCTGCGCAACGTACTGGCCACCGGCGACGTGCTGCCCACCGGCCAGACGGTCACCTGCCCGGCACCGGTCGCCGAACTCCTCCAGGCGGTACGGGACGTGCCGCTGCCCGCCCTGCCCAAGGACACACCCGAGGACGAGTGGCTGCTGCCCGGCGGACCCGAGGGAGCGGGCGAACCGGGCGCGGTGCGCCGGGGCGTCGGCTACGGCATCGGCATGGTGCATATGCTGGGCGCCGAGGGCGCCGACGAGGTCTCCACGGCCACCGTGAAGGTCCAGGACGGCGTGGCGACGGTGCTGTGCGCGGCCGTCGAGACCGGACAGGGCTTCACCACGCTGGCCCGGCAGATCGTGCAGGAGACGCTCGGCGTCGACGAGGTGCACGTGGCGCCCGTCGACACCGACCAGCCCCCGGCCGGCGCGGGCTGCCGGGGCCGCCACACCTGGGTGTCGGGCGGCGCGGTGGAACGGGCGGCCAAGATGGTCCGCACCCAGCTCCTCCAGCCCCTGGCGCACCAGTTCGGGATGTCGACCGAGCTGCTCCAGATCGCCGACGGCAAGATCACCTCGTACGACGGCGTGCTGTCGACCACGGTCGCCGAGGCGCTGGACGGCAAGGAGCTGTGGGCCACCGCCCAGTGCCGCCCGCACCCGACCGAGCCGCTGGACGAGGCGGGCCAGGGCGACGCCTTCGTCGGCATGTCCTTCTGCGCGATCCGCGCGGTGGTGGACGTCGACATCGAGATCGGCTCGGTACGGGTCGTGGAGCTGGCCGTCGCGCAGGACGTCGGCCGGGTGCTGAACCCGGCCCAGCTGGCCGCCCGGATCGAGGCGGGCGTCACCCAGGGCGTCGGCATCGCGCTGACGGAGAACCTGCGCACCCCGCGCGGCCTGATCCGCCACCCCGACCTGACCGGCTACGCCCTGCCGACGGCCCTCGACGCCCCGGACATCCGGATCGTGAAGCTCGTCGAGGAGCGGGACGTGGTCGCGCCCTTCGGCGCGAAGGCGGTCAGCGCGGTGCCGGTGGTGGCCTCCCCGGCGGCCGTCGCCTCCGCCGTACGCGCGGCCACGGGCCGCCCGGTGAACCGCCTCCCGATCCGGCCCCAGGCCGCGGTGGTCACCGGCTGAGACGGATAGCCGACAGGGCGGCACCCCTAGGGGTGCCGCCCTGTTGTTCTGCCTCGTCAGGCAGTGGAGGCCGTGACGGGATTCGAACCCGTGTAACTCGCTTTGCAGGCGAGCCCCTGGGCCACTCGGGCACACGGCCGTGTTCCGGACGGTGTCGGTGTCCGTGCCGAACTCGGTGACTCGACCGTACGGCGGGGCGCGAGAGGGGCTCAAGAGTTCCGGGAGGGCCGCAACGCGACTGCCACACGCCGTTCATGAACAGAGTGCGGTCGTACGACCAAGGTCCCGGTTCCGCCCCGCCTCCCGACAGGGGTCAAGGTGGGCTGCGGCCCTTACTCTGGCCACCATGACCCTCCCTGACCCGCGCGACACCGACGTCGCGGACCCCGCCGGCCCCGGCCAGGCCACCGAGTTCGCCGCTCCCCCCGACACCGTGCTGAGCAGCGCCTACCGGGCGCTGAGCATCGGCATCGTCTCCGTCGTGGTGCTGATCGCCTTCGAGGCGACGGCGGTCGGCACCGCGATGCCGGTCGCGGCGCGCGAGCTGGACGGGGTGTCGCTGTACGCGTTCGCGTTCTCGGGGTACTTCACGACCAGCCTGTTCGGCATGGTGCTCTCCGGGCAGTGGTCGGACCGGCGGGGCCCGCTGGGGCCGCTGACGGGCGGGATCGCCGCCTTCGCGGCCGGACTGCTGCTGTCCGGGACGGCCGGTGCGATGTGGCTGTTCATCCTCGGGCGGGCGGTGCAGGGGCTCGGCGGCGGGCTGGTCATCGTGGCCCTGTACGTCGTCGTCGGGCGGGCCTACCCGGAGCGGCTGCGGCCCGCGATCATGGCGGCGTTCGCGGCGGGCTGGGTCGTGCCGTCCGTCGTCGGACCGCTGGCCTCGGGCGCCGTCACCGAGCACCTCGGCTGGCGGTGGGTGTTCGTCGGCATCCCGGTGCTGGTGGTGTTCCCGCTGGCGCTCGCGCTGCCCCAGATACGCAGCCGGGCGGCGGGCCCGGTGGGCGGAGCGGACGCGGGGGAGGAACCGCCCTCCTTCGACCGGCGCCGCATCCGCCTCGCCCTCGGCATCTCCCTGGGCGCGGGACTGCTCCAGTACGCCGCACAGGACCTGCGCTGGATCTCCCTGCTGCCCGGCGCGGCCGGTGTGGCGCTGCTCGTCCCGGCCGTCCTCGGACTGCTCCCGCGCGGCACCTACCGGGCGGCGCGCGGCCTGCCCTCCGTGGTCCTGCTGCGCGGTGTCGCCGCGGGGTCCTTCATCGCCGCCGAGTCCTTCGTGCCGCTGATGCTGGTCACGCAGCGGGGGCTCAGCCCGACGCTGGCCGGGCTCTCGCTGGCGGCGGGCGGCGCGACCTGGGCGGCGGGCTCCTGGCTCCAGTCCCGGTCCCGCATGGAGCCGTACCGGGACCGGCTGATGACGCTGGGCATGGTGCTGGTCGCGGCGGCCATCGCCACCGCCCCGAGCGTGCTGATCGACGCCGTGCCCGCCTGGACGGTGGCCGTGGCCTGGGGCTTCGGCTGCCTCGGCATGGGCCTGGTGATCTCCTCCACGAGTGTGCTGCTGCTCCAGCTCTCCGCCCCCGAGGAGGCCGGCACCAACTCCGCCGCCCTCCAGATCTCCGACGGCCTGTCCAACGTGATCCTGCTGGCCGTCGGCGGAGCGGCCTTCGCGGCCCTGGGCGGCGGCACGGTGACCCACGCGGCGACCGAGGCCACCGGCTCCCACCCGGCGGCCTTCGCGGCGGTGTTCCTGCCGATGGCGGGGGTGGCCCTGGTGGGCGCGTGGGTGACGACGCGGCTGCGGGAGCGGTGAACCGCGAACGGCCGAGGGGCTCGCGGGGCGGACGCGGCGGCTGTGACGTCCGTCCCACCCGGGGGTGACCCGACCCGGTGGGCGCGTCGATCATGTGGGGCCGCCGGTAGGGTGGCCCGGTTGTCATACGTGGCCGAGCCGTTCTACCCCCTTCGGAGACCGTGACTACCACCGCCAGCTCCAGCCCCTCGCACCACCTCTCCCCGGCCTTCCCCGGCCGTGCCCCGTGGGGCACCGCCAGCAAGCTGCGGGCCTGGCAGCAGGGGGCGATGGAGAAGTACCTCCAGGAGCAGCCCCGGGACTTCCTCGCGGTTGCCACCCCCGGCGCCGGAAAGACGACGTTCGCGCTGACGCTGGCGTCCTGGCTGCTGCACCACCACGTCGTGCAGCAGGTGACCGTGGTCGCGCCCACCGAGCACCTGAAGAAGCAGTGGGCGGAGGCCGCGGCCCGGATAGGGATCAAGCTGGACCCCGAGTACAGCGCGGGCCCGCTCAGCCGCGAGTACCAGGGCATCGCCATCACGTACGCCGGTGTCGGCGTCCGGCCCATGCTGCACCGCAACCGCGTCGAGCAGCGCAAGACCCTCGTGATCCTCGACGAGATCCACCACGCCGGTGACTCCAAGTCCTGGGGCGAGGCCTGCCTGGAGGCCTTCGAGCCGGCCACGCGGCGCCTCGCGCTGACGGGTACGCCGTTCCGGTCCGACACCAACCCGATCCCCTTCGTCACGTACGAGGAGGGCAACGACGGCATCCGCCGCTCAGCCGCCGACTACACCTACGGCTACGGCTCCGCGCTCGCCGACGGCGTCGTGCGCCCCGTCATCTTCATGAGCTACAGCGGCAACATGCGCTGGCGCACCAAGGCCGGTGACGAGATCGCCGCCCGGCTCGGCGAGCCCATGACCAAGGACGCCGTCAGCCAGGCCTGGCGCACCGCGCTGGACCCGCGCGGCGAGTGGATGCCGGCCGTGCTGCGCGCCGCCGACCAGCGGCTCACCGAGGTCCGGAAGGCCATCCCGGACGCCGGCGCCCTGGTCATCGCCGCCGACCAGGACTCCGCCCGCGCCTACGCCAAGCTGATCCGGGAGATCACCGGCAGCAAGGCCACCGTCGTGCTCTCCGACGACACCGGTGCCTCGAAGAACATCGACGCGTTCAGCCAGAGCACCGACCGGTGGATGGTCGCCGTCCGCATGGTGTCCGAGGGCGTCGACGTGCCCCGCCTCGCGGTCGGCGTCTACGCCACCACCATCTCCACGCCGTTGTTCTTCGCCCAGGCCGTCGGCCGTTTCGTGCGGTCCCGGCGGCGCGGCGAGACCGCCTCCGTCTTCCTGCCGACCGTGCCCGACCTGCTCACCTTCGCCAACGAGATGGAGCGCGAGCGCGACCACGTCCTCGACAAGCCCAAGAAGGAGGGCGAGGAGGACCCGTACGCCGAGTCCGAGAAGGAGATGGACGAGGCGAACCGGGAGCAGGACGAGGACACCGGCGAGCAGGACATGCTGCCCTTCGAGGCACTGGAGTCCGACGCCGTCTTCGACCGGGTCATGTACAACGGCGCCGAGTTCGGCATGCAGGCCCACCCGGGGAGCGAGGAGGAGCAGGACTACCTCGGCATCCCCGGGCTGCTGGAGCCCGACCAGGTGCAGCTGCTGCTCCAGAAGCGGCAGGCCCGGCAGATCGCGCACAGCCGCAAGAAGCCCGACGACGAGGCCGACCTGCTCGAACTGCCCGCCGGACGGCGCCCGGTCGTCTCGCACAAGGAGATGATGGAGCTGCGCAAGCAGCTCAACACCATGGTCGGCGCCTACGTCCACCAGAGCGGCAAGCCGCACGGTGTGATCCACACCGAACTGCGCCGCGTGTGCGGGGGCCCGCCCAGCGCCGAGGCCACCGCCGGCCAGCTGCGCCAGCGCATCGCCAAGGTCCAGGAGTGGGCGACGCGCATGAAGTGACACGGCGGGGTGAGCGAACCACAGCGTGTGCTGTACGTATGGGGACAAACACGGTCAGTCCTCGCCGGTTGCTGACCGGATTCTGGACGGAGCCTTCCGCTGAGCGGACCGGCTCGCTACTGTCCCGCTACGCACACGCCCCGTGGCAGCGCCGCCGCGGAGCGCAGCCGTGAAGCGACTGGGCCCGGGCACAAGGCCGGGCCGTCAGCCGATCGGCGGCCTCTGAAGCGCGTGACCGACGGGACTCGGTGACGCATCCGCCGCGAGGGGGCCGTCGACCTCACCACTAAGGAGTGGGCGTCGTGACCGCGGAGACCTCTCAGACGCTCGACCGGGGACTGCGTGTCCTCAAACTGCTGGCCGATACGGACCACGGGCTGACCGTCACCGAGCTGTCCCACAAACTGGGCGTCAACCGGACCGTCGTGTACCGGTTGCTCGCCACGCTGGAGCAGCACGCGCTCGTACGGCGTGACCTGGGCGGACGCGCCCGGGTCGGGCTGGGGGTGCTGGGGCTGGGCCGCCAGGTGCACCCGCTGGTGCGCGAGGCGGCGATGCCGGCGCTGCGGTCGCTGGCCGAGGACATCGGGGCGACCGCCCATCTGACGCTGGTGGACGGCGCGGAGGCGCTCGCCGTGGCCGTCGTCGAGCCGACCTGGACGGACTACCACGTGGCCTATCGGGCCGGGTTCCGGCATCCGCTGGAGCGGGGGGCCGCGGGGAAGGCGATCCTGTCGGCCCGGCAGAAGGTCGCCGTGGCGGAGCCGGGGCCCGGGTACACGCTGACGCACGGGGAGCTGGAGGCGGGGGCGTGCGGGGCCGCGGCGCCGCTGCTCGGGGTGACGGGGGTCGAGGGCAGCGTGGGGGTCGTGATGCTGTCCGAGGTGGTGCCGGAGCGGGTGGGGACGCGGGTGATGGAAGCGGCGCGGGAGGTGGCGGAGGCGCTGAGGTAGGGGCGGGTGGCCGGTGACCCGGCGTCGGTGCGGGGCGGGGCGGGGGTCGCGTGGCCCGGGGTGCCTCCCCCACGCTCGGCTGCGCTCGCGCGGGGGACCCCCACCGCCCACCCGTGCCGCCCCTGGGGGTACCTCCCAGGCAGTTCAGGCACTGGGGGAGGCACGACCGCCCGCAGCTGCGGCGGCGTGGCACGGCGGCTCGGCACGGCTGCCCGCGGCTGCGCTGCCGCAGGCGCACGTTAGATTGACTTCGTGCTTTCTCGTCTCACGCGGCCCAAGGCTGTCGCCGTCTGCGCCCTGCCCGTCGTGGCGCTGTTCGCCACCGCGGCGTTCGCCCCCCTGCCGTTCTCCATCGCGCAGCCGGGGTCGACGGCCGACGTGCTCAAGGAGTACCAGGGCAACGAGGTGATCAGGATCTCGGGCGCGCCGACCCGGGACACCGAGGGCCAGCTGCGGATGACGACGATCGTGGCGACCGGCCCCGACGCCAGGGTCTCGCTCGGTGACGTGCTGGGCAACTGGTTCGACACCGACCGGGCGGTCATGCCCCTGGACGCCGTCTATCCCGAGGGCGACAACGTCAAGGAGATCGAGAAGTACAACCTGAACCAGATGCGGGAGTCCCAGGACACGGCGACGACGGCCGCGCTGGACTACGTGGGTCTCGACCCGTCCGACGTGAACGTCCGGCTGGACCTGGGCGACGTCGGCGGCCCCAGCGCCGGCCTGCTGCTCTCCCTCGGCATCGTCGACAAGCTGAAGGGCGACGGCCACGGAGGCGACCTGACCGGCGGCCGGACCATCGCCGGCACCGGCACGATCAGCGCCGGCGGCAAGGTCGGCGCCGTCGGCGGTGTGCCGCTGAAGACGCAGGCCGCCCGGCGGGACGGGGCCACCGTCTTCCTGGTGCCGAAGGCGGAGTGCTCGGACGCGCAGGTCGAGCTGCCCGAGGGACTGCGGCTGGTCCCGGTGACCTCGCTGAAGGGCGCGGTCGACGCGCTGCGGGCCCTGAACTCGGGCAAGGGCGAGGTCCCCTCCTGCTGAGCGGCGCTCAGCCCTCCTTCACGAAGCCCTTCTCCGTCATCCAGTCCAGCGCCACCTGGTGCGGGTCCTGCCCGTCGACGTCGACCTTCGCGTTCAGGGTCTGCGCGACGTCGTTGTTCAGCGCCTTGGTGACGGGGGCGAGGACGGAGGCGATCGCCGGCCACTTCTTCAGGGTGTCGGTCCTGACCATGGGCGCCGCGTTGTAGTTGGGGAAGAACTTCTTGTCGTCCGCCATCACCACCAGGTTCATCGACTTGATCCGCCCGTCGGTGGTGAACACCTCGCCGTAGGTGCAGGCCCCCTTCGCCGTCTGCGTGTAGATGATGCCGGTGTCCATCTGCGTGATGTTCCGCTGCGGGATGCTCATCCCGTACGCCTTCTCCAGGCCCGGCAGGCCGTCCGCGCGGTTGGCGAACTCGCCCTCCACGCACAGCGTCACGGCGGCGGGGTCCTTCTTGGACAGCTCGGCCACCTGCGACATCGTCCGGGTGCGGTACGTGCGGTAGTTGGCCTGGTTCATCGCCAGCGCGTACGTGTTGTTCATCGGCGCCGGCGGCAGCCACGTCAGCCCCTTCTTCGCGTCCGCGTTCCGCACCGCCTCCCACTGCTGCCGCGGATCGGGGATCGGCTTGCTGTTGCCGAGGTACGTGATCCAGGCGGTGCCCGTGTACTCGTACGTGGCGTCCCCGTCGCCGTTCTCCACCGCCGCGCGGGTGCCGACGGAGCCCTGGATGCCGGTGCGGTCCAGCACGTTCGCGCCCGCCGCCTCGAAGGCGATGCCCATGATCGCGCCGAGGATCAGCTGCTCGGTGAACTCCTTGGAGACGACGGTGAGGTCGGCGCCCTTCAACGGTTCGCCCCGCCCGATCGTGCCGGGCTTCACGTCGTCCACCATGGGGGAGCCGCTGGTCAGACCGCAGCCTGAGGCCGCCACCAGGAGCGCCGCGGCCAGCAGACACGTACGCCGCCTCATGTGCTCACCTCCAGGCCCCGGGGCCGCAGCAGCAGCTCGGCCAGCGAGGCCAGCCAGTCCACCAGCAGCGCCAGGGCGACGGTGAGGACGGAGCCCAGCACCAGCACCGGCATGCGCTGGCTGGTGATGCCGGTGGTGATCAGGACGCCCAGGCCGCCGCCGCCCCCGAACACGGCCAGCGTCGCCGTACCGACGTTCAGCACGAGGGCGGTGCGCACCCCGGCCAGGATCAGCGGGACGGCCAGCGGCAGTTCCACCCGGGTCAGCACGCCCATCGGGGACATGCCGATCCCGCGGGCCGCCTCCAGCAGCGTCGGGTCGTTGGCCTTCAGGCCCGCGATGGTGTTGGAGAGCACCGGCAGGATGGCGTAGATGATGATGCCGATCAGCGCCGACCGGCGGCCGATGCCGAGCCAGATCACCAGCAGCGCCAGCAGACCCAGGGCCGGTGTCGCCTGACCCATGTTGGCGAACGCCATCGCCACCGGGGTGGCCTTCCGGAACATCCTGCGGGTCAGGAGGATCCCCAGCGGAATGGCGATGATCAGCACGAAGAACGTGGAGATCGCGGTCAGCTGGATGTGCTGCCACAGGGCCTTGGAGACCGCGCCGCGCGCCAGGGCGTTCTCGCTGAGCGCGTCCAGGGACGCCTGCCGGAACCACAGCCAGGTCGCCAGCAGCACCATCACGAGCACCACGGGCAGGACGGTCAGCTTCTGCCAGGTGACCCGCGGGGCGGTCCGGGCGGGCCCCGGCGGGCGCGGCTCCTGCTCGGTGCCGTCGTCGTCCGGGGCGGTGAGCGTCTCGTCGCTCCCGCCCTCGCCCGGCCGGCCCGTCCGTGAACTCACGCCTTCGCCGCCCCTCCGAAGCCCTCCTGCTCGGAATGCGTCCGGTCGGCCCGGGCCTCCTCCAGATCGTGCCGGTGCTCCAGCGCGTCCAGCCGGTCGGCCTCCAGCAGCTCCTGCACCGAGTTCATCAGCGTCTCCATGTCGACGACGCCCGTGTACTCGCCCCGCCGTCCGGTGACCGCGACCCGCCCGGTGTTGTCGGTCAGCACCGCCTCCAGGGCGTCCCGCAGCGTCGCGTCCCGGGTCACCGTGTCGGTGACCAGCGTCCCGGCCCGCGCGAGCGAGCCCTTGGCCCGCATCAGGTCGCCCCGCCGCAGCCACTTGTACGGGCGGCCACGCCGGTCGAGCAGCAGGATCTCGTTGGTGCCGCCGGCCCGCAGCCGGTCGAAGATGTGCTGGAGCGGGTCCTCCACGGTCACCGTCGGATAGTCGGTGATCTCCACGTCCCGCACCCGGGTCAGGTTGAGCCGCTTCAGCGCCGCCCCGGCCCCCACGAAACCGGAGACGAAGTCGTCGGCCGGGTTGGTGAGGATCGCCTCCGGGGTGTCGAACTGGGCGATGTGGGACTGCTCGCGCAGTACGGCGATCCGGTCGCCCAGCTTGATCGCCTCGTCGAAGTCGTGGGTGACGAAGACGATGGTCTTGTGCAGTTCGTGCTGGAGCCGGATCAGCTCGTCCTGGAGGTGGTCCCGGGTGATCGGGTCGACCGCGCCGAACGGCTCGTCCATCAGCAACACCGGCGGATCCGCCGCCAGCGCCCGGGCCACGCCGACCCGCTGCTGCTGGCCGCCGGAGAGCTGGCGGGGATAGCGGTCGTGGAACTCCCCGGGGTCCAGCCCGACCAGGTCGAGCATCTCCTCCACCCGGGACCGGATCCGCGCCTTCGACCAGCCGATCATGCGGGGCACCAGCGCGATGTTCTGGGCGACGGTCATGTGCGGGAAGAGACCGGAGGACTGGATCGCGTAGCCGACCTTCCGCCGCAGCTTCACCGGGTCGATGTCGGTGACGTCCTCGCCGTCGATGCGGATGCGTCCGCCGCTCGGCTCGATCAGCCGGTTGATCATCTTCAGGGTGGTGGACTTCCCGCAGCCCGAGGGGCCGACGAAGATGACCGTCTCGCCCGCCTTGATCTCCATGGAGACGTTGTCCACGGCGGGCAGAGGGCTGCCGGGGTAGCGCTTGGTCAGGTTCTCCAGCTCGATGATCGCGCCCGTGGTGCCCGTGGTGCCCGTGGTGCCCGTGGCGCCCGGCGCGTCGGCGGAGGTGTTCTCGGACGTCTCAGACACGGATCCCCCGGGAGATGGTCAGCCTGCCCAGCAGGACGTAGGCGGCGTCGAAGAGCAGGGCCAGGACGACGATGCCGAGCGTGCCCGCGAGCACCTGGTTGAGCGCGTTCTTGCTGCCCAGCGACGCGATCCCGCGGAAGATCTCGTTGCCGAGGCCGGGCCCGGAGGCGTACGCGGCGATCGCCGCGATGCCCATCAGCATCTGCGTCGAGACCCGGATGCCGGTCAGGATCGGCGGCCAGGCCAGCGGCAGCTCCACCTTCAGCAGCTGCGCCACCCGCGACATCCCGATGCCCCTGGCCGCGTCCACCAGCGCCGGGTCCACCCCGCGCAGCCCGACGATCGCGTTGCGGACGATGGGCAGCAGCCCGTACAGGGTCAGCGCGGTCACCGTCGGCGGGACGCCCAGCCCGACGATGGGGATCAGCAGGCCGATCATGGCCAGGGACGGAATGGTCAGGATGGTCGCGGTGGTGAGCGTCGCCAGGTTCCCCGCCCACTCGCTGCGATAGGTGACGACACCGATCAGCACCCCGAGCAGCGTCGCCACCACCATGCACTGGAAGACGGCGCTGGCGTGCTGGTAGGCGTCGGTGAGCAGTTGCTGGTGGCGGCTGCCGACGAACTCCCAGAAGTTCACGTCCGCTCACCTCCGGGGTCGGGAAGTCTCACTCACGTCGTCGGTCGCGGTCCTCGGCCGCCTGCTCCACCAGCGGGATGATCCGCAGCGGAACCGGGTTCTCCATCACGATCGCCGTGGCGGCCCGGACGATGCCATCAAAACCGACAACCCGGTCGATCACCCGCTGGAGATCGGCGTTCGAGCGGGCCACCAGCCGGCACAGCATGTCCCCGGTACCCGTCGTGGTGTGCAGCTCCAGCACCTCCGGCACGCTCGCCAAATGCGCCCGGACATCGGGCCCTTGACCCTGCCGGATCTCCAGCGTCGCGAACGCCGTCACCGGGTAGCCGAGCGCCGCCGGGTCCACCTCCGGCCCGAATCCGCGGATGACTCCGTTCGACTGAAGCCGGTCCAGCCGCGCCTGCACCGTGCCGCGCGCCACCCCCAGCCGCCGGGACATCTCCAGCACGCCGATCCGGGGCTCCCGCGCGAGCAGCCCGATGATCCGCCCGTCCAGACGGTCGATCCCCATCCTCGCGCCCTCCCGGCTGGTCATCCTGCACAGATCGCCTGTCACGACCGGCGTTTCACTGGGCAGAGTGCCCAGTGAAAACGCAAACTATTGCGCACCTTGCGGACGCGGGAGACCCTGCGGCTATGACGCAGACCACACACCACACTCCCGACACCGCCCGGCAGGCCGACCCCTTCCCGGTCAAGGGAATGGACGCGGTCGTCTTCGCCGTGGGCAACGCCAAGCAGGCGGCGCACTACTACTCCACCGCCTTCGGCATGCGGCTGGTCGCCTACTCCGGACCGGAGAACGGCAGCCGCGAGACCGCCAGCTACGTCCTGGAGAACGGCTCCGCCCGCTTCGTCCTCACCTCGGTGATCAAGCCGGCCACCGAATGGGGCCGCTTCCTCGCCCAGCACGTGGCCGAGCACGGCGACGGCGTCGTCGACCTCGCCATCGAGGTCCCGGACGCGCGCGCCGCCCACGCCTACGCCGTCGAGCACGGCGCCCGCTCGGTCGCGGAGCCGTACGAGCTCAAGGACGAGCACGGCACCGTGGTCCTCGCCGCCATCGCCACCTACGGCGAGACCCGCCACACCCTGGTCGAGCGCACCGGTTACGACGGCCCCTATCTGCCCGGCTACGCCGCCGCCGCGCCGATCGTCGAGCCGCCCGCGCAGCGCACCTTCCAGGCCGTCGACCACTGCGTCGGCAACGTCGAACTCGGCCGCATGAACGAGTGGGTCGGCTTCTACAACAAAGTCATGGGCTTCACGAACATGAAGGAGTTCGTGGGCGACGACATCGCCACCGAGTACAGCGCGCTGATGTCCAAGGTCGTCGCCGACGGCACCCTCAAGGTCAAGTTCCCGATCAACGAGCCCGCGGTCGCCAAGAAGAAGTCCCAGATCGACGAGTACCTGGAGTTCTACGGCGGCGCCGGCGTCCAGCACATCGCGCTGAACACCAACGACATCGTGCAGTCCGTGCGCACGATGAAGGCGGCCGGCGTCGAGTTCCTGGACACGCCCGACTCGTACTACGACACGCTCGGCGAGTGGGCCGGTGAGACCCGCGTCCCCGTCGAGACCCTGCGGGAACTGAAGATCCTCGTCGACCGCGACGAGGACGGCTACCTGCTGCAGATCTTCACCAAGCCGGTCCAGGACCGTCCGACCGTGTTCTTCGAGATGATCGAACGCCACGGCTCGATGGGCTTCGGCAAGGGCAACTTCAAGGCCCTGTTCGAGGCGATCGAGCGCGAGCAGGAGAAGCGCGGCAACCTCTGAGCACCGCGAGCGGCTACTCGGGCGGGTCCTCCACGGAGGGCTCGCCCAGCTCCGCCGGCACCCGCCGCGCCTCGGGCGCCCGCAGCGGGCAGGCGAAGGGAGCCGTCGACGGGGTTCACACCGATGGCCCCGGGTGCGAACCTGTGATCATGAGCCGTATCGAAGCGCCTCGCGACGAAGACGACGCAGCCACGGCGGTCACCGGCACCCTCGTCGACCGGCTGCTCGCCGGCCTGCCCGCCGAGGCCGTCCTCACCGACCCCGACGTCACGGCCTCGTACGCCAACGACATGGCGAGCTTCTGCCCGGCCGGCGCCCCCGCGGTGGTCGTCCTGCCGCGCACCGTGGAGGACGTCCAGCACGTCATGCGCACCGCCACCGAGCTGCGCGTCCCCGTCGTCCCGCAGGGCGCCCGCACCGGCCTGTCCGGCGGGGCCAACGCCACCGACGGCTGCGTGGTCCTCTCCCTGACCAGGATGGACCGCATCCTGGAGATCAACCCGGTCGACCGCGTCGCCGTCGTCGAACCGGGCGTCGTCAACGCCACGCTCTCCCGCGCGGTCGGCGAACACGGGCTGTACTACCCGCCCGACCCCTCCAGCTGGGAGATGTGCACGATCGGCGGCAACATCGGCACCGCCTCCGGCGGCCTGTGCTGCGTCAAGTACGGGGTGACCGCCGAGTACGTCCTCGGCCTGGACGTCGTCCTCGCCGACGGCCGCCTGATGTCCACCGGCCGCCGCACCGCCAAGGGCGTCGCCGGGTACGACCTCACCCGCCTGTTCGTCGGCTCCGAGGGCTCCCTCGGCATCGTCGTACGGGCCGTCCTCGCGCTGCGGCCCAAGCCGCCCGAGCAACTGGTGCTGGCCGCCGAGTTCGCCTCCGCCTCCGCCGCCTGCGACGCGATCTGCCGGATCATGGAGGGCGGGCACGTCCCGTCCCTCCTCGAACTGATGGACCGTACGACCGTCAAGGCGGTCAACGACCTCGCCCACATGGGGCTGCCGGAGACCACCGAGGCCCTGCTGCTCGCCGCCTTCGACACCGCCGACCCGGCCGCCGACCTGGCCGCCGTCGGCGCGCTGTGCGAGGCCGCCGGTGCCACACAGGTGGTGCCCGCCGACGACGTGGCCGAGTCCGAACTCCTCCTCCAGGCACGGCGCCTGTCCCTCACGGCGCTGGAGGCGGTGAAGGGCACGACGATGATCGACGACGTGTGCGTGCCGCGCTCCCGGCTCGGCGACATGCTGGAGGGCATCGAGCGCGTCGCCGCGAAGTACGACCTCACCATCGGGGTCTGCGCCCACGCCGGCGACGGCAACACCCACCCCACCGTGTGCTTCGACGCGGCGGACCCCGACGAGTCCCGGCGCGCCCGCGAGTCCTTCGACGAGATCATGGCCCTCGGCCTGGAACTGGGCGGCACCATCACCGGCGAGCACGGCGTGGGCGTCCTGAAGAAGGAGTGGCTGGCGCGCGAGATCGGCCCGGTGGGACTGGAGATGCAGCGGGCCGTCAAGCAGGTCTTCGACCCGCTCGGCATCCTCAACCCGGGCAAGCTGTTCTGACCCCTCGCCCGCACTACCGGGCGAGCAGTTCGGCCAGCCCGTCGTCCAGTCCGAGCCGCGCGCCCTCGCTGCCCGGAGGCACCGCCCGCAGGGTCCGCTCCAGCCAGGCGGACACCTGCGCCGACGGCGCCTCCAACAGGGCGTCTCCGTCCGGGCTGCTCAGCGCCATCAGGACGACGCTGCGGCCCTCGGCCTTCGACGGCCACACCCGCACGTCCCCGTGCCCGCACGGCCGGAACACCCCCTCCACCAGGAGCTCGCGGGCGAACGTCCAGTGCACGGGGTGGCCGGAGTCGACGTGGAAGGTGATGCGCACGGCGTACGGGTCGTCGGCGAGGTAGGTGAGCCTGGCCGGGACCGGGACGCCGTACTCGGGCGACAGGATGAGCCGCAGCTCCAGCTCGCGCTCCACGACGGTGATGTGCATGGCGGATGTGTCCTCTCTCGTACGGTCCGCACGGGCCGCCCGGAGCGGGCCCGTACGAGGGAGAGCGGCCTCGGCCGTGAGCGTTACGCGGGTTCGCGGAACTTTTTCCGACGGCCTCCCCGGACCGCCGGACTCCTCCTCCGTGTGAAGGTCCGTGCACGAGGTTGCCCGGAAAGGGGCGGGTACGGCGGGACTGGCCGTACGGGTTGCGCCCGTCTGATAGATGTGGAGGCCCCCAAATCAACCCCCGAGCAGATACGGGACGACGGACATGAGCGCCCCAACCCCGGCCCCCGGTGACGACAGGCCCCGCGAAGGGTATTACCCGGACCCGTCCATTCCTGGATACGTCCGGTACTGGAACGGTGCCTCCTGGGTGGCCGGCACCAGCCGGCCGGCGCCCAAGGACGGTGAGCCGCTCGCCCCGCCGCCCGGCGTGCGGCCCGCGGCACCCGCGGTGGCCTCCGTGGAGGAGACCGGGCCGCACTTCTTCGACGAGGACCCGGTCGAGGAGCCGTCCGCCGGTGCGTCCCAGCACGGCAGCCGTCCGGAGCCCGCCTCGGCCTGGGGCGCCGACCACACGGGGCAGCCCGGGAGCGCTCGCGTCGCGTGGCCCAACGCCCAGGGAGCCGACCCGAGGGTGCCGCACGCGCGGACCGGGCCCGGCGGCGGGGCGGGTGCGGGCGCCTCCGGCGAGATTCCCGGACAAGCGCCCGCAGGACCGGCGCCCCGGGGACAGGCCGGGCCGACCGGCGCCGCACCGGCGCACGCGGCCTCCCCGACCGACCGGCCCGCCACCGGGTCTGCCGGCGCCGGACCGGCCGCCACCGGGTCCGCCGGTGCCGGACAGGCTTACGGGGACCCCGCTTCCGCTCGGTCCGCCGCTCCCGCATCCGGCGCCTCCGGGTCCGCCGGTGCCGGGCAGGCCTACGCGGACCCGGCTGCCGCTCAAGTCGCCGGTGACGGCTCCGCCGACGGGCGTGCCGGTCGGTCCGGTGTCTCGTCCGGGGACGCGGGAAACCCGGCGGGCGGCGCACCCGCCGACGCCGAGGGCGGGGCGGGCAGCACCTTCGTCTTCCGCCGCCCGACGGCCGGGCCGCAGGCGGCCCCGGCCGCCGACGAGGGCACCATCACCTTCCGCGCGGTCCCGCCGCGCGCGGCACCCGGCACCCCGGACGCCTCCGCCTCACCCGGCACGGGCGGCCCCGGTTTCGCCGCCGGGAAGGGCGCCGCCGCCCGGGCCGCCGTCCAGGGCACGGCGGGGCCCCAGCAGGCTCCCGCGGCCGCCCCGACGGCTCTCTCCGGCCCGCAGCAGGCGGGCGGCCCGGCAGGATCCGCCGTCCCCCGGCAGGCCGCCGCACCCCAGCCCCAGCCCGTCCAGTCCCCGCCCCAGCCCGCCGCCTCGGCCCCGGTCGCCGTCGGTCCCGGTGGCGGACAGTCCTCCTGGGCGCAGCAGGTGCACCGACTCGCCGGTGCGGGCGGGGACGACCAGCCCGTCGTGCCCTGGAAGCCGCCCGTCGACGACGTGTTCCAGGCCGCCGCCCGGCGCCAGGCCGCGGCCCGCCCCGCCGGGGTCGGCAAGCGGCTGGCCGCCCGGCTGATCGACACCGTCGTCCTGGCGGGCGTCACCGCCGTGGCCGCCGTACCCCTCGGCGCCAAGGCGATCGACCACGTCAACGACAAGATCGACGCGGCCAAGCTCTCCGGCGAGACGGTCACCGTCTGGCTGCTCGACGGCACGACGGCCACGTACCTGGGCATCGTGCTGGCCGTCCTGCTGCTCTTCGGCGTCGTCTACGAGGCGCTGCCCACCGCCAAGTGGGGCCGCACCCTGGGCAAGAAGCTGCTGGGCCTCGAGGTGCGGGACATCGAGGCGCACGAGCCCCCGTCCTTCGGCGCCGCGCTGCGCCGCTGGCTGGTCTACAGCGTCCCCGGCCTCCTGGCGGTCGGAGTCGTGGGCGTCGCGTGGTGCCTGTTCGACCGCCCGTGGCACCAGTGCTGGCACGACAAGGCGGCCGGCACGTTCGTCGCGGGCTAGCCGGGCGGGCGGGGCCGCGGGGCATCCGTCTCGCGGTCGGGTGCGGGTGGTGTGCAGCCGGTCGCGCAGTTCCCCGCGCCCCTTTCAGGGGGCGTTCAGTGGACGTGCCCCGAAGGGACGCGGGGCTGTGACATCAGCGGCTCCGCAGCGGGGCGCGAGCAACCACGACGCACCCGCACCCGCCGACGAAACCCGCACCCCCTCCCCGAACGGCGCACCCCCGTCCGCCGAACGTCGCAGCCCCGTCCACCGGACGGCCCCTCGGCGGATGCGCCGTCGAAGAGCCCGAGGTCCACTCGGGCCATGAGCAGCGAACCGCCCCACGGCCCCGGCGGGCAGCCGCCCGAGGACGACCCGTTCAGGAAGCCGCCCCCGTCCCCCGGTCCGGGCCCGGGCGGCTCGGGCTCGCCGTACGACAACCCGCCGCCGCACGGGGGCGGCGAGCCCCCGCCCGACGGCGGAGGAGGGCCCTACGGCGGCGGAGGCCCCTACGGCGGTGACCCGTACGGCGGCGGTTCCTACCCCAGCGACCCGCTGGCCGGCATGCCGCCGCTCGCGGACAGCGGCCGGCGCACGCTCGCCCGCATCATCGACATGATCCTCGTGGGCATCGTGGTCTGGCTGCTCAGCTGGGCGTTCAACGTCCAGGAGTATTCCGTGGACGGCGACGAGGTCGCGGCCGGCAAGTCCTTCGGACAGTCCCTGATCGCCGCCGTGCTCTACATCGCCTACGACACCTACATGATCGCCCGCACCGGCCAGACGCTCGGCAAGAAGTGGCTCGGCATGCGGGTCGCCAATCTGGACAACGGCGCCACGCCCTCCGTGCAGACCTCGCTGATCCGCGCCCTCGTGCTGTGGATCCCGTTCGCCTTCTGCTGCGCCTGCGTGTGGACGATCATCGCGGGCGGCTGGAGCTTCTTCGACAAGCCCTACAAGCAGGGCCTGCACGACAAGGCGGCCAAGACGGTGGTGGTCAGCACCCGTTGAGGACCGCCGGGCCCGCGGTCAGGCGGCCCGGCCCCGCACCGACTCGCCGGCCCCCGCGTGGACCCGGGAGGCGGCCGGCACCGGTTCCTCGGCCGCCGCGGGCCGCACGGCGGCCACCGGGCGGGTCCTCGGCAGCGGCACCGTCACGGCGACCAGCAGTCCGAGGGCGAGGGCGGCGACGGCGATGACCGCGACTCCCGGACCCGAACTCGTCCGTGACAGCAGCAGCATGGCGAGCGTCGAGACGATCACGGTGCACGAACCGTAGGCGAACTGGGCGGCAGTCGGACGGGGCATGGCCATCGTGTCCTCGGAAGGCAATCTGTGGGTAAGACCGGCTGTCAGCCTGGCTTTCCGCCGACCCCGGGCGTTCCGCCAACCGACTCTAACGGGCTGTGTGCCCGAGTGGAACAAACAGTAAGCGTGACCTAACCGACAGGGCAGATGCACGGGGGGCGCACGGATTCATGGAGTCGGACGCGGGGCCCCTCCCACGCGCCCGCGGGCCTGGACGGTGTCCGTAAAGCGAACGACGACTCCGCATAGTGCACTTGTTCTGCTCAAGTCAAGGTCTGTCTTTTCCCGCGAACCTCTAGTCAAATGTCGTCACTTGACTACACGCGTTGATCACGTGTGCGCGGACTTTGCCATGTCCTGGGTCCCCCGATCCGCGCGCGTGGACGCGGGGGAGGAACTCAAGTGACCAGCAGATCCTGGACGTTCAGAACGGCGGCCACCGCCGTCGCGCTCGCCGCGGCGGGCGCCACACTCTCCGCCGCCACTGTGGCGTACGCGGACGCGCCCATCCGCCCGGCAGCCGCGGAGGGCAACGACCCCCACCCGGCCAAGGGTATGGACTCGCACGACCTCGACGGCCCCCTCAGCAAGACCCAGGAGGCCCAGCGTCAGGAGGCGCTGAACCAGGTCATCGCCGGCAAGGCCTCGGTGAAGAAGAAGGACGGCTCCAACGTCGTCCAGCTCAAGAGCAAGAAGGGCGACGCCAAGTACGTCGAGCTGGGCCGGGAGAAGACCGACAAGATCTTCACCATCCTGGTCGAGTTCGGCGACAAGACCGACAGCCGCTACGGCGGCGAAGCGGGCCCGCTGCACAACCAGATAGCCAAGCCGAACCGCAAGACGGACAACTCCACGGCCTGGCAGGAGGACTACAACCAGCAGCACTTCCAGGACCTCTACTTCGGCTCCGGCACGGGCGTCAACTCGGTCAAGACGTACTACGAGAAGCAGTCCTCGGGCCGCTACTCGGTCGACGGCGAGGTGTCCGACTGGGTCAAGGTCCCGTACAACGAGGCCCGTTACGGCAACAACGCCTGCGGCGACACCAACTGCCCGAGCGTGTGGAACGTCGTCAGCGACGGTCTGAACGCCTGGGTCGCCCAGCAGAAGGCGGCCGGCCGCACCGACGCCCAGATCAAGGCCGACGTCGCCCGCTTCGACGAGTGGGACCGCTACGACTTCGACGGCGACGGCGACTTCAACGAGCCGGACGGCTACATCGACCACTTCCAGATCGTGCACGCCGGCGAGGACGAGTCCGCGGGCGGCGGCGTCCAGGGCACCGACGCGATCTGGGCCCACCGCTGGTACGCCTTCGGCACCGACGCCGGCGCCACCGGCCCGTCCGAGAACAAGCTCGGCGGCGCGCAGATCGGCTCCACCGGCATCTGGGTCGGCGACTACACCATCCAGCCGGAGAACGGCGGACTCGGCGTCTACGCCCACGAGTACGGCCACGACCTCGGCCTGCCGGACCACTACGACACCGCCGGCGGCGACAACTCCACCGGCTTCTGGACGCTCATGTCGTCCGGCTCCTGGCTCGGCACCGGCCGCAACGAGATCGGCGACCTGCCCGGCGACATGAACGCCTGGGACAAGCTCCAGCTCGGGTGGCTGAACTACGACACCGCCAAGGCGGGCGTCAGCTCCTGGCACAAGCTGGGCGTGGCCGAGTACAACACCAAGCACAAGCAGGGTCTGGTCGTCGAGCTGCCGAAGAAGGCGGTCACCACCGAGATCGTTCCCCCCGCGCAGGGCCAGACCCAGTGGTGGAGCGGCAGCGGTGACGACCTCAAGAACACGCTGACCCGCAGCGTCGACCTCACCGGGAAGACGTCGGCCGCCCTCACCCTCGACGCCTGGTACGACATCGAGGCCAACTACGACTACCTCTACACCGAGGTGTCCACCGACGGCGGCGCCAACTGGACGGCCCTGGACGGCACGTTCGACGGCCGGCCGATCGAGCGCGACGGCAGCGACAAGCCGGCCCTGAGCGCCTCCGTCGACGCCTACGGCAAGCTCGTCTACCCGCTGGACGCGTACGCCGGCAAGAAGATCGACCTCCGCTTCCGCTACCAGACCGACGGCGGTCTGGCCATGAAGGGCTTCACCGCCGACGAGATCACGGTGACGGCCGACGGCGCGGCGCTCTTCTCCGACGACGCCGAGACCGCGGACGCCGCGTGGACCGCGAAGGGCTTCACCCGTCAGGGCGCGTCCTTCACCAAGGACTACGCGCAGTACTACATCGCCGAGAACCGGCAGTACGTGTCGTACGACAAGACGCTGGAGACCGGTCCGTACAACTTCGGCTCCACGGCCCGTCCGGACTGGGTGGAGCACTACCCGTACCAGAACGGCCTGCTGATCTGGAAGTGGGACACCTCCCAGGCGGACAACAACACCAGCCAGCACCCCGGCACCGGCCTGGTCCTGCCGATCGACTCGCACCCGACGGCGATGACGTGGAAGGACGGCACCCTGCTGCGCAACCGCATCCAGGCGTACGACTCGCCGTTCAGCCTCTACCGCACGGACGCCATCACGCTGCACAAGGCGGACGTCGCGAAGTACTTCCCGGGCTCGAAGGGCGTCTCGGTCTTCAACGACCGCAAGAACACCTACTACGACCCGGCGAACCCGACCGGTGGTGTCAAGATCACTGACACCAACACCCAGATCAAGATCCTCAAGGAGGCCAAGAACGGCTCGACGATCGAGCTCGAGGTGGGCTCCGCAGGTAGGTAAATAGTATCTGCGCAGGTCAGCGCATGATCGGCGGCGACCCCCTGGCGGGTCGCCGCCGATCCGTGTTTAGGTGCGTCCTGTGGCTCGCTTATTGACACCGGAACCCGCACCGACCGACACGGGGGTATGACCGCATGGCCGCAGGAGGCTTCTGCAAGCTGCCGAACGGCACGGTGGTGGTGGCACTGAACCTGCCCAGCCCCGCCGCCGCCGGAGGCAACGTGCGCGTACTCGTCCACGCCCACAACCGGGCGCGCGCCCTGACCAGGCTGCGCAACCTGGGACTGCGCGCGGTCTACCTGCGGGGCAACGCGGCACCGCCCACCCCGGACGAGATCACGGCGGTCCTGCACCACCCCGACGGCCTGATATGGCGCACGGCTCCCGTGGGCGGGGCCCTCGTCCAGGAGCTGTGGCACCCGATCCGGGCGCTGCTCAGGCGCCCGACGGCCCAGGCCTAGGCGAGCCGCCTACTGGACGACGGGCTTGCCCGACAGCTCCACGCCCGCCTCCCGCAGCTCCTCCAGCGCCCGCTCGGTCGTCTCCGGGGCGACTCCGGCGGTCAGGTCGAGGAGCACCTGCGTACGGAAGCCCTCCCGGGCGGCGTCCAGGGCGGTGGCCCGGACGCAGTGGTCCGTGGCGATGCCGACGACGTCGACCTCGTCGATCTGCCGGGCGCGCAGCCAGTCGGCGAGCGTCGTGCCGTTCTCGTCGGCGCCCTCGAAGCCGCTGTAGGCCGCCGAGTACGCCCCCTTGTCGAAGACGGCGTCGATGGCGCCGGAGGCGACGGCGGGGGCGAAGTTCGGGTGGAAGCCGACTCCCTCCGTGCCGGCGACGCAGTGCGCCGGCCAGGAGTGGACGTAGTCGGGGTTGTCGGCGAAGTGGCCGCCCGGCGCTATGTGGTGGTCGCGGGTGGCCACGACGTGGCGGTAGCCGGCGGGCGCCTGCCCGATCAGCTCGGTGATGGCGGCGGCCACGTCGGCACCGCCGGTCACCGCGAGGCTGCCTCCCTCGCAGAAGTCGTTCTGCACGTCTACGACGATCAAGGCGCGGCGCATGGTCGGTGTCCTTCGACTGGGGCGGCTAGGTCGGTGGGGGCACGGGGGACGAGGAGGGGCGGGCGGTGCGGTCCTTTTCGCGGCGCACCAGCTTTAGTTACCCGACCCTCCGTGCACGTACTCCGTCGGAATGACGGGTTCCCCCCGGGAGAGCTGGGTCGCGGACAGCGGCAGGTTGGCGCGGGCGGCGGCGTGCCGGTCCCGGGCGACGTCCAGCGGCTCACGGGCGACGACCTCGCCACCCTTGACCAGCTGGACCAGGAGCTGCCGGTCGGCGAGGCCCGCGGGGACCGGACCGGTGCCCACGACCTCGGCCTCCGCGTAGCCGTAGGAGTCCAGGCGCCGGGCGGCCCACTTGCGGCCGCCGATGGAGGTCTTGCCGCCGGTGGACTTCTTGGCCACCGGCACCAGCGGCGCCCCGGGCTCGCCCGACTCGGCGCGCGCGACGAGCTTGTAGACCATTGAGGCCGTCGGGTGCCCGGAGCCGGTCACCAGCTGGGTGCCGACGCCGTACGCGTCCACGGGCGCCGCCGCCAGCGAGGCGATGGCGTACTCGTCCAGGTCGGAGGTGACGACGATCTTCGTCTCGGTGGCGCCCAGCTCGTCCAGCTGCTGCCGCACCCGGTGCGCGACCAGCAGCAGGTCGCCGGAGTCGATGCGTACGGCGCCCAGTTCGGGCCCGGCCACCTCCACGGCCGTGCGGACGGCCTCGGCGACGTCGTAGGTGTCCACGAGCAGCGTGGTGTCCCGGCCGAGGGCGTCCACCTGGGCGCGGAAGGCGTCGCGCTCGGTGTCGTGCAGCAGGGTGAAGGCGTGGGCGGAGGTGCCGACGGTGGGGATGTTGTAGCGGAACCCGGCGGCCAGGTCGGAGGTGGTGGCGAAACCGCCGACGTAGGCGGAGCGGGCGGCGGCCACCGCGGCCAGCTCGTGGGTGCGGCGGGCGCCCATCTCGATCAGCGGCCGGTCACCGGCGGCGGAGGCCATGCGGGAGGCGGCGGCGGCGATCGCCGAGTCGTGGTTGAGGATGGACAGGAGCACCGTCTCCAGGAGCACGCACTCGCCGAAGGTCCCCTCGACCCGCATGATCGGCGAGCCGGGGAAGTACACCTCGCCCTCCGGGTAGCCCCAGATGTCGCCGCTGAAGCGGTAGTCGGCGAGCCAGTCCAGGGTCTCGCCGTCGACGATGTCCTTCTCGCGCAGGAAGCGCAGGACGCCGGCGTCGAAGCGGAAGTTCTCCACCGCGTCCAGCACCCGTCCGGTGCCCGCCACGACGCCGTAGCGGCGTCCGTCCGGCAGTCGCCTGGTGAAGACCTCGAACACACTCCGCCGTCCGGCCGTGCCCGCCTTCAGGGCGGCTCGCAGCATGGTCAGCTCGTACTGGTCCGTGAAGAGCGCCGTCGAGGGAACGTCCACCGGCAGCCCAAGGTCCGCTACGTCCACCGAACTCTCCTAGCTATGACTTTCCGGGCGCCCCCGGGCAGGCCGGGGGTCCGGGGGTCGTCCCCCGGGGCGTGCAGCATGGCAAGGATCGTACTCCCATTTCGTCAGTCTGACGATTTAAGGTCGGGTGGCGGCACGCACAGGCCCGTTTGTGCGGGTGCCCCCCTGTGGTGGCAGCATGGGCTGTGTGACGGCAGCCGCACCCATGGAGATCGAGAAGACCGAGTCGGCGGAGGAGGTCTTCGCCGTACCCGAACCCGACGTGCCCTGGGTGACGATCGTGCACAACGACCCCGTCAACCTCATGAGCTATGTGACCTACGTCTTCCAGTCGTACTTCGGCTACTCGAAGGACAAGGCCACCAAGCTCATGATGGACGTCCACCACAAGGGCCGGGCCGTCGTCTCCAGCGGCAGCCGCGAGGAGATGGAACGGGACGTGCAGGCCATGCACGGCTACGGCCTGTGGGCCACCCTCCAGCAGGACCGGAAATGACCGACGCCCGCCCGCAGGACGGAAGCAGCTGAATCACCTCCATGCCAGGACAGTTCGAACCGCTCCCCGGCGGCGGCGCGGCCGTCGCCCTCGACGACGTCGAGATCTCCATCATCCGCTCGCTCGCGGTCCAGCTCTTGGAGCTGATCGGCCCCGGCCCCGCCGAGAACGCCTCCGACGACCCGCTCGCCGAGCTCTTCGCCGAGGGCCCCAGCGAGCCCCCCTCCGACCCGGTGCTGCGCCGCCTCTTCCCGGACGCCTACGGCGACCCCGAGGGCACCCCGCAGGCCAAGGAGGCCGAGGAGCAGCGGGAGCACTCCGCCGAGTTCCGCCGCTACACCGAGAACGACCTGCGCGCCGGCAAGCGCCAGAACGCGCTCGCGGTGATCCGCGCCCTGGACGCCCTGGCG
The DNA here is from genome assembly GCF_044765825.1 of Streptomyces flaveolus. Classification (NCBI taxonomy): domain Bacteria; kingdom Bacillati; phylum Actinomycetota; class Actinomycetes; order Kitasatosporales; family Streptomycetaceae; genus Streptomyces; species Streptomyces flaveolus. Next base: position 1,026,246 of record NZ_JBIWKU010000001.1, on the reverse strand, counting down.
TCCGCGTCGGCGTCGGCGGGCGAGGACGGTGCGGTGCTGAAGCTGTCGCCGGACGAGTCCCGGCAGTGGCTGGGCGCCCTGAACGACCTGCGCCTGGCGATCGGCTCCCGGCTGGAGATCACCGACGAGGACGACTCCGACCTGCTCTACCGGCTGCCCGACGAGGACCCGCGCAAGCCGATGGTCATGGCGTATCTGTGGCTCGGCGGGCTCCAGGAGACGCTTGTCACCACCCTTATGCCCTGATCGGTCCCGATCGCGAGGCTCGCGCGTCCGCTCAGCGGAGCCTCAAATCCGGATAACGATCGCGTCAAAGCCGCGCCCTTCTTTGCACCCTCAAGGTGCCTTTTGTCCGCTTCTGCCTGTGTGACACATCACAGGCGCCCCCTGTGATCAGTGCTGCGGCCGTGGTAAATCTTCACGACCGCCCGGCGAACACCACCCGAATGTTCGGCCGGGTGCGCCACCGAGCCGGCGGACCGCCGGCCAGGCACGAGCGGGACGCGAGGCCCGCTCAGCTCCATCATCCGGGGGGATCGAGACCCGATCCGAGGCCGACGACAGGCCCGGGTCGGCATGGAGAAAGGCGCACCACACATGACCTCTGCGCAGGTCGACACGGAGAAGGCCCCCGAAGAGGGGTACGAGCGCGGGCTCGGCAGCCGTCAGGTCCAGATGATCGCCATCGGCGGCGCCATCGGCGTCGGCCTCTTCCTGGGAGCCGGGGCCAACATCGCCAAGGCCGGCCCCAGCATCATCCTCATGTACGCCCTCGCGGGTGTGATCATCTTCTTCATCATGCGGGCGCTCGGCGAGCTCCTGCTCTACCGGCCGGTCTCGGGCTCCTTCGCCGAGTACTCACGCGAGTTCCTCGGCCCCTTCTTCGGCTACTTCACCGGCTGGACGTACTGGCTGATGTGGGTGGTCACCGGCATGGCGGAGCTCACCGCCGCCGCCATCTACATCCACTACTGGTTCCCGGACATCCCGCAGTGGGTCTCCGCCCTGGTCTTCCTGGTCGTGCTCTTCGCGGCCAACCTGATCTCGGTCAAGCTCTTCGGCGAGATCGAGTTCTGGTTCTCGATGGTCAAGGTCACCGCCATCATCGGCATGATCGTGATCGGCATCGGCGTGCTCACCCTCGGCTTCAGCCAGGCCGGCGACACCGCCGCCGTCTCCAACCTGTGGGAGTTCGACGGCTTCTTCCCCAAGGGCATCGGCTCGTCCCTGATGACCCTCCAGGGCGTCATGTTCGCCTACCTCGCCGTCGAGCTGGTCGGCGTCACCGCCGGCGAGTCCGAGAACCCGGAGAAGACCCTCCCCAAGGCGATCAACACCCTGCCCTGGCGCATCGCGCTGTTCTACGTCGGCGCCCTCACCGTCATCCTGGCCGTGGTGAAGTGGACCGAGTTCGCCGAGGGCGTCAGCCCCTTCGTCGAGGCCTTCGCGGTCATCGGCATCCCGGCCGGCGCCGGCATCGTCAACTTCGTCGTGCTCACCGCCGCCCTGTCCTCCTGCAACTCCGGCATGTACTCCACGGGCCGCATGCTGCGCACCCTCGCGGACAACGGCGAGGCGCCCAAGGTCTTCAGCCGGCTGTCGTCGACCAAGACCCCGGCGTTCGGCATCACGGTCTCGGTCGTCTTCATGGGCATCGGCGTCGTGCTGAACTACATCGTCCCGGAGAAGGCCTTCGGCTACGTCACCTCCGTCGCCACCGCCGCCGGCATCTGGACCTGGCTGATGATCCTGGTCAGCCACGTCCGCTACCGCCGCGAGGTCGTCGCGGGCCGCCTGCCCGCCTCGTCCTTCCCGGCGCCGGGCGGCTCGGTCTTCTCCTACGTCGCGATCGCCTTCCTGCTCTTCGTCACCGGCCTCATCGCCTACGACGCCGACTCCCGGATCTGTCTGTACGTGATGGCGGGCTGGGCCGTCGCCCTGGGCATCGGCTGGTTCGTGCTCAAGGCCCGCAACCCGCAGATCACCGAGCGCCACGGCGAGCCGGAATTCGAGAAGGTCGGCTGACCGCCACCCCGCCGAACCCCGCCGACCAGCGCCTTCGTGCGCACCCGGACGTCCGGCCGCACGGGCTGCTCGTGGCACCCCGACAGGGCCGCCGCTCAGGATGTCCGGCATATGGGCCGATCCGTACCACCCACCGGTACGGGTCGGCCCTTCTGCTTATGCTGGCCGCATGCTGACCATCACCCAGGCCCTGTACGACCAGATCGTCGCCCACGCGCGCGAGGACCACCCCGACGAGGCGTGCGGCGTGGTGGCCGGTCCCGTGGGCGCCGGCCGTGCCGAGCGGTTCATCCCGATGCTCAACGCCGCCCGCTCGCCCACCTTCTACGAGTTCGACTCGCAGGACCTGCTCAAGCTCTACCGCGAGATGGACGACCGCGACGAGGAGCCGGTGATCATCTACCACTCCCACACGGCCACCGAGGCCTACCCCTCCCGCACCGACATCACCTACGCCAACGAACCCGGCGCCCACTACGTCCTCGTCTCCACCGCGGACACCGACGACGCCGGCGACTTCCAGTTCCGCTCGTTCCGGATCGTGGAGGGCGAGGTCACGGAGGAGGAGGTCAAGGTGGTGGAGGCGTACTGATCTCGCACTGCGGATGAAAACTGTCCGAACGGTGAGATCACACTCCGGAAGCCGGACCGGGAATCGATACGATGAGCCCATGGTTCTTCTCGACGTGAGCGACAAGGCGCCGGGCACGCTGCTCGTGGCGCGCCTGCACGTCGACCTGTGCAGGCTGAACAGCGCCATCTGTTGATCTTCCGCTGCCGCCGTACGGCCGTGAGCCGCGGCGGGCCGCCGCGTGCCGCCGCGCGCCCCACGAACCCACGACACCTTCCGACAGGAGCCCTCAGCCATGGCCATCGAGGTCCGCATCCCGACCATCCTCCGCCAGTACACCGACGGCCAGAAGGCGGTGGAGGGCAACGGGGACACCCTCACCGAGCTCTTCGCCGACCTCGAGACCCGGCACACGGGCATTCAGGACCGACTCATCGACAAGGCGAACGGCGACCAGCTGCGCCGCTTCGTCAACGTCTACCTGAACGACGAGGACGTCCGCTTCCTCGACGGCATCAACACCAAGCTCGCCGACGGCGACAGCATCACGATCCTGCCGGCCGTCGCCGGCGGTATGGCCTGATCGGGATGCGGTACGACTCCCCGCTGGCCGCGGTGGGCAACACCCCTCTGGTGCGCCTGCCGCGGCTGTCGCCGTCCGAAGACGTCCGCATCTGGGCCAAGCTGGAGGACCGCAACCCGACCGGCTCGATCAAGGACCGCCCCGCCCTGCACATGATCGAGCAGGCGGAGAAGGACGGCCGTCTCACCCCCGGCTGCACCATCCTCGAGCCCACCTCCGGCAACACCGGCATTTCGCTGGCCATGGCCGCCAAGCTCAAGGGCTACCGCATCGTCTGCGTGATGCCCGAGAACACCTCGCAGGAACGCCGGGACCTGCTCGCCATGTGGGGCGCGGAGATCATCTCCTCCCCGGCCGCGGGCGGCTCCAACACCGCCGTGCGGGTCGCCAAGGAGCTCTCCGCCGAGCACCCCGACTGGGTGATGCTGTACCAGTACGGCAACCCGGACAACGCCGGCGCCCACTACGCCGGCACCGGCCCGGAGATCCTCGCCGACCTGCCCTCGGTCACCCACTTCGTGGCCGGCCTCGGCACCACCGGCACCCTCATGGGCGTCGGCCGCTACCTGCGCGAGCACAAGCCGGACGTGAAGATCGTCGCCGCCGAACCGCGCTACGACGACCTGGTCTACGGCCTGCGCAACCTCGACGAGGGCTTCGTGCCCGAGCTGTACGACGCCTCCGTGCTCACCACCCGCTTCTCGGTGGGCTCGGCCGACGCGGTCACCCGCACCCGTGAACTCCTCCAGCAGGAGGGCATCTTCGCGGGCGTCTCCACCGGCGCCGCCCTGCACGCCGCCATCGGCGTCGGCAAGAAGGCGGTCAAGGCGGGGGAGAGCGCGGACATCGTGTTCGTCGTCGCCGACGGCGGCTGGAAGTACCTCTCCACCGGCGTCTACACCGCCGCCACCACCGAAGAGGCCATCGCAACCCTCCAGGGCCAGCTCTGGGCCTGACGCCTCACCGGGCGAGGTGCCGCACCTGGTCCCACAGGGTCGGGTCCACCTCGCCCACCCGGCGCCGGAAGTCACCCAGCGGGACCCGGCGCAGCTCGTCCGTCTCCAGGAAGCTCGTCCGCCCCCGCCCGTCACCGACGGCCCCCGGCGGCAGCGTGATCACCCCGGCCCGCCCCTCCCGGTACCTGCTGGTGATCTTCGCGACCAGCACGTGCCGCCCGCGCACCGCGATCACCAGGCACGGGCGGTCCTTGCCGCCCCGGGCGTCCTCGTAGGGCACGTTCGCCCACCAGATCTCCGCCGGCCGCGGCCGCACCGCCCGGCCCCGCGGACCCCGGGGACGACCCGGCGGACGCCGGCTGCCCGCAGGCCGCCGCCGCCCCGCGCCCCAGCCGTCGACGACCGTGGCGACGAGCGCGAGAAGCACCACCGCCGCGAGCGCGAGCCACCAGGACGTGTCCATACCGACGACGTTACCGGCGCGCGCCCACACCGCGCGCCCCCTCAGTGGCCCCGGGCGCCCCACTTCCAGCCGAACCGGTGACACCACAGGTGAGTTCGCCCACAACGGCCCCTGGCGGAGGAGCGACCAGAGGTTTTGCGCCTTACGCTCGACGGACCGCACGACCCCCGTCTCTCCACATCCGCCAGCGGAGGTTTCTGCTTCATGAAGCTCACCGTCGTCGGCTGCTCGGGGTCGTTCCCGTCCGCGGAATCGGCCTGCTCGAGCTACCTCGTCGAGGCCGACGGCTTCCGGCTGCTCCTCGACCTGGGCAACGGCGCCCTCGGCGAGCTGCAGCGCCACTGCGGTCTCTACGACCTCGACGCGATCTTCCTCAGCCACCTGCACGCCGACCACTGCATCGACATGTGCGCGTACTTCGTGGCGCGCTACTACCGGTACGACGGCGGCCGCTGCGACCCCCTCCCCGTCTACGGACCCGAGGGCACCGAGCACCGGCTCACCACCGCCTACGCCGACACCCCCTCCGCCTCCTCCATGAGCGAGGTCTTCGACTTCCACACGGTCAAGCCGTCCACCTTCGAGGTCGGCCCCTTCACCGTGCACACCGAGCGCGTCGCCCACCCCGTGGAGGCCTACGCCATCCGCGTCGAGCACGGCGGCCGGTCGCTGACGTACTCCGGCGACACCGGCACCACCCCCGTGCTGGACGAACTCGCCCGGGACACCGACCTGTTCCTGTGCGAGGCCGCCTTCACGCACGGCAAGGAGAACATCCCCGACCTGCACCTCAACGGGCGCGAGGCGGGTCAGAGCGCGAGCCGGGCGGGTGCCCGCCGCCTGGTCCTCACCCACATCCCGCCGTGGACCGACCCGGGGATCAACCTGGCCGACGCCCGCGAGGTCTACGACGGCCCGGTGGACGTGGCGGCGGCGGGCGCGGTGTACGAGATCTGACGCGAACGCCCGCGCGGACGCGACGAGGCCCCCGGAGCTCTGCGGCTCCGGGGGCCTCGGTCATGCCGTGCTCATGCTGTGCGGCGGGGACTCACGCCTTCGTGAGGTCCTCGACCTCCTCCTCGGGCTCGCGGCCCGGGGTCTTGAGGTTGAACTTGATGATCGCGAAGCGGAACGTCACGTAGTAGATCGCCGCGAACACCAGACCGATCGGGATGATCAGCCATGGCTTGGTCGCCAGATGCCAGTTCAGGGCGTAGTCGATGAAGCCGGCCGAGAAGTTGAAGCCGGCATGCACCCCGAGGCCCCAGGTCACCGCCATCGAAATGGCCGTCAGCACCGCGTGCAGCACGTACAGGACCGGCGCGATGAACATGAACGAGAACTCGATCGGCTCGGTCACACCGGTGACGAACGAGGTCAGGGCGAGCGAGACCATCATGCCGAGGACGGCCTTGCGGCGCTCCGGGCGCGCGCAGTGGGCGATGGCGATCGCGGCGGCCGGCAGGCCGAACATCATGATCGGGAAGAACCCGGCCTGGAACAGTCCGGCGTTCGGGTCGCCGGCCAGGAAGCGGGTGATGTCGCCGTGCACGACCTCACCGGCGGAGTTGGTGAAGTCGCCGAGCTGGAACCAGGCCACGGTGTTCACGAACTGGTGCATGCCGACCGGGATCAGCGCGCGGTTCACACCGCCGAACAGGGCGGCGCCGCCGGAGCCGAGGCCGGTCATCCACTCGCCGAAGTTCGAGATGCCGGTGCCGATGGGCTCCCAGACCAGACCGAAGAAGACGCCGACGACGATGCCGACGAAGGCCATGATGATCGGCACCAGGCGGCGGCCGTTGAAGAAGCCGAGCCAGTCCACCAGCTTGGTGCGGTGGAACCGCTGCCACAGCACGGCGGAGAGCAGACCCATGATGATGCCGCCGAGCACACCCGGGTCGTTGTACGTCGCGGCGATGTCCTCGCCCTTCTGCACCACCGCCTCGGTGACCGGGAAGGCCTCCAGGACCTTGCTGTAGACGAGGAAGCCGACCACGGCGGCCAGGGCCGTCGAGCCGTCCGCCTTCTTGGCGAAGCCGATGGCCACGCCTATGCAGAACAGGATCGGCAGCGAGCCGGTGAGGGCACCGCCCGCGTTGTTGAAGACGGCGGCGACCTTGTCCCAGCCGAGGCCGTCCTTGCCGAAGATGTCGTCCTGGCCGAGCCGGACCATGATGCCCGCTGCCGGCAGTACGGCGATCGGGAGCTGCAGGCTGCGGCCGACCTTCTGCAGGCCCTGGAAAAGGCCCTGTCCCCGCTTCTTTGCGGGGGCCGCCGTTGCGGTGGCGGTGCTCATAAGTCCTCCATCGGGTGATGGTCTACACCACTGAGTGGTGTAGACCTGTTGTAGCACGATGAAGGCCGCGTAAGGAACCCGCGAATCCGCTACCGCGGCACTACGCGCAGTGCCGATCGAGCACCCCAGGTCAGACCCCCTGGAGAGCGCACCGGAGCGCGCCGAAGGCCCCCGGACCAGAAGCCCGGGGGCCTTCGCGAGACCACACCCTAAGGGTACGTGAGGTCTATACCTTGGTGACGTCCTCGACCTCGTCCTCCGGCTCCCGGCCCGGAGTCGTCAGATCGAACTTCGTGATCGCGAACCGGAAAACCACGTAGTACACCACCGCGAAACACAGACCGATCGGAATGATCAGCCACGGCCGGGTCGCCAGGTTCCAGTTGATGACGTAGTCGATCAGCCCCGCCGAGAAGCTGAACCCGTCGTGCACCCCCAGCGCCCACGTCACCGCCATGGACACACCCGTCAGCACCGCGTGCACCGCGTACAGCGCCGGCGCGACGAACAGGAACGAGTACTCCAGCGGCTCGGTGATGCCCGTCACGAACGACGTCAGCGCCACCGACAGCATCAGACCGCCGACCTCCTTGCGGCGGTGCGGCTTCGCGCAGTGCGTGATGGCCAGCGCGGCGGCCGGCAGCGCGAACATCATGATCGGGAAGAACCCCGACGTGAACTGACCCGCGTCCGGGTCCCCGGCGAGGAACATGTTGATGTCGCCGTGCACCACCGTGCCGTCCGGCTTCGTGAAACTGCCGAACTGGAACCACATCGGCACGTTCAGGAACTGATGCAGCCCGATCACCAGCAGCGCCCGGTTCGCCAGCCCGAACACGCCCGCACCCCACGAGCCGATCCCGTTCAGCCAGTCACTGAAACTCTCCAGCGCGTCGCCGATCGGCGGCCACACCCACAGACACAGCGCCGCGAACACGATCGCCACGAACGCCATGATGATCGGCACCAGCCGCCGGCCGTTGAAGAACCCCAGCCAGTCCACCAGCTTCGTCCGGTGGAACCGCTGCCAGAAGTACGCCGACAGCAGCCCCATCACGATGCCGCCGAACACCCCCGGATTCTGGAAGACGAACGCCGTCACCGTGCCCGCCCCGTCGGTCACCTGACAGCCGACCTGCGGGACCGCCTTCGACCCCTCCGGGCAGTCCTCCGGGAACTGCCGCAGCACGTTGAAGTAGACGAGGAACCCCGCCACCGCCGCCAGCGCCGTCGAACCGTCCGCCTTCTTCGCCATCCCGATGGCCACGCCGATGCAGAACAGCAGCGGCAGCCCCAGCGAACCGTCCAGCAGGGCGCCGCCCGCGCCCGTCATCACCTTCGAGACGTTCGTCCAGCCCAGGCCGTCGTCCCCGAACACGTCCGGCTGCCCCAGCCGGTTGAGAATGCCCGCGGCGGGCAGGACCGCGATGGGCAGCTGAAGACTGCGACCCATCTTCTGCAGACCCTGGAAGGTCTTGTTCCAGCGGGCACGCGCAGGACTGACCGCACTGTCGGCACTCATCCGGTCTCCATCCGGTCGCCGGTACACTGGTGTAGACCAGTTGCGGGACGGTTCCGCTGTCGTGACGCCATCATTCGGTACCCACCGCATGACCGCTCGCGAAGCTGAGCCGACTGTGGGTTACTGCGACAAAAGCGGTTCGGATCAGGGAGAAGGAACATGGCCAGCAAGGCTGAGAAGATCGTCGCCGGCCTCGGCGGCATCGACAACATCGACGAGATCGAAGGCTGCATCACCCGCCTCCGCACCGAGGTCCACGACGCTTCCAAGGTCGACGAGGCCGCCCTGAAGGCCGCCGGCGCCCACGGCGTCGTCAAGATGGGCACCGCCATCCAGGTCGTCATCGGCACCGACGCCGACCCGATCGCCGCGGAGATCGAAGACATGATGTGAGCACCCGCTCACCGGCAAGGGGCCTTTCCCACTGCGGGACAGGCCCCTTCCGCATGGGCCGCTAGGCTCACCCGCATGTCACGAATCGACGGCCGCACCCCCCAACAGCTCCGCCCCGTCACCATCGAACGCGGCTGGAGCAAGCACGCCGAAGGCTCCGTCCTCGTCTCCTTCGGCGACACCAAGGTCCTCTGCACCGCCTCCGTCACCGAAGGCGTCCCGCGCTGGCGCAAGGGCAGCGGCGAAGGCTGGGTCACCGCCGAGTACGCCATGCTGCCCCGCGCCACCAACACCCGCGGCGACCGCGAATCGGTCAAGGGCCGCATCGGCGGCCGCACCCACGAGATCAGCCGCCTCATCGGCCGCTCCCTGCGCGCGGTCATCGACTACAAGGCGCTCGGCGAGAACACCATCGTCCTCGACTGCGACGTCCTCCAGGCCGACGGCGGCACCCGCACCGCGGCCATCACCGGCGCCTACGTCGCGCTGGCCGACGCCATCGGCTGGGCCCAGGGCAAGAAGCTGATCAAGGCCGGCCGCAAGCCCCTCATCGGCACCGTCTCCGCCGTCTCCGTCGGCATCGTCGGCGGCACCCCCCTCCTCGACCTCCGCTACGAGGAGGACGTCCGCGCCGACACCGACATGAACGTCGTCTGCACCGGCGACGGCCGCTTCGTCGAGGTCCAGGGCACCGCCGAGGCCGAACCCTTCGCCCGCGACGAACTCAACGCCCTCCTCGACCTCGCCGCCGCCGGCTGCACCGAACTGGCCGACCTCCAGCGCAAGGCGCTCGACACCGTCCTCGAACGGTAAAGAGGACGCCAAGAAAACGACGCCCGCCGCGCAACTCGACCGCCCGCCGCGGCGTCTTCGGCAGTACGGGCGTACGGCCCCATCGCCGTACGCCCGGCACAGCACCCGCACACGGGCCGCCCGGCCCTGTCCCAAGGGGAGGACCGAGACCCATGGCCGCGACCCGACGCAGCCGCCGTCGCCGCACCGCATACGCCGCCGCAGCCCTGGCGACCGCCGCCCTGACCGTGGGCCTGACCACCGGCTGCGACGCCGTCGACAAGGCACTCGACTGTGTCCAGACCGCCGACGCCATAGCCGACAGCGTCACCGCGCTCCAGCAGGCCGTGGAGAACGCGTCCAACGACCCGACGCAACTCGAGGAATCCCTCGACTCCATAGACAAGGACCTCGACAAGATCGGCGACCGCACCGACAACGCCGACGTCAACAAGGCGGTCGAGGACCTCGGCAAGGCCGTGGACAACATCCGCACCTCCGTGAGGAACGGCGACAACACCCCCGACATCAGCCCCGTCACCGACGCGGCCGGCGAACTGACGAAGGTCTGCACGCCGTAGGGAGGGCCCGGTCGAACCGGAGGCGGGGTCCGGAATACTGGGCCCCATGACCCGCCTGATCCTCGCCACCCGCAACGCCGGAAAGATCACCGAACTGAGGGCCATCCTCGCCGACGCGGGCCTGCCCCACGAGCTCGTCGGCGCGGACGCCTATCCGGAGATCCCCGACGTCAAGGAAACCGGCGTCACCTTCGCCGAGAACGCCCTCCTCAAGGCCCACGCCCTCGCGCAGGCCACCGGCCTCCCCGCCGTCGCCGACGACTCCGGCCTCTGCGTCGACGTCCTGAACGGCGCCCCCGGCATCTTCTCCGCCCGCTGGGCCGGCCGCCACGGCGACGACAAGGCCAACCTGGACCTCCTCCTCGCCCAGATCGGCGACATCGCGGACGAACACCGGGGCGCGCACTTCGCCTGCGCGGCGGCCCTGGCACTGCCCGACGGCAGGGAACGCGTGGTCGAGGGCCAACTCCGCGGCACCCTCCGCCACACCCCCGCGGGCACGGGCGGCTTCGGCTACGACCCGATCCTCCAGCCGGACGGCGAGACCCGCACCTGCGCGGAACTGACGGCAGCGGAAAAAAACGCCATCAGCCACCGCGGCAAGGCCTTCCGTGCCCTGGTACCGGTGGTACGGGAGCTGCTCGGCTGAGGTCCGCACCACAACGGCCTGCGGATCATCCTTCGATTCGCAGGCCGTGAGTGTGCGGCGGAAGGGATTCGAACCCTCAAGCCCGATCAAGGGCCACAGATCCTAAGTCTGCTGCGTCGCCATTGCGCCACCGCCGCTGGCGCCTGCCATCGTACCGGGAGAAGCGCGTCGCCTTGCGCCTCCCCCTCAGCTCACTGGACGAGGGGTGTCTTGCCCTTTTGCCGACACCAGGTCTCCGTGAGGGCGTGGCAGTTGGGGCACAGGTATCGCAGGTTCTCCCGGCGATTGTCCCGCCAGTTTCCATTGACGTGGTCGATCTGCAGAGTGATGGGATGGCCGAGCCATTCACCGGTGTTGCCGCATTGCTCGCAGGCGTACGGCACCCCGATCTCGGCCAAAGCCCTATGGAGCTGGGCTCGGTTGGTGCGCCCTGTGTGAGTCGGGCGGACGACGAGCACGCGGTGGGCGGTGGGCTCCGGGGCGGGCGGCTCGGTTCGTCCCCAGGCGCGGCGCTCGAAGTGGTCAGTGGCCAGCCCCAGACGCGCCGCCGCCCGTCGGACGCGCCGATGGTTGACGTCATTGACCTCCAGGCCGAGCCCGCGCATGACGTCCGCGTAGCTCGTGCAGTGCGGCACAAGATCGCGAAGCTGCTCCTCGACGATGTGGAGACGACGGTGTGAGAAGTGGCTAGTGTCGATGCCCTGAGCGTTCATCATGCGGCGCAGGACGGCGCGCGAGCGACTGTCGTCCGGCACGCCCAGCGCACGGGCGACACCGCGCACGCTGGTCGCCGCTGCCGCGGCTGTACGGAGTTCATCGGAAGTGAAGGGCATTTCGGGCTCGGGCCGGTCGATGCCGGGAAAGTGGCTGATATCAATTCCTGCGGCATTGATGCGGTGCCGAATGTGGGTCAGGGTTCCAGTCGCCGGGGTCGCTCCCAGCTTCAGTGCCACCTCCCGTAGCGAAGACGCCGAGACGACGGCCTCGGCAATGGCGGCGTCAGGGTACTTGCGCCACGGGCTGCGCTTGACGAAGTGACTCGTGTCCAACCCGTGGCCCGCGACCTTTTCCTGGAGCACCCGCCGCTGGCCGCCGCTCACCTTGAGGCCGAGTCGTCGCATCAGGTCTGTCCAATTGCGAGCCTCGGCGACGGCGCACGCGAGTCGTTTCCTGTCGTAAGCGCCCGATGGCGTGGGTTCCGGAATCTCCAGCATCCTGTCCGCCCCTCCGTTCTCGGTCACCCGTTCGTGGCCTCGTACGGAGTAACGAACCGTTTATCGGACCGTCACGCGCGGCATGCGGAAGGGCCCGTACCGGGTAACGCCGGTACGGGCCCCGCGGGGAATCCTCAGATGCCCAGGTCCTTGATGATCTTGGCCACGTGGCCCGTCGCGCGGACGTTGTACAGGGCCCGTTCGACCTTGCCCTCCTCGTCCACGACGATCGTGGAGCGGATGACGCCCATGTAGGTCTTGCCGTAGTTCTTCTTCTCGCCGAAGGCGCCGTACGCGTCGAGGACCTTCTTGTCCGGGTCGGCGAGGAGCGTGACCTTGAGGGACTCCGTGTCGCGGAACTTGGCGAGCTTCTCCGGCTTGTCGGGGGAGATGCCGAGCACGTCGTAGCCGGCGGCGGCCAGCAGCTCCAGGTTGTCCGTGAAGTCGCACGCCTGCTTCGTGCACCCGGGGGTAAGCGCCGCAGGGTAGAAGTAGACGATGACCTTGCGGCCCTTGTGGTCGGCCAGGGACACCTCGTTGCCGTCGGCGTCCGGGAGGGTGAAGGCGGGGGCCGGGTCCCCCGGCTGCAGTCGCTCGCTCATCGATCCAGCGTAACCGGGGGTCCTGACAGTGCAGAGCAGTGAGTAGCTGACAGACTGTCCGGAACAGCGTCAGCAGACTTCGGAGGCCGTACGGTGGCGGACACGTCGGACATCAGAACCCCGGCGCAGATCGAGGCGGACATCAAGCGCCGCCGCGAGGTGCTGGCCGAGACGCTCGACGAGATCGGGGTGCGGGTACACCCGAAGACGATCATGGGCGATGCGAAGGCCAAGGTCGCTTCCAGCGTCGATCACACACTCGGACGGGCGTACGTCCAGGTCAATCGTGTGGTCAGCGATGTGAAGTCGCAGTTCGTGGACGAGGAGGGCTCGCCGCGTCTGGAGCGCGTCGTGCCCGTGGCGCTCGTCGTGGTCGGAGTGGTGGGGCTGCTCACCCTCGGTACCCGGCGGCGCAAGGGCTGAGGCGGGGCAGGTAGGTTTCAGGGCGTGAGCGCCAAGAGAAACGAGCACAGTTCCCCCGACGACAAGCTGCCCATCCGGATGCTGCACGACCGTGTACTCGTGCGGCAGGACACCAGCGAGGGCGAGCGGCGTTCCGGGGGCGGCATTCTGATCCCCGCCACGGCGGCGGTCGGCAAGCGGCTGGCCTGGGCCGAGGTCGTCGCGGTGGGCCAGAACGTGCGGACGGTGGAGCCCGGCGACCGGGTGCTGTACGACCCGGAGGACCGTGCGGAGGTCGAGGTGCGGGGGACCGCGTACGTGCTCATGCGCGAGCGTGACCTGCACGCCGTGGCCGCGGACCGGTTCGAGGGGTCGGAGGACTCGACCGGGCTGTACCTGTAGAGCGGTCGCGAAGGGGCTGGTGACCAGTGTCACCAGCCCCTTCGTGCTGTCTTTGCTACCTTGGAGGCATCCCGACGAGACGCGCCGTACCGGGTTGAAGGAAAAGACGACGCACCCCGTTCAGTTCGCTCCACGGAGGTGCCTGTCATGGCGTGGGTTCTGCTTGTCGTCGCCGGTCTGCTCGAGGTCGGCTGGTCGATCGGGATGAAGTACACCGACGGTTTCACCCGGCTCGTGCCGAGTCTGTTCACCGGCGCCGGGATCGTGGCCAGCATGGTGCTGCTGTCGTACGCCGCCCGGACGCTGCCCATCGGTACCGCCTACGGCGTGTGGGTGGGGATCGGTGCGGCCGGGGCGGCGGTGCTCGGCATGATGGTGCTGGGTGAGCCGGCGACCGCCGCCCGGATCTTCTTCATCTGTCTGCTGCTGGTCGCCGTGGTGGGGCTGAAGGCGACCTCGGGTCACTGACCCGGCGCGGGGGTCATTCGTCCCGCGGGGTGGCGGGGAGGCCGCCGACGAATCCGCCGGTGTCCGTCTCTCCGCCGCCCGCTCCGCCCGTGGCGCCGTCGCCGGTGCCGCCGGCGCCGTTGTTCCCGTCTCCGTCCCCGCCGCCGGTGGGGCCGGGTTCGGTGCTGGCGCCGCCGCCGGTGGGGCCGCCGGTCGAGGGGGCGCCGTCGCCGCCGGTGCGGCCCGGGTCGGTGCTGGCGCCGCCGTTCTCGCCCGGGGTGGCGGTGTGGGTCTCCGGGCCGTCGGTGCCGTCCTCGTCGCCCGTGCCGCCGTCGGACTCGTCGCCGGTGCCGGTGTCGTGGGAGGGGTCGGCGGAGGGGGGCGCGGTGACGTCGGCGCCCGCCTGGAGCTGGAGGTCGAAGGCGCTGACGGGCTCGCCCTTCAGGGCGTTACGGGTGTACTGGGCCCAGATCTCGGCGGGCGCCCCGCCGCCGTTGATGCGGTCGAGGCCCATGACGCCGTACAGGGACTTGTGGGCGGCGGTGACCGGGTCCTGGCCCATGACGGCGACGACGGTGGCGAGGTCGGGGGTGTAGCCGGCGAACCAGGCGGCCGTGTCCTCCTCGGCGGTGCCGGTCTTGCCGGCGGCGGGGCGGCCGGCGCCCTGGGCGGCGGTGGCGGTGCCGTTCTGTACGACGCTGCGCAGCACGGACGTGGTGGTGTCGGCGGCCTCGCGGCTGACGGCCTGGCTCTCGCGTCGCTCGGGCAGCTCCACTTCGTGCTTGCCGTCCTTCATGACCTTCTCGACCAGGGTGTACGGGGCGTGCCGGCCGTGGTTGGCGAGGGTGGCGTAGGCCTGGGCCATGTCGAGGGGGCTGGCGGTGGCGGTGCCGAGGGCGATGGCGGGGCCCTCCGGCATCTCCGGGGTGTCGGCGGCCAGTCCGAGGTCGACCGCGGTCTCCTTGACCTTGCCGGGGCCGACGTCGACGGCCATCTGCGCGTACACGGCGTTCACGGACTTGTCGGTGGCTTCGCGGACGGTGATGCCGCCGTAGTCGCGGTGGTCCTCGTTCTCGGGGGCGTAGTGGGTGCCGCTCCAGCCCTCGACGGGGCGTTCGCTGTCGCCTTCGTAGATCGTGTTCGGGTTGATCATGCGGCCGTCCTGGGTGTCGGAGTGGTTCTCGACGGCCGCGGTGAAGACGAAGGGCTTGAAGGTGGAGCCGACCTGGAAGTCTCGGCGGGTGGCGTTGGGCGTGTACTGCTTGACGTAGTCGATGCCGTTGTACATCGCCACGACCTTGCCGGTCTTCGGGTCGACGGAGGCGCCGCCGGCGCGGACGTAGGTGTCGACCTTGCGGTCCTTGTCCAGTTCGGACATCAGCTTGTCGTCGACGGCCTTGACGAAGGCGTCCTGCTTGTCCTTCTGGAGGGTGGTGGTGATGCGGTAGCCGCCGCGGTCGAGGTCTTCCTCGTCGACGATGCCGTTCTTGATCAGGTAGTCCTTGACGATGCGGACGACGTAGCCGCGCTGTCCGGACATGCCGGTGGAGACGGTGGTCCGCTTCGGCGTCGGGAACGTCAGTCCGGCGCGTTCGGCCTGGTCGAGCCACTTCATCTTGACCATGCCGTCCAGCACGTAGTTCCAGCGGGCCTCGGCGGCGGCCTTGTTCTCCGGGTGGGCGACGACGTCGTACTCGCTGGGCGCGTTGAGCAGGGAGGCGAGGTAGGCGCCCTGGGCGGCGGTGAGTTCGGTGGCGTCGATGCCGTAGTAGGCCTGGGCGGCGGCCTGGATGCCGTAGGCGCCGCGGCCGAAGAAGCTGGTGTTGAGGTAGCCCTCGAGGATCTCGCTCTTGCTCTTCTGCCGGTCGAGCTTGATCGAGATGAAGAACTCCTTCACCTTGCGGGAGACGGTCTGCTCCTGTGCCAGGTAGTAGTTCTTGACGTACTGCTGGGTGATCGTGGAGCCGGACTGCTTGCCCTTGCCGGTGGCGGTGTTCCAGCCGGCCCGGATCATCGCCATGGGGTCGATGGCGGACTCGGTGTAGAAGTCGCGGTCCTCGGCGGCGAGGACGGCGTGCTGGGCGTCCTTGGAGATCCGGGCGAGGCCGACGTTCTCGCGGTTGATCTCGCCGTCGCGGGCGAGGACGCTGCCGTCGGCGTACAGGTAGACGTTGCTCTGCTGGGTGGCGAGGGCGTTGGCCGACGACGGGATCTGGACCAGCGAGTAGCCGAGGAAGAAGCCGCCGATCACCAGCAGGACGCCGACGACGAAGGCGGCCAGCGTCATGCGCCAGGTGGGAATCAGCCGGCGCCATCCGGTCCGCTTGGGCCTCTTCGGCTTGTTCGGCGTCGCCGTTCCCGGTTCCGAGCCCTGGTCAGGCTGCTGCGGCTCGTCGCTCATCTCGTGCACGGACTCCTGTTTCGCGTCGTACGGTTTGGTCTCGTACGGCCTTGTGCGCTTCTGCGCCCTCTGTTGAAGACTCTCGCACCGGGCGTTCCGTTCCCGCTCTGTGGCACACCCGTGAAATTGGGTGCCGTCGTCCGGGATTCCGAACCGTGCCCCGGTAATTCCGTGGTGTGCCCCGTTGCCGTCGTACTAGGCTCCTGCGCTTTGCGGCCGTGCGGAGGTGAGGGCTGTGGGCGTGGGTTCGGGACGGTTGTACGCGGCCGTCGCTGTGGGGGGATTCAGACGGTACGCGACGTATCGGGCGGCCACCGCCGCCGGGGTGTTCACGAACACGGTCTTCGGGCTGGTCCTGGTGTACACCTATCTGGCCCTGTGGGACGAGAAACCGCAGCTCGGGGGCTATGACCAGGCGCAGGCGGTCACGTTCGTGTGGCTGGGGCAGGCCCTGCTGGCGGCGTTGGCGATCGGTGGCGGCGGTGTCGAGACCGAGTTGATGGAGCGCATCCGTTCGGGTGACATCGCCGTCGATCTGTACCGGCCGGCCGATCTTCAGCTGTGGTGGCTGGCGGCGGACGCGGGTCGGGCGCTGTTCCAGTTGCTGGGGCGCGGGGTGGTGCCGTTCGTGTTCGGGTCGCTGTTCTTTCCGGTGGCGCTGCCGCGGGAGGTGTCCGCGTGGCTGGCGTTCCTGGTGGCGGTGGGGCTGGCGATGCTGGTGGGTTTCGCGCTGCGCTACCTGGTGGCGTTGTCGGCGTTCTGGCTGCTGGACGGCACGGGGGTGGCGCAGATGGCGTGGATCCTGGGGCTGTTCTGCTCGGGGATGCTGCTGCCGCTGAACGTGTTCCCGGGGGCGCTCGGCGAGGTCGTGCGGGTGCTCCCGTGGTCGTCGCTGCTCCAGGCGCCGGCCGATGTGCTGCTGGGGGAGGCGGATCCTCTGGGGACCTTCGTCTTCCAGGCCGGGTGGGCGGTGGCGCTGCTGGCGGTGGGGCGGCTGGTGCAGTCGGCGGCGACGCGGCGGGTGGTGGTGCAGGGTGGCTGAGACGGTGGCGGACGCGGACGTGCGCGCGGACGCGGAGGCGGGGGCGGGGCGGGGTGGCCGGGTCGTCGCGGGTTTGCGTGCGTACGGGCTGATCGCGGGGATGTGGATCCGGTCGACGATGGCGTACCGGGCGTCTTTCGCGCTGACGACGTTCGCGAACTTCGCGGTGACGACGCTGGACTTCGTGGCGATCCTGCTGATGTTCTCCCGGGTCGACGCGCTGGGCGGTTACTCGCTGCCCGAGGTGGCGTTCCTGTACGGGCTGTCCGGGGTCGCCTTC
Organism: Streptomyces flaveolus; assembly: GCF_044765825.1. NCBI lineage: Bacteria > Bacillati > Actinomycetota > Actinomycetes > Kitasatosporales > Streptomycetaceae > Streptomyces > Streptomyces flaveolus. The sequence continues at coordinate 1,008,622 of NZ_JBIWKU010000001.1, read as the reverse complement.
GGGCTGGCCGACCTGGCGGTCGGTTCGATGGAGCGGCTGGGGCGGCGGGTGCGGGACGGCACGCTGGACACGCTGCTGGTGCGTCCGGCGCCGGTGCTGGCGCAGGTGGCCGCGGACCGGTTCGCGCTGCGCCGGCTGGGCCGGGTGACGCAGGGCGCGCTGGTGCTGGGTTACGCGCTGGTGGTGCTGGACATCGACTGGTCGGCGGCGAAGCTGCTGCTGATGCCGGTGATGCTGCTCAGCGGCGCGGGGATCTTCGGCGCGGTGTTCGTGGCGGCGGCGGCCTTCCAGTTCGTGGCGCAGGACGCCTCGGAGGTGTCGAACGCCTTCACGTACGGCGGTACGACGATGCTGCAGTACCCGCCGACGGTGTTCGCGCAGGAGCTGGTGCGGGGGGTGACGTTCGTGGTGCCGCTGGCGTTCGTCAACTGGCTGCCGGCGAGCTATGTGCTGGAGCGGCCGTATCCGCTGGCCCTGCCCGGGTGGGTGGCGTTCACGCCGCCGCTGGTGGCCGTGGCCTGCTGTGCGCTCGCGGGGGCGGCGTGGCGGGCGGGGCTGCGTTCGTACCGGAGTACAGGGAGTTAGCGGAGATGGACATCAGCGGCGGCGCCGGGGGATCCGGTGCGGGCTTCATCGAGCTGGAGGGTGTCGAGAAGGTCTTCGACGTGCGCAGGAAGACCGGGTTCCTGAAGCGGGAGCGGTGCGAGGTGCGGGCGGTGGACGGGCTGTCGTTCACCGTGGCGCGGGGCGAGATGGTCGGCTACATCGGGCCGAACGGTGCCGGGAAGTCGACGACGATCAAGATGCTCACCGGCATCCTGACGCCGAGCGGCGGGCGGCTGCGGGTGGCGGGCATCGACCCGTCACGGGAGCGGACGCGGCTGGCGCACCGCATCGGGGTGGTGTTCGGGCAGCGGACGACGCTGTGGTGGGATCTGCCGCTGATCGACTCCTACCGGCTGATGCACCGGATGTACCGGATCCCGGACGCGCGGTACCGGGCGAACCTGGAGCGCTGCGTGGAGCTGCTCCAGCTGGAGTCCCTGCTGGACGTGCCGGTGCGGCAGCTGTCGCTGGGGCAGCGGATGCGCGGTGACATCGCGGCGGCGCTGCTGCACGACCCGGACGTGCTGTACCTGGACGAGCCGACGATCGGCCTGGACGTGGTGTCGAAGGCCAAGGTGCGGGGGTTTCTGCGGGAGTTGAACGCGGAGCGCGGTACGACGGTGCTGCTGACCACGCACGATCTGCAGGACATCGAGCAGTTGTGTTCCCGGGTGATGGTCATCGACCACGGGCGGCTGATGTACGACGGTCCGTTGGCCGGGCTGCACGAGGCGGGGGAGAGCGAGCGGACCCTGGTGGTGGACCTGGAGCGGGAGTTGCCGCCGATCGAGGCGCCGGCGCCCGCGCGGGTGGTGCGGGTGGAGGGGCCGCGCCAGTGGCTGGCGTTCCCCGCGTCGGCGTCGGCCGCGGGGCTGGTGGCGGACATCGCGGCCCGGTATCCGCTGGTGGACCTCTCGGTGCGGGAGCCGGACATCGAAGCGGTGATCGCCAAGATCTATGCGGAACGGGCGAGCGCGTAGTGCCCGGCGGGGTCAGCTCGTAGGCTGCTGTACATGACCGACGACGCCCCGGAACTCCGTGCATCCGACGCCGACCGTGAACGAGTCGCCGAGGTCCTGCGGGACGCCCTTGCCGAAGGGCGCCTGGACATGGCCGAGTTCGAGGAGCGGCTGGACGCCACCTACCGTGCGCGGACCTACGGGGACCTGGCGCCGATCACCCGGGACCTGCCGGCCGGGGAGGGCGTCGTGGCGCCGGTGCCGCGGGTGTCGATGACCAAGGACCCCGCGGGGAGCGGGGGCTGGGCGGGGCGGATCACCGGCGGCGAGGGGTCGTCGACGTGGGCGGTCGCCGTGATGTCCGGGTTCGAGCGCAAGGGGCGCTGGACGGTGCCGAAGCGGTTCAACTGCTTCGCGTTCTGGGGCGGCGGTGAGCTCGACCTGCGGGAGGCGAACTTCGCGGACGGTGAGGTCGTGATCAACTGCGTCGCGATCATGGGGGGCATGAACGTGGTCGTGCCGCCCGGGGTCGAGGTGGTCGTGCGCGGCATCGGGATCATGGGTGGGTTCGACCAGCGTGAGGAGGGCGTCCCCGCCGAGCCGGGTGCGCCGCGCGTGGTCGTCACGGGCTTCGCCTTCTGGGGCGGCGTCGGGGTGGAGCGCAAGGTGACGCGGGCGGAGCGGCTGCGGCTGAAGGAGGAGCGGCGGCGGGAGAAGCTGGAGCGGAAGGCTGCGCGGCGGGAGCTGCACGCGTCGTTCCGGGACGACGTGGAGGAGGCCCACCGGACCATGCTGGACGGGCATCGGGGGCTGATGCGGGAGCGGCGCGAGGAGCGGCGAGAGGAGCGGGAGCGGAGGCGCGGGGAGGGCTGACTGTGGCCCCGCCCACTGAGCCGGCGTTATGTCGTGCGGCGCCTCGGTTGCCGGGGCGGGGTTGTCGCGGCCCGGCGTTGCGGGGTGCCTCCCCCACGCTCGGCTGCGCTCGCGCGGGGGGACCCCCACCGCCCACCCGTGCCGCCCCTGGGGGTACCTCCCAGGCCGTTCAGGCTCTGGGGGAGGCACGACTGCCCGCAGCTACGGCGACTGTGCGCAGCGGCGGCGACTGCTGCGGCGGATCCCCCCGGCCCGTCACAGCGTTGCCGGTGACGTGGTCCTCAGGTCGTTCAGGTCCAGGGCCGCCGCCATGCGCGCGTATCCCCTGTCGCTGGGGTGCAGGTGGTCGCCGTTGTCGTAGTCCGCGCGCAGACGGCGCGGGTCGTAGGGGTCGCGCAGTGCCGCGTCGAAGTCGGCGACCGCGTCGAACACCCGGCCCTCGCGGATCTCCTCGTTGATCTCCTGCCGCATGCTCTCGCGCGCGTCGGTGTAGCCGCTGTGCCCGCCGAACGGCATCACGGTCGCGCCGACGACCTTGAGCCCGTGGGCGTGGGCCATGTCGACCAGCGTGCGCAGGCCCGCGAGGATCGACTCCCGGTCGGCGAGTTCCGGACTGTGCAGGATGTCGTTGACGCCGATGGCGACGACGACCACCTTCGCGTTGGTGCGGCCCAGCACGTCCCGGGGGAACCGGGACAGCGTGCTGGGGTTGGCGGGAGGCGTGCCCGGGCCGCTGGTGAGCAGCCGGTTGCTGCTGATGCCCTGGTTGACCACGCTGTAGCGGGGCACGTTCCGCCCGGCGCCGGCCGCCGCGCGCAGCCGCTCGGTGAGGACGTCGGTCCAGCGGTGGTTGGCGTCCATCGTGGAGCGGTAGCCGTCGGTGATCGAGTCGCCGAGCGCGACGACGGTGCCCACGGCCTCGTGGCTCAGCACGTCCAGCGCCGTCACGTAGCGCCAGTACGAGGTCCTGCCCGTGTACGCGTCGGCGGTGACGTCCTCGGCGCGGTCGCCCTCGGCGACGTAGCTGGTCTGCCGTGCGTGCGGGTGGTAGGTGACGGGGCCGGAGGGCACGGGGGAGTAGGTGGTGATCAGGACGTCGCTGCCGTAGGGGACGGCGATGCGGGCGACGTCGCTCATCACCTGTCCGCCCGCCGGGACGACCACCCGGGGGCTGCCGCCGAAGGTGAGCCGGCGCATGCTGCCGGCGGACGCGGCGGCGGTGCCGTCGTCGGCGGCCAGGGCGATGGACGCGTGGGTGACGGTCAGCGGTGACCGGCCGTACAGGTTGGACAGGGTGATCCGGGCGCTGTTGCCGCCGACGCCGGCGTGCACGACGTTGCGGACCGAGCGGCCGGCCATGCCCTGCGCCGCGGTGCCCGGTTCGGGGCCGACGGGCGAGGTGGACCAGGCGCCGACCCAGGTGCCGGTGGAGGCGGGCGCGGCGTCGTTGTGCGGGAGCCGGCCGCCGGCGACCGGTGTGCGGTCCCGCGTGCCGTCGTCGGAGGCCACCGTGGCGTATATGGCGGCGGAGATCGCCACTATCAGGGCGACGATCGCGGCCAGCAGGGCACGCTGTTTGCTGGGAGGCGCCCCCACGCCTCCGTCATGACCTTCGGTCATGCTGTGTTGTTCTCCTCGGGCGAGGGGAGCTCCGAGGCTCCGGTCCGATGAGCCCATGATGCGTCATGGGCCGGGGTGGGGCCGCGTGACCCCCCGGCTTTCCCCCTTCCCGTCAGACGCCGGGAACTTGTGTTCCGTTCCAGGAGTCGGTCAGGAAGGGACAATGGGTGCGGGACGGATCGTCGAACGGTGGAGCGGATGGCACGCACGAAGGCAGAACGTCCGGAGGGTTCCATGGGTATCGGGCAGGGCGTCGAAGCGGGTGAAAGCCCGTCCTCCGCCGCCGCGCCCGGCGCCGTCCGCAACCGGGCGATGACGGCGTTCAGCCCGGCCGACGAGGAGAAGCGGCGCGGCGTGCGCCGTATGAAGCTCACCGCCGCCGGCCTGCTGCTGTTCGTGGCCGTGGTCTACGTCCTGGCCGAGTGGGCCTCCCACCGCGGCGCGGGCGCCTGGGCGGGCTACGTCTCCGCCGCCGCCGAGGCCGGCATGGTCGGCGCGCTCGCCGACTGGTTCGCGGTCACGGCCCTCTTCCGCCATCCCCTCGGGCTGCCCATCCCGCACACCGCGATCATCCCCAAGAAGAAGGACCAGCTGGGCGTGTCGCTGGGCGAGTTCGTCGGCGAGAACTTCCTCTCCGAGGACGTCGTACGGCAGCGGCTGCGCGCCGTCGGCATCGGCAACCGGCTCGGTGCCTGGCTGGCGGTGCCCGAGCACGCCGACCGGGTGACCGCCGAGCTGTCCGCCGCCCTGCGCGGTGCCCTCACCGTGCTGCGCGACTCCGACGTGCAGGCGGTGGTCGGGGAGGCCATCACCCGGCGGGCCGACGCGCAGGAGATCGCCCCGGGCATCGGCAAGATGCTGGGCCGGGTCGTCGCGGACGGCGGGCACCGGCGGGTCGTCGACCTGATCGTCTCCCGTGCCCACGACTGGCTGGTGCTGCACGGCGACTCCGTGATGGACGCCGTGCAGGGCGGGGCACCCGGATGGACGCCCCGGTTCGTGGACAAGAAGGTCGGCGAGCGCGTCTACAAGGAGCTGCTGCGCTTCGTCACCGAGATGCGCGACATGCCCGCCCACCCCGCGCGCGGCGCCCTCGACCGCTTCCTCGCCGACTTCGCCTCCGACCTGCAGTCCGACACCGAGACCCGGGCGCGTGTGGAGCGGCTGAAGACGGAGGTGCTGGGCCGTGGCGAGGTCCAGGACCTGATCGCGTCCGCCTGGACCGCCGTACGCTCCATGATCGTCTCGGCGGCGGAGGACGAGCGCAGCGAGCTGCGGCTGCGGGTGCGGGCGTCGCTGCTGTCGCTGGGTGCGCGGATGGCGTCCGATCCGAAGGTGCAGGGCAAGGTCGACTCGTGGGTGGAGGGCGCCGCGGTGTACGTCGTCACCACCTACCGGCGGGAGATCACGTCCCTGATCACCGACACGGTGGCGGGCTGGGACGCCGAGCACACCACGAAGAAGATCGAGGCGAACATCGGCCGGGACCTGCAGTTCATCCGGATCAACGGCACGGTGGTCGGCTCGCTGGCCGGGCTGCTGATCTACACGGTCTCCCGCATGCTGGGGGCGTAGCTCCTCGATCGGCCGGGCTTGTCCGCCCCGGTCGGGGGCACACGGGTTCCGATCGCTCGGTCCGACGGCGCCGCACGGCACCGCGGGACCGGGCGGCGTCGTCCCACGGTCCTCGACGGAGAGGGAGTCATGCCAGCGGAATCGTCGTCGCCCAACTCCGTGCCCGCGTCCACGGGAACCGTCACCACGGCGGTCCCCGCCCGCCTGGACCGGCTGCCCTGGTCCCGGTGGCACTGGATGATCGTGATCGGCCTCGGCACCGTCTGGATCCTGGACGGCCTGGAGGTCACGATCGTCGGCAACGTGGCCGGCCGGATCGCCGAGGACGGCAGCGGCCTGGACATCAGCTCCGCCCAGATCACCGGCCTGGCCGCCGCCCTCTACGTCGCCGGTGCCTGCTCGGGCGCCCTGTTCTTCGGCTGGCTGACCGACCGCCACGGCCGCAAGAAGCTGTTCATGGTGACGCTGGTCGTGTATCTGGTGGCGACCGCGCTGACCGCCGTGTCCTTCGAGTCCTGGTGGTTCTTCCTGTTCCGGTTCCTCACCGGTTTCGGCATCGGCGGCGAGTACGCGGCCATCAACTCGGCGATCGACGAGCTGATCCCGTCCCAGTACCGGGGCCGGGTCGACCTCATCATCAACGGCAGCTACTGGCTGGGCGCCATCGGCGGTTCCCTGCTGTCCATCGTCATGCTGGACACGGACATCTTCCCGAAGGACCTCGGCTGGCGGCTCAGCTTCGCCCTCGGTGTGGTCCTCGGCCTGGTCATCCTCCTGGTGCGCCGGCACGTCCCGGAGAGCCCACGCTGGCAGTTCATCCACGGCTACGGCGACGAGGCGGAGAAACTCGTCTCCACGGTCGAACGGGAGATCGAGCAGGAGAAGGGGGAACGGCTGCCGCGGCCGGTCGGTGAGATCACCATCCACCAGCGCAAGAGCATCGGCTTCGGCCTGATCGCCAAAACCGTCTTCGGCAAGTACCCGCGCCGCGCGGTCCTCGGCCTGTCCCTCTTCATCGGCCAGGCGTTCCTCTACAACGCCATCACCTTCGGCTTCGGCACCATCCTGATCACCTTCTTCGACGTGCCGACCGGCCACACCGGCTACTACTTCGCGGTCATCGCCGCCGGCAACTTCCTCGGCCCGCTGCTGCTCGGCAAGCTGTTCGACACGGTCGGGCGCCGGATCATGATCTCGGGCACGTACCTGCTGTCGGGTGTCCTGCTGTTCATCACGGCGTGGCTCTTCGACCGGGGCTCGCTGACGGCCGACACCATGACGGCCTGCTGGTGCGTGGTGCTGTTCTTCGCCTCCGCGGGCGCCTCCAGCGCGTATCTGACCGTCTCCGAGATCTTCCCCATGGAGACCCGGGCGATGGCCATCGCCTTCTTCTACGCCCTCGGCACCGCCGCCGGCGGTATCAGCGGCCCGCTGCTCTTCGCCGACCTCACGGAGTCCGGCGTGGTCGGCGACACGGTGCTGGCCTTCCAGGTCGGCGCCGGGCTGATGTGCGCGGCCGGCCTGGTGGCCGCGTTCCTCGCGGTGAAGGCGGAACGCCGCTCCCTGGAGGACATCGCGGAGCCGCTGTCGACCGCGCGGGCGGGCGACGGAGCGAAGGAAGCGCCGGGCACGGGCACCGCGACGGCGTAGAGTCCGGGCCGACCGCCTCCCGACCCGGCCGACCGCGAGGAGCCTTCGATGACCGTCCGCAGGATCGTCCCCAACATCCACGCCGGGTCCGAGGAGGAACTGGCCTCCGGCCGTGACTTCTACGGCCTGCTCGGCTTCGAGGAGGTCATGGACATGGGATGGGTGTCGACCATGGCCTCACCGTCCGTCCCCACCGCCCAGGTGAGCTTCTTCACCGAGGAGCGCACCGGGCCCGTGGTCCCCGACCTGAGCGTGGAGGTCGAGGACGTCGACGCGGTCCACGCCCGGGTCGTCGCGTCGGGCGCGGAGATCGTACGGGAGCTGCGGGACGAGGAGTGGGGCGTACGGCGCTTCTTCGTACGGGACCCGAGCGGGCGCGTGGTGAACGTGCTGACGCACCGCTCCTAGGCCGAGGTCAGGCCCGCCGGTCGGCGACCGCCCAGGAGGCCAGCGCGACGGCACCGGCGACCCCGAACACGGCGGGCCAGGCGCCCACCTTCTTGGCGAGCGGGTGGGACCCGGCGAAACCGGCGACGTAAGCGGCCGTCAGCGCCCCGGCGGCCTTCCCGCCGGCCTGCCGGCGCCACTGCTGTGCGGCGGCGGCCCCGGCGACGGCGAGCACGGCCCCGCCGAGCTGCCGCTTCCTGGTCCAGCGGGCCACGCCGTACCCGCCGACGAGGCCGCTCGCCGCGACCACCGCGCTGGGAACCTTCGCCATGCCTGCCTCCTGCTTTTTCTCCTGCTTTTCTCCGTCTTTTCAGACCGAGGCTAATCCCCGCCGGGCACGGCACCCGCGCCGGGGCGGGCGGTGGACAGCACCGGGTCGACTGTGACGCAGGTCACACTGGCTTCGGCGGCCGGCCTGTCACACCACACCTCCGCGTTCCGTCGTAGCTGTGTAACGCGATACGGCAACGGCCGAACGGCCGAACCCACGACGGAGGAACCCACCATGGACGCTCGCCTCAACCTCTTCGGCAACCCGATCGCCGGCAAGCTCCTGCGGCACATCAACTCGGCGGGCAAGGTCGTGACCGACTCGGGGCTGCCGGCCGCCACCCAGGAGCTGGTGAAGATCCGCGCCAGCCAGATCAACGGCTGCGGCTTCTGCCTCGACATGCACACCAAGGACGCCGCGAAGGCGGGTGAGACCTCGCTGCGCCTCAACCTGGTCGCCGCCTGGCGGGAGGCCAAGGTCTTCACCGACGCCGAGCGGGCCGCCCTGGAGCTGACCGAGCAGGGCACCCGCATCGCCGACGGCCGTGGCATCAGCGACGAGGCCTGGGCGGACGCGGCGAAGCACTACGACGAGGACCAGCTCGCCGCGCTGGTCGGCCTGATCGCCGTCATCAATACGTACAACCGGCTGAACGTCATCACCCAGCAGCCGGCGGGCGACTACGAGCCGGGCATGTTCGGCTGACGCCCGCGCGCGACGCCGGACGGCCCGCCCCGGCACACCGGGGCGGGCCGTCCGCTGCTCAGCCGGCGGCGTGCAGCAGGACCGGGAGCCGTTGGTGGCCGTTGCTGATCAGGGAGGGCACGGCCGGGAGTTCGGCCGAGGGATCGGCCAGGCGGATGTCGGGGAAGCGGTCGAAGAGGCTCCGGAGCGCGAGGGTGACCTCCATCCGGGCGAGGGGCGCGCCGAGGCAGAAGTGGACGCCGTGCCCGAACGCCAGGTGGTCCTTGACCGTGCGGGCCGCGTCGAACGTGTCGGCGTCGTCGTGCCATGCGGGGTGACGGTTGGCGGCGGCGTAGGACGCGAGGATCGCCTCACCGCGGGCGATGGTCTGCCCGTCGGGCAGGGGGATGTCCGTGACGGCGAACCGGAGCGGCAGGTGCTTGACCGCCGGCTCGTGACGCAGCGTCTCCTCGACGACGTCGTCCCAGGTGACGGCACCCTCGCGGACCAGCTCCAGTTGGTCGGGCCGGGTCAGCAGGGTGTGGACGGCCTGGTCGATGACGTTGACGGTGGTCTCGTAGCCGGCGCTGATCATCAACAGCAGGGTGTCGCGCAGCTCTTCGTGCGACAGGCCCGTGCCGTCGCTCTCGTCGTCCCGCGCGGCGATGAGCAGGGACGTCATGTCGTCGCCCGGGGTGCTGCGCTTGTCGGCGATGAGCTGGTCCAGGGTCGCGTACAGCCGGGCGGTGTTGGCCTGTGCCTCCTCCTGGCTCAGCGTGGTGTCGAAGACACCGTCCACGAGGGCCCGGAAGCCGTCCCGCCGGCTCTCGGGCACGCCCATGAGGTGACCGATCACCGCGATGGGCAGCGGGTACGCCAGCTCCTGGCGCAGATCGACCGGCTCCCCGGCGGGGAGCCCCGCGAGACGGTCGACGAGCCCGTCCACCATGCCCTCGACGGCCGGCCGCATGTGGGCGATGCGGCGGGCGCTGAAGGCGGGCGCCACCAGCCGGCGCAGCTTGCGGTGGTTGGGGCCGTACGCGGTGAACATGTTCTCCACCGCCACCCACAGGGCGAGCGGCCACGTGCCGACCACCTGCCCGAAGGCGGGCCAGTGCGCCCGGGCGTCCTTGGAGACGTCGGGCCCGGTGAGCAGCTGTTTGAGCAGGGCCGGGTCGGAGACCGACCAGGCTTCCACGCCGAGCACGTCCACCCGGGTGGCCGGACCGCGGGCGCGCAGGGCACGGTGCTCGGCGTGGTGGTCGGCGCCGGCGGGGTCGAGGACGAGGGGAGACTGCTGGTCGGGCATGGCGGGCTCCTTAGGTGACGGCGGGGAAGGTGACGGGCAGGGATTCCAGGGCGCGGTGGAACGGGCCGGGGCGCCAGACGAGTTCGGCCAGGGGCACGGCGAGGTCCGTCTCCGGCAGCGCGTCGAGGAGGTGGGTGACCGCGGTCTCCGCGATGAGGTAGGCGTGCGAGCGGGCGGGGCAGGTGTGCGGGCCGATGCTCCAGGCCAGATGGGCGCGGTTGCCCGTGTGGCGGCCCTCGGGCACGCCGTCGGTGAGCGCCGGGTCGTTGTTGGCGGCCGCCATGGAGATCACGACCGGCTGGTCGGCGGGCAGGAGGACCCCGTCCACGTCGACCGGGTACGGGGGGTACGAGATGCAGTAGTTCGCCATGGGCGGGTCGGTGTAGAGGACGGCGTCGAGCGCGTCGCGCACCGTGGACAGCCCGGCGTGCAGGTCGGCGGAGAACTCCTCGTCGGTGAGGATCTTCAGCACGGTGTTGCTGATCAGGTTGGTCAGCGGCTCGATCCCGGCGCCGTAGAGCGTGACGAGCTGGTGGCCCATCTCCTCGTCGCTCAGCCGGGCGGAGTGGGTGATCAGCCGGGACGTGATGTCGTCGCCGGGGTGCTGCCGGCGCAGGCTCACCAGGTCGGCCACGGCCTGGGCGAGGATCTGGTTGCCCTGCTCGGCGTTGGTGGTGTCGAAGATCTTCGCCATGCCGTCGGCGATGCGCACGCCGATCTCGTCCGGGCAGCCCAGCAGCGCGCTCAGGACCCGGAAGGCGATCGGGAACGCGTACTGGGAGAGCAGGTCCGCCTCGCCCTGCTTGCGGAAGTCGTCGATGGCGCCGGAGGCGACCTTCTCGACGAGGGAGCGCAGCCCGTGCTGGTCGACCCCGCCGATCGCGGCGGTGTTCGCGCCGCGGTAACGGGCGTGCTCGACGCCGCCGGAGCGCAGCGCGTTGGGGCGCCACTCCATCATCGGCCTGACCGGGCAGGACGCCGGGATCAGCTTCTCCCAGGCACGGGGGTCGGCGGGAAAGTGCAGCGGGTCGTTGAGGATGCGGCGGGCCTGGTAGTAGCCGATCACCAGCGTCGCCGGGACACCGGGCGCCAGGTCGACCGGGACGAGGGGGCCGTGGGTGCGGCGCATGCGCCGGTAGGCGGCGTGCGGGTCGGCGGCGAACTCCGCGGTGTACAGGGCGATCCGCCCTGGGCTCGTCGGCGCGGACGCGGCGGACGGCATCGTCATCGGCGGGACTCCAGGAGGGCGGCCGAGCGGTGCTCGGAGAGGTACTCGGTGAGGGTGATCAGGGCGTGCAGGGAGGACGTGCGGTCGCGGGCGTCGCAGGTCGTCAGCGGAGTGACGGGGTCGAGGGCGAGGGCCTCGCGCAGCTCCGACTCGGGGTAGTCCGGGGCGCCGGGGAAGGTGTTGATGGCGACGGCGTACGGTATGCCGCCGTTGTCCAGGAGGCCGAGGGCGTCGTGGGAGGCGTCGAGGTTGCGGGTGTCGGCCAGGACGAGACAGCCGAGCGCGCCCTCGGCCAGGTCCTCCCACAGCGGCTGGAAACGGGCCTGCCCCGGCAGCCCGAACAGATACAGCGCGATGCGGCCGCCGGCCATGTGGATGCGGCCGAAGTCCATCGCCACCGTGGTCGTGGTCTTGTGCGGGGTGCCCCGCAGATCGTCCACGCCCGCGCTCTCCTGCGTGATGGGTTCCTCCATCCGCAGGGGCTTCACTTCCGAGACGCTGCCGATCAGCGTCGTCTTGCCGACGCCGAAACCCCCCGCGACCACGATCTTGGCCGACCGCGTCACCGTGGCCGGGACGTAGGTGACGGGCGGGTCAGACCATGGAGCGCAGTCCACGCAGTACCTCCTGCAACAGGTCGGGTTCGGGCTGGTGGTCGCTCGCCGCGACCGGGCTGGCCAGGTGGCCGGAGTCCATCAGCGAGGAGACGAGGATGCGCACCGTGGACGGCGGCAGCTCCAGCGCGGCGGCGATGTCCGCGACGGCCAGGCCGCCCTCCGCACCGGCGAACAGCCGCATCACCCGGCGGGCGTCCGGGCCGAGGGCGTCCGTGGGCCCGGAGGCGGCGATCAGCACGCTCTCCAGGCGCACGTCGTCACGGGCACGGATCTGACCGCCGGTGCGGACGTAGGGCCTGACCATGTCGGGGTCACGCCGCGGCCCCGTCATGCCGGCGAGCCGCCTTCCGCGGCCGGCACGCGCTCCTGGGTGCCCAGCTCGTGGCCCAGCCGGGTGGCGAGCCGCACCATGTGATGGGAGATCAGCCCGACATCGGCGTCCGGACCGGTCGTGCAGACCGACAGCATGGTGTTCTTCGCGGCGGTGGTCGTCAGACCGATGCAGCCGACCGACTCGATCAGCAGCTGCCGCATGCCCTGGCCGCCGGTGAACTCGTCCCACGCCTTGCCCGCGGCCCGCAGCGCCGCCGTCAGCGCGGCGAACTTCTCCCCGTCGTCCTGGCCGATCGTCTCGGTCCGGGCCTTCAGCAGTCCGTCGCTGCTCATCAGTACGGCGTAGCGGACGCCCTCGACGGTGCCGAGTTCCTGGTCGAGCAGCCAGCCCAGGCTGTTGGTGTGTGTGTCTCGCACGATCAGTGTCCTTCTTCGGGTGCGGCGTCGTGTGCGGCGTCGGGTCCGGGGCCGGGGGCCGTCCGGTGTGCCGCGTCGGTTCCGGCGGGGGTCGGGGAGGGCTGGTCCTGCCGGCCGCGGCGGGTGCCCTCCGCCCAGGCGGCGGCGACGGCGGGACGGCCGGGCCCGGCGGCGGCGGGGTCGGCGGTGCGGCGCGCGGCGACGGGAGCCTTGGTGCGCCGGCGGACGGTCAGACCGCTGGCGGTGGTGGCGGGCGGGGCGGCCTGTGGCTCCGGGGCGGCCTGTGCCTCGCGGACGGCTCCTGCTTCGGGCCCGGCCGCGAGGGCCGCCGGTACGGTCGCGGCGGCGACCGGTACGGCTTGCGGTGCCGGCTCGACCGCGGAGGCCGGTGGTGCGGCGAGCGGCGCGGCGGCAGGCTCGGTCCGCCCCGCGGGGACCGACGGCGTCGAGGCGACGGCGGGGCCGGCCGGTCCCGGCGTGACGAGCAGGTTCTTCGGCAGCACGATCATGGCCCGGGTGCCCTGGTAGATGTTCGGTGCGGTCAGCTCGACCCGGAAGCCGTAGTTCTCCGCCAGCAGGGACGCCACGCGCAGCCCGGTCTGGGGGTGGGCGCCCAGGCGGGTGATGTCGTCGCGCTGCTCGCCGGACATCACGTTGCTGGCCCACAGCAGCCGCTCGTCGTCCATGCGCAGGCCGGCGTCGTCCACGATCAGGAAGACCGCGTGGTGGCCCTGCTCCAGCGACACGTGGACGCTGGCGGCGGGCGGGGAGTAGCGCAGCGCGTTGTCCAGCAGCACGGCGAGCGCGTGCACGACCGCCTCCACCGCGCGTCCCTCGACCGCGACGGTCCCCATCTCGGGGTGCTTGATCCGCTCGTACCCCTCGATCCGGCCCATCGCCGCCCGCACGATGTCGGTCAGCGAGGTCGCGGGCCAGCGCCGCGAGAGCTTGTCCCCGGCGAGCACGGCGTAGCCCGACGCGGTGAGCAGCATCTGCTGCGTGAGGTGGTCGATCTCCACCAGCGTCGCGTACGCCTCGTCCGAGATGTGCCGCCGCACACCCTGGCTGACGGACCGGCCGAGCCGTGCCGCCCGTGCCACCACGTTGTTGGCGAAGCCGCGTACGGCGGCCCGGGCCACGCCCAGGGACTCGTGCCGTACCTGCGCGATCTGCCGTTCCGTGTCCTGCCGGATCTGATCGGCGGTCCGGGCGGCCGCCGCCCGCTCCTGCGCCCGTATCTCGCCCACGGCCGAGGCCAGCGCCCCGGGGAGGGCGAGCAGCCGCTCGGCGAGCGGGGTGCCGTCGAGGTTCGGCGGTACGACGACCGCGCCCTTGCCCCCGTCACCGCCCTGCCCGGCGCCGGCCGCCGCGGGGATCACGGTGGTCGCGAAGTGGCCCACGCACTGTTCGGCCGCGAGGAGTTGCAGGGTGAGCCGGTCGGCGTGCCGGCGCAGCAGTTCGGCCTGGCGCTGGGCCTGATCGCGTGCGCGCCGGAAGTACCAGGCGGCCCCGGCTCCGGCCACCGCCAGCAACAGGGCGCCGGTCAACAGCAGTTCAGTCATCGGGTCCTCACGGATGGGGAAGCCGTCGGTGTGGGGGTGTGGGCCGGTCCCGGCGGTCGGAGAGGCTGGTCCGGAGGGAGCGGGCGGGGCGGCCGGGGGCGCCGGACCGGTGGGCCGGTGTCGCGGTAGCGAGGGCGTACCGGAGCCGCCCTGCGGCGGCGAGGGGCCTCAACAAGCCAGAAGTAGCCGGCGTCTCTCGATCCGCGGCAAAGGGACGCGGCGGCCTTCGGCGCTCTCCCGCGGCACCGCCCGGGACCGCGCCCCCGTCACGCCTCCACGTGCCGAGGACTCAGCGATGCCGACAACGGTGAGTGTGCACGACATGGATCTCCAGGGGACGAGCGCAGGGCCTGCACGAGCGGTGGGGGACGACGGCGGAGCGGGGCTCGCAGCAGCGCAGGTTCGTTCCTGCAGACACCTGAACTGCCGGGCCCGCCAAGGGCATTCGGCAGGGACCATACCGCTTGTGCTCACACGTCGTGGCAGCTCAGTGACCACGAATGGCCGTTCCCGGAAGTATGAGGCGAAAAATGCGCGGTTGACGGCCAACTGACGTTGGCCGAAAAGCAGTTGGTGACCGAGAGGGTGTCCTGCTAGCCAGCGGCCGGACTCGGCGTCGTAGGCGACCCGGGCCCGCTCACTGGACGCTCCAGCGATGCGGATGCCCGGGGTCGGCGGGGCAGGCGAAGACGTTCAGCTCACCGTGGTTGCCGACGACGACCCCGGTGGGCGTGGCGAAGGGACGCGGGGGCAGGTCCCGGTCCTCGACGGGCTTCCAGCTGCCGCTGCCACCGTCCCATTCGGAGGTGTCGACGGTGAGCAGCAGCTCCATGGGAGCCGCGCAGGCCGGGCAGTCCATGGCGCACGGATCGGTCCGGTGCCAGGACGCGTAGCCGCCCGCGCGCCATCCGGGCGGTATGGAGAGGTCGTACTGGTACCCGATCGACTCCGCCGCGCAGCCGTCGCCGTCGGCGGCCTCTTCGGCCTCCTCCTCAAGAGCCTCGTCCCAGGCGTCGAGCCGGTCGCACAGCTCCCGGGGCAGGAGCCCGGCGAACGGATACGTGACGACCTGCTCGGGATGCAGCACACAGGGCTCGGGGACGTACCCGGCGTAGCCGACCACCTCCGGCAGCGGCGGCGCGGCCAGCACCTCACCGACCTCGGCCGACCTGCGCCACCGCAGCTCCAGGTACGTCTCGAACCCCGTCCTGCCGTGCGCGTCGAAGGGACACCAGAACACCTGGAGCAGGTCGCAGCCGTCCGGCCCGGGAAGGAGGTCGGGAACGTCCCGCCGGTACAGCTGGGCGAGGCCGATCATCGGCACGGGGGTCGTCTCGGTGAGGCCGGGGATCCGGTGTGTGCGCTTGAGCTCGTCCAGGAGTTCGCGCTCGGCGTCCGTGAGCCCTGTTCCACGAGGGTGCGCCGCCGCCCAGAGCTCCCGCTCCCGACGGATGTCCGCGAGCCGCCGCCCCCGGTCCCGCACGTGCGGCTCGACGCAGACGGGCCAGGGCTCGTCCACGGGCCACAGCAGGGGCCCGCCCACGGAACTGTCCTCCGCGCGAGGACTCCCCGCCCGTGGGTGCAGTCGGGTGGTGGTGCCCCGGTAGCCGGCGAGCTCGGGGAAGAGCGCCTCGATGTCGACCGGGCGGGGCGGGGTGGTCCTCGTCATGGCGCCGACTCTCTCACCGTCGCGGACGGGAGGGGCCGCCGGACCCCGCCGACTGCCCCTGCTCACCGGCCGATATCCGATTCCACGCGGCCGATGGCGGCACTAGGTTGGTCGGCCGACGCCCTGACCACCCACGCCACCCCGCAGGAGGCTCCGCCGTGACGCACCCCGTCGACCACGAACTGATCCAGGCCGCGGCCGACGTCGCCCGCAAGCGCAGCCACGGCGACAACCACACCATGGCCGCCGCGGCCCGCACCCGGGACGGCCGCATCGTCACCGCGATGAACGCCTACCACTTCACGGGCGGCCCCTGCGCCGAGCTGGTCGTCGTCGGCGCGGCGGCCGCGCAGGGCGCCTACGAACTGGACACGATGGTCGCCGTGGGCGACCGCGACCGGGGCGTGGTCGCCCCGTGCGGCCGGTGCCGGCAGGTCCTGGCCGACTACTTCCCCGACCTCAAGGTCATCGTGGGCAGGGACGCCGACCTTCGGACGGTCCCCGTCACCGATCTCCTGCCGGAGACGTACGTCTGGGCGGACCACCAGCTCGAAGCCGACGCCACGGGGGCGTCGGCCTGAGCGTCCCGCCCGCCCCTGCCCGGTGCGGTTCGCCGTCCGCTGGAGCGCGTTGGGCGAAACGGCTGGTATGACTGGTGCATGCAGGAAGAGACAGCGCGGTCCGCGATCGACACGTTCCTCTCCGCGTTCAACGCCTCGGACGACAGCTATGTGACTGCGCTGCTCTCCCAGGCCCTGACCTCGGACGTGGTCTTCTGGGGGCCGTTGGGCCGCAGGGAAGGGATCGCGGCGGTCGAGCAGTTCGTACTGGACATCCGGCGCCACCCGGCGGGGACCGGCACGATGGTGCGGTGCTCGGCGGTGGACATGCCCGACGAGTGGGCCCGGTACCAGTGGGCCTTCACCACGCCGGACGGAGGCCCCCGCCTGGCGGGAACGGACATCGTCCATCTACGGCGGAGCCTCATCGACCAGGTGATCGTCTTCGCCGGGGAGATCGAGCCGTCCGCTTCCTGAGTGGGCCTGTTCGGGCACTGCCCTCCTTCTCACCGGCGTCGAGCCGGCCCCCTTCGGCGCGGTCACGCGGGAACACGCCGCCGAAGGAGAGGGCGACCGGTCCCTGGACGAGTGGCGCGCGGGCCACAGGCGCTTCTGGGACCACATCGGCACACCGGTGGACGAGGACACGCCGCTGGTGTGCCTGCGGTTCCGGGTCGTTGCGGCTTCCTAGAGGCGTGATGGCGTGACAGGTGCATCCGATGGCCGGTCACTTGAGAACAGCCTCTCGCTTCAGTTGCGCTGTGAGGGCAATGCCCTCTTGTAGGGCGACATTGAAGTCCGGGTCCTGGTGGAGGCGGATCCTGCCGCGGTAGTCAGCGATCACCGCGGCCACGGCCTTGGAGTCCGTCTCCGCCGACGTTTCTAGCGCCCGCTGCAGGTCGGCCTCGAAATTCTCTCGATCGCCGGGAAACCCATGCCCGGATCGAAATGCGGCTCTCACGTCGCTGATGGCTTTCAAGTGCACTGGTGTAAAGGGACAGACACTTCGCTCCCCACTCTCAGACTCCGGGGAGTCGCAAAGGGGGCATCAGCGGATGCAACAGCCGCTGCCCGTCTTCGTCCACGCGCAGTGTGAAGGCCTCCGGGCCGGGCTGCCCTGCGGCTGTGAAGCCGTCGATGACCTGCTCGACCCGCTCCCACAACTTCAACGGCCCGCCCTCACGCACGACCCAGGCATCGGCTTCACAGGCGAGCGTGGCGGCGGAGCCGGACACTACGTCGATCAGGTGCAGTACCCCGTCGATGGTGATCATCTGGGTATCCGGTACGGCACTTTGCACGAGGTACCGCAGGAGGAATGCCTCATTGGCCGCGTTCGTGAGCCGCTCGGGGGTGTGCCGTGCCGGTCGGGACTGCTCAGGCAGGCCCGCGGCCCAGTCGGACGGATTCCCGAAGGCCGGAGCCGTGTGTGTGCGAGCCGGCATGAAGGAGACGGTGCCGGGCAGCAGAGGGCCCTCAGCGGTGCCGTTCGCATTGACCGTGAGCAGGACACGGGCGCTGCCGTAGAGCCACCCCGACAGGGGGAGCAGTACCTTCCCGCCTGGCCGTACCTGTCGGAGCAGGACGGGCGGTACAGCCCGGAACGAGCATGTGGCCACGACCCGGTCGAACCAGGCCTCGGGCCAGTACCCGTACAGTCCGTCCGCCCGGGCCAGCGTCGGCGCGTATCCACAGCCGTGCAGCGCGTTGGCCGCTCTTTCCAGTCCGGCGGGATCAATCTCCACGCTGGTGACGTGCGACGAACCCAGACGTTCGCAGGCGAGTGCCGTCGAGTATCCGGTCCCGGTGCCGATCTCCAGCACAGTGTGCCCTTCGGCGACTTCGGCATCCGACCACGTGCGCAGGACCAGGGAAGGCAGGGTGGACGACGAGGTGGGAGAACCTCCATGCCGGACGGCCGGGTTGGTCCAGTCGGCCTCATCGCCGTCGAACTGGGTGATTAGTGTGCTGTCTGAGTACGCACTCGACAGCCATCGACCGTAGTCCAGTTCGGGCGTGACCGGCTCCCACACGGTCAGTGCCTGCGCGTCAGGCTTGCCGACGGGCAGATAGAAGCCGGGTACGAACGCGTGGCGCGGGACCCTGTCCGCGACGGCCAGCCAGGCCGGGGCAATGGAAGCCCCCGTTGCCGTCAGGGCATTGGACAACGCCCTGCGAAGCACGGTCGCATCGTTGTCGACGTCTGCGGGGAGAGTCATGGCCTGTCAGGTCCTTCCTGTGCTGTCCCGGGCGCAGATTGCCCGGCCGCCTTCGTGGAGGGCCTTGGCACGGCCGCTTCCGTCTGCTCGGCCAGCCGCTCCCGTCCCTCCTTCACCAGCGCTGTGATCGCTCGCGGGGCGCACAGGTCGCCCTCGTATCGTGGCGGAACGACCCAATAGGTGCCTGGCGGCTGTTGGCGGTCGAGACGGGGAACCCCAAGGTAGGTACCGAGCCCGAGGCAGCTTGCGATGTCGTCGTACGCCCAGACCAGAGCAGTGTGCGCTTGGATCAGCGCGTAGTACGTCCCGTCGGCGACCCGGCGGTCGTAGATGACCGATCCGCCAAGCAACTCACCCAGTGCCACGGCCACCCCGTCCCGGTCGTCGGTCCGCAGGGCGGAGTGAACGACGTGCGCCGCCATGCGTACGGCTGCGAACCGTTCGCCGAGCGGCACCAGCGCAACGCCCTGCGTCGCCCACTCCCGCCGGACTCGCTCCGGATCCCGATCGGCACGAGCGAGCCACTCGGCGATCGCGTGGTCCAGAGCTTCCTGTGTGAACACGGGCTTCCTCCTGCTGTCCGCCACGGCTGGATACGCCGTTCAGAGTTCACTAAGTCGTCCGGTGCATCTAGGACTTTGGTAGGTCACTGAAAGGACTTCCAAAGGGCCTGGATTGCGCCCCATGGGTGACTAGGTACCTGATATCGGCCTTGCTGTGGCAAGCTTTGCGTAGTCGTCCCCAGGAGGTCCCCGTGTCCAGGCCGACAGGCAACGTCCGGCTCAAAGCCGCCCGTGTGGCCGCCGGGTACAACTCGCAGCAGGACCTGGCTGATGCCCTCACGGAGCATGCGAAGCGCATGGGCATCCGTGGCCTGTCCATCGGTGCACGGCAGGTCCGCCGTTGGGAGTCGGAGAACCCGCCCTGGCCGCAGCCGGACTGTCAGAGAGTGCTCGTACATCTGCTGGGCCAGAGCCTGGAGGCGCTCGGGTTCATGCCGCCGTGGGGCTCCGAGGGACCGACGCCTGATCCCGTGCGCCGCATGCTGATCGCAGGGGGAGCGGTGGGCCTGGGATTGGCCGTCTCAGCTGGCAGGGCCGCTGCGGCCTCCCAGCCGGCGACCGCTGGAGCGGACTTCGAGGCGGTCACCAGGTCCCATCGGCGGCTGTACTGGTCGGTGGCACCGGCGAAGCTCCACCCAGCCGTCATGGCCCACGCCACGTTGGGCTGCGTGCTGCTCCCGGAGGCGGCGGACACCACACGTCGCGTGATCGCGGCCGCGCTGGCCGAGACGTACCTTCTGGCGGGCAGGATCGAGTTCTTCGATCTCCGCGAACCGGATGCTGCCCACGAGACGCTTCTCCTTGCCCTGCAGGCGGCGGGCGAAGCTGACGATCCGGTGCTCGGCTCGGCGATCATCGCCCACATGGCCTTTATCCCCGGCTGGGCGGGTGACCGCGAGTCAGCCCTGGAGCGCATGATCGCGGCGCGGACCTACGCCCGCCGCGCTCCTGCGTCCGCTGAGTTTCTGGCGTGGCTGGATGCGGTCGAGGCCGAATGCGAGACCAGGTGCGGGGACACCCGCACCGCCCTGCATCTGATCGGCCATGCGGAAGACGTGCTGAGGGAGGGTAACGAGCACGCGTCACCCTCATGGATGGACTGGTTCTCGCCGGCCCGGCTCGCGGCCTTCAAGGGCAACACCCAGCTCCTCGCGGGACATCTTCCTCAGGCCCGCCAAGCGCTGCTGGAATCACTGGAAGCCATGACGCCCGCCGACGATAAGCAGCGCACGGTCGTCTACGGCGACCTGGCGGCCGTGGAAGCTAAGTCCGGAAACCCTGAGGCGGCCTGCGAGTATGCGGGAAAGGCCCTCGATCACCTGGCCGTCACCTGGTACGCGACAGGCATGGACCGCGTACGCGAGGTCCGCCGGGCACTCACCCCCTACCAGCACGAGCGTTGCGTCCGCGACCTGGACGACCGCCTCTACGACTGGTCGACCACGGTCAGCGTGCTGCGCCGTTGAACTGAGCGATCCTGCTGGGGAGGTCGTCGAGACCCTCGATACGGAAGGTCGGCAACTCCCTGGCCTCGGGGCTGTCCCACTGAATGGTGGCCCACGGCCCGCGACGTACAAGGGCGGTGAGCATCCCTTCATCGCGGGCCGGCCGGATGTCGTTGTCGCAGCGATCCCCCACATAGAGGATCTCGCCGACCTCGACAGGTACGGCGTCGGCGACGCGCTTGAAGAACGCCGGATCGGGCTTACTGGCCCCCCAGTCGTCGGAGGTCCCGATCAGATCGACGTCATCGGAGAACAACTCGCGCAGGATCTGCCCCGCACGGACCGTTTGGTTTCCTGCGATGCCGAGCCACAGTCCGTCCGACCGGAGCTGTCCGAGAGCGGCGCGGACCTCTGGGTACAGATCGTCCTCGCCGAACGTCTCGGGCTGCCCCGCGGCTGCCCTCTTCTCGCGCTCTTCGTAGAGATCGAAGCCAGGCCTGAACTTCTGGAAGGTCTCGCGGTAGTCGCGGCCCTGGGCGATCACCGCGCCGAACATCGCATGGAATGTGTGACGGGGCACGCCGAGCCAGTCTGCCCAGGTCCCGTACTCACGGGTCTCATCGACCAGACATTCACCTACGTCGAAGACCACTGCGCGAATCATGCCGGCAGGGTACCGAAGCACTCCATGCCACAGCGCAGCGCCAGGCGTTGCTCCTGGGCCTGAAGTCCTGGGACGCCAACCGTCGTCAGCTGGACAGACCGGACCGCCCCACCCGGGAGAGCGCAGTCTCAGAATGCGCTGCCGCTGTACGCAGAAGCGCCTCAGCGTCCGCGACGGCTTCGTGTTCGTGCAGCATGAGCGCCCCGCGCACCACATCCCTGGCGCTTCGGTCACGCCCGTAGATGTGCACCAGGTTGTCGGCCAGCTCATGGTGTCCGTTGGTACGCAACAGCGCTACGAGCAGGGCCATTTCAACGGGCGTGTACGCCTCCGCGGTGTGCCGCAGAAGGGCGAGCGTGCTGTCCGGCCGGCCGCCGCCGAGCAGTTCATCCGCGCGGCTGGCGATGCTCCGGGCGGCTGCCGTTTCGTTTTTGCTCTGTTGCCGGTCCCCTTGTCGGCGGCGGACCGGCAACAGAGTTGCGGCCCGAGCCGCCCGCCGACCGTTATGCGGGCCGGCTTCGGTAACTGACTGGGCGGTTCTCACTTGCTGTGCCTCGCGCTTCAGTGCGGAGGCCTGCTCTCGTGCTTCCCGCAGCTCTCTGGCCTTCTCCTCTGCTGTCCGCTCCAGTCTTTCCTGCTTCTCCTGCATGGCCTTGAGTTTCTGTCCGGCAGTACGTACCGCCTCCCTGTGCCGTGAGCAGTTGCCGCATCGTTCCTGCTCGGCTCGCGCGCGCAGCTCCAGCAGGTGTTCCTTGGTAATGCCGAGGTTCCGCATCCCTCCGGCATCGCGGCAGGCGGTGTCGAAGATGAAGGTGGTCACCTTGTCTGGCGGGACGTGCAGGCCGTGGAGGTAACGGCTCAGTGCGGTCTCGCTGATGTTCAGGTACTTGGCGGCCTGGGCCTGCGTCGGGTGGGTGGGCGCCATCCCGTCCGGCGTCCTGATGGTCAGGTGACGGCAGATCCCTTGCAGGGCCGCAGCCAGCCGCTGTTTGTCTGGCAGTACGTTCTCGTCGAAGTGCTTCTCCGTCCACGCGAACGGGCGGCGACTGCTGCTACGCGCTGCCATGGTGGCGAACCTCCGCATTCCTGGACGAACTGGCCACACGCGCCCTCGGTCGGCGACGTTGTTCGACATTGTGCCGGAGGCCAACGGGCCGCCGCCTGGCCGTTTTTGGTTCCTCTCTTGCTAGTTGGTGCGCAAGTTGCATCGAGAGGGTTCAACGCGGTTTCGATGTGCCACGCTTTAGATGTCAGCCGCCAGGGGTGCGGGGGGCGGCGCGAGTTGCATATCTACGCATGATGCAGTCTTGCCATTTCATGTGATATGCGGCAGACCGTCTAATTGCACGTATTACATGCGTTTTCAATGGGAGGGGAACCCATCATGACGATGCCGTCCTGGCAGGAGACCAGTGTGGGAAACCGCAAGCTGGGGAGCATGGCGCGTGCCGCTCTCTGGCTGGTCCAGGTGGTAGGGGAGGGGCAGATCTTCACGGTGGCCAAGCTGCGCGAGGCTTTCCCGGACGTCGCGCAGATCGACCGGCGCATGCGAGGCCTGCGGGACTACGGCTGGGAGATTTCCACGGCCCGCGAGGACCCGGAGCTGCTTCCGGAGGAGCGCCGGTTCGTGACGCGCGGCAAGGACGTGTGGGTGCCGGGCCAGGCGAAGGGACCGAGCCACAAGGCGAGCATCACCAACGCCCAGCGGGCGAAGGTGATGCAGGCCGACGGGTACCTGTGTCGCACGTGCGGCATCGCGGCCGGCGAGGCGTACGAGGACGGTGTCACGCAGGCGGTGCTCAATGTCGCCCGACGGCAGGTGACGTTGGCGGACGGCAGCGTTACCCATCAGCTGGTCACCGAGTGCCAGCGGTGCGGGCGGGGCACCGTGGACCGGGCCGTGGACCTGGGGGAGGTGCTTTCCCAGATCGAGTCGCTGGCTCCTCTTGAGCGGAGCGTGCTGAGCGGCTGGGTGAAGAACGACCAGCGCACGTATAGCTCGCTGGAGGCGCTGTGGGGCCTGTACCGGACCCTGCCGGAGGACTCCCGTAAGGCTGTGGCCGACGCTCTTGACGGTACGGACGACTGAGACAGGACGGGATGACGATGATGCGCGAGTTTCCGGCCCCGCCGCGGGCGGCCGAGTTCAGCGAGCTGATCAGCAAGAAGGTCGAGGAGGTCAAGTCGTCTGGCGGCACCAGGGAGACTGTGACCGTCGACTGGAACGGGCAGCAGGCCCATGTGGAAGTGATTGACCTGCCGCTCAGCAGCCTCTTCTACAACCCCAGCACCCACCGGATCCGGGCTCAGCGCAGCCACGATGCCGAGCGGGACGCTGGGTTGGACAAGGACCCCTGGAGCGCCGAGAGCCAGGACTACCTCGGGTTCCTGCTCAAGGCGGACCCTGAGAACACGAGTGTGCGGGACAAGGACTTCGATGTCCTGAAGGACAGCCTTAACCAGTTCGGGCAGAACGACCCCGGGCTGGTGACCCGGCACGGGGTGCTGGTCAACGGCAACACCCGAGCCGCCGCGCTGCGCGAACTCGGTGCGCAGTCGATGCGCGTCGGCGTGCTGCCGGCGTCGTTCACCTGGGCTGACATCAACGCCGTCGAACTGTCCTTGCAGCTCCGCAGGGACCATCGGCGTGACTACTCCTACATCAACCGCCTCATCGCCATGGAGGAGCAGGCGGCGCTGGGCCGGACGCCGGAGCAGATCGCTAAGGACTTCCGGATCCAGGTTCGCACCTACCACCAGGAGCGGTGGATCCTCAGCACGATCCGCGAGCTGAACGAGCGCAGCCGCACCGGCGGCGGCAACGGACTGCGCCTGGTGGACTGGGAGGGCGCGCAGGAGAGGCTCAAGGAGCTTCACCGGCTGTACGTGAAGCTGGAAACGGTGGACCGTGACCAGGCTGAGGTCCTGAAGGAGCTGCGCCTGGCCGCGATTCTGCTCAACTTCTCCAAGACGGACGTCCGCCACATCAATGAGGACTTCCTGAAGGCGGGGCTTGAGCAGCAGTTGCCCATGGGCGGTACGAAAGCCGCGCAGCCGCAGTCGGTGTCCATCCCTGGTCTGGGCCTGGAGGTGCCCGCCGCCTCGTCCGCCGTCGCGGAGGCCCGGGCGATGAACGACGAGATCCTCCGCACCGCCGCCGTGGTGAGGAACGAAGCCTCGGATCTCGGTGACGAGCGGAAGGCCGCCGCGCAGGACGCCTGGGACAGTACGAAGAAGGCGTTCGACGAGGCGATCGAGGCGGCGGGACGCAGCGCCCGGCTGCGCAAGCGCAAGCAGCTTGCCCCGGCCCGGCTGGCGGAAGCCTGCGCGAGCATCGACCAGTGCGTGAACGACCTGGTGCAGGCGCGGACTTCCCGCAGTCTGGACGAGGAGGCGTTCGACGACGCTGTGGTCAGGCTGCGAGGCAGCCTGCTGAAGCTTGCGCAGCAGGCCGGCCGTGGGCTGCCGCAGCCCGGGGACGGCGTGTCCTGGCTGCTGGACGCGGTCTCGGCGGAGGGCTCCCGGTGACCAGCACCGACAGTGAAAAGTCGCTCCGCCTCAGGTTCGATGAGACCCGTACCCGCGTGGTTCTGCGGACAACGGAATCGTTCCAGGAGGAACTGGTCCAGCTGGCCGCCCGGTTTCGTACCGGCGGCCAGCTCGGCCCGCTGAGTGCCTCAGTCTCTCTGGACGAGCTGCTTGCGGACCTCGGCCTCCTCGGCACATGGTCCGACCCGGCCGGTGTGGAGTGGGCGGATGACCTGCGGGAGCTGGTGTCCGGTGTCGTTCAGGACGCTCACACCGTGCAGCAGCGGCTCGCGGGCCGGGAGACGACCGGCGAGGTCTCGCCCGATGACGTGCCCGCTCTCTTGGGTGAGTCCTGGAAGGGGGAACTCAGCGAATTCCAGCGCCGGGACATCGCGAAGCTCCTGTCGCTCCAGCACGGTGCCAACTTCAGTGTGCCTGGCGCTGGCAAGACCCGGGTCGCGCTGGCTGTGTACGCGGCCCAGAAGGCTGCCGGCCGCGTAAAGCGGCTGCTGGTCGTGTGTCCGAAGTCGGCTTACGAGTCATGGCGCTATGAGACCGCCGAGTGCCTTATCCACCCGTTGCGCATCAACGTCCTGGACGGGTCGCTGGATCAGTGGGCGGAGGTGCTCGTGGTGAACTACGAGCGTCTCGACCGGTCGCTGTCCATGCTGGCCAGCTGGCTCAAGGCCGGCCCCTCCATGATCATCCTGGATGAGGCTCACCGGATGAAGCTGGGTGCGCGCGGTACCTACGGGGCGGCATGCATGGCGCTCGGCCCGCTGGCCGCGCGCCGGCTGATCCTTACTGGTACGCCGGCACCCAACGGTTCGAGGGACCTGGAGAACCTTCTGGGCTTCGTCTGGCCGGGACACGGCCAGCGCACGGTGGTCCAAGCCGTTGCTGGCGGGGATCTCGCGCACGCCAGCTCCGTCCTCCGGCCGCTGTTCACCCGCACCACGAAGCACGAGCTGGGCCTGCCTCCTGTGCAGCTGGGACTGCGCTTCGTTGACATGCCGCCGCTGCATGACGAGATCTACACGGCCATCGTGGGTGGCGAGAAGAGCGGGGCTGCGCGCGAGGATCTGAGTTCCCTCGGAAAGACGGCTCTCCGGCTTCTCATGGCCGCCACAAGCCCGGCCCTGCTCCTTGAGGGGGCCAGCCGGTACGAGCCGCTCGTGTATCAGCTTCCGCCGTTCGACCCCCCTCAGGGGAGTTCGCTGTACTCGCTCATGCAGAACCTCCCTGACTACGAGCTTTCGCCCAAGTACAAGGAAGCCGTGGCGATCATCGCGGAGAACGCTGCCCAGGGCCGGAAGACGCTGGTCTGGACGACGTTCGTCAGGAGCCTCACCACGCTTGAGCGCATGCTGGAGAAGTACAGTCCGGCAGTCGTCTACGGCGGTACGCCTGACCGTGAGGAGCAGATTCGCCGGTTCAGGGAGGATCCGGCGTGCATGGTGCTCATCTCGAACCCGGCCACCCTGGGGGAGGGGATCAGCCTGCACCACGTTTGCCATGATGCGGTCTACGTGGACCGTGACTTCATGGCGGGACGGTTCCTCCAGAGCCTGGACCGGATCCACCGTCTCGGGCTCGCCCCCGGCACGGAGACCCGGGTGACGGTCCTGGCGGTGCGGAACACCGTCGATGAGGTCGTGGCCGCGAGCCTGGAACGCAAGCTGGAGTTCATGGGGCGCATCCTGGACGACCCCACGGTGCAGCAGCTCGCCGACCTTGAGGAAGAGCCGGCGGTCGCCGCAGGCCTCGCGCCGAGTGACATCGAGTCACTGCTGAGTCACATGGGAGGCCGCTAGGAGCAGCTGCGTGCTGCGGCCCTCGCGGGACTACCCTCTGCGGTGTGTCCCACGAAGCCGAATGGGAAGCCCCGGAAGGATCCTGGGCTTCGTCCGCAGCCCGCCGCCGCAACATGCAGGCGATCCGCAGCCGTGACACGAAGCCGGAAATCCTGATCCGCCGTCTCGTGCACGCCGCAGGGCTGCGGTATCGGGTCGCAGCCCGCCCCCTGCCGGACCTTCGCCGGACGGCTGACATGGTCTTCCGTCCGGTGAAGGTAGCGGTGTTCATAGACGGCTGTTACTGGCACGGCTGCCCTGAGCATTACGTGCCGCCGAAGACGAACTCCGGTTACTGGTCGGAGAAGGTCCTCCGCAACGTCACACGGGACCGTGATACCGACGAAAAGCTCAGGGCTGCGGGCTGGACGGTGCTCCGTTTCTGGGAGCATGAGCCATCAGACGCTTGTGCCAACAAAATCGCTGTGACGGTCCTGGCTCGGCGTGAGGTGGGTCTGGTTCGCGGCGACTGAGATTTCCAGCTGCTCTGGAATATCGTCAACGGGGACGGCCCCGGCTGGCTCCATCTCATAGTCCTTGGTGAGCGCCTCGCGGTGCTCTGGGCGCAGGACTGCGGCAATAGCTCGTCCCACGGCCTCTGCTACTGGGGGCGGGAACGCGTTTCCGACCTGGCGGTACCGGGCTGTCTTCCGGCCCTGGAACTGCCAGTCTTCTGGGAATCCCTGGATCGCCGCTGCCTGGGCGACAGTGAGCATGGGACCGGCTGGCCTGAACAAATCGCGTTCTGGATCAACCTTGTCCGGGTCGTTGGCGATGCCCATACCGTCGACGCCCAAATCCCCCCAGGCGCGCTTGGCCCTGGTCGGGCCCAGGTCGGCACCACCGTGCTTCCTTGATCCGCCCACGAGTGTGGGGGCTACGGTCTTGCCCGCTGCCAGGGCCTCGGTGATCTTCTTCTCCCACTTCTCGAAGACCTGCTCACCGGTTGCCTCATGAGGGCCGGCCGGTTCTCCGTACTGGTTCTTGTCCCAAAACTCCTTGCAGCGCGCGAGCATGCTGTCTCTGAGCTCGTCAAAGACGGTGGCCTCGGTCCCCTTGATTCCAGTGGGCCAACGGAACCCCGGGTTGTCTGGGCCTACTGCATCCCGATGAATGGCAACCAGGATGGCGCGGGGGCGGAGCTGTGGAACGCCGAAATGCCGTGCATCAAGTCGCCGCCACACCTTCCGCATCACCACGTCCTGAGCGCGGGCGGAGAGGTCTTTGCTGATCTCGGGAACTAGGTATCCGAGGTCTCGCAGGGTATCGAGAATCGATTTCCTGTATTCGATGAAAACTTCCGGGGGCTCAAGGATTCCCCGGACATTCTCGATCATTACCGCTTTTGGCCTCAGGGTGTCGATGATATCGAGCGCTGCGGGGAAGAGGTCGCGTTCGTCGTCGGGCCCAAGCCTGTGCCCGGCGAGGGAGAAAGGCGGGCATGGAACTCCGCCGGCCAGCAGGTCAAGATCTCCTGGCTTGAGGTTTAGATTCTTCCTGACGTCGGAATCCAGGAAATCCTTGACGTCCATCGGGCGGATGCCGTCAGCCTTCTCCTCATCCCAGCCGGGCCAGCTGCCCACGTTGGCCCGCAGGGTGGCCACGGCGTGGGCGTCCCACTCGACGAGGGCGCGATGATCGAAGCCGGCGTTGTGCAGTCCGACGGCTTGTCCTCCGGCACCCGCGCAGATCTCGATCGAGGTCAATGGCGAGGCGAACCGCGGTCGCTCGTGGCCGCTGCGGGGCATGCCGCTCCTCCTGTGGTGATCAACATCAAGGGAGGAACGGTGATCAAGGGTTGTTCCTCGGTACAAGAGTCTCGCACTTTCAGCCATGGTCGCCTGCGTCCCTCTGGAAACCAGACTGCACTGAGGGCGGACCCAACTCCGTTGTTCCACTGTGTGCGCGGTCGGATGCCCAGAGCGACTGTTCTTCTGCTGCCTTGGCCCAGGCCTCGGACACTGACGCGACCAGTTCCTGTGGAAGCCCTGTCGATCCCTGGTGCCGTCGGGTCAATGGGGCGCTCGATCAGACCACGTCTATGATCCCCAACCCCCTCGGTCGCGGGCGCCCGCCCGATGAAGTGCGACCTGGTTGCGGCGCTGCGCAGCCATCACGTCCAGGCCTGTCAGCCCCGGGCCACCGGGGCGTCCGGCGCGCGGGGCAGGGCGTAGGAGAAGCCGTGGGCCGCGGTGGTCTGCCCAGTGATCAGGTGCGACTGCTCCGCTCAGGCCATCGCGCCCTCGCGCGAGGTGGTCGCACCTGTAGACGTCCGCGGACGACGCGGACGGCGAACCTCATCGGTCCGCCCAAACGCTGCTCGCCCCGCCCCGCCCCGTCACGCCTCGGTTCCGTGGCACTCCCCGTAGGCCCGCCCCGACCCGCACCAGCATCCCGCGCCCCGCTGCGGCGGCCACGCCACCGCGCGGCCCCGGGCCGCCAGGGTCGTCGCGTACTGCGGCAGCAGCGTCGCGTCGGACGGGGACGCGCCCTCCGAGGCCGCGAACGCCTCGTACGACGGGACGGTGCCGCGGACGACGCCCAGGTTCGGGGTGCCCGACGAGGCGAGTTCGCGCAGGGCCGCCTCTATCGTCGTCAGGTGCTCCTCGTAGGAGGGGTACTCGGCGGACAGGGACGGGTACGCCTCCAGCAGCTCCGTCAGTTCGTCCGCCGGCCAGTGGAGCATGGCCACGGGGAAGGGGCGGGACAGGGCCTCGCGGTAGGCGCCCAGCTCGGCGCGCAGGCGGAAGATCTCCGCCTCCAGGTCGGCCGGGTCGTCCGAGCCGAGGGACCAGACCCGCTTCGGGTCGTGCAGCTCGTCCAGGGACACCGGCATCGAGTGCAGGGTGTCCGCCAGGCGGTCCCAGTCGTCGTGGGGCGCGCCCAGCATGCGCCGTACCCGGTGACGCCCGTACAGCAGCGGGTGCGTGGCGTACGGCGGCTCGGCCACGTCCGTCAGGAGCAGGCGGGCGCCCTCCGTGAACGTCTCCTGGGCCGCCTCCAGCTCGTCGTGGGCCTCCAGGGCCTCGGCCACGATCACCCAGGCGGCCGGGTCGCGCGGGGCCGTCGTGCGGACGCCCTCGATGATCGCCCTGGCCTCCGCCTCGTGGCCGTACTCCCAGAGGTTCGACGCCTTCAGGGCGCGGACCAGGGAGGGGTTCTCCAGCCCGTCCGGCGAGGACAGCAGGCGGTCGTAGAGCTTGGTCGCGGAGGGGCGGTCGCCGGACAGCTCCAGGTGGGCCGCGGCGCAGACCAGGAGGGCCTCGGCGTCCTCCGGGTACAGGCCGGCGGTCCGCTCCAGGCGGGCGGCTTCGGCGGCGTGGTCGACGTTTTCGGCAGGCGTGTCGGGGCGCATGGGTGACACCGTACTGCCGAGAGGTGACGAAGGTCAGGGGGCCGCAGGTCAGAGGCCGGAGAGGCGGGCGGAGGTCAGAAGGGGCACCGGCCCCCGACCGGCGCCGGCGCACCCCCCGCCGCTCACCCCCGCTCCCGCACCACCCCCACCAGCACCGCCGCCACCGCCGCCAGCCCCGCCGACACCCAGAGGGCCACATCCGTGCCCCGCCCCAGGTCGCCCGCCGACGTGGCGATCGCGATCGTCAGGGCGACGCCGGCGCACGAGCCGATGTAGCGGAACGTCTGCTGCGCTCCCGACCCCATCGCCGCCCGGGCCGCCGGTACCGACTCCACGGCGAGCAGCGGCAGCGCGGCGTTCAGCAGGCCGCTGCCCACTCCGGCCACGACCAGGCCGGGCAGCAGGCGGGTCCAGGAACCGGCCCCGATCGCGCCGAGCATCGTCAGGGCGCCGACCGCGTGCAGGGCGAAGCCGACGGTCAGTTGGTGGCGCGGCGGCACGCGGTGGGCGATGCGGCGGGCCTGGAGGGCGACGGCGAAGGACAGGCCGGACCAGAGCAGGAACAGCCACGCCGTGTCCATCGGGGAGAGACCGAGCCGCTGTTGCAGCAGCGCGGGCAGGAAGCTGAACAGCCCGATCACCGCCAGGCCCGTGAACAGGCCGCCGGCGGAGGACGCCAGGAAGGGCGCGTGGCGCAGCAGGGACAGGTCGATCATCGGGGTGGCCGCGCGGCGCTCCAGCAGGACGAACAGGCCGCCCAGCAGCACGGTCGCCGCCAGCAGCAGACCCACCGGTGCCCGCAGCCAGCCGTCCCGGCCCAGCGTCACCGCCGCCACCAGCGCGACCAGCGCGAGTCCGAACGTCACCGCCCCGGCGAGGTCGGGCCGGCCGCCCCGCGGTGAGCGTGACTCCGACAGGGACCGCGCCCCCAGTCCCGCGACGATCAGCGTGGCGGCGCCGAGGATGCCGTAGGACAGCCGCCAGTTCGGTATCGCCCCGGTCAGCAGGGGACCCACCGCGATGCCGCCGCTCACGAAGGCGCCCCACACACCGGTCGCGCGCAGCCGTCCGGCCGGGGTGGGGAAGGCGTGCACCAGCAGGCCCAGGCTGCTGGCCAGCAGTGCCGCGCTCGCCGCGCCCTGCGCGATGCGGGCCAGGGTGAACAGCCACGTCGTGGTGGCGAACGCGCCCAGGGCGGTGGTGATGCCGAGGGCCAGGGTGCCGGAGAGGAAGATCCGGCGGCGCCCGTAGTCGTCGGCCAGGGAGCCGGCCACCAGAAGCAGGGCGGCCAGGCCCAGCGGGGTGCCGTTCAGCAGCCAGGCCTGGGCGGACAGCGGGGTGTGCAGGTCGGCGGCCGTATCGGGGAGCGTGACCATCGGCGCGGTGTACGTCATCAGGGCCACGGCGGTCGCGGCGCTGGTGAGGCCGAGGGTGAGGCCGGGGCGCGGTGGCGCGTGCCGGTCGGGGCGGCCCTTGTGGCGTACGGCGCCGGCGCCGGTGCCGGTGCCGGCGCCTGGGCTGCCGTGAGGGGCGGTCGCGGTGGAGTCCGTGCCGATGTCGGTCATGTCTGTCCGCTCTTCTCGGTCCATGGCTCCCGTGGGTCCGCTCGCCGGGTCCGGGGCCACGGAGGTCCGGGCTCTTCAGTCGGTTCGATGAATGAACCAACCCTCGGGCCTGCCAACCTAGCACTATTGGTTCGGTGAATGAACCCACTCGTCGGAAAGTGGCTACAGTGGAGCCCATGGCACTGGGCAAGGACTACGCGACGCAGGAATGCGCGATCGCCCGCGCGCTGGAGGTCGTCGGCGAGCGGTGGACGCTGCTGGTGATCCGCGACGCGCTCTACGGCGTCCGGCGCTACAACGACTTCCTCGTCCACCTCGGCATCCCGCGCGCCGTCCTGGCCAACCGCCTCCAGACGCTCACCGCCGAAGGCATCCTCGAAAAGCGCCGGTACCAGGAGTCGCCGCCCCGGGACGAGTACGTCGTCACCGACCGGGGCATCGCCCTGTGGCCGACCCTGCGCGCGCTCGGCCTGTGGGGCCGTGAGCACCTCGGCGGGCAGCCGTTGCGCTCCTTCTGGCACGCCGACTGCGGTACGCAGCTCGGCCCCTACGGCGAATGCCCCGCCTGCGGAACCGTCGTGGCCGTCCGGGACGTCGAAATGGTGCCGGGTCCCGGACTCGACCCGGACCCGGCGGACCCGGTCAGCAAGGCCCTGCTCAAGCCGCGGCGGCTCCTTCAGCCGATCGACACCGACCCGCGGAGCGACAGCGACCGGCCGTCGCCGCCGGATCCCGCCTAGGCGGCGGCCCGGCGCCCGCACGCTGTCGGGCGGCGTACGGGGTCCTGTATAACTGGGCAAACACGCGTACGAGGGGAGGAGCCGCTCATGACCCGAGACCGGGCCGTCCCGCGTCCCCTCCTCGTCCTGCTGCTCGTGCTCCTGCCCGTCGCCCTCGTCGACGTCGGCAGCCTCTCCGCCACCGTCGCGCTCGCCGCGACCGCCGCGGCCGGCTCCGCGCTCGCCGTCTGCGCCCTGATCACCGCGCGCTGCGTGCCCGCCGTGCCGCCCACCCGGGTGCGTACGGCCATCAGGGACCGGGACCGCCGTACGGCCTTCCTGCCCCAACGCGATCCCGACGCCCCCGGACGCCGCCGGCCACGGGCACCCGGACACGCCCTCCCGGCGACCACCGCGTAGGGCATCCCTTCACAGCGCAAGGACCGTGCACCCGCGCGGGTCGTCATGCCGCACACCCCGATCACCGATCGCACCGGCACGACGAGACCCCCGGAGGGCTCCTCACCCATGTCCGTTTTCGCCAGCCTGGTCGAGCACCTCGCCGACCTGCTCCAGCCGCTGTTCGGCGCCTCCGCCGCGGCCGCCGCCATCGTCCTGTTCACCGCCCTCGTGCGACTCCTCGTCCACCCCCTGTCGCGGGCCGCCGCGCGCGGGCAGAAGGCGCGCACCCAGCTCCAGCCGAGGATCGCCGAGCTGCGCCGCAAGCACGCGAAGAACCCGGAGAAGCTGCAGAAGGCCGTCCTGGAGCTGCACGCCGAGGAGAAGGTGTCGCCGCTGTCGGGCTGCCTGCCCAGCCTGTGCCAGCTGCCCGCGTTCTTCCTGCTCTACCACCTCTTCTCCAACGGCTCGATCGGCGGCGAGGCCAACGGCCTGCTGTCCCACCAGCTGCTCGCCGCGCCGCTCGGCGGCCGGTGGGCCGACGCGCTCGGGGACGGCGGGATGCTCGGCGGCGCCGGGCTCGTGTACGTGGGGCTGTTCGCGCTGGTGGCCTGTGTCGCCGCCTTCAGCTACCGCCTCACCCGGCAGCGGATGGCCGACCAGCCGGTCCTGCCCGCCGCAGGGACCGGGGAGCAGCAGGTGCCCGGGCTGGGGACGGTCACCAAGGTCATGCCGTTCATGTCCTTCTTCACGCTCGTCACGGTGGCCGTCGTGCCGCTGGCCGCCGCCCTGTACATCGTCACCAGCACGACGTGGAGCGCCGTCGAACGGGCCGCCCTGTACCGGTGAGGCGGACGGCCGGGCCGTGGCTACGGTCCAGTACGTGAACGGGGTATTGCGGAGTGGAAGCCGACCTTGGACGATCGAACAAGTCCTCCGATGGCTGCGCACTGCCGCAACCAGGTCGCACCTCATCGGGCGGGCGCCCGCGAATGAGGGAGTTGGGGATCATGAAGTTGCTGCGAGTCGGTACGGCGGGGTCGGAGCGGCCCGCGCTGCTCGACGCCGACGGGACCCTGCGTGACCTGTCGGGCGTGGTGACGGACATCGACGGCGAGCTGCTCGCGGACGACGCGGCGCTCGACCGGGTACGGGCCGCCGCCGACGCCGGCGAGCTGCCCGTCCTGGACGCCACGGGGCTGCGCGTCGGACCACCCGTGGGGCGCATCGGCAAGGTCGTGTGCATCGGGCTCAACTACCACGACCACGCCCGCGAGACCGGGGCCGAGCCGCCCGCCGAGCCGGTCGTCTTCCTCAAGGCGCCGGACACGGTCGTCGGGCCGGACGACACCGTGCTCGTGCCGCGCGGGTCCGTCAAGACCGACTGGGAGGTGGAGCTGGCGGTCGTGATCGGGCGTACGGCCCGCTACCTGGACTCGGCCGAGGAGGGGCTCGCGTGCGTCGCGGGGTACGCGGTCGCGCACGACGTGTCCGAGCGGGAGTTCCAGATCGAGCGGGGCGGGACCTGGGACAAGGGCAAGAACTGCGAGACGTTCAACCCGCTCGGTCCGTGGCTGGTGACCACCGACGAGGTGCCCGACCCGCAGCGGCTGTCGCTGCGGCTGTGGGTCAACGGGGAGCTGAAGCAGGACGGGACGACCGCGGAGCAGATCTTCCCGGTGGGGGAGGTCGTGCGCTACGTGAGTCAGTTCATGGTGCTGCGTCCCGGTGACGTGATCAACACCGGGACGCCGGCGGGGGTGGCGATGGGGCAGCCGGAGCCGAAGGCGTATCTGCGGGCCGGCGATGTGGTCGAGCTGGAGATCGAGGGGCTCGGGCGTCAGCGGCAGGAACTCAAGGACGCGTAAGCGCTCCGCCGGGTGGCGGGGAACTGCGGTGCGTTGTCGGCTGCGGGCCGGTCGCGGCTGGTCGCGCAGTTCCCCGCGCCCCTTCGCGGGCGCGTTCTCGCTCAGGCCAGCAGTGCGGCGAGCTTGCGCCAGCCTTCCCTCGGGGTGGGGGCCGTGTCGGGTTCCACCACCTGGAGGGCCACGTGGTCGGCGCCCGCGTCGTGGAAGGCGGTGATGCGGGTGCGGATCGTGTCGTCGTCGCCCCAGGCGAACAGGGCGTCGATCAGGCGGTCGCTGCCGCCGTCCGCGACGTCGGCGTCCGTGAAGCCGAGGCGCAGGAAGTTCTGGGTGTAGTTCGGGAACTGCAGGTACATGGCGAGGTAGGCGCGGGCCGTCGCGCGGGCGCGGGCCGGGTCGGAGTCGAGGACGACCTTGAACTCCGGGGCCAGCAGCGGGCCCTCGCCGAGCCTCTCGCGGGCCTGCGCGGTGTGCTCGGGGGTGACCAGGTACGGGATCGCGCCCGCCGCCCGGTCCCGGGACAGCTCCAGCATCTTCGGGCCGAGCGCGGCCAGCACCCGGTGACCGGGCCGCATCCCGGCCTTGTCCAGCTCGTCGAGGTAGCCGACCATCTTCGAGTACGGGCGGCTGTACCCCTCGACGCGCGGGCCGTGGCTGACGCCCAGGCCGAGCACGAAGCGGCCGGGGTGGGACACCTCCAGCTCGGCGAAGCCCGCCGCGGCGGCGGAGGCCTCGTGCTCCCAGATGCTCTGGATGCTGGTGCCGACGACGATCCGCGAGGTCGCCTCGATCAGCGGGGCGGCGTGCCGGGCGGAGCTGTTGCCGCCCAGCCACAGGGCGCCGAACCCGAGCCGCTCCAGCTCGGCGGCCGCCTCGGCGCGCTCGCCCCGGCCCTCCGGGTCCTCGGCGCGCAGGTGCGGGCTCCAGATGCCGTAGCGTCCGACGGATTCCTTCAGTGCGGCCGTCGCGTCGTTCATCGGTTCCGATCCCTCCGGTGGGCACGTGATCGTCTGTCGTACGTCGCGTGCCAACCAGAGGGATCCGGCGATGATTCCCGGGTACGGCCGTCAGGCCGTCCGGTGCGCCCGTCCGGGCTACTCGCCCAGGAACCGCTCCAGCGCCTCCACCACCAGCCGGTGGTCCTCCACCTGCGGCAGCCCCGACACCGTCACCGCGCCGATCACGCCCACGCCCTCCACGGCGACCGGGAAGGAACCGCCGTGCGCCGCGTACGTGTCCGGGTCGAGCCGCGAGGAGTCCTCGAACGTCGTGCCCTTGGCCCGGAAACGGGCGCCCACCAGGTACGACGCCGAGCCGTACCGCTCCACCACCCGGCGCTTGCGGGCG
This sequence comes from Streptomyces flaveolus, assembly GCF_044765825.1. Lineage (NCBI taxonomy): Bacteria > Bacillati > Actinomycetota > Actinomycetes > Kitasatosporales > Streptomycetaceae > Streptomyces > Streptomyces flaveolus. The sequence goes on along the minus strand of NZ_JBIWKU010000001.1, from coordinate 972,720 downwards.
ATCCAGGCGTCGTTGTCGGGCGTCGAGCCGGGCAGGGCCGCGTGGAAGAGCTGCTGGCCGGCCCGGTGGATGTCGATGGCCACGGGTGCCCGGCGCTCCCGGGCCAGCTCCACCAGGAGCGAGCCCAGCGCCCACGCGTCGTCGTGGGTGAACCGGCGGAAGACCAGGCGGCGTTCCTGCTCCTCCAGCTCCTCCACGGTCGGGGCGGGGGACTGTTCGCGCGTCACAGGGCCACCACCACTCCGTCGCGGGCGGACCGGCGGGCCGCCTCCAGGACGTCCAGGGCGGCAGCCGCCTCCCGGACGCCGACCGGATTGGGGCCCTGCTCCCGCAGCGCCGCGGCGACGGCCGCGTAGTAGGCGGGGTAGTCGCCCGGGACGGTCGCCTCCACGCGCCCGCCGCCGGTCCTCGGGGACTCCCCGGCGCCCACGCGGCCCCACAGCGACTCGTCCTCCTCGCCCCAGCCGGGGCCCGGCCGCTTGCCCTCGCGCAGCGCGGCCTCCTGCGGGTCCAGGCCGTGCTTGACGTAGCCCGCCCGCGAGCCCAGCACCCGGAAACGGGGGCCGAGCAGGGCGGCGGTGGAGGAGACGTAGAGGTGCGAGCGGACGCCGTTCGCGTGCGTGATCGCGATGAACGTGTCGTCGTCCGCCTCGGCGCCGGCGCGGCGCACGACCGACTCGGCGTACACCTGTGTGGCCGGGCCGAACAGGACGAGCGCCTGGTCGACGACGTGGCTGCCGAGGTCGTAGAGGAGACCTCCGATCTCTGCCGGGTCGCCCGACTCGCGCCAGCCGCCCTTGGGCTCGGGCCGCCACCGCTCGAAGCGCGACTCGAAGCGCCACACGTCGCCGAGCGCGCCCTCGTCCAGCAGCTTGCGCAGGGTGAGGAAGTCGTTGTCCCAGCGGCGGTTCTGGAAGACGGAGAGCAGCAGCCCGCGCTCCTCGGCCAGCGCCGCCAGCTCGCGCGCCTCGGCGGCCGTGCCCGCGACCGGCTTGTCCACGACGACCGGCAGGCCGGCCTCCAGGGCGCGCCGGGCGAGCGGCACGTGGGTCTTGTTCGGGGACGCGATGACGATCAGGTCCAGCTCGGCGGCCCGGTCGAACAGCTCGTCCGGCGTGGCGACGGTCCGCACGTCCGGGAACGCGTCGCGGGCCTGCCGCTGCCGGTCCGGGTTCGAGGTGACCACCGTGTCCAGGGCCAGGCCCTCGGTGGCGGCGATCAGCGGGGCGTGGAAGACGGAGCCCGCGAGGCCGTAGCCGACGAGGCCGACGCGCAGAGGGGTGCCGGGGGGAGTACCAGTCATACGTCCACTTTGGCAACGCTGTTGCCAAAGTGCAAGCTGCGGGGACAATGGGAGGCGTGAACAGGGCTGACGGCGGGGGAACGGGCGACGGTACGCGCAGTGTCGCGGAGGGCGGCGGCGTGCGGGGTGCCGGGCGCGGTGGCGTGCGTGGAGGCGTGCGTGCCGCGGCGGGCGGGGCGAACCTGCTCGCCCTGCGCAGCCACAACACCGCCCTCGTCCTCGACCTGCTGCGCACCGCCGGTTCGCAGGGCATCAGCCGGCTCGAACTCGCCGAGCGCACCGGGCTCACCCCGCAGGCGGTCAGCAAGATCACCGCCCGGCTGCGGGCGGAGGGCCTCGCCGCCGAGGCCGGGCGCCGCGCGTCCACGGGCGGCAAGCCGCGGACGGTACTGCGGCTGGTGCCGGAGGCGGGACACGCGGTGGGCGTGCACCTGGACCGGGACGAGCTGCGGGCCGTGCTGGTCGACCTCACGGGGACGGTGGTGGGGGAGCGGCGGTCCCCCCTGGACCTGGGCGCGGGAGCGCCGGCCGTGCTGGAGGGGGTGGCGCGGGCGGCCGGGGGGCTGGTCGCCGACGTGCTGGGCGTGCCGGGCGGACGTCTCGCCGACGCACCCACGCTCCTCGGGCTCGGTGTCGCCCTCCCGGGGCCTCTCGACCACGTCCGGGGCGTACTGCACCGGGTCACCGGCTTCCCGGAGTGGGACGGCTTCCCGCTGCGGGACGCGCTGACCCGGCGCCTGGGCGTGCCGGTCGTCGTCGACAAGGACACCAACGCGGCAGCGCTGGGGCTGGCGGTCGGGGGCGAGAGGGGCTCCTTCGCCTATCTGCACCTCGGTACGGGACTCGGCGCCGGGCTCGTCTTCGGCGGCGGCGTGCACCGGGGCGCCCGGACCGGTGCCGGGGAGTTCGGGCACCAGGTCCTCCAGCTGGACGGGCCGCCCTGCACCTGCGGCGGGCGCGGGTGCGTCGAGGCCCTCTGCCTGGGCGCCGTCGCCCGCGACGACCTCGCGGAGGCGGCACGGGTACTGGGCGCGGGCGCCGCGAACCTCGCCGGGCTGCTGGACATCGACCTGGTCCTGCTCGGCGGCCGTACCGTCGCCGGCGCGCCCGAGGTGTTCGCCTCCGGGGTCGGCGCCGTCCTCGACGCCCGGGCCCGGCGCGAGGGCGGGCGTGAGGGCGCCGTACCGGTGCGGATAGCGCCCGGCGGGACGCGCGGGGTCGCCCAGGGCGCGGCCCAGCTGCTGCTGGCGCCGCTGTTCGGGCGGGGCGACGGGCCCTGACGCGGGGCCCCGTACGCCGAACGAGGGCTCCATTGCCGCCGTTCGAGGGGCACACCCCGAACGGCGGTCCCGGTGACCGCGACCGTCCGACACGCTCATGTGTTCATGCGACTGTTCACGCCCGCGTTCCCCTGCCTGGCGGCGGCAGCCGCCCTCCTGGCCGCAGCCTGCCCGGCCGCCGCCGCACTCGCGGCCCCCGTCGGCCCCAGCGCCCCGCTGCCCGCCTGCACGGCTCCCGACGACCACACCTTCCCGCTCACCACCCGCATCCACGGCGGTCCGAGCGCCTACGAGTCCGGCGGCTACGGCACCTGGTACCTGGACCTCACCAACACCACGTCCCGCACCTGCGAGGCCGTCCACCCGGTCGTCGTCCTCGTCGACGAGCGGCGGGCCCTGGAGCCGGCGCAGGCCCGCCTGGAGTTCTACGACGGCGACCACCCCCGCCCCGTCACCTTCGAGGCGACCGGCCACGACGAGCTGATCGGCGCCTTCGGCGAGGGCGACGCCGCCTTCCCCGGCTTCACCGTCGGCCCCGGCAGGACCCTCACCGTGAAGGTGCGGCTCGCGCTCACCTCGGACGCGGCGCCCGGCGAGGTCACCGCCAACGCGGCCGTCGTCCAGCGCCGGGGCGACGACGGCGACTGGATCGGCCAGTCGAACGACTACCGCTTCCGCGTCCGGACCGGCGGCCCGTCCGACGAGTCGGCCGCCGGGAACGCGGAGCCCGTCGCACCCTCCGTCGCCTCCACCCCCGACAGCCGGGGCACCGGGTTCCCGTTCGCCGACGAACTCGCCGGCACGGGAACGGGCCGCCTGGGTGCGCCCCTCGCGACCGCCGCCCTGCTCCTCGCCACCGGCGCGGTGGCCGTACTGCTGACCCACAGACGCCGCTGACACCGGGGCGCCGTACTGGTGGCCGCCCCTGACACCCCGGGCGTCGGTCCGGCGGGCGGGGCTTCCCGGGGTACCGGACCCGTGGACGCGCCGAGCGGCGACGCCGCCCTCGCCGCCGCCCGCCCCGAGGTCCCGTCGGCCCCCGCGTCCGCGTCTGCGACGATCCCTGCGTGGACTACCCGAACGACCAGGCCCCCGGCGCCCCCGTCCGCTCCGGGATCCCGGAGCACGGCCGCGTGCCGAAGTACTACGCCGTCAAGGCGCGGATCGACCGTCTCGTCGGCGAGCTGGGGGAGGGCAGCGCCATCCCCACCGAGCGGGACCTCTCCGAGCGGTACGAGGTCGCCCGCGAGACGGTCCGGCAGGCCCTGCGTGAGCTCGTCCTCGAGGGCAAGCTGCGCCGGCAGGGGCGCGGCACGGTGGTCGCCGGCCCCAAGCTGGCCCAGCCGCTGTCCCTGGCCAGCTACACCGAGGGCGTCCGGCGCCAGGGGCGTACCCCCGGCCGCGCGCTCGTCACCCTCGACCGCTTCCCCTGCCCCGACCCGCTCGCCGCCGAGACCGGCCTCACGCGCGGCGAGCCCGTCTGGCACCTGGAGCGCGTGCTGCTCGCGGACGACGAGCGGGTCGGCCTGGAGAGCACCTACGTCGCCGTGGCCCGCATCCCCGACCTGGACACCGCCTTCGACCCGGACTCGTCCTTCTACGCCCACCTCGCCGCGCAGGGCATCGCCTTCGGGGACGCCGACGAACGGATCGAGACCGTGCTGGCCACCCCGCGCGAGGCCCTGCTCATCGGCACCCCGCCGGCCCTCCCGATGCTGCTCATCCACCGCGTCTCCCGCGACACCGAGGGCCGCCCGCTGGAGCGGGTGCGCACGCTCTACCGCGGCGACCGCTTCTCGTTCACCACCCACCTGAGCGGCTGACAGAACACCCTCGCCGACCATCCGGAGAAGTAACGAAATGATAACGGGTCTAGCCCAAACGTGATGACCAGTTCACGCTCTCGTTGTCAGCCGGATTCCTCCGGTTCCCCGATGCCAAGGAGCGTTGCGGTCGTGAGAGTGATAGTCGTCGGAGCCGGCGTGGTGGGCACCATGCACGCCTGGCACGCAGTGGAACGCGGCCACGAGGTCGTACAGATCGAGCGCGAGACCGAGGCGCGCGGCGCCTCGCTGCGCAACTTCGGCCAGATCTGGGTGAGCGGCCGCGCGGGCGGCGAGGAGCTGGAGACCGCGCTCAGGGCCCGGGAGCTGTGGGAGGAGATCGGTGGCCGGATCCCGGCGCTCGGCTTCCGCCCGAACGGTTCCCTGACCCCGCTGCGCGGCGACCTCGAACGCGCCGTCGCCGAGGCGGCCGTCGCCCGCCCGGACGCCGCCGCCCGCGGCCACAAGCTCCTCACCCCGGCCGAGGCCCGCGCCCTCAACCCCGCCCTGCGCGGCGAGTTCGACGCCGCCCTGTACTGCGAGCGCGACGCGGCCGTCGAACCGCGCACCGCCCAGCTCGCCCTGCGCGCCGAGCTGCTCGAGTCGCCGCACTACACGTTCCTGCCCGGCCGAGAGGTCCGCGACGTCATCGGCGAGAACGCCGTCCGCGACGACCACGGCGACGTGCACACCGGCGACGCCGTCGTCCTGTGCACCGGCGCCTGGCTCGGCGGCCTCGTGCGCGAGCTGGCCGGGCCCGACCTGCCCGTGCGCCGGGTCCGCCTCCAGATGATGCAGACCGACCCGCTGGGCGAACCGCTGACCACCTCGGTCGCCGACGCCGACAGCTTCCGTTACTACCCCGCGTACGGCTCGCCCGCCCTGGACGAGCTGAACGCACGGCAACCGCAGCCGGCCACGGCCGCGGACCACAGGATGCAGCTGCTGATGGTCCAGCGCGCCGACGGCGGCCTGACCATCGGCGACACCCACGAGTACGAGCACCCCTTCGCCTTCGACACCGTCGAGGACCCCTACGAGCACCTCGCCGGCGTCGTCGAGTCCCTCCTCGGACGCCCGCTGCCGCGGATCCGCCGCCGCTGGGCCGGGGTGTACGCGCAGTGCACGGACACCGGCCGTGTCGTGCACCGGCAGCAGGTGCGCGAAGGGGTCTGGCTGGTCACCGGGCCCGGCGGGCGCGGCATGACCTGCTCACCCGCGATAGCCGAGACCACCGCGAACGAACTGGGCTGGTGAGAGCACCCATGACCACGACAGACATCCGGCTCGTCGTCCTCGACATGGCCGGCACCACCGTCGCCGACGGCGGCCTCGTCGAGCGCGCCTTCGACACCGCCGCCCGCGAACTGGGCGTCGAGCCCGGCACCGCCGACCACGCCGAGAAGCTCGACTACGTCCGCGCCACCATGGGCGAGTCCAAGATCTCCGTCTTCCGGCACCTCTTCGGCGACGAGGACCGCGCCCGCCGCGCCAACACCGCCTTCGAGAAGGCGTACGGCGAACTCGTCGACGACGGCCTGATCGCCCCCGTCCCCGGCGCCCGCGAGGCCGTCGAGGAACTCACCGCCGACGGGCGCACCGTCGTCCTGACCACCGGCTTCGCCCGCGTCACCCAGGACGCCGTCCTCGACGCGCTCGGCTGGCGCGACCTGGTGCCGCTCACCCTGTGCCCCGCCGACGCGGGCGGACGCGGACGGCCGTACCCCGACATGCTGCTGGAGGCGTTCCTGCGCACCAAGGCCGCCGAGGACGTCCGCCAGGCCGCCGTCGTCGGCGACACCTCGTACGACGTGCTCAGCGGCGTCCGCGCCGGCGCCGGACTGGTCGCCGGGGTGCGCACCGGGGCCCACGGGGACGACGCCTTCCGCGAGGCGGGCGCGACCCACGTGCTGGACTCCGTCGCCGGTCTGCCCGCCCTCCTGCGGGGAGCAGCCGGCTGATGAGCACCGCAAGCAGCGGCATCCGCTTCGACTCGGTCACCGTCGCCTACGACGGCAACGTCGTCCTGGACGCCCTCGACCTCACCGTCGGACCGGGCGAGGTCATGGCGCTGCTCGGGCCGTCCGGATCCGGCAAGACCACCGCGCTGCGGGCGGTCGCCGGGTTCGTACGGCCCGCCTCCGGGCGGGTCTTCCTCGGCGAGCGGGACGTCACCGACCTGCCCCCGCACCGGCGGGGCATCGGCATGGTCGTCCAGAGCTACGCCCTCTTCCCGCACATGCGGGTCGAGGAGAACGTCGCCTTCGGCCTCAAGGCCCGCAAGGCGCCCAAGGCCGAGATCCGCGAACGGGTCGGCGAGGCCCTGGAGATGACGGGCATGGCCGCCTACGCCCGCCGCCACCCGCGCGAGCTGTCGGGCGGCCAGCAGCAGCGCGTCGCCATCGCCCGTGCGTTGGCCGTCCGGCCGGACGTCCTCCTCCTCGACGAGCCACTCTCCGCCCTCGACGCCCAGCTGCGGTCCGGGATGCTCGCCGAACTGGCGCGCCTCCACCGGGAACTCCCCGACGTGTCGATCCTGTACGTCACCCATGACCAGGTGGAGGCGCTGACCCTCGCCGACCGGATCGCCGTGATGGACAAGGCGAAGCTGCGCGCGTGCGGGACGCCGAGGGAGCTGTACCGGGCGCCGGCCGACGAGTTCACCGCGTCCTTCGTGGGCGGCGCGAACCTGCTGCCGGTGACCGTGGGGGACGGGGGAGTCGCCTTCGGCGGCGCCGAGATCAAGGTCGACACGGCGGGCGCGGCGCCGGGTGCCTCGGCCACCCTGTGCGTACATCCGCATCTGGTCGGGCTCGGTGACGGGCCCAACCGGCTCACCGGCACGGTGGGGGAGATCCAGTGGCGGGGTGCCACACACCGGCTCCTCGTCGACGTGGCCGGCCACCGGGTCATGGCCGACCTGCGTGAACTGCGGAATCCGCCGGTGGTGGGGGAGACGGTGAGCGTGCACTTCGCGTCCGACGACGCGGTGTTGCTGCCCGCAGGGGTGAACCATGGCTGAGATCGCGCGGGACGTGCGGGTGGGTCGTGGCCGGCCGCGCCCAAGCGGCGGTAGCCGCACATCAGACACAGCCACGCGCCCCTACGGGGCGCTTCTGTGGGCGCTTCCTCCCCTGGCTCTGCTCGCCCTCGTCTTCCTCTACCCCCTCGCCCTCGTCGTCCGGCAGTCCGTCCAGCCGGACACCGGCGGCACCTCGCTGAAGCCGTACGCCGACGTCTTCGCCTCCGAGGCGTTCCGTGAGGCGCTGTGGACGACCGTCTGGCTGGCGCTGGCCTCGACCGCCGGCTGCCTGGTCCTCGGTTTCCTCCTCGCCCTGGTCATCGCCTTCGTGCCGTTCCCCGGCGCCCGCGCGGTCTCCCGGTTCATCGACGTCTTCCTCTCCTTCCCGTCCTTCCTGATCACGCTCGCCCTGCTGTTCGTCTACGGCACGGTCGGCATGGCCAACGGACTGTGGACGGACGTGACGGGCGCCGCCGACGGGCCCTTCCAGTTCCTCACCACGCCCTGGGGCGTGCTGCTCGCGGAGATCACGTACTTCACGCCGTTCGTGATGCGCCCGCTGCTCGCCGCGTTCTCGGGGATCGACACCGCGCACATCGAGGCGGCAGGTTCGCTGGGCGCCCGCGCCCCGCGGATCGTGCGGCGGATCATCCTGCCGGAGGCGCTGCCCGCCCTCGCGGCCGGCGGCAGCCTCGTCCTCGTGCTCTGCCTCAACGAGTTCGGCATCGTCCTGTTCACCGGCGCCAAGGGCGTCACGACCCTGCCGATGCTCGTCTACGGCAAGGCGATCCTGGAGTCCGACTACCCGGGCGCCTGCGTGGTCGCCGTCGTCAACGTCCTGATCTCCGTGGGCCTGTACGGCCTGTACCGGGTGGTGAGCCGCCGTGCTGGTGCATAGCCGGGGGGCGAGGTGGACCCTGTGGGCCGCCTTCCTCGTCCTCTTCCTCCCCCTGTTCGCCCTGCCCCTCCTCGTCGTCCTCGGCGCCTCCTTCGCCACCCACTGGTCGAGCGTCCTGCCCTCCGGCTTCACCACCGCCAACTACCGGGCCGCCACCCGCGGCGAGGCCCTCCAGGCCCTCACCACCAGCCTGGTCACGGCCCTCATCGCGAGCCTGCTCGCGCTGACCGCCGGCACCTGGGCCGCGCTCGCCGCCGCCGCGCTGAAAAAGCGGCACCGCAAGGTCATGGACGCCCTGTTCGTCCTGCCCGTCGCGGTGCCCTCGGTGGTGGTCGGCCTCGCCGTCCTGGTCGCGTACTCACAGCCGCCGTTCCTCCTCAACGGCACCCGCTGGATCGTGATCATCGCCCACACGGTCCTGGTGACCGCCTTCGCCCACCAGTCCGTCTCCGCCGCGATCACCCGCCTCGACCCGGCGTACGAGCAGGCCGCCGCCTCCCTCGGCGCGAGCCCGGCGTACGTCCTGTGGCGGGTGCGGCTCCCCCTGCTGCTGCCGTCCCTGACCGCCGCCGCCGGGCTGTGCTTCGCCCTCTCCATGGGCGAGCTGAGCGCCACGATGATGCTCTACCCGCCCGACTGGACCCCGCTGCCCGTCCTGATCTACGCCTCCACGGACCGCGGCGCCCTGTTCACCGGCTCCGCGATCGCCGTGGTCCTGATGGCGGCCACCCTGCTAGTGCTGTTCGCCGTCTCCAGGATCCGCACCAGAGCCTCGTACCGGTAACCCGTCCCGCCTCCCCTCGCGCAAGGAGTTCATCTCGCCATGCCCAGAAAGCCCCTCCTCCCGGTCACCGCCCTGTGCCTGCTCGCCCTCCCGCTCACCGCCTGCGGCGGCACCTCCGCAGCCTCCGACGAGAACGTCGTCACCGTCTACAGCGCCGACGGCCTCAAGGGCGAGAACGGCGACGGCTGGTACGACCAGGTGTTCAAGGACTTCGAGAAGGAGACCGGCATCGAGGTCGAGTACGTCGAGGGCGGCTCCGGCGAGATGGTGCAGCGCGCCGCCCGCGAGAAGCGCAACCCGCAGGCCGACGTCCTCGTCACCCTCCCGCCCTTCATCCAGCAGGCCGACACCAAGGGCCTGCTGCAGAAGTACGCCCCTAAGGGTGCCGACCGGGTCAGCGGCGCCGACAAGGCCGAGAACGGCACCTGGACGGCCGTCGTCAACAACTACTTCGGCTTCGTCCACAACACGAAGGAGCTGAAGCAGGCCCCCGCCACCTGGGAGGACTTGCTCGACGGGAAGTACAGGAACAAGCTCCAGTACTCCACCCCGGGGGTCGCCGGCGACGGCACGGCCGTCCTCATCAAGGCCATGCACGACTTCGGCGGTGAGAAGCCGGCCATGGAGTACCTGAAGAAGCTCCAGGCCAACAACGTCGGCCCGTCCGCCTCGACCGGCAAGCTCGCCCCCAAGGTCGACAAGGGGGAACTGCTCGTCGCCAACGGTGATGTGCAGATGAACCACGCCCAGTCGAAGTCCATGCCGAACCTCGGCATCTGGTTCCCGGCGCCCGAGGGCGGCAGGCCCACCACCTTCGCGCTGCCGTACACGGCGGGCCTGGTCACCGGGGCCCCGCACACCGAGAACGGCAGGAAGCTCCTCGACTACCTGCTGAGCCAGAAGGCGCAGGCGCAGGTCAGCGAGATCGGAGGCGGCTTCGCGGCCCGCCAGGACGTCAAGGCCACCGACGCCGACGCCGTCGCCCTGACGAAGATCATGGACGGCGTCGAGGTCTTCGAGCCCGACTGGAACGACATCGAGGAGAACCTCACCGCGTACGTCGACGCCTGGAAGGCGGCCACCGGAAGCTGAGACGGCCGTTCCCCCAAGATCCTGCTCTGTTTAGGCTGGGGCGCACGCTGGACCGCGTACGGCAGGAGATCCCGCACATGGCAGACCGCAAGCCCATCGAGTCATGGCTCACCGACATGGACGGGGTGCTCATCCACGAGGGCGTCCCGATCCCCGGCGCCGACGCCTTCATCAAGAAGCTGCGCGAGTCCGGCAAGCCCTTCCTCGTCCTGACCAACAACTCGATCTACACCCCGCGGGACCTGCACGCCCGGCTGCGCCGCATGGGCCTGGAGGTCCCGATCGAGGCGATCTGGACCTCGGCGCTGGCGACCGCCAAGTTCCTGGACGACCAGCGGCCCGGCGGCTCGGCGTACGTCATCGGCGAGGCCGGCCTGACCACCGCCCTGCACGACATCGGCTACATCCTCACCGACCACGAGCCCGACTACGTGGTCCTCGGCGAGACCCGCACCTACTCCTTCGAGGCGATGACGAAGGCGGTACGGCTGATCAACGCCGGCGCCCGGTTCATCTGCACCAACCCCGACGAGACCGGCCCCTCCACCGAGGGCCCGCTCCCGGCGACCGGCGCGGTGGCCGCGCTGATCACCAAGGCGACCGGCAAGCAGCCCTACTTCGCGGGCAAGCCCAACCCGCTGATGATGCGCACCGGGCTCAACGCGATCGGCGCCCACTCCGAGACCAGCGCGATGATCGGCGACCGCATGGACACCGACGTGCTGGCCGGCATCGAGGCCGGGATGCAGACGTACCTGGTGCTCACCGGTCTGACCCGGCCGGAGCAGGTCGAGAACTTCCCGTACCGGCCGTCCAAGGTCGTCGACTCCATCGCGGACCTCGTCGAACGGGTCTGAAACCCGCGCCTCGCCCTCGTCGCCCGTTCGGAGCAGTGCCGGCCCCGCACCGGATGCGGGGGCGGTCCCCGCGGGGCAGCCTCCAGGTGACTGGAGGTACACGATGGGCTCACTGAAGGTAACTCTCTGCGCCGGAGCCGCGCTGGCCGCGGTGTGCGCGCCGGTCGCACCGACGGCGTACGCGGCGGACGGGGGCGGGGTCTCGGTGACGCCGTCCTCCCCGGCGCCCGGAACCGACGTCACGCTGCGCGTACCCGACTGCACCGAGCGGACGGCCGTCGCCGTGTCGGCGGCGTTCGAGTCGGACGTCCGGCTCTCCGTGGCCGCCGAGGACGGTGTCCTCGTCGGTTCCAGCACGGTCCGCTCCACGGTGGCGGCCGGTGCCTACGCCGTGCAGGTCACCTGCGGCGAGGACGCCCGCAAGGGCACCATCACCGTGGAGCGGCGGAACCGCCCGACCGCGCCCGCCTCACCCGTCGCCCCCGTCGACGCGGGCGGCGGCGGCACCGCGGAGCTGGCCGCGTCGGACACCGGGGACGGGGCGCGCGTCGATCCCCCCGGCACCGCGCACACCGTGACCGGCCTGGTGCTCGCCGGGATCGCCGCCGTCGCCGTGGGGCTGCGGGGGGTCCGCAGCCGGAGCCGCAGGACGGACTGACCATGTCCGACCACGATCAACGCCGCGAACACGACCAGATACGCCCCGTCGGCCCCGGCCGCCTGGTGAGCGGCATCGCCTGGGTGGTGCTGCTCCTCGGGCTGTGGCTGTGGGGCCGCGAGGCCACCGACGTACGCGAGGGCATGTCCCGTCCGGCCACCGGCGACATGGCGGCGGCCGGACGGCCCCCCGACATACCGCTGCCGCCCGCCCGCACGCCCCTCGGCGACGCCCTGCCCGAACGGCTGGACGTCCCAGAGCTCGGCATCAGCGCCCCGGTGGTGGCCCGCGGCCTCGACGGCAAGGGCGCGATCGACCCGCCGTCCTTCGACCAGGCCGACGCCGTCGGCTGGTACGCGGCCGGCGTGACCCCCGGGGCGGCCGGGACCGCCCTGATGGTCGGGCACGTCGACACCGAGACCCGCCCCGCCGTCTTCTACAAGATCAGCACCCTCGAACCCGGCGAGACGATCCGAGTGGTCCGCGACGACGCCGAGGTCGCCGAGTTCACCGTCGACGACATCCAGGTCCTCGACCGCGACGGCTTCGACGCCCGGCAGGCCTACGGGCCGCACGACGCGGGACGGGCCGAACTGCGGCTGATCACCTGCGGCGGCACCTTCGACCGCGCCACCGGCGGCTACACGGCCAACGTCGTCGTCTCGGCGTACCTCACGGGCACCGGCTCATGACCCGCGTATGTCAGGATTGAGCCTCCGAACGGTGCACCCAGGGGGGTTGGATGTACGGCAGCAGGGGGGCCGGAACGATGTCCGCGCGGCGGGCGTCCGCGGCGGTGCTGGGGGCGGCGCTGCTGATCGCGGGTTGTTCCTCGTCCGGCGACGACGAGGACAAGAACAAGGACGCGGGGGCCGGGATCACCCAGCAGCCCAAGGAGACCGATCCGTTCTGGGTCAATCCGGACGGCAACGCGGCCCAGCAGGTCGCGTCCCTGGAGAAGGCGGGGAAGAAGGACCAGGCCGACCGGATCCGCAAGATCGCCCAGCAGCCCACCGGCGAGTGGATCAGCCCGGAGAACCCGGAGGACCAGGCCCGCGGCTTCACCGAGGCCGCCGACAAGGCCGGGCGCACCGCGCTGCTCGTCCTCTACAACATCCCGCACCGCGACTGCGGCCAGTACTCGCAGGGAGGCGCCGCCGACGGCGACACCTACCGCTCGTTCATCGACGGCGTGGCCAAGGGCATCGGCGACCGTGCCGCCACCGTCGTCCTGGAGCCGGACGCCGTGCTCCACCTGGTCGACGGCTGCACCCCGGACGAGTTCCACGAGGAGCGCTACGACCTCCTCAAGGGGGCCATCGCCAAGCTCACGGCGCTGAAGAACACCAAGGTCTACCTGGACGCGGGCAACGCCGGCTGGGGCCACCCCGACCAGATCTTCGAGCCGCTCAAGTGGGCCGGCATCGACCAGGCCGACGGCTTCGCCGTCAACGTCTCCAACTTCTACTCCACCCAGGACTCCATCGCCTACGGCAAGCAGCTCTCCGCCAAGGTGGGCGGCAAGCACTTCGTCATCGACACCAGCCGCAACGGCAACGGCCCCTACACCGAGGGCAGCCCGGACGAGCGCTGGTGCAACCCTCCGGGCCGCGCCCTCGGCGAAACCCCGACGACGAAGACGGCCGACCCCTTGGTCGACGCCTACCTGTGGGTCAAGCGCCCCGGCGAATCGGACGGCGAATGCAAGGGCGGCCCGAAGGCGGGCGAATGGTGGCCCGACTACGCCTTGAAACTGGCGCAGGGATCAGGGGCCTAGGGGCGCGGGGAACTGCGCGACAAGCCACAGCGCTCCCGCACCCGAAGGCACCACCTGCGGGAGCGCTACGGCACGCGAACCCACTGCGCCTTGGAGGGCGTCCCCTGACCGTCGGTGACGAAGAGCATGTACCACCCCGACTGCACCAGGTTCTTCCCCTCCGGCACCGTCACCGTCAGCTTGTCCCCGTCCGCCTTGAAGTCCAGCGCGATGGACCGCTGATCCACGTCGGTGACATGCGTCGAGGCGCTCGGCCGGATCAGCCGCACCTTCTTGACCGTGGAGGCCGCCCGCGAGGTGAACGTCCCCGACTCACCGCGCGCGATGGTCCCCGGGCCGCCCGACAGGTCGGGCCGCGAGTCCCGGTACAGATACGGCGGCGTGTAGATCTCGACGCGCTGCTCGAACTTGCCCGGCTTGGTGTTGGCCTTGTCGGCGTACAGCGAGTCGGAGCCGAAGAACATCAGGCGCCCGTCGGGCAGCAGGATCGAACCGGAGTGGTAGTTCCGGCCCACCAGCGGGTCGGCCACCTTCTCGAACGTGTTGGTGTCCGGGTGGTAGAGCCGCGCCTGGTGGATGTTGGAGTCGCCGCGGCCCCGGTAGTCCCCCGAGCCGCCGGAGACCAGCACGGTGTCGTCGGGCAGGATCGAGGCCTGCGGGTAGCGCGTGCCCTTCTCCAGCGACGGCCCGTCCACGAACTTCGGGTCGTCGGCCTTCAGATCGACGATCCGCGTCTTCTCGCTGGCCAGCTTGGACTCGCCGACCCCGCCCCCGCCGATCACCATGTACTTCTCGTCCTGCGCCGGCGGCAGCAGCACGGTGCCCGAGGTCTCCAGCATGTTCGGGTCGCTCAGGCCGGGGATCTTGGTGAACTTGTTGGTCTCCACGTCCCAGATGCCCGGGTCGCGCCCGACGTCGTCGGGGCCGTACCCGGCGTTCGACCCCGAGTAGAAGACCTTGCCGTTCTGCATCAGGAACAGCGCCGGGTACGTCGGGAACTGGCGGACCTTGTCGAGGTAGGTCCACTTCTTGGTCTCCGGGTCGTAGACCTCGTTCTTGCCCGGGACCAGCTGGCCGATGTCGTCCAGGCCGGAGACGCTGAGGATCTTGCCGTCGCTCAGCGTGGTGAGCGTCGGGTACCAGCGGGCCTCGTGCATCGGGTCGACCTTGATGTACTTCTCGGCGACCGGGTCGAACTCGAAGGCGTCCCGGATGCCCTGGAAGTCCTTCTTGTCGAGGGCGAGCTTCTGCGCGATGCCGTAGGTGTTGCGCGCGTCGGCACCCGACAGGCCCTGGATGCGGTAGTTGTCCTCGGTGCCCGTCTCGTACTCGGCGCCGCTCTGCTGCGCCTCGACGTAGATCCGGCCGAGGCCCGGGTCGTTGCGGACGAACGCGCCGGTCGCCGGGTCGAAGACCTTCTTCGCGCGCGGCACCAGCACCGGGTCCTTGGAGACGAACGTCCTGCCGTTCTCCTTGCCGGTGAACCTGGTGCCCGCGGGCAGCGTGATCGGCTTGTCCGGGTTCTCGTTGTGAACGATCATCAGGCCGCCGGCCTTGGTGACGTCACCCTTGAGCTTCTCGTACCGCTTGGTACCGCCCGCGATCAGCAGATTGCCGTTGGCGAGCTGGGTGTGGCCGGTGCAGAACAGGTCGGCGGGCGTCGGCACCTTCTTGATGGTCCCCTTGACGGGGTCCCAGATCCGGGTGTCGAACTTCTTGTCGTCGAAGTTGTCCTGGTTGTTGCCCGACCCCGCGACGAGCAGCACCTTGCCGGTGCGCAGCAGCGCCGCGTGGATGGTGTTCTGCCGGTACTTCTCGGGAAACTCGATGATCTCCCACTTGCCGTTGGCGGCTTTGTACTCCGGCTTGTTGATCTTGTACTGGTGGTATTTCTCGGTTCCGAAGCGGTAGAGCCACGGCCCGTTCATCCCGGCCAGCGCTACTACCACCGCCGTGCCTATCGCGAAGCGACGGGCGCGGCGGCGGCCGGCACGGTCCTTCATTCCTTACGTCCCCCAAGTCCACCAAGGGCGATCTGCATGGTCTGGTCGCTGCCCCCGTCGGGGGAGGCGGCCCAGCTGGGCTTCTGCTGTGGCGTGTGCGCTCCGTGCGCTCCGTGCGCGCCGTGCGCGCCGTGCGCTCCGTAGGGCGCGACCTGCGCCGGCTGCGGCTGGTACGGCCCCGCGGGCGCCGCGTCCTCGGGCTGGGTGGGCGGCTCCGCGGGAGCCGCCGCGGCGGGCTTTTTCCTCGCCTGCCGCAGGGAGTGCCGCCACGCGAAGATCGGCGAGGCGGTGATCAGCAGCGCGAAGGTCGCCCAGATGATCATGGCGGGGTGGGAGTGGCCGAGGACGAGGCCGGCGGTGATCGAGCCGCCGAAGATGACGATGAAGTACCAGTGGTACCGGAAGGTCCCGAACAGGGTGTCCGGGCTCGCCGAGTCGCCCTTGGGCGTGACCACGAACTTGCTCTTGCGCCGCAGCACGGAGTCGATGAGCGCCTTCGCGTACAGCGGCGCCGACAGCGCGGACATCACCATGCCGGCCACACCGCCGGAGCCCTCCGGCTCGTGCGGCGAGACGTTGTGCCGGCGGTTCCAGACGTACAGGCCGATCTGGAGCGCGGAGGCGTTGCCGTAGAGCATCAGCCAGACCGCGGGGTCGATGTTCACACCCGAGGCGCCCATGCCCAGGAACAGCGCGCAGCTCAGCGCCGCCAGGATCCAGTTCATGGCCGACATGGGGTAGAAGATGATCATCATTGTGTAGTTGAAGAGCTTGCTCGGCGGCAGCGAGTACCAGCCCTTCCAGTACTGCTTGAGGATCGTCTCGTACGTCCCTCGCGACCAGCGCATCTGCTGGGTGAAGAAGTCCGTCCAGGCGTTCGGGCCCTCGCCGACGGCCAGCACGTCCGGGGTGTAGACCGAGCGCCACTTGCGGCCCGTGGCCGGGTTCTTGTGGCGGTGGATCTCGAAGCCGGTCGCCATGTCCTCGGTGATCGAGTCGTACAGACCGCCGATCTGCTTCAGTGCCCTGATGCGCACCGCGTTGGAGGTGCCCACGAACATCGGCGCGCCGTAGCGGTTGCCCGCGCGCTGGATCAGCGCGTGGAAGAGGAACTGCTGGGACTCGGCGGCCTTGGTGATCGGGTTGTCGTAGTTGCCGTAGACCTGCGGCCCGATGACGAAGCCGACGTCCGGGTCGCGGAAGAAACCGAGCATCCGCTCCAGGTAGTTCGGCAGCGGCACGTGGTCGGTGTCGACGGAGGCGAAGAAGTCGTAGTCGTCGCCGTGCGCCTCGAGCCAGGCGTTGTAGTTGCCGTGCTTGGTCTTGGCGCGGTGCGGGCCCTTGGGCATGTTCCACTTCGCGACGCCCTTGCGGGAGAAGTGGTGCACGCCGAGGCGCTCGCAGACCGCCTTCACCTCGGGGTCGTCGCCCTCGTCGAGGAGCCAGACGTGCATCAGACCGCGGTGGCGGATCTTGACGGCCGCCTCCAGGGTCTTCGTCACCATCTCCAGCGGCTCCTTGCCGGGCACGAAGGAGGTGAGGAAGGCGACCCGGGTGCCGGTCTCGGGCACCACCGGGATCGGGTCGCGGGCGACCAGCGTGGCGTGCGCGTTCGACAGCACGTTCAGGCAGCGGAAGAGCTCGATCAGGCCGATCGAGACGAGCATGACGATGTCGAGGGCGGGCAGCCAGTCGAAGGCCGGGTAGTCGCGCTCCGTCCAGTGCTCGGGCTGGAGCAGCCAGACCAGCAGCACCACCGACAGCAGCGGGGCCGCGGCCAGCATCAGGGCGACCCGGATGCGGTGCGGCTCCTGCGAGAGGAGCGAGCGGTACTGCACCTGGTACGGCTTGTGCGGGTCGGGCTGGGTGAGGGGGCCCGCGAGCCGGCTGTAGTGCTCGTAGTCGTATCTGGGCAGCGCCTTCTTTATCCGGCGGAACGAGCCGGTGTTCCAGGTCCGATGCGCAGGCACCCTGAGCTGGGTGGTCTGAGACGGGTCGTGGTCCTGCCCGGCGCCCGTCGGCGTCGACGTCATGAGTCATCCCCCCACACGCGGGTCAGCGCGTGTTTCGTCGCTTCCTTCGTCCGCCGGGTCCCCCTCGGCCGTCACGGACGTCACAGTGGTGGGTTGCTGTCACCACGGCATCCACACCTTATATAGACATGGAACAGCGACCCCCGGTTGCATGATGCCCCCCTCGGCATCCGGCCCCCCAACCGGACCAGGGTTCTACGGCGTTCGTCATGATCGCAAGAGCCCGAGGTTCCGGGTACGCCGAAGGCCCCCCGTGTGCTACGGAGGGCCTTCGACCGTCTGTGCGCCGCCAGGGACTCGAACCCCGGACCCGCTGATTAAGAGTCAGCTGCTCTAACCAACTGAGCTAGCGGCGCCTGCTGACCTGGAGAACTCTACCCGACGCCGCCGGGTGCTCCGGACCACGTCCGGGGCGGGCGTCCCCCGCGCGCGCCACCCGGGTACATCATTCGGACCGTCAACATGCGCATAAACGGGACAGTTGGGAAACTGATCACTGTGCGCCGGTGCGCACACCGTCGCGGACTTTGCCACTGCAGTGTGAGGGGAATCGCATGGAGACTCCGGTATTCGAGGAAATCGATCCCGTGAGCGACTGTGACTGCCCCGGTTGCCGGCACTGGCGCAGTGTCCTGCCGCATTCCCCGGACGGCCGGGCCTCCACCCGTCCGGCCGCCCACCGCGTCCTCGTGGTGGCCGCCGCCACCGCGGCCGCCGCCCTCGGCGCCGGCCAGGCGGCAGCGGCCCCGGCCGCCGCCGACGTACTCCACCGTCCCGGTGATCCGGCAGGTGAGGAGCCTGACACCCCGCAGGGTCCCAGGGCGCCGCTGCACGGTCCGACGGGCCGCCCGGCGGGTCCCCCGGCCGGTACGCTGCTGCCCGCGATCACCCGTACCGACATCATCGAGCGGGCCAAGACCTGGGTCACCGCGAAGGTGCCCTACAGCATGACCGCCTACTGGTCCGACGGTTACCGGCAGGACTGCTCGGGTTACGTGTCGATGGCCTGGAATCTGCCCACGAACGAATGGACCGGGAGTCTCGGCGCCTTCGCGGACCGGATCACCAAGGAAGAACTCCAGCCCGGCGACATCCTGCTGTTCCACAACACGTCCGACCCGCAGACGGGCTCCCACGTGGTGATCTTCGGCGGCTGGACGGACGACAAGCAGACCTCCTACACGGCCTACGAGCAGACCCCGCCGCACACCCGCAAGATGGCCACGCCCTACGCCTACTGGAGCAACTCCGCCAAGTACCTCCCCTACCGCTACAAGGGGGTGACCAGCGATACGACGCCGGCGGCGGGCGCCGCCGCGCCCGCCTCGCACGGGGTGCCCGGCTACCCGGGCCGGGCGATGTTCCGGCCGGGCGCGGACAACCCGTACGTCACCCAGCTCGGCGGGCAACTCGTGAAGAAGGGGTTCGGCAAGCACTACACGAGCGCGCCCGGGCCGCGCTGGGGCGAGGCGGACCGGCGGAACGTCGAGGCCTTCCAGCGCGCGCAGGGCTGGCGCGGCGGCGCTGTGGACGGCTACCCGGGCCCGGAGACCTGGCGGCGGCTCTTCTCGTGACCGCTCCCTCGGGGGGCACCGTTCGTGATCACCCGTTCATGACGCGTCTGGCGCGGAGGCTGGAGGACGCATGAGTACGACCTCTTCGACGACACCCTCGACGACCCCGGAGCCGGTCCCCGCATCGGTTCCGGCGTCGATTCCGCCGTCGCCGTCGCCGTCGCCCTCGGCTGCGGCCCCGGCTCCGGGCCCCGGGTTCGACGGGGCCGGGGAGGGCGTGGCGGGCGCGGTCCGGCCCGCGCGGCTCATCCACAACGAGGCGACCACCGAGATCCCCGTCCACCTGCTGTTCCGCGACGACCCCGCCTCGGCGCCGGTGCCGCTGCGGCCCGCGGTCGTCGAGCGCCGGCACGGCACGGGGGAGCAGCCGCGGATGCGGCGCCCCACCGCGGCGCGGCCCCGGCCGGTGGCCTCGGTCGACCCGGAGCTGACCGAGCGTCCGGCCCGGGTGCTGCCCGGAGTGGCGGGCGTGGCGGCGGGGGCCTGCGGGGTGGCGGGCTGTGCGGTCACCTCCTGGTGGGCCGGGATCGTGCCGCCGCTCGCCGTCGAGGCGCTGGGGCTGCCGGCGCAGGCGGGCGCCGGGCTCGGGCCCGCGCAGTGGGCGGCGTACCTGGCCGCCGGGGCGCTGGGACTGTTCGGCTTCGGCGGGCTGGCCCGGGGCCGGACCGGGCAGGCCTGGGTGCTCGGTCTGTTCGGCCGGTACCGGGGGACCGTCCGGCGCACGGGCCTGATGTGGGTGAACCCGCTGTTCCTGCGCCGCCCGGTCGATGTGCGGCTGCGGCACTGGCGCAGCGAGCCGATGCCCGCCGCCGACTCGAACGGGGTCGCGCTCAGGACGGTGACGCTGGTGGTGTGGCGGGTGCGGGACACCGTGCGGGTCACGCTGGGCGTCGAGGACCACGAGGCGTATCTGCGCGAGTGCGTCGAGGCGGCGCTGTCCCGGGTCCCGGTGGAGCCGGCGGGCACGGTCCGTGGCGCGGCGGACGTGGCGGCCGAGACGCTGACCCGGCTGGTGGCGGCGGACGCGGCGCCGGTCGGCCTGGAGGTGTTCTCGGTGCGGCCGGTGCGGGTGGAGTACGCCCCGGAGGTTGCCGCCGCGATGCACCGGCGCCGGATCGCCGCACTGGACGCGGCGCAGCGGGCGAGCGTGCTCACCTCGGTCGTGGACTCGGTGGAGGACACGGTGACCCGGCTGACGATGCGCGGGCTGGTGGAACTCGACGACTACGAGCGCAAGGTGCTGGTGAAGGACCTGACGGTGGCGTTCTGCGCGGGGCGGGGCGAGCCGGGGCCGTGAGCGGGGGCCGGGGCGGATCCCGGCCCGGGTTCTTCGATTGGTATGGACATGTTCAACTGACGGCAATAACCTGTGACTTGGTCTAGACCAGAAAAGCTCGCTGCACTTCCCCCACGTCACAGGAGAAGCAGTATGCGCACCAGGACCAAGTTGTCCGCCGCGGCGCTGGGCATCGCGACCACCGGAGCCCTCGTGCTCTCGTCCGGCGGCGCCAGCGGCCACGGCTACACCGACCTCCCCGTCAGCCGGCAGAAGGTGTGCCAGAACGGCACCGTCACCGGGTGCGGCTCCATCCAGTGGGAGCCGCAGAGCGTCGAGGGCCCCAAGGGCTTCCCGGCCGCCGGGCCGGCCGACGGGAAGATCTGCTCCGCGGGGCACGGCACGTTCGCCTCGCTCGACGCCCCCAAGCAGCCCAACGGCCAGGCGTGGCCGACCACCAAGGTGAACGGCGGGCAGAGCTACACCTTCCGCTGGCAGTTCACCGCCCGGCACGCCACGACCGACTTCAAGTACTACGTCACCAAGCCGGGCTGGAACCAGGACCACAGCCTGTCCCGGTCCGACCTCAACCTCACGCCGTTCTTCACGGTGCCCTACGGCGGCCAGCAGCCGCCGGCCACGCTCTCCCACACCGGCACGCTGCCGTCCGGGCTGAGCGGGCACCACGTGATCCTGTCGGTGTGGACGATCGCCGACACGGGCAACGCGTTCTACGCCTGCTCGGACGTGACCTTCTGAACGAAGGAGGGCCCCTCGCGTGTGCGAGGGGCCCTCTTCTGTGCGCCGCCAGGGACTCGAACCCCGGACCCGCTGATTAAGAGTCAGCTGCTCTAACCAACTGAGCTAGCGGCGCATGACTCTCGCCTTCCGCTTTCCGCGGTCGGCGACGACGAAAATACTACCTGGTCCGACGGGGTGCTCACGACCACCGCCCGCACGGGGCGCAGGCCCCTAGGGGGTGTCGTTCGGATCATGCCGCAGACGCGGGGTCTGGCTCACCGGCGCTGACGAAGAACCGCCGATTTCCTGGGACCTGATCCGAACGACACCCCCTAGATCGCCAGTGACAGCAGGACCGGCGTCGCGCCCCGGTTCAGGGCGTCCGCGGCCTGCCGCAGCCGGTGCGCGTGCTCGACGGGGAGCGACAGGGCCAGGCAGCCCGCGGCGGAGCCCGCCGTCAGCGGGACGGCCGCGCAGACCGTGCCCACCGCGTACTCCTGCAGATCGAGGACGGGCACCGTGGGCGGCTGGGACTCCAGCCGGGACAGCAGCAGCTTGTGGCTGGTGATGGTGCGCGAGGTCAGCCGGGCCATCTTGTGCCGGGCCAGGTGGTCGCGGCGGCCCGCGTGGTCCAGCTGGGTCAGCAGGCTCTTGCCGACCGCGGTGGCGTGCGCCGAGACGCGGAAGTCCACCCACTCGTTCACCCGGGGCGCGGCCGGGCTGTCGGCGTACTGGGTGACGCTGACCTCGCCGTCGACGTACCGGCTGATGTAGACGGCGGCGCCCACCGAGTCGCGCAGCCGGTCCAGGGTGTGCTGGAGCTTGTCGCGCACGGCCTCCTCGCGGCCGTGCGCCGAGCCCAGGCGGGCCAGGGCCTCGCCCGGGACGTAGGCCCCGTCGGTGGTCTGCTCGACGTAGCCCTCGCGGCGCAGCATGCGCAGGAGCGGGGTCAGCCGCTCCCGGCCGAGGCCGGTCTGCCGGGCGAGTTCGGTGTCGGTGATTCCGGTGCTGTGCCGCGCCACCGTCTCCAGGGCGCGCAGGGCGTCCTGGACCGAGTGGTGCGGCGCGGTCGGCTTGTGCTGCAGCGCCACGGTGGTCTCCCCCTGCGCTCGCTTCGTAGGCCCTGATCCGGACAGCGGGTCCCCTTCACGATAGCCGTCAAAGGGCCCGATGCGAGGAGGTGTTGGCCAGATTCCGCCGCCCTCAACTGGGGCGTCGGCACTCTGGCACATGCCAGTGGCGTGCCCCGGCGTCCCGACCTCGGACGTCGGGGCACGCCCTGCCCTCACAGCACCGCGCTGAGAAATTCCCGGGTCCGGTCGTGCTCCGGCTCGCTGAAGATCTTCTCCGGCGCGCCGGCCTCGATGACCCGCCCCGAGTCGAACATCAGGACCTGGTCCGAGATGTCCCGGGCGAAGTTCATCTCGTGGGTCACGCAGAGCATGGTGATGTCGGTGCTGCGCGCGATGTCCCGCAGCAGGTCGAGGACGCCCGCGACCAGCTCCGGGTCCAGCGCGGACGTCACCTCGTCCAGCAGCAGCACCTTGGGCCGCATCGCCAGCGCCCGGGCGATCGCCACCCGCTGCTGCTGGCCGCCGGAGAGCTGGGCCGGGCGGGCGTCGCACTTGTCGGCCAGGCCCACCATGTCGAGCAGGCCCTTGGCGCGCTCCACCGCCTCGTCCTTGGGCATGCCGAGCACGGTGACCGGCGCCTCGGTGATGTTGCGCAGCACGCTCATGTTCGGGAACAGGTTGAACTGCTGGAACACCATCCCGATCTGCTTGCGGACCTCGCGCCGCTCCTTCTCGGTCGCCGGGAAGAGCTTCTGCCCGTCCACGGTGATCGTGCCCTCGTCGGGCTTGAGCAGCGTCATCAGCAGCCGCAGGATCGTCGTCTTGCCCGACCCGGACGGGCCGATCAGGGTGACGTGCTTGCCGGCGTCGACGGAGAAGTCGAGGTGGTCGAGGACGGTGTTGTCCCCGAACCGCTTGGTGACCTGCTCCAGGCGGATCAGCTCGCCGGTGCTGCGCTCGGGGCTCTTCTCGGGGTTGGGGAGAGTGTCAGTGGGCAAGGCGTCGCTCCAGGGCTCGCAGGGCAAGGGAGGCCAGGTAGGAGACGATGATGAAGGCCACGCCGATCACCGTCAGGGGCTCGGTGAACTGGAAGTTCTGCTGGGAGAACAGCCGCGCCTCACCGAGCATCTCCAGCACCGTGATCGCCATCAGCAGCGGTGTGTCCTTCAGCATCGAGATCACGTAGTTGCCGAGGGCGGGTACCACCCGGCGGACGGCCTGCGGCAGGATCACCGCGGTCCAGGTCCGGCCCAGCGGCAGGTTCAGCGCCGTCGCGGCCTCCCACTGGCCGACCGGCACCGCCTCGATGCCGGCCCGGTAGACCTGCATCGTGTACGTCGAGTAGTGCAGGCCGATGCCGATCACGCCGGTGGTCAGCGCCGAGGCGGTCACGCCCCACTCGGGCAGCACGTAGAAGAGGAAGAACAGCTGCACCAGCAGCGGGGTGTTGCGCACGAACTCCGTGATCACCCCGACCGGCCAGGTCACCCAGCGGGACGGCACCCGCATCAGCAGTGCCCACACCAGGCCCAGGGCGAAGGAGATCAGCGAGCCGAGCACCAGGATCTGGAGGGTGACCAGCAGGCCGTCCCAGAAGTGCGGCATGAACTCGGAGACCGCGTTCCAGTCCCAGTTCATCGGACACCCCCGATCTCCGCCGGCTCAGGAGTGACGGTCTTCCGCTTCGGGACCGCCTTCCCGACGCCCGCCTTCAGCTTCTTCTCCAGACCGCGCATCACCCGCGTGAGCAGGAACGCGATCACGAAGTAGATCAGCAGGATGTACGTGTAGATCTCCGCGCTCTCCTGGAGCGCCAGGCGCACCAGGTTGCCGCTGAACGCCAGATCGCCCATGCCCATGATCGACACCAGGGCGGTGCCCTTGAGCAGCTCGATCAGCAGGTTGGAGAAGGGCGGGATCATCTCCGGCACCGCCTGCGGCAGCAGGATCAGCTTCATCCGCTGCCAGGGCGTGAAGCTGAGGGCGATGCCGCCCTCCTTCTGCGCCGGGTCCACCGCGCCGAGCGCGCCGCGCACGATCTCGGAGCCGTACGCCCCGTAGGTCAGGCCCAGCGCCAGCGTGCCCGCCCACATCGGCACCAGCTGCCAGCCGAAGGCCGGCGGCAGCACGAAGAACACCCAGAAGATCATCACCAGCGCGGAGGTGCCGCGGAACACCTCGGTGTAGAAGCCCGCGAGGAAGCGGACGATCCACAGCCGGTGGGTGCGCGCGACGCCGGCCACGAAGGAGACGGCCGTCGCCAGCAGCGCGCTGAAGAAGAGCAGCTGGACCGTGACCCAGACGCCCTGGAGTACGAGTTCCCACAGTCCGGATGTCATCCGCCGCACAGCTCCTTCGCGGTCAGATCGGTCATCTCGTCCTCGGTGAACCCGAACGGCTTGAGGATGCGGAGCAGTTCACCGCTCCTCTTGAGCTTCTGCAGCTCGACGTTGAAGGCGTCCCGCAGATTGGTCTCGGTCGGCCGGAAGGCGAAGCCGCCGCCGTCGACGTGCGGCTTGCCGCCGACGACCGGCTTGAACGCCTCCGTCACCTCGGTCTTGCTCGACTTCTTCACCACCTCACGGGTGGTCAGCGCCGTGCCCGCGAAGACGTCCACGCGCCCGGCCTCGACGGCGTTGAGACCGGCCACCTGGTCGGGGACGATCAGGATGTCGCCCTCCTTGTACCCGGCCTCGACCGCGTACTGGATCTCGGCGTACCCGGTGCCGGTCGCGAACCTGGCCTTCTTCTCCACGACGTCCTTGTAGTCGCGCAGGCCCAGGGGGTTGCCCTTGCGCACGATGAAGGAGTCGAGCATCTGGTAGTCGGGGTCGGAGAAGATGACCTGCTCGCAGCGGTCCGGGTTGATGTACATCCCGGCCGCCACGACGTCGAACTGCTGCGACGCCAGCCCCGGGATGAGGGAGCCGAACTCCGTCGGCACCGGCTGCACCCGGTCCACTCCGAGCCGCTTGAAGATGACCTTCGCCAGCTCCGGCGCCTCGCCGGTCAGCTCCCCGTTCTTGTCGATGTACCCGAAGGGGATCTCGCCCGCGATGCCGAGCCGGGCCACGCCCTGGGCCCGCAGCCGGTCGAGCAGGTCGCCGCCCTCCACGTTCGACGCGGTCGCGACCCGTGAGCAGCCGGCGGCCCCCAGCGCGCCGAGCGCCGCGGCCCCCGCGAGCAGCGATCGGCGAGTGGGCCCCGAACTCCCGGGCCTTCGGACGGATATGCCCCATGGAGGGGTTCTGTGTGGTGGAGCCATGGGCGCGCAGCTACCCGAAGCCCCGGAGGTTATGCCGATCTTTTTCGGTCCGGTACGACGGCACGGCACCCTTGACCGCGGAGCCTCGGCCCACTGCCATGGAGGGCATGGCTGATCGCTACATCGAAGTCTCGCTGGTCACACGCGGAATCACGTGCACGGCCCGGCTGCTGGACGAACGGGCCCCGATCACCTGCGCGGCGGTCTGGGACGCGCTCCCCCTGGCCGGCGACGTGTATCACGCCAAATACGCCCGCAACGAGATCTACGCCCTCTTCCCGCCCTTCGCGGCGAACGAACCACCGCTGGAGAACCCGACCGTCACGCCCATCCCGGGCGACCTGTGCTATTTCGCCTTCGCGGGCGCCGAGTTGGGCACCAAGGCGTACGGCTACGACCGCGAGGTCCGCCCCGGCACCACCCTCGTCGACCTGGCCCTGTTCTACGAGCGCAACAACCTGCTGCTCAACGGCGACGTCGGCTGGGTGCCCGGCACCGTGTGGGGCCAGGTCGTCGAAGGGCTGGACGCGATGGCCGAGGCCTGCAACGACCTGTGGCGGTCGGGAGCGGCGGGCGAGACGCTCAGCTTCCGCCGGGCGTGACCCCGGCCCCGAACCGCGTCGGCACCGCCCCCGCCGCGTACAGCGCGTGCGCGGCCCGCAGCACCAGGTCGTCCCGGTGCCGGGCCGCCACCAGCTGCATCCCGACCGGCAGACCGTCCCCGTCCGCGCCGACGGGCACGGTCGCCGCCGGCTGCTGGGTCAGGTTGAACGGGTACGTGAACGGCGTCCACCCCGTCCACCGCCGGTGCCCGGACCCCTTCGGCACCTCGGCGCCCGCCTCGAACGCGGTGACCGGCAGCGTCGGCGTGACCAGCAGGTCGTACGTCTCGTGGAAGCGGCCCATCCGGCGCCCCAGTTCCATCCGGACGTCCACCGCGGCCAGGTAGTCCAGCGCCGAGTACCGCGCCCCGGCCCCGACGATCTCCCGCAGCCCCGGGTCGAGCACCTCGCGCTGCGCCGCCCTCAGTCCCTGCACGACCCGCGCGGCCCCGCTGAACCACAGGGTGTGGAAGGCGTCCACCGGGTCCGCGAAGTCCGGGTCGGCCTCGGTGACGTACGCGCCCAGCTCCGCCAGCCGCTGCACCGCCCGCCGTACCGCCGTCGCCACCGCCGGGCGCACCGCCACCTGCCCGCCGAGCGAGGGCGAGTACGCCACCCGCAGCCCCCGCACCCCGCCCGGCAGGGCCTCGGAGTACGAGCCGGGCGCCGGGCCCAGCGCCGACCAGTCGCGGGCGTCCGGCGTGCCGATCACGTCCAGCATCAGCGCCGCGTCCGCCGCGTCCCGGGTCATCGGGCCGACGTGCGACAGCGTGCCGAAGGCGCTCGCCGGGTACAGCGGGACCCGGCCGTACGTCGGTTTCAGGCCGAAGATCCCGCAGAAGGACGCCGGGATGCGCACGCTGCCGCCGCCGTCCGTGCCCAGCGCCAGTGGCGCCGCCCCGAGGGCCACGGCGGCCGCCGCGCCCCCGCTGGAGCCGCCCGCGGTACGGGACGGGTCGTGCGGGTTGCGGGTGATGCCGCTCAGCGGGGAGTCGGTCACGCCCTTCCAGCCGTACTCGGGCGTCGTCGTCTTGCCGACGAGGACCGCGCCGTGCTCGCGCAGCCGGGCGACGGACGGCGCGTCCTCGTCCCAGGGGCCGTCCGGGGAGACGGCCAGGGAGCCGCGCAGGGTCGGGTGGCCGCGCGTCAGCAGGATGTCCTTGACCGTGACCGGCACCCCGTCCAGCCGTCCGCCCGGCTCCCCGCGCCGCCAGCGGTCCTCGGCCCGCCGCGCCTGGTCCAGCGCCTCCTCGCCGGTCAGCCGGACGAACGCGTTCACCTCCGGCTGGATCCGTTCGGCCCGTTCCAGGACCGCCCGCGTCACCTCCACGGGGCTGAACTCGCCCTTGCGGTAACCGTCGACGAGCTGTACGGCCGTCAGCTCGGTGAGGTCGGTCATGCACCCTCCCGCTTTCTGGGAACGCTCGGTGGGACGTCAGTGTCCGGGTACGTATCCGCGTTTCTTGTCGACCACGTTCGGCAGCGGCTCGCCCGCCGCCCAGAGCTCGTACAGCTCCACGAACTGGGCCCCCAGTTCGTCCCGCCAGCCGACCGTGTCGCCGCTCATGTGCGGGGAGACGATCAGTCCGGGGGCCTGCCACAACGGGCTGTCGGGGCCGAGGGGTTCGTGCTCGAAGACGTCCAGCGCGGCGCCCGCGATCCACCGCTCGGCCAGCGCCTTCGCGAGGTCGCCCTCGACGACGAGCTGTCCGCGCCCCACGTTGACGAAGCGGGCGGAGGGCTGCATCACGCCGAACCGGCGGGCGTCGAACATGCCGCGGGTGTCGTCGGTGAGCGGCGCGGCGGCGACCACCCAGTCGGCGCGGGTCAGCAGCCGGTCCAGGTCCTCCGGGCCGTGCACCCCGGGCCGCGCGGCCCGGCCGACCAGCGCGGTGGTGATCCCGAGGGCCTTCAGCGTCCTGGCGATCGCCCGCCCGATCGGCCCGGAGCCGACCACGCAGGCACGGGTGCCGGCCACCCGCAGCGACTCGCGGTGCCGCCAGGTCCGCTCCCGCTGGAGTTCCAGGGTGCGGGGCAGGTCCTTGGCCATCGCCAGCACCAGGGCGGCGACGTACTCGGCGATCGGCCCGTCGAAGACGCCGCGCGCGTTCGTCACCACCGTGTCCGAGCCGGCCAGCTCGGGGCACATCAGGTGGTCGACGCCCGCGCTCGCCGTGTGCACCCAGCGCGGGCGCGGCCCGCCGCCGGGCCAGGCGCGGCGCACGGCGTGCGACCGGAAGTCCCACACGAGCAGCACGTCGGCGTGCGGCAGCCGCTCGGCGAGGGTCGACTCGTCCGCGTGCTCGATCCGGACCCGGCCGGTCAGCCGGCCCAGCCGGGGCGGGGGTTCGGCGTCCAGGACGAGGAGGGTGGGCATGGTCATCGGCGACGTGTCTCCGGGAGGCGGGGGCGGTACGGCGGTCGGGTGTCGGCGGCGGAGGGGCGCGTGGCGAACCGGACGCCGACGGGGAGTTAACCGGCTGTTGACCTACTGGTGACGCGGGCGGATTGACCACGCTCGCACCGGAACCTACCTTCGTCAACACGGCCGTGCGTACGGTGCGTTGCCCTCCCCTTCCTCAGCGTGAGGCCGGTGCGTGCCATGGACATCTCCTTTCTCGGCGGACCAGCTCCGCAACGCGGGGTCGGCGTGGTCGCCCCGTTCGACTTCGCGCTCGATCGCGAGCTGTGGCGGTGGGTGCCCGACGAGGTCTCGCTGCACGTGACGCGGACCCCCTACGTGCCCGTCGAGGTCGGCCTGGACCTCGCCCGGATGGTCAGCGAGCACGAGACGCTCGGCGAGGCCGTGCGCACCCTCAACGCCATCGCCCCCGAGGTCGTCGCCTACGCCTGCACCTCCGGCAGCTTCGTCGGCGGCATCGCCGGCGAGCGCGCGATGTGCGAGGCGATGACCTGGGCGGGCGCGGTCCCGTCCGTCACCACCTCGGGTGCGCTGCTGGACACGCTGACCGAGCTGGGCGTACGCCGGGTCGCGCTGGTGACGCCGTACACCGTGTCGGTGACCCGGGTGCTGGAGGCGTACGTC
Organism: Streptomyces flaveolus; assembly: GCF_044765825.1. Taxonomy (NCBI): domain Bacteria; kingdom Bacillati; phylum Actinomycetota; class Actinomycetes; order Kitasatosporales; family Streptomycetaceae; genus Streptomyces; species Streptomyces flaveolus. Next base: position 943,613 of record NZ_JBIWKU010000001.1, on the reverse strand, counting down.
GCCGAGGCGGGCGCCACGGTCACCGGCTGCGCGTTCATGGGACTGACCCGGCACATCTGGAAGGTCCCGTACCGGGACGTGGCCGAGATGGCACGCCGGGCCGTGCCGCGTCCGGGGGCGGCCGACGCGCTGTTCATCTCCTGCACCAACCTCCCCACCTACGACGTCATCCCGCAGCTGGAGGCCGAGCTGCGGATGCCGGTGATCTCGGCCAACCAAGTGACGATGTGGGCGGCGCTGCGCCGACTGGGTACCCGTGCCGTGGGGCCGTACCAGACGCTGACCGACCCGGCGGCGCGGACCGGCCCCGCGGTGCCGGGGCCGGCCGGCCCCGTACTGCCAGAGACGCCGGACGTCCCTGGCACGGAACAGCAGCAGGAAGGGTGGACATGACAGCACTGGGATTCCTGTACCCGGGCCACTCCGGCGAGGACGACTACCCACGCATCGAGCAGCTCCTGGGCAGCGACATCCGAGTGGACCTGGTGCACACCGACATCGGCGAGGACGCTCACCGCGTCGACGCCCTGCGCGAGATGGGCTCGCCGCAGCGGCTCGAGGCGGGCACGGCGGAACTGCGTCTGGCCGGCGCCGACGCCGTCGTGTGGGCCTGCACCAGCGGCAGCTTCGTGCACGGCTGGGACGGCGCCCAGGAGCAGGTGCGCTCGCTGGCCCGGACGGCGGGACTGCCCGCCTCCTCCACCTCCTTCGCCTTCGTGCACGCGGCGAAGGAGCTCGGGGTGCGCCGGGTCGCGATCGGCGCGACGTACCCGGAAGACGTGGCCCAGTTGTTCGCGGACTTCCTGCGTACCGCCGGTGTGGAGACCGTCGCCGTCATCAGCTCCGGCATCATCACGGCCGCGGAGGTCGGCACCTGGACCGAGGCCGAGGTGCTGGCGCTGGCCCGCTCCGCCGACCGCCCGGACGCGGAGGCGGTCCTCCTCCCGGACACGGCCCTGCACACGGCGGCGCACATCCCGGTCCTGGAGAAGGAACTGGGCAAGCCGGTCCTCACCGCCAACCAGGTCACCGTCTGGGAGGGGCTGCGGCTGGCCGACCGGAGGGTCAACGCGCCGGAGCTCGGGGCGCTGTTCACGCGGGAGCCGGTGATCCAGGTGTGAGACGGGGCGCCACCGGACCCGTGTTCGGGTTCAGTGGCGCTTTCCGTGGTCAGCACGGAGGCGTGGGCGCGGGCGGCCGCGAGAGGCTGTGATCACAGCGGTCGGGCCGGGCACGGCACACCGGCCGATCGTGCACCACGACCACGGGAGTGACCATGACCGCCACCGGCGACAGCACGTACGAGGGTTTCACGGCCGACGAGCGGGCCGCGATGAAGGAGCACGCCCAGGAGCAGAAGAAGGCGGCGCGCCGCGGCTCGCGTGCGGACAAGGCGGCGGAGGCCGAGCGGGACCTGCTCGCGAAGATCGCCGAGATGCAGGACTCCGACCGGATCATGGCCGAGCGCGTCCACGCCGTCGTCACGGCCACCGCCCCGCACCTCGCGCCGAAGCTCTGGTACGGGATGCCCGCCTACGCGCTGGACGGCAAGGTCGTCTGCTTCTTCCAGAGCGCGGCGAAGTTCACGGCGCGCTACGCGACGCTCGGCTTCAACGACCCGGCGAAGCTGGACGAGGGCACGATGTGGCCGACCGCCTTCGCCCTGACCGAGGTCACGCCCGAGGTGGAGGCGCGGATCGCGGCCCTGGTGAAGCAGGCGGTGAGCTAGGGGGTGTCGGGTGGACCTTGCCGGGGTCGCGGGGTCCGGCTCGGGTCGGTCGCAAGGCACCGTTGCCTGGAGTCGGCCCGATCCCGACGACACCCCCTGGGGGGAAGCGGGCGGTGAGCCGGGAGCGCGCGGCCGGTCATCGCCGGGGCCGGGCCGCCAGCCCCAGGCCGGCGAGCGCGGCCTCACCGGCGGCGGCGTGCTCACCCCCGGCGAGCAGCAGGGTGCGCGCCGACTGGTAGGGGCAGCCGGCCGCGTCGAAGGCCGCCGCGGCGGCGAGTTGCCCCGGCAGGTCACCGTCGAGCAGCGCCCGGGCGCGGTCCACCTGGGCGGTGGCGACCGGGTTCCCGGCGACCGCCGTCCGCGCGGCCTCGACGCGGGCCCGGGCCTCCGGGTGCCCGGCGAGCACCGCCGCCTCCGCCCTGAGGGCCACGTACCAGTGCAGCCAGATCCAGCACACCCACTTCCACACCTCACCGGGGTCCGGGGCGAGCCGCTCCAGGGCCGCCTCGGCGTCCCCGTGGTGGAGCAGGACCATGCCGTCGAGGACCGCGCCGTAGCCGAGACGGTGCTGCTCCGGGGCCGTGTCCGCCTGGTCGACGACCGTCAGCCAGGACGCCCGTTCGTCGTGCTCGCCGCGCAGGCCGTGCACCATGGCGACCGACGCGGCCGCGGCGCCCAGGGACAGCGACGGCCGGCGGCCACTGTGCTCCCAGGCGTCGAGGAACCGCGTACTGCGGCCGAGCACCTCGTCGCCGTGCCCCGCGAACGCGTCCGCGGCCAGCAGCCAGGCCGTGGCGTGGTGACCCGCCTCGGCCAGCAGCGGGTGGTCGGCGAGCTGTCCGCCCCACCGCCGGGCGTCCGGCAGCGCACCGACGCCGAGGGCGGTGCCGGCGGCCATGGCGAGGGCGTCCATCGACTCGTGCGTACGGGCGGGGGCGGGCGCGAGGGAAGCCAGGATGCCGACCCGGCGCCGGGCGGCCGCCGCGCCGGCGAAGGCGTCACCGGCCCAGCTCCGGGCGCCGGACAGCGCGTCCAGGGCGGCGGACTCCGCCACCGGGTCACCCGTGCGCCGGGCGAGCGCGACGGCCTGTTCGGCGCGTACGACGGTGTCGTCCACGGTGTTCTCCGCGGCGCCCTGGAGCGCGCCGTACGCGTCGCAGAGCACCGCCGCCTCGGCCAGCGCGACGGCCGCCTCGGCCGCGGGGGTGCCGTCGGCCAGTTCCCGCGCCTCGGCGAGGAGGGCCGTCACCTCCGCCACGAGGGGAATCCGCGTGAACAGGGTGGAGAAGCGGTAGGCGACGGTGGCGGCCGCCGCCAGGTCGCGGCACGCACCCGCGCGGTCCCCGGCCCGGCGCGCGGCCTGAGCCGCGGCACGGTGCAGCCGGTACATGTCGTCACCGAGCCTGCGGCACCCGGCCACCGCGGCGGCCTGCCGCAGTGCCGCGGCAGCCGCGGCGTCGCCGGCGAGGGCGGCCGCCTGCTCGTACCGCTGCTGAGCCTCGCCGAGCAGGGTGCGGGAGAAGGCCAGCCCGGCCAGCGACAGGGCGAGACGGTGGGCGTCCGCCCGCCGCTCCGGCCGGCCGGAGGCCCAGGCGAGAGCGGCCCGGAGATCGTCCGCCAGTGCGTCGAAACGGGCCCGCCAGTCCGCGCCCGACGGGTCCTCCAGGGCGGCCGCGGCGGCCAGGCACCAGGTCAGGTGACGGGCACGCACGTCGGTCAGCTCACCGGCCTCGGCGAGCCGCTCGGTCCCGTACTGGCGGATGGTCTCCAGCGCCTGGTACCGGGTACCGGCCGCCGAGGGCGTCACGGCGAGCAGACTCTGCTCAGCGAGCCTGCCGAGTCCGTCGACGACCGCGGCGGGGCCCGACGGGACGCACCCGACGGCGTCGGCGATACACCCGGTCACCCCGGCGCCCGCTCCGGCGGTGAATCCGGGGATTCCTGCGGACGCACCGGTGGTGAACCCCGCGACCTCCGTGGCCGCCTCCGCGGTGAACGGGGTGACGAACACCGACACCCGGCGCAGCAGCGCCTGGTCCCCCGGGGCCAGCAGGTCGTGGCTCCAGTCCAGTACCGCCCGCAGCGACCGGTGCCGGTCGTCGGCGCGGGGCCCGCCGGTGAGGATCCGCAGCGGGTCGGAGAGACCGGCCGTCAGGCCGTCCAGGCCCAGCGTGGACCACCGTGCCGCCGCCAGCTCGATCGCCAGCGCCACGCCTCCGAGCCGTTCGCAGACGGCCACGACGCCGTCGCTCACCGCCGGGCCGGGCGGCTGCCCGACGGCGGCGGCCCGGTCCGTGAACAGCGCCACCGCCTCCGACGCGTCCCCTCCGTCCCGCGACAGCGGCGGGACCGGGAGGACCCGTTCGAACGGCACCATCAGCCGGGCCCGGCTCGTCACCAGCACCCGCAGCCCCGGGCAGGCCGCGAGCAGCCGCTCCAGGAACGGCGCCACCCCGTCGCGCACCTGCTCGCAGTTGTCCAGCACCAGCAGCGCCCGGTGATCCGCCAGCGCGGCCAGCACCGCGTCGTCGACGCCGCGCCCCGGCTGCTCGCCCACACCCACGGCCGCCGCGACCGCCGCGCCCACCCGGTCCGGCTCGGTGACCGGAACGAGGTCGACGAACCACACCCCGTCGGCGAAGTCACCGGCCATGTCCGCCGCCACGGCCAGCGCGAGACGCGTCTTGCCCACCCCGCCCGGACCGGTCACGGTCACCAGCCGGTGCGCCTTCACCGCCTCGGCGAGTTCCCCCCGCTCCCGCACCCGGCCGATGAACGCCGTCAACGGCGCCGGCAGGGCCGGTGCGGAGCGGGACCGCTCGGCGCGGGCCGCCTCGGCCGCGTGCCGGGCGAGCGCCCGCCGGTCCGGCAGGTGCAACTTGCGCAGCAGCGAGGAGACGTGCGACTCGACGGTGCGTACGGAGAGGACCAGCCGGGCCGCCATCTCCGCGTTGCTCAGGTGCTCCCCGAGCAGCGCGAGAACTTCCGCTTCCCGCGCCGATATCCCTTGACCGGTCACCGGCCCATTATCCGTGGCGCTTTCCGTGGCGGGCACGGAGGCGGCCCGCACCCCGGCCGGGAGAGGCTCCGGTCACGGCGACCCGCCCGGCCCGGACCGGGTGGTCGTGACCCGCGACCGACAGGAGTGACCATGAGCGCCGAACCCCGCTCCCGCGCCCAGCGCCGCGAGGACACCGAGCACCGGCTCGCCCACGACGTCGACGTCTGGGTGGCCAGCGCGTCGGCGGACGGCGCCCCGTACCTCGTACCGCTGTCCTTCGACTGGGACGGCGAGGCGCTGCTGGCGGCCACCCCGGCGGACAGTCCCACCGGCAGGAACCTGGCCGCCGGCCGGGTCGCCCGGCTGGCCCTGGGGCACACCCGGGACGTCACCATGATCGACGGCGAGGTCGAGGTCCTGGACGCGCCGCCGCGGCGGGCCGGCCTGTTCGCCGAGCGCACCGGTTTCGACCCGCGTGCGTCGGCCACGCCGTACCGGTGGTTCCGGATCGTCCCGCGCCGTGTCCAGGCCTGGCGCCAGGAGAACGAGCTGACCGGTCGCGAGCTGATGCGGGACGGCCGCTGGCTGGACTGACGCTCCGTTGTCGGTGCCGGGTGACAGGATGCCCGGCATGACGACGGACGGCGGCTTCGACTGGTGTGAATTCCTGGGGCGTTGGCAGGCGGAATGGGTTCCGGACGAGCACGGGACCCAGCGGGAGCGGCTGGGGGAGCCGCCCGCCTCCAAGGACGCCGTCGCGGCGGCCGAGCGGCGGCTCGGCACCCGACTGCCGCCCTCGTACCGGGAGTTCCTGGCCGTCACCGACGGCTGGTGGGTGGACGCCACGGCGTCGGTGTACCGGCTGGGCGGCGCCCGGGAGATCGACTGGTTCGGGGACCCGTACGGGCTCACGGAGACCTACGAGGAGTTCCTGGACGAGCGCTCGACCGACGAGGAGCGGCTGATGGCCGGCATGTGGCGGCGGGCGCTGCGGCTGGAGACGGAGTCGGACATGTCGCACGCCCTGCTCGACCCCGGGGACGTCGGCCCGGACGGCGAATGGGCGCTGTACGTGTACCAGGGCTGGAGCGGCGAGTTCCCGGACCGCTACCCGTCCTTCCGGGCCTACATGGAGGCCCGGTACCGCTCGTTCCACGCGGACCGGGCCGGTTCCGTGCCCGGGTTCGAGAACGACACCACCCGCGCCCAGGACGCCAACGTCGAGCGGGCCAGGGAGGAGGCGCTGCGCGGGAACTGGGAGACGGCCCGTGAACTGCTCGCCGAGGCACGGTCGTTCGGCCGCCCGGGAGCCGCGGCGCTGCTGCGGCAGCTGTCGACCCGCCCGGCGGTGAACCTGCGCTTCGCCTTCGCCGGCCTGGTGACCGACCCCCGCTACACCGGCGAACTGCTGCCGGTCCTGGCGGCGGCGCACGTGGAGGACAACCGGTACCGGGCGTCCCTGGGGACCCTCGCCCTCGGCTGCGAGACCGACGACGGGATGCGGGCGGCGGCGGACGACCTCGTCGCCCGGGTCCAGGAGGGTGCCTACCGGTACGAGCCCGGCGGGGCGTTCGGCCGGGCGGTGGCCGAGGCCCGGGAGGCGGCACGCTGGGGCGACGTGGACGGGGCGTGGCGGACGATCCGGGCGGCCGTGCCGTCCTGGTCGCCGCCGGGCCCGGACCTGGTGGCGCCGGTGGGCCTGACGGCCGACTCCGTCCTGGGACGCGCGGTCACGCCCGAACGCTGGCGGGAACTGCTGTCCACGCCCCGCGCGGGCCGCGACGGCCCGCCGCCGGAGCCCGCGCCCGACGCGGACCCGCCGGGACTGCGCTGGCTGGTCGACGACGCCCCGGACCCCGTACGCGCCGGCTACCGGTGCCTGTGGGTGGAGGGCGTCGAACCGGCCGGCCTGCCCGCCCTGATCGGCGAGCCGGACGGCGAGGGACTGAGTCCGCAGCCGGTCGGGCCCTGGGAGCGCGTCACCGCGCACCGCTCCCCGGGACCGGGGAGCACGGACCTCTGGAAGGATCCGGCGCGGCTCTCCGTGGGGCGGACGGCGTCCGGGTGGGCGTTCGGCTTCGAGGTGGCCCCCGCGGCCGTGGCGGCCGACCGGTTCTTCGTCTCCCCCGCCGCGGCGGCCTCGGCGCGGGGCCGCTGTGTGACGCTCTGGGCGCAGCCCGCCCGGCCGCACACGGAGCAGGTGGTGCACCTGTCGGTGGCCGAACGGGGCCGGGAGCTGTTCGCCTTCACGGTGCGGGGCGAGGAGATCGAGCGGGGCGGAGAGATCCCCGAACCCCTGGATCCCTCCCGGCTGTTCGGGGGCGTGACCGGGGAGGCGGGCGAGCGGCGCCTGCTGGCCGCCCTGGAGCGCGAGTTCGCCCTGTCCCTGCCCCGTTTCGCCCTCACCGGCGGCGCCCTGCACCGCTTCACCACCCGCTCGTGGAGCAGGGCGCCCCGGGAGGGCGAGAGTTACGCCGTCTTCGCCTGGTCGCGCCTCGGGTGACGGCGGCGCAGGCCGCGGGCGTCAGCGGGCGGGCGGGGTGAACTCGGGCTGGTCGAGCACGCGCAGCCAGCTTCCGTCGGGCTGGCGCCGTACGACCTGCGCCCGCGCCCCGGACCCGTCCTTCGGCGGGGTCGAGGTGAGGGCGAGGTCGCCGCTGATCAGCGTGGGCAGCGGCTGTTCCGGCTCGAAGCGGGGAGCGTTGGCCAGCACCTTCTCCCACAGCGCACGGATCGCCTCCCGCCCCACCGTCCGCTCGCCGGGCGGGTAGGCCACCACCGCGTCCTCCTCGTACAGTGCGGCGACCCCGGCCGCGTCACCGGCGTTGGACCGCTCGACGAACAGACGGGTGATGTCCTCGGGCCGCATGGCCTTCTCGTACTCCGGCACGGTTCCTCCTGCGTCGGTCTCTCGTGCCTTCCAGCGTCGTCGCCCCGCCACGAGAAGTCCAACAGATGGTATTTCTCAAAACTAGAATCTGTGGTTATGGAACTGAGGCAGCTCGAGTACTTCGTCGCGGTCGCCGAGGAGCGGAACTTCACCCGCGCCGCCGAGCGGGTGCACATCAGCCAGTCCGGCGTCAGCGCCCAGATCCGCCGGCTGGAGCGGGAACTCGGCGCCGACCTGTTCGACCGGTCGGCCCGCGCCGTCACCCTCACCGTCGCCGGGAAGGCCGCGCTCGAACACGCCCGCGCCGCACTGGCCGCGGCCGGGTCGGTCGGCCAGGCGGTGGGCGAGGTGACCGACCTGATCCGGGGCCGGCTCGCCGTCGGCATGGTGGTCGGCTGCACCCTCGACCCGCTGTTCGACGCCCTCGCGGCCTTCCACGAGGCGCATCCGGGCGTGGAGCTCTCCCTGCTGGAGGACGGTTCCGACCGGCTCGCGGACGGGGTGCGCACCGGCGCACTCGATCTGGCCCTCGTCGGAGCGGCGGCGGCCCCTCCCGGGGACCTGGAAGCGCGGACGATCATCAGTGAACGACTCGTCGTGGCGGTCCCGCCCGGGCACCCCTTGGCGGAGCGGCGGCGGGTCGTGCTGCGCGACCTGGCCGACCACCCGGTCATCTGCATGCCGCCGGGCACCGGCCTGCGCGCCGTGTTCGACCAGGCGTGCGCCGGGCAGGGCTTCCAGCCGGCGATCGCGCTGCAGGCCGGCGCCGCGGACGCCATCGCCGGCCTGGCCGCCCGCGGGCTCGGCGTCGCCGTCCTCAGCGCCTCGATGGCCGCCGCCCACCGCGACCGCCTCACCGCCCGCACCATCGAGGACGTGGAGACGCCGGGGGTGCTCGCCCTGATCTGGGCGAGCACGGCAGGACCCGCGGTGCGCGAGCTGCTCGCGCACTGCCGATCGGCCTTCGAAGGTCAGTACCGGCGCCCTTCCGGGGAATAACCGGAGGCACTCTCCTGTTAGCCCGCGCAGTGACCCGGCACGACAACAGGAGGCACCCCACCATGGCCGCAGACGCCGCAGAGGAGATCCGGGGCACCGCCCACGGCACCGCACCCGTCCCCCTCTCCGTACTGGACCTGGTGACCGTCGGCGCGGGCCGCACCGCCACCGACGCGCTGCGGACCAGCGTGGACATCGCCCGCCTCGCGGAGAACCGCGGCTACCACCGGTACTGGGTGGCCGAGCACCACTCGATGCCGGGCGTGGCCTCCTCCTCGCCCGCCGTGATCCTCGCGCACCTCGCCGCACACACCGGCCGGATCCGGCTCGGCTCGGGTGGCGTCATGCTGCCGAACCACGCGCCCCTGGTGATCGCGGAGCAGTTCGGCACGCTGGAGGCCATGGCGCCGGGACGCGTCGACCTCGGCCTCGGCCGGGCGCCCGGCACCGACGGGGCGACGGCCGCCGCACTGCGCCGCACCGACCGGCTGAACGAAGGCGCCGACGACTTCCCGCAGCAGCTCGCCGAGCTGATCCGGTTCCTGGACGACGACTTCCCCGACGGCCACCCGTACCGCCGGATCCACGCCGTGCCGGGTCCCGTCCAGGCCACGTCCCCCGGTGGCGTCCAGTCCCCGCACCGGCCGCCGGTGTGGCTGCTGGGCTCCTCCGGCTTCAGCGCCCGGCTGGCCGGCACCCTGGGGCTGCCCTTCGCCTTCGCGCACCACTTCTCCGCGCAGAACACCGTCCCGGCCCTGGACCTGTACCGCGAGTCCTTCCGCCCGTCGGCCGTGCTGGACGCGCCGTACGCCCTCATCGGCGTCGCCGCGCTCGCCACCGACGACGAGAAGGAGGCCCGCCGGCAGGTGCTGGCCGCCGCGCTGAACATGGTCCGGCTGCGCACCGGGCGCCCCGGGCTGGTGCCGACGCCGGAGGAGGCGGAGGCGTACGACTTCAGCCCGATGGAGCGGGAGTTCGTGGCGTCCTGGAACGCCAACGTCATCCACGGCACCGCCGACGAGGTCCGCTCCGGCCTGGACGACCTCCAGAAGCGCACCGGCGCCGACGAGCTGATGCTCACCGCCAACGCCCACGGCGGCGACGTACGCCTGCGCTCCTACGAACTGATCGCCGACGCCTACGGCCTGCCGGCGCCTGCCTGAACCCCGGGCGTCCCCGAGGAGCCCAGCAGCGCGGAGATGCGGTCCGGCGCCACCGGCCGGGAGTACAGCCAGCCCTGGCCGGTGTCGCAGCCGATGCGCCGCAGCCGGCTCGCCTGGTCCGAGGTCTCCACGCACTCGGCGGTGACGGTCAGGCCGAGCCGGTGGGCGAGCTGGACCATCGCCTCGACGATGACCTCGTCGGCCGGGTTCGCCGTGGCGGCGTCGGACGCGTCGCCGGTGTCGGTGACCCCGGCGTACTGGAAGCCCCGGACGAAGGCGCCGTCCAGTTTCAGCACCGACACCGGCAGCCGGCTGAGGTAGGCCAGGTTCGAGTAGCCGGTGCCGAAGTCGTCGATGGCGATGTGGACGCCCATGTCGCTCAGCGCCTTCAGCACCTGGAGCGGCCGGCCCGCCGAGCCCATCACCGCGGACTCCGTCAGCTCCAGCTGGAGCAGGTGCGGGGCGAGGCCCGTCTCCTCCAGCGCCGCCGCCACGTCCGCCACCAGGTCGGAGTCCCAGACCTGGCGGACCGCCACGTTGACGCTGACGAAGATGGGCGGCTCGTCGGGGTGGTCGAGCTGCCAGCGACGGGCCTGCCGGCAGGCGGTGCGCAGGATCCAGCGGCCCAGCGGGACGATCGAGCCGTCCTCCTCCGCCAGTGCGATGAACCGATTCGGCGCAAGTACGCCGAACTGAGGATGATTCCAGCGGATGAGCGCCTCGACGCCCCGCACCCGGCCGTCGTCCATGCCCACCAGCGGCTGGTACTCGAGGGCGAACTCGCCGCGGTCGATGGCCGGGCGGAGCGTGGCGGCGAGGGCCTGGCGGGTCATGCGGCTGGCGTTGCGCTCGGGGTCGAACAGTGTCCAGCGGGCCCGGCCGTCGGCCTTGGCCCAGTACAGGGTCGTGTCGGCCGCCTGCATCAGGGCGGTGGGCGTCGTCCCGGCGGTGTGCCGCTCGACCACACCGACCGACGCGGTGACCGACAGACGGCGGCCGGAGAGCTCGAACGGCTCCTGGAGGGCGGCCAGCAAGGACTCGGCGAGGTCGGCGAGCTGGTCGGTGCCCGTGGAGTCCTCCACCAGCAGGGCGAACTCGTCGCCGCCCAGGCGGGCCACCAGCGGCACGCCGGCCCGCGTGCCGGCGGCCTCCTCGGCGCAGCGCGTGAGCCGCTCGGCGACGGCGGCCAGCAGCCGGTCGCCGACGCGGTGTCCGAGGGTGTCGTTGACGGCCTTGAAACCGTCCAGGTCCAGGTAGCACAGGCCGACCCGGCCGGTGCCGCCCGGCTCGTACGACTCCGCCTCCAGCGCGGCCGTCAGCCGCTCGAAGAACAGGGCGCGGTTGGGCAGCCGGGTCACCGGGTCGTGCATCTGGAGGTGGCGCAGCCGGGCCTGGAGTTCGCGCCGGGCGCTGATGTCGGAGACCGAGAGCAGCAGACCGGGCGTGTCCCCGGCCAGCGGTGCCACGGTGACCTGGACCCACAGGGAGTGGCCGTCGGCCCGCTTCAGGCGCCGGGTGCAGCGCAGCCGGGGCTGCCGGCCGCCCAGCACCTCGCGGTACGCGTGCCAGGTGCCCGCGTCGGACGCGAGGTCGACCAGGTCGGCCGCCGCGCAGCCGGCCAGGGCGTCGGGGTCGGTGCCGAGCAGTGTGCCCAGCGTGTCGTTGGCGCTGACGACCAGGCCCTCGGGGTCCACGACGGCCATCGCGAGCGGGGCGGCCGTGAACACCTCGCGATAGGTCGGGGGCCCCGTACGTGCAGCCAGGTCGATGTCACTGTCCGTGACGGCCGACCGGTCGAGGTCTGCCGCGGGCGCCGGCCCTTCGGAGGTTCCGTTCACCGCTTGCTCCCGCAGTGCCTCGATCTCGGTCCGTCTGTGTCCGTGCAGGAAAGTGTGCCGATCATAGAGGCTGGCCCCGGGCCCTTCCAGCCGTCGATCCGCTTTCGGGACCGAGTGAGCCCCCCGGGTGATCGTTTCTGCTCACGTCTGGACGGCTTCGTCAAGCCTCCGACCAGTCGTGACGTTCCGTGCATGGTCCGGGGTGTCGGCTCCGGCGCACTCCGGCGCGATCTCGAACGGCTCACCCATCCGGTGCAGACGAACAGGGCGCAGTACGACAAATATGCACAAGCTGGGTGCGGTGTCCCGCGAACCGCATCCGGAGGTCGATGTGCCGCGCCAGCGCCCCCTGTGGCGACTTCCCCGCGAGGCCCTCAAGGGCCTCGGCGCGGGTCGCCGGGTGGTGGAGACGGCCCGGCCCAGGCTGCGCAGCACGGCCGCGGTGTGCACCACGATGTCGGCGCTCGCCGCGACCTCCCTGATCACCGCCCCCTCGGCCGCCGAGCCCTTCTCCCCGGAGCCCTGCGCGCTCCGGCGCACCGTGGCCCACCACTCGGAGGGCCTGGACACCTGGAATGCCGCCTATCCGCGCCCGGCCCGCACGCTGGACGCCGTGATGGTGTTCCTGTCCTTCCCGGACTCCCGGCCGCTGACCGCACCGGCCGAACTGGCCGCCGACCACTTCCCGGCCACGTCCCGCTTCTTCCGGCGCGCCTCCTACGGCGCGTTCACGCTGCGCCCGCACCCCCTGCGGGACTGGATCCCCATGCCGAAACCGTCGACGGCGTACCACATACGGCGCGACTGGAGTCCCGGGCGCCGGGCGGCCTACCTGCGCGACGCGCTCGCCGCCGCCGATCCGCACGTGGACTTCTCCCGCTACGACATCGTCTACTTCGTCGCCGACCCGGACGCCCCCGGCGTCGACTCCGACGCCACGAAGGTCGTCAACCTGGACTCCCCGATGCGGGCCGACGGCACCGACGTCCGGCGGGTCGTCACGGTGTTCGAGAACCATCCGCCGGACCGGCTGGTGCTGGCCCACGAGACCGGGCACGTCTTCGACCTGCCCGACCTGTACCACCGGCCCGCCGACGGCAAGGGCGACTGGGACACGTACGTCGGCGACTGGGACCTGATGGGCAGTCAGTTCGGGCTGGCCCCCGACCTGTTCGGCTGGCACAGGTGGAAGCTGGGCTGGCTGCGGCCCCGGCAGGTGGCGTGCGTCCGCGGCAGCGGACCGACCCGGCTGACCCTGGAGCCGCTCGGCGCGGGACCGGGCGTGGTGGTGACGGGGGCCGCCGGAGCGCCGGCCTTCGGCCTCGGGCGGGGCACCAAGCTGGCCGTGGTCCGTACCGGTGCCGACAGCGCGCTCGCCTTCGAGGCGCGGGGGCCGGTGGGCAACGACGCCGCCGCCTGCCGCGCGGGGGTGCTGGTGTACCGGGTGCGCGGCGGGGCGGCGTCCGGGGGCGGGCCGGTCGAGGTGATCGACGCCCACCCGCACACGGAGGCCTGCTGGGAGAACTCGGTCTACCCACCGCTCGCGGACGCCCCGGTGGGCCTCGGCGAGAGCTTCACGGTGCCGGGGGACGGCGTACGGATCGAGGTGGAGGGGCGGACCGCGTCGGGGGCGTGGACGGTGAAGATCACGCCCGGGTAGGGCCGACGGTGGGTGGAGACGGATACGCGGAAGGCCCCTCGCTCTCACGAGGGGCCTTCCGGTGTCGGTGCGCCGCCAGGGACTCGAACCCCGGACCCGCTGATTAAGAGTCAGCTGCTCTAACCAACTGAGCTAGCGGCGCCTGCTGACGTCGTAGACCTTAGCATCCTGGTCGGCGGAGGGAAAAATCGAAATCCGTACCGCGGTCCGGGCCGCCCGGACGGCCGCCCAGAGCAGGATCTCCGGGCCCGGCAGCCACGGCAGACGGGTGTCGGGGGCCACCAGCCAGCGGGAACCGGAACGCGGGGACGCGCCGGTGAGGGCCGGGACGGTCACCGCGTCCCCGGCGCCGTGGCACAGCAGCGGCGGCACGGCGACGGTACGGCCGCCCTGCCGGCCCCGCGCGCTCCACTCCTCCCACTCCAGCAGCGAGGGCAGCCGCTGGGCGGTGCCCGGCGCGGCGAACAGCAGCATCCGGCCCCGGAACTCGGCCACGGGCCCCGACCCCGGGCCCTCGTCCCACATCCGGTCCAGCATCCGGCGCCCGAAGACCGTGGGGACGCTCACCACGTCGAAGGCCGAGCCGCAGGGCAGGACGACCGGGGCGTCCGGCCGCTCCCCCCACAGGGCGAGGGTGCTGCGCGGGTAGGCACCCGCCGAGGCCAGCCAGGCGGCGCCGTCCGAGGTGACGTCCGAGACATTCGGTGTGCTGCTCATGCTCCTTACGTCTACCGGGTGTGAGGGAGCCACTCCGCTCAGTTGCGGGAAACCGGGACGCCGGGGAGGGGGAGCCGGTATCTTGCCCGCCTGGCATATGCGTCCGGGCTGGTCGAACGGACGCGCGGGTTCCGGCGCCGCGGTCACACCGGGTCGACGTGCCCCGGGCCGCGGCCCTCGACGCCGCGCAGCAGATCCCGCCCGAACTCCACCATCTTGTGGGCGTAGTCCTCGGTCCACTCGGCCCGGTCGGCGATGTCCGCGGCCGTCAGCCGGTCGAACTTCCGCGGGTCCGCCAACTGCGCCGCCGCCATCGCCTGGAACTCCACCGCCCGGTCCGCCGCGGCCCGGAACGCCTGCGTCAGCTCCGTCGCGCGGTCCAGCAGCGCCCGGGGGTCGTCGATCGACTCGAGGTCGAAGAAGTGCTCGGGATCGGCGGCCGCCTCCGCGGGCTCGAAGAGCAGGGGCGCGGGGCGCAGCCGCGGTTGGTTCCGACCCGGCGTGGGCTCCGCCATGTCTTCTCCTTCTCGTACGTCACGAACGACCCTCCCCCGAGAGCGGGGGCACCCTCGTTGGAGTGGGCCACCGTCCATTGTCCCGCGCCCATGCAAGTGGGCCTCGACCCCGCGAAGGACGCAGACGCTCGCGGGACACCTGTGCGGCCGGCACTCCCTCCGGCGTGGGCGTCGCGCTGGCCGCCGGCCCGGCGGGTCAGGGTTGCCAGGGGACGCGGTGTTCCGCGAGGTGGGCGAGGACCGCGTGGTTCGCCTCCCAGCCGTCCGGGCTGTATCCGTCGGCCGCCTCCGGCGGCGTGCCGGACTCCGTCCGGCGGGTCGGGCTGAGCGCCCGGCGGGTCAGGGTTGCCAGGGGACGCGGTGTTCCGCGAGGTGGGCGAGGACGGCGTGGTTCGCCTCCCAGCCGTCCGGGAACTTCACCAGCGTTCCCAGCTGGACCGGCTCCGTCGACGGGTAGTCGTCCAGCAGGGCGTCCACCCCCGCGCGGCACACCACGATGCACGCGTGCCGGTGCCGGGAGGCCAGGACGCACAGGCGGCCCGTCTCCAGGTGGAAGGCGGTCGCGTCGGGGCGGCCGGAGAGTGGGTGCAGGACGACCGTCACGTCGTACTCCCGGCCCTGGAGCCGGTTCGCCGTGTCCACCGTCACGTCCCGCACCCCGAGTTCGGCCAGTGCCGCCCGGACCGCCGCCGCCTGGTCCCGGTGCGCGGTGCCCACGGCGATGCGGCCGGCGGTCAGCGGGGCGGGGTCCGGCGAGCGCTCGGAGACCGCCGCGCCCCCGCGGTCGAGCAGCCGGCTCACCACCGCCGCCACCGCACGCACCGCCTCCGGGTCCGTGCGCGGCGTGTGCCGGGCCGGCAGCTCCAGCAGGCCCCAGCCCGAGGCGGCGGCCTCGTCGATGACCCGGTCGGGCCCCGAGCCGTCCGACGGCACCGCGAAGGCCAGCCGCCGGTCACCGTGGCCCGTGCCGCTGCGGAACGGCGTGTACGGGTAGAACGCCGCCGACACCAGCGGCGCCGCCGACGCCGGGAGCCGCCACGACACCGGCAGCCGGTGCTGCGGCAGGCCCGGGTTGTGGGCGAGCAGTGTCGTCACCGCGGAGGCCGACGGGTCGTACGACAGCCCCGCCCACTGCTCGCTGCCCACCGTCGCGAACGGGTCGAGCTGACCCGGGTCGCCCACGAACAGCGCCCGCTCGAACAGCCCGGCCACGGCCAGCAGCGAGTCGGAACGCATCTGGTACGCCTCGTCGACGATCGCGTGCCGCCACGGCTCGTCCACCGTCACGTGCGCCCACTTCGCGGCGGTGGACAGGACCACCGCCTGCCCGGCGAGATCCGCGGCCTTCGCCGACTTGCGGACGTTCGCCAGGTCGTCGAGCGCCTTGTCGTACGGATCGGCGTCGCTGCTGTGCAGGCGTCCCACCGGAAGGTCCGGGTTCTTCTCGGCGAGCCGCAGCACCAGGTCGTCCACCTGGGCGTTGGTCTGCGCGACCACCATCAGCGGACGTCCGGCCTTCGCCAGCTCCAGCGCCGCCCGCACCACGAGCGTCGACTTGCCGGCGCCGGGCGGGGAGTCCACGACGACACCGCGCTCCGTGCCGTGCAGGGTGTCGTCAAGGATCGCCGCGGTGGCGCGGGCGGCCTCGGCGCCCGGGTCGAAGGCGGCCCCGACGGGGGCGGTGGTGGCCTCGGCGGTCACAGGACGTCCTCCGCGGTCTGGGCGTCGGCGGGCTCGGGTACGGCGGCCGACTCACCGGGCGGCCCGCCGTGCGTCCACGGGGTCTGCTCCGGGTCGGGCAGCTTCGCCCCGCCCCGCTGCTCGTGCTCGAAGAGGGTGAAGCAGACCAGGTCGCCCTTCTCCGGTACCGACCCGGCCTCGGGCTCCTTGCCGCGGCCCATCTTGTCGACGATGCGCAGCACCAGCACGCCCTCCTCGTCCTGCCCGGCCGGCCCGACGTACTCCGCCGCCTGCGGCTTGCCGCCCAGCGACCGGTACACCTTCACCCGCTCGCCCAGGTGCGGCCGGTCGTCCGTGCGGACCGTGACCAGCGGGCGCGGACTGGGCCGCTTGCTCTCGCTGTACGCCATGACCACGTCCACGACCTCGCCCGCGAACGCCTCCCCGGCCAGCCGCCGCCCCGCCATCACCAGTGGATCGTCCAGCGCCTCCTGCGCCTCCAGCCGGGCCTGCTCGCGCTCGCGCGTGGCGAGCTTGTTCGCCGCCGTCACCGCGTCGTCCCGGCGCGGCTGCGGGGGCTCGCCGGCGAGGACGCGGTCGCGGTGCGAGGTGAACGACCAGCGGTCCCGCGTCCACCGGTCCTCGACGTGCGCCCCGGCGGGCAGCTCCCGCAGCAGGTCCAGGCCCCGCCACACCGCGTCCCAGGTGGGCCGCGTACGGCTCTCCACCAGATCGCGGATCTCCCGCTCGGCGGCGGTCAGCGCGCCCAGCCGGTCGTCGGCCTCCAGCCCGTCCTCGGCGGCGGCGAGCGCGGTACGGGCGCGGTCGTAGCGCTCGATGGCGGGCGCGAGCAGCTTGTTGTCGAAGGCCGGGTCGGTCGCCGGGCCCGCGGGCGGGCACCGCAGCTGGCCGTCGGCGTCGCGGGCGAGTTCCGCGTGGCGCGCGGCCTCGGCGCCGGTCGGCCACTCGTCGGGCGGGGCGATCCACGCCAGCAGCGCCCCCAGGTGCTGGTCCTCCAGGCTCGACTGCCCCGTCGCCCAGTGCCGTCCCAGCAGGTCGGTCATGGCGAGGAGGAGGGAGGAGCCGGGCACCCGCGCCCGCTCGCCGTAGTGGGTCAGCCACCTGCCGAGCAGCGGCACCCTCGGCGGCGCCGGATGCGGCGTCTCCGGGTCCTGCTCCGCCGTACGCCGAAAGCGCATGGACCGGCCGAGCAGCCGTACGAAGTCGATGCCGGCGCGGCTGGGAACGATCAGCTGCGCCGCGTCCGCGCACAGGTCGACCTCGACCTTGACCCGCTTGCCGGTCTCCGGGTCGGTCTCGGTGCGCTCGGCGGCCTCGACGCCGTCGGCGTACGCCTCGACGTGCGGCAGCACGATGCCGGCCAGCTCGGCCAGGAACGCGAAGCGCAGGTCGCGGTCGCGGGGCTGCGGAACGACCAGCAGGTGCGGCGCCTCCCGTTCGGTGCCGACCAGCGCTCCCAGCGGGGCGCCCGCCTCACCCGCGGTGATCAGCGGCACGAAGACGAGGGGGCGGTCGGACAGGTGGCGGTGCCGGACGGTGGCGGCGGGCTGCGCACGGCCGCTGCGCACCGCCTCGAGCCGGGCGAGCGTGGTGATCAGCGACACGCGGCCACCTCGCCCGCCCCGCCGCCCACCGACGCCAGCGCCTCGGCCCGCAAGCGGGCCGCCCGGCGCAGCGCGGCCACCGCCGGGTCGGCCGGGTCGCCGGCCTCCCCGCGCGCCGCCGCCAGCACGTCGTCCACCGTCGACAGCCCGCCGAGCTCGGCCCGCACCGGGCGGCCCAGCGAGGTCACCGCGCCGGCCTCACGGGACCGGGCACGGCAGTGGAAAGCCAGCTCGCACGCGGACAGGCACTCGGGCGCGTACGTCGCCGGGACCGCCTCGACCGCGGCCGTCAGCTCGTCGGCGGGCAGCCCGGGGGAGAAGCAGACGCCCTCGGGGAGCGTGTCGGCGATCTCCTCGATACGGGTGAGGCGGGCCAGCTGGCGGCCGGTCACCGCGCGCTGCTTGCGCACGTCGACGGCGGACGCGGTGGGCAGGTTGGAGAAGTCCTTGGGGCAGACCAGGAGGATCCGGTGCCGCACGCGCGGTGCGGGGTCCAGGCGGGCGGCGGCCTCCTCCAGCGCCAGCACGTACACCGCGGCCTGCCGGGCGGCGGCGCCCACCTTCGCCGGGTCCGCGGAGCCGTCCAGCATCGGGAAGGACTTGATCTCGACGACCGTCCAGGTGCCGTCCGGGTGGACCACCACCGCGTCCGGCTCCAGGAAGGCGGGGGAGCCGGCGACGTCCAGGGCCAGCATCGGGTGGTCCAGGAGCGTCCAGGTGCCGGACGCCCGGGTCGCCTCCCGCAGCGCCAGCGAGGTGCGCGCGGCGCGGCCCTCGGGGCCGGTCGCCGACAGGTCGGGCGTCTGCGCCCCGGCGGGCGGCTCGGCGCCCCGGTCCAGCTTCTCGTGCACGAGCCGCAGCAGCTCGGCCCCGCCGTCCGCCTTGACCCGCGCCTCGAAGGCGTTGCCCCGGGTGAACGCGAACTGCGACTGTCCGAAGACCGACGGCGAACCGAGCGCGCTCGCCAGCGAGCCCTTGTCGACCCCGGCGCCGTCGAGGATCGCGCGCCGCCTGCACCCCGGGTTGGCCGCGAGGGCGGCCAGGGCCCGGGCGTCCAGCGCCTTCGCCGGTACGTCGGGACCGCGCAGCTCAGCGAGCCGGTGCCGGAGTCTCGTCCCCCGCGTCCGTGGAGGAGGCGTCCGGCTCGGCTCCCGCTGCGAGCCGCTGCTCGCGCTGCCGTGGAAATCGCTCACCCGCGGAAGTCTGGCATCCGCCACTGACAATGGGGGAATCTGCGACGCCGGAGCCCTGCGGGGCGGAAGTGAACCGGTCGGTGATCCGGGTCCGCGTCCGGTCCGCGACCCGCATCACGAACGGCGCCAGCAGGAATCCCGCGCCCATCACGGCGGCGCCCGCCACCGCGTCGAGGAAGTAGTGGTTCGCGGTGCCCATCACCACGATCGTCGTCACCAGCGGGTAGACGACACCGGCCACCTTCGCCGTGCGCGTGCCGCCGTGGCGCCACAGGATCACGCCGCACCACAGCGCCCAGCCCACGTGCAGGCTGGGCATGGCCGCGTACTGGTTGGTCATCCCGCCCAGACCGCGCGGCGCGCTCGCCTCGCCGCCCCACCAGCCGTACGAGCTGTACTGGGCCATCGTGTCGACGAACCCGTGGCTCGCGTCCAGCAGCCGGGGCGGGCAGGTCGGCAGCAGCGTGAAGCCGATCAGTCCGATGAACGTGGACGTCATCAGCCAGGTGCGGGCGGCCCGGTAACGCACGGCGCGGGAGCGGAACAGCCAGACCAGGATCGCCGGGGTGACGACGTAGTGCAGCGACGCGTACCAGAAGTCGGCCGGGACGCCGAGCCACGGTTCGCGGGTGAAGAGACGGTTCAGCGGGTGCTCGGCGTTGAGGAAGAGCACCTTCTCGACGTGCAGGAGTGCCAGCCCGTGGTCCACGGCGTCCGAGACGTCACCGCGCACCAGGAGGCGGCCCGCGGAGTAGCAGGCGTACACGAGGACGATCAGCGGGAGCTCGGTCCACCAGCGAAGCCGAGTCTGCGGGGCCGCCTCGGTGCCCGGTGTCTCGGTGTGCGGCAATCCGATCGCCCTCCCCCTTCTTCTCGCGCGTGCCCGACGGCGCCGGGCGTGCCACTCTACGGCGTCCGTGGGCCCTCCCCGTGGAGCGCCCCCGGCCCTGATAGACGCCGGGATGTCCCCCCGGGTTGCCCGGGTGCGGGGTGCGCGATGATGGAGGGGTCCCCTCCGACATTCGTCCCGGAAAGGCCCCTCCATGGCACCGCGCATCCTGCTGGCCCGGCACGGACAGACCGAGTGGTCGCTGTCCGGCAAGCACACCGGCAGGACCGATGTGCCGCTCCTGGAGGAGGGCCGGCGCGGCGCCAAGCTGCTCGGCGAGCGGCTGCACCGGGCGCCCCTGGACGGCCTGCCCGGCGTCGAGGTGCGCACCAGCCCCCTGTCCCGGGCCCACGAGACCTGCGAGATCGCCGGCTTCGGCGAGCGCGCCCGCACCTGGGACACGCTCATGGAGTGGGACTACGGGGCGTACGAGGGCATGACGCCGGACGAGATCCAGGCGGTCCGGCCCGGCTGGCTGATCTGGCGGGACGGGGTCCCGGAGGGCGAGAGCCTGGCCGACGTCACCGCGCGCGCGGACGAGGTGGTCGCGTGGGCGCGGGAGGCCGACCGCGACGTCCTGGTCTTCGCCCACGGACACATCCTGCGGTCGATAGGCGCCCGCTGGCTGGGCCTGCCCCTGGACTTCGCGTCCCGCATCCGCCTGAACCCGACCTCACTGTCGATCCTGGGCTGGGCCTACGGCGACCCGGCCATCGAATCCTGGAACGACCTCGGCCACCTGACCGACCAGTCGTAACCCCCGCGTGCACCCGCGGCACAGCTCCGACCCTCACCGCGCACAGCCGCGGCCTCGCCGCCCCAGCTACGGGCCTCGCCGCGCCAGCTGCGGGCTTCGCCGGCCCCCAGTGCCTGAACGGCCTGGGAGGTACCCCCAGGGGCGGCACGGGTGGGCGGTGGGGGTCCCCCGCTCATGGGGTCCCCCACCGCGCGAGCGCAGCCGAGCGTGGAGGAGAAGCCGAGAGTGGGGGAGGCACCCGGCCAGTGCCGGTGGCCAGTGCCGGTCACCCGGCCGGCCCCAGCGCCGGGGCACCCCACAACACCGGGCCGCCGAGCAGCGCACCCACGCCCCCCCGGCCGGTCAGGCCGTCCGTGGCAACGACGCATGCCGGTCCAGGAACGCCGACACCCCCGACGCCCGCCGATGCGGCAGCAGCACCCGCGCCGTCCCCGCCAGCATCGTCCGGATCCGCGACGACTGGACCTCGCCCAGCAGGTCCAGCACCCGCATCCCCGCCCCGGCCGCCTCGTCGGGCCGTCCGCCGCGTGCCAGGTCGTCGGCCAGTTCCGCCGAGTACAGCGCGAGGTTCCGCGTGAAGTGCGGGTCCTGCAGTTCCGCCGCCCGGCGCGCGTGGCCGGCCGCCCGGGGCCAGTCGCCGAGCGTGGACCAGCACTGCGCCTCCAGCCCCTCCAGCTCGGCCTCTCCGTAGAAGCTCATCCACTCGGGGTCGGCCTCCGAGGGGCCCCGCTGGAAGAGGGCCTGCGCACGGGTCAGCGCCTGCTCGCAGCCGACGCGGTCCGCCAGCCCCGCCCAGCCGCCCGCCTCGCGCAGCGCCAGCAGGGACATCAGCCGCGGCGACCCCAGCGGACGGGCGGCACGCTGCGCGGCCTGCGCCGCACGTACCGCCTCGCGCGGCCGGCCGGTGTCCCGGGCCAGGAACGCCGTGTTGCAGAAGGCGTGCGCCTCCAGACCCTCGTCGCCGGTCATCCGGGCGGTGGCGAGGGCCTCGGCGTAGTGGGAGCGCGCGTCGTCGAAGCGCCCCGAGTCGTGCGCCAGCCAGCCCACCGAGATGGCCAGTTCCCCGGCGCCCGAACAGAGCCGGTCCGCCGTCGCCTGCCGGGTCGCACCGGCGTCCAGCAGCGCGTACGCGGCGCGCAGTGGGGCCGCCGCGCGCCGGTAGAGGCCGTCGGCGCCGTGCCGGTCGTCGAGCAGCCGGATCCGGCGGACGGCCTCTTCCAGGGCACCCGCGTCACTCCTCCCGGCCCGGCGCACACCGCGCGGCGCCGCCAGGGCATCGGTGACGAACCCCAGGGGGCCCAGCGAGACGGCGGCCACGGTGGTGCCGCTCGTCATGAATGCGCGACGCAGCACGTCGCTCTCCTCGTTGTCGTCGTCGTGCGTGTCGTACGGGTTGTGCGTGTCATACGGCTCACCCGCGCCACCTGTCTCACTCCTGGCACACGGCGGCCGGTCGAGGTGCGCCGGCGGCGCGTCCTCCTCCGTGCGCGCCCGGCGCCCGCGTACGGACGAGCGGGGAGCGAACCCCAGATCGGTGAGCGTGCGACCGGGGAACATGTGCAGGAACACCCGCTCGTACGCGTAGTTGGGGCAGCGGATCTCGCCCGCCTCCACGCGGCCGATGTAGCGCGCGTCACAGCTGACCCGCTCGCCGATCTCGCGCGCGGCACGGCGCACCGCCGCCGCGAACTCGGCCGGCGAGCGCTGTCCGCGCAGGCGCCGGAAGACGAGGTTCGGCCGCGATGGCCGGTCGGGCTGGGCGGAGGTCACCGTTGACGACGCCATGGCCGGGTCCTCTCGTGCGAACCGTCGAACCACGCCGGAAAAGGTGTGAGTTGCGGGGTTTTTCCCGTTTGCCACCCCGTTTCCGGCGAGCAAGAACGTACCGGCTGTGACGGAACCGCCACGCGGTGTTTCGCAACAAACCGGATAAGTCGTCCGGGATCTGCCATGAAGTGCCATCCTTTGCGGCGGACTTGTGCCGTAGCTGTTGACGTTCCGCGGCGTTGGACCCTGTGGACCGGGAGGCCCCCGACTCCCGACCCGCTCGTCCAAGGAGGAGTTCCGTGGTGGAGGCCGGAATGGAGACCAGCAGCGACTGCGCAGGCGCCTGTGACGTGGGTGACGACGGTGGCTGTGATGTCGTCACCGTGCCGACGCGGCAGGGTCTGGAGGCCGTCGACATTCTCAGACGGGGAGCCGGTGAGGCGGTCGGCCGCGTGCTCCACGACCTCGGCTGCGACACCCTCGGCTTCCTGGTGCCCCCGGGCACGGCCGCCGCCTGGGACGTGCCGGGCAGCACCTGCACGGAGACCGACGGCCGGGGGATGAAGCTCGACCTGGTGCCCGAGCCCCCGGTGGAGGGCTCGGACTGGCTGCTGCCGCCCGGCGACGAGGACCTCGCGACCGACCCCGCCGTCCTGCGGGCCGCGCTGGGGGAGGCGGCCCGGCTGATCGAGGCCGCGGACAGCTGCCGCTGAGCACGTCGCGCACGTGCGCGGTCCGCACCGCCGGGCGCGTGGCCGGCGGGGGCGTTCGATAATGGTCCGATGGGAAAGTCCAGGAACGCCCGCCGCGGGCGCGCAACCGTGGAAACCGTCGTCGAGGACGTCGACGGCGGGCTCGCCGAGCTGGTACCCGACCGGGAGCGCGCGCGGGCCTGGACGCTGCTGATCGACGGCGCCCCGCAGTCGCACGTCGACCTGGACGACCCGGCGTACCTGTCCTTCGAGTACCAGCGCCGCCTCGGGCACGTCATCGACCTGGCCGCCCCGCCCGGGAAGCCCGTCCACGCCGTGCACCTCGGCGGTGGCGCCCTGACCCTCGCCCGCTACGTCGCCGCCACCCGCCCCCGCTCCACCCAGCAGGTCGTCGAGCGGGACGCCGCCCTGGTCCAACTGGTCCGGCGCGAACTGCCCCTGGACCCCGGCGCCCGCGTCCGGGTCCGCTCCACCGACGCCCGCGCCGGGCTGGCCAAGGTGCCCGACGGCTGGGCGCACCTGGTCATCGCGGACGTGTTCAGCGGGGCCCGCACCCCGGCGCACCTGACGTCCACCGAGTTCCTCGACGAGGTGCGGCGCGCGCTCGCACCGGGCGGGGTCTACGCCGCCAACCTCGCCGACGGCCCGCCGCTCACCCACCTGCGCGGCCAGATCGCCACGGCCGCCGCCCGCTTCCCCGAACTCGCCCTGATCGCCGACCCCGCCGTGCTGCGCGGCAAACGCTTCGGCAACGCGGTCCTCGCCGCCAGTGACCACCCGCTGCCGATCGCCGAGCTCACCCGCCGTGCCGCCTCCGACCCGCACTCCGCGCGCGTGGAGCACGGCAAGGCCCTGACCGACTTCGCCGGAGGGGCCCAGCCCGTGACGGACGCGGCCGCGGTGGCCTCACCGGCGCCACCGGCCTCGGTCTTCCAGTGACCCGGCGGCCTCCAGTGACCGGGCGACCGGCTCAGTAGCTGCCGATCTCCACCCGCGGCGGGCCGTCGTGCCAGGTGCAGAACACCGACACCCGGTCCGCGCCCGAGGTGAACTCCACCCGGATCCACGTCCCGGTCTTCCACACCTGCATCGACCAGCCCGCACCCGGGGTCGCCGACACCAGCGACGCGGACGACGTCCCGAGATCGAACACCGCACGCCCCCCGTCGGTCTCGTAACTCCGGACCCGGCCGGAGGAGGTGGGGGAGGGGCCCGGGTCGGCGGGAGCGGTGGCCGGCGCGCTGCGCGAGGGCGCCGGCGGACTCGACTCGCGGGGCGTCCGGCTGGGCGTCGCCGTCGGGCTGCCCGACGGCCCGCTCGACGGACTGCCCGACGGCGAAGGACGCTTGGTGGACGACGCCGACGGTTCGGAGTCCTGGGGGTCCCGCGCGGCCGCGTCGGCCGCCGTGATGGGCAGGGCGCGGGGCGCGTCGTAGGCCGTGCCCGCCATCACCGTGTGCACGCCCCACCACGACAGCGTGACCGCCGCGCCGGTGGCGAGCAGCCAGGCAAGTACGTGTAGGAGTCCTCTGCGCATCGCGGCCATACTGCCTCACGCGTCTCACGCGTGTCGCCCGAAGGGGTTGTCCACAGCCGTCCCCGGAGCCCGGCCGGAGTTGTCCACAGGCCCGCACCGGGCTCCTCCGCATGGCGTACGGTGCCGCCCATGGCAAGTGTGCTCGTCGTCGAGGACGACCAGTTCGTACGCTCGGCGCTCATCCGGCATCTGACCGACGCCTCGCACCTCGTGCGCAGCGTCGGCACGGCGCTGGAGGCGCTGCGCGAGGTCGCCCATTTCCGGTTCGACGTGGTGATCCTCGACCTCGGACTGCCCGACCTCGACGGCTCCGAGGCGCTGAAGATGCTGCGCGGCATCACCGACGTCCCCGTCATCGTCGCCACCGCCCGGGACGACGAGGCGGAGGTCGTCCGGCTGCTGAACGCGGGCGCGGACGACTACCTCACCAAGCCCTTCTCGGTCGAGCACCTGTCGGCCCGCATGGCGGCCGTGCTGCGCCGCGCCCGCATCGGCACCGGAGAGGCACCGCCGTCCACCGTCCTGCGCGTCGGCGGTCTGACCGTCGACCCGCTGCGCCGCCAGGCCGAACTGGACGGCTCCCGGCTCGACCTGACCCGGCGTGAGTTCGACCTGCTCGCCTTCCTCGCCGGCCGCCCCGGAGTGGTCGTCCCCCGCAAGGAGCTGCTCGCCGAGGTCTGGCAGCAGTCCTACGGCGACGACCAGACCATCGACGTCCATCTGTCCTGGCTGCGCCGGAAGCTGGGCGAGACCGCCGCCCGGCCCCGCTACCTGCACACCCTGCGCGGCGTCGGCGTGAAGCTGGAGCCGCCGGTCGCGGAGCCTCCGGGAGCGGAGCCGCCGCGATGAGGTGGGCCCTGGTCAAGGTGTCGCTGGCGGTCACCGCCATGGTCGTGGTCGCCTTCGCCGTCCCGCTCGGACTGGTCATCCGGGAGATGGCCCGTGACCGCGCCCTCTCGAACGCCGAGCGGGAGGCCGCCGCCGTCGCCCCCGCGCTGTCCATCACCACCGACCGGGACGAGCTGGAGCGCGTCGTCGCCTCCGCGGGCTCGGACGCCGGGATGTCCGTGCACATACCGGCGCCCGGCGGCAAGGACTCCGGCAGGGGCAGCGGCACCGACATCGGCCGGCAGCGCGCCACCGACGAGGACATCGCCGCCGTACGCGAGATGGGGCGCGCCTCCAGCGCGGAAGTGCCCGGTGGCTCGGCGCTGCTCCAGCCGGTCGCCCTCAGCTCCGGCGAGATCGCCGTCGTCGAGGTGTACGTCCCCGAGTCCGAGGTCACCAACGGCGTCGGCACGGCCTGGGCGGTGCTCGCCGCGGTCGGCGCCGCGCTGATCGTCGGCTCGGTCGCGGTCGCCGACCGGCTGGGGGTGCGCATGGTGCGGCCGGCGCGGAAGCTGGTGGAAGGGGCGCACGAACTGGGGGAGGGCAAGCTGGGCGCCCGCGTGCCCGAGGAGGGCCCGACCGAACTGCGGCTCGCGGCGGTCGCGTTCAACTCCATGGCCGACCAGGTCGTCCAGCTCCTCGCCAACGAACGGGAACTGGCCGCCGACCTGTCCCACCGCCTGCGCACCCCGCTGACCGTGCTGCGGCTCAACGCGGCCTCCCTCGGCGACGGTCCGGCCGCCGAGCAGACCCGGGCCGCGGTCGAGCAGCTGGAGCGCGAGGTCGACACCATCATCCGCACCGCCCGGGACGCCAAACCGCAGACCGCCGCGGCCGGTCCCGGCGCCGGGTGCGACGCGGCCGAGGTGGTCCGCGAGCGGATGGGCTTCTGGTCCGCGCTCGCCGAGGACGAGGGACGCAAGTGGCGGGTGGCCGGCGCCGACCGGCCGGTGCGCATACCCGTGGCCCGCGCCGACCTGGCCGCCTCCCTCGACGCCCTGCTCGGCAACGTCTTCCGGCACACCGCCGAGGGCACCGCCTTCGCGGTCGACCTGCACAACGGCGAGGACGCGGTGATCGTGCTCGTCTCGGACGCGGGCCCCGGCATAGCCGACCCCGAGGCGGCGATGGCCCGCGGCCGGGGCTCGGGCACCGACGGGTCGACCGGGCTCGGCCTGGACATCGTGCGCCGGCTCGCCGAGTCGACGGGCGGGGACGTGCGCATCGGCTCGTCCGTGCTCGGCGGGACCGAGGTGCGGATCTGGATCCAGCTGGACGGGCGCACGGCACCGGTGCGGCGCGGCCACCGGGGCACGGTGCGGCGCCGCCGGCAGCCCCGCCGGGGCTCGCCCTTTAACCGGTCCCGATCCCTCCCTTAAGCGCACCCTAAGATCGCCAACCACCGTCCGGAACAGGCACTTTGCCCGGTTTCGCATCGCTAGCGTGCTGCCGCACCCCGCCCCGCGCACCTCTCCCGCAGGGCCCCCTGAACAGCGAAGGCAGGCACCAGATGAGCAGCACGCACCGGCGCAGGGTCAGTGGCAGGAACAAGGCGATCGGCGCGCTCGTCGCCACCGCCGTGGCCGGTGGCGGCGCGCTGCTGTTCACCAGCACCGCCCAGGCCGCCGGAGTCGGCGCCGCCTACACGAGGACGAGCGAGTGGTCGACGGGGTACACCGCGCAGTACGTCGTCACCAACAACAGCCAGGAGGCCAAGAAGGACTGGACGCTGGAGTTCGACCTGCCCGCGGGCGCCGGGCTCGGCTCGCTGTGGAACGCGGAGCCGAGCGTCAGCGGCCGGCACGTCACCGTGACCGGGCCGAAGTGGGACATGGACGGCCTGAAGCCCGGCGAGTCCGTCACCGTCGGCTTCGTCGTCAACGGCACCCAGGACCCGACCGGTTGCCGCGTCGACGGCGCGCAGTGCTCGGCGGACGACGGCGCCACCCCCGAGCCCAGCGGCCGCCCGACCCAGCCCTCGACCCCGGCACCCACCCCCACGGCCTCCGCCTCCGCCACCACCGCGCCGACGCCGACCGCCACGGCCACCACCCCCGTCCCCTCCGAGACCCCCGGCAACGGCACCGAGGCCGGCGCCGGCTTCGCGCCCTACGTCGACACCTCCCTCTACCCGGCCTTCGACCTGGTCGCGAACGCCCAGGCGACCGGCGTGAAGAACTACCACCTGGCCTTCGTCACCGACGGCGGCGGCTGCACCCCCAAGTGGGGCGGCGTCACCGACCTCGCGAGCGACGCCGTGGCGAAGCAGATAGGCGCCCTGCGCGCCCAGGGAGGCGACGTCCGCGTCTCCTTCGGCGGCGCGGCCGGCTCCGAGCTGGCGACGACGTGCACCTCGGCCGACGCCCTGGCGGCGGCCTACGGCAAGGTCGTGGACACCTACGGGCTCACCAAGGTCGACTTCGACGTCGAGGGCGGCGCCCTGCCCGACACGGCCGCCAACACCCGCCGCGCCCAGGCCGTCGCCGCCCTGCAGAAGCGGCACCCGGGCCTCGACGTCTCCTTCACCCTGCCGGTCATGCCCGAGGGCCTCACCCAGGCCGGCGTCGGTCTGCTCGCCGACGCCCGGCAGAAGGGCGTCAAGATCAACGCCGTCAACATCATGGCGATGGACTACGGCCCGGCGTACAGCGGCGACATGGGCACCTACGCCGAACAGGCCGCCACCGCCACCCAGGCCCAGATCAAGAGCGTCCTCGGCCTCTCCGACAGCGCGGCCTGGCAGACGGTCGCCGTCACACCGATGATCGGCGTCAACGACGTCGTCACCGAGGTCTTCACGGTCGACGACGCCGCCCAGCTGGTGAAGTTCGCCGAGTCCAAGGACCTGGCCTGGCTGTCGATGTGGTCCGCCACCCGCGACAAGCAGTGCGCGGACGGCGCCAAGCCCCAGGCCGACGCCACGTGCAGCTCCGTCGTCCAGGAGAAGTCGGCCTTCTCGAAGGCCTTCGCCGCCTACAACTGACCCCGGCACACACCACCGGCCCCGCGCCGCACCCGGCGGCACGGGGCGCGGCACCCCCCGTCGGACGCCGCGCCCCGTGCCCGCTCGCTCGCCCCGTCGGGCAGTTCTACTCGGCCGGGTTCAGCGGCGGGAGCGTCCCCGTGCGGGCCGCCCGCGCGTACCACAGGGCGCTCGCCTTGGGGATGCGCTCCTGGGAGGCGTAGTCGACGTAGACCGCGCCGAACCGCTTCTCGTAGCCGTAGGCCCACTCGAAGTTGTCCATCAGGGACCACAGGTAGTAGCCGCGCACGTCCGCGCCGTCGTCGATGGCCCGGCGGACCGCCTTGAGGTGGCCGTCCAGGTAGGCGACCCGCTCGGGGTCGTGGACCGTGCCGTCCGCGGCGGGCTTGTCGTCGTAGGCGGCACCGTTCTCGCTGATGTACAGCGGCAGGCCGGGCGCCTCCCGGTGGTAGCGCATGATCAGCTCGTGCAGGCCGGTCGGGTCGACGGTCCAGCCCATCGCCGTGCGCTCGCCCGGCGGCTGGTGGAACGCCACGTCGTCCGCGGCCGGCCAGGGCGAGTGGTCGCTCGTGCCGTGCCCGTCGGCGCGCGGGACGCGCGAGTCCGCGTCGGCCGCCGACACCACGGTCGGCGTGTAGTAGTTGAGGCAGATCGCGTCCAGCGGCTGGCGGATCAGGCCCAGGTCGCCGTCCTGGACGTGCGACCAGTCGGTGACCGGTGCCGTCGCCTCGAGCAGGGTCTCCGGGTAGGCGCCGTGCAGGACCGGGCCGTGGAAGATCCCGCCGGACAGGTCGTCGATCCTGCGCGCCGCCGCCAGGTCCGCCGGCCGCTGCGACAGCGGCCGGACGACCGAGGTGTTGAGACTGATCGCCACCGAGTTGCCGGCCGGCATCACCGAACGCAGGGCCACCGTGCCCAGGCCGTGCGCCAGGTTCAGATGGTGCGCGGCGCGCAGTGCGGCCGCCGGCTCGGTACGGCCGGGCGCGTGCACCCCGGAGGCGTACCCCAGGAAGGCCGCGCACCACGGCTCGTTGAGCGTGATCCACTGCTCCACGCGGTCGCCGAGCGCCTCGCCGACGATCTGGGCGTACTCGGCGAACCGGTACGCCGTGTCCCGCGCCGGCCAGCCGCCCGCGTCCTCCAGCTCCTGCGGCAGGTCCCAGTGGTAGAGGGTGACGGCCGGCTTGATCCCGGCGGCCAGCAGCTCGTCGACCAGGCGGCGGTAGAAGTCCAGGCCGCGCTGGACGGCGGGGCCGCGGCCGGTCGGCTGCACCCGCGGCCAGGAGACCGAGAAACGGTAGGCACCCAGACCCAGTTCCGCCATCAGCGCCACGTCGTCGCGGTAGCGGTGGTAGTGCTCGACAGCGATGTCACCGGTGTCGCCACCGGCCGTCTTCCCCGGCGTATGGCTGAAGGTGTCCCAGATCGAAGGGGTGCGGCCGTCCTCCCGCACCGCGCCCTCGATCTGGTACGCCGACGTCGCGGCGCCCCAGAGGAAGGCAGGAGGGAAGGAGACGGGTGTCGGTTCTGGCATGGAATCGCTCCCACGGGTCGGGGGCCCCATTATGCATGGGAGCGCTCCCACAGCAAACCCCTGCCACCCGGCCGACTTCGGCGGCGTGGCTCAGGCCGACTCCCGCACCACCAGCCGCGTCGGCAGGACCACTCCGCGGTGCCCGGCGCCACGGTCGGCGATCTCGTCCAGCAGCAGCCTCGCCATGGTGCGGCCCATCTCCTCCAGTGGCTGCCGGACACTGGTCAGCGGCGGATCGATGTGCCGGGCCACGATGGAGTCGTCGAAACCGACGACGGCCACGTCACCCGGCACCCGCCGGCCCGCCGCGCGCAGCTCCAGCACGGCACCGGAGGCCATCACGTCCGAGGCGGCGAAGACCGCGTCCAGGTCGGGGCGGCGGTCCAGCAGCTCCCGCATGGCCGCGCGCCCGCCCTCCTCGGTGAAGTCGCCGTTCGCGACCAGCTCCTCGGTGACGGCGGCACCGGCCTCCCGCAGCGCCTCGCGGTAACCGTCGAGCCGTTCCCGCGCCGCCTCCATGTCCAGCGGCCCGGTGATGGTGCCCACGGTCCGGCGGCCGCTCGCCAGCAGATGCCGGACCGCGCTCCCGGCGCCGCCGCGGTTGTCCGCGCGGACGTGGCCCAGCGGCTCCCGCTCACCTCGCCGGCCGGCCAGCACGGTCGGAATGGCGAGCGCCTCCAGCTGGTCGGGCAGCGTGTCGTCGCTGTGCACCGCCACCATCAGCACCCCGTCCACGCGCTGCCCGGACAGGTACGGGGCGAGCCGCGCGTACTCCTTCTCGTCGTGCACCATGACCAGCAGCATGCGCATCCCGGCGTCCGCGAGCCCGGCGCTCACGCCCCGGATGATCCCCGAGAAGTACGGCTCGGAGAACAGCCGGGACTGCGCCTCGGGAACCACCAACGCCACGGAGTCGGTGCGCCGGGTGACGAGGGAACGGGCGGCCGGGTTGGGGACGTAGCCGAGTTCGGCGATCGCCCGCTCCACGGCCGCGCGGGAACGGTCGCTGACCTTCGGGGAACCGTTGATGACCCGGGAGACCGTGCCGCGGCCCACGCCGGCGCGCGCGGCCACCGCGTTCAGGGTCGGGCGCCGGACGTCCGCGGCGGCGGGCGGCTGTTCGGCAGGGCTCATCGTTCACCTTCCGGCGTTCGGTGGGGGGACCGGCTTCATTCTGGCCCAGAAAGCGCGACCGGCGTCCGCGCGCACCCCTCCACAGCCCCAGCCGATCGGTAACTCGCCGGTGACCTGCGGGAATTCAGAATCGCGTCCACACGATCCGGGCGGCCGTCCCGCGGCGGTGCGACACATTCCCGTGACGCGCGGAACACGCTTGCGCAACAACGCCGTTTTCAAGTCTTGACACCTGGGCCCGGCAGCAACGAGTCTTCGGGGCAAGCCGCGTGGGAGCGGTCCCACGGAGTTCCGGGGCCGGCTTCCGTACGGAACGAAGCACCATCGGCCCTTCCCTCCACCTCGCATGGCACACCGTTGACCAGCATCTTCGCACCGCATGTCCGCGTTGCTCTGGGCTGGCCGCTGCTCGAACCGAGAGGGCAGGTCCGGACCGTCGAACCCGGCGGTCTGATTCCTGAGGTCCCCGTTCCCACTGGAACAAGGAGTAGTGGAATGCGCATCACCCGAACCGGCGGCGTCCGCGGCCGCAGAGCAGCGGCCCTGACCACGTCGGTCCTGACGGCCTCGGCCCTGCTGCTGACCGCCTGCAGCAGCGACAGTGACTCGGACGCCTCGGAATCCGACGGGAAGATCGTCCTCAAGGTGGCCGACTACGGGCAGTTCGGCTACAAGGAAGCCGGCCTGTTCGAGAAGTACCAGCAGCTTCACCCGAACATCGAGGTGAAGGAGGAGACCACCGCCAACGAGCAGGACTACTACCCGAAGCTCCTTCAGCAGCTGAACTCGGGCAGTGGCCTGGGCGACGTCGTCGGTGTCGAAGTGGCCCGCATCAAGGAGGTCGTGGACACCCAGGCGGACAAGTTCACCGACCTCAAGGGCAGCATCGACACCGGCCAGTGGGTCGACTGGAAGGCCAAGCAGGCCACCAGCAAGGACGGCCAGGTCATCGGCGCCGGTACCGACATCGGTCCGATGTCGCTCTGCTACCGCAGGGACCTCTTCGAGAAGGCGGGCCTGCCGACCGACCGCGAGGAGGTCGCCAAGGCGGTCGCGGGCGGCTGGGAGGACTACATCAAGCTCGGCGAGCAGTACAAGGCGAAGGCGCCCGAGGGCACCTACTTCATGGACTCCGCCAGCGCCATGTTCAACGGTGTCGTCAGCTCCTCCGAGAGCCAGTACTACGACGCCGACGGCAAGGCGATATACAAGGACAGCCCCTCGGTGCAGAAGGGCTGGGACCTCGCCGCCGAGGCCGCGGAGAAGAAGCTGAGCCAGGGCCTGCCGCAGTTCCAGGACCCGTGGAAGGCGGCGCTGCGCAAGGGCACCGTGGCCACCGTCGTGTGCCCGGCCTGGATGTCCCTCCAGATCGAGAACTACTCCGGCAACGACTTCGCCGGCAAGTGGGACATCTCGCGGGCGCCCGGTGCGACCGCGGCCAACTGGGGCGGTTCCTTCCTGACCGTGCCCAAGAGCGGCAAGCACGTCAAGGAGGCCACCGAGCTGGTCAAGTGGCTGACCGCGCCCGAGCAGCAGGCCGCCGTGTTCAAGGCCGTCGGTGTCTTCCCGTCCAACCAGGGCGCCTACGCGCTCGACGACGTGAAGAACGCGAAGCTCGAGTACTTCAACAACGCCCCGGTCGGCCAGCTCTACGCCGAGGAGGCCAAGTCCATCCCGGTGGCCGTGCTCGGCCCGAAGGACGGCGTGATCAAGGACACGATCTCCACGCAGATCAACAACATGGAGCAGCGGGGCACCAAGCCCGACAAGGCCTGGGACGCGGCGGTCGAGACGATCGACAAGGCCATCGGCTGACCCGCGCCGGTGCGGGCGGTCCACCAGCCGCCCCGCACCGCCCGCACCGTGCGCACGGCGGGGGCCGTGGTGGTACGACGGCCCCCGCCCGCAGGCGCGGGTGGCGTCCGCAGCAGACCCTGCCGTCCGCGGCGGGTCTGCTGCGCGGCGTCGGGTTCAGCCCCCGGGCCGCGGGTGACGCGGGCCGGCGCCCGCCCGTGCCGCCGGCGCGACACGGGCGAGCGCGGACGGCACCCCGCGACGCCGGCCCGCGGTGGCACCCCGCGGTGCCGGGTCACATGACCCGCCCCGGGCGCCAACCCTCCCGGACCACCCCGATCCGCTGCCCCGCCTGAGCCCACCCCGATCCCTCCGACCGGCACCAGCACCCGCCACCCACTGCCGACACCCGGCACCCGTCACCGGCGATCCGGCACCACACCCCGGGTCCCGCGCCACACGCGCCGCCGCCCGCCACACGTACCGCCGGCTGCCGCGCGGGCCGCTCGGCACCGTGCCGAACCGCGCGGGGAGGGGACCGGCGGGACGGGCGCCCGGCCCGCCGTCCCACCTCCCGCCCCTACCCGGCCCGACCTCCCAGGCCCGACCTCCCAGGGAAGGACTCCCTCCGTGGCAACGACAACCCCCACACGGGGTGCCAAGACTCCGCTCACCGGCGGGTCCGGCGCCGCGTCCCGAGGACGCAGCCCGTGGCGTTCGCGACTGTGGCGCCTCGACGACAAGGTGTCGCCGTACGCGTACATCGCCCCCTTCTTCCTCATCTTCGGTGCCTTCGGGCTCTACCCCCTCCTCTACACCGGCTGGATCGCCCTGCACCGGGTGGAGATGACGAGCCTCGACCAGTCCGAGTGGGTCGGCTTCGAGAACTTCGCCAAGATCCTCCAGGACTCCGAGTTCTGGACGGCCGTCTCCAACACCTTCATCATCGGCGTCATCTCGACCGTCCCGCAGCTGTTGGTCGCCCTGGGCCTGGCCCACCTGCTCAACTACAAGCTGCGCGCCAGCACCTTCTGGCGCACGATCATCCTCACCCCGTACGCCACCTCCGTGGCGACCGCCGCCCTCGTCTTCGCCCTGGTGTTCCGGGCCGACGGCGGGCTCCTCAACTGGGTGCTGGGCTTCTTCGGCGCGGGCGACATCGACTGGGGCAACGGCCACTGGACGTCGAAGATCGCCATCTCGATCATCGTGATCTGGCGCTGGACCGGCTACAACGCCCTGATCTACCTGGCGGCCATGCAGGCCGTGCCCACCGACCTGTACGAGGCGGCGTCGATCGACGGCGCGTCGCGCTGGCAGCAGTTCCGCAAGGTGACCATCCCCGCGCTGCGGCCGACGATCCTGTTCACCATCGTCATCTCGACGATCGGCTCCATGCAGCTCTTCGGTGAGCCGCTGCTGCTGCAGGGCGGCACGCTCGGCGCCGTCGGCGGCAGCGAGCACCAGTACGAGACGCTCAGCATCTACCTCTTCAACTACGGCTGGAAGCTCCAGCACCTCGGCCCGGCCGCGGCCGTGGCCTGGGCCATGCTCGTCCTGCTGCTGCTCATCGCCCTGATCAACTGGATCGTCAGCCGGTTCGTGCGCAAGAGCGCGGCCTGACGGGAGCGACAACGATGACCACGACAAGTACTCCCTACAAGACCGCCCCCGACCCGGCCCCGGTGACCGAGCTCCTCGGCTCGGGCGGTGGCAAAGGCCGCCGCCTGCGGATCGGCGCCGGCCAGCAGCTCAAGGGCGGCCCCTTCACCTACCTCGCGCTGATCGTCGTCGGCCTGGGATCCCTCTTCCCGCTGTACTGGACGCTGGTGGCCGCCTCGCACGACCAGCAGCGGGTCCTCGACACCCCGCCGCCGTTCCTCCCGGGCGGCAGGCTGTTCAGCAACCTCGAAGCGGCCTGGGAACAGGCCAACCTCGGAAAGGCCATCGTCAACAGCGCCATCGTGGCCGGCTCCATCACCGCGGCGACGCTGTTCTTCTGCACGCTGGCCGGCTACGCCTTCGCCAAGATGCGCTTCCGCGGCCGGAACGTGCTGATGACCGCGGTCATCGCCACCCTCACCATCCCGCCGCAGCTCAGCGTCGTCCCGCTGTTCATGATGATGTCGGACATCGGCTGGAGCGGAGAGCTGGAGTCGGTGATCTTCCCGACCCTGGTCGGCGCCTTCGGTGTCTTCTTCATGCGCCAGTACCTCATCGAGGCGCTGCCGTACGAACTCATCGAGGCGGCCAAGGTGGACGGGGCGAACAACCTCCGCATCGTGTGGAACGTCGTCCTGCCCGCCGCCCGGCCCGCGATGATGGTGCTCGGCATGCTCACCTTCGTCCAGGCGTGGAACGACTTCTTCTGGCCCTTCCTCGCCCTGAACCAGGAGAACCCCACCATCCAGGTGGCGCTCGGCCAGCTCAGCGCCTCCTACACCCCCGACCAGAGCATCGTCATGGCCGGAGCGCTGATCAGCACCCTGCCGCTGCTGGTGGTCTTCGTCGTGTTCGGCAAGCAGATCGTCGGCGGCATCATGGCGGGCGCCGTCAAGGGCTGACCCCCGTTCGCCCCCTCCGCCGCCGCCCGGCAGGGCCCGGCCCGCACACGGGCCCTGCCGGACCCCGGGCGCCCACCCCCGCGCCCACCCCGCCTTCCCCACCGCCGGGCCGCACCGCCCGGCACCTCCTCACGCCATTTGGGAGCGTTCTCACCATGACCGCCGTACGACCCGAGACCCTCGCCCAGCCGGCCGGCGCCACCTCTTTCCCGACGGGCTTCGTCTGGGGCGCCGCCACCGCCGCCTACCAGGTGGAGGGCGCCGCCGCCGAGGACGGCCGCACGCCCTCCATCTGGGACACCTTCAGCCACACCCCCGGCAAGGTCCGCAACGGCGACACCGGTGACATCGCCGCCGACCACTACCACCGGTACCGCGACGACGTGGCGCTGATGAAGGACCTCGGGCTGAAGGCGTACCGCTTCTCCGTCTCCTGGTCCCGGGTCCAGCCCACCGGCCGTGGTCCCGCCGTCGAACGCGGCCTGGACTTCTACCGCCGCCTCACCGACGAGCTCCTCGAGGCCGGCATCACCCCCGTCGCCACCCTCTACCACTGGGACCTGCCCCAGGAGCTGGAGGACGCCGGCGGCTGGCCCCAGCGCGACACCGCCGACCGCTTCGCCGAGTACGCCGCCATCATGGCCCGCGCCCTCGGCGACCGCGTCGGCGTGTGGACCACCCTCAATGAGCCGTGGTGCAGCGCCTTCCTGGGCTACGGCTCCGGCGTGCACGCCCCCGGCCGCACCGACCCGGCCGCGACCCTGCGCGCGGCCCACCACCTCAACCTGGCCCACGGCAAGGCGGTCGGCATCCTGCGCGCGGCCCTGCCGTCGACCGCGCAGACCTCCATCACCCTCAACCTGCACCAGGTGCGCCCCCTCACCGACGCCCCCGAGGACGCCGAGGCGGCCCGCCGCATCGACGCGGTCGGCAACCGGATCTTCACCGGCCCCCTCCTCGACGGCGCCTACCCCGAGGACCTGCTCGCCGACACCGCGCACCTCGTCGACTGGAACGAGCTGGTGAAGGACGGCGACCTGGCGGAGATCTCCCGCCCGATCGACGTGCTCGGCGTCAACTACTACTCGCCGACCGTGGTCTCCCGGCCCGCCGACGGCGCGGCCACCACGAAGAACGACGGCCACGGCGCGAGCGACCACTCCCCGTGGACCGGCTCCGAGGACGTCGCCTTCCACCTCGCCAACGACGACCTCACCGCGATGAACTGGGCCATCGACGCCGACGGGCTGCACACCCTCCTCACCGGCCTGGCGAAGTCCCACCCCGGCCTGCCGCTGATGGTCACCGAGAACGGCGCCGCCTTCGACGACTACGTCTCCCCCGAGGGCCGGGTGAACGACCCGCAGCGCATCGCCTACCTCCACTCCCACCTGGACGCCGTACGCCGGGCCGTCGCCGACGGCGCGGACGTCCGCGGCTACTTCCTGTGGTCCCTGCTGGACAACTTCGAGTGGTCCTACGGCTACTCGAAGCGCTTCGGCGCCGTCTACGTCGACTACTCCTCCCAGCGCCGCATCCCCAAGGCGAGCGCCCACTGGTACGCCGACGTGATCCGGCGCAACGCGCTGCCCGGCGGCGAACTCGGCTGACCCCGTGCCGCACGTGTACCCGCGAGGGCGCGACCGGTCCCCGGTCGCGCCCTCGCGGTGCTCCCACCGGCACGGAGGGGGGAATTCCGTCGCCCGCGAGGCACGATGGGGGCGGGGAGGCACGGGCCGGGGCTGTTAGATTCCTGGCCGGACAGCTGCGAGGGAAAGGCGACGACCATGGCGGTCAACGGTGGGCGGAGCCGGGGCGTCAGACGCCCGACCCTCGAGGAGGTGGCCGCCCGGGCCGGCGTCGGCCGCGGCACGGTCTCCCGGGTGATCAACGGCTCGCCCCGGGTCAGCGACGCGACCCGCGCGGCCGTCGAGGCGGCCGTCGCGGAACTCGGCTACGTCCCGAACACCGCCGCCCGCGCGCTCGCGGCCAACCGCACCGACGCGATCGCCCTGGTCGTCCCGGAGCCGGAGACCCGGTTCTTCGCCGAGCCCTACTTCTCGGACATGCTGCGCGGTGTCGGCGCGGAGATCACCGACACCGAGATGCAACTGCTGCTGATCTTCGCGGGCAGCGACCGGGAGCGGCAGCGGCTCGCCCAGTACCTGGCGGCGCACCGGGTGGACGGCGTCCTGCTGGTCTCGGTGCACGCCGACGACCCGCTGCCCGACATGCTGACCCAGCTGGACATCCCCGCGGTGATCAGCGGCCCGCGCTCGGCGGCGGAGACGCTGGCGTCCGTGGACTCCGACAACTACGGCGGCGCCCGCTCGGCCGTCGAGCATCTGATGTCCCGGGGCCGCGGCCGCATAGCCCACATCACCGGCCACCTCGACGTCTACGGCGCCCAGCGGCGCGTCGACGGCTACCGCGACGCCCTGCGCGACGGGGGACTCGGCGACGCGGACGAGCTGATCGAGCCGGGGGACTTCACCGAGGAGGGCGGCCGGCGCGCGATGACGGAGCTGCTGCGCCGCTGCCCGGACCTGGACGCGGTCTTCGCCGCCTCGGACGTGACGGCGGCCGGTGCCCGCCAGGCGCTGCGTGAGGCGGGCCGGCGCATCCCGGACGACGTGGCGCTGGTCGGCTACGACGACTCGGCCATCGCCCGTCATCTGGACCCGCCGCTGACCAGCGTCCGGCAGCCCATCGAGGAGATGGGCCGCGCGATGATCGACCTGCTGCTGACCGAGATCGCGGACCGCCGCCCGGCGGGGGCGCGGGGGCGGGAGCGGCACCAGGTGGTGCTGGCGACGGAGCTGGTGGAGCGCGCGTCGTCGTGAGCGGGGCGGGGCGGGCCCGCCGCCCGCGCCGCACAACGCAATCAGCCGGTGACCTTCTTCCGAAGGCCACCGGCTGATGACTCAGGGTGAGTGACGGGACTTGAACCCGCGGCATCCTGGACCACAACCAGGTGCTCTACCAGCTGAGCTACACCCACCATGGCCGGTAGTCGGAACCTTTTGCGGGGTTCCCCGACCGGCTGAGAAAAAGTGTACAGGGTCCGAAGGGGTGCTCGCGCCCGCCTTTCGCGGCGCCCCTACCGGGCGGTCACGACGTGCTTCGCGGCGATCGCCTTGGCGGTGTCGGAGTCGGGACCGGGCTGCGGGACGAAGACGGCCTCGCGGTAGTAGCGCAGCTCGGCGATGGACTCGCGGATGTCGGCGAGGGCGCGGTGGTTGCCGTTCTTCTCGGGACTGTTGAAGTACGCCCGCGGGTACCAGCGGCGGGCCAGCTCCTTGATCGAGGAGACGTCCACGATCCGGTAGTGGAGGTAGTCCTCCAGTGTCGGCATGTCCCGCAGCAGGAAGCCCCGGTCGGTGCCGACCGAGTTGCCGCACAGGGGAGCCTTGCCGGGTTCCTTCACGTGCTCCCGCACATACGCCAGGACCTGCGCCTCGGCGTCCGCCAGTGTCGTGCCGCCGTCGAGCTCGGCGAGCAGGCCGGACGCGGTGTGCATCTGACGCACCACCTCCGGCATCGTCTCCAGGGCCCGCTCCGGCGGACGGATGACGATGTCGACGCCCTCGCCGAGGATGTTCAGCTCGGAGTCGGTGACGAGGGCGGCCACCTCGATGAGCGCGTCGTCGGACAGCGAGAGGCCGGTCATCTCGCAGTCGATCCACACCATGCGATCGTTCATGTGGGACACCCTACGGCTGGCGTCCGCCGTATGGGCCCCCGGCGTCGGTGTGGGCCTCGCTGGCGGCTGCCGCCCCCGGGCCCCCGCTTCGGCCTGGACGGCCTCGTCCTCGAACGCCGCACGGGCTGAGTGGGTCCGCCTGTCCGGTGTGGGGCAGGACCGGACGGGCCGAGAGCGCCGGACGGGCCCAAGTCCCGACCGGCGCTCTCGGAGGTTGCTCAGGGTGCGCTGCGTTGTCCCGGCAGGCTGGCCGCTGCGGCCGGGAGCGGGGTGCGGCGGGTCTGGAACGGGACCTGGCTCTCCGCCGGCACGGGGGACGGCTGCTGGCCGCCCTCGTGCGGGGCGGGGGACCGGGACGCTCCCGTCGTACCGCCCTCCGTGTCCACCGGCCGGTCGCCCTGCGGGCGGCGGGCCCGGTAGGCGGCCCGGTAGGCGGCCGGGGACGAGCCCAGCTGGCGGCGGAAGTGGCCGCGCAGCGCCACCGGTGACCGGAAGCCGCAGCGGCCCGCGACCTCGTCCACCGAGTAGTCGGACGTCTCCAGCAGCCGCTGCGCCTGGAGCACCCGCTGCGTGATCAGCCACTGCAGCGGCGCACTGCCGGTCAGCGATCGGAAGCGGCGGTCGAAGGTGCGCCGGCTCATGTACGCGCGGGCCGCCAGCGTCTCCACGTCGAACTGCTCGTGGAGGTGCTCCAGCGCCCAGGCGACGACCTCGGCGAGCGGGTCGGCGCCGATCTCCTCCGGTAAAGACCGGTCGAGGTAGCGCTCCTGGCCGCCGCTGCGGCGCGGCGGGACCACCAGGCGGCGGGCCAGCGCGCCGGCCGCCTCGTTGCCGTGGTCCGTGCGCACGATGTGCAGGCACAGGTCGATGCCCGCCGCCGTGCCCGCCGACGTCAGGACGTCGCCGTCGTCCACGAACAGCTCGCGCGGGTCGACGTGCACCGACGGATAGCGCTTGGCCAGCGTCGGCGCGTACATCCAGTGGGTGGTGGCGGGGCGGCCGTCCAGCAGGCCCGCCGCCGCCAGGACGAAGGCGCCGGTGCACAGCCCGACGATGCGGGCGCCCTCCTCGTGTGCTCGGCGCAGGGCGTCGAGCGCCTCTTCCGGCGGCGGAGAGGTGATCGAACGCCAGGCCGGTACGACGACCGTGCCGGCGCGTGAGATCGCCTCCAGGCCCTGCGGCGCGGTGAGTTCGAGACCCCCCGTGGTCCGCAGCGGGCCGTCCTCGCCGGCGCACACCAGCAGTCGGTAGCGCGGCACGCCGGCGTCCTGGCGGTCGATCCCGAACACCGACAGCGGTATGGAACTCTCGAAGATGGGGCCGCCGCTGAACAGCAGCACCGCGACGATCTCCTTGCGGCGTCGCCCGGAGAGCTTCCGGGCCGCGGCTTCCGGCGCGGCAGTGGAGTCGTGGCTCATCCCGCTAAGCCCCCCTCGGTGGTCGCGGCGCCCTCAACCTTTCGGGTCTGTCGCTCCAACACGTTTCCCCTCGGTCCTGCACGAGTCCCCCGCCGTAGACAGTCAAGATCGAATCTACTGCGTCCTGTCGTACCGAGGTGGCCGGTTCGGCACTTGGGACATTGTCGACATGGCAACTTGGCGTGAAGCAGTCGATCACGAAGCGTCGCACTCCGGGGCGCCCCAGGGAAGTGCGCCTTGTGGCAGTGGCCAATCCACATAGGGTGCGCGGGGCCCCCGAGACCCTGTCCGTGCAGGTGGAACGGGGGTTGGGGGGTGGTTCGGGCAGGGGGAGACACCCCCGTGGAAGTTGGCTGAAAAGAAGCGGGCGCGTGCGCGGAAACCGGTCAACCGACCGGTGTGTTTTCCCCGGTGCGGTGACCGCCCCCGCGTCCGCCCCGCCCGGCCCGGTGGTGGCCCCCGGCCCGCGGCGCGGCGCCCCGGTGATTCCCGGCGCTCTCCCCGGGCCCGCCAGCGCCTTCGCCCGGCAGGGCCGCGCCGCGCTCCGACCGGCTCAGCAGCACGCGGCAGGCGCCGGTGAGGGCGGCCAGTCCCGCGGCGGTCCCGGCCGCGCCGGCGAGGGAGGTGCCGTACCAGAGGAGCACGACCGGGACGAGGGCGCAGCTGAACGCCGCCCAGCGGACCAGATCGGTGACACCGTCCCGCGCCGGCGCCGCCGGTCCGGGCGCGCCGGACGGCGGCTCGGCGGGCTGGTGCGGTCCGGACATGCGTGCTCCCTGGGTCTGGCTCATGGAGATCAACGTCCGTCCGGTCCGTCGGTCACGACGAGTCTCGGCCGGGTGCACGGACAGTTGAATCCCGTGCAAACCGCCTGTACAGCGCAGCAACCATTGCGTTACGGGCGCCCCCTCGGGCATGCTCCGGGGAACCCGCGGCGGACCCCGTGCGGGATCTGGGCGAAGGAGGCGTGCCGCCGTACCCTTGGGGGTATGGGGTTGGGAAGACCATTCCCGGACACAGCTCCGCCGCACACTGTTGCCCCCCATAGAGGATATAAACGCCGAGACAGCCATGGCCGGTCACGAATTCTTCGAACCCGCGGACCGCAAGCGGCCCGTCGCCGAACCTACGGCGGCCGAGCCCCTGGCGGCGGAAGAGCCACGCCAGTCGTGCGACCCCGCCTTCAAGCACGGCGTCGTCGTCGGCTTCGACGGCTCCACCTCCAGCGAGCGTGCTCTCGCGTACGCCATCGGCATGGCGCGCCGGCTCGGCTCGGGCCTGGTCATCGTGCACGTCGCCAACCGGCTGCCGACCACGGTGTGGGCGGGCTGCGAGCCTCCCGTCTTCGTCGACGTGCCGGACCACCGCACCGAGGTGCTGGGCCTGGAGCTGGCGTGCGCGGACTATCTCACCGAGGTGCCCTGGATCCTGGTCGAGCGCGGCGGCGACATCTGCCACGAACTCGAAGAGGTGGGCCGGGAGTACGAGGCGGACGCGATCGTCGTCGGCTCCAGCCACGGCCTCGTGGGCCGGCTCTTCGGCTCCGTCGCGGGACGCCTCGCCAAGCGGGCGCAGCGGCCCGTGGTGGTCATTCCCTGACGGCCGGGTGACCCTGGACCGACGCGAACGGCCCCGCACTCACGTGTGCGGGGCCGTTCGGGCGTTCTGCCGGGTGTGCTACTCCACGGTGACGGACTTGGCGAGGTTGCGCGGCTTGTCGATGTCCCGGCCCAGGGCCAGAGCCGTGTGGTAGGCGAGGAGCTGGAGCGGGATGCCCATGAGGATCGGGTCGAGTTCGTCCTCGTTCTTCGGGACGACGATCGTGTGGTCGGCCTTCTCCTGCTCCTGGTGGGCGACGGCGAGGATCTGGCCGCTGCGGGCCTTGATCTCCTCCATGGCCGCGCGGTTCTTCTCCAGCAGGTCGTCGTCCGGCACGATCGCGACCGTCGGCAGGGCCGGCTCGATCAGGGCGAGCGGGCCGTGCTTCAGCTCGGAGGCCGGGTACGCCTCGGCGTGGATGTAGGAGACCTCCTTGAGCTTCAGGGAGGCCTCACGGGCGACCGGGTAGCCCCGGACGCGGCCGATGAAGAGCATCGAGCGGGCGTCGGCGTACTGCGCGGCCAGCTTCTTGATGTCCTCCTCCTGCTCCAGCATCTCGGAGATCTGCGCGGGCAGCTTGCGCAGGCCCTCGATGATCCGCCTGCCGTCGCGCACGGACAGGTCGCGGGTGCGGCCCAGGTGCAGGGCGAGCAGCGCGAAGGCGACGCAGGTGTTGGTGAAGCACTTGGTGGAGACGACGCAGACCTCGGGTCCCGCGTGCACGTACATGCCGCCGTCGGCCTCGCGGGCGATCGCCGAGCCGACGACGTTGACGATGCCGAGGACGCGGGCGCCCTTGCGCTTCAGCTCCTGCACGGCGGCCAGCACGTCGTAGGTCTCACCGGACTGGGAGACGGCGATGTACAGGGTGTCGGGGTCGACGACCGCGTTGCGGTAGCGGAACTCGGAGGCCGGCTCGGCGTCCGCGGGGATGCGGGCCAGCTCCTCGATCATCTGGGCGCCGATCTG
This sequence comes from Streptomyces flaveolus, assembly GCF_044765825.1. Lineage (NCBI taxonomy): Bacteria > Bacillati > Actinomycetota > Actinomycetes > Kitasatosporales > Streptomycetaceae > Streptomyces > Streptomyces flaveolus. The sequence continues at coordinate 900,354 of NZ_JBIWKU010000001.1, read as the reverse complement.
GCCCGCGTGGTACGAGGTGCCGCAGCCGAGGATCTTCACGCGGCGCACGGCGCGCGCGTCGCGGGCGTCCAGGTTCAGGCCGCCGAGGTGCACGGTGGAGAAGCGGTCGTCGATCCGGCCGCGCAGCACGCGGTCCACGGCCTCGGCCTGCTCGTGGATCTCCTTGTGCATGTAGGTGTCGTGGCCGCCCATGTCGTAGGAGGCGGCCTCCCACTCGACGGTGGTCGGCTCGGACGTGGTGCGGGTGCCCTCGGTGGTGTAGGTGCGGAAGTCGTCGGCCTTGAGGGTGGCCATCTCGCCGTCGTCGAGGGTGACTATCTGCCGGGTGTGGGCGACCAGCGCGGCGATGTCGGAGGCGACGAACATCTCCTTCTCGCCGATGCCGAGGACGACCGGCGAGCCGTTGCGGGCGACGACGATGCGCTCGGGGAAGTCGGCGTGCATCACGGCGATGCCGTACGTGCCCTCGATGACCCGCAGGGTCTCGCGGACCTTGTCCTCCAGCTTCTCCGCCTCGGAGCGGGTGATGAGGTGGACGAGGACCTCGGTGTCGGTCTCGGAGAGGAACTCGACGCCGTCCGCCTCCAGCTTGCGGCGCAGGTCGGCGGCGTTGTCGATGATGCCGTTGTGCACGACGGCGACCTTGTTGTCGGCCGACATGTGCGGGTGGGCGTTCGCGTCGGAGGGGGCGCCGTGGGTGGCCCAGCGGGTGTGGGCGATACCCGTGGTGCCCTTGAAGCGCGCCGGGACCTTGGCCTCCAGGTCGCGGACCCGGCCCTTGGCCTTGACCATCTTCAGGCCGGCCGTCTTCGGGGACGTGACGACGATGCCCGCCGAGTCGTAGCCGCGGTACTCCAGGCGCTGGAGGCCCTCGAGCAGCAGGGGCGCGACGTCACGCTTGCCGATGTATCCGACGATTCCGCACATATACCGTATTCCTCGCAGGTCTCGTGGCCCACGGCTGCTCAGCCGTAGACGATGCGGCGCAGCTGGCGGAGCGTCAGCTCCGGTGGTGCCACCGCGCGGTACTTCAGTTCCGCCGCGATCCGCTCGAAGATCGTCGCGTTCACCAGGCCCTGGGCCTGCAGCTCGCGGTGGCGGCGACGGACGTACTCCTCGGTCGTCTCGTCGAAGTAGGCGAGCACGTCCTGGATCACGCGCAGTGCCTCGCCCCGGCTGAGGGGCGTGGACCGCGTCAGATGATCAACGAGTTCGTCGTGCACCCGGTAGATCCTGGGGTACGGCTGACGGTTTCGCAAGAATCTTGCCCGATTTCGGGCAGGAGCCTTACATTCGCCGGAGAACCGCCTGCTTGGCGAGGGTGAACTCCTCGTCCGTCAGCACCCCGGAGCGGTGCAGTTCGCCCAGTTCCCGCAACCGCCGCAGCAGCGCGTCGTGGTCGTCCTCGGGGGCGGGTGCGGGGGTGGAGGGCGCGGTGGGTTCGGCCGGGCCCGCGCCCTCCAGGGCCGGCGCTCCCGACGGGTGCGGGAGCCGGGCCTGGACGGCGGCGGCCACCAGGGCCATCAGCGGGTCCTTCTTGAACCCCCACAACTCGACCGCGTTCGGGTCGTACTTGGGCGGCATCTTGGCCGGCGCGGCCCGCACGGTGAAGCGGAGGTGGCCGTTCTCCAGGCCCACCGACGGCTGCCACTCCACGGCGGTGATGTCCGCGAGCAAAAGGGTGCGCGGACCGCCGGCGGACTTGGAGTCCTCCGCCTGCCACTTCCACTCCAGCCGCACCCGCTCGCCGTCGAAGCTCGCCGTGCCGTCCCCGGCGGACACCGAGAGGGGGACGGAGGGCCCCGCCAGCAGGTAGGCGTCCACCGGGTCGGCCGGGACCTGCTCCAGCAGCAGGGCGTTGCGCACCTCGTCGACCAGGTACTCGGCGACGCCGTACCGGCCGGAGTCCACGATCAGCTGGTACGGGTCGTGCGGCTCGGTCAGCCGGCCGCCGGTCGCGTGCAGCAACGGGTCGGCGCCGTCCCGCAGCCGCAGCCTGAGCCGCCCGGACTTCTTGCCCTGCTCGAACGATATGCCCGCCAACGCCCGCAGCGGGACGACCAGTTCACCCAGTTCCCGGCGGAGCAGACCGACGTTCTTGTCGCGTCCGGGCGTCAGGCGCAGGGTGTCGCCGTCGAAGACCCACGTTCCGTCCTTCTGGATGATTTCCGCCATGCGGAGATTGTTCCATCGCTTCTGCGCGCGGCGATTGTGCGGGAGAGTGGTCTATACCCATCGTGAAGGGAGAGCACGTGAGACGGCACCAACGGCACCGCGGAACGACTCCCCGCCTGACCCGGCTGCTCGGGTCGCTGCTGCTCGTGGCGGCGGCAGGAGCCTTCACCGTCGGGGCGGCCCCGGCCCAGGAGGCGGCCCCGATCCCCCTGGACCGGGTGATCCCCGCCCCGTCCTCGGTCGACCCCGGCGGAAGCCCGTACCGCATCACCCGCGGCACCCACATCCGCGTCGACGGCTCGCGCGAGGCCCGCGGCGTCGGTGACTACCTCGCGGACGTCCTGCGGCCCTCCACCGGCTACCGCCTGCCCGTCACCTCCCACGGCGACGGCGGCATCCGGCTGCGCCTGGCGAAGGGCCCGTACGGCGACGAGGGCTACCGCCTCGACAGCGGCCGCGCCGGCGTCACCATCACCGCCGCCGAGCCCGCCGGCCTCTTCCACGGCGTCCAGACCCTGCGTCAGCTGCTCCCCGCGGCCGTCGAGAAGAGGTCCGTGCAGCCCGGACCCTGGCTGGTCGCGGGCGGCACCGTCGAGGACACCCCGCGCTACGGCTGGCGCGGCGCCATGCTGGACGTCTCCCGGCACTTCTTCACCGTCGACGAGGTCAAGGGCTACATCGACCGGCTCGCCCTGTACAAGCTCAACAAGCTGCACCTGCACCTCAGCGACGACCAGGGCTGGCGCATCGCCATCGACTCCTGGCCGCGCCTGGCCACCTACGGCGGCTCCACCGAGGTCGGCGGCGGCCCCGGCGGCTACTACACCAAGGACGACTACAAGGAGATCGTGCGCTACGCGGCCTCCCGGCACCTGGAGGTCGTCCCCGAGATCGACATGCCGGGCCACACCAACGCGGCCCTCGCCTCCTACGCCGAGCTGAACTGCGACGGCGTGGCACCCCCGCTGTACACCGGCACCAGCGTCGGCTTCAGCTCGCTGTGCGTCGACAAGGACATCACGTACGACTTCGTGGACGACGTGGTGCGCGAGCTGGCCGCGCTCACCCCGGGCCGCTACCTCCACATCGGCGGCGACGAGGCGCACTCCACGCCGCACGCGGACTACGTGAAGTTCATGGACCGGGTGCAGCCGATCGTCGCCGCGTACGGCAAGACGGTGGTCGGCTGGCACCAGCTGACCGGAGCCGTCCCGGCCAAGGGGGCGCTCGCCCAGTACTGGGGGCTGGACGGCACCAGTGCCGCGGAGAAGGCCCAGGTCGCCAAGGCCGCGCAGAACGGCACCGGTCTGATCGTCTCGCCGGCCGACCGGACCTACCTCGACATGAAGTACACCAAGGACACCCCGCTGGGTCTGTCCTGGGCGGGCTACGTGGAGGTGCAGCGGTCCTACGACTGGGACCCGGGCGCCTATCTGCCGGGCGTGCCGGCCGCCGCGGTCCGCGGTGTCGAGGCGCCGCTGTGGACGGAGACCCTGTCCGAACCGGACCAGCTCGAGTACATGGCCTTCCCGAGGCTGCCGGGCGTCGCCGAGCTGGGCTGGTCCCCGGCCGCGACGCACGACTGGGACGCCTACAAGGTGCGGCTGGCCGCGCAGGCGCCGCGCTGGGAGGCGCTGGGCATCGACTACTACCGGTCGCCCCAGGTGCCCTGGACGCCCTGACCGGACGCCCTGACCCGCCACGCGACGGGCACCCCGGAGGACCGTCTCCGGGGTGCCCGTCCGTCCGTGCGGAGCCGTCAGAGGCCCGCGAGGGGGTTCTTCAGGTTCCCGACCAGTTGCAGCGCGCCGGACGGGTCCGCGAGGTCCACCATCTGCTTGTTGTTGCGCAGCTGGAGCCGGTTGAGGCAGGACAGCGCGAACTCGGGCGCGAACATGTCGTACCGGTCGAACTTGTCGGCCAGCTCCGGCACCGATTCCTGGTACGCGCGGGTGACCTCCGCGACCGTCCGCCAGAAGGCGTCCTCATCGAGGATGCCCTCCTCGGCGAGGTTGGCGGCGAGGAAGCGGAAGAAGCAGTCGAAGACGTCCGTGAAGATCGACAGCAGCTTCTTGTCCTCGGGGACCTCCACGGCGATGCGCGAGACGTCCGGCGGCAGCACCGCGTCCGGGTCCATCACCGCGATCTCCTCGGCGATGTCCTTGTAGACCGCCCGCCGCACCACCCCGTCCTTCAGCACGAGGATCACGTTCTCGCCGTGCGGCATGTAGACCAGGTCGTAGGCGTAGAAGCTGTGCAGCAGCGGGACGAAGTAGGCCCGCAGGTAGTGCCGCAGCCACTCGGTGGGAGGCAGGCCCGACCGCTCGATCAGCGCGCCCGCGAAGGAGGCGCCCTCGTGGTCGACGTGGACGAGGGAGGCCATGGTGGCGAGCGTCTCGCCGTCCCGGAGCGACGGCACCGGGCTCTCCCTCCACAGCGCCGCCAGCATCTTGCGGTACGGCGAGTAGCGGTCGGTGGCCTGCTCGTACTCCAGGTGCCGGTAGCCGACGGCCGCCCGCTCCCGGATGATCGTCAGGCCCGTCGACTTCAGCACCGGGTCGTTCTCGATGAGCTGCGCCAGCCAGTCGTTGATGGCCGGGGTGGCCTCCATGTACGCCGCCGACAGGCCGCGCATGAAGCCCATGTTGAGGACGGACAGGGCCGTCTTCACGTAGTGCTTCTCGGGGTGCGAGGTGTTGAAGAAGGTGCGGATGGACTGCTGGGCCAGGTACTCGTCGTCGCCCTCGCCCAGGCACACCAGGTGCTGCCGGGCGACCTCGGCGGCGAAGGTCACGGTGAGCTTGTTCCACCACTGCCAGGGGTGGACCGGGATGAACAGGTAGTCGGCCGGGTCCAGGCCCTGCTCGCGCAGCACGCCGTGGAAGCGCTCGACGGTCGCCTCGCCCAGCTCGTCCCGCACGAAGGACTCGTACGCGATGCCCACGCCCGCCGTGAACGCCGCCCGCGAGCGGTGCGCGGCCAGCCACACCAGCCGTACCGGGCTCGCGGTCTCGGGGGCGTACGACAGGTAGTCGTGGATGCCGAAGCCGAGCCGTCCGTTGTTGGCGACGAAGCAGGGGTGGCCCTCGGTCATGCCGGTCTCGACGGCCTGGAAGCCGCTCCTCGCCAGCTCGGCGGAGGTGACGTGGGGCTTGGTGAGCTTGTAGCAGGTGCCGGAGAGCGTGGAGGAGATCTCCTCGAGGTAGACCGGCAGGATGTCGTCGCTCAGCCCCAGGGACTCCTTCAGCTCGACGAAGAAGTCCAGGGCGGCGAGCGGGAGCTCGGTGCCGTCGCGGTGGCGGGTGATCGAGCCGGCGTCCACCTGCCAGTGGTCCAGGGCCCGGACGGTGGCGGTGAAGCGGTACCGGGTCTTGCCGTCGTCGCTGCGGACGACGTACGCCTCCCCGTCGCGCTCGGGCGTGAGCAGCCGCTCGTGCGTGAACTCGGCCAGCGCCTTGCGGACCAGGAGGCGGTTGGCCCGCTCCCAGCGTTCGGGGGAGAGGTGGGTCACGGCGTCGGCGAGGCTCATGCGGACACCGCCTTCTCGAACTGCTCGCGGGTGCAGAAGCTCAGCAGCGCCTTCTTCTCCGGCTTCTGGATCTCGCGGTCGGGCACGAAACCGACGGCCGCGTTCAGGGCGTGGACGGCCTTGTTGCCGACGTCCGGCTCGACGACGACGCGGGCGGTGGCCGGGTCGGCGAACAGCTCGGTCATCACGGCGGTGATCACTGCCCGGGTGAAGCCGTGCACGGGCCGGTCGGTGGGGGCGACCAGGAAGTGCATGCCGACGTCGCCGGGCTCGGGCTCGTACAGGCCGGTCAGCTCGCGGTGGACCGGGTCGTACTTCTCCATCAGGAAGGCGGGGACGCCGTCGTGCAGGCCGAGGTAGGCGTGGTGGTGCTCGTCGGCGGCTATCTCCATGTAGGCGCGCTCGACGTCCACCAGAGAGGCGTCCTGCATCATCCAGAACGCCGACTTCGGGTGGGTGACCCAGCCGTGCAGCAGGACGGCGTCCTTCAGCGGGTCGAGGGGACGCAGGGTGAGGTCGCCGATCGTCGCGGCGGTGGGGGTGCTCATACGGCGAACTCCTGGAACGCGATGGTCTTCTCGACCGGGTAGTACTCGGTGCCACCGAGCAGCTCTCGGATGATGCAGCTGTTGCGATAGGCACCCATGCCCAGATCGGGGCTGGTGATGCTGTGGGTGTGGACACCCGCGTTCTGCAGGAACACGCCCCGGCCCGTGATGTCGACGGCGTAGTTGCGGGCGACGTCGAAGTTGCCCCGGGAGTCGTGGCACAGCCGGTCGCGGACGGGCTTGAGGAACTCCGGCTCGGTGTACCGGTAGCCGGTGGCCAGGATCAGGCCGTCCGAGACGAGCTCGAAGTCCTTGCCCTGTTCCTCCTGGCGGAAGCCGAGCGTGTACGTGCCGTCGGCGTACCGGGCGCTGGTCAGCGCCGAGTTGGTGAGCAGCCGGGTGGGGACGGGGCCGCCGAGTCTCTTCTGGTACAGCAGGTCGAAGATCTCGTTGATCAGGTCGCCGTCGATGCCCTTGAACAGGCCCTTCTGCTCGGCCGTGAGGCGGTAGCGGGTCGTCTCGGGCAGCGCGTGGTAGTAGTCCACGTACTCCGGGGAGGTCATCTCCAGCGTGAGCTTGGTGTACTCCAGCGGGAAGAAGCGCGGCGAGCGCGTCACCCAGTTCAGCCGGTAACCGTGGACGTCGATCTCGCTGAGCAGGTCGTAGTAGATCTCGGCGGCGGACTGGCCGCTGCCGACCAGTGTGATCGACTTCTTCTTCTGCAGGTCCGCCTTGTGCTGGACGTAGCGGGAGTTGTGCAGGAAGTCGCCGGCCAGCCCGCGGCAGGCGTCCGGGATGTGCGGCGGGGTGCCGGTGCCGAGGACGAGGCGGCGGGCGCGGTAGGTGTCGCCGGACGTGGTGGCGACGACGTACAGCTCGTCCGCCTCGTCGTACGTCACTTCCGTGACCGTCGTGGAGAAGCGGACGCTGCTCAGCTTGTTCGCGGCCCAGCGGCAGTAGTCGTCGTACTCGACGCGCAGCGGGTAGAAGTTCTCGCGGATGTAGAACGAGTACAGCCGGCCCTTCTCCTTCAGGTAGTTGAGGAAGGAGTACGGGGACGTCGGGTCGGCGAGGGTGACCAGGTCCGACATGAACGGGGTCTGGAGGTGGGCGCCGTCCAGGAACATGCCGGCGTGCCACTCGAAGTCGGGCTTGGACTCCAGGAAGACGCCGTTCAGCTCGGTGATGGGCTCGGTGAGGCAGGCGAGGCCGAGGTTGAAGGGGCCGAGGCCGATCCCCACGAAGTCGTACGGGGCACTGGCTTCAGGAAGCGCGGTCAAGGGACTCTCCCAGGTACTGCTCGGCGTGGCCGGCGATCAGGTCGAGGACGGCGGCGATGTCGGCCGTGGTCGTCTCGGGGTTCAGCAGGGTGAACTTCAGGTAGTGGCGGCCGGCCACCTTGGTGCCCGCGACCACCGCGTCGCCGGAGGCGAACAGGGCCTTGCGGGCGTACAGGTTGGCGCGGTCGATCTCGGCGGGCTCGGTGACGGCGGCCGGGACGTAGCGGAAGACCAGCGTGGACAGGCTCGGCTCGACGACGACGTCGAAGCGCGGGTCGGCGGCGAGGATCTGCCAGCCCGCGGCGGCGAGGTCGCACACCTCGTCGAAGAGCTCGCCGATGCCGTCGGCGCCCATCACGCGCAGCGTCATCCACAGCTTGAGGGCGTCGAAGCGGCGGGTGGTCTGCAGGGACTTGTCGACCTGGTTGGGGATGCGCTCCCGCACCATGCGGCGCGGGTTGAGGTACTCCGCGTGGTAGGTGGCGTGGCGCAGGGTGGCCGCGTCCCGGACCAGCAGGGCGGACGAACTCACCGGCTGGAAGAAGGACTTGTGGTAGTCGACGGTGACGGAGTCGGCCGTCTCGATGCCGGTCAGCCGGTCCCGGTACTTCAGGGAGGCGAGCAGTCCGCAGCCGTAGGCGGCGTCCACGTGCATCCACACCCCGTACTGGCCGCACAGCGCGGCGATCTCCGGCAGCGGGTCGATGGAGCCGAAGTCGGTGGTGCCGGCGGTGGCGACGACGGCCATGGGCACGAGGCCGTCCGCGGCGCAGCGCTCCAGCTCGCGGGAGAGGGCGACGGTCTGGAGGCGCTTGTCGTGGTCGACGGGGACCGCGACGACGGCGTCGGGGCCGAGACCGAGCAGTTTCGCCGACTTCTGCACGCTGAAGTGGCTGACCTCGGAGGCGAAGACGCGCAGTTTCGCGAGCTCGTCGGTCTTGGCCTCCTCGCGGGCCAGCAGCAGCGCCTGGAGGTTGGACTGGGTGCCGCCGGAGGTGAACACGCCGTCGGCGGCCGGGCCGAGACCGATGCGGGCGGTCGTCCAGTCGATCAGTTTCCGCTCGATGAGGGTGCCGCCGGCCGACTGGTCCCAGGTGTCGAGGGAGGAGTTGACGGCGGTCAGGACGGCCTCGGCGAGCACGGCGGGGATGACGACCGGGCAGTTGAGGTGGGCGAGGTAGCGGGGGTGGTGGAAGTAGACGGCGTCGCGGAGGTAGACGTCCTCCAGCTCGTCGAGGACCGCGGCCGTGTCGTGCAGCGGCGTGTCGAGGTCGATCCCGTCGATGCGGGGGGCGAGGGCGTCGACCGTGATGCCGGTGAACGGCCGGTCGGTGGTGGCGAGTTTGGCGGCCACCCGCTCGACTCCCTGGGTCACGGAGTGGCGGTACTGCTCCGCGGTGGTGTCGTTGAGCAGGTGCGAGCGCATGTGGGGGTCCTCCGGTGGGACGGTCCGAGAGGGACGGAGAGGGGCGGAGCCCGGGCTTCGAACTTAGGTAAGCCTAACCTAATGAGCGGCGTCCAAACGCATGCCGCGGCGTGACGGCCGTCACTCACGCCCCATCTGCCCGTCACGGACGGTGAGTCGAGGCGTGTCGGTGCCGGTCGTCAGCCCTGTGCGCGGAGTTGTTCCTCCGTCAGCCCCTGTCGCCAGTAGCCGACGAAGGTGACACGGCGCCGGTCGATGCCGCGCTCGCCCACGAAGTGACGGCGCAACCGCTTGACGCAGCCGGACTCGCCGGCGATCCAGACGTACGGGTGCCGGGCGGACGGCAGCGGGGCCGCGCGGAGCGAGGTGAGGGCGAGGTCGGCCGGGTTCTCGGCCTCGTCCCGGACCAGCCAGGTGATCTCCGCGTCCGCCGCGGTCGTCAGCTCCTGCACGTCCGCGGCGTGCGGCACCTCCAGCCACACGCGGGCGCGGGTGCCGGCCGGCAGTGACTCGACGACGGCCGAGGCGGCGGGGAGGGCGGTCTCGTCGCCCCAGACGAGCACCAGGTCGGTGTCCTCGGGCGGCCGGAAGCGGATCGCCCGGTTGTCGGCGACCGCCGGGCCCAGCAGCAGGACGCGGTCGCCGGCGGTGGCGCGGGCGGCCCAGCGGGAGGCGGGACCCGCCTGCACGGCGGCCCCCGGCCCGACTCCGTGCAGGACGAAGTCGATGTCGATCTCGTCGGTGTCGCCGAAGGCGTCGCGGCGCAGGTCCCGCAGGGTGTACGAGCGCATCACCGCCCGGACGTCGTCCGGGAGTTCACGCCATCCCTGCCACCATCCGTCCCCCAGCTCGACGGGCACCGCGGGCTCCGTCTGGCCGGGGTGCGGCAGGAACAGCGACAGGGACTGGTCGCGCCCGTCGGACCGGAAGGCGGCGAGGTCGGGGCCGGCGAAGGTGACCCGGGTCAGAGACGGGCCGAGCCGCCTCGTCCGTACGACCTGGAGGGAGAAGAAACGGAACGGGGCGGCTACGGCAGTCGTCACGGATGGCTCCTGCGAGTCGGGGCGGACGGGGTCAGCTGACCTTCTTCGCGTTCTCGATGGCCTCGGCGAGGTTGTCGAGCAGCGGCGTGCACTTGTCGTAGGACAGGATCGGCTCGGGGGAACGGGCGATGACCTGACCGGCCTTGACCGCGGGGAGCTGCTTCCAGGTGCCCTCGGTGATGTCGGCGGGCTGGATGGTCGAGGAGCGGTCGTCCATGATGATGACGTCGGCCGGGTACTTGTCGACGTTCTCCCAGCTCAGGCTCTCGAACCAGCCGCCGGTCGCCTTCTTGGCCTCCTCGGAGGGCTCGACGAAGTTCACGCCGAGGGCCTTGAAGTACTCCAGGTCGACGGACAGGTTGGTGCCGGAGACGTAGAACAGCTCGGGGCTCGCGGAGCCGGCCAGCACCTTGATCTCGGGCTTGGCCTTCGCGGCGGCGCGCAGCCGGGCCGCCGCCTTGTCGAAGGCCGCCTTGGCGTCGGTGACCTTCTTCGCCTTCATGTCCGCGCCGAGCGACTCGGCCAGCTCCCACATGCGCTGGAGCGGCTGGGTGAGCTGGCGGTCGAAGACCGAGACAGCCACGCTGGGCGCCAGCTTGGCGATCTTGTCCTTGGACTCCTCGGGGACCGACCAGAGGGTGCCCGCGGTGTCGAACGTCGTGGTGGCGAGCAGCTCGGGCTGGAGGCCCACGTACTTCTCGATGTCGAGCTTGCCCCACTCGTTGCCGAGGACGGTGACCTTGCTGACGTCCATGTCGCCGGCCTGGACGTCGGGCTTGCCGTCCTTGGTCGTGGTGGGGCCGAAGACGCCCTTGACCTGGACGCCGTAGTCCCACAGCGCGGCGGCGACGCCGGTGAAGGCGACGATGTTCGCCGGGATCTTGTCCAGCTTCACGGTGGTGCCGCGGTCGTCCTTGAACGTCCACGGACCGGACTTGGCGGCGCCCGTCTGCCCGGCCGAGCCGCCGTTCTTCGCGTCGTCGTCCCCACAGGCCGCGAGCACGGCACCGAGGCCGAGGGCGCCGCCGGCGGCGAGGATTCCGCGACGGGTCAGGTGGGCAGCACGGGCGTTGGACATGGTGTGGGCCGCTTTCGAACGGGGCGGAACGTCCGCCGGACAATTCGAGGATAGGTTAGCCTAACCTCAGATCTTGTCCAGTGGCCGGGTGCGTCCCACCCCGTCCGGGCGGCCCGTGGCCTCAGCTCACCAGGCCCAACTCCCGCGCGATCAGCATCCGCTGGACCTCGCTCGTGCCCTCGCCGATCTCCAGGATCTTGGCGTCCCGCCACATGCGGGCCACCGGGTACTCGTTCATGAAGCCGTAGCCGCCGTGGATCTGGGTGGCGTCCCGGGCGTTGTCCACCGCGACCGTCGACGAGTACAGCTTCGCCAGTGCCGCCTCCTTCTTGAACGGCTCGCCCGACACCAGCCGGGAGGCCGCGTCCCGCCACGCGAGGCGGGACGTGTGGGCCTTCATCTCCATGTCGGCGATCTTGAACTGGATCGCCTGGTTGGCGCCGATCGGCTTGCCGAAGGCGTGACGTTCCTTCGCGTAGGCGACCGACTCGTCCACGCAGCCCTGCGCGAGACCCGTGCCCAGCGCGGCGATGGCGATCCGGCCCTCGTCCAGGATGCGCAGGAACTGGGCGTAACCGCGCCCCTGTTCACCCAGCAGGTTCTCCGCCGGCACCCGGACGTCCGCGAAGGACAGCTCGCGGGTGTCCGAGGCGTTCCAGCCGACCTTCGAGTACGGGGCGGCCACCGTGAAGCCCGGGGTGCCGGACGGGACGATGATCGCCGAGATGAGCGGGCGGCCGTCCGGCTTGCGGCCGGTGACCGCCGTGACGGTCACCAGACCCGTGATGTCCGTGCCCGAGTTGGTGATGAAGCACTTGGTGCCGTTGATCACCCACTCGTTCGTCTCCGTGTCCAGGCGGGCCGTCGTCCGCGTCGCGCCCGCGTCCGAGCCGCCGTCGGGCTCGGTCAGGCCGAACGCGCCGAGGATCTCGCCCGAGCACAGCCGGGGGAGCCAGGTCCGCTTCTGCTCCTCGGTGCCGAACAGATGGATCGGCATGGCGCCCAGCGAGACACCCGCCTCCAGCGTGATGGCCACCGACGAGTCGACCCGGGCCAACTCCTCCAGGGCGATGCCGAGAGCCAGGTAGTCGCCGCCCATGCCGCCGTACTCCTCGGGGAACGGCAGGCCGAACAGGCCCATACGGCCCATCTCCCGGACGATCTCGTACGGGAACTCGTGCCGCTCGTAGAAGTCGCCGATCTTGGGTGCCACGACGTCGTGGGCGAACTCCTCGACCGTACGGCGGAGTTCTTCCAGTTCGGGGGAGAGCTTGTGGTCCATGGTCGTTCACTGCTCCTGGTGGGAGAGGGCTCGTACGGTGCGGGACGGGCTGGGTCGGCCCAATTCGGAGGCCATCCACGCGCTGGTGGCGACGAGGCGGCCGAGATCGACCCCGGTGTCGATGCCGAGGCCGCGCAGCATCCACACGAGGTCTTCGGTGGCGAGGTTGCCGGTGGCGGACTTGGCGTACGGGCAGCCGCCCAGCCCGCCGGCGGAGGCGTCGACCGTGGTGACGCCGAGCCGCAGCGCGGCCAGGGTGTTGGACAGGGCCTGGCCGTACGTGTCGTGGAAGTGGACGCCGAGCGCCTCGACGGGGACGCCGGACCCGGTGAGTTCGCGCAGCAGGGCCTCGACGTGACCCGGCGTCGCCACGCCGATGGTGTCGCCCAGGCTCAGCTCGTCGCAGCCCATGTCCAGCAGGGCCCGGCACACCTTCACCACCTGCGGGACCGGGACGGCGCCCTCCCAGGGGTCGCCGAAGCACATCGAGAGATAGCCCCGCACATGGACGTCCTGCGCCTTCGCCCGGCGGACCACCGGCTCGAACATCGCCAGCGCCTCGTCCACCGTGCGGTTGAGGTTGGCCTTCGCGAAGGACTCCGTGGCGCTGGCGAAGACCGCGACCCGCCGGGCGCCGAGCGACAGCGCGCGCTCCAGGCCGCGTTCGTTCGGCACCAGGACCGGGAGGTCGACCGGCAGTCCGGCCACCGCCGGGAACAGCTCCTCGGCGTCGGCCAGCTGGGGCACCCACTCGGGGTGGACGAAGCTGGTCGCCTCGATGGTGGTCAGCCCCGCGTCGGCCAGGCGGCGGACGAACTCCGCCTTCACCTCCGTCGGCACGGTCGTCCGCTCGTTCTGCAGGCCGTCCCGGGCGCCGACCTCGTGGATGCGGACCCGCGCCGGCAGGCCCTCGGCGGGCACCGTCATGGGCAGGCTCGGTTCCGGGGCGTTCATACCGTCTCCTCCTCCGCCGGTGCGATGACCGCCAGTACCTGGTCCATGGCGACCGTCGTGCCGGGGGACACGTCCAGCTCGGTGACGGTGCCGGCGTGCGGGGCGGAGATGACGTGCTCCATCTTCATCGCCTCCACCACCAGCAGGCTCTGCCCGGCCGCCACCTCGTCGCCGACGGCGACCTTCACCACCGTCACCGTGCCCGGCATGGGCGCGGTGAGCGAGTCGGCGCCCGCGTGGGCGGCGCGGGTGAGCGAGGCGGCGACCGGGTCGTGGTCGCGCACCTGCCAGGCGTCGCCGTCGCGGCCCAGCCAGGTGCCGTCCGCCAGCGCGGCGAAGGTGTGGGTGACGCCGTCGAGCCGGAACGCGTAGCGGTGTCCCTCGCCCGACCGGGTGACCGGGGACGCGGGCAGGGGCTCCTCCGCGCCCTCCGTCAGCAGCTCGGTTCCATCGTCCGGTGTGCTGCGCACCCGCACGGTGACCGGCTCGCGGCCCGGCACCCGCAGATGGTGCGCGGTCCAGGCCCGTTCCCCGCCCAGCCGCCAGCCGTCCCCGGCGTCGAACGGGTCCGACCAGCCGGTGGCGTGCGCGGCCGGGGTCAGCGCTGCCTGGCGCAGCAGCGCCGCCGCCGCGTAGACCTCCGCCGGCACCTCGTCCGGGACGAGCGTGTCCACGTCCCGCTCCACCAGCCCGGTGTCCAGCTCGCCCGCCACCACCGCGGGATGCGCGAGGAGCCGGCGCAGGAACCCGGCGTTGGTCTGCACGCCCAGCGTCACCGTCTCCGCGAGGGCCGCCCGCAGCTTGCGCAGCGCGGTGGCGCGGTCGGGGCCGTACGCGATCACCTTGGACAGCATCGGGTCGTAGAGGCTGCCGACCTCGGTGCCCTCGCTGAGCCCGGAGTCGGTGCGGACGCCGTCACCCTGCGGTTCGTGGAGCCGCAGCACGGTGCCGCCGGAGGGGAGGAAGCCGCGCGACGGGTCCTCCGCGCACAGCCGGGCCTCGATCGCGTGCCCGGTCAGCCGGACGTCCTCCTGCGCGAGCCCGAGCCGCTCGCCGGCCGCGACCCGCAGCTGCCACTCCACCAGGTCCAGGCCCGTGACCAGCTCGGTCACCGGGTGCTCCACCTGGAGGCGGGTGTTCATCTCCATGAAGTAGTACTGCGACGGGTCACCGCCCGGGACGATGAACTCCACCGTGCCCGCGCCCCGGTAGCCGCAGGAGCGGGCCGCCTGCACGGCCGCCTCGCCCATCGCGGCCCGCGTGGCCTCGTCGAGGAGGACGCTCGGCGCCTCCTCGATGATCTTCTGATGCCGGCGCTGCAGCGAGCACTCGCGCTCGCCCAGGTGCACGACGTTGCCGTGGCCGTCGGCGAGCACCTGGATCTCGATGTGCCGGGGCCGGTCGATCCACCGCTCCACCAGCAGGGTGTCGTCGCCGAAGGAGGCGCGGGCCTCGCGGCGGGCGGCGGCGATCTCGTCGTCGAGCACGGCGGCGTCGCGCACCAGCCGCATGCCCTTGCCGCCACCGCCGGCCGACGGCTTCAGCAGCACCGGCATCCCGATCTCGCGGGCCGCGTCGGCGAGCTGCCCGTCCGTCAGGCCGCTGCCGCTGGAGCCGGGCACCACCGGCACCCCGGCCGCCTTCACCGTCTCCTTGGCGCGGATCTTGTCGCCCATCAGGGCGATGGCGTCGGCGGACGGCCCGATGAAGACCAGCCCCGCCTCCTCGCAGGCCCGCGCGAAGCCGGCGTTCTCGGCGAGGAAGCCGTATCCCGGGTGCACGGCCTGCGCGCCCGTGCGGGCCGCGGCCCGAAGCAGCCGCTCCACGGACAGATAGCTCTCCGCCGCGGGCGCCGGGCCGATCCGCACCGCCGTGTCGGCCTCCCGCACGTGCCGGGCGTCCGCGTCGGCGTCGGAGAAGACCGCCACCGAGCGCACGCCCAGCGAGCGCAGCGTCCGGATGACACGGACGGCGATCTCACCCCGGTTGGCGACGAGCACGGTGTCGAACATGCGTGAAGCCTCGTGTGTGTTTCCCATGGGTCCCCTCCTCACATCCGGAAGACGCCGAACTGGGGGTCGCCCAGTGGCGCGTTGGCACACGCGGTCAGGGCCAGCCCCAGCACCTGCCGGGTGTCGGCGGGCTCGATGACCCCGTCGTCCCACAGGCGGGCGGTCGCGTAGTAAGCGTTCCCCTGATGCTCGTACTGTGCGCGGATCGGCGCCTTGAACGCCTCTTCCTCCTCCGCGGGCCAGTCCTCCCCGCGGCCCTCCAGCTGGTCCCGCTTGACCGTGGCCAGCACGGACGCGGCCTGCTCGCCGCCCATCACGGAGATCTTGGCGTTGGGCCACATCCACAGGAAGCGCGGCGAGTACGCCCGGCCGCACATCGAGTAGTTCCCCGCGCCGTACGACCCGCCGACCACGACCGTCAGCTTCGGCACGCGCGTGCACGCCACCGCCGTCACCATCTTGGCGCCGTGCTTGGCGATGCCGCCCGCCTCGTAGTCCCTGCCGACCATGAAGCCGGAGATGTTCTGGAGGAAGACCAGGGGGATGCCGCGCTGGTCGCACAGCTCGATGAAGTGGGCGCCCTTCTGGGCCGACTCGGAGAACAGGATGCCGTTGTTGGCGACGATCCCCACCGGGTGGCCGTGGATACGGGCGAAGCCGGTGACGAGGGTCTGCCCGAACTCGGACTTGAACTCGGCGAACCGGGAGCCGTCCACCACGCGCGCGATGACCTCGCGGACGTCGTAGGGCGTGCGGGAGTCGACCGGCACCGCGCCGTACAGCCCCTGGGGGTCGATCTTCGGCTCGACGGCGGGCCGCACCTCCCAGGGCAGCGTCCCGCGCGCGGGGAGGGTCGAGACGATGTTCCGCACGATGCGCAGGGCGTGCGCGTCGTCCTCCGCGAGGTGGTCGGTCACGCCCGAGACGCGGGAGTGGACCTCGCCGCCGCCCAGCTCCTCCGCGGTCACCACCTCACCGGTGGCCGCCTTCACCAGGGGCGGGCCGCCCAGGAAGATCGTCCCCTGCTCGCGGACGATCACCGCCTCGTCGCTCATCGCCGGGACGTACGCCCCGCCGGCCGTGCAGGATCCGAGCACGGCGGCGATCTGGGGGATGCCGGCGCCCGACATCCGGGCCTGGTTGTAGAAGATCCGCCCGAAGTGCTCGCGGTCGGGGAAGACCTCGTCCTGCATCGGCAGGAAGGCGCCGCCGGAGTCCACGAGGTACAGGCACGGCAGCCGGTTCTCCAGCGCCACCTCCTGCGCCCGCAGGTGCTTCTTCACGGTCATCGGGTAGTACGTGCCGCCCTTGACCGTGGCGTCGTTGGCGACGATCACGCACTCCCGGCCGCTGACCCGGCCGATGCCGGCGATGACGCCGGCCGCCGGGGCCTGGCCGTCGTACAGTCCGTCGGCCGCGAGCGGCGCCAGTTCCAGGAACGGCGAGCCCGCGTCCAGCAGCGTGTCCACGCGGTCGCGCGGCAGCAGCTTGCCGCGCGCGGTGTGCCGGGCCCTGGCCCGCTCCCCGCCGCCGAGCCGGGCCGCCGCCAGCTTGGCGCGCAGCTCCTCCACGAGGACGCGGTGCGCCTCCTCGTTGGCCCGAAAGGCCTCCGACGCGGGATCTGCCGCGCTCGTCAGCTCCGGTGCCTCGTGCATCCTGCGGTCCCCTCACCCAGTGGTCGACCAGTTAATGAGCGTTAACGCATTTCCTTCAGGTTAACGACCGCTAACCTCCCTGTCTAGAATCGATCCCATGACCACCAGAACCGACGCCCCCACCCGCCGCGAGCAGATCCTCAAGGAGGCCGCCCGGCTCTTCGCCGAGCGCGGCTTCCACGGCGTCGGCGTCGACGAGATAGGCGCCGCGGTCGGGATCAGCGGCCCCGGTCTCTACCGGCACTTCCCCGGCAAGGACGCGATGCTCGCCGAGCTGCTGGTCGGGATCAGCGGGCAGCTGCTGACCGGGGCGAAGCGGCGGCTGGCGGAGGCCGAGGGGGTGGCCGGCTCCGGCGCGGGGTCCGGCGGCGCGGGTCCCGAGGCGGTCCTCGACTCGCTCATCGAGGGTCACATCGACTTCGCACTCGACGACCGCCCGCTCATCACCCTGCACGACCGCGAGCTGGACCGCCTCCGGGACGCCGACCGCAAGATGGTGCGGCAGCTGCAGCGGCAGTACGTGGAGCTGTGGGTCGGGGTCCTGCGCGAGGTGTACCCGGCCGTGGCCGAACCGAGTGCCCGCTCGGCGGTCCACTCGGTCTTCGGCCTCCTGAACTCCACCCCGCACCTGGGCCGCCCCGGCTCCCTCCCGGGCCGCGCGGTGACGGCGTCGCTGCTGCACCGGATGGCCCGGGGGGCGTTCGCGGCGGTGGGGGAGGCGTAGGGGCCGGGATGCCGCGGTGGGCTGCTTCTCGGCCGACCGGGTCGGGTCGTGGGCGGGCGGAGCCCGGGGCGGCACGTTCGGCCGACCGCACCCGCCCGGCGTCGGCGAGGGAAGCCGCCGCCCGGTCGCCGGAGTGACGAGGGTTACCCGCCCCCCGCTCTGGACGCCTCTCCCTACCCGCCGGTACGGTGAACTCTGAGCAAGCGCTTAGACACGTACCCTGGAGGTGGCGCCGTGCGCCGTACGGTGTTCAACGAGGACCACGAGGCGTTCCGGGAGACCCTTCGCGCCTTCATCGAGGCCGAGGTCGTCCCCGTCTACGACGAGTGGTTCGCCGCGGGCCAGGCGCCGCGCGAGTTCTACTACAAGCTCGGTGAGCTGGGCATCTTCGGCATCAACGTGCCCGAGGAGTTCGGCGGCGCCGGCATGGACAGCCACAAGTTCGAGGCCGTCCTCTACGAGGAGACCGCCCGCGCGGGCGTCCAGTTCGGCGGCTCCGGCGTGCACGTGCTGCTCGCCCTGCCCTACATCAACATGCTGGCCACGGACGAGCAGAAGAAGCGCTACCTGCCGAAGTTCGTCACCGGCGAGGAGATGTGGGCCATCGCGATGACCGAGCCGGGCACCGGCTCCGACCTCGCCGGCATGAAGTCCACCGCCAAGCTCTCCGAGGACGGCACCCACTACGTCCTCAACGGCGCCAAGACCTTCATCACCGGCGGCGTCCACGCCGACCGGGTCATCGTCTGCGCCCGCACCGCCGCCCCCACGGCCGAGGACCGCCGCCACGGCATCTCCCTGTTCGCCGTGGACACCAAGTCCGAGGGCTACTCGGTGGGCCGCAAGCTCGACAAGCTCGGCCTGCGCACCTCCGACACCGCCGAGCTCGCCTTCGTCGACGTCAAGGTCCCCGTCGAGGACCTGCTGGGCGAGGAGAACAAGGGCTTCTCCTACCTCGGCCACAACCTGGCCTCCGAGCGCTGGGGCATCGCCTTCGGCGCCTACGCCCAGGCCAAGGCCGCCGTCCGGTTCGCCAAGCAGTACGTGCAGGACCGCACCGTCTTCGGCAAGCCGGTCGCCCACTTCCAGAACACCAAGTTCGAGCTGGCCGCCTGCCAGGCCGAGGTGGACGCCGCCGAGGCCGTCGTCGACCGCGCGACCGAGGCCCTGGACGCCGGTGAGCTCACCCCCGCCGAGGCCGCCAGCGCCAAGCTGTTCTGCACCGAGGTCGCCCACCGCGTCATCGACCGCTGCCTCCAGCTGCACGGCGGCTACGGCTACATGAACGAGTACCCGATCGCCCGCCTGTACGCGGACAACCGCGTCAACCGCATCTACGGCGGCACCAGCGAGATCATGAAGTCGATCATCGCGAAGAACATGGGCCTGTAAACCACAGGACATGAGCGAAGCACTCCAGTCCCTCCTCGACCTGCTCGACCTCGAGCGGATCGAGGAGGACATCTACCGCGGCCACTCCCGCTCCGCCGTCGTCCCCCGGGTCTTCGGCGGGCAGGTGGCCGCCCAGGCCCTGGTGGCCGCCGGGCGCACGGTCCCCGAGGACCGGTTCGCGCACTCCCTGCACGCGTACTTCCTGCGCCCCGGCGACCCCGGCGCGCCCATCGTCTACAACGTCGACCGCCTGCGCGACGGCCGCTCCTTCACCACCCGCCGGGTGGTCGCCGTCCAGCACGGCAAGCCGATCTTCGGCCTGTCGGCGTCCTTCCAGACGTACGAGGAGGGCCTGGACCACCAGGCCCCGATGCCGCCCGCCCCGGACCCGGCGACCCTGCCCACCGGCGAGGAGCGGCTGCGGAGCTACCCGCACCTGCCCGCCGAGACCGTGGAGCGGTTCCTCGAGGCCCGGGCCGCCGTCGACCTGCGCTACGTCGACGACCCGCCCTTCGGGAACTTCGGCGAGCCGCGCGAACCGCACTCCCAGGTGTGGTTCCGCACCAACGGCAAGCTCGCCGACGATCCGCTCCTGCACGTCGTGCTCGCCACGTACGTCTCCGACATGACCCTCCTGGACTCCGTGCTGCTCGCGCACGGCCGGGGCGGCTGGGCCGTCGGGGACGTCGTCGGGGCCTCGCTGGACCACGCCATGTGGTTCCACCGGCCGTTCCGCGCCGACGAGTGGCTGCTGTACGACCAGCAGTCGCCGTCCGCGTCCGGCGGCCGGGGCCTCGGCCAGGCCCGCATCTACACGCAGGACGGGCGGCTCGCCCTCTCGGTCATCCAGGAAGGCGTGGTCCGCGTCCCGCGGGAGCGCTGAGCGGAACGCCGCGGACACGGGCGGCGGGCACCTCCACGGGTGCCCGCCGCCTTCGTCGTGCCGTGGCCCGGACCGGCGTCACTCGCCGAGCCCCGCCTCCGCCAGCAGGTACGCCGTCATCGGGTCGTAGTAGCGCGGGCTGACCACGTGGTCGTCCAGCGGCACGGTGACCTGGACGGTCCCCTCGGACTCGGCGAGGAACAGCGCGGGGTCGTTGCAGTCGGCGTATCCCACGGAGTCGACTCCGTGCTGACCGGCGTAACCGGCCCAGCCGTGGTCGGCGACGACCAGGTCCGGCAGCGGGCGGCCCGCGCGCTCCAGGCCGGTCAGGATGGCCTTCATCGGCTCCCCGGAGTGCGTGTGCCACAGCGAGGCACCGTGCTCCAGCACCGCCACGTCCGCGAACTGCTGGACGTAGCCTTCCTCCGTCGTCAGCCCCTCCGGGATCACGACGATCTCGCAGCCGGCGGCGCGCAGCGCGGCGGCCGTGGCGCGGTGCACGTCGAGCAGCCCGCCCGGGTGGCCGGTGGCGAACAGCACCCGCTGCCCGCCGTCCGCGGCCTTGCGCAGCCGCCCGGCCATGCGCTCCAGCGCGGCCACGGTCAGCTCGGGGTCGATGGTGTCCTGCCCGTACCGGTACTCCGGGTCGTCGTTGACGCCGACCCGCTCCGCCATCACCGCGAGCACGTCCTGCTCGTCGGTCCAGCGGTCGCCCAGCTCCAGACCGAGCCAGTAGTTGCGGTCGCCGTTCGCCAGCTTCCGGTAGTGGGAGAGGTTGTTCTCGCGGGGCGTGGCGACGTCGCCCGCGATACGGGTTCTGACGAGGTGTTCGGCGAGTTCGGCGCGGCTGGGTGTCCCGGGTATCGGCATGGCTCCATTGTGGAGCAGCCACCTGTCCGCGTCTGCCGGGTATCGCCCGCTGGGACGCGGGTCACCCGCCCCGCCGGGTCACAGCCTGCGCAGCGCGAACCACAGCTCCATCCGTACGTCCGCGTCGTCGAGGTCGGCGTCCAGCAGGGCCGCGCAGCGGGCGACGCGCTGACGGACGGTGTTGCGGTGCACGGACAGGGCGACGGCGGTGCGGTCCCAGCTGCCGTGCAGGGACAGCCAGGCGCGCAGCGTCTCCGTCAGCGCCGGCACGGCCGTGATCGGCGCGAGCAGCGCACGGGCGTGCGCGTCGGCCTCGGCGTCCGGGACCAGGTCGGCGAGGGCGGGCCGCGCGGCATGCCGCACCAGCGGCACCCGGGTGGCCCGAGCCCGCGCCAGCGCCCGCGCCGCCTGCGCGTCGGCTGCCGCCCACTCGGCGGGCACGACGGCGGCACTGACACCCAGCGTCCACCCCCGCTGCGGCGACAGCCCGGCACCGGCCGGGGCGCCCGGTCCGGCGGGGGCCCCGGTCCGGGGCGTGGTGGTGGGGGTGCCGGGTCCGGTGGGGGTTCCTGTCCGGGGCGTGGTCGTCGGGGCGCCGGGGTCTGCGGCGTCCCTTGGCCCGGCGGGGGTGCTCGGTGCGGTGACCGCCTCGGCCTCCCGCTGCTCCGGCGGGACGCCGGCCGCCGGGCCGGGGCCGCCCGGTGTCTCCGGCGCCGCCGGGACCAGGACCCGTACGACGTCGTCGGACGGGTCGACCAGCGGGGAGCCCAGCGCAGCGCCCAGCGCGGAGGCCGCCACCGGGTCGGGGCAGCCGGAGTCCGGCCGGGCGTGCACGACGTGCCAGCGGGTGTCCGCACCGCCGTCGAGCAGGGGTGCGACCTCCTCGGGGCGCGCGCCCAGCAGCAGCCGCACCAGCGCGGACGAGCGCGCCGCGCCCGTGCCGCTCTGGTGCTCGCCGGTGAGCAGGGAGAGCAGCACCGCGGCGACCGAGGCGATGGTGTGGTCCCCGGACTCCCGCTGCGGGGCCGCGACCCCGAGCACGAAACCTCCGCCGGTGCCGAGGGCGTAGGCCGCCAGACGGGTACCGGCGACCGTGTCGGTGGCGGTCGTGGAGGTCCGGCTGGTGACGAACCGGGCCAGCTTCGCCAGGGCCCCCCGCGCCTCGTCCCCCGGCTCCCGCCCCGCCGCCGCGATCTCGACGCCCTCCGGCCCGTACAGCACCGCCCGGCCGTCGAGCCGCGCGGCCAGCCGGCGCAGCACCGACGGCACCGGGTCGGGCCGGGACGCCGCGGCGGCCAGTTGCCGCTGGGCCTCGGACACCCGCCGCAGCTCGGCCAGCCGCGCCCGCGCCATCAGCTGCCACACGGCGCGCGCCACGCCGGAGAACGTCGTCTGCGGCGGCACCTCCACCAGCGGCAGCCCGTGCACCTCGCAGGCCGCGACCAGCGCCCGCGGCACCGTGTCGTGCACCGGCGCCACCCCGAAGCCGAGGGCGGCGCCGCCCGCCGCCACGATCCGGGCGACGTACGCGTCGAAGTAGCCCTCCGTCCCCGCCCCCGGGGGAATGTGCACGCCGGCCGTCAGCAGCAGCTCGCCGCCCAGCAGATAGGGGTAGGGGTCGGCCATCTCGGAGGTGTGCGCCCAGTGGATCGCCACCTCCGCCGCCGGGGGCCCGGTGATCTGGCGCAGGGCGAGGTCCTCGCGGGACAGCAGAGCCGCGAGGGACACGGGAGGCGTGGGCGGAGCGACCGTCTCCTGCATGATGGACACTCCCTCCACTCCGGCCGGTCCGAATGGATGGAACGTACACTTCGCAGCTGCTTTTCGGCCACCTAGTGTCAATCCGGACCGGAACTCCCACCGGGATCGGACCGGCTCCGCGGGTACGGGCGGATGTCCCCGCGAGGCGCCAACCGGACAGTCCGTCCGGGACAACTCCCATCAGCACGACACGCCACCGATGAGTGCGCGAAGGAGGCCCCCTCATGGCCGTCGACTACACAGTGATCGTCGTCTATCTCGCCGGCATGCTCGCCATGGGCTGGTGGGGCATGCGCCGCGCCAAGTCCAAGAGCGACTTCCTCGTCGCCGGGCGCCGGCTCGGCCCCGCGATGTACTCGGGCACCATGGCGGCGATCGTCCTCGGCGGCGCGTCCACCATCGGCGGCGTCGGCCTCGGCTACCAGTACGGCCTCTCCGGCGCCTGGATGGTCGTCACCATCGGCCTCGGCCTGCTCGCCCTGTCGCTGTTCTTCTCCGCACGCATCGCCCGGCTGAAGGTCTACACCGTCTCCGAGATGCTGGACCTGCGCTACGGCGGCAAGGCCGGCGTCATCTCGGGCCTGGTCATGTGGGCGTACACGCTGATGCTGGCCGTCACCTCCACCATCGCCTACGCCACGATCTTCGACGTCCTCTTCGACGTGAACCGCACCCTCGCGATCATCCTGGGCGGCACGATCGTCGTCGCCTATTCCACCCTCGGCGGCATGTGGTCCATCACGCTCACCGACATGGTGCAGTTCGTGGTGAAGACCATCGGCGTCCTGCTCCTGCTGCTGCCCATCGCCGTCGTCAAGGCGGGCGGCTTCGGCGAGATGAAGGCCCAGCTGCCCACCTCGTACTTCGACCCGCTCGGCGTCGGCGGCGAGACGATCTTCACCTACGTCCTGATCTACACCTTCGGCATGCTCATCGGGCAGGACATCTGGCAGCGCGTCTTCACCGCGGGCAGCGACCGCACCGCCAAGTGGGGCGGCACCGTCGCCGGCACCTACTGCCTGGTCTACGCCGTCGCCGGCGCCGTCATCGGCACGGCCGCCAAGGTCCTCTACCCCAAGCTCGCCAGCCCCGACGACGCCTTCGCCACCATCGTCAAGGACGAACTCCCCGTCGGTGTGCGCGGCCTGGTGCTGGCCGCCGCCCTGGCCGCGGTGATGTCCACGTCCTCCGGCGCCCTCATCGCCTGCGCCACCGTCGCCAACAACGACATCTGGTCCCGGCTGCGCGGCGTGATGCGCAAGGCGGACGAGGAGCACGACGAGGTCAAGGGCAACCGCGCCTTCATCCTCGTCATGGGCCTCGCCGTGATCGGCACCGCGATCGCCCTGAACAACGTGGTCGAGGCGCTCACCGTCGCCTACAACCTCCTCGTCGGCGGCCTCCTCGTGCCCATCCTCGGCGGACTGCTGTGGAAGCGCGGCACCGCACAGGGCGCCCTCGCCGCCGTCGCGGTCGGCGGCCTCGCCGTCGTCGGCCTCATGGCCGGCTACGGCATCCTCGCCAACGAACCCGTCTACTACGGCCTGCTGGCCTCCCTGGCCGTCTACGTCGTCGTCTCCCTGGCGACCCGGCCCACCGACGCGGCCGTCCTGGCCGCCTGGCGCGAACGTCTCGCCGGCCGCGCCCCCGAATCCGCACCCGAACCGGTACCGGCCCACCAGTAGAGTCGTACCGAGCGGTACAGAGCAGTAAATACGCGAAGAAGCGTAAGAAGGAAGGCAATTCATGAGCAGCAACGAGACGCCCCGCGGCCCCGTCGACTCCTCCCGCGTCCCGCGGTACGCCGGGCCCGCGACCTTCGCCCGGCTGCCCCGCCTGGACGAGGTCGGCACCGCCGACGTCGCCGTGGTGGGCGTGCCGTTCGACTCCGGCGTCTCGTACCGGCCCGGCGCCCGGTTCGGCGGCAACGCCATCCGCGAGGCGTCCCGGCTGCTGCGCCCGTACAACCCGGCGCAGGACGCCTCCCCCTTCGCCCTCGCCCAGGTCGCCGACGGCGGCGACATAGCGGTGAACCCGTTCAACATCAACGAGGCCGTCGAGACGATCGAGGCCGCCGCCGACGACCTGCTCGGCACGGGCGCCCGCCTGATGACCCTGGGCGGCGACCACACCATCGCCCTGCCGCTGCTGCGCTCGGTGGCCAAGAAGCACGGCCCGGTCGCCCTGCTGCACTTCGACGCCCACCTGGACACCTGGGACACCTACTTCGGCGCCGAGTACACCCACGGCACGCCGTTCCGGCGCGCGGTCGAGGAGGGCATCCTCGACACGGAGGCGCTCTCCCACGTGGGCACCCGCGGCCCGCTGTACGGCAAGAAGGACCTGACCGACGACGAGAAGATGGGCTTCGGCATCGTCACCTCCGCCGACGTCTACCGCCGCGGCGCCGACGAGATCGCCGACCAGCTGCGGCAGCGCATCGGCGACCGTCCGCTGTACATCTCCATCGACATCGACTGCCTGGACCCGGCCCACGCGCCCGGCACCGGCACCCCCGAGGCCGGCGGCATGACCTCCCGCGAGCTGCTGGAGATCCTGCGCGGCCTGGCCTCCTGCAACCTGGTGTCGGCGGACGTCGTCGAGGTGGCCCCCGCGTACGACCACGCGGAGATCACGTCGGTGGCGGCCTCCCACACCGCGTACGAACTGACCACGATCATGTCCCGCCAGATCGCGCAGGAGAAGGCAGCGAAGTGACTCACGACCACGACCTGGTACTGCGTCCGACCGCCGACCAGACGGAGGCGGCCCTCAACCCTCCCCCCGGCCGCAACGGCGGAGACCTGGTCGTGGAGACCCTGGCCGGGCTCGGCGCGACGACCGTCTTCGGCCTGCCCGGCCAGCACGCCCTCGGCATGTTCGACGCCCTGGGCCGCTCCGACCTGCGCTACATCGGCCTGCGGGTGGAGAACAACGCCGGTTTCGCCGCGGACGCCTACGGCCGGATCACCGGCGAGGCGGCCCCGCTGCTCCTGTCGACCGGCCCCGGAGCCCTCACCTCGCTGGCCGCGCTCCAGGAGGCGCGGGCGGCCTCGGCCCCCGTCCTGGCGATCAGCAGCCAGATCCCGACGGCCGGGCTGGGCGGCGGCCGGCACGGCTATCTGCACGAACTCCCGGACCAGGCGGCCTCGTTCCGGGGCGTGGTGAAGTCCGTCCACACGGTCCGCACCCAGTCCCAGATCCCGTCGGCGATCGCCGAGGCGTGGACGTCGGCGCTGACCGTCCCGCACGGACCGGTGTGGGTGGAGATCCCGCAGGACGTCCTGCTGGCCGAGACGTCGATCCCGCAGGTCACCGGCGGCGACGCCCTCCCCGGGGAGCTGCCTCCGCGCCCCGAACTGACGGCGGTCGCCGCCGACCTGCTGACCCGCGCGGAACGCCCCGCGATCATCGCGGGCGGGGGAGTGGTCCGCGCGGACGCCTCGGGCAAGCTGAGGCAGCTCGCGGAACGGCTCCAGGCCCCGGTCGTGACGACCTTCGGCGGCAAGGGCGCGTTCCCGTGGACGCACCCCCTCTCGCTGCAGTCCTGGCTGGAGGACCGCCACACGACCGACTTCCTGGAGGACGCGGACGTCCTGCTGGTGGTCGGCTCGGGCCTCGGCGAACTCTCCTCGAACTACCACACGTTCGCGCCGCGCGGCCGGGTGATCCAGATCGAGGCGGACCTCGGCAAGCTGGAGTCCAACCACCCGGCCCTGGGCATCCACGCCGACGCCCGCCTCGCCCTCCAGGCGCTGCTGGAGACGGTGGGCGAACGGCACGACCCGACGGCCCCGGAGCGCGTGCGGACCCTGCTGGACAAGGTCGCCGAACGCATCGCCGCCCAGGAACTCACCCTGGAGCAGGACGTCCTGGCGGCCGTCCGCAGGGCCCTCCCGGCCGGCGCGCCGTCCTTCTGGGACATGACGATCCTGGCCTACTGGGCCTGGTCGGCCTTCGACGCCGGGTCCCCCAACACCATGCACTCGGCCCAGGGCGCCGGCGGCCTCGGCTACGGCTTCCCGGCGGCCCTGGGAGCGGCGGCCGCCGACCCCACCCACCCGGTGCTGGCGGTCTCGGGGGACGGCGGCGCCCTGTACTCCATCGCCGAACTGGCCACCGCCCGCCAGTACGACCTGAACGTCACCTGGCTGATCGTCGACGACGGCGGCTACGGCATCCTGCGCGAGTACATGACGGACGCCTTCGGCCGGCCGACGGCGACGGAACTGACCCGCCCGGACTACGTGGCCCTGGCCGAGTCCTTCGGTGTGCCGGGCGTGCGCACGTCACCCGAGACCCTGGAGGCCGACCTGGCGAAGGCCCTGGCCGCCCCCGGCCCCTCGGTGGTCGTGCTCCCGGCCGTCCTGCGCATGTTCGCCCCGACGCACCTGGGCTGAACGGGCGCCGGGACTACGAGATGGCCCGCAGCCGGCCGTGCCTCCGCAGGCCGCGCAGCCGTTCGACGGCGAGGGCCGTCTCCTCGTCCGCGGGCAGCAGGACGAGCAACTGCTGTGCGTCCGAGGAGAGGTCGAGCGTCTCGCGGCGCAGCCGGAGCCCGCATCCGGAGGGGTGGTCGAGCCGCAGTACGCCACGCGGCGGCACCACGTGCCGGTTCAGGCGCCCGGTGAAGTCGGGGCCGGCGAGGGGTGCGAGCTCCGCGATCAGCCACTCCGCGTTCTCGATCGACGGGCCGAGCCACAGGTCGAAGGCCTGCTCGTCGGCGACGTCGTCCCACGAGGCGAAGAACGTCCTGGCGCGGGCGTCGGTGAAGACGTAGCGGGTGAGGTTCGGTACGTCCGCCTCCAGCAGCCCCGAGCCGTCGGTCACGGCTTCGAAGGCGTCGGTCCACGCGAGCAGGTCGCCCAGCCGGTTGGTCACCACGGCGATGCCCGGTTCGAGGAGGCGCAGCGTCTCCAGAACGGAGGGGCGGACCTCCCGGCGCGGCGGCTCGGCCCGCGCGTGGGCGACGCACTCCCCGCCGGTGATCTTCGCGAGGTAGCGCAGGTGGCCGCGTTCGGCCGGGTCCAGGGCGAGGGCGTCGGCGAGCGCGTTCAGCACCGCGACCGAGGGATTGCGGTCCCGGCCCTGCTCGATGCGGGTGAGGTACTCGACGCTGACCCCGGCCCGGAGGGCGACGTCCGAGCGTCGCAGCCCCGGTGACCTGCGGCGGCCGTGATCGGGCAGGCCCAGTGACTCGGGCTGGATGCTGTCGCGCCTGGTCCGGAGGAAATCCCCCAACGGTGTCCCCATGCCTGGAGCCTAGGGCGCCGCCGGCCGTGCCCGGGGAGCTCAGGGTGGCCCTGCCGGGGCCAGCCTGAGCATGGTCTGGCTGCGCCCGCACCGGGAACCGACAGTGGACGGCATGGAGAACACCAAGCACAGGCTCGTGGTCGTCGTCGGAAGTGTCCGTGAGGGACGGTTCGGTCCCGTGGTCGGCTCGTGGGTCGCCGAACAGGCCCGTGAACACGGCGGGTTCGAGGTCGAGGTCGTCGACCTGGCCGACATCGACATCCCGCTCGCCCTGCCCGCGGCGTCGCCGAAGTACGCCGGCGACGACTATCCCCGTCCGGCCGGCATGGCGGCCCTCACGGCGGCCCTGGAGAGCGCGGACGCGTTCATCGTGGTCACGCCCGAGTACAACCACAGTTACCCGGCGTCCCTGAAGGCGGCCATCGACTGGCACTTCACCCAGTGGACGGCCAAGCCGGTCGCCTTCGTCAGCTACGGCGGCGCGGCGGGCGGCCGGCACGCGGTGCTGCACCTGGAGAACGTGCTGACCGAACTGCACGCGGTGACCGTCCGCGACGGTCTCGCCTTCCCGAACTACTTCACCGCCTGGCAGGACGGACAGCCGCTCGACCCCGAGGCCCCCGGCTACGCGAAGACCCTGCTGGAGCAGCTGGCCTGGTGGGCGGGGGCGCTCCGCACGGCCCGCGAGACCGCCCCCTACCCGGCGTGAAGGACGCCTACCAGATCGCCTCGACCCACTCCGGGTGGTCGACGAACGGGTTGCGGTTGTGCTGGTAGGTGTCGTAGATGACCTGGTTGCGGCGCTCCTCGAAGGCGTCCGGCGGGTCCTCGTCGTTCCACTGCTTGAGCACCGCCAGCTTCCCGATGTACGGGTTGCTGCCGTTGTTCACGCTGCTGTTGACCTCCAGGTCGGCCCAGCCGTCGCCGCCCTCGTAGCGGACCGCCATGTAGAAGATCATGCGGGCCACGTCGCCCTTGACCGCGTCCCGGGGTTCGAAGGAGTCGGAGTCGGTGAGGCTGCCGCCGCCGTTGCTCACGGCGCTGCCGCCGTTGTCGAAGTCCTTGTTGCCCCGGACGCCGTTGACCTGGACGTCCTCGGGACGCAGATGGTGCAGGTCGGTGCCGGGACCGGTGGAGGTGCCGAAGTCGCCGTGCGACTTGGCCCAGACGTGCTCGCGGTTCCAGTCGCCGGTGTCCCCGCCGTTGAGGGACTTGCTGCGGGAGACGCCCGAGTAGAGCAGGACCACGTTGTTGCTGTTGGCCGGGTCCTGGTCGGTGACCTTGAGCGCGTCCCAGACGGCCGAGTACGAGATCTTCGTCTGGCTGCTGATGATCGTGTGCAGGGAGGCCTTGAGACCGGCCCCCGTCTTGCCGATCGCGCTCTTGTAGTACGTCGTGTCGTAGTCGTTCGTGGTGGCCGTGGCAGGGGTCGCGGTCAGGGACGGCGCGGCGAGGCCGGCGAGGAGGGCGGCCGCGGCGAGAGCCACCGCTTTCCGGCGCCGGCCTGCGGATATGCGTATCGCGAGCATGTGGGGTGTCCGATCTACGCGGGGTCTACGCGGGTTGATGTCCGAGTGATACCGCAGAGAGTGACATGGACATGCGGCCAGCAGCGTGAAGGGAAGGTGGCGATTGCGTGACGAGCGCCCGCCCTCCTCACGGCCCCCGCGGCGGCCGCCCGATTGTTGCGGCGGGATGAAATCTCCGCTCGCCCGTGTTGGTGCCTTGCGGTAGATCAGGTGAGCAGGACGACCGACCGGAGGACACCGCGTGGACGCGCAACGGGGATGGGCACGACGACTGGCGGGGTACGCCTGGCGGTACCCCAAGGACGTCGTCCTCGCCCTCGGGGCCTCCCTCGGCGGCATGGCCGTCATGGCCCTCGTCCCGCTGATCACCAAGGTGATCATCGACGACGTCATCGGCGACAAGAGCAGGGACATGGCCACCTGGGCCGGTGTCATGATCGGCGCCGCGCTCGTCGTCTACGGCCTCACCTACGTGCGCCGCTACTACGGCGGCCGGCTCGCCCTCGACGTGCAGCACGACCTGCGCACGGACATGTACGGCACGATCACCCGGCTCGACGGGCGGCGGCAGGACGAGCTGTCCACCGGCCAGGTGGTCGGACGGGCGACGAGCGACCTCCAGCTGATCCAGGGCCTGCTGTTCATGCTCCCGATGACCATCGGGAACGTCCTGCTCTTCCTGATGTCCCTGGGGATCATGGCGTGGCTCTCGCCGCCGCTGACGCTGGTCGCCGTCGCCGTCGCGCCCGCCCTGTGGTTCATCGCCCGCCGCAGCCGCACCCGCCTGCACCCCGCCACCTGGTACGCCCAGGCCCAGGCCGCCGCCGTCGCGGGCGTGGTCGACGGCTCGGTGAGCGGCGTCCGCGTGGTGAAGGGCTTCGGACAGGAGGAGCAGGAGACCGGGAAGCTCCGGGAGGTCGGCCGCCGGCTGTTCGCCGGGCGGCTGCGGACGATCAGGCTGAACGCCACCTACACCCCCGCCCTCCAGGCCGTGCCGGCCCTGGGACAGGTCGCCATGCTCGCCCTCGGCGGCTGGCTGGCGGTGCGCGGGCACATCACCCTCGGTACGTTCGTCGCCTTCTCCACCTATCTGGCCCAGCTCGTCGGCCCGGTCCGGATGCTCGCCATGGTCCTCACCGTCGGCCAGCAGGCCCGCGCCGGCACCGAACGCGTCCTGGAGCTGATCGACACCGAGCCGTCCCTGACCGACGGCACCAAGGAACTCCCGGCCGACGCGCCCGCCACCGTCGAGTTCGACGACGTGTCGTTCGGCTACGACCCCGGCCGGCCCGTCCTCGACGGCCTCTCCTTCGAGATCCGGCCCGGCGAGACCCTCGCCGTCGTCGGCTCCTCCGGCTCCGGCAAGTCCACCGTGTCCCTGCTCCTGCCGCGCTTCTACGACGTGACGCACGGCGCCGTCCTGGTCGGCGGTCACGATGTGCGGGAGCTGACCCTCGACTCGCTGCGGGCCGCGATCGGGCTGGTGCCCGAGGACTCCTTCCTCTTCTCCGACACCGTGCGCGCCAACATCGCCTACGGCCGTCCCGACGCCACCGACGAGGAGATCGAGACCGCCGCCCGGGCCGCGCAGGCCCACCGGTTCATCACCGAGCTGCCCGACGGCTACGACACCACCGTCGGCGAGCACGGCCTGACCCTCTCCGGCGGCCAGCGCCAGCGCGTCGCGCTCGCCCGCGCGATCCTCACCGACCCCAGGCTGCTGGTCCTCGACGACGCCACGTCCGCCGTGGACGCCCGCGTCGAGCACGAGATCCACGAGGCGCTCGCCCAGGTCATGCGGGGCCGTACGACCCTGCTGATCGCCCACCGCCGCTCCACCCTGGGCCTCGCCGACCGCATCGCCGTCCTCGACCAGGGCCGTCTCGCCGACATCGGCACCCACGAGGAGCTCCAGGAACGCTCGGCGCTCTACCGCCGCCTGCTCACCGACCCGGACGAGCTCGGCGGCGTCTCGCCCGGCCACGCCCGGCCCGCAGAGGAGCCGGAGGACACCTCCGTGCGCGACGAGCTGGACGCCGAGTTCGACGCCGAGCGCGGGGTCACCCCACGGCTGTGGACCGGCGACCGCGCGCCCAAGGACACCGCCCTCGCCGGCACCCCGGCCACACCCGAGCTGCTCGCCCAGGTCGACGCCCTGCCCCCGGCCACCGACACCCCGGACATCGACGAGTCGCGTGCCGTGCTGCCGGAGCGGTCGTACGGCCTGCGGCGCCTCCTGAACGGCTTCGGGCGCCCGCTGCTCATCAGCCTCGCCCTGGTCGCCGTCGACGCGGGCGTGGGCCTGCTGCTGCCGGTCCTGATCCGGCACGGCATCGACGACGGCGTCACCCGGCTCGCCCTCGGCGCGGTCTGGGCGGCCTCGCTGCTCGGCCTGCTCGCCGTGCTCGCCCAGTGGGCGGCGCAGACCGGCGAGATCCGCATGACCGGACGCACGGGCGAGCGGATCCTGTACTCCCTGCGCCTGAAGATCTTCGCCCAGCTCCAGCGGCTCGGCCTGGACTACTACGAGCGCGAGCTGACCGGCCGGATCATGACCCGGATGACCACGGACGTCGACGCCCTGTCGA
The DNA here is from genome assembly GCF_044765825.1 of Streptomyces flaveolus. NCBI lineage: Bacteria > Bacillati > Actinomycetota > Actinomycetes > Kitasatosporales > Streptomycetaceae > Streptomyces > Streptomyces flaveolus. The sequence goes on along the minus strand of NZ_JBIWKU010000001.1, from coordinate 868,372 downwards.
CCTTCCTCCAGACGGGCCTGGTCACCGCCTTCGTCTCGGTCGTCACCTTCTTCGGCATCATGGTCGCCCTGCTGGTGATCGACGTGCAGCTCGCCCTGATCGTCTTCGCGACGCTGCCGCCGCTGATCCTCGCCACGTTCTTCTTCCGCCGGGCCAGTGTGAAGGCGTACGAACTGGCCCGTGAGCGGGTGTCGGCGGTCAACGCCGACCTCCAGGAGTCGGTGGCCGGGCTGCGGATCGTGCAGGCGTTCCGGCGCGAGCGCGACGGCGGCCGCCGGTTCGCCGAGCGCAGCGACAGCTACCGGCAGGCCCGCATCCGGGGCCAGTGGCTGATCTCGGTCTACTTCCCGTTCGTGCAGCTGCTGTCCACGGCGGCGGCCGCCGCCGTGCTGGTGGTCGGCGGCACACGGATCGACGACGCGACGCTGACGACCGGCGCGCTGGTGGCCTACCTGCTCTACATCGACCTGTTCTTCGCGCCCGTCCAGCAGCTCTCCCAGGTCTTCGACGGCTACCAGCAGGCGACCGTCTCCCTCGGCCGGATCCAGGAGCTGCTGCGCGAGCCCACCTCCACCGAGGCGGCCGACAAGCCGCTCGAGGTGCCGTCCCTGCGCGGCGAGATCGCCTTCGAGGGCGTGCGCTTCCGGTACGGCGACGAGGAGGAGGCCCTCACCGGCATCGACCTGCGCATCCCCGCCGGGCAGACCGTCGCGTTCGTCGGCGAGACCGGCGCGGGCAAGTCGACCCTGGTCAAGCTGGTCGCCCGGTTCTACGACCCGACGGCGGGACGGGTGACCGCCGACGGGCGGGACCTGCGCGACCTCGACCTCACCTCCTACCGGCACCGGCTGGGCGTCGTCCCGCAGGAGGCGTACCTCTTCCCGGGCACCGTCCGGGACGCCATCGCCTACGGACGTCCGGAGGCCACCGACGCCGAGGTGGAGGCGGCGGCGCGTGCGGTCGGCGCCCACGAGATGATCGCCACCCTGGAGGGCGGCTACCTCCACGAGGTCGCCGAGCGGGGCCGCAACCTGTCCGCCGGGCAGCGCCAGTTGATCGCGCTGGCCCGCGCCGAACTGGTCGACCCGGACGTCCTGCTCCTCGACGAGGCCACCGCGGCACTGGACCTGGCCACGGAGGCGCAGGTCAACCAGGCCACCGACCGGCTGGCGGGCCGCCGTACGACCCTGGTGGTGGCCCACCGGCTGACCACGGCCGCCCGCGCGGACCGGGTCGTCGTCATGGACCACGGGCGGGTCGTCGAGGACGGCACGCACGACGAACTGCTGGCACTCGACGGGCGGTACGCGCGGCTGTGGCGGACGTTCATCGGGGCGACCGAGCCGGAGGAGCCGGTCGGCGCCTCCCGCTGACGGCCACGCGCACTCGCGCAACCATTCGACCCGGGCCGTGCGTCCGTACATCCGTACGTCAGTGATCGCCGTACGGAAGGGGCCGCGGTGGGCAGGGGTGGTGCCGGAATACGCCGGTGGCTGACGGCCGGCGCGGCCGTACTGACCATGGCGGGATCTCTCGCGGTCGCGGCGCCCCACGAGGCGCAGGCGGCCACGGCGCCGTGCGGGGGCCGCAAGGTCCGCACGCTGCCGTTCGCCACCGGGTCCGTGCACGTGTACAAGCGCGGCGGCTACGTCTGCGCCGTCACCGTCCCCAGGAGGACCGGCACCGAGCGGCAGATGTCCGTCAGCGTGCAGGCGCGCGGCGGCCGGCCGGTCGTCGACGCGGGGCGCTACACCTACCGGGCCGGGCCGGTGACCGTGCACGCCGGACAGCGGTGCGTGTGGGTGCGGGGCGGGGTGGACCGGGGCGCCGTCAGCTCCGGCTGGATCCTCTGCTGAGACCGGACCGCGCCGGCCATTTCCTCATCTCCCCTGGTGTACGGGTGTGTTGCTCCGATAGCTTCCGGCGCACATCTGTTTCACAGGGAGGGTGCATGCGCAAGGCGCTCAGATGGCTGCTGGCGCTCGTGGTGCTCATAGGCACCGTCAGCACGGCGGGGGCGGCCACCGCCGCCGAGCCGAAGGCCGTCGACATCAAGGACCGGCTGCTGTCCATACCGGGCATGAGCCTGATCGAGGAGAAGCCGTACACCGGCTACCGCTTCTTCGTCCTGAACTACACGCAGCCGGTCGACCACCGGCACCCGTCCAAGGGCACGTTCCAGCAGCGGATCACCGTGCTGCACAAGGACGTGAGCCGCCCGACGGTGTTCTACACCGGCGGCTACAACGTCTCCACGAACCCGAGCCGGCGCGAGCCGACCCAGATCGTGGACGGCAACCAGGTCTCCATGGAGTACCGCTACTTCACGCCGTCCCGGCCCCAGCCGGCCGACTGGTCCAAGCTGGACATCTGGCAGGCGGCCAGCGACCAGCACCGCATCTTCCAGGCCCTCAAGCCGGTCTACTCCGAGAACTGGCTCTCCACGGGCGGCTCCAAGGGCGGCATGACCGCCACCTACTACGAGCGGTTCTATCCGCGCGACATGGACGGCGTCGTCGCCTACGTCGCGCCCAACGACGTGGTGAACAAGGAGGACTCGGCCTACGACCGCTTCTTCGCGACCGTCGGCACCGAAGAGTGCCGCGCCCGCCTGAACGGCGTGCAGCGCGAGGCGCTGGTGCGCCGGGCGCCGCTGGAGAAGAAGTACGCGGCGTACGCGGCGGAGAACGGCTACACCTTCGACACCATCGGCAGCCTGGACCGCGCGTACGAGGCCGTCGTCCTCGACTACGTGTGGGGCTTCTGGCAGTACAGCACCCTGAAGGACTGCGCCGGCATCCCGGCCGACGCCGTGAACGCCACCGACGACGCGATCTGGGACTCGGTGGACACCATCTCCGGCTTCTCCGCCTACACCGACCAGGGCCTGGAGACGTACACGCCGTACTACTACCAGGCGGGCACGCAGCTGGGCGCGCCGACGATCCGCTTCCCGCACATCGAGAAGAAGTACATCCGCTACGGCTACCAGCCGCCGCGCAACTTCGTGCCCCGGTCGATCCCGATGGAGTTCCAGCCGTGGGCCATGCGGGACGTCGACACCTGGGTGCGGCACAACGCCACCCACATGCTGTTCGTGTACGGCGAGAACGACCCGTGGGGCGCCGAGCGGTTCCGCCTCGGCCACGGGGCGCGTGACTCCTACGTCCTCACCGCCCCCGGCATGAACCACGGCGCCAACGTCGCCGGCCTGGTGCCCGAGCAGAAGGCCCTGGCCACCGCCCGCATCCTCGAGTGGGCCGGCGTCGCCTCCGCGACCGTCCAGGAGAACCCGTCGGCGGCCCGGCCGCTCGCGGCGTTCGACGCCAAGCTGGACAAGCGGGACGTGCGGCACGAGTCGACGCTGCGTCCGTAACACCGCCCGACGACCCGGCAGTCACGCCCGGCCGTTGTGCGCGCAGACGCTCACAGCGGCCGGGCGCAGCCCACCGGACGTTCGTCGTCTCCGAGGCGGACGAACAGGGCGGTCCCGGCCGGGCACTGCGCCCGGCGGGTGACCGCCTCGACCACCTCGTACTGGGGTTTCCGCTCGCCCTTGCCGTCGCAGGCGGTCTCGCGGACCTTCCCGTTCCCCGCGTCGTGGACGCAGTCGCCGACGATGGTGCGCGGGCCGCCCCCGCCCCCCGGATCGCCGGGGTGCGGGGGCTGGAGCGACCGCATGCAGGCATAGCCCTGGGTCACGGCCCCGTCCCCGTCCTCGTCGGCGGAGGGCCGCCGCTCGCTGATGTGCAGGACGAAGTCGGTGGTCGCCGGACAGGGCGGCCCGCCCGACGCCTTCCCGTCGTGCCGGGCCACGACCCGGGCCGCCGCCCGCTCGCCGGCGCACGGCACCTCGGTGAAGCTGACCGTCCCGAACGAGCTGCACTCGTCGACCGCCAGGAACACCGCCCCGTACCCGGACGGCCGGACGACCGCCGCCGACGGCGTCCGGTCGCCGAGCCGCCCGCTCGTCCCCGTCCCGCCGGACGACGGGCTCTGACAGCCCGCCAGCAGCCCGGCGAGCAGCGCCGAGAGCGCGCACAGCACGCCCGTGAACCGTCTTGCACGCATCGCCGTCCCCCCGGGTCCCCCGTCCAGCGTGACCCGCCGCAGCGGGCGCACGCCAGACGCGCGGGGTGCTTTGCGCACGGTGACGGTGAGCGCTCCCGGCGCGTGGCGTACGCCGCGCTACGCCCGGTACGACAGCCCGTGGCCGAGCGGGTACAGCACCGTCGCCGGATCGTCCGCCCGCACCACCGGCACGGGCAGCTTCCCGCGCGGCCGCACCCGCCCGGCGATGACCCGGGCAGCGGCCCGCACCTCGACGTCCGTCCACGAGTACGCGGCCAGGAAGGCGGGGACGCCGGGGAGCTGGGCCACGTCGTACGGGTTGCGGATGGCGACCGCGACCACCGGTCTCCCGGTCGCCAGCAGCCGGTTCACCAGCGTGCGCTGGCTGCTGCCCGCGGTGACGTTGTACGTGGCGACCACCACCGCGTCCACGTCCCCGGCGGCGGCGACCGCCCGGTCGATGGTCGCGGCGGACGGCGCGGTCCCGGTGGACAGGGCGGTGGCCGTGAAGCCGAGTTCGCCCAGCGCGCCCGCGAGCGCGGCCGTCGGCGGGCCCGTCGTGCCCGACGGGGAGGCGGGGTCGGCGCCGACGACGAGCAGCTTCGGGGTCCGGCGGCGGGACAGCGGCAGCAGGTTCCCCTCGTTGACCAGCAGGGTGGTGCTCCGCTCGGCGATCCGGTCGGCGGCGGCCAGGTGCCCCCGGGTGCCGACCGTGCGGTCCACGTCCCGGCTCCCGGTGTAGGCGTCCTCGAAGAGGCCCAGCCTGGCCTTCAGCCGCAGTACGCGCAGGATCGATTCGTCGAGCCGTGCCTCGGTCAGCTCGCCCTCGCGCACGGCCGTCAGGACCGCGTTCCAGGCGAGGTCCAGGTCCGGCGGGTTGAGGAGCTGGTCGACGCCCGCCTTCAGCGCCAGCACCGGCACCCGTTCGTCGCCGTACTTCGTCCGCACGCCCTCCATGCCGAGGGAGTCGGTGACCACGACCCCGTCGTAGCCGAGTTCCTCGCGCAGGATGCCGGTGAGGATCGGGCGGGACAGGGTGGCCGGGTCGCCGGAGTCGTCGAGCGCCGGGACCACGAGGTGGGCGGTCATGATCGCGTCGATGCCGGCCGCGATGGCCGCGCGGAACGGCGGCGCGTCCAGCTTCTCCCACTGCTCACGGCTGTGCGTGATGACCGGGAGACCGGTGTGGCTGTCGGTGGCCGTGTCCCCGTGCCCGGGGAAGTGCTTGGCGCACGCGGCGACCCCGGAGCCCTGGTACCCCGTCACCTCGGCGGCCACCAGTCCGGCCACCGCCTCGGGGTCGGCGCCGAGGGAGCGCACGCCGATCACGGGGTTGGCCGGGTTGACGTTCACGTCGGCATCCGGGGCGTAGTCCTGCCGGATGCCCATGGCGCGCAGCTCGGCGCCCGCGATCCGACCGAGGGTGCGGGCGTCGGACCGCGAGCCGTTCGCGCCGACCGCCATCGCGCCGGGGAACAGGGTCGCCGGCTCGCCCACGCGGGCCACTATCCCGTGCTCCTGGTCCGTGGAGATGAGCACCGGCAGCCCGCGCGGCAGCGACAGGGACGCCGCCTGGATGCCGTTGGACAGGCCGGCGATCTGGTGCGGGTCGCGGGTGTTGTGCGCCCAGGCGAAGTAGATGATGCCGCCGACCCGGTACTTGGCGACCAGTTCGGCGGCCGTGCGGACGCCGATCTCCTTGAGGTTGGCGTCGATGTCGGCCTGGTCGGGGGCGGTGGCGGAGTGGCCGTAGACCCGCATCACGAAGAGCTGGCCGACCTTCTCCTCGAGCGTCATGCCGGAGACGATGGCGCGGAGCCTGTCGTCGTCGGGCCGGCGCTGCCCGGCGTACGCGGTGCCGCCTGCCGCGAGCACCGCGGTGACGCCCGCGGTCGCGGCGAGGACGGTGCGTCTGGAGGGTCGTGCGGTGCTTCCCGTGCCGGCCGTGCTGCTGTCTTGCACGTGCGCTCCTTCCGGAGTGATCCGCTGCGGAATCGCTGGAGAGCTGCTGAAGGAAACTTCCAAGGAGTCACCAATATCCGGGAAGTTTCTGCCAGTCAAGGGAGCGCACACGAGTCGTCCCACCGGCCGGGGGAGGGAGGGCTCGGGGGCCGCCATCGGCGCACAGGGAGGGGGGCGCGCCGATGGCGGTGTGCTGCCGGCCGCGGTACGGAGGAGAGGGTGGTCAGCGATCGCAGCCAGCAGCGAGGCCGACACCGCACCGAGGAGACTCTTCCGGCAACGTGCGCATTGGACGAGCGGGGCCCGGCCCGGGTTCCCGCTCCGGGCCCCGGTTCCCGAAGTCGGTGCCGATGGGATCAGGGAGACAGCCGGGCCGAGGACGGGCCGGTGTGCGCGGAGACGGCCGGCCAGTGCGCGCGCAGGGCGCGCACGGTCTCCGCGATCGCCGGACGCCGGGCGGCCCCCGTGCGCCACAGCGCGTACAGCCGCCGTACGGGCATCGGGTCGAGCGGCACCTCCACCACCCCGGCGGGCAGCGGGCCGCGCCCCAGCCGGGGGATCACCGCGATGCCGAGCCCGGCGGCGACCAGGGCGACCAGCGTCGGGTTCTCGTCGGCCTGGTGGACGATGTCCGGCTCGTGCCCGGCCGTCCGCAGGGTCCGCACCAGCCAGTCGTGGCAGACCCGGCCGGGCGGCTGGCAGATCCAGCGCTGCCCGCCCAGCTCCTCCCGCCGCAGGGCTCCGCGCCCCGCGAAGGGGTGCCCCTCGGGGACGAGCAGATCGCACAGGTCCTCGCCGATCGGTGCCTGCTCCACGCCGGCCGGGGCGGGCAGCGGCGCGATGTCCCAGTCGTGGGCGACGACGAGGTCGACGGCGCCCTTCGCCACCAGGTCCACGGACAGGTGCGGGTCGGCCTCACTGAGCCGGGTGTCGAGCGCGGGGTGGCGTGCCGCCAGGTCGGCCAGCACGGGGGGCATCAGCCCGCGCGCCGCCGAGGGGAACGCGGCGATGGTCAGCCGCCCCGCCGGCACCCCGCGCCGCTCCTCCAGCTCGGTCTCCGTGCGCTCCACGATGGCCAAGAGTTCGCGGGCGGCGGCGGCCAGTTGACGCGCCTCGTCGGTGAGCCGCACGCCACGGCCCTCCCGCTCGAGGAGCACGGTCCTGGTCTCCCGTTCCAGCTTGGCGATCTGCTGGGAGACGGCGGACGGGGTGAAGCCGAGCGCGGCGGCGGCCGCCCCGACGGTGCCGTGCACGGAGACGGCGTGCAGGGCGCGCAGGCGCTGCAGGTCGAGCATGTCGGCTCCCGGAGGCGAAGAGTTAGTTCTGCTTCATCCAACCATGCAGCAATCATCGCTGGTGCTACATGGTCGGCGCGGGCGATCCTCGACCCATGCGACCTTCCCACCTCGCTCTCGGCGTGCTCGTCGCCGCCGTCTGGGGCGTCAACTTCACGGTCATCGAGATCGGCCTCGACCACTTCCCGCCCCTCCTCTTCTCCGCCCTGCGCTTCCTGGCGGCGGCCCTGCCCGCCGTCTTCTTCGTGGGCCGCCCCAAGGTGGCCTGGAAGTGGATCGTGGCGGTGGGACTGGTCCTCGGCGTCGCCAAGTTCGGCCTGGTCTTCGTCGGCATGGACGCGGGCATGCCGGCCGGCCTGTCGTCGCTGGTGCTCCAGATCCAGGCGGTGTTCACGGCGGTGATCGCGGCGGTGGTACTGGGCGAACGCCCCAGCCGCGTCCGGGTGCTGGGCATGCTGGTGGCCTGCGCCGGCATCGTCGTGGCGGCCGTCGACGAGGGCACCTCCGGCCCGCTGGGCGCCTTCGCGATGGTGATCGGCGCGGCGGCCGCCTGGGGCGTCTCCAACGTCCTGACCCGCAAGGCCTCCCCGCCCGACGCCCTGAACTTCATGGTGTGGGTGTCCACCGTCCCCGTCCTGCCGCTCCTCGCCCTGTCCCTGCTGACGGAGGGCTCCTCCCGGGACCTCGCGGCCCTGCGCGGCCTGGACTGGCAGGGCGCGGGCACGCTGCTGTTCGTCGCCTGGATCTCGACGGTCTTCGGCTTCGGCGCCTGGGGCTGGCTGCTGCACCGCCACCCCGCCTCGACGGTCGCGCCGTTCTCCCTCCTGGTCCCCGTCTTCGGAATGACGTCGGCGGCCCTCTTCCTGGGCGAGCCGGTGACACCGCTGCGGTGGTGCGCGGGGGCCCTGCTGGTGGGCGGGGTGGCGCTGACCTCGGTGACCCGTCGCCCGCGCCACCGGGACCACCCGTTCGACGGCGGCGTGCCCGGCCGGAAGAATCCGGCCGGTGACATTCACGCTGACGGCACCGGTACTCGGCGGCACGTCGGTACGGCTGGAGCCGTTGGGCCCGCAGCACGCCGCTGATCTCGCCCGGGCGGCGGAGGAGGAGCGCGGCACCTACGGGTTCACCTGGGTGCTCCGGGCCGAGGAGGCCGACGCGTACCTCGACGCCCGGGCCCGCCACGGGACGGCTGGCGCCCTTCGCGCAGATCTCCCTCGCCACGGGACGGGCGGTCGGCGCCACGGCGTACTGGGAGCCGCGGTCGTGGCTGACGGAGGACCGGCTCGACGCCGTCGAGGTCGGATTCACGTGGCCGGCGCGCTCGGCCAGGGCACCGGCATCGACGCCGAGGCCGAACTGCTCCTGTTCCGGCACGCCTTCGAGGTCTGGGACGTCTCACGGGTCGACCTGAAGACGGACGCCCGCAACAGCCGCTCCCGCGCGGTCATCGAGTCGGTCGGCGCCCGCTTCGAGGGCGTCCTGCGCAACCGGTCCCGCTCCTGGGCGCCGGGCCCGCCTGGCGAGCCGGGTCGCGTCCCGCCCGCGCCGGGAATTCCACCGCGCATGATTTCTGCTTCACACGCAGACGCATTTAAATGACAGGCGGATTGAAACGACAGACGGATTGAAACGACAGGTGGACGGACGGGCGGACACCCTTACAGGCTACTTGTCTGGATAATCCTTCACTCGTTTGCCGCGCATCCGGATGAGGCGGTCGACGTTAGTGAGGGCATGACCAAGGTAACTGGGGGGATGTGTCTCCCTTGGGCTTCCGAGCGGAAGAACGTGGTGGGGGACCAGGGTGGAACACCCGTCGCACTCAGGGAAACCGAGCCGATTCTGCGGGATTTCCTGAATGTCATGGGCGAGCTCCAGGAAGACCTCGCCGGGCGGTGGGCCGCGATGCGGGAACGGCCCGTCTTCTCGCGGGCCGAGTGACCGGGCCGTGCACGACGAGGAATTGTATTACGGACCGGATTACTCCCCCTACGCGGCACCTCACCACGAGGCGGGCCACGGCCGTCACCGAGCCCCCGCCGACGACCTCTCGATGCCCCTCCCGGACATGTCCTGGGACCCGGCCGAAGAGCTGGCCTTCATGCTCCAGGACGCCCTGGAGGAGCAGCTCCCCGAGACTCCCTCTCCCCGGGACGAGCCCCCGGCCGCGGCCCCAGCGCCGGGCAGCAGCCCCTTGCAGAACCTCCAGGAGATCACGGCCGAGCTGCCCCCGCTGAGAGCCGCCGTCCGCAGCCACCGCAAGGTGCGCGAACGCCGCGGCCCGCGAGGACTCCAGGCGGTCAGCTACGTCATCGCCGCCGCCATCACCGTCATCGCCTCCGCGGTCAGCCTCTTCGGCGGCATGGTCGCCTACGACCCCCTGCGCGTCGTCGCCCTGACCCGCCTGCAGACGGGCGCGGTGTCGTGGTGGCCGCTGCTCGTCTACGGGCCCTGGCTCGCGGCGTCGCTGTCGGTCCTGCGGGCGGCCCTGCACCAGCGCCGTGCCGTTCACTCCTGGTGCGTCGTCCTGGCGTTCTCGCTCATCGCGATGCTCCTGTGCGTGGCCGCCCAGACGCCCAGGACCGTCGTGGACGTCGCCGCCGCCGCGCTGCCGAGCCTGGCCTCCCTGACCTGCTTCCAGCAGCTCGTCCGCCAGATCACCCTGACCCGCCCGCCCCGGCGCGCCGTCCCCCGGCACCGCCTGCGGTCCTCGCCCCCGGAGGGGTCCGACGCGGCGCGGGCGCCCGACCCGGCGCCGGACCGGGCCGCCGGTACCCAGGGCGCGCGGCGCGAGGGCACCCCGCCCGGCGACGGTCACCGGCCACAGGTGGCCCAGCCGCAGGAGCCCACGCCGAAGACGTACGTGATCAGCGACAACCGGCTGCTGCGGAACCAGGCGCAGCACCCGGCCGGTCCCTTCCCGCAGCCCCGGCGCGCCGGTCGTCAGGCCGACTCGTTGAGCAGCCGGTCCAGGTGACGGCGGCCTTCGTCCAGCAGGCCGGGCAGCGGGGCCGCCGCCTCGTACCACCGCTTCTCGTACTCCCAGCACAGCCAGCCGTCCCAGCCCTCGCGGGAGAGCACCTCCACGCACTCGGCCAGCGGCAGCACGCCCGCGCCGAGCGGCAGCGGAGTGGTGTCGTCGACGGAGGCGATGTCCTTGACCTGGACGTAGCCGAGGTGCGGGGACAGTGCCGCGTAGGTCTCCGTGGGCTGTTCGCCGCCCAGCCAGGTGTGCATGACGTCCCACAGGGCGCCGACCTGCCGGTGGCCGACCAGGCCGAGCACGCGCATCGCGTCGGCGCCGGTGCGGTGCGAGTCGTGGGTCTCCAGCAGGATGCGCACGCCCGCGTCGGTGGCGTACTCGGCGGCGGTGCCCAGGCGCCGGGCGGCCGTCGCGTCGGCCTCCTCGGGGCTCTGGCCGGTGCCGCCGCCGGGGAAGACCCGCACGTACGGGGCGCCCAGGTCGCGGGCCAGGTCGAGCAGGTCGCGGATCTCGGCGACCACGGTGTCGTCGTCCCCGGGAGCGGCGACCCGCGCGTACCCCGCGACGCAGAGCACGTCGACGCCGGCCGCCTTGAACGCGGCGGCGGCGTCGGCCCGTTCACCGGGGGAGAGGCCGGGGTTGACCGGCTCCTCGGGGTGGGCGCGCAGTTCGACGCCGTGGTATCCGTGGGCGGTCGCGAGCCGCAGCACGTCGGGCAGCGGCAGTCCGGGCAGACCGAGAGTGGAGAACGCCAGCTTCATGCCCGGGGACCCTACCCGCGATCGGCCCGTGGATTCCCTCTTCGGGGAGGTGTCGCGTCGGAGCCGCCCCGAGGCGCCCGAGCGGGCCGCCCCCCGGCCTCGCCGCCGTCCCGGGGGCGACTCCAACTCCCGGCCTCGTTGTCGTCCGGGAGGGCCGACCGGTGACTCCCGGCCCCGCTGCCGTCCAGGAGGGCCGCACGGCAACTCCCGGCCCGTCCGGCGTCTGAGGACGAGGCCGGCCAGGCCGAAGCGGGGGCCCGGGGGCGGCAGCCCCCGGACGCGCCCGCCCGCACACCGGTCACCGCTAGGGAAACGGCACCCTCACTTCCGAGGTACCCCGGAGGACCCCCGCACCATCAACTCCCCCCGCACCGTCGCGATCCCCCCGGGCGGCGCCTCCTCCCGCCCCATCGCGATCCGCCCCGCCCGCGCCCCCGCCTCCGCCAGCGGCAGCCGGACCGTCGTCAGCGCGGGCACCGCGTCGATGCTGAACGGCAGGTCGTCGAAGCCGGCCACCGACACGTCCGCCGGGATCCGCAGCCCGGAGTCCCGCAGCGCCGCGCACGCCCCCAGCGCGACGGTGTCGTTGGCGGCCACGACCGCGGTCAGGGACGGGTCCCTGCGCAGGAGTTCGAGCGTGGCCTCGTAGCCGGACTGCCGGTCGTAGCGCCCGTGGACCGTCCAGCGGGCGTCCTCCTCGATGCCGTGCGCGGCGAGCGCGGCCCGGTGCCCCTCCAGCCGGTGCCGCGTCGTGGTCCGCTCCTCGGGGCCCGCGATGTAGCCGAGCCGCCGGTGCCCGAGCCCGATCAGGTGCTCGGTCAGCTCCCGGCCGCCCCCGCGGTTGTCGAAGGTCAGCGCGATCGCCCCGGTCCCCGGCGCCGGCGGACGCCCGCACAGCACCACCCGCGTCCCGGCCTCCGACAGCTTGCGCAGCTTCGTCGCCACCGCCGTCTGGTGCGCCGCGTCCTCCATCGCCCCGCCGGTCAGCACGACGGCCGCCGCGCGCTGCCGCTGCAGCAGCGTGAGGTAGGTCAGCTCGCGCTCCGGGGCGCCGCCGGTGTTGCAGACCACGGCGAGTCTCTCGCCGCCGGCTCTGCCTCCCGGCCCCCCGATCTCGGACTGGATCGCACCGGCCATCACGCCGAAGAAGGGGTCGGCGATGTCGTTGACCAGGATGCCCACCAGGTCGGACGTCGCGGCGGCCAGCGCGCTCGCGGGGCCGTTGAGCACGTAGTCCAGCTCGTCGACCGCCTTGAGCACCCGCTCCCGGGTGGAGGCTGCCACGGGATAGTTCCCGTTCAGCACGCGCGACACCGTCGCGGGGGAGACCTGGGCGCGGGCCGCCACGTCCGCCAGTGTCACCGTCATGTCCTCGTCCTCCGGTCGCGCTCTCGTCGTACGCCCTCGTACACGGGCCCGGGTCCGGCCCGGTTCCGTGCAGACCTTACGGCCACCGCCCGCCGTTGTTCGCCCGCTCGAACAACTCGCTCGGGCCACGGTCTTGTCCAGACCACCGTCCACAGGTTAGCTTCCTAATGAATAGAAAGCGCTTGCTGTGTCGCCTGTCCCGAACTTCGGCGTATGCGGCGCGCGGACCGCGTACGAAGGGAATGACGTGACACGCAAGACGGTGCGTATCGCCATGAACGGTGTGACCGGGCGCATGGGCTACCGGCAGCACCTCGTCCGCTCCATCCTGGCCATCCGCGAGCAGGGCGGCCTCGACCTCGGCGGCGGCACCGTGCTGTGGCCGGAGCCGATCCTGGTCGGCCGCCGCGAGCACGCGCTCAGGGAACTGGCAGAGCGGCACGGGCTGGAGCACGTCTCGACGGACGTGGACGCGGTCCTCGCCGACGAGAGCGTCGAGATCTACTTCGACGCCCAGGTGACCTCGGCCCGCGAGGAGGCGCTCAAGAAGGCGATCGCCGCGGGCAAGCACATCTACACCGAGAAGCCGACCGCCACCGGCCTGGACGGCGCCCTGGAGCTCGCCCGCCTGGCGAACGACGCCGGCATCAAGCACGGCGTCGTCCAGGACAAGCTGTTCCTCCCCGGCCTGCTCAAGCTCAAGCGCCTCATCGACGGCGGCTTCTTCGGCCGGATCCTGTCCGTGCGCGGCGAGTTCGGCTACTGGGTCTTCGAGGGCGACTGGCAGTCCGCCCAGCGCCCCTCGTGGAACTACCGCGCCGAGGACGGCGGCGGCATCGTCGTCGACATGTTCCCGCACTGGGAGTACGTGCTCCACGAGCTGTTCGGCCGCGTCAGGTCCGTCCAGGCCCTGACCGCCACCCACGTCCCGCAGCGCTGGGACGAGAACGACAAGCCCTACGACGCCACCGCCGACGACGCCGCGTACGGCGTCTTCGAGCTCGACGGCGGCGCGATCGCGCAGATCAACTCGTCCTGGGCGGTCCGCGTCAACCGCGACGAGCTGGTGGAGTTCCAGGTCGACGGCACCGAGGGCTCCGCGGTCGCGGGCCTGCGCAACTGCCGCGTCCAGCACCGCTCCGCCACCCCGAAGCCGGTCTGGAACCCGGACATCCCCGCCACCGAGGTCTTCCGCGACCAGTGGCAGGAGGTCCCGGACAACGGCGAGTTCGACAACGGCTTCAAGGCCCAGTGGGAGCTGTTCCTGCGCCACGTCTACGCCGATGCCCCCTACCACTGGGATCTGCTGGCCGGCGCCCGCGGCGTCCAGCTCGCCGAACTGGGCCTGAAGTCCTCGGCGGAGGGCCGCCGTCTCGACGTACCGGAGATCGCGCTGTGACCCTGCACCTGCCCGACGCGAACGGCACCCTGCGTGCCTACGAGCCGCGCACCGAACCCCTGGCCGTCTCCGGAGGAAGCGCTTTCACCTCCCGTACGGTCTTCTCCGCGGCGCACGTCGTCGCCGACCCGTACGCGGACACCACGCCGGACGGTCCCGCCGCCGTCGACTGGGACGCCACCCTCGCCTTCCGCCGCCACCTGTGGTCCCACGGGCTCGGCGTCGCCGAGGCGATGGACACCGCCCAGCGCGGCATGGGCCTGGACTGGGCCGGAGCGGCGGAGCTGATCCGCCGGTCCGCCGCCGAGGCGAAGGCGTGCGGCGGCCGCGTCGCCTGCGGCGTGGGCACCGACCAGCTCACCGCCGGCACCCTCGCCGAGGTCCGTGCCGCCTACGAGGAACAGCTCGCGGTGGTGGAGGAGTCGGGCGCGCAGGCCATCCTGATGGCCTCCCGCGCCCTCGCCGCCGCGGCCCGCGGTCCCGAGGACTACCTGGAGGTCTACGGCCACCTGCTGCGCCAGTCCGCCGAACCGGTGATCCTGCACTGGCTGGGCCCGATGTTCGACCCGGCGCTGGAGGGCTACTGGGGCTCGTCCGACCTCGACACCGCCACGGACGTGTTCCTGGAGGTCATCGCCGCCCACCCCGACAAGGTCGACGGCATCAAGGTCTCCCTCCTGGACGCCCAGCGCGAGGTCGACCTGCGCCGCCGGCTGCCGCAGGGCGTGCGCTGCTACACGGGGGACGACTTCAACTACCCCGAGCTGATCGCCGGCGACGACCAGGGCTTCAGCCACGCCCTGCTCGGCATCTTCGACCCGCTGGGCCCGCTGGCCGCCGAGGCGGTCCGCGTCCTGGACACCGGGAACACGGAGGGCTTCCGCGCCCTGCTCGACCCCACGGTCCCCCTCTCCCGCCACCTCTTCCAGGCGCCCACCCGCTTCTACAAGACGGGCGTGGTGTTCCTGGCCTGGCTCGCGGGGCACCAGAGCCACTTCACGATGGTCGGCGGCCTCCAGTCGGCCCGCTCCCTGCCGCACTTCGCCCGTGCCTATGAACTCGCCGACGGACTCGGCCTGTTCCCGGACCCGAAGCTGGCGGAGGAGCGCATGAGGTCCCTGCTGAGCCTGTACGGAGTGAACCGATGACCGATCCCGCGCCCGGCCTGTCCCGCTTCAGCATCAACCAGATGACGGTCAAGCAGCTGTCCCTGCCCGAGCTGACCGCGGCCTGCCGCGACCTGGGCATCGGCAACGTCGGCCTGTGGCGCGAGCCGGTCCAGGCGTACGGTGTCGAGGCGGCGGCAAAACTGGTCCGCGACGCGGGCCTGGCCGTCACCACCCTGTGCCGGGGCGGCTTCCTCACGGCGACCGACCCGGACGAGCGCGCCCGGGCCCTGGCCGACAACCGCCGCGCGGTCGACGAGGCGGCCACCCTCGGCACCGACACGCTGGTCCTGGTCTCGGGCGGCCTCCCGGCCGGCTCGAAGGACCTGCGCGGCGCCCGCGAACGCATCGCGGACGCTCTGTCCGAACTGGGGCCGTACGCGGAGCGGCACGGCGTCCGCCTGGCCATCGAGCCGCTGCACCCGATGTTCGCCTCGGACCGCTGCGTGGTCTCCACCCTCACCCAGGCCCTGGATCTCGCCGAACGCTTCCCCGCCCACCAGGTCGGCGTCACGGTCGACACGTACCACATCTGGTGGGACGACCAGGCGCCCGCCCAGATCGCGCGGGCCGGCGCGGGTGGCCGCATCCACACCTTCCAGCTCGCCGACTGGACGACCCCCCTCCCTCAGGGCGTCCTCAACGGCCGCGGCCAGATCGGCGACGGCGCGATCGACATGCGCGAGTGGAAGACCTGCGTGGAGGCGGCCGGCTACACGGGCGCCATCGAGGTCGAACTCTTCAACGACGCCCTGTGGGCCAGGGACGGCCGCGAGGTCCTGGCGGAGACGGCGGCCCGGTTCGCCGAACACGCGGCGTAGAGAATGCCGTTCGGATCGTCCGGGCGCCGGCCGGACGATCCGAAGGCCCCACGAGATGATCAGGCCATGACCGAAGTCGTACTGATGTCTGATCCGAAAGTCGCGGCCGTTCCTGTGCAGGAGTGCGGCGAACGGCTCGTGAACGTCCGCAGCGACGGCCGCCTGTTGGTCGACGAACGGAAGCGGCAGGACTCCGCCGATGCCTTCACCCACCTGCGGGAAAGCGTGTTCCGCCGACTCGTCGAGGCTCAGGACCGATTGCCCGACGGAATGCGGCTGCTGTTCGTCGAGGGCTACCGCCCGCCCGCCCTCCAACGGCACTACTTCGACTCGTACGGAGATCAGCTGCGTGCCGATCACCCGGACTGGTCCGCGCAGACGATCCGTTCGGCGGCCAGCCGTTACGTGTCCCCGCCGGAGATCGCCCCACACAGTGCGGGGGCGGCCGTCGACCTGACGCTCGCGGACGCCGACGGCGGTGAACTCGACATGGGTACCCGCATGAACGCGACACCGGAGGAGAGCGCGGGTGCGTGCTACACGAACGCCGACAACATCAGCGAGGAGGCTCGGGCCCTCCGCACCGTCCTGGCCACGGCGCTGAGCACCGTCGGCCTGGTCAACTACCCCACGGAGTGGTGGCACTGGTCCTACGGTGACCGCTACTGGGCGTTGCTGTCCGGAGCCCCGGCAGCCCTCTACGGCACGACGGAACTCGCCTGACCGGGCTGTCTCGCCGACGGCGCGTCGAGGCACTCCCACATCGCATCGGATGCAGAGATCGGCGCTGGGGTTGTCCTGGGCAGCAGACGCGCTGCCGGAGGCGGTCGCAAGGGCGCTGCTGAGGGCGGTCGGAAAATTTTGCCGTGCCCGTGCAACCCTTCGCGCCCTCCGCCGGTCGTACTAGGCATCAGGACGCCTGCGGGGGGAGATCCGGGGGGATCGCGGGGGGACTGAGGGGGAGGGAACCCGAGAGGGCCCGGTCAGTGACCGGGCCCTCTCGAAGCATGTACGGCCGGGATCAGAAGAAGACCCCGCAGCGCAGCAGCACGTTCGCGTACGGGCGGGCCTCGCCGGTGCGGACCACCAGGCGGGCGCCCGCCGAGAGGTCCTTCAGGTGTGCGTGCGGGACCAGGTGAAGGGCGGGGCAGCGGGCGTCCAGCAGGGCCGCGGCCTCCGGGTTCGCGTCCCGCACCTCCTCCGCCGCCGTCGCGCCCTCGATCACCAGCTCGGCCAGCAGGCCGTCCAGGACCTCGGCGAAGGACGGCACCCCGGCACGGAAGGCCAGGTCGACGACGCGCGGGCCGTCGGGGATGGGCATGCCCGCGTCGCAGACCAGGACGCCGTCGCCGTGGCCGAGTCCGGCGAGGGCACCTGCGAGGTGGCGGTTGAGTATCCCGGACTTCTTCACGGCGTTCCCCTCTTCACGGCTTCCCCGCTCACAGCGCCTCGACCTCCGCCGCCGTCGGGTACGACACCTGCGCCCCCGCCTTCGTGACCGCCGCCGCGCCCACCCGAGCCGCGTACGCCGCCGCCTCGGCGAGCGACGCGCCCGTGCCGAGCCGCCAGGCCAGCGCCGCCGTGAACGCGTCACCGGCGCCCGTGGTGTCCACGGCCTCCACCGTGACGGACGGGACCCGGGAGACACCCCCGGCCGCCGAGGCCACCAGCGCGCCCTCGGCCCCCAGGGTCACGACCACCGAACGCGGTCCCTTGGCCAGCAGGAGGCCGGCCCAGTCCTCGGGGCGTTCGCTCACACACGCGTCGCCGAGGATCACCTTCGCCTCGTGCTCGTTGACGATCAGCGGGTCGCAGGCGGCCAGCACCTCCTGCGGGAGCGGACGCGGCGGCGACGGGTTCAGCACGAAGCGGCTGCCCGGCGCCAGACTCCGGACCACCTCCACCACCGTCTCCAGCGGGATCTCCAGCTGCACCGACACGGCCCGGGAGGCGTGGAAGAGGCTGGCGGCGGCGCGGACGTCCCCCGGGGTCAGGCGGCCGTTCGCGCCCGGCGAGACCACGATGCTGTTGTCCCCGGACGGGTCGACGGTGATCAGCGCGACGCCCGTCGGGGCGCCGCCCACCAGCACGCCGACCGTGTCGACGCCGGCCGCCCGCTGCGAGTCGAGCAGCAGCCGGCCGTAGGAGTCGTCACCGACCCTGGCCAGCAGGGCCGTACGGGCGCCGAGCCGGGCGGCGGCCACCGCCTGGTTCGCGCCCTTGCCGCCCGGGTGGACGGCCAGGTCGGAGCCGAGCACCGTCTCGCCGGCACCCGGCCGCCGCTCGACGCCGATCACCAGGTCGGCGTTGGCCGACCCCACGACCAGCAGGTCGTAGTCGTACATGAATCGCTCCCCGATCCGAGTGAGAGGGGCGGGCGGTCCAGGTGACCGCCCGCCCGTGCGCCCGTGTCAGCCCTCGAAGCCGGCCACGTTCTCCTTGGTGACCACCTTCACCGGCACCTTCACCGTCTTCTCCACCTTCTTGCCCTCGGCCGCCCGCAGCGCGTTGCGTACCGCGATCCTGCCCAGTTCCTTCGGCTGCTGCGCGACGGAGGCGTACAGCGTGCCCGCCTCGACCGCCTTCAGCCCGTCCGGCGTGCCGTCGAAGCCGACGACCTGGACCGAGGTGCCGGCCTTGGAGCCGAGCGCCTTGACCGCGCCGAGCGCCATCTCGTCGTTCTCCGCGAAGACACCGTTGATGCCGGGGTGCGCCTGGAGCAGGTTCGTCATCACGTCCAGGCCCTTGGTGCGGTCGAAGTCCGCGGGCTGCTTGGCGACGACCTTGATGCCCGGGTAGGCCTTGAGACCGGCCGCGAAGCCCGCCCCGCGCTCCCGGCTGGCGGAGGTGCCGGCCTGGCCCTGGAGGATGACGATCGTGCCCTTGCCGCCGACCTTCTCGGCGAGCGCCCTGGCGCCGAGCTGACCGCCCTCGACGTTGTCGGAGGCGACCAGCGCCGCCGTGTCCGCCTTGTTGACGCCGCGGTCCACGGCGACGACGGGGATGCCGGCCTTGTTCGCGCCGCGCACCGCGGGACCGGCGGCGTCGGAGTCCACCGGGTTGACGATGACCGAGGAGAGCGAGCCGCTGGTGAAGTTCTGGAGCTGGTTGGCCTGCTGCGAGGCGTCGTTCTGCGCGTCGGTGACCGTCAGGTCCACGCCCAGCTTCTTCGCCTCCTCCTGCGCGCCCGCCCGGATCTGCACGAAGAACGGGTTGTTGAGCGTCGACAGCGACAGGCCGATCTTCTGCGACCTGCCCGCCGAGGAGTCGTTGTGCAGCAGCGAGGTCGCACCGACGACCGCCACGGCGACGACCGCCGCGATCACGTACGTGAGGGCCTGCTTGCCCCGGCCCCCGTCACCGGACGCCCCGGCCGCCCCCGTGGTCGCCCCCGCCTTGCGGCGCAGCGTGTCCAGCAGCACCGCCAGCGCGATGACGACACCGATGACGACCTGCTGCCAGAACGCGGAGACGGACAGCAGGTTGAGGCCGTTGCGCAGCACCGCGAGGATCAGCGCGCCGATCAGCGTGCCCGACGCCTTGCCGGTGCCGCCCGCGAGCGACGCGCCGCCGATGACGACGGCGGCGATGGCGTCCAGCTCGTAGCCCTGCGCGGCCTGCGGCTGCGCGGAGGCCAGCCGGGAGGCGAGCACGATGCCCGCCGCGGCGGCGAACAGGCCGGAGAAGGCGTAGATGGCGAGCTTCTGCCGCTTCACGCGCAGGCCGGACAGCCGCGCGGCCTCCTCGTTGCCGCCGATGGCGTACATGGACCGGCCGATGTAGGTCCGGCCGAGGACGAACGCCGTGATCAGACCCATCACGATCATCACGAGCACCGGCACGGGCAGCCAGCCGCCGAGCGTGTCACCCAGGTGGGAGACCGAGTCGGGGAAGGCGATCGGCGAGCCCTGCGAGATGACCAGCGACAGGCCGCGGCCCACCGACAGCATGGCCAGCGTCGCGATGAACGGCGGCAGCTTCCCGTACGAGATGAGGAAACCGTTCACCAGACCGCAGGCGATGCCCGTCGCGATGGACAGCACCACCGCGAGCACGACCGGCATCCCGGCCTCGGTGGCGCTCCACGCCAGCACGGTGGCCGACAGCGCGGCGACCGAGCCGACCGACAGGTCGATGCCCGCCGAGACGATGACGAAGGTGACGCCGAAGGCGAGGATCGCGGTCACGGCGGCCTGGACGCCGACGTTGAGGAGGTTGTCGGCGGTCAGGAAGTCGCCGGACAGCGCCGACATGGCGACGACGAGGACGATCAGCGCGGTCAGCGCGCCGTTGTCGAGCAGCAGGCGGCGCAGGCCGCCCGTGGCGCCCTGCGCGCCCGGCTTGCTCTTGAGCGTGTCAGTGGCCACGGGAGGCCTCCGTTCCGTTGGTGTGCGTGCTGACGGCGAGGGCCATCACGGCGTCCTGGGTGGCCTGTTCGGCGGGCAGTTCGCCCGCGACCCGGCCCTGTGCCATGACCACGACCCGGTCGCTCATGCCGAGCACCTCCGGCAGATCGCTGGAGATCATGAGCACGGCGGCACCGGCGGCCGTCAGTTCGTTGATGAGCTGGTAGATCTCGACCTTGGCGCCGACGTCGATGCCGCGGGTCGGCTCGTCGAGGATCAGCACCTTGGTGTTCGCCAGCAGCCACTTGCCGATGACGACCTTCTGCTGGTTGCCGCCGGACAGGGTCCGCACGTGCTGCCCGAGCCCGGCCATCCGCACCCCGAGCTGCCCGGCGATCCGCTCCGCCGCCGCATGCCGGCCCTTGAGGTCGACGAGCCCCCCGCGGGAGGTTGACTTCAGCGTCACCAGCCCGAGGTTCTCCTCGACGGAGGCGTCGAGGACGAGCCCCTGCCCCTTGCGGTCCTCGGGAACGAGCCCGATCCCGGCCGCCATCGCGGCGTTCACGTCGTGCCGCCGCAGGGGCGCGCCCGCGACGTGCACGGTCCCCGCGTCGTAGGGGTCGGCGCCGAACACGGCGCGCACGACCTCGGTCCGCCCGGCCCCGACGAGGCCCGCGATGCCGACGACCTCGCCGGCCCGCACCTCGAAGCCGACGTCGTGGAAGACGCCGTCCCGGGTCAGTCCCTCGACCTTGAGCAACGCCTCACCGGCGTCGCCGCGTTCGCGCGGGTACTGCTGTTCGATCGACCGCCCGACCATGAGCCGCACGAGTTCGTCCTCGGGCGTGGAGGCGGGCACCTGCCCGACGCTGCGCCCGTCCCGGATGACGGTGACCCGGTCGCCGAGGGCGGCGATCTCCTCCAGGTGGTGGGTGATGAAGACGATGCCGACACCGTCCTCGCGCAGCCGCCGCACGATGGCGAACAGCTTCTCCACCTCCTCGGAGGTGAGCACGGCGGTCGGCTCGTCCATGATGAGCACGCGCGCGTTCAGGCTGAGCGCCTTGGCGATCTCGACCATCTGGAGCCGTGCGATGCCGAGTTCACGCACTCGCGCGCGGGGGGAGACGGTGACCCCCACCCGCTGGAGCAGCACCTCGGCGTCGGCGTCCATCTTCTTCCGGTCGATCATCCCGAGCCGGCGCGGCTGGCGCCCCAGGAAGATGTTCTCGGCGACCGTCAGATCGGGGACGAGGTTGAACTCCTGGTAGATGGTGGCGATCCCGAGCCGCTCGGAGTCCTGCGCACCGTTGATGCGCACCTCCTCGCCGTCGGCCAGGATCCGCCCTGCGTCGGGCGTGTAGGCGCCGGAGAGCATCTTGATCAGCGTGCTCTTGCCCGCGCCGTTCTCGCCGAGGAGCACATGCACCTCGCCCCGGCGCAGGTCGAAGTCGACGCTGTCGAGCGCGACGACACCGGGGAAGGTCTTGCGGATGCCCTCGATGCGCAGCAACTCGTCGGGATCGCGGCTGCTCACGGCGTACTCCTTTGTACGGGGGACGGGGACGGGTGGTGCGGGGAGGCGGGCTCGCCGCACGAGCGGCGGACGACGAGCCGCGCCGGCAGGGTGACGGACTCGCCGGTCCCTCCTTCGATGCGGTCGACCAGCGCGCGCACGGCGGCCCGCCCGAGGTCGCCCGTGGGCTGGGCGATCGCGGTGATCGGCGGGTCGGTGTGCACGAACCAGCGGATGTCGTCGAACGCGGCGAGCGCGATGTCGTCGGGGACGCGCATCCCCCGCGCGCGTACGGCGTCCAGGGCGCCGAGCGCCATCAGGTTGTCGGCGGCGAAGACGACCTCGGGCGGTTCGGGCAGGTCGAGGAAGCCCTCGGTGACCCGGCGTCCGCTGTCGGCCTGGAAGTCGCCCTGGCCGATGCAGTCGTCGGGCAGGGGAAGCCCGTACGCGCCGAGCGCCTCGCGGAATGCGTCCACGCGCTCGCGGCCGGTCGTGGTCGCGGCGGGCCCGGCGATGATGGCGAGCCGCCGGTGCCCGAGCCCGTGCAGGTGCGCGACCAGGTCCCGTACCGCCGCCCGACCGTCCGACCGGACGACGGGCACGTCCACGCCGGGGATCCAGCGGTCGACGAACACCATGGGCGTCCCGGCGCGGGCGGCCTCCAGCATGCGGGGGGAGCCGCCGTCGGTGGGGGAGACGAGGAGCCCGTCGATCCGGCGGTCCAGCAGCGTCGTGACGTGGTGGTCCTGGAGGTCGGGCCGCTCGTCGGCGTTGCCGATGATGACGCTGTAGCCGAGCGCGCGGGCCTCCTCCTCGACGGAGCGGGCCAGTTCGGTGAAGTACGGGTTCAGCACGTCGCTGATGACCAGGCCGAGGGTGCGGGTCTGGGCGGTGCGCAGGGACCGGGCGACGGCGTTCGGGCGGTAGCCCAGCGCCTCGACGGCGGCCAGCACGCGGGTGCGGGCGTCCGGGCTGACGGACGGGTGGCCGTTGAGGACGCGCGAGACCGTCGCGACGGACACGCCCGCCTCGGCGGCGACGTCCTTGATGCTCGCCATCGCCGTTCCACCTCCTCGTGGAATCGATTACACGGAGGATTGGAATCGATTACACGGGCGGATGGCAAGGGGCTGGGGGGTGGCTGAAATCCAATCGTGACCGAGAGTCGAGGTTTTGGCCCGGACATGCGGCGGCCCGGCCCGGGATCGGAGGATCCCGGGCCGGGCCGGACACCGTCGCCGTGGGGTGGTCAGCCCACCGCGGCCGCGAACATGCCGGCTTCGTAGGAGCCGCCCGGCTGGTGCGTGATCACGGCGAGCCGGTTGGCCGCGTTGATCAGGGCGACCAGGGACACCAGGGCGGCGATCTGCTCGTCGTCGTAGTGCTTGCGCACCAGGGCCCAGGTCTCGTCGGACACGCCCTGGTGGGCGTCGGCGAGCCGGGTGCCCTCCTCGGCGAGTGCCAGCGCGGCCTGCTCGGCCTCGGTGAACACGGTCGACTCGCGCCAGGCGGCGACCAGGGCGAGCCTGACCGCCGTCTCACCGGCGGCCGCGGCCTCCTTGGTGTGCATGTCGATGCAGTGGCCGCAGCCGTTGATCTGGCTGGCGCGCAGCGACACCAGCTCCTGCGTGGAGTTCGGCAGCGACGACTGGTGGATCAGCATGGCGGCACCGGCGAACCGCTTGGCGAACCGGGCGCCGAGCTCGTTCTCGAAGAGGTTGAATCGGATGTCCATGGCCTCGTCCTCACTGTGGTTCGTACGGAACGAACACAAGATGCCGACGCCCCGGACCGTGTGACAGGACCGCACTGTGACGTATGCCACTGCGAGCGAGTGTCACAGGACGGCGGTGACCGGCGTCCTGTGCGCATGGGACGGTCGAAGGCGAACGAGCGGGAGTTGCTGGTCATGAGCGAGGACAGCGGCCGGGAGGAACAGGGCGGCGACGCGGGGACCGAGCGGCTCGACGGCCGGCGCGCGGACGTCGCCACGGACGCCTTCGTCACCCACCGCAACCTGCTCTTCACCGTCGCCTACGAGATGCTCGGCTCGGCCGCCGACGCCGAGGACGTGCTCCAGGAGACCTGGCTGCGGTGGGCGGGGGTCGATCTCGCCGAGGTGCGCGACCCGCGCGCGTACCTGGTACGGATCACCACGCGGCAGGCGCTGACCCGGCTGCGTACGCTCGGCCGCCGCAAGGAGTCCTACGTCGGCTCCTGGCTGCCCGAGCCGCTGCTCACCACGCCCGACGTGGCCGAGGACGTCGAACTCGCCGACAGCGTCTCGATGGCGATGATGCTGGTCCTGGAGACGCTCACGCCGACCGAGCGGGCGGTGTTCGTGCTCCGCGAGGTCTTCGACCTGGACTACGACGAGATCGCCGAGGCCGTCGACAAGAGCCCGGCCGCCGTCCGCCAGACCGCGCACCGGGCACGCGCGCACGTCGCGGCACGCCGGCCGCGCGGGGTCGTCTCGCCGACGGAGACCCGGGACGCGCTCGACGCGTTCCAGCGGGCGGTCCGCACGGGCGACCTCCAGGGGCTGCTCGACATCCTCGCGCCGGACGTCGTCCTGCTGGGCGACGGCGGCGGCATCAAGCAGGCCGTCCTGCGGCCGATCACGGGGGCCGACAAGGTGGCCCGGCTCATGATCGGCGGGCTGATGAAGCAGGGCGACGCGGTGTCCATGGGTCCGGCCCAGGTCAACGGCTATCCGGCCCTGATCCTCCGGCTCGACGGCGAGCTGGACACCGTGCTGGCGGTGCGCTTCGACGAGGGCCGCATCACCGGGCTCTACGCCGTGCGCAACCCCGAGAAGCTGAGCGGCATGCAGCGGGAGACCGTCCTGCACCGCTGAGGAGCCGGTGCGGGGAAAACCGGGGACGCCGGCGCGCTCAGCCGCCGCTGCCCCCGGTGCCGCCCCGCCGCCCCTGCGGCGTCCGCCCCTCCGGCGCCCGCGCCGCCAGCGCCTCCAGCATCAGATCCACCGCCTCCTCGAAGGAGCTCTCCGCCATCGCGGACAGCCCGTCGCGCGCCGCGGTCAGCGCCGGGTACGACCGGGGGTCGAGGCCGGCGTAGACGTCCCGCCAGGCCGTTCGGTCGGCCTCGCGCTGCTGCCCGGGGAGCGCCTGGAAGGCCGCCTCCGTGGCCGCGTGACTGAGCACGGTGTCGATGAACGCCAGATAGAGCCGCGCCGCCGGGGCAGGCGCGAAGCCCGCGGACAGCAGCAGGCCGATCCCCGTGTCGACGGCCCGGATCTCGTTGCGGCGGCGGGTCACCCGGTACGACGCCATGGCCGCCGCGCGCGGGTGGGCGAGATACCCGGCGCGGACCCGCAGGGCCATCTCCCGCAGCGAGGCCACCCAGTCGTCCCCGGGCACGAACCCGGCCATGGCGTCGCCGATGATCCGGTCGGCGATGGCGAGCACCAGGTCGTCGGTGTCGTGGAAGTAGCGGTACAGGGCGCTCGGATCGCAGCCCAGGGCGGTGCCGAGCCGGCGCACGCTGAGCGCGTCGGGACCGTGCCCGCCGATCAGCCGCAGGGCGGTCTCGACGATCAGGTCCTCCGACAGCAGCACCCCGGAGCGAGTGGGCCGCCGGCGGCGGCGCTCCTGCGGGACACGGGACGTCATCGCGGGCTCCCTTCCTCGCCGGCCCGCCACCCTCCGGCCGGCTCTTCCGCAGTGAACGACCGCCCCGGCCTTATGTCAACAGGATTGACGCAATGCGACGCCGGTTGTTCCATCACCTTGCCGCGCGGCTCTTCCCCGTCCCGCCTCCCGAGGAGCCCTCATGCCATCCGTGCCGCCCCCGATCTCCGCACCCCCGCCCGGTCCCGCCCTGAAGCGCTCCCTCGGCGTCGTCGACGGTGTCGCCCTCGCCGCCTCCAGCACGGCCGCCACCACCAGCATCGCCATCGGCATGGGCACGGTCGCCTCCGTCGTCGGCCTCCAGGCCCCCGCCCTTCTGCTGCTGGCGTTCCTGCCGGTGCTCGGCATCGCGTTCGCCTACGCCCGCCTCAACCGCTCCGAGCCCAACTGCGGCAACGGCTACGTGTGGGTCGGCACGTCCCTCAGCCCCTGGCTGGGCTTTCTGACCGGCTGGGTCACCGTGGTCGGCTCGATCGTCTTCTGTGCCTACACCAGCGCGGTCATGGGCTCGGTCCTGCTGATCCTCGCCAACCGGACCGGTGTGCACACCCTCGCCGGCGTCGCCCTGGACCCGACGTCCACGGGGATCAGTACGGCGGTCGGGCTGGTGGTCCTCCTCGTCCTCGCCGTCCTGACCTTGACCGGTACCCGCGTCGCCACCCGGTTCCAGTTCGGCCTGCTGGTCTTCGAGTACGTGGTGCTGCTGGCCCTCTGCGGCTGGGCCGTCGGCACCGGCGACCACGCCTTCTCCCTCTCCTGGTTCGACCCGTTCGCGATATCCGACGGCACCGCCTTCGCCCAGGGCATGGTCCTGGCGGTGTTCTTCTTCTGGGGCTGGGACGCGGCCTTCAGCGTCACCGAGGAGACCAGGAGCCCCGGCGACTCCGCCCGGGGAGGGCTCATCGCCCTGTTCGCCATGCTGGGGCTGTTCCTCTTCGCCTCGGTGGCCTTCCAGCGCGAGATGAGCCTGGCCGAGCTGATCCACAACGGCCCCCAGGCCCTGCCGTACCTGGGGGAGAAGCTGGCCGCCGAGCCGTGGTCCACGCTGCCCGTGATCGCGCTGCTGTTCTCCGCCGTCGCCTCCGTCCAGGCGTCGCTGATCCCCATGGCGCGCGGACTGCTCGCCATGGGCCGCGACCGCACCATGGGGCCGGTGTGGACGCGGGTCCACCCCCGGTACGGCACTCCCGCCGCCGGAACGGTCGTCCTCGTCGCCATCGCCGCCGTGACCGCCGTGCTCGCCGTCGCCATCCCCAAGCTGAGCGACATGCTGCTGGCCGCCGTCAGCGCCATCGGCCTGGTCGTCGCCCTGTACTACGGCCTCACCGCGCTGGCCTGCGCCGTCCGCTTCCGTTCCGCGCTGCGCGAGGGGCCGCGTGAGGCACTGCTCGCCGTCGGTGTGCCTGCCGCGTCCAGCCTCGTCCTGCTGGGTCTCGGCGGCTACCTCGGGTACTCGTACCTGACCATGAGCGACCACTTCGAACTCAGCCCCGACAACGGCTGGTTCATGTTCTCGCTGCCCGCCGGCATCGTCCTGGCCGGGCTCGTCATGGCCGCCGTGGCCAAGTACGGCAGGCGCTCCCCGTACTTCGCCACGGGGCGCGGCACCGACGCGGAAACCCTGACCACCCTGCCGACGGACCGCGAGACGGTCTGACGCCCCCGTCCGCCCCACCCCTCCCACGGAGTTCACGCCACATGTCTCACGCCCAGCCCACCGTCGCCGGACCCGCCGACCTCGTCCTCACCGGGGGACCGGTGCACACCGTCGATCCCGCCCGCAGCCGCGCCACCGCCGTGGCCGTGCGCGGCGGGCGGATCGCGGCCGTCGGCCACGACGAGGTGCGCGAGCTGATCGGGCCGCGCACCGAGGTCGTCGACCTGGCGGGCAAGCTGCTGCTGCCCGGCTTCCAGGACGCCCACGTCCACCCCCAGGGTGCCGGCCTCGAACTCGGCCTCTGCCACCTCGGCGACACCACCGACCCGGACGAGTACCTGCGAAGGATCAGGACGTACGCGGACGAGCGTCCGGACGCCGAGTGGATCACCGGCGGCGGCTGGTCGATGGAGGCGTTCCCCGGTGGTACACCCACCGCCGCGGCCCTCGACGCGATCGTCCCGGACCGGCCCGTGTTCCTGCCCAACCGCGACCACCACGGTGCCTGGGTCAACAGCAGGGCGCTGGAGCGAGCGGGCATCGACGCCCGCACTCCCGATCCCGCCGACGGCCGGATCGAACGCGACGCCGCGGGAAACCCCACCGGGATGCTCCAGGAGGGCGCGGCCCACCTGGTGGGCGCCCTGGTCCCGGACCCCACACCGGACGAACAGCTCGCCGCCCTGCTGCGCGCCCAGTCCGTCCTGCACTCCCACGGCGTCACCGCCTGGCAGGACGCGATCGTCGGCGCCTACACCAACATGACCGACCCGGCCCCCGCCTACCGGGCGGCCCTCGACCGGGGCCTGCTCACCGCACGCGTCGTCGGCGCCCTGTGGTGGGACCGGGAGCGGGGCGCGGAGCAGATCCCGGAACTCGTGGCCCGCCGCGAGGAGCTGACCCGCGACCGCTTCCGCGCCACCAGCGTGAAGGTCATGCAGGACGGCATAGCGGAGAACCACACGGCGGCCATGCTCGACCCGTACCTCACGGGCTGCGGCTGCGCCTCGGACAACAGCGGCATCAGTTTCGTCGCACCGGCGGAGCTCAGGAAGTACGTCACGGAACTCGACGCGGCCGGCTTCCAGGTCCATTTCCACGCCCTCGGCGACCGGGCGGTGCGCGAGGCGCTCGACGCCGTACAGGCGGCCCGCGAGGCCAACGGGTGGCGGGACACCCGGCACCACCTGGCCCACCTCCAGGTCGTGCACCCCGCCGACGTCCCCCGCTTCCGCACCCTGGGCGCCACCGCCAACCTCCAGATGCTGTGGGCCGCCCACGAACCGCAGATGGACGAACTGACCCTGCCCTTCCTGGGCGCCGAACGCGGCACGCGCCAGTACCCGTTCGGCGACCTGCTGCGGGCCGGCGCGACGCTGGCCGCGGGCAGTGACTGGCCGGTCAGCAGCCCCGACCCGTTCCAGGCCATCCACGTTGCCGTCAACCGCATCGCCCCGGAGGCGCCCGA
This sequence comes from Streptomyces flaveolus, assembly GCF_044765825.1. NCBI lineage: Bacteria > Bacillati > Actinomycetota > Actinomycetes > Kitasatosporales > Streptomycetaceae > Streptomyces > Streptomyces flaveolus. Next base: position 839,906 of record NZ_JBIWKU010000001.1, on the reverse strand, counting down.
GGGCACCCCGGTCTTCCTCCCGGGGCAGCGCCTCGACCTGGGCACCGCCGTCGCCACGTACACGGCGGGCAGCGCCTACGCCAACCACCTGGACGACATCACCGGCAGCATCACGGTCGGCAAGGCCGCCGACCTGGTCGTCCTCGACCGGGACCCGTTCGCCGGGCCGCCCGAGGAGATCGCCGCCACCCGCGTCCTGGAGACCTTCGTGGCGGGCCGGCGCGTGCACGCGGCGCCGGACGCGTAGGCGCTCCCCGCCGAAAATCCCTACCGCTGGTGGCCGCGAAGGACGCAGACTCGGCCCATGGCGGACATGGGATCGTTCCGGGACGCGGTCACCGCGTGGGCGGCCGGTGGCCCCGGCGGGCCCGCGCACGAGCTGGCCGGGCGGCTGTCCGTGCGGACGGCCGTCCTGCTCGAAGGGCCGAGCGACGCGGCGGCGGTCGACGCGCTGACCGCCCGCGCGGGCCGGGACCCGGCGGCGGAGGGCATCTGCGTCCTCCCGATGGGCGGCGCCATGAGCGTCGGCCGCTTCGCCGGCGTCCTCGGCCCGTCCGGCCTGGACCTGCGCCTCCTGGGGCTGTGCGACGAGCGGGAGCGGGGTTACTACGTGCGCGCCCTGGACCGGGCGAACGCGGCACCGCACGACCTCTTCGTCTGCGCGGCCGACCTGGAGGACGAACTCATCCGCGCGCTGGGCGAGTCACGGGTGACGGAGCTCGTCGAGGCGGAGGGCGACCTGCGCGCCCTGCGGACCTTCCTCCGCCAGCCCGCGCAGCGTGGGCGCACCGCACAGCAGCAACTGCGCCGCTTCTTCGGCACGAAGAAGGGCCGCAAGATCCACTACGGCCGCGTCCTCGTCGAGGCCCTCGACCCCGCCCGCGTCCCCGCGCCGCTGGCGGGCCTGCTCGCCCGGCTCTGACGGCGGGACATTCAGGCCGCCGCCAGCTCGCACCACACGTATTTTCCCCGGTTGCCGTGTCTGGCCAGCGGATGCCAGCCCCATACGTCGGCACAGGCCCGGACGAGGGCCAGGCCCCGCCCGTCCTCGTGCCCGGCCTCGGCGTCGAACGGCCGGGGCGGCTCGGGCGGTTCGGGATCGGCGTCCCAGGCCCCGATCCGCAACGTCCCCGGGGGCGACCAGCGCACGCGCAGGGCGGCGGGGCCCTTGGTGTGCCGTACGGCGTTGGAGACCAGCTCCGTCGCGAGGAGTTCGGCGACGTCGACGAGGCGGATGAGTCCGTGCATGGTGAGGATCAGGCGGAGGGTGCGGCGGCTGACGGTGACGGCACGGAGGTCGTTGGGGATGTAGAGGGAGTACTCCCAGGGTTCGTTCTCGGGCATGCGGAACTCCGGTGTGTGGGTGGGGGGTGAGAACGGCCCCGGTGTCATTGCCGCAGCCGTCATGGCAGGACGGGGCGGTGCGCTTCCGGTGGCCCGGTGCCGCACGGTGTGCGTCGCGTCACTGACGGTAGACCTTAAAGTTTCGGCGCGGCAAGCCGATCCCGTAATCTGACCCCCGAACGAGTCGCGTCGACAGGCGCGTTGGAGCGAGGAGCGGTCCATGCCCACGAGACGTGAACCGACAGCGCGGCAGCTGCGCCTGGCGGTGGAACTGCGCAGACTCCGTGAGGCGGCGGGCCTCACCGCTCGGCAGGCCGCGGCGATGCTCGGCGTGAGCAACGTCCAGATCAGCCAGATCGAGGCGGGGCTCTCGGGAGTGAGCGAGGAGCGGCTCCGGCGCCTGGCCTCTCACTATGCCTGTACCGACGAGAGCTTCGTTGGCGCGCTGGTCACCATGGCCACCGATCGGACGCGCGGTTGGTGGGAGGAGTATCGGGGGCGCCTGCCCACATCGTTCCTGGACCTCGCAGAACTGGATCACCATGCGACGTTTCTGCGAGAGGTGGCGATCCTTTACGTACCGGGTCTGCTGCAGACGGAGGAGTACGCCCGCGCAGTCTTCTCCGCCCGCGTTCCCGAACTCACCCACGAAGAGCTCGAATTGCGTGTCAGTCATCGACTGAGGCGTCAGCAGATCACCCTCCCGTACGAGCTCGTGATTCATGAAGCGGCTCTGCGTATCAGGGTCAGCGACCGCGTTGCCTCTCGGGCTCAACTCGCAAAGCTTCTGCAGCTGTCGGAAGCGGACCATGTCAGCGTGCGTGTCATCCCCTTCGATCTGGACGGCTTCGCCAGGGCTGCCAGCTCCATGACCTACGTGGGCGGCCCTGTTCCCAGACTGGACACGGTGGTGCGCGACGTACCCCATGGCTCTGCCTTCATTGATTCCGAAGCGCAGCTCAGCGCCTTTCGAACGCGCTTCCGTAAAGTGGAGGCCGTTGCGCTCGACCCCGAACGGTCGCGTGACTTCATCAGCGGGCTTGCAAAGGAGCTGTGAGGTACTCCATGGACAACTGGCGGAAGTCGTCCTACTCAGGTCCTGACGACGGAAACAACTGCGTCGAGGTCGCGACTCGCGCCACCCACGTCGCCGTCCGCGACAGCAAGGCCCCGACTCGCGCCACCCTCGTCTTCCCGGCCGCCGCCTTCGCCCTCTTCGTCGGGGCGTTGAAGAAGGCCCCGAGCATGGACGGCGTCCTCTGAAGAGGTTGGTGCCGTCCGCCTTCGGCGACGGTGATCACAGCCGGAGGCAGGCCGCTGCCCTGCGCCTGCGGCGGGCGATCGCTCGGACGGAAGAGGTGACGCGAGAGCGGACCCCCGTCGGGCGTCATCCGGAGGAGGCCGACGATGTGCTGGGCACCTTCGCCACGGACGGCGCCCTCGGCTTCGACCCCTTCCCCTTCCTCCGAGCGCTCCACGCCGCGGGCTCGCGTGCGGTGGTCATCGGCCAGGTCGCCGGCATCATGCACGGCTCCACCGAACTGACCGGCGACCTCGACCTGCTGTGGGACGGCACGTCCGACGAGGCGGACGCCTTGCGTGACGCCCTCGCCCGGTGCGGCTGCACCGAACTGCCCGATCTCACCCGCGAGCAGGTGGGGTACCGCGTCACCGGTGCCGTCGGAGACCTGTGCACCCCCGCTCTCCCCTGGGGCGACATGGACGTCACGAGCTGCCTGACCCGGGCCGAGACCACCCGGGACCCGGCGGGCTTCGCCATCCGTCACGCCGCACTGGAGGATCTGATCCGCATGCGGCGAGCCCTCGGCCGGCCGAAGGACCACCGCCGAGCGGACGAACTCGTACGGCTACGCACCTGACCCGGGCGTCCGACCGGCCTTCAGTCGTCCTCGCCCCCTTCGCGCCGTTCCGCTGACGGAAAAGCCCGCACCCCGTCCGTCCCTGTCACACCCCACCGATACCGTCGGATCATGGCCACCCAGTCCGCGGGCGACGCCCCCGGCGAGCGTCGGCTCGCCATTCTCGAAGGCGTCCTGGAACGCATCACGTACGCCAACGAGGAGAACGGCTACACGGTCGCCCGTGTCGACACCGGCCGGGGCGCCGGTGATCTGCTGACCGTCGTCGGCGCGCTGCTCGGTGCGCAGGTGGGGGAGTCGCTGCGGATGGAGGGCCGCTGGGGGTCCCACCCCCAGTACGGGAAGCAGTTCCACGTCGAGAACTACACGACCGTCCTCCCGGCCACCGTCCAGGGCATCCGGCGTTACCTCGGCTCCGGCCTCGTCAAGGGCATCGGACCGGTCTTCGCCGACCGCATCACCCAGCACTTCGGCATCGACACCCTCACCGTCATCGAGGAGGAGCCCAAGCGGCTCATCGAGGTCCCCGGCCTCGGCCCCAAGCGGACGAAGAAGATCGCCGACGCCTGGGAGGAGCAGAAGGCGATCAAGGAGGTCATGCTCTTCCTCCAGACCGTCGAGGTGTCCACCTCCATCGCCGTCCGCATCTACAAGAAGTACGGCGACGCGTCGATCTCCGTCGTGAAGAACCAGCCCTACCGCCTCGCCGCCGACGTCTGGGGCATCGGCTTCCTCACCGCCGACAAGATCGCCCAGTCCGTCGGCATCCCGCACGACAGCCCGGACCGGGTGAAGGCGGGACTGCAGTACGCACTGTCGCAGGCCACCGACCAGGGGCACTGCTATCTCCCCGAGGAGAAGCTGATCGCCGACGCGGTCAAGCTGCTCCAGGTGGACACCGGCCTGGTCATCGAGTGCCTCGCCGAGCTGGCCGCCGAGCCGGAGGAGGACGGCGAGGACCCCGGCGTCGTACGGGAGAAGGTGCCCGACCCGGAGGGCGGCGATCCCGTCACCGCCGTGTACCTGGTCCCCTTCCACCGCGCCGAACTGGCCCTCTCCGCCCAGTTGCTCCGTCTCCTGCGTACCGGCGAGGACCGGATGCCCGGCTTCCGGGACGTCGCCTGGGACAAGGCGCTCGGCTGGCTCAAGGGCCGTACCGGCACCGACCTCGCCCCCGAGCAGGAGGCCGCCGTCAAGCTGGCGCTGACCGAGAAGGTCGCCGTCCTCACCGGCGGACCCGGCTGCGGCAAGTCCTTCACGGTCAGGTCCATCGTCGAACTGGCCCGCGCCAAGAAGGCCAAGGTCGTCCTCGCCGCTCCGACCGGCCGCGCCGCCAAGCGCCTCGCCGAGCTGACCGGCGCCGAGGCGTCGACCGTGCACCGCCTGCTGGAGCTCAAGCCGGGCGGTGACGCCGCCTACGACCGGGACCGCCCCCTCGACGCCGACCTCGTCGTGGTGGACGAGGCGTCCATGCTGGACCTCCTCCTCGCCAACAAGCTGGTGAAGGCCGTGCCGCCCGGGGCGCACCTCCTCTTCGTCGGGGACGTCGACCAGCTGCCCAGCGTGGGAGCGGGGGAGGTTTTGAGGGACCTGCTGGCGCCCGGCAGCCCCGTCCCCGCCGTCCGCCTCACCCGCGTCTTCCGCCAGGCCCAGCAGTCCGGCGTGGTGACCAACGCGCACCGGATCAACGCCGGGCAGCACCCCGTCACCGACGGCATGAAGGACTTCTTCCTCTTCGTCGAGGACGACACGGAGGAGGCCGGCCGGCTCACGGTCGACGTGGCCGCCCGCCGCATCCCCGCCAGGTTCGGGCTCGACCCGCGCCGGGACGTCCAGGTCCTCGCCCCCATGCACCGCGGCCCCGCCGGCGCCGGCACGCTGAACGCGCTGCTCCAGCAGGCCGTCACCCCGGGCCGCCCCGACGTGCCCGAGAAGCGGTTCGGCGGCCGGGTGTTCCGCGTCGGCGACAAGGTCACCCAGATTCGCAACAATTACGAGAAGGGTGAGAACGGCGTCTTCAACGGCACCGTCGGCGTGGTCACCTCGCTCGACCCGGTGGACCAGCGCCTCACCGTCCTGACGGACGAGGACGAGGAGGTTCCGTACGAATTCGACGAACTGGACGAACTGGCCCACGCCTACGCGGTGACCATCCACCGCTCCCAGGGCAGCGAGTACCCGGCGGTGGTGATCCCCGTGACCACCGGCGCCTGGATGATGCTCCAGCGGAACCTGCTGTACACGGCGGTCACCCGGGCCAAGAGGCTGGTCGTCCTCGTCGGCTCGCGCAAGGCGATCGGGCAGGCGGTGCGCACGGTCTCCGCCGGGCGGCGCTGCACGGCGCTCGACTTCCGGCTCGCGCGCTCATGACCCGCAAGCTCCACGCCCCCGCGGTCCGCCGCCAGAAAAAATGATCGATCATATGAGTCGCAAAGGTCACAGAGCACTTCCGGAACCACGGGAGAGGGGGCAGGATGGGCAAGTTGGCGGCACTCAGTGCCGCCAATAGGCCCGATGGTCGACCCCGAGTGCACTCTCCTGAGCCAAGTGGGGGATGGTAGAGACAGTCAGGGCACCTCGAAGATGAGGCACTACGTCGGTGAGGGAAGACGTGAGCGACAACTCTGTAGTACTGCGGTACGGCGACGGCGAGTACACCTACCCGGTGATCGACAGCACCGTCGGTGACAAGGGCTTCGACATCGGGAAGCTCCGCGCCCAGACCGGACTGGTGACACTGGACAGCGGGTACGGCAACACCGCCGCCTACAAATCCGCCATTACGTACCTGGACGGCGAGGCGGGCATCCTCCGGTACCGCGGCTACCCGATCGAGCAGCTCGCGGAGCGCTCGTCCTTCGTGGAGGTCGCCTACCTGCTGATCAACGGCGAGCTGCCCACCGTCGACCAGCTGTCCGCGTTCAAGGGCGAGATCACGCAGCACACCCTGCTGCACGAGGACGTCAAGAACTTCTACAAGGGCTTCCCGCGCGACGCCCACCCGATGGCCATGCTGTCGTCGGTCGTCTCCGCGCTGTCCACGTTCTACCAGGACAGCCACAACCCGTTCGACGAGCGTCAGCGCAACCTCTCCACGATCCGGCTGCTCGCCAAGCTTCCGACGATCGCGGCGTACGCGTACAAGAAGTCGATCGGTCACCCGTTCGTCTACCCGCGCAACGACCTCGGCTACGTCGAGAACTTCCTGCGCATGACCTTCTCCGTCCCGGCGCAGGAGTACGAGCTCGACCCGACGGTCGTCGCCGCCCTGGACAAGCTGCTGATCCTGCACGCGGACCACGAGCAGAACTGTTCGACCTCCACGGTCCGCCTCGTCGGCTCCTCGCAGGCCAACATGTTCGCCTCGATCTCCGCCGGCATCAACGCCCTGTGGGGCCCGCTGCACGGCGGCGCCAACCAGTCGGTGCTGGAGATGCTCGAGGGCATCCGCGACGCGGGCGGCGACGTCGACTCCTTCATCCGCAAGGTGAAGAACAAGGAGGACGGCGTCCGCCTGATGGGCTTCGGCCACCGGGTCTACAAGAACTTCGACCCGCGCGCCAAGATCATCAAGGCCGCCGCGCACGACGTGCTCTCCGCCCTCGGCAAGTCCGACGAGCTGCTGGACATCGCCCTGAAGCTGGAGGAGCACGCGCTCTCCGACGACTACTTCGTCTCGCGCAGCCTCTACCCGAACGTCGACTTCTACACCGGCCTGATCTACCGGGCCATGGGCTTCCCGACCGAGATGTTCACGGTCCTGTTCGCCCTCGGCCGGCTGCCGGGCTGGATCGCCCAGTGGCACGAGATGATCAAGGAGCCGGGTTCCCGCATCGGCCGCCCGCGCCAGATCTACACGGGCGTCGTCGAGCGCGACTTCGTCCCGGTCGAGGAGCGCTGACACCTGCCGGTGGGGGCGCCCTGCGCCTACTGAGAGGCCGTCGCTGAGGGGTGTGGGCGACTGCGGGCCGGCCGTGGCTGGTCGCGCCCGCGCGGCGGAGCCGCATGTCGGCCCAGCCCCGCGCCCCTTCGGGCGCTTGCAGCAACCGTAGAAAAAACTTGCAGCAACCGTAGAAAAAAGAAGGCGCCCTGGCGCCGGTCCCCCCACGGGCCGACGACCAGGGCGCCTTCCCATGTCCCGGTGCGGATTCCCCCCACGGGATCCGGCCGGGCGTCTGTGAGGACAGCGCCTGAATCGCTGTGAACGTGCTGCAGACATGCTGCGGTCTGCCGGGACAGCGCACGCCCGGGAGGGCCGCTCAAAGCTTCCCGGTGTACGTGTCCCGGCAACGCATCTCTGGGAAAGTCCCCCAAGACATCCCCAGATGCCAGGTGGCGCCCCCCAAGACGCTGCCTGACATCGCCAACTTAGACCCTCGAACCCCTTCGATGGTTACGTTCGCGTCACTGTGATCTGCGTCTCTTGCATATGTCCGTTAACTACGCAAGAGCCTCGATACGTCGAACGAGACCCCAGCGTAAGGAAGATGCGCGAGCCTTGTGAAGAGCTTATGTGAGGTACGTGCCGGACTCCAGAGGCACTTCGCCACACTTCACCCACGACCTCAGCGAAACGTGCGCAGCCGGAGGCTGTTGGTGACGACGAACACCGAGGAGAACGCCATCGCCGCGCCCGCGATCATCGGGTTCAGCAGCCCCGCGGCGGCCAGCGGCAGCGCGGCCACGTTGTAGCCGAAGGCCCACACGAGATTGCCCTTGATCGTCGCCAGGGTCCGCCGGGACAGCCGGATCGCGTCCGCCGCCACCCGCAGGTCCCCGCGCACCAGCGTCAGGTCGCTCGCCTCGATCGCCGCGTCCGTCCCCGTGCCCATCGCCAGGCCCAGATCGGCGACGGCGAGCGCGGCGGCGTCGTTGACGCCGTCCCCGACCATGGCGACCGTACGGCCCTCGGCCTGCAGCCGCCGGACCGCGTCGACCTTCTCCTCGGGCAGGACCTCCGCGATCACCTCGTCGATGCCGACGGACCGGGCGACCGACTCGGCGACCCGCCGGTTGTCGCCGGTCAGCAGCACGGGCGTGAGGCCCAGCCGGCGCAGCTCGGCGACCGCCTCGGCGCTGGTCTCCTTCACGGCGTCCGCGACGGCGACGACACCCCGTGCCACCCCGTCCCAGCCGACCACGACGGCCGTACGACCGCCCCTCTCGGTCTCCTCCTTGGCGCGGGCCACCCCGTCCGGCAGGTCGTCGTAGAGGCGCCCCACGGCCACCTCACGGCCCTCCACGCGGCCGCGGGCGCCACGCCCGGGGACGTTCTCGAAGTCCGCCACGTCCGGCAGCGCGCCGGCCCTCCCCATCTCGGCACCGGCCGCGACCGCGCGGGCCACGGGGTGCTCGGAGGCGTGCTCGACCGCGCCGGCCAGCCGCAGCAGCTGCTTCTCGTCGGTGCCCTCGGCGGCGTACACCTCGTGCAGGGTCATGCGGCCGGTGGTGACGGTGCCGGTCTTGTCCAGGACGACCGTGTCGACGCGCCGCGTGGACTCCAGCACCTCCGGGCCCTTGATCAGGATGCCGAGCTGGGCGCCGCGGCCGGTGCCGACCAGCAGCGCGGTCGGCGTGGCGAGGCCGAGCGCGCACGGGCAGGCGATGATCAGGACGGCGACGGCCGCGGTGAACGCGGCGACCGTGTCACCGGTGGCGCCCAGCCATCCCCCGAACGTGGCGACCGCGATCAGCATCACGACGGGCACGAAGACGCCGGAGACCCGGTCGGCGAGCCGCTGCACCTCCGCCTTGCCGCTCTGCGCGTCCTCCACCAGCTTCGCCATCCGCGCGAGCTGCGTGTCCGCCCCGACCCGCGTGGCCTCGACCACCAGCCGGCCCCCGGCGTTGACCGTGGCGCCGGTGACGGTGTCGCCGACGGTCACGTCCACCGGCACCGACTCGCCGGTCAGCAGGGAGGCGTCCACGGCACTGGTGCCCTCGGACACGGTGCCGTCGGTGGCGATCTTCTCGCCAGGCCGCACGACGAACCGGTCGCCGACCGCCAGTCGGGACACGGGTACGCGCACCTCCCGGCCGTCGCGCAGCACGGCCACGTCCTTCGCGCCCAGCTCCATCAGGGCCCGCAGCGCGGCGCCGGCGCGGCGCTTGGAGCGGGCCTCCAGCCAGCGGCCGAGGAGCAGGAAGGCGGTGACTCCGGCGGCGGCCTCCAGGTAGATCGCGGAGGCGCCGTCGGCGCGGGAGACGGTGAGGTCGAAGCCGTGCCGCATCCCCGGCATGCCCGCGTCCCCGAAGAACAGCGCCCACAGCGACCAGCCGAACGCGGCCAGCGTGCCGAGCGAGACCAGCGTGTCCATGGTGGCCGCGCCGTGCCGGACGTTGGTCCAGGTGGCGCGGTGGAAGGGCAGCCCGCCCCAGACGACGACGGGGGCGGCCAGGGTGAGCGAGAGCCACTGCCAGTTGTCGAACTGCAGCGCCGGGACCATGGCGAGCAGGACGACCGGGGTGGCGAGGACGGCCGAGACGACGAGGCGCCGGCGCAGGGCCGACAGCTCGGGGTCGTCGTCCTCCGCCTCCTGCCGTGTCGCGTCCTCGGCGGTGGGTTCCGGCGGTGGCGCGGGTTCCTCGGCGGTGTAGCCGGTCCTGACGACGGTGGCGACGAGGTCCGCCACGGGGGTGGTCGCCGGGTAGGTGATCCGGGCCTTCTCCGTCGCGTAGTTCACCGTGGCGCTCACGCCGTCCATGCGGTTGAGCTTCTTCTCGACGCGGGCCGCGCAGGAGGCGCAGGTCATCCCGCCGATGAGCAGCTCGACCTCGGCGAGGTCCGGCTCGGTGGCCGTGGGGGTGTCCGCGGTGGTGGTCATGTCCGGGCTCCAGGGGGCCGACCGGGCCGGGCGCGGCCGGCCCGTGAGCCGGTGCGGGCGGCCCGGTCGGCGGGGCTGTGGGTGCTGCTGCGGGCGAGGGGTGGTGGCGGCGGTCAGGCCCTGCCGACGAGTTCGAAGCCCGCCTCGTCCACGGCGGCGCGCACCGCCTTGTCGTCGAGCGGGGCCTCGGAGACGACGGTGACCTCACCGGTCGCGGCGACGGCCTTCACCGAGCCGACGCCGGGGATCTCGGAGATCTCCCCGGAGACGGCGCCCTCGCAGTGTCCGCAGCTCATGCCGCTCACCTTGTAGACGGTGGTGACGGAACCCTGGGTGTCGGTCTGGGCGGTCATGTCGTACTCCTCGTCGGGGCCGTGCGGGTCGGGTACCCGTGAGTGGGCGGGTATCCGCGAGTACCGTGGTCCGGCGTCGGACCACGCAAATCCCACTGTACCCCTAGGGGGTATGAAAACCGCTCAGTCTGCCGCGCGGTGGAGGGATTGCCGTACACGGAAGTGAGGACAGCGGATGCGCGCGGTGGTGTTCGAGAGGTTCGGGGAGCCCGCCGAGGTGCGCGAGGTGGACGACCCCAAGCCCGCGCCGCACGGAGTGGTGGTCCGCGTCGAGGCCACCGGACTGTGCCGCAGCGACTGGCACGGCTGGCAGGGCCACGACCCGGACATCACGCTGCCGCACGTACCCGGTCACGAACTCGCCGGGGTGGTCGAGGCGGCCGGCGACCGGGTGACCGGATGGCGGCCCGGCGACCGGGTCACCGTGCCCTTCGTCTGCGCCTGCGGAAGCTGTGCCGCCTGCGCGGCGGGCGACCAGCAGGTGTGCGAGCGGCAGACCCAGCCGGGCTTCACCCACTGGGGTTCCTTCGCCCGGTACGTGGCGCTCGACCACGCCGACGTCAACCTCGTCGCCGTGCCCGAGGAGATGTCGTACGCGACGGCGGCTTCCCTCGGCTGCCGGTTCGCCACCGCGTTCCGGGCCGTGGTCCAGCAGGGCCGGGTCGCGGCGGGGGAGTGGGTCGCCGTGCACGGCTGCGGCGGCGTGGGTCTGTCGGCGGTGATGATCGCCGCCGCCTCCGGCGCCCGCGTGGTCGCCGTCGACGTGTCGCCCCGGGCGCGTGAACTGGCGCGGACGTTCGGCGCGGCCGAGTGCGTGGACGCCGGCCGGACCGGCGACACGGCGGCGGCCGTCCGCGACCTCACCGGCGGCGGCGCCCACCTCTCCCTCGACGCGCTCGGCTCGCCCGTCACCTGCGCGGCGTCCGTGAACGGCCTGCGCCGCCGCGGCCGCCACGTCCAGGTCGGCCTGCTGCCCTCGCCGACCGGCACCACACCGGTCCCGATGGCCCGCGCCGTCGCCCTCGAACTCGAACTGCTCGGCAGCCACGGCATGGCCGCGCACACCTACCCGCCGATGCTGGAACTGGTCCGCACGGGCGTGCTCCGCCCCGACCTGCTGGTGACCTCCACCATCGGGCTGGACGCCGTACCGGCCGCCCTGGAGGCGATGGGGACGGCACCCGGCGCGGGAGTGACGGTCATCGAGCCGTGACGCCCGCCGCCCTGGGGCGGCCGCCGCGGGCGGCCCACTCGTGGTCGAGGACCGCCATGAGCACCTCGTCCACCCACTCCCCGTCGCGCCACGCCGCCTGCCGGCGCACGCCCTCCACCACGAAGCCGGCCTTCTCGTAGACGCGCAGGGCCCGGTGGTTGTTGCCGTAGACCTCGAGCTGGACCCGGTGCAGCCCGAGCTGCTCGAAGGCGTGCCCGACGATCAGCCGGGTCGCCTCGGTGCCGACGCCCCGGCCGCGCCCCCGCGGTCCGATCAGCGTGCGGAAGGTGCAGGAGCGGTTCGCCGGGTCCCACTCGTACAGCACGACCTCGCCGAGGAGTTCGCCGTCGGCGGGGTCGGTGACCGCGAGGTCGAGGCGGTCGGGCTGCGCACCGCGCGAGCCGTACCAGCCGCGGAGCCGCTCCGGGGTGAGCTCGCTGTCCGGCGGAAACGTGAAGCGCACGACCTCGGGGTCGTTGACGATCTCCCACATGCGCTCGGCGTCGGCCTCGGCGAACGGCCGCAGGACGGTCTTCTCGCCGGTGAGTACGGGTTTCACGGTGAAGTCCATGGACGGCACTGTGCCCCACGGTCCCGTGGGGCACAGAACGGTTTTCCGCCCTACCGCCCCCGGTTGCGGGGCCGGGACGCCACCCAGGCCCGGACCGTGTCCGCGTACCAGTAGGGCTTTCCGCCCTCCACATGGTCGGGCGGGGGCAGCAGACCGTGCTTGCGGTACGACCGCACGGTGTCCGGCTGGACCCGGATGTGGGCCGCGATGTCCTTGTAGGACCAGAGCCTTCGGTCGGTCACGAACGCACCTCCCCGCGCGCACCGCGGCGGCGACCGGGGACGGCCGCCGGGGGGAGCCGGGTGCTGCGCTGGCGATCACCAAGCCTGTTCCGGGTGAACGACGCCGGACGGCGGGTGGACAGGCCCCGTGCCCGGATGTGACCGAAGGCCCGCGTGCTCGTGACACCCGTGACACGGAGGCGGTGTTTGTGACACGAGTGCCGCAAAGACGTCCCCCGGAGTGCGGGCGCGGGGGGTTGACTCGGGCGCGGCGCGGCGTCGTCCCCGCGTGGGCGACCCGCCACCCGGAGTATGTCGTCCGAATGTCCGGACAAAACATTGACAGGCTCCGTGCGCGGGGCTAGAAACCGGGGGAGACCCAAGGCCGGGTACGGAGGGAAGGCGATGGCGCACGACCCGATCACCGGGGGCGGGAGCCCGCTCCCGCCGTCGCCGCCTCCCCCACGAAACGCCTCCGGCGCGGGAAGGCCGCTTCGCCCTGGCAGGAGCGAAGGGCGCGCGACGACTCCCCGCCCGCCTCGGCCCCGCGCCGGAGGTTCCGCCGTACTGCCCCACGTGTCCACTCGGACACCCAAACCGCAGACACAGTGTCGGGCGCGCGTCCGGGGGCCCGGCTGCTGAGATGGACCCATGGCCTTGACCGCGACCCGACCGTCGCCGGCAACGGCCCGTGAGCTGGACGAACGGCACGCTACGACCCGTCGCCGCCAACTGTGAAGGAGTTCTCGGTCATGACGAACATCGTCAACCACTGGATCGGCGGCAAGACCGCCGAAGGCGCCTCGGGCACGTACGGGCCGGTGACCGACCCGGCGACCGGTGAGGTCACCACCAAGGTGGCCTTCGCCTCGGTGGACGAGGTGGACGCCGCGGTCGCCGCCGCCAAGGACGCGTACCGGACCTGGGGGCAGTCCTCGCTGGCGCAGCGCACCTCGATCCTCTTCGCATTCCGGGCTCTGCTGGACGCCCACCGCGACGAGATCGCCGCCCTGATCACCGCCGAGCACGGCAAGGTGCACTCCGACGCGCTCGGCGAGGTCGCGCGCGGCCTGGAGATCGTCGACCTGGCGTGCGGCATCAGCGTGCAGCTCAAGGGCGAGCTGTCGACGCAGGTCGCCACCCGCGTCGACGTGTCCTCCATCCGGCAGCCGCTCGGCGTCGTCGCGGGCATCACGCCGTTCAACTTCCCGGCGATGGTGCCGATGTGGATGTTCCCCATCGCCATCGCGTGCGGCAACACCTTCGTGCTCAAGCCGAGCGAGAAGGACCCGTCGGCCGCCGTGAGGATCGCCGAGCTGCTCTCCGAGGCCGGTCTGCCGGACGGCGTCTTCAACGTCGTGCACGGTGACAAGGTGGCCGTGGACCGCCTGCTGGAGCACCCGGACGTCAAGGCGGTCTCCTTCGTCGGCTCCACGCCGATCGCCCGCTACATCCACACCACCGCCTCGGCCAACGGCAAGCGGGTCCAGGCGCTGGGCGGCGCCAAGAACCACATGCTGGTGCTGCCGGACGCCGACCTGGACGCGGCGGCCGACGCCGCGGTGAGCGCGGCCTACGGCTCGGCGGGCGAGCGCTGCATGGCGATCTCCGCGGTCGTCGCGGTCGGGGCCATCGGCGACGAGCTGGTGGAGAAGATCCGTGAGCGCGCCGAGAAGATCAAGATCGGCCCGGGCAACGATCCGACGTCCGAGATGGGCCCGCTGATCACCAAGGCGCACCGCGACAAGGTGGCCGGCTACGTCGAGGGCGCGGCGGCCGAGGGCTGCGAGGTCGTCCTCGACGGCACCGGCTACACCGTCGACGGCCACGAGGACGGCCACTGGATCGGCATCTCCCTGCTGGACCGGGTGCCGACCACGGCCAAGGCCTACCGGGACGAGATCTTCGGCCCGGTGCTGTGCGTGCTGCGCGCCGACACGTACGAGGAGGGCGTGGCCCTCATCAACGCCTCGCCGTTCGGCAACGGCACCGCGATCTTCACCCGGGACGGCGGCGCGGCCCGCCGCTTCCAGCTGGAGGTCGAGGCCGGCATGGTCGGCGTGAACGTCCCGATCCCGGTCCCCGTGGGCTACCACTCCTTCGGCGGCTGGAAGGACTCGCTCTTCGGCGACCACCACATCTACGGCAACGACGGCACGCACTTCTACACCCGCGGCAAGGTCGTCACCACCCGCTGGCCGGACCCGGCCGACGCCCCGGCGGGCGTGGACCTGGGCTTCCCCCGCAACCACTGAGGCGAAGCCCGGACAACGCGCGGTGCCCCGTCCCACCCGTGCGGGACGGGGCACCTCCGTGCCCTCAGCCCTGCTGCTGCGCCTTCACCTCGTCGGTGAGGTCACCGGTCTGGTCGGCGGGCGGGGCCACGATGTCCTGGGTGGCGCCGAACTTGTCGAAGTCCATGGTGACCGTCATGGCGCCGAACTCCTGCTTCAGGCGCACCGGCAGGTCCTTGTCGCCCACCCAGATGTCCATGGTGATCGAGCCGCTGCCGGCACCGGAGTTGAGCAGGCTGTCCTCGCCGCCGAGGGCCTCCTTGAACTTGCCCAGGTCGTTCTGGTCGAGCACGGCCCGGTAGTGCGTCGTGGGCTTGCCGTTGACGTTCTCCTTGCCGAGGTCGTCGACGTCGCTCGCGTACTTGAGGCCCTTCATGGAGTCCGCCGGGCTGCCGCCCCCGCCGCCCCCGCTGAACGCGGCGGCGCCGGACTCGCCGAACACGGCCGACCCGTCGATCTTCATCCACTCCTTGCCCGCGAGCGGGCCGGCGGGCTGCGGGTCGATGTCGTAGTAGTAGGCGCCGTCCACGAACAGCGTGCGCACCGTCGGGGAGTCCGTGAGCGCCTGCATCTGCGCGGCCTCGGTGTCCATCTCGACGTCGAGCGCGTAGCCGTCGCCCCAGGAGTACGTGCCGTCCATCGCGATGGGTTCGCCCGTGCCCAGGTCGGTCGTCGTCCGGACCTCCGCGGAGCCCAGTTCCTCGGTGCGGTCGGTGGCCCGGGTGAGGGCCGCCATGATGCTGTCCGCCTTGTCCACGGCCTTCGTCGCCGCCTTGTCCGCGGTCTCGGCGGCGTCCTTCGCGCCCTGCGAACCGCACGCGGACGTCGCCACGATCGTCGCCGCCGTCAGCCCCACCCAGGCCGCCGTGTACCTCAGCTTCATGAGTCCCCACCCGTTGCCGTGATCCTGTGATTCACCTGTGCCGCGGACTCTACCGGGCACCGCCGACAGCGCCCGGACACCGGAAGGCCGCACGTTTTTTTACCGGCCCGGCTACGGTTCCCGTACGCCTCAACGGGCCCCAGCCGACGGCCTGTGATGCGCTTTCCCGTTGTCCCGTCGACACCGATCAACGGATTCCGTAGGTAAACACCCATTGACGTGCTGGTTTTCGTCGAGGTTCTATCTTGCGCCGGGAGCGGACGAGAACCACGTACGACCAAGCCGCCGGAGGCGATAGCGCTCCCGCCCGAACCACACAGCACGAGTCGATCGGAACCGCTCCATGACCGACACGCTCCGCCCCGCCCAGACCGCCACCGCAGCGCCCCCGGATCAGCCGGACCACCCGGAGTCCCGGACGCTCAAGCGTTCCATCGGGGTGGTCGGCGGCACTCTCCTGACGCTCTCGTGCGTGACCCCCGCCTCCACGCTGTTCGTGGTCGTGCCCGACCTGTTCGGCTCGCTCGGCACCGCCACCGCCCTGACGATCGCCATCGGCTCCCTCCTCTGTATCGCCGTGGCGTTCTGCTACTCGGAGCTGGGCACCTTGATCCCCAGCGCGGGCGGCGAGTACGCCATGGTGTCGACCATGGCCGGGCGGCTGGCGGGCTGGCTGGTCTTCGTGCTGTCCCTGCTGGTCGTCATGATCGTCCCGCCGGTGATCGCGATGGGCACGGCCGACTACCTCGAACCGATCGTGCACCTCGACCCGTCGATGGCCGGCGCCGGCGTCATGGTGCTCGCCACCCTCGCCGGCCTGCTCGACCTGCGCGCCAACGCCTGGATCACCGGCGTCTTCCTGGTCCTGGAGGTCATCGCCGCCGCCGTCGTCGCGGTGCTGGGCTTCGCCCACGGCGAGCGCGGCCTCGGCAGCCTCGCCTCGATGGAGGTGGCCGGCGCCGACGGCCACACGGACGCCGTGACGGCCATGCTGGTCGTCTCAGGGCTCGCCATCGCCCTGTTCATCACCCAGGGCTTCTCCACCGCCGTCTACCTCTCCGAGGAACTGGAGCACCCGCGCCGCAACGTCGCCCGCACGGTGCTCGCCACCCTCGCCATCTCCACCGTGATCATCCTGGTGCCGGTCGTCGCCATCACCCTGGGCGCCTCGGACCTCGCCGAACTGACCGGCGGCGACATCGGCTCCATGGTCACCGCCTGGTCCAACTCGGCCGTCGGGACCTTCGTCAGCCTCTGCGTGGCCCTCGCCATCATCAACGCCGGCATCGTGATGGTCATCCAGAACTCGCGCGTGCTGTTCGCCTCCGCCCGCGACAAGGCGTGGCCCGAGCCGGTGAACAACCTCTTCGCCAAGCTCGGCCGGTTCGGCTCCCCCTGGGTCTCCACCCTCGCGGTCGGCGTGCCCGGCGCGCTGCTCTGCTTCGTCAACCTCGACACCCTGTACGGCGTCACCGGCGTCTCGGTGACCGGCATGTACCTGCTGGTCGCGATCGCCGCCCTGCTGTGCCGGCGCGGCGACCACCGGCACACGCAGGCGTGGCGCATGCCCCTGTGGCCCGCCGTGCCCGTCCTGCTGATCGTGGTCCTCGCCTACATCCTGACCCAGCAGGAGACGAGCTACCTGCTGTGGACCGGCGGCATCACCGCCGTCGCCACCCTGTACTGGGCCCTGTACCTGCGTCCGCGCCGTGACACCCGCTGGCTGGTGACCCTCCCGGAGGACACCCGGGACGACGCCCGGGAACCCGCCGGGGCGTGAGCCCGGACCGCCCCGTCGCCGTACCGCGTCCGCGGTACGGCGGCGGGGCGCCGTACGTCCGTGGGAGGGGCGGCGGTTCAGCCCCTGGAGGGCCCCCGGATCCCGGTGGCGGCCCGTACCGTTGACGCATGGATCTTCGACTGCCCCGCATGCGGGGGCTGCTGCGGCGGCCGCGGCGGATGGTCTCCGCCGCGGCCGCCGTCGTCGTGCTCGCCGGCGCGGGGACGTGGACGGCAGTCGCCTCCGACGACCCGCCCCCGGTACGACGCACCGACCGGATGATGTCCGTCGGCGACGGGGTGCGCCTGGACACCTCCTACTTCACGGCCGGTTCCGGCGGCCGCCGTCCCGCCGTCCTGCTCGCGCACGGCTTCGGCGGCAGCAAGGCCGACCTGCGGCAGCAGGCGGAGAGCCTCGCCCGGGACGGGTACGCGGTGCTGACCTGGTCGGCGCGCGGCTTCGGCAGGTCCACGGGGAAGATCGGGCTCAACGACCCGGACGGCGAGGTCGCCGACGTCTCCCGGCTGATCGACTGGCTGGCGCGGCAGCCGCAGGTGCGGCTCGACAAGGCCGGCGACCCGCGCGTCGGCATGGCCGGCGCCTCCTACGGCGGCGCGGTCGCGCTGCTCGCCGCGGGCCACGACGACCGCGTGGACGCCATCGCCCCCTCCATCACCTACTGGAACCTCGCGGACGCGCTGTTCCCGAACGGCGTCTTCAAGAAGCTCTGGGCGGGCATCTTCGTCAACACCGGCGGCGGCTGCGACCGTTTCGAGGACGCCCTGTGCCGGATGCACCAGCGGGTCGCCGAGTCCGGGGTGCCGGACCCGGCGGCCGTGAAGCTGCTCCGGGAACGCAGCCCGCAGGCCGTGGGCGAGCGCATCGAGGTCCCCACCCTGCTGGCGCAGGGCCAGACCGACTCCCTCTTCCCGCTCGGCCAGGCCGACGCCGCGGCCCGGGCGATCCGTGCGAACGGCGCGCCCGTCGACGTCGACTGGATCGCGGGCGGGCACGACGGCGGCGACCAGGAGACGGACCGCGTCCAGGCGCGCGTGCACTCCTGGTTCGACCGCTATCTGAAGGACGACGAGGGCGCCGCCACCGGCCCCGCCTTCCGGGTCACCCGCACCGGCGGAGTGGACTCCACCGACGGACAGGCCCAGTTGCGGGGCGCGAGCGCGGACCGGTACCCCGGCCTGGGCGGCGGGCCCGCCTCCGTGCCCCTGAGCGGACGCGAGCAGCGCTTCGCCAACCCGGCCGGCGCGAACCCGCCCGCCGTCTCCGCCCTCCCCGGCCTCGGCGGCGCGGGCGGGCTCTCACAGCTGTCCTCCCTCGGTGTGGGCGTCTCCCTGGACTTCCCCGGCCAGTTCGCCGCCTTCCAGTCGGCCCCGCTGACCGAGGACCTGCGCGTCACCGGCTCCCCGACGGCCACCGTCCACGTCCGCTCCACCTCCGACGACGCCGTCCTGTTCGGCAAGGTGTACGACGTCGGCCCCGGCGGCGCCGCCCCGGTGCTCCCCGCGCAGCTCGTCACGCCCGTCCGCGTCGAGGGCGCCAAGGTCGGCAAGGACGTCACCCTCACCCTCCCGGCGATCGACCACGAGGTCGAGAAGGGCCACCGGCTGCGCCTGGTCCTCGCCTCCACCGACCTCGGCTACGCCTCCCCGGCCGCCCCGGCGACGTACACGGTCTCCCTCGCGGGCGATCTGAAGGTGCCGACGGCACCCGGCGTCACCACGGCCGCCGCCCCGCTGCCCGCCTGGGTGTGGTGGCTGCCGCTCGCCGGTCTCGCCGTCGCCCTGGCCCTGCTGCTGACCGGCCGCCGCCGCACCGCCACGCCCGCCCCGGACCCCGCCCTCGCCGAGGTCCCGCTCCGGATCACCGGCCTCACCAAGCGCTACGCCGGTGCGGCCGACCGGTACGCGGTGCGGGAGCTGTCCTTCCGCGTCGAGAAGGGCCAGGTCCTCGGCCTGCTCGGCCCCAACGGCGCCGGCAAGACGACCACCCTGCGCATGCTGATGGGCCTGATCACGCCGGACGAGGGCGAGATCCGCGTCTTCGGCCACGCCGTCCGGCCCGGCGCCCCCGTGCTGTCCCGGGTCGGCGCCTTCGTCGAGGGAGCCGGCTTCCTGCCGCACCTGTCCGGCCGGGAGAACCTGGAGCTGTACTGGCGGGCCACCGGCCGCCCGCCCGAGAACGCCCACCTGGACGAGGCCCTGGAGATCGCCGGCCTCGGCGACGCCCTGGCCCGGGCGGTGCGCACCTACTCGCAGGGCATGCGCCAGCGCCTCGCCCTCGCCCAGGCCATGCTGGGCCTGCCCGACCTGCTCATCCTGGACGAGCCGACCAACGGCCTCGACCCGCCCCAGATCCGCGAGATGCGCGAGGTGATGATCCGGTACGCGGCCGCCGGGCGCACCGTCATCGTCTCCAGCCACCTGCTCGCCGAGGTCGAGCAGTCCTGCACCCACCTGGTGGTCATGGACCGCGGACGCCTGGTCCAGGCGGGCCCGGTCGCCGAGATCATCGGCTCCGGCGACACCCTCCTCGTCGGCACCGACCTCCCCGTGGAGGAACCGGTCGTGGAGAAGGTCGCCGCGCTGCCGGGCGTGGCCTCGGTCGTGCACACCGACGACGGGCTCCTGGTCCGCCTCGACACCGACGGCACGGCGCCCCGCCTGGTGGCCGAACTGGTCCGGCTGGAGGTGCCGGTGGCCTCGGTCGGCCCGCACCGCCGCCTGGAGGACGCCTTCCTCACCCTGATCGGAGGTTCCGCATGAGCGCGCTCACCGAGCGGACCGGGCGGCCCGCCGAGCCGGCCGCGTCCGCGTACGACTACCGGCCGGGCCGCACCCTGCCCCTGCGGGTGGAGCTGGTGCGTCAGCTGAAGCGGCGCCGCACCCTGGTCATGGGCGCGATCCTCGCCGCCCTGCCGTTCGTCCTGGTCGTCGCCTTCGCGATCGGCGGTGAACCGGACGGCCCCGGCGACCGCATCACCCTGATGGACACGGCCACCGCCTCCGGCGCCAACTTCGCCGCGGTCAGCCTCTTCGTCTCGGCGGGCTTCCTGCTGGTCGTCCCCGTCGCCCTGTTCTGCGGGGACACCGTCGCCTCCGAGGCGAGCTGGTCCTCCCTGCGCTACCTGCTCGCCGCACCGGTGCCGCGCGCCCGGCTGCTCGCGTCCAAGCTCGCCGTCGGGCTGGGGCTCAGCCTCGCCGCGATGGTGCTGCTGCCGCTGGTCGCGCTCGCCGTGGGCACGGTCGCCTACGGCTGGGGGCCGCTGGCGATCCCGACGGGCGGCTCGCTCGCCCCGGGGACGGCGGCGCTGCGGCTCGTGGTGGTCGTGGCGTACATCTTCGTGTCCCAACTGGTCACGGCCGGACTGGCGTTCTGGCTGTCCACCAGGACCGACGCCCCGCTCGGCGCGGTCGGCGGCGCGGTGGGCCTCACCATCGTCGGCAACGTCCTGGACGCCGTCACCGCCCTCGGCCACTGGCGCGACTTCCTGCCCGCGCACTGGCAGTTCGCCTGGGCGGACGCCGTCCAGCCGCATCCCGAATGGTCCGGCATGATCCAGGGCGCCGCGATCTCCGTGACGTACGCGCTCGTCCTGTTCGCCCTGGCGTTCAGGGGGTTCGCCCGCAAGGACGTGGTGTCCTGAGTGGCCAGGCGCCGCCCCGTTCTTTCCGGAAATTTTTGAATACTGCGCGGTCCAACCGGGTGAACCTGCGCAACCGATTCTCACGTGTCGGGTTTATGAAGCAGTAGGCATGCGACGCCACGAGAAAGGAACGCGCAGTGCCCGAGAAGGCAATGGGCACCGACGCCGTCGCCTGCTCCATCCGCGGTACACGGGCCTTTCCCGCAGGAATTCGCGCAGCACTTCAAGCAGGAAGATCACGACATTGCGACAGACCCTGAGCAGGGGAGTGTTCGCGGCGGCCGCCGCCACGGGCATTCTGTCCCTGTCCGGCACCCCGGCACTCGCTGACAGCATCGCGGTGGGAGCCACCGACGATGCTTCCGGTCTGCTGTCCGGGAACAACGTCCAGGCGCCCATCGACGTGCCGGTGAACGTGTGCGGCAACACCGTCGGTGTGCTCGCGGCGTTCAACGACGCGTACGGCAACGCGTGCGGCAACGTCTCGCACGCGGACCAGTCCGGCTCCGCCGGCGGCGCCCGGGCCGTGGGCAACACCGAGGAAGCCTCGGGAATCGCGTCCGGGAACAGCGTCCAGGCGCCGGTCCACGTGCCGGTGAACGTGTGCGGCAACACCGTCGACGCGCTCGCGGCGCTCAACGACGCGTACGGCAACTCGTGCGGCAACGTCTCGCACGCGGACTCGTCGTCCACGTCCTCGGACAGCGGCTCCGCCGACGGCGCGCGGGCCGTGGGGCACACCGAGGACTCCTACGGTCTGCTGTCCGGGAACAGCGTCCAGGCGCCGATCCACGTGCCGGTGAACGTGTGCGGCAACTCCGTCGGTGTGCTCGCGGTCCTCGACGACGCGTACGGCAACTCGTGCGGCAACACCTCGTACGGGTCCGAGCCCGGCTACGGCACCGAGGAAGAGCTGCCGCCGGCGCCCGAGACGCCTCCGACCACCGGCACGCCCACCACTCCGCCCGTGCGCACGGTCGACACGCCGCCTTCGGTGGGTGTCGAGGAGCCCGGCGAGACGCCGCAGCTGGCCGAGACCGGCAGCGCGGGCATGCTGACGGCCTCGGTCGCCGGTGCCGCGCTGCTCGGTGGCGGAGCGATGCTGTACCGCCGCGGCCGGGTCGCAGCCCGCCGCTAGCCGTTCCCGGGTGCCGGACGCGACCCGCCCGGCACCCGCTGTCCTCCTCGGCGAACCGCCCCCGGACCGACCCGGGCCACCACCAGGTGGCCGGGCGGACCGGGGGCGGTTCGCCGTGCCGGGCGGTCGTACGCCCCGGCCGGCGGCCCACCTGCGGGCCGCCGGCTCGTCTCGCGGCAGCGGCCCGCGGGTCGGCGGCGCTTCCGTCAGTGGCCCACCGGCGACGGCGACGCGCTCCGGCCGGCCACTCCCGGAACGGGGACCGTTCCGCGGGCCGGGGTCGTCCTGAGCCGGCGGCGCACCCCTTGGACGAGGGTCCTCGCCGTGAACGTCGCGCCGTGGACGAAACGCATGGCCGGGCCGAAACCGGAGGCCGTCACCAGGCCCGCGAGGAACAGGCCCGGGTGGGACGACTCGAACTCCCGGCCGGTCGCCGGGGAGCCGTCGGGCAGGATCGCCAGTGTGCCGCGCAGGTCGGAGGCGAGCATCCCCATCCGGTCGCAGCGCGGCTTGAACCCGGTGGCGGCGATGACGTGCTCGGTCTCCAGGGTGTGCACGGTGCCGTCGCGGCGCACCGTGTCCAGCCGTACGCCGCCCGCCACCGCGCTGGCCGCGGTCACCTCGTGGCCCGGCATCAGCTCCACCGCGCGCTCCACCCGGTCCCGCACCCACCACGCGCCGGCCGGCCCCAGGGCCGTGGCCGCGATCCGGGTCCGGGTCGCCTCCGGCAGCCGCCGGAACACGCCGGGGCGCTCGGAGTAGAACCAGTTCCGCCAGCCGGGGCCGAGTCCGCTGTGCGGCGAACGGAGCGTCTCCGTCCAGGGGCGCTCCCAGGGCGGCGGCACGTCGTTCCAGCGCACCTGCTCCGCCCGCGCCAGCACCCGCACCCGGGTGCCCTGTTCGGCGAGCAGCGCCGCGGTCTCCAGCGCCGCCTGGCCGCCGCCGATCACCGTCACGTCCTTGCCGCGGAACGGGGTGAGGTCGCTGTGGTGGCTGCTGTGCGTCACCAGCGCCGGGTGCAGCCCGCGCAGTGCGGGCGGTACCTCGATGAACGGCATCACGCCCACCGCCATCGCCACCGTCCGTGAGTGCAGTGCCTCTCCGTCCTCGGTGACCGCCGTGAAGCCGCCGGGGCCGGACGCCAACCGCGCGACCATGCGCTCGTCCACCTCCGGCACGGCGTGACGTGCGAACCACAGGCCGTACGACGCGAACTCCTCCACCGGGATCGGCTGCGCGTGACGTGCCGTCAGCCCCTTCTCCGCGCAGTACGCGTCCAGGCGCCAGCGTCCGTGGGGATCGGAGAGGTTGGACGCCCAGGGCTCCGACTTCAGGTACATGCCGCCGGGCATGTGGTCCCGCCAGGACGCCATGGGCCGGCCGAGCACACGCAGGTTCAGCCCGGCGGCCGCGGCGTGGGACGCGATCGACAGACCGTACGGACCCGCGCCCACCACCAGAAGGTCGTACATCATCACTTGCTCGCTTTCTCGTTGTCGGTCAGGGAGGACGAGGCCGCCCTGGGGATCGGGGGTGATGCCGGTGACGTCCGGGCCGGCGTCGTCGGGCGCAGCCGCTCTCGCAGCCGGCCGGACACATGACGGCTCCACAGGGCCCACATCGCCCATCCGGGGGCGGGGTCGTCCCGGGCGTACCACGCCAGTTCGCGGCCGTCGGGGGCCGGACGCAGCGCGGTCAGCGGCGCGTAGTTCTCCACCACGAACGTCCGCCCGGCCAGCGGGGCGCCGTCCGGGAGCGGACGGCCCGTCAGGTCGAGATGCTGGGCGCGCACGACGTCCAGGCCCGCGCTGTCCGCGAAGAGCCGGAACTGCGCGCCGGGGCGCGGATTGAAGTCCAGCAGGTGATAGCGCCCCGTCGTGCCGCAGCGGCGGAAGTCGAGATCGAAGATGCCCCGGTAGCCCAGCTCACCGGTGAGCCGCTCGGCCAGCGCCTGCACCTGCGGGTTGGGTGTCCAGCGGCCCACCGCGGTCAGGCCCGCTCCCCGCGGCCAGGCCAGCTGCTTGCGGCCCGGTCCGCCCGCGCGCACGGCGCCCGAGCCGTCGGCGTAGCCGTGGAAGAACCAGTCCCGGTCGGGCCCCGGCGGCAGGTAGGCCTGGAGCAGCAGCGGGCTGCCCGCCTCCGCGGTGCGCAGGTACAGCTCCCGTGCCTGCTCCGGGGACCGCACCAGCAGCGTGCTGCGCAGCCCGCTGCCGGCCGGCAGCAGCCAGGGACGGCTCCACTTCGCCACCACCGGCACTCCGAGCCTCCGCACGGCGTCGGCGGCCCCCGCGGGGTCGTCCGGGACCAGCGTCACCGGGTGCGGTACGTCCGCGGCGGCGCACACGGCGGCCAGTTCGCCCTTGTCGGCGACGCGTTCGGCCAGCGCGCCCGGCGTCGCGGGCAGCAGGTAGGAGGGGGCGAGGACGTCCCGCATGCGGGCCACGGCGATCGCGCTCGCGTCGTCCATCGGGATCAGGACGGCGGGTGACGCCACCTCACCTGCCACCCGGCGCAGCACGGTGAGGATGTCGTCCGCGGACGCTCCCGGGAGCGGCGGGGGGTGCATCCGCCGTACGTAACGCGACTTGTGGAGGGGGCTTCCGGCCGAGTCGGCGACGACGTGCACCTCCACGCCCGCCCTGCCGAGGGACCGCACCGCGCCCAGCGTTCCGTGGTGGAAGGGATTCGGGTCGATCCGCAGCAGTACCGCGGGGACACGGGTGTCGAGCAACGACATGAAATCTCACTTTCTTTTGGGTCTGTTCCGGGTCTGTTCACCCGCACGGGCGAGTTCGGCACTCGAAAGCCCCAAGGGCAGTGGCGCCACGGAATGTCCTGTGTCTGAATTCATATGACTGTTCGTCAATAGCGAGAAAAGAAACAGAGGTCGGACGAGAGTGAAGAAAGGAGCAGGCATGGCTCCACAGCACAAGCGGTTCCGGTTCGGCAGGCTGGCCGTGGGCGCGGCGACGGTGGCCGCGTCGGCCGTCCTGGCGTCCGGTCCCGCGGCGGGGGTGGGGGTGGTGCGAGGCACTGATCCACCCGCTCCGCCGCCGGCCCCGACAGGGCCCGCAGGTCCGCGCCCGGCCGTTCCCGAGCCGTCGGCGGCGCCGTCGGCGGCCACCCCGGCACCGGGCCCGAAGGCACCGGCCCCGAAGGCACCGGCCTTCGGCGCCTTCCTCGCCTCCGACGCCCGTGGTGTGGCCCGCATGGCGCAGCTCAGCCGCTGGCTCGGCGGCGCCGAACTCCGCGTCGGTCACACCTACCTGCCCGGCAACCGCTGGCAGGACATCGAGGGGGACATCCGCTTCCTCGAGCCGTGGGCGCACTGGCGCAAGGCCAAGGACGACCGGATGCTCGTCCTGAACGTGCCCATGCAGGAGCGCAACGAGGCGGGCGTCTCCGACGCCGAGGTCCGGCAACTGCTGCGGCGCGGCGCGGCCGGGGAGTTCGACCACCACTTCCGTGCCCTGGCCGAGCGGCTGGTCCGGCTGAAGGTGCCGGACACGGTCCTGGTGCTCGGCTGGGAGATGAACGGCGTCACCTACACCCACCGGTGCGGGCCGGACCCGGAGGCCTGGAAGAAGTACTGGAACCGGATCGTCACCACCATGCGCGCGGTGCCGGGCCAGAAGTTCCGGTTCGACTTCGCGCCGAGCCGCGGCCGGGACGCCCTTCCCTGGACCGAGTGCTACCCGGGCGACGACACGGTCGACGTCATCGGCATGGACTCCTACGACCAGCCGTCCGGGATGTCCTTCGACCGGCAGGTGAAGGAGCCCTACGGGCTCCAGGCGCACGTGGACTTCGCGAAGGCCCACGGCAAACCCATTTCCTACCCCGAGTGGGGGCTCTTCCGTAACGGCGACAATCCCGAGTACATGCGGCGCATGCTGGAGTGGATCGTCGAGCACAAGCCGCTGTACAACACGCTGACCGACTACTGCCCGCACGGTGTGTGGCAGTGCGGGGCCAACCCGGACGCCTCCCGCGTCTACCGGTCCGTCGTCTCCCGCCTCGCCGACGGGACGGCACCGACCGCTCCGCCCACTCCCACGCCCACCACGCCCGATCCCACACCGACCGAGCCCACGCTGCCGCAGCCCCCGGTAGGGTGCTCGCCGCTGGAGCTGGGCAGTTGGGTGGAGTACTGGCTCGGGGGCAAGCTCTGCCTCCGCTTCGAGTGGTGGTCGCTCGACGACTAGGGCTCCCGCCGTCCCGGCCGGTGGCGGCCGGCCCGTGTCAGGGTCCGCCGCCACCACCGGGCACCGCGCCGCCGTCACCGCTGTCCGTGCACGTCGGCGGCCGGGGCCGGGCCGGGCACCGACGGAACGGGGGCGGGGTCGTCCTCCCGGCGGGTACGCCTCGGCCGTGCCAGCAGGGCCAGGCCGCCCAGCAGCCCGCCCGCGCTCGCGCCCACCAGGGCGGTCACCGTCGGCGAAGCGGACGTCGGGCTGCTCGGCTTCACCGCGCGGGAGAACTGCACGAGCTGGACCTGGGTGTTGTTCTTGGAGTGGTCCGCGTGCTGCGTCAGCGCCCGGGAGACCGCGTTGGCCATGTCGACGGCCAGGCCGGGCCGCGTGGAGGTGGCCGAGACGGCGACCATCGGGGCGTCCGGCGAGGTCGCGGTGCGCACCTGCTCCTGCAGGGTGCGCACCGGTACGCCCGCCCACACCTGCGCGTCCCCCAGCACCGCGAGCTGGGTGGCGACACGGCCGTACGCCTGAGCGAACCCGCGGGCGGCCTCCGGGGTGGACTTCGCCGTCGGCACGGCGACGACATAGCTGGTGGCCGTGTAGGTGGCCGGTGTGAAGAGGCCGTAGGCGCCGCCGACCAGGGTGCCGGCGAGGGCGCCCGCCGCGAGCACCGACCAGGACGGCAGCTTCTTGACACGAGCCGCGGACACGAGGCGCCGGCGGGTCGGAGTGTCGGTCATGACGTGCTTGCTCCGAGGGGTGAGAGGGGCGACGGCGAGCGGGAGACCGCTGCCGCGTAGACGTCGACGAGGCGGGCTGTGCTGCGGGTGATGCAGTAGCGGCGCGCGACGTCCGGGACGGTGCGGGGCCCGGCGCCCGCCGCGCTCACCTCGGCGATCGCGCGGGCGTACGCGTCGGGGCCGCCCCGCACGCGCCGGGCGCCGGCGGTGGCCGACGGCGGCAGGTCCTCGATGGCCGGGCAGGAGGCGTAGAGCACGGGCAGGCCCGCCGCCAGCGCCTCCACCGCCGCCAGACCGAAGGCCTCGTCCGGCGACGGGGACGCGAACAGGTCCATCGCGGAGGTGAGCGCGGGCAGGTCGGGGCCCGGGGAGCCGTCGGGGACGTAGGGGCGTTCGCCGGTGAACAGGACCCGCCCGGACACACCGGCCTCGTGGGCCGTGCGGCGCAGGAGGTGCTCGTCGGGGCCGCCGCCCACCAGCAGCAGCCAGTGGTCCTCCGGCAGCCGGGTGAGCGCGTGGACGAGGACGTCGAA
Organism: Streptomyces flaveolus; assembly: GCF_044765825.1. NCBI lineage: Bacteria > Bacillati > Actinomycetota > Actinomycetes > Kitasatosporales > Streptomycetaceae > Streptomyces > Streptomyces flaveolus. Next base: position 812,275 of record NZ_JBIWKU010000001.1, on the reverse strand, counting down.
CCGCTTCCCCCGGGTGAGCCGGCCGACACCGCCGACGACGAACGCGTCCTGAGGCAGGCCGAGGCGCCGGCGGGTGCGTGCCCGCCGGTCCTGGTCGAACCGGAAGCGGTCCAGCTCGATGCCGTTCGGGACGACCTCGATGCGGGGCGCCGGCACGCCCCAGTGCTTCAGCCGGTGGGCCACCGCCGAGGAGACGGCGACCGTCGTCGAGCCGAGCCGCTCGCTGGCGAGGTACAGCGCGCGTACCCCGGCGGTGAGTCTGCGGCCCTCCATCTGCGAGTCGCCCAGCGAGTGCTCGGTGGCGACGACGGCGCGGACCCCGGCGACGCGCGCGGCCAGCCGGCCGTAGACGCAGGCCCGGTACAGGTGGGTGTGGACCAGGTCGTAACCGCCGGCGCGGATCAGCCGGACCAGCCGGGGGAGCGCGGTCAGGTCGCGGTTGCCGGTCATGCCCAGATGCACGACGCGGACACCGTCGGCGGTGAGGCCCTCGGCGACCGGGCCGGGGTTGGTGAGCGTGACGACGTCGCAGGCGACGGGCAGATGACGCAGCAGCAGGCGCAGTTGCTGCTCGGCCCCGCCGACGCCGAGGCCGGTGATGATGTGCAGGGCCTTCATCTCAGGGGCCTTCCACGGGGCGCCGGCGCAGCCGGTGCAGCCGGTGCTTGAGGTACAGCCGCCAGGCCGTGTCGTTCTGCCCGACGTGGACGCGGGGCAGGGCGTGCGGGCCGGTCAGCGGGCCGGGGTCGATGGCACAGGCGTAGGTGTATCCGGCGTCGCGCACCGCCTCGACGGCGCGGGCGTCGACCGTGCCGTACGGGTAGCAGAAGCCGTCGGGGCGGACACCGGTCAGCTCCGCCAGCAGCGCGCGGCTCTCGACGACCTCGGTCTTCAGTTCCAGGTCGTCCGCCCGGGTGAGGTCGACGTGGGTCAGTCCGTGCGAGCCGATCTCCACGCCCTCCGCGGCCGCCTGCCGGATGCCGTCGGCGGTCAGCAGCGGCTTGCGCGGGCCGAGCGGGTCCCAGGCGTTGTCGCCGCCGAGCCGTCCGGGCAGGACGAAGAGGGTGGCGCCGCAGTTCCACCGGCGCAGCACCGGCAGGGCGGCGGTGACGAAGTCGGTGTACCCGTCGTCGAAGGTGAGCCCGACCAGGCCCCGCCCCTCGCCCCGGGCGCGGGCGGCGAGCAGGTCGGCCACGGACACGCCGCGCAGCCCCCGGCGGCGCAGCCACGCCAGCTGCTTGCCGAGTCGCTCGGGAGTGACCGTGATGCGGTACGGATCGTCCGAGCAGTCGCCCACCGAGTGGTACATCGCCACCCACGGCGGCGGGCCCGGGGGCGGGGCGACGGCTTGGGCGGTCTGGACGGAATCAACGGAAGCGGCCATGGGTGAGCCTTCGTGTGACGGTGCGCAGGAAACGCACGGCGGATGAGGAACCCCGGACCCCCGTGGCCCAGGCGAGCGGGACGAAGACGGCGGTCACGGTCAGGCAGCCGGCCGTGAGGCCCCCCACCGGGGAGCCGAACCGGCTCGCGGCGAACGCCCCGGCGAGGGTGGCGGCGACCGTCGCGAGCACGGGCCCGCTCAGCTGGGCCAGGACCTGCCGGACGCGGACCGTGACGCCGTGCGGGCTGCTGCGCCGGCCCGTGCGCAGTCCGGCGAGGAGCAGGGCGGCCGTGACGGTGATGCCGAAGGCGTTGGCGGCGGCGATCCCCGCCACCCCCCAGGGGCGCACCGTCACGGCGCCGATCAGTGAGGTCACGCCGATGCCCGCGGCCATCACGCCGACGGGGTACCAGCGGGGCCGGCCCGCCGAGAAGTAGGAGCGGACCAGGGCACCCACCAGGGTCTGGCCCAGCAGCCCGACGGCGTACACCCGCATGACGTCCGCCGTCGCGACGGAGTCGGCTCCCGTGAAGGCGCCCCGCTGGAAGAGCAGTTCGATCATCTGCGGGGCGCAGGCGATCACCGCGCACATCCCCATCAGCACCACGCAGGAGGCCAGCACGAGGTCCCGCTCCACCCGGCTGCGGGCGCGTTCGGTGTCGCCGTCCGCGAGTGCCCGCGCCACCACGGGAAAGGTGACCGTGCACACCATCAGCGACAGCGTCATCGGGATCTGGGCCACCTTCTGCGCGTAGTTCAGGTGCGAGATGGCCCCGGCGGGCAGGGAGGAGGCGAGGAAACGCTCGACGAGGACCTGCGACTGGCGGCACAGGGCGAAGAGGAGGACGGCGGCGATGAGAGCGAACCGCATCGGCCGCTCCCCGGCGTCCGCCCCGGCCCCGGGCTCCTGCGGCGCCGGGGTGCGAGACGTCAGCTGCCGCCACAGGGACGGCAGCTGGACCGCCACCATCAGACAGCCGCCCGCCGCGACGCCGGCCGCCGCGGCACGCACGCCCCACCGGCCGCCGAGCAGGAACATCGCGGCGATGATGCCGGCGTTGTAGGCGACGTAGATCGCCGCGGGCGCGAAGAAGCGGCGGTGCGCCCGCAGCGCGGCGCTGCAGTACCCGGCGAGCCCGAAGGCCAGCAGGCTGATCGCCGTGAGCCGGGTGCAGTCGACGGCGAGGCGGGGGTCGGGCAGGCCGGGCGCCAGGGCCCGGACCAGCAGGGGAGCCGCACCGGCGACCAGCGCGGCCACCGCGGCGAGGGCCAGGCACAGACGGGGCAGGGTGGCGGCGACCAGGGCCCGGACCGGGTCTCCCGCGGCGCCCCGGGCGCGGCGGGCCAGCGCCAGGCTGAACGCCGGGATCAGCACCAGCGCCAGCCCGTCCTCGATCAGCAGCGTGGCGGCCAGCTCCGGCACGGTCCACGCGACGAGGAAGGCGTCCGTGTCGCTCCCGGCACCGAACAGCCGGGCCAGCGACTGGTCGCGCACCAGGCCGAGCAGAGAGCCGGCGATGGACAGCGCCGCCGTGACGAGCGTCGCCCGGGCGAGGAACTTCCGGGAGGCCGAGGCCTGGTCGGGGCCGGTCCCTGCCGAGGTGGCCGCACGCGCCGCGGGCACGGGCGCCGCTTCGTCGGTCCCAGGTTCGGGGATCTTCGAAGGCACCGTCGTCATCGGGCCACCGCCTCCTCGACGCGGTCCCGTACCCCACCGGGTGACAGGGCGTCCCGCCGCTCGCCGCCGGCCAGCGCCCACCAGGACGCGAGTCCCAGGGCCATGGCGGTCACCAGGGTCGAGGGTCCGCCGATGTCGCCGTACAGGAAGTCGGTCAGCACCCAGACCAGCAGCCCGCAGGCGACCAGCCCGCAGTCGAATCCCGGTCCGCGGCGGCGGACGCGCAGCAGTCTGCGCACCCCGCACACCAGCAGGGCCAGCCAGCCCCCGGCCAGGGTGAGCAGACCGATCAGCCCCTGCTCGCTCAGCACCAGCAGGTACATGTTGTGCGGCGACAGCAGCGCCTGCTTGTGGAACTCGGCTCCGGCGCCCTCGATGTCGCTGCCCGACGACAGGGCCAGCGTGGCGTGCCCGTCGCGGTACTCGGGGAAGTTCTTCAGGCCCACGCCGGTCAGCGGGTGGTCGCGCCACATACCGGTCGCCGACGACCACAGGGTGTACCGGTCGACGACGGACTGGTCGGGCGCGTCGGTGACCTGCGCGATGCTGCCGATCCGCTCCTGCAGCTGTGCGGTGCCGACGCCGAACCCGCCCACCAGGACCACCCCCGCGGCGGCCAGCGCGGCGGCCACCTTCAGGGTGCGGCGCAGCCCGGCCAGCGCCAGTTGCAGGCTGCACGTCAGGACGGTCGCGATCCAGGCGCCCCGGCTGAAGGACACCGTGAGCGGGGCGAGCAGCACGAGCGCGCAGCCCGTGGCGGTCGCCCGCTGCCACACCGGTGCCCGGCCCAGCGCGAGCCCGGTGGCGCACACCAGACCGAGGGACACCACGGACGCCATGCCCATCACGTCCTGGGCGCCGAAGGTGCCGACCGCCCGGATGTCGTCGCCCTGGTAGGAGGCGCCGGTGCGGGTGACGTACTGGTGGACGCCGACGGCGCCCTCGCACAGGGCGAGGCCCACGAACGTCCAGGCCAGCACCCGGACGTCGCGGCGGTCCCGGAGCAGCAACAGCACCGCCGCCGGGACCAGCACGAAGATCTGCAGATAGCGGGCCATGCCGGCCAGCCCGGCCGCGGGCGAGGACGCCCCCAGCGCGGCGAACGCGATCCCCACGACCGGCAGGCCCAGCACCAGGGCCGCGGCGGGCGACAGCGGGCGCCGTCCCTCCCGCAGCAGCCGGATCACGCAGTACCCCACCACCAGCCCGGAGCCCACGTCGGCGGGCCCCGGTCCGTGCCCGGCCGGCGGCAGCGCCAGCAGGGCGAGCACCGCCGCCAGGGGCAGGACCGGTCCGAGCGCGGCGGCCCGGCGCGGGAGCGGTGCGAGAGTGTGGCTCACGTCGGTCAGCTCCCCGTCGGGCGGACCAGCGTGGCCGCGGTGCGCAGCAGGATGCAGATGTCCTGCCACAGCGACCAGTCGTCGATGTAGGCGTTGTCGAACCGGCAGCGGTCCTCGATCGAGGTGTCGCCGCGCAGCCCGTGGATCTGGGCGAGGCCGGTGATGCCGGTCCGCATGCGGTGGCGGGCCGCGTAACCGGGGTGGGCCCCGCTGAACTGCGCGACGAAGTAGGCGCGTTCGGGACGCGGGCCGACCAGGCTCATGTCACCGCGCAGCACGTTCCACAGCTGGAGCAGCTCGTCGAGCGACGTGCGCCGCAACATACGGCAGAAGCGGCTCATCTCGTTCTCGTTGGCCACGCTCCACCGCGTCGCCGACTCGTGCTCGTTCACCGGGCGGTGGGTGCGGAACTTCAGCAGCGTGAACGGCTTGCCGTCCCTGCCGATCCGCTCCTGCCGGAACACCACACCGGGACCGTCACCGAGGCGCAGGACCGTCGCACACACCAGCAGCAGCGGGCTGACCAGCAGCAGCAGCGTGCCCGACACGAGGATGTCGAGCAGCCGCTTGCCCGGGCCGCCGCGGCGCGTCGGGGACAGGTCGAGGCGCCGGCAGGCGAACCCGGCCAGCCGTTCCCCCGTGGTGTACGAGGGGGAGTCGGCGTCGAGTTCCCAGATCACGCAGCCCGATTCGGCCAGCGTGCGCAGCAGCGGCGCCTGTTCGGCGCGGACCGAGGGATGGACGGTCAGCACCGCGCGCACCCCGTTCTGGATGACCGCCCGTTCGACCTCCTCGCCGGTCCGCAGCACCGGGATCCCCTCGGTGCCCTCCGGCTGCTCGGCGACCACGCCCACCGGCCGCACGCCGCACCGCGGGTGGCGGAGCACGGCGGCGGCCACGCGTTGTGCGGTCGCCGGGGGGCCCACCACGAGCGCGGCGTGCGGATGGCGCAGCAGTGCGGCGCGCCGCCGCCCGTGCACGGCCGCGCGCAGCGCACAGCACGCCCCCGCCTGGAGGACGACGCCCGTCAGCACGGTGCCGGCGGACAAGGCGTCCTCCGGCCGGTACGCCGCCCAGAGCGCCGCGGGCACCAGCCAGGCGACGGCGGTGCGGCCGCACACCGCGGGCAGTTCCTCCAGCAGGCCCGGCACCGGTGGCCGGCTGTCGCGGACGCGCAGCAGAAGGGACGTGACGATCAGCAGGGTGATCAGCAGCGGCTGGCGCTGGGCGCCGGTGAGCGCCAGCGTGCCCAGCACGGCGGCGCCGCCGTCCACGAGGAACAGCGGTACCGGTGAGGCCGGAGGCGCCGGGGGCCGCGGGGGGGAGAATCGCACATGCGCCGCGGGGTCGAGCGGCGGCATGACGGAGACGGATGGGAAGCCGTGGTCCCGCGGCGTCACACCGGGGGAGGGCACGGTACGTTCGGCAGTCACGAGTGGATGGACTCCCTGTGCTCGGTGGACTCGACGTCCTGTGTTGTCGGGTCCGCCCCGGAGCCCCGGCCCGTGCCGAGCGGGCGGCCCCGCTCGACGCCGCGGGTGGTGGTGCGTTCGATCGCCGTGAACGGGCGCGCACCGGGTGAGGCGGGCCATGGGCCGAGGAGGTCGCGGTAGACGTCCGCGACGGCCTCGGTGGTGTGTCGTACGTCGTGGAGGGACAGCACGTGCCGGCGGCCCTGGACGCCGAGGGACGCGCGCAGCGGCGCGTCGAGCAGCAGTCCGGTGATGGCCGCGGCCAGTTCCCCCGGGTTGTCCGGCGGGATCACGCACCGGGCGGTGAGGGCGGGCGGCAGGCTCTCGCGGGCGCCGTCGACGTCGGTGACCAGTACCGGCACGCCGCAGGCCATCGCCTCCAGCGGGGCCAGCGCCATGCCCTCCCAGCGGGACGGCAGGACGGCGAGGTCGGCGGCCTGGTACCAGACGGAGGTGTCGGCGACGGCGCCGGTGAACAGCACGGAGTCGGGGGCGTCCCGGCGCAGCCGGTCGCGGTCCGGTCCGTCGCCGACCAGCACGAGCCGGGCGTCGGGCACCTTGCGCACCACGGTGTCCCACGCGCGCAGCAGGACGTCCTGCCCCTTCTGCGGGCACAGCCGTCCCACACAGACCGCGAGGGGGGCCGCCGGGTGGACGCCGGCGAGCGGTGCCAGCGCGGCTCGCACGGTGCCGGCCACGGCCGGGCGGTAGCGCTCGGGATCGACGCCGTTGGGGACGACCGTCCACCTGCCGGTGATGCCGGCCCGGACGCCGGTCGCGCGTTCGGCCTCGCTCACGCACAGCATCCGCGTGGCCCAGCGTGCCCCCCACCGCTCCCACCGGAGGGCGAGGGCCGCGGTGCTCCCGCCGACCGCCTCGAACGACCAGGCGTGCGGCTGGAAGACCGTCGGGATCCGCCCGCGCACCGCGAGCCGGCCGGCGAGTCCCGCCTTCGCGCTGTGCGCGTGCACCAGGTCGGGGCGTACGTCGTCGATCAGGCGCGCGAGGCGCCGTACCTCCCGCAGGAGCGAGGGCCCCGGTGACCGGGTCGCCTGCCAGTGCCGGACGTGCGCGCCCGCCGCCCGCAGTCGGGCGGCGAGCGGGCTGTCGGGGCAGACCGCGGTGACCTCCAGACCGTCCGCCAGCTGGGCCCGGACGAGGTCCGTCACGACGCGCGCGACCCCGCCGTCCACCGGTTGGGTGAGGTGCAGGACCCGCGGCGGACGGCCGCGGAGTGACGGGGCCACAGACACGGTTTCCTCGCTCACGCAGGTACTCGGGACGGGTTGCGGTGTGTTCACCGCCGGGCGTCGACCGCGGCGAAGAGCACGCCGGCCCACGCCCCGTCCCGTGCGGAGGCGAGGCGGAAGGTCGCCTCGTCACCGGCGTTCGGCAGACCGCCCGCGAGATCGAACACGTCGGAGTCGTAGCCGAGGTTGTTGGCGTACGCCGGTACCCGGGCCGGGGCGTTGTGCCCGGGGCCGGTGATGGTGGAGTTCAGTACGTCGTCGCGGGGGTTGCCGGGGCCGCTGAGCGCGACGGAGCCGGACCCGGTGGTCACGGTGAGCGAGTCGCCTTCGCTGCCGCGGTCGCCGTCGTAGGCGACCAGGCCCACGCTGCCCGCGGCGTCCGAGGGGAAGCGCGAGTCCCGCAGCCGGAGTTCCGCGGCCTGGGCCCACAGCGGTACGAAGCCGTCCCAGAGCGCGAGGTGCCGCAGCGGTTCCCTCTCGTTCTCGTACGCCACCACCAGGGTCCAGCCGCCCCAGGCCCCGGCCGTCGATCGGCCGGCGGCCACGTTGACCTGGGCCACGGTGTACTGACCCGCCCCGCTGTCCCGCACCAGCCGCGTCACGTCCGCCGAGGCCTGGAAGGCGTCCACGGTGTCGGTCACGCGGTGCCCGACGAGCGTGTCCGCGAGAATCTCCTTGTACTCCCCGCCGGGTTCGGCGATCAGCACCCGGCCGTTGTCCTCGGACGGCTTCTGCTCGCCCACGCGCAGGTTCCCGCCCCAGTACAGGCGCGCGTACGACACCTGGGAACCGGCGGGCAGGCGGACCTCCGCGCGGGAGGAGTTGTAGGTGTTCGGGTCGCGGTCGACGTCGACGTAGGACATGTCGAACGCGCCGTTCACCCCCTGCGCTCCCGCCTGTACGTCGTGGCACGAGGACGCCTGGGCCCGGCAGGTGGCGGACGTGTTGGCCGCCCGCACGATGCCACCGTGCTGGAGTGCGCGGTAGCGCTCGGAGAAGGCGAGGCTGTCGGCCTCGGGGGCGGGCGCGAGCGGCGTGGCGGACGCGAGGCCGCAGGGTGCCCACATCGCAGCGAGGGAGAAGACGCCCACAGCCGCATGGCGAAGCATCTGACCCAGGGATTGAGGCATGACCGTCGGAGCCTTTCGGAACAGGGTGGCGGTGGCAGGCAGCGGGGACGAGTGCGAAGCGGCCGCCCGTGAGGATGCTCAGGAGGTTCGCAACTCTAGTCACCAAACGGACAAACTCCCTGAAATTCAGCGATAGCGGTAAGTGTGTTGGAATCGTGAAGCCTGGTTCGGGAGCGGCCGGCCCCGCATCCGCTCCGCCGGGGACTCACCAGGGGGCGGGGCGCGTGTTACCGAACGGCGCATCTCCGGTTGCGGGGGTGCCCGGGCGCTCCCACGGTGGGCTGCAAGATCCATAGCCTGCGAAAGGAACCCCCATGCGCGCTCTGCCTGCCCGGTTCATCGCCCCCGGCGTGCTGTGTGCCGCCCTGCTCGCCGGCGTCACCGGCCCGGCCCGGGCGGCCGACACGGCACCCGAGCACCACCGCGCGACGACCTCCGCCGCACTGCTCGGTCAGGTCAGGGCCATCGATGCCGGCGAGCGCGGACTCGCCCCGGTCGTCGACCTGCTGAAGGCCGTACTCGAGGCGGACGGTGGCCGGCTGCCCGCGGCGGAGGCCAGGAAGCTGGGCGACGCGGCGAAGGACGCGCTGGCCAAGCCGGCCGACGAGGACCCGGCGCCCACGACCACCACCTCCGAGTCGTCGTCGGTCACGACGTCGGGCGGCACGGTGGTGACCGTCACCGGCGACGAGCTCTCGGACGAGGAACTGGCCGCCCTGCGGGAGGCCGTCGACAGCCTCCTCGACCTCCTCCAGTCCGGCACCGCGACGAGCACGGGCACGGACACCGACGCGGACACCGGGACCGGGACGACGACGGAGACGGACGCGGCCGAGCAGACCGACGCGGACACGAACGCCACGGGGACGCCCTCGCTGATCGACGCACTGCTGGGCCGCGTGAGCAACCTGATCGCCGGACTGCTCGGCACCGAGACCCAGGCGCCGGTCCTGCCCGCGCCGGCCGGCACCGTCCGGACGCCGATCTTCCCGGGGGTCACGCTCCCCGGTGTCGCGCCGCTGACGTCGGTGCTGCTGCCGGCGTAGCCCCCGAAAAAGCCCCAGGTCCGCGAAACACTTTCATATGAGGACTTGTCAATCCTCTCCTCCACGGTTTCCGCTCCGGCCCGGGGTCGTTAGGCACGGCGACACACTTCCCCTCCGGCGACCCGCGTTGCCGAAGAAAGGAACATGATGAAGTCCCTGAAGGCTGCCGCCGTCATTGCCGGATCCCTGATCGCCGCGGGCGTGGCCTCCCCCGCGTTCGCCGGGCAGACCGAGCTGGCATCCACCGGTGTCGACACCGGCCTGCGCACCGCGCTCCCCTTCGAGGTGATGTCGCAGGACTCGGCGCCCGTGCTCGACACCGGCAAGGAAGGCCCGCTGCTGCACACGACGAAGGACGCGGCGGCGGCAGTGAACGAGGCCAAGCCGGTGCGCGGCGACCTGGGGCTGCACGCCTGACACCGAGCAGCCCGAAAGCCGGCCCCCGGATGCGTGGGGGCCGGCTTTCGCATGCCGTCGTCGGAGGTGCCCCCCGGGCGTGGGCGGCGGACCGGCCGGCGGCGGAACTCCGAGCGTTCCCCAGGGGGTCTCTCTCCGTCATTCACGCCCTGAGCCGTACGGCGGGTGACCGCCTGCCCCGTCGGTCGGTTACCGCTACCGACAACCGCACGGACGAGGGAGTGGACCATGACGACCGACATGGGCGGGGCACCGGCGCGTGCCGAGGACCAGGACGAAGCGCCGGGCCCCGCGCGATTCCGACAGACGGGCAGAACACGGCGGGACCTGGCGCGCGGTCTGCGGGCCGCCGCACTCGCCGCCGCACTGGCCCCGGCACTCACCGCCTTCCGCTCCACGCGCCATCGGCCCCTGCCCGGCAGCGGCCCGCGCGACACCGGATTCGACGTGACCCATCGCGGACGACGCATCAAGGGGGTCCGGACCCCCGCCCGGGGCCCCGCCGGGAACGACCAGTGGCACGTCACCGTCGACGGCCGCCCACTGCACCTGATGCGCCGCGCCGACGGCACCTGGCTGAGCATGCTCGACCACTACTGCTCGTACCCCACACCGCTGGAGGCCGCCCGCGCCGCCGTCGACACGCTCGGCCCCGGCCGGCAGCTGCGCGACACCCCGGCCCCGGCACCGACGGGCCCGGGACAGGCGCACGACCATGCGGGGGGCCGGCATGGCGTACGTGCGTAAGGACGCCGCCACGCTCACCAGCGCCGAGAAACGACGGTTCGTCAACGCCCTGCTGGAGGTCAAACGACGCGGCGAATACGACGAGTTCGTACGGATGCACATCACGTACTTCGCCTCCGACGGTGAGCGCGGACTGCGCACCGCCCACATGGCTCCCTCCTTCCTGCCCTGGCACCGCCGGCTCCTGCTCGACCTGGAGGGCGCCCTGCGTCGCGTGGACTCCTCGGTGACCCTTCCGTACTGGGACTGGACCCGCGATCGCACGACCACGTCCGCACCCTGGACGGCCGACCTCATGGGCGGCAACGGGCGAAGCTCCGACCACCGGGTGATGACCGGCCCGTTCGCCCACCGGGAAGGCAACTGGACCATCAACGTGGGCGTGACCGACGGGGGTTTCCTCACCCGGGACCTCGGCCGCCGCGGCGCCCCGATCGGCCTGCCCGTGAAGAGCGACCTCGAGTGGGCGCTGAAGGACCCCGCCTACGACGTGGCGCCCTGGGACTCGACGGTCACGAAAGGCTTCCGCAACAAGCTGGAGGGCTGGGGCACGGGCCGTGGCAGCGCCTCCTGGCGCAACCACAACAGGGTGCACCGCTGGATCGGCGGCGACATGCTCGGCGGCGCCTCCGTCAACGACCCCGTCTTCTGGCTGCACCACGCCTTCGTCGACCTGCAGTGGTACCGCTGGCAGCGCCGGCACCGCGGGGCCCGCTACCTCCCCGCGACACCCCCGGACTCCGGCGACACGCAGCACGGCCGCGTCGTGGCACGCCACGAGAAGCTGCCGCCGTGGGACGTGACGCCGGGCGAGCTGGAGGACGTGGGCCGGATCTACCGGTACGCGTGAGCCGACGGGGGGTGCGGCGCCGGGTGGAGCGGCCCGGCCGGCTCCTTGCGTGGCGAGACCGACACGTTTGAGCGTTCACCCGACCGGCAGTCCCGCGGGGGCTGTGACGTGCGCCTTTACAAAAAAGTCACGCATTGGGGCGGTTCGACTGTGAAAAGCCGCGAATGTCGCCTATGTTGAACACTGTCAGTGACCAGTCCAGCACGGACTGTGTCGACAGGAGAAACGGAGAGGTAATGCGCAAGTACCAGAAGGCCGCGGTCGTCCTGGCCATGCTCGGCAGCGCCGGTTTCCTCGGCACGGGTGTCAGCTACGCCGGTGGTGACCACCCGTCGCTCGAGAGCAAGCAGAGCCAGAACTGCACGGGCGAGGTCAACAACCAGCAGGCCCTGATCGGCCTGCAGGACACCAACGTTGCCGCCAACCTGCTCCTCGGTGTCGGCAACCCGGCGGCTGGCAACACCGCCGTGACCTGCACCCAGGCCTTTGGCTGAGGATCACTGACCAGGTGATCTGAGTAGGTC
>NZ_JBIWKU010000001.1:686301-800339 GCF_044765825.1 Streptomyces flaveolus | reverse complement strand
CAACCCGGCGGCTGGCAACACCGCCGTGACCTGCACCCAGGCCTTTGGCTGAGGATCACTGACCAGGTGATCTGAGTAGGTCTCGGGGCTCGAACCCAGTTGTTCGAGCCCCGAGGCGTCTCGGCTCAAAGGCCGATTCAGTCGTTCCGAGCGACTCTGCCGCCCAGGGAACAGGGGTGGAGAGTCGACCGCACAAGGAAAACAGGTAGATGCGCAATTCGCAGAAGATCGCAGCGACCATGGCGGCCGGAATCCTGGGCGGCTTCGCCCTGGTCGGTTTCGGTGCCGTACAGGCGTCCGCCGACGATGGTGTCGGTGTCGACAAGTGCGTCAAGGACGGCGACGGCATTCACTGTGTGCAGTCGCAGACCTGCGCCGGCGGGGGGCAGGTCGACTGCACCAGCGTCGTCGTCATCGAGGGCAGGAAGCTGGAGTCGCGTTCGAAGGGCTGATCGAGGCGCCCTTGTTCACGTCGGCATCCGCCGCTCAGACATCTGTCGCTCAGGTCTATTCGCGCAGCGGAGAATGGCCGGGACCCCACGACGGGTCCCGGCCATCGGTGCGTTTCCGGCCCTTCTCAACGGGGCCCCGGTGCGGGAGCGGGCTCGGTGCGCGGTGACTCCACCGGGTTGCAGTAGGGCAGGTCGTCGACGGGGCGGTCGGTGACGAACCGGCCGATCAGCTCCGCGGACTCCTGCCGGCGCTCGACGGTGACCAGGTGGTCCGCCTCTTTGACGGTCGTGAAAAGCGCCGAAGGCATGGTCGCGGCGAGTTCACGCCCCATCTGGGGGGTGCACAGGGTGTCGTACTCCCCCGTGAACACCAGGGACGGCACGTCGGGGACCGGCAGGGGCCGGTAACAGCCGTGCGACACCAGCCTGGTGTTGTGCTCGACCGCCTTCCTGATCTCGTCCGGCGTCTGGTCCACGAACTGCTGCTGGAGCAGGCGTGCCACGGCCGCGTGCTTGCGGACCCGCCCGGCTTCCGGATTCGACATGAACAACCGCACCAGTCCGCCGGCTGCCTCGTCGATCTCTCCGCGTTCGAGCGCCTGCGACAGGCGCGGTACGGCATCGGTGTAGATCTGGGGAAGGCGCTTCGCCGCGCCGCAGAAGACGATGCGGCGGACGTACTCGGGATGGAGCTGCGCGAAGCGGAGGCCGACCACCTCACCGAAACAGCCGCCGAACAGGTTCACCCGCGGCATGCCGAGGTCCGCCAGCATGTGCTCGACCGCGCCGGCGAGGAAGTCGATGCCGTACCGGGCGGGTACGAAGTCCGAGGTGCCGTAACCAGGAAGATCCACGGTGATCAGCGTGCACAGCGGGGACAGCCACTTCTCGTGGCCCTGCCATGAGTACCTGTTCTGGGACGAGCCGCCGAGCAGCACCAGCGGCTCCGTCCGGGGGGCTCCCTGGTGGACGATCCGGCACGTGTACCCGAAGCCCTCGAAAACGAGGCTTCGTTCCTCCGCTTGCTCCGGTGCGGCAGAGACGGACCCGTGACCCTGCGTGCTCGGCGGGTCCTGGACGGTGGTGAGAGTGGGGCGCATGGACGGCTCCGCGACGAATGGAACGACGGCGAACCAGTCCATGATGGCCAACACCGTCATTGATAGGCCGTAACCACTCATTTGTGGGCGATCCTGTGAAGACATGTGCGAATCGGGCGCCTGTCGCAATATGACCCGGCGTGCACGCGAGGGGGCGCCGCGGGGCAGGGCGGCGCGCGGTCCGGAAAAGCGGCGACCGTCCGGCTGGACTCGAACCTGCGGCCAAGCGCGGAGAAGACGCCTGCTGTGTCGAGTGCCGAACCCTCGCCGACCTGGTCACCCTCCCAGGCCCGGAGTCACGCCGGGCCGGACTTCGACACGCATTCGTCCGGGGGAGTGGCAGGGCTAGTGACGGTTGACGGGGATCTCGTGGACGATCTCGCAGTGAGCGGCGGGCATCACGATGTCCGCCGTCGCCACGGGGCGCCCCTGGTGGCTGTAGTGCGTGCGGGTCGTCGCAGGAGCTGACAGTCGTCATGGATCAGTGAGGCACCTGCCTGGCTGGCTCCATGTAATTCCGCCTCTCCCCGCTCGACCGTCCGCTAAGCTGCCCACATTCGGCTCGCGGAGAGTCGAAGGGCGGCAATGTCTCCACAGGCCCGGCAACTGCGGACGCTGCAGATGGGTGTGGTGCACCCAACTCCGCGCGAGTTTCTGGTGGGTTTACGTGGTATGTGACCGAGAGCGCCAGCCGGGTGGCATCGAGGTATCAGCATGCCTGAAAGCGTGAAGAAGGCCATTGCCCGAACCCGAGTGGGGTTCACTGGTGAGCCCGAAGAGGGAGCATTCGCAGGGGTTCCACGGGATGGATCACTCGGTCTTGACACCTGCCTGAGCGAACAACGCAGTCTGCGTGCCCTGTTGGCACTGGGTCTTTTCAACCGATGGGGACTTGGGGAAGCGCGTCCGCCTGCTCGGTGGGGGTTGCACACGCTCGTGGCTTACGACATTACGGCGTCGCCTCGCTACAACCGGCTCGTCCTCATCACGGACGTTCCGCACAACGTGGCACCGTACCTCCTGCCCAGCCGCGATGGAGGAAGCTCGCTACCGGGGCTCCGACTCGAAGAGTTCTACGGCCGGCGCACCTACGTGGCACGTCATCTGCCCACGGGTGCCCAACTGATAGTCACAGGCAACCCATCTGGCACCTGGGGTACTTCGCGGCGTCCTTCCCCGCGTTGGGACTTCTACACCGTTGATAAGCCGCTGACCACCTCGGAGCGGACACAGCTAGATGAAGTACCCGGCATGGGTGCAGACGCTGAATGCCTGCTGGCCGGTCTCGCGACCAGAATCGCGACGCATGACCCTCGGGGAAGGTGGGCGATTGGCAACTGGTTCTCTGATCCCCTGCAACGTCCTGGCTGGCTCAACAACGGGAGGGAAGAACGATATGGGAAGCAGCTGTGGGGCTCGGCAGACCGATGGACGATTCGATGGAATGGCTTTCCCTACGCAGAAGACGTCGCGACATCGCTGACGGCTCCCCAGATCGGTATCCCCGGCGCCACAATGCACGTTGCCGTCGACCGCGTGGAGGTGCGGTTGCGGGGCGCGTCGCTCAGCCTGCAGGGGCTTCGAGCATCGCTCGAGCGGACGCCAGGACAGTCCTCATGAGCTGGGACAACGTGACGCTGGTGATCCTCGCTGCTTTTGGCTGCGTCATGCTGCTGCTGACGCAGGTCGCCGAGGTGCTGTCCAGGCTTCCTGAGATCATCCGCGCTTGGCGTGAGGTACGGCGCGCTCTTCGAGCCGGGCCGGACGATCTCCCCGAAGCCCAGGGATCACGAGAGGTGAACGGTCCCGCCGCCGTCTCCGGTGGGGAAAACGTCCCGAGGGCCGTGACTGTGCCCGATAGGCCGAGCCGGGGACGGCGCTCAAGAGCCCAGTGTCAGGCGGAACGCCGGGGCCGCTGAATCTGCCGTGCACTCGCCGGCGGCCACGGCTGCACCGACCACCCCGTCAGCCGGCAGAAGGTGTGCCAGGACGGTACCGTCATCGGTCGCCGACGTGGGGCGATCGACACGCTCCCGGTGGCGGTCGGTCAGGTGCGGTGCTACCGGTCGTGCAGGACGTCGGGCCGCGTTACCGGCACGATGGTGATCAAGTCGTCGAGGCCCTTGAAATCGTCGGGGTTGGTGGTGAAGAGAGGAAGTTCCTCGGCGGCCGCGATGGCGGCGATCATCAGGTCGGCCACACGGCGACGGGGCTTGCGGCCCGCGGAGACGACGGCGGCGCAGATTCTCCCGTAGAAACGGGCCGCCTCCACGTCGAAGGGGATGGGATCGAATTCGTTTTCGGCCCGCTGCAGGACGTCCATGCGGCGGGCCCGTTCGGCGTGTTCGTCGTAATCGCTCTGCTCGTCCCTGCCGCGTACCTGGTGGGGGCCCGCGGAGAGCTCCGCGAGGGTGATGGTGCTGATGGCCATCTCGGCGGGCAGCTCGTCGACGTCGATCCACTTGCGCAAGATCATGATGTTGGTGTCGAGCAGGCCTTGCTCGTGCTCAACGGGCATACGGATCGTCCAACTCCTGATCGACGACGGCGTCCTGGTCGTCGCGGAAGGCGTCCAGTGAGATATCGGGGGCGGTGCGCGACATGGCCGCGAACTCGGCGCGGGGAACGAAGCGGCGACGGCGCCGGAGCGGGATCAACTCGCCGACGCGGTGTCCGTCGCGCGTGACGGTGAACGCCTGTCCTCCCTGGACGGCGTCCATGATCTCTTTCGAGCGGGTGCGCAGATCGCGCTGAGTGATCTCCGGCTGCGCTGTCATGCTGCCCACGATAGCGAAGGGTGCTACCTGGTGCTACAGCGTGTTTCCGGCGTGGATTCGCCGACGAGAGTCGTTGTCGCCACGACGCATGGCCTGTCTGGGCGCGCGACGGTGTGCAGGCGAGGGCGCTTGCTCGTAGAGCGATGTGCACCCGGACATAAAAGAGCCCCTCACGCGTTTCTGCAGGTGAGAGGCAGTGGGCGCCCCCGGCAGGACTCGAACCTGCGGCCAAGCGCTTAGAAGGCGCCTGCTCTATCCACTGAGCTACGGGGGCCTGGTGTGGTGGCCTCGGTCGTGGCGGCCGGGTGGGCCGATCCACGACGTTGCCGGGGACAAGGATAGGGCTCCCGGTTCCGTGTCCCTGACGCCTCGCCTCCGTGGCTCGATGTGGAGGTTCGGTGAAGCGGAACCGATAATCGCAGGCAGGTACGAATCGTGCATCGCTTTTGGCGTCTCGCGCATCGGGTGTTGTGCACTCGTTATGCCTGGACTGTGCTCGCGTCCCAGTAGTCCTTTCCGTCCGTAGTGTCCGGTCGGCGCGCAGACATGCTCATATGCTTCAGAATTCCCCTAAAATTGGGCATTCTTCCCATGTGGTGACCTTGGACGTACGGCCTCAGCTGCTCGACGCACTTTCCGCCCTGCGCGACCGTGTCGCGGCCGCACGCTTCCCGCTGCCCCTCGCGGGGGCTCCACGCGCGCGTGCCAACCGAGACGAACTGCTCGCCCAGCTCGACGACTACCTGGTGCCCCGGCTGAGAGATCCCGAAGCGCCGTTGCTGGCCGTCGTGGGCGGCTCCACCGGCGCCGGGAAGTCCACGCTGGTGAACTCTCTCGTGGGCCGGCGCGTCAGCGAGGCGGGTGTCCTGCGGCCCACGACCCGGACACCGGTGCTGGTGTGCCACCCGGAGGACCACCACTGGTTCAGCGGCGTGCGCGTGCTGCCCGATCTCACGCGCGTGTGGATGCCCCACCATGCCCCGGACGACGATCTGGTCCTGCCCGGCGAGAAGCCCGCGCGTGTGCTGCGCGTCGAGACCGCCGACACCCTGCCGCCCGGCCTCGCCCTCCTCGACGCTCCTGACATCGACTCCCTCGTCGCCGACAACCGTGTCCTGGCCGCCGAACTGATCTGCGCCGCCGACATCTGGGTGATGGTCACCACCGCCGCCCGGTATGCCGACGCCGTGCCCTGGCAACTGCTGCGCAGTGCCAAGGAGTACAACGCCACGCTGGTCACCGTGCTGGACCGGGTGCCCCACCAGGTGGTCGCCGAGGTGTCGCGGCAGTACGCGGCGCTGCTCACCAAGGCCGGCCTCGGCGACGTCCCCCGCTTCACCGTCCCCGAACTGCCCGAGTCGGCCTGGGGAGGCGGGCTGCTGCCGGCCACCGCCGTGGCGCCGCTGCGGTCCTGGCTCGTCCAGCGCGCCCAGGACCTCACGGCCCGGCACGAGGCCATGGCCCGTACGGCCTACGGAATCCTGGACTCCCTCAAGGCCCGGATGCCCGAGCTGGCCAGCGCCACCGCCGCGCAGTACGCCGCCGCGCTGCGGCTCACCGCCGCCGTCGACGGGGCGTACGACGCCGAGCACGCGCGCGTGCGAGGGCGGTTGCGTGCGGGGGCCGTGCTTGCCGGGGACGCCCTGAAGCGATGGCGGGCCTTCCCGCTCGACTGCTCTCCCGGCGAACTCCTCGACTCGCTGGTGGAAAGCCTCGGCGCGCTGCTGCTGTGCGCCGTCACCGCCGCCGACGAACACGTCGACGAGGCCTGGCGGCGCGAGCCCGCGGCGGGCGCCCCGGAACTCACGTCCCGCGCGTGGTCGCCCGAGAGCGCCGAGCACCGTATCGGGATGGCCGTACGGCGGTGGCGGCGGGAGCTGGAGGAGTACGCCGAGGAGGAGGTCCGCTGGCTCGACCGGAGCCTGGCGCCGGACCCGGAGATGATCGCCGCGCTCGGCGCCACCGTGCTGCTCGGCGGCAGGCGGGCGCGCAGCGCCGGGGAGAGGCTCGCCGAACGCATCGGCGCCCATGGCGCGCTGCGGTTGCGTGACCGGGGCGGACGGCTGCTCAACGCCCACATGGACCGGGTCATGCACACGGAGCGCGAGCGCCGGCTCGCTCCGCTCGACGCACTGGAGGTCCACCCCGAGCCACAGGCCGAACTCATCGCCGCGCTGTCCGTACTGCAGAAGGAGAGGTGACCGGTGACCGCCGTCACTGACCAGAACCCCACCGAGCACACCGACCACACGGAGGAGGCGGACACCCGGAGCGGCCGTAGCCGGAGACAGGATGCCGAGGAGCGCGTCCACGAGAAGAGCGCCGGTGAGCGGCGCGCCGGCGAGGACCCTGCCGGCGGGGGCACGGGCAGGGGTGAGCACGTCCGTGACGACGAGCGCGAGCGCGCCCGGAGTGCCGAGCGCGAGCGTGCGGGGAGGGATGAGCGCGAGCGTGCGGGGAGCGGCGGGAGTGAGGACGCGCCGAGCGGGGCGAGTGAGCCTGCGGGACGTGGTGACGGCGAGCGCGCCCGTGAGTCCCGCTCCCACGCGCGCGTGGCGGACGACGGCGCCCCTCGGCGTACGGACCACAACGAGCGCACGGACCACAAGGACCACAACGAGCGCACGGACCACAAGGAGCGCACGGAGCGCACGGAGCGCACGGAGCGCACGGAGCGCAACGAGCGTACGGAGCAGAAGGAGCGTACGGACCACAAGGAGCGGGTCAACGGCAAGGAGCGGGCCGACGGTGCCCAGGGCGGCTCGGCGGCCGGAGCCGGGGCCCGGGACGAGGAGGAGGCCTGGGGCGACGGGCTCATCGCGCGGCGGGTGGACGAGACCGCCGGCGGGGAACGGTTCTCCGCCGTGTCGAGCAGACCGGCGAGTTCCTCCCCCCTGATGCCTTTGGCCTACGACGGGCACCTCAGGTCGCGCCTGGACGCGCTGCGCGAACTGGTGGGGCTCTCCCGCACCCGGCTCGACGGCGGGACGCTGGCCGAGGCGGGACGGGTCCTCGACGAGGCCGCCGCGCGGCGCAGGCTCTCCGGGCAGCACACCGTCGTCGCCATCGCGGGCGCGACCGGCAGCGGCAAGTCGCAGCTGTTCAACACGCTCGCCGGGGTGACGATCTCCGAGACGGGCGTCCGCCGGCCCACCACCGCCGCGCCCATCGCATGCAGTTGGAGCGACGGTGCGGCCAGCCTGCTGGACCGGCTCGGCATCCCCGGCCGGCTGCGCCGCCGCCCGCTTCAGCACCCGGACGCCGATTCGCCGCTGCGCGGGCTGGTCCTGATCGACCTGCCCGACCACGACTCCGCGGCCGTGCAGCACCGCGAGCAGGTGGACCGCATCCTGGGCCTCGTCGACGCCGTCATCTGGGTCGTCGACCCGGAGAAGTACGCCGATGCCATGCTCCACGAGCGCTATCTGCGGCCGATGGCGGGCCACGCGGAGGTCACCTTCATCGTCCTCAACCAGGTCGACCGGCTGCCCGGGGAGGCCGCCGAGCAGGTCCTCGACGACCTGCGGCGCCTGCTCGACGAGGACGGCATCGCGCTGGGGGAGCACGGCGAACCCGGCGCGACCGTGCTCGCGCTGTCCGCGCTCACCGGGGAGGGAATGGGCGAACTGCGCGAGACGCTCGGCCAGTTCGTCGCCGAGCGGCAGGCGCCGGCGCGCCGCATCGCGGCGGACGTGGACGCCGCCGCCGGGCGGCTGCGGCCCGTGTACGTCGCCGGGCGGCGCACCGGGCTCAGCGAGGAGGCCCGGGAGGAGTTCGCGGACCGGCTCGCCGACGCCGTGGGCGCCACCGCGGCGGGCGACGCGGCCGAACGCGCCTGGCTGCGCAACGCCAACCGCGCCTGCGGCACGCCGTGGCTGCGGCTGTGGCGCTGGTGCCACGACCGGCGCGGACCCTCCACGGGACGGCTGCCGCTGCGCGCCCAGGCCGACGAGGAGGTCACGGCCCGTCAGCGTGTCGAGCAGGCGGTGCGTACGGTGTCCGACCGGGCGTCGGCCGGGCTGCCGGCGCCGTGGGCGCAGGCGATGCGCGAGGCGGCCGTACGCGGCGCCCAGGGACTGCCCGAGGCGCTCGACGAGCTGGCGGTGAGGCAGGGTCTGCCGACGGGACGCCCGCCGCGGCCCGGGTGGTGGCCGGTGGCCGTGCTGGCCCAGGCGTCCATGACGCTCCTTCAGGTGGCGGGCGGCCTGTGGCTGCTCGGTCAGATCATCGGCTTCATGTCGCCGAACCTGGTCGTGCCGGTGCTGCTGATGGTGTCCGGCATCGTCGGCGGCCCGGTCATCGAGTGGAGCTGCCGCATGGCGGCACGCGGACCGGCACGGCGCTACGGGTACGAGGCGGAACGCCGATTGCGTGAGGCGGCCGCCGGGTGCGGCCGGGCCCGGGTGCTGGATCCGCTGGCGGGGGAGCTGCTGCGGTACCGGGAGGTCCGGGAGCAGTACGGGCGCGTCGCGGGGGCGGCCGTGGGGACCGGCCTTGGGACAGGCATCGGGGTGGGGACCCGGGCGAGGTAGGGGAGGGAGACCCTCGGGGGAGCCCCGCCACCCGTTCGGGTGGCGGGGTTTTCCACATGCGGGGGACGGTCCACAGGGCTCAGCGGGCCCGGGCCGGCGGAGGCAGTCTGGCCTCACGGCGACCGCGGCGGAAGCGGTCGCCGGCAGGCAGACGCAGCAGCCGTACGGGCCGGGCCCGTACGCGTGGAGGGAGGGACTCGCGATGAACGAGACCATGATCTGTGCCGTGGGCAACGTGGCGACGCAGCCGGTGTTCCGGGACCTGGCGAGCGGACCGTCGGCGCGGTTCCGGCTGGCGGTCACCGCGCGCTACTGGGACCGAGAGAAGAACGCGTGGACGGACGGCCACACCAATTTCTTCACGGTGTGGGCCAACCGGCAGCTGGCCGTCAACGCGTCGGCGTCCCTGGCTGTGGGTGAACCCGTCGTCGTGCACGGCCGGTTGAAGGTGCGCACGGACGTGCGCGAGGGGCAGAACTGGACCTCCGCGGACATCGACGCGGTGGCGATCGGGCACGACCTCTCCCGGGGGACGGCGGCGTTCCGGCGCACCAGCAGGGCCGAGGCGGCCGCCTCCCCACCGCGGCCGGAGCCCAACTGGGAGACGCCGCCGGTGGAATCGGCCCCCGCCGAGACCGAACAGCAGCCGGAGCCGGTCGTGGTGGCGTGACGCCGGCGCCCCGGCAGGGCTGACCGAAGTGCGGCTTATCGGCGAAAGCACACGGTTCAACCCGGGTGGATTTGTCGATAAGCCCTGCTCACAGGGGTGTCGGCCATAACGATTCCGAGTCGGATCACCGCTCGGACCAACATCACCGGGAGGCCCGGTGCGCCAGGTCCTTAGGATGCCGAACATGTCCTACGGGGCTGCTGATTCTGCTGGTGGGACCGTGCCCCCACGCCAACGGGTCCTGCTCGAAGGGGAATTTGGTGTTTTCTTCGCTCTCTGTCCTGTCCCGGCCCGGCCGGGGAACGGCGGCGAGACTCGCCGCCACGGTGCTGGTCTCCGCGCTCGCCGCAGCCGGCGTGGCGGCGGGTGCCGCCCCGGCCGCCGCCCAGGGGAAGACGCAGGGCGAGGGCGGAGCGGCGGCCACCATAGGCGGCCTGAAGACCTACGGCACCGCGGTCATACACGGGGCCGCCGGTGACCAGGAGGTGTCGGCCGGGCTGTTCGAGATGTCCGTCGACGGCGGCGGCATGCTGCAGACCTATTGCGTCGACATCCAGAACCCGACGCAGAAGGACGCCAAGTACCACGAGACGCCCTGGAGCGGGACCTCGCTGGGCACCAACAAGGACGCCGGCCGCATCCGCTGGATCCTGCAGAACTCCTACCCCCAGGTCAACGACCTCGCGGCGCTCGCGAAGAAGGCCGGGGTACGCGGCGGGCTCACCGAGCAGGACGCGGCGGCCGGCACACAGGTGGCCATCTGGCGCTACTCGGACGACACGGATGTCGAGGCCGTCGACCCGCAGGCCGAGCGGCTCGCGGACTACCTGGAGAAGCACGCCCGCGACCTGGCCGAGCCGGCGGCGTCGCTCACGCTGGACCCGCCCGCGGTCTCCGGACACCCGGGCGAGCGGCTCGGCCCGGTGACGGTCCACACCAACGCCGACAGCGCGACGGTCACACCGCCGGCGGACACCACCGGCGGGGTGCGGTTCGTGGACAAGGCCGGCAAGCCCGTCACGTCGGTGACCGACGGCAGCCAGATCTTCTTCGACGTGCCGAAGGACACCGCGGCGGACACCGTCGGGCTGACCGTCCAGGCCTCGACCACCGTGCCGGTCGGCCGCGCCTTCGCCTCCGAGAGCCGCAGCCAGACGCAGATCCTGGCCGGCTCCAGCGAGTCGACGGTGGCGGCGACGGCGAGCGCGACCTGGGCGGACCAGGGCGCGATACCCGCGCTGTCCGGGGCGAAGAACTGCGCCAAGGGCGGCCTGGACATCACCGCGGTCAACAAGGGCGACGAGGCGTTCACCTTCGAGCTGCTGGACAGCGAGTACACCATCGCGGCGGGCGAGACCCGGACGGTCACCATCCCGCTGCCGGAGGACCGGGCCTACGACTTCGCCGTCCGCGGCCCCACCGGCTTCGAGCAGCGCTTCACCGGCGTCCTCGACTGCCGCACCCAGAGCAGCCCGGTCGAGCAGGCCACGCACACCCTCGGTGAGCCGGCCGCCGCGGTGGTCGACCCCACCCCCGACACCGACCTCGCCGAGACCGGCAGCTCCGACACGACGCCCCTGATCGGCGGCACGGCCATCGGCCTGGTCGTGATCGGCGGCGCGGTCCTCCTGTTCGTCCGCAGGAGGAACGAGGGCGGGGAGAGCTGACCGCGCCGGGGCGGCACGGGGTGAGCACCACCGCCCCGCCACCGGGCGTCGGCCCCCGGCCGACTCACCCGCGCGGCCCCGTCAGTAGCGGTGGCCGGGCCAGTGCGGGTCCGTCCAGCGGGCCTCGCCGGTGACTCCGAGCAGCCGTATCCGGTGCCGCAGGTCCGCCGGAGCGCCCGACTCGCGAAGCCGCGCCGCGCCGTGGCCGAGGAGCCAGGCGACCAGGTCGGCACGTATCTCCTCCTCGTCGTTCTCGTACCGGCGGACGTACCACGGCAGGCTGTCCCCCAGGAGGTCGTACTCCCATTCCGCCACCGCCTCGGCGAGACGCCGGTCGCTGAGGGGCCCGGTCCGCCGCTCCCACTCGGCGAGCCAGGGGCCGGCCGTCCCGGACGCCTCGGCACACAGGGCGAAGACCTGGTGCGCCGGTACGGCCGCGTCCGGATCGGTGAGGCTCTGCACCCACCAGGCGTGCAGAAACTCGCGCACCGGACCGGCGTGATCGTCGGGCCACTGCTGCCAGCGCCCGCGGGCCAGGGAGTATCCGGCCTCTTCGAGTCCGAACAGGGGCTCGGCGAGACCGGCGACCAGGACCCCGGCGAACTGGGGCAGGATGCGGCGCAGCACGGCCGCGTGATCGCTCCAGTCGGTCGCCTGCCAGGTCCGGCGCAGGAGATCCGGCTCCAGCTCCACGTCCGGGGTCTTCAGGAGGGCGAGTTCCTCCGGGCTGCCCCAGTGGCAGTCGCAGTTGTGCTCGTCCGGACGCGCGGTCATGCCGCGGAAGGTGACGGCGAGGTCGTCCAGGGCCTCGGCGAGGCGGCGGCCCCCGGGACGGTGGTCGGCAAGGTGCATGGTGTGCCCGGCCTTCGAGGACTCCGTACGGCTTCCGCCGGCCGAAGATCGTCACCTTACCGGGGCGTCAGGCGTCCGGGTACCGGGTTGCCGCCGACCACTCGGCCACCACGTCCTGGGACTCGTCCAGGGCGGGATCGCGACTCCCGCCGGGGGCGTAGGCGGGAGATCTGTCCGGGCGCAGGGGCACGTGGGCGCAGTACCAGGCACGCCGGGCGCCCGCCCGTTCCGCGTCCGTGCCCGTCCGCAGATACGCCAGCAAGGCCACCAGGACCCGTCGGCGTCCGAACGCGTAGACCGCCGGCTCGACGAACCAGCGGCAGAAGCTGGGGTCCGGATCGTGGACGGCCGCGGCCAACAGCGGGGCGAAAAACTCCTCGGGCAGACCGGCCCGTTCGAGAAGCGGCTTGCGCACGGCATGGGCCAGGTGCCGCGCGCGTCGGTCCTCCGGCACGCCGGCCGCGTCGCCCAGGCCCAGCAGCCGGGCCACCTCGGCGGCGGACGACAGGAAGGAGCGTGCCGCCGTCCACCTCGCGAGGGCGGCGAAGTCGGCGTCGGTGAGGCCCTCGGCCGGGTCGACGCGGTGCAGGAGGGCGGGTCCGGGGTGGCGGGCGGCGACCCACTGGCGGTCCATGGCGCTGATCTCGTCGTCGACCCAGACGAAGGGCCGGCCGCCGGCCCACTCGACAAGGGGGCGTGTCTTCCAGTGCAGGCCCCGCGGGCCTTCCTCGGCACCGGTCTCCGGCCACTGCACCATGGGCAGCGCCGGCAGGCCGATGCGCGGGGCGACGACCTCGTTCGCTTCGTCCGTCCAGGTCGTCGCCCACACGAGGTCGCAGCCCAGGGCCATGAGGCGGGCCCCGGTCCCCGGGTCGAGCCGGGCCAGCAGGGGGTTCCCCCGATCGGCAGGTGTCGCGGCGAAGGCACCAGCGGCTCGCGGGTGACCGGACGGCGACCCGAACGGGATCAGTGGGCCATCGACGTCGAGGAAGAGGAGCGGGCGCTCCGATGCGCTGGTCACGGCCGCACCGTAACCGGGCCCGGCGGGAAGCGGCACCCCCGGGCCGGGCCGGGAGCGGGCGTCCAGGCCGGCCGGCGGAGACCGGAAGTGACCGTCGTGTCTTTTCGCCGTCCACGAAAGCCCAGGTCAGCGCACCGGCAGGGAACGCGTTTCCGCCCAGGGGTGGCGGTACGGCAAGATGGGGTGTATCTGCCCACTGCCTGATTAAGCTGCCGGACGGTTTCTCTTGGCTGAGTTCATTTACACCATGCGCAAGGCGCGCAAAGCGCACGGCGACAAGGTGATCCTCGACGACGTCACCCTGAACTTCCTGCCCGGCGCGAAGATCGGTGTCGTCGGCCCGAACGGTGCCGGTAAGTCGACCGTTCTGAAGATCATGGCGGGGCTGGAGCAGCCGTCGAACGGCGACGCGTTCCTGTCGCCGGGCTACACGGTGGGCATCCTGCTGCAGGAGCCCCCGCTCAACGAGGAGAAGACCGTCCTGGAGAACGTTCAGGAAGGTGTCGCCGAGGTCAAGGGCAAGCTCGACCGGTTCAACGAGATCGCCGAGCAGATGGCGACCGACTACTCGGACGCGCTGCTCGAGGAGATGGGCAAGCTCCAGGAGGAGCTGGACCACGCCAACGCGTGGGACCTCGACGCCCAGCTCGAGCAGGCCATGGACGCGCTCGGCTGCCCGCCCGGAGACTGGCCCGTGGCCAACCTCTCCGGTGGTGAGAAGCGCCGCGTCGCGCTCTGCAAGCTGCTGCTCGAGGCGCCCGACCTGCTGCTCCTCGACGAGCCGACCAACCACCTCGACGCCGAGTCGGTGAACTGGCTGGAGCAGCACCTCGCCAAGTACGAGGGCACCGTCGTGGCCGTGACCCACGACCGGTACTTCCTGGACAACGTCGCCGGCTGGATCTGCGAGGTCGACCGCGGCCGCCTGCACGGCTACGAGGGCAACTACTCCAAGTACTTGGAGACCAAGGCCTCCCGCCTCAAGGTCGAGGGCCAGAAGGACGCCAAGCGGCAGAAGCGCCTCAAGGACGAGCTGGAGTGGGTGCGCTCCAACGCCAAGGGCCGGCAGGCCAAGTCCAAGGCGCGCCTCGCCCGCTACGAGGAGATGGCCGCCGAGGCCGACAAGATGCGGAAGCTGGACTTCGAGGAGATCCAGATCCCGCCGGGCCCGCGTCTGGGCAGCATCGTCGTAGAGGTCAACAACCTCTCCAAGGCCTTCGGCGAGAAGGTCCTCATCGACGACCTCAGCTTCACCCTGCCGCGCAACGGCATCGTGGGTGTCATCGGCCCGAACGGCGCCGGCAAGACCACCCTCTTCAAGATGATCCAGGGCTTCGAGGAGCCGGACTCCGGTTCCATCAAGGTCGGCGAGACCGTCAAGATCTCGTACGTCGACCAGAGCCGCGAGAACATCGACCCGAAGAAGACGCTGTGGGCCGTCGTCTCCGACGAGCTGGACTACATCAACGTCGGCCAGGTCGAGATGCCGAGCCGTGCCTACGTCTCCGCCTTCGGCTTCAAGGGCCCGGACCAGCAGAAGCCGGCCGGTGTCCTCTCCGGCGGTGAGCGCAACCGCCTCAACCTCGCGCTCACCCTCAAGCAGGGCGGCAACCTGCTGCTCCTGGACGAGCCGACCAACGACCTCGACGTCGAGACCCTCAGCAGCCTGGAGAACGCGCTGCTGGAGTTCCCGGGCTGCGCCGTGGTCGTCTCCCACGACCGGTGGTTCCTCGACCGCGTGGCCACGCACATCCTCGCGTACGAGGGTGAGTCCAAGTGGTTCTGGTTCGAGGGCAACTTCGAGTCGTACGAGAAGAACAAGATCGAGCGGCTCGGCCCGGACGCCGCGCGTCCGCACCGTGCCACCTACAAGAAGCTGACCCGGGGCTGATCGATCTTGCGGCACCTCTACCGCTGCCCGCTGCGCTGGGCGGACATGGACGCGTACGGCCACGTCAACAACGTGGTCTTCCTCCGCTACCTGGAGGAGGCCCGTATCGACTTCCTGTTCCGCCCGGACAAGGACTTCCAGCAGGGGTCGGTGGTGGCGCGCCACGAGATCGACTACAAGCGGCAGCTCGTCCACCGGCACGCGCCCGTGGACATCGAGCTGTGGGTCACCGAGATCAGGGCGGCGTCCTTCACGCTCACCTACGAGGTCAAGGACGGCGACCAGATCTACGTCCGCGCGTCCACGGTGATCGTGCCGTTCGACTTCGAGGCGCAGCGGCCCCGCCGGATCACCGCGGAGGAACGGGAGTTCCTCCAGGAGTACACGGACGACAAGAGCGAGAAGGCGGACGACGAGGAGGAGGCCGTCGCCGCATGACGGTCCTCCACCTCGCCGACGATGGGGAGGCCGCCGACCTCGCGGCCTTCCTCTCCCGCCTGCTCCACTACGACCGCGGCGCCGCCGTGCGCCTTCAGGCGCACGGCACGGCGCTCGCCGTCTTCGGACGGCCGCCCTCCTTCGAGGTGCTGGCCGTGCGGGCGGTGCGGCTGGCGAAGCCGTACGAGAACGGGCTCGACGTCACGCTGGACGTGACCGTGTCCGCCGGTGAGCTCCTGGAGTCGGTGGACGAACCGGCGGCCACCGCGACCGTGCCCGGCGCGGTCACCGGACCGCCGTGGGCCGGGGTGCTGCCCCCGCGCGGCGGCTGGCGGCCCGAGCCGGGCCTGCCGTCCCCGGACGCGCTGCGGGCGCTCGTCTCCGCGGCCGTCGCCGAGTTCCGGTCACGGACCGGGGAGCTGGCCCCCGAGAAGCGCACCCGGGCCGAACTCGACCGGATCGGCCGGGAGATCTGGTCCCGGACGGTCGGCGACACCGGACTGCCGGTACGGGCCGTGCACGCGGCCCAGTCGCTGGGCTTCCTGCGCCCCGCGAACGCGGCCGGGGACGGGCCCGCGCTGGTCTCCTCGGGCGCGTGGCTGCGGCTGCGCACCCCGTACGGATCCGTCGCCCTGCGGCGGGCGGGCACCGGCGCGCTGGGCCTCAGCGTGCGCTGAGCCGCCCGCCGGGTCAGGGACGCTCGCTGTCGTCCGGCCATACGGCGATGTGGTCGGGCTCCAGTTCCAGGGCGACGCGGTCGCGCATGCCGAGGGCCCGCGTGTACTCGGCGGGCAGCTGGAGGCGGCCGGCGCGGTCGAGCATGGCGTACTCACGGGCCACCACCGTCTCGTGGCCGGTCGTCGCGTCCACCTCGCTGCGCCGCAGGACCTCCGTGGAGGTACGGCCGTCGCGGATGGCGACCGTGCGGCGGACCTCGCCGGCCACCGCCTGGTCATGGGTGACGATGACGATGGTGGTGCCGAGCCGTTCGTTCGCGGTGCGGAAGGCGGCGAAGATCTGCTCCGCCGTGTGGGAGTCGAGCTCACCGGTGGGTTCGTCGGCGAGCAGGACCGCGGGGTCGTTGGCCAGGGCCACGGCGATGGCGACGCGTTGCTGCTGGCCGCCCGACATCTGGTGCGGACGGCGGTCGCGGCAGTCGGCGACCTCCAGCAGCTCCAGCAGTTCCAGGGCGCGTTCGGAGCGGGCCCGCCGGGCCGCACGGCCCCGGCCGCGGGTGCCCGCGAGCTGTACGGGCAGGGCGACGTTCTGGGCCGCCGTCAGGTAGGGCAGCAGGTTGCGGGACGTCTGCTGCCAGACGAAGCCGACCACCTCGCGGCGGTAGGAGAGACGGTCCTTCGCGGTCATCGCGAGCAGGTCCCGGCCGGCGACGCGGGCCGCGCCGGCGGTCGGGGTGTCCAGTCCGGCGAGGATGTTCATCAGCGTCGACTTGCCGCTGCCGGACGCCCCGACCAGGGCCATCAGCTCGCCCTCCCGGACCAGCAGGTCGAGGCCCTGGAGGGCCTGCACCTCGATGCCGTCCGCGCTGAAGATGCGGACCAGGCGGTCGCAGGTGATGAGGGCGTCGTGGCCGTAGGCGGGGCGGTCACGGGACGCGGTGGCGCGGTCGGCCAGGTCGGCGAGGGTCGGGTTCGTCGGCATCGTGGTCTCCTCGGCAGCTGCCCCGGGTGTCTCCGGGCCGGGCGACGCGGAGGGGGCCTGCGGTACGGGTGGCTGGGGCGAACCATGTGGCTCAGGTGGCTGGAGTGGTTCGAGTTGGCTGCCGCATCCCATGCGCCGCAGGTGGCTGATGCGGCTCAGGTGGTGCACGTGCCGCAGACGGTCCGGTCGGCCGGGTCCGTTCATCCGGAGTCACCCGCCCGCAGCTCCGTGACCGACCCGCGCCGCCCCGACCACCACGCCTGCACCGCCGCCGCCCCCACCGCGACCACCAGCACCGCGACCGTCGGCACCGCCAGCGACCACGGGTCCGTGCGCAGCCCGGCCCGGCCGCCCGGGGACGACGCCGTCGCCAGCGCGATCGTCGTCACGTCGATGCCGGGGGAGAGCAGCCGGACGGTCGCCCAGCCGGTCAGCGCCCCGCCGGCCGCCGCCAGGGCGGCCTGGGGGAGGGACTCCAGGACCAGCAGGCGCCGGCCCTGGGACCGGGTGAGGCCCATCGTGCGCAGGCGGGCGAGCAGCGCGGCCCGTTCGGGCGCGGCGCGCAGCAGGGACAGCAGCAGGGCGAGTACGGCATAACCGGCGCCGGCCGCCACGGCCGCGGTGTAGACGCGTTCGGCACCGGACTGCAGCGGTGAGTCGACGTACCGGGCCCGTTCCTGCGCCCGCAGGCGTACGGAGCCGGCGTCACCGGTCGCCCGGCGCAGCGCGCCCCCGTCGAGCCGGTCGCCGGTCAGCAGCAGCACGTTCGGACGGGCCGCCTCCCTGGACAGCCCGGCCCGGTCCACGACCAGGAACTCGTCGCCGAAGACGGCCGGGGTGAGGTCGCGCACGACCGAGATCCGCAGGACGACGGCGGTGCCGTCCTCCATGCGGACGCGGAACGGCTCCGTACCGAACCGCTCGGCGACCGTGGGCGAGGCCAGTGCGCACAGGGGCTCGTCCTGGCCGCCCGGCTGCTTCAGGTCGTCCGCGGCGAAGGACCCCAGATCCGTACGCGCCGCCAGCTTCGCGTAGGCGGCGGGGTCGACACCCGCAACGGGCAGCGTCTGGCGGCCGTTGCTGGTCCTGGCCTCGTAGGCGACGCTCACCTCGGTCAGCCCGTCCACGCCCGGGGTGCGGCGGACCCGGTCGGCCAGGGCGGACGGCAGCGGGCCGGTCCCCTCCACGCGGGCGTCGGCACCGGTGGTGAGCAGCGCCGCCCGGTCCCGGGTGTCCGTCACACCGGTCAGGACCGAGCCGCCGAAGGCCGCCGTGGTGAGCGCGGTCAGCAGCGCGAGGAGGGGCAGCGCCGCCGGGACGGACGTACGGCCCGCGCGGGCCAGCGCAAGGTGCCCCACCGCGCCGCGCAGCCGCCCCGCCGGGCGGGCCAGCCGGCGCAGCGGCAGCGGATAGAGGCGCACCAGGACCAGCGCGGCGATCACCCCGACCAGCACCGGCGCGAGCGACACCAGGTCGTCGGCCGAGGTCGCCGCACCGCGCCGGCGCAGCGTCTCGACCGCGGCCACGGCCAGGACGACGGCGGTGAGCTCGGCGACCGTACGGCGCCGGGACGGGCGTACCGACGCCACGTCCTGCCGGCCGCCGTGGACCCGGACGGTGCGATGGGCGACGGCGGCCCGCAGGGGCAGCGCGGCACAGCCGACGACGGTGACCGGGACGGCGGCCGCGACGGCCGGGACGAGACGGGCCCCGGGGAGGGCGAGCAGCGCGGCGGCGAGACCGACGGCGCCCGCGGGCACCGCCGCCACCGACGTCTCGGCCAGCAGCCGCCCCACCAGGCCCCGCAGCGACGCGCCCCGGGCACGCAGCAGGGCGAGTTCCGCGCGGCGCCGGTCGGCGGCGAGGCCGGCCGCCATCAGCAGGACCACCCCGGCGACCGTGCCGGTGCCGGCCGCGGCGACCGTGACCAGCGGAGCGATGCCCGACCGCAGCCGGTCGAAGGCGGCGAACACCTCGTCGAGGTCGGTGCTCACGTCCGCGTCCGGGGCGACGGCCGACCGCACCTCCCGCAGCCCCGGCCCCGACTCCAGGGCGGCGACGGACGAGTTCAGCCGGTCCAGGTCGTGGGCGTGCAGCGCGCCGACGTCCGGCGCGAACTGCCAGTAGCGCACGGGGGAACCGGCCGTGCCCAGCAGGGCGGGCCCCGCCTCGGGGGCGAGCAGCAGGGCGCCGAGCCAGTACTTGTCGGTGTCCGCGCCGGGCGGCCCCGGCACCTTCTGCAGCGACGGGGTGCGCAGCACGGGCTGGGTGGCCCAGTAGGCGCCGTCCGGGTCGCGCGGGGCGAGGACGCCGGTGATGTGGACGGCGAGCGGGGCGCGTGCCACGCGGGGCACGTGGAGGACCGCGCCCACCTCGATGTGCAGGGCCTCGGCCGTCTCGGTGGTGACGACCGCCTCCACCCGGTCGCTGGTCGGGGTGACCGGGGCGCCGGACGTGCGCGGCAGCCGGCCGGCGTGCAGCCGGGCGTGGTCGCCGAGGCCGTGCTGGGCGGCGAGGTACACCTGCGGGTCCCACCCGCTGGGCCGGGGCAGCCAGGGATCCGGGACCTCGATGGTCTCGGTGGTGCGCACCCCGTACGCCGACTGCGACCGGTCGACGGGGAGCCGGCCGGCGACGATGCCGAGCGCGCTGTCGTAGCGTTCGCGCAGCGCGCCGGGACGCATGTCCAGCTGCCACTGCTCCAGGTCGGAACCGAAATCGGGCTGCCCGGTCGTCAGCAGCACGCTGGTCCGGTCGGGGCGGGCCTGCCGGAGATCGTGGTGCAGGCTCGTGTCCGCGTACCGGTCCAGGGCCCTCGGGAAGGCGGCGGCCAGACACGCGGTGAGCGCCACGAGCAGCGCCAGCGCGCACGCGGCACCGGGGGCGGTGCGCAGCCGGGTCCGCACCCACGGGGCGGCGACGGGGTTCACGTCCGCTCACCTCCTTGTCCCACGACGAGCGGGCCGGCCGCGGGTGCGGTCGGGGCCTGGTTGCGTGACGGGCGCCGTACGGCTGTGCGGAGGCCGTGGGGCGACGGCACAGCGGACGCCCTCGCGGTGCGGGCTGTGGTCACCGGGTCTCGCCTCCCTGCTCCCTGAGGGCCGACGCCGGGTCCGCCCGGCGCAGGGCGAGGACCGCCGTGACCAGCAGGGGGGTGACCGCCACGGCGGCCAGGAGGACGGCGACGCGGCCCACGGGCAGGTCGACGAGCACGGCCGGCACCGGGTGGGTGGCCTCCGGGGTCAGCACGATCAGCGGAATCACCGCCCGGGCCAGCACGGCACCCAGCGCCGTGCCCACGAGCAGCGCCAGCACCACCAGGACGCCCTGCTCGACGGCGACGGCGCGGGCCAGCCTGCGGCGCGGGGCGCCCAGGGCCCGCAGCACCGCGAACTCGGCGCCCCGCTCCCGCAGCGACCCCGTCGCGCTCACCGCGAACCCGACGGCCGCCAGCGCCGCCGCCACCCCGGCCGCCGCGGTGAACGCCGTCCCGGGGCCCGCCCCGAACGGGTCGTCGCGCAACTGCCCGGCCAGCTCGTCCCGCACCACGACCTGCGCCGGATCGACGTCCGGGAAGGCGCGCAGGGCGGCGGCCACCCCGGCCGCCTTCCCCGGCGCCGTCCGCAGCCACCACTCGGTGGGCGTCACGCTCTCCCCGTACCGGGCCTGCAGCACCCGGTTCACCGACCGCAGATCGACCAGGAGCGCCCCGCCGTCCCGCTCCGGGACGTCCGTCGCGGTGGTGGACGGCAGGGCGTGGACCGCGTGCACGATCCGCACGGTGACGGTCCGGCCGTCCAGCGCGATGTCCACCGGCTGCCCGGCGCGGGCACCCGCGGAGTCGAGGAAGCGGTCGGTCGCCACGGCCGTGAGCTGCGGCGGAGCGGGCTGCTCGGCGTCCAGCCGCACGGTCAGCGACGCCGACTCCCAGGGCATGTCGGCCGGGACGTACCCCGTGCCGTACTCGATCACCGGCGGCGCGGACGCCCGCAGCCGGGGCCGGGTCGGGCTGGTGGGCGCGTCCGGGGGCGAGAACTGGCCGGCGCCGCGTGCGGAGGCCGTCCACGAGCGGGGCAGCGCCAGCCGCCGCACGGTGCCGTCGGCCGCCGTGGCGGTCAGCGCCTCCAGGGTGAAGCGGTGCTGCTGGGCGCGGCCGCTCGGCTGGGCCATGACCAGCTCCAGGCCGGTCACGGTCAGCGGACCGGAGGAGACGGCGAGTTCCAGGGTGTGCCGGCGGCCGTCGGCGTCCAGCGCGCCGGCCGGCAGGCGGTACGGCACGCCGTGCCGGTCCCGCACCGTGACCGTCACGTCCGCCGTCGTGCCCGTGTCCCCGCCCGCGCCCGCGCGGCCCAGGGCCACCGTCAGGCCCAGACGCGCGGTCCCCTCCGGCGTCTTCGCGCCCGCCGGCTCGCCCTCGGGCCCGAGAGGGGCCAGCAGTGACCGGGCGGGTACGGGGGACAGGTCCGGACGGAGCAGCATCGCGTCCGCGGCGTCCGCCGTGTCCAGCGCCAGCACCGTGGCCGTCCGGCCGCCGGACAGCGGCAGCGTCGTACGCACGGCGGGGGCCGCCTCCCGGACGCCCGGGACGGCCGCGTACGTCTCCGTGCGGCCCGGGTCCGCCGTCCCGGCGGCGAGCACCCGCACCGGAGCGCCGGCGCGGAAGTCGGCCTGGTCGTCCTGCGAGCGGTCCCAGGAGGCACCCTGGCCGATCGCCAGCATGCCCAGCGCCGTGGCCAGGACCAGCAGCAGCACCGGGCCGGCCCCGCGCATCGGGCGGCGGCTGAGCTGCCAGCCCGCCAGCGCCGAGGCCAGCCCGCGCCCGCCGGCCGCCCGGCGCTCGGCGAGCCGCGCGACCGGCGGCAGGAGCCGCAGCGTCAGCACGGTGCCGGCCAGCAGCGCCAGCGCGGGCGCCGCGACCAGCAACGGGTCGATGCCCGGGGCGCCGCTGCCGTCGCCGGTCACCGCGCCAGAGGTCTGCCGGGACAGCTGCCAGTAGGCGACACCGGCCACCACCAGCAGGCCGACGTCCGCACCCGCCCGCAGCGGCGCGGGCAGCGGCCGGGTCCGGCCGCCGGCGGCCAGGGACGCGGTGAGCGCGGGCAGCGTCACCGCCAGCGCGCACCCCAGGGCGGCCACCCCGGCGACCAGCCACACCCCGCCCCCGCCTAGGGACGGCACCTCCAGCCGCAGCCCGATCCGGGCCAGCGCCCCCTGCCCGGCCAGCAGCCGGGTCAGCGGACCGGCGAGCAGCGGCGCGCAGAGCACCGCCGGGACGGCCAGCAGCAGTGCCTCCAGTGCGGCGAGCCACCCGAGCCGGGCCCGGGAGGCGCCCCGCGCCCGCAGCAGCCGCAGCTCGCCCGCGCGTTCGGCGCTCAGCAGCCGGGCCACCAGCAGCAGCGCGCAGCTCGAAAGCAGCGCCAGCTGGAGCGCCACGACGAGGAGCGTGGAGCGGGACACCAGCAGGGAGCGGTCGAGCCGGTCCAGCACCTCGGGCAGGGACGTCGTCGCGGCCGTCGTACCGCTGAGGACGGGCCGGCCGCGCAGCCACGCCGTCCCGTCCCGGGCCGCCTCGCGCAGGGCGTCCGTGCGGCCGGCCGTCACCGTGGAGAAGTCCGCCGTCGCCAGCCATCCGGACGGCCCGGCGCTCACCCGGCCGCCGGTCAGCGCACCGGGGGCGGCGAGCAGCGGCCCGTACGTCGTGAAGCCGCCCTGCTTGATCCCGCGCCCGCCGAGGTCGTCCAGGTCCCAGTACGGGGACGCGGCCTCGGCCGGCCGGTACAGGCCGGTGACCTCGATGCGCACCGCCGGGCCGTCGAACCGGTCGGTGAGCGTGAGGCGGGCGCCGGTCCGGAGGCCGAGGCGCTCGGCGGCGGCCGTCGGCAGCGCGGCCTCGGCCACCGGCCCGCCGTCCCGCGGCATCCGTCCCTCGGTGATCCGCACCTGCGCCGGGTCGAGCGCCGCGAAGTACGTCAGATCCGGGTTGTCGCCGGACCGCTCGCCGGCCGGCCGCAGGGTGCCCGGCAGGGCGTACGGGCCCGACCGCATCAGGGTGCGGACGGTGACCGGCAGTCCGCCGAAGGTGTCCCGGGCGCCCTTGCGCACGGCGGCGTCGGCGTCCTCACGCCCCTCCTCGGGCACGTCCGCCTTGACGATCAGCGCGGTGTCGGCGGCGTTGCGCGGATCGTCGAGGGCGTGCCGCAGGGACGCGTCGCCGATCGCGCCCGAGTAGGCGGCCAGGGTCGCCAGGACCGCCGTGGTCAGCAGGACGGTGAGCAGCGCGGCGGCGAGCAGGAGGCGATGCGCCCGCGCGCGCAGCAGCACGAACCCCGTGAGTCCCCCGCTCCCCACCACCCGGCCCCCCGGCGCCGTTGTCCAGACCTCTCGGTGATGTTGTCAGAGGGCCCCTGGCGCGAGTAACCGTTCGAGGGGCGGACTTGACCGGATCGTGACCGGATTCCGGCGATGCGGGACCGGAATCCGTTCATCGGCTTCCGCGAGCCGGCGCCCCCCCGGCGCGGTCAGCCCTCGGTGTTGACCATCGAGGCCGCCGCGTACGTCAGGTACTTCCACAGCGTCTGCTCGTGCTCCTCGGACAGGCCGAGCTCGTCGAGGGCCACCCGCATGTGCTTCAGCCACGCGTCGTGCGCGGCACGGTCCACGGCGAAGGGGGCGTGCCGCATCCGCAGGCGGGGGTGGCCGCGCCGCTCGCTGTACGTCGTCGGGCCGCCCCAGTACTGCATCAGGAAGAGCGCGAAGCGCTCCTCCGCCGGGCCCAGGTCCTCCTCGGGATACATCGGCCGCAGGACCGGATCCTGGGCGACCCCCTCGTAGAAACGGTGGACGAGCCGGCGGAAGGTCTCCTCCCCGCCGACCTGCTCGTAGAAGGTCTGCTCCTGAAGCGTGTCGCGCCGAATCTCATTCACGCCGTCCATGGTCTCAGACGGGGCGGCATAGGCCTGGAGACCTAGGACCTCCCGTCCGCGGACCACCCACGGCGGCCGCCGGGCCCTACTGTGGAGGCATGGGCGGGCACCAGGACCTGACAGGCCTCGCCGCCTCCGCGCGGGCGGAGCTGGTGCGTGAGATCGAGCTGAGCGGCGCCTGGGCGGCCGACCCGGTCTGGCGGGAGGCGTTCGAGACGGTCCCGCGCCACCTCTTCGTGCCCTACTACTACGTCGGCGTCCGGGGCGGCTACGAGCGCCGGTGGGGCGAGCACCCCGACCCCGCGGCCCGCGAACGCTGGGTGCGGGGCGCGTACGCCGACGTCCCGCTCGCCACCCGGCTGCGCGACGGCGAGCTGCTCTCCTCCAGCAGCCAGCCGTCGCTGATGGCGATGATGCTGGTGGAGCTGGACGTGGCGGACGGCAACCGGGTCCTGGAGATCGGCGCCGGCACCGGCTACAACGCCGCCCTGCTCGCCCACCGGCTCGGCGACGACGACCTGGTCACCACGATCGACCTGGACCCGGACATCACCGAGTCGGCCCGCCGGCACCTGACCGCCGCCGGGTACCGCCCGGCCGTCGTCACCGGTGACGGGGCGCGCGGGGTGCCCGAACGCGCTCCCTTCGACCGGATCATCGCCACCTGCGCGCTGTCGACGATCCCCCGCGCCTGGCTCGTCCAGTGCCGGTCCGGAGGGCGCATCCTGGCGCCGCTTGCCACCGGCCTGATCGCGCTCACCGTCCACGACGCCGGGCACGCCGAGGGCCACTTCCTGCACACGCCGGCCTACTTCGTGCCGCTGCGCGGCGCCGGGCGGACCGAGCCGGGGCCGCCGGGCCTCGGCGGGGTGCCGCGCCGGGCCCGCGACGACGACCTGTTCCGGTTCCTGCTGGCCCTGACCCGGGGCAGCCTCGACCCGCAGGAGGCGTACGCGCTCTGGGAGCGCGAGGACGCCCCCCGGCGCGAGCGCTACGGCATCACCGTCCGCGGCGAGCGGGCCTGGGCCTGGCTGGACGACCCGGAGGGCCCGTACGCCTGGCCCTTCGCCTGACGGCCCGCACCCGCCTCAGCCGCGGCGGATCGTGATCGTCGTCCAGGCGCCGACGTGCACCCGGTCGCCGTCCTGGAGCGGCACCGGCACGAAGGGCTGGATCGGCTCATCGCCGCCGTTGACCGTCGTGCCGTTCGTCGAGTTCTGATCGACGACCGCCCAGCTGCCGTCCGGCTGCTGCACCAGCACGGCGTGCTGGTGCGAGACGCCCGGGTCCTCCGGCGGCACCGCGAGATCGATGTCCGGGGTGTCGCCGGTGGAGTGCCGGCGCCGGCCGATCGTGATCTGGTTGCCGGTGAGCGTGCGCTGCTGCTCGGGCGAGTACGCGGGCAGGTTCAGGCCCGCGGCCTCGGGGCCGGAGCGCTGCATCATCGCCATGAAGTACTCGCGGTCCGGACCGATGGTCGCCGTCCAGGTCGCCGACTGCTGGTGCTGGGGCGGGAAACCGTGGCCGGGCGGGGCCTGGGTGGCGCCGGGCTGCGGGTAGCCGTAGCCGCCGCCGGGACCGCCGGGGCCACCAGGACCGCCGGGGCCTCCCGGGCCGGACGGCGGGGAGAGCACCCAGTCGTCGTCACCGCCGCCGAAGGACGGGCCACCGCCCTGCTGCGGGCGGCCGGTCTCCTGCGGGCGGCCGGTCTCCTGCGGGAAGCCGGGCGGGGCCGGCGGCGCGGACTGCTGGAACGCCTGCGGAGGGCCGCCGGGACCGCCGGGGCCGCCAGGACGGCCGGGGCCTCCCGGGCCACCGGGGCCGGGCGGGGGCGGAACGGGGCCGGGCGGCGGCGGAACCGGCCGCGACGGGTCGGCACCGAATCCGGGCGGGGCGGGCGGGCCGGAGGGACCGCCCTGGCCGCCGGGACCCGGGTAGCCGGAAGGACCGCCCTGGCCACCGGGGCCGGGGTAGCCGGAGGGGCCGTTCGGACCGCCGGGACCGTGCGGGCCGGGACCGTTGGGACCACCCGGACCGTGCGGGCCGGGACCACCCTGGCCGTGCTGGCCGGGACCGCCGGGGCCACCCTGGCCGTGCTGGCCGGGACCGCCGTGCTGGCCGGGACCGCCGGGGCCGCCGGGGCCCGACGGGTCGCCGCCGAAGGGCGGGCCCGGCGGGATCGGCTCGGCGGGACGGTTCATCTGGGACGGGCGGGAGCCCTGGTAGTCGTACGCGTCACCGCCGCCGTACGACGGTCCCCTGGGCGGCTGCGGGAACCGGGGCCCCGGGCCGGGCGCCGGCGGGCGCGGGGCCGCCGGGGTGTACGAGGTGGCGGTGTTGGTGAGGAAGTTCCACCGGCACTCCTCGCAGAACGGCGCACCGCCCTCGCGGGGCGTGCGGCACTGCGGGCACAGCTGCGGTTCCGCGGCGGGGCCGCCCGGGCCGGCCTGGCCGCCGGGCCCGCCCTGGCCGCCGGGCCCGCCCTGGCCGCCGGGACCGGCGGGCGGCGGGAAGCCGTAGCCCCCGCCCGGGGGCGGTGGCGGCGGAGGGGGCGGCACGGCACCGGCCATGCGGTGACCGCAGACCTCGCACCAGTCGTCGGAACCCGACTGGTGTCCGTTCGGGCAGGTCGGCATGTCGGAGCTTCCCCCTCTTGCGGAGCTTGTCGCTGTGTTGTCCTGCGGTACTGCGTTACTGCGTCACTTCTTCACGCGAACAGTCTTCGTCGACCGGGTCTCGAGAGTCATCTCGTCGGCCTCCTCGACCTTCGCTTTCAGTCGCACAGTACCTGCCGCCGCGTCGACCACGTCCACCACCTTCGCAAGCAGTTTCGCCGTATCCGCGTTTCCGGAGGCTCCGGCCAGCTGGACCGCACGGCCCAGTTTGGCCGTCGCTCCGTCGATGTCTCCCGCTTTGCGCAGATCCAGCCCCTGCTGGATGACTTGTGCCAGTTCGGCCTGCCCGGTGTAGTGGGCGACCTGAGGGTTGATCGACGTGGACGCGGCCATGTCGTCCGTCCACACGGCGCGTACGAGACCCTGCGCGCCGAGGTTCTGCACCGCGCCCCCGGGCTCCGGGACGACCAGGGAGACACGGGCGGCCAGCATCTCCTGGCCGATGTTCGCGGCCGGTACCTCCACGCAGACGTGGTAGTCGCGGGACTCGTCGCCCCAGGACCCGGTGGGGTAGTCCCCGGCGCGCGGACCCGCCTCGGTGCGGCGGTCGGTCAGCTCCTCGACCGTGGGGGCGACCTGCTTGACGAACCTCACCGTGGTGCCGACCGGCGTCCACAGGCGCAGGGCGACGTCCGCGACCTCCTTGCCCATGGCCGTCTCCATCATCCGCGTGAAGTCGGCGGCGAGACCCGCCGGGTCGGCGACGATGTCGGCGGTGCCGAGCAGGGCGGAGGCGATCCCTGTGACTTCTTTCACTTCCCAGTCGGTGCCCACGCCACGGGCGTCACAGGTGAACCGTCCGGCACAGGCGTCGAGCGCCGCCTTCAGGTCCTCGGGCGACTCGTGCTCGTTGCGGCCGTCGGTGAGCAGGATGCCGTGCCGGATGGCGACGTCCGCCGTGGACAGCAGCCGGTCGGCCAGCCGCAGCCAGGTGCCGATGGCCGTGCCGCCGCCCGCGCTCAGCCTGCGCAGGGCCTGCTTGGCCTGCTCCCGGGTGGTGGCGTCGGCGACCGCGAGCCGGCCGTTGCCGGGGTAGACCTCCGTGGCCACGTGCGTACCGCCGACCACCGCGAAGTGCACGCCGTCGCGCAGGGTGTCGATCGCGGCGGCCGTCGCGTCCCGGGCGTTGCGCATCTTGGTCGGCGGGTAGTCCATCGAGCCCGAGCAGTCGACCATCAGCGCCACGGCGGCGGACGGCCCCCGGCCCGGCGCGTACAGATGGGGCGCGGCCACCGCGCTTCCGACCGTGCCGCCGCCGGTCGCGGTGACCGTGACGATCGCGTTGACCTCACGGCCGCCCTCGGGCAGGTACTCGTTCTGGTAGACGTCCACCGAGAACTGCGGCACGTTCGACTTCGAGAAATTGGCCATGCCGGATCGCATCCCCCTCTACGTCCCCCACGGTGGTGGGGTGATGGCTCGTGGCGCGGACCGCCCCCTGCGGTCCGCGAGGCCGCCCCGCCGCGTACCCGGCCGTGCGTGCGTGGCCCGGCTGCGCGGCCTCAGCCGGATCCTGCCCCCGCGGGCGGGGCCGGGAACGGCACGACGGCCACTGTTACGTTGTCGTGGCCCCCGCCGTCCAGGGCGTGGCCGACCAGGACCCGGGCGCTGTGCAGCGGGCGCGCGGCGGCGTCGAGGGGCACGGCGCGGGCCATCTCCTCGGCCGACTCGGCGTAGTTCCACAGGCCGTCCGTGCAGACCACGACCACGCCGGGGCGGTCCGGCTTGAACGACGCGGTGTGCGGCTCCAGCTCGTAGGCGTCGGCGCCGAGCCAGCCGGTGATCGCGTGGG
Organism: Streptomyces flaveolus; assembly: GCF_044765825.1. Classification (NCBI taxonomy): domain Bacteria; kingdom Bacillati; phylum Actinomycetota; class Actinomycetes; order Kitasatosporales; family Streptomycetaceae; genus Streptomyces; species Streptomyces flaveolus. The sequence goes on along the minus strand of NZ_JBIWKU010000001.1, from coordinate 771,890 downwards.
CGCGCTCGTCGGCGTACGCCTCGGCCTCGTTCATCAGACCGGCGGCGACCATCTGCGCGGCCCACGAGTCGTCCTCGGTGAGCCGGGCCGGCGGTGTGCCGCGGTCGACGGGCACCCAGTAGACGCGGCTGTCGCCGACCCAGCCGACGACCAGCAGGTCCGAGGTCACCACGGCGCCGACGAGGGTGCAGGCCGGGGCGTTCTGGTGCGGTGCCTGCTCGCGGGCCGTGGCGGGCTCGTCGGCCAGCGCGTTGACGGCGTGCGAGGCGGCGACGATCGCGTCGTGCATGGCCTGCTGCGGGTGCGTGCCGCGCGGCAGCACCGCGAGCAGCGACTCACCGGCGGCGCGGGAGGCGGCGAGGGAGGCGTCGTCCGGGCGGGTCGCCGAGGAGACGCCGTCGCACACGATCGCCACGGTCGCGGGCGTCCCGTCGGGCAGCGCGGTGTGGCCGACGCAGAAGGCGTCCTCGTTGCGGTGGTGGCGCAGACCGCGGTCGCTGACGGCGGCGACGGGGCCCGACTCCTGCTCCATGTGGTCGCGTTCGCGGGGCTGGGCGTGCCCGCAGTTCTCGCAGTAGCCGTCGTCGTCGACGCGGCCCGCGCGGCAGGCCACGCACACCGTGCCGGACGCGGCCGTGGCGGGGGCGACCGGTGCGCAGGCGGCCTCCGGGGACGGCGCCGGGGCGGCGGCCGACCGCGGGTCGGGTGCCTGCAGCGGGTACTCGTCCGGCTCGCCCGGACGGTCGAACCGCACACCGGACGCGGCCGGTTCGGCCCCGGCCGGTCCCGACGCCACCGGCGGTGCGACGGGCGGTGCGGCCGGTGGCGGGGGCGCGGCGGCGGCCGGTGGCGGCGGTGCGGCCGGCCGTGGCGGCGGCAGCGGCGAGCCGGCCGAGTCCGTGCCCGGCACGGGCCGGCCGGTGCCGTCCGGCGGCGACGACGGGGCGGGCACCGCGGCGTTCATGGCGATCGTCGGGCTGTCCTCGGGCCGCGCGGGCACGGCGGACAGGTCGTATCCGCACGCGCCACAGAAACGGTCGCCCGACTCGAGGGGCTCCTCGCAGCTCGGGCACTTGGACACAGCGGCCTGCTGGGGCATCTGCGACATCAACTACACCCACGTCCGGGGGCGGTAACGATTGGCACGTTCCACCAGGTCGATCCTCTCCTCGCCGCCCCGCGCCAGCCGGGCCAGCGTGCGGTACGAACGCTCCAGGCCGAAACGCAGGCCGCGTTCGTCCAGACCGCTGCCGAGCAGTGCCCGTTCCCCGGCGGCGGGGGGAACGGAACCCCGGCCCCCGGAGAGTACCCAGTCCAGGGCACAGCCGAGGACCTCGACCGACAACTGCTCGCGGCGCGCCGGGTCCAGACCGTACACGTCCAGCGCCTCGACCTGCCGGGCGGCCGCGGTCAGATCGTCCAGGAACGCCACGTCGCCCGGGTCCGCCGTGCGCCGGCGCAGCCGGGCCCGCACGGCCGCCACGCGGGCGGCCGTGCAGTGGACGGACGACTCCGGCACCGACTCCAGCGTCCGTACGGCACCGGACCGGTCGCCGCCCGCCAACTGGACGCGGGCCAGGCCGAACGCGGCGCTCACATGGCTCGGATCGGCCGACCACACCAGGCGGTAGTACTCCGCGGCGTTGTCGAGCTGGCCCAGCACCTCCGCGCACAGGCCGAGCGCCAGCTTGGGCGCGATCTCGCCCGGGAAGGCGTCGTAGATGGCGTCGAAGGCGAGCGCGGCGCCCTCGTGGTCGCCGGTCACCAGCGAGGCCAGGCCCCGGTACCAGACCACCCGCCAGTCGTCGGGCCGCTCGCCCTCCAGGGCGGCCAGGGCCGCCAGCGCGCCCGGCGCGTCGCCCTGCTCCAGGCGGGCCCGTATCTGCCGCAGCCGGGTCTCGGTCGAGGGCGCCGGCGCGGCGCCCAGCGCGGTCAGCAGCTCCCCCGGCGCGGACGCCATGAGACCTGCCAGGAAACCGGCGTTGGGGTCCCCGGGATCGACCCGCGGGACCGGCAGGGCGAGGGCGGCGGCGGGGGCGTCGACGGGCTTGACCAGGCCGGAGGCACCGGCCCGGACGCTGCCGACCGCGCTCACGGCACCCGGCAGCGAGGCGCTCGCGCCCGCTCCGGCGGGCAGTGCGGCCGCCACACCCGCCCCGCCGTGGACCGGGGTGCCCGCGACCGTCCCGCCGGGCGCCCCGACGGCCGGGCCCGTACCACCGGGCAGCGCGGGACCGACGCCCCCGCCACCCGCCGGCGGCACCACTGACGCTCCGTCACCACGCCTGCGAGTGGCGGTCACCCGGGCCCCCAGCGTCGACACCTCGCCGTCCAGCCGGGGGAACAACTCCGTGTCCGTGACCCGCACCTCGGGCCCGAACAGCGTGGACAGCGCCGGCCGGGCGCGGCCCGTCTGCAGCGAGACCACCTCGCGCAGCACGCCCGTCAGCTGCTCCGCCATCTCCTGCGCGGAGGCGAACCGGCGGGCCGGGTCGGGGTCGGTGGCGCGCACCAGGAGCCGGTAGAACGACTCGTACTGCCGGAACACCTCGATGGTGTCGGGGTCCGGCAGGGAGTCGGCGTAGACGGTGGTGTAGCCCTGGAAGTCGAACGTCAGCACCGCGAGGGTACGGCCGACCGTGTACAGGTCGGAGGCCACCGAGGGGCCGACGTCGGCGACCTCCGGCGCCTGGTAGCCCACCGTGCCGTAGATCGCCGACTCGTCGTCGTCCATGCGGCGTACCGCGCCCATGTCGATCAGCTTGAGCTGGTCCTCGGTCTGGATGGCGTTGTCGACCTTGAAGTCGCAGTACAGCAGGTTGCGGCTGTGCAGGTGACCGAGGGCCTCCAGCGCCTCGATGCCGTACGCGCACGCCTGCTCCACCGGCAGCGGGTCGCGCCGGCCCTCGGGCGACCTGCGGGCGTTGGCGATCTCCTTGAGGGACTTGCCGCCCACGTACTCCATGACGATGTAGCCGTCGAGGGAACCGGTGCGCTGGTCGAGGTGCTCGACGAAGTTGTAGATCCGCACGATGTTGGCGTGCTCGATCTCCGCGAGGAAGCGCCGCTCGGAGATCGCCGCCGCCATCGCGTCCTGGTCGCCCGTGTCCAGCAGGCCCTTGAGGACCACCCAGCGGTCGGAGACCGCCCTGTCGACGGCGAGGTAGATCCAGCCGAGCCCGCCGTGCGCGAGGCAGCCCACCACCTCGTACTGGCCGTGCACGACGTCCCCGGACTTCAGCTTGGGCACGAACGAGTACGGGTGGCCGCACTTGGTGCAGAAGCCCTCCGTGCGGCCGGGCCGGTCCCCGCGCGCCCGCCCGACCGGCGCCCCGCAGTCCGAGCGCGAGCAGAACCGCTTGCGCTCGGGCACCTCGGGGTTGTCCAGGACCATCGCGCGCGGGTCGGGCCGCGGGATCGCCGGTACCTCGACCAGGCCGGCCCCGAGCCGCCCCCGCGCGGACGAACCGGCGGGCGACCCCGAGCTGCGCACCGACACCGAACGGCCCGTGGACCGGCCCGACACGGACCGCGAGAGCCGCCCCGAGACCGAGCGCCGGGACTTCGACGACTGCGACGACGTCCGCGCACTGCGGCCGCTTGTGCGCGCGCTGCCGCTGCCCGCCGAGCCGCGCGAGCCCCGCCCGCCGCCGGTGATCCCGGTCGGCGTCGAGCCCACCATGCCGTTGGACGCGACGACCGGCGCGAGACCGCAGGTGTCGCAGTACAGCTCGCCGCCGCCCATGTCCTCGTACGATCCGCCGCAGCCGGGACGCTGACAGGTCCGCTGCTCCTGGCTCATGCCGTCGCCTCCCCGTTGTCGCTCATGCGCCGGGCTCCGTCCGGTCCACCGGCCCGCCCTGCCCGGGCACGCGCGGCGCGGAGCCCAGCAGTTCGGCCGCCGCGTGCTGGTAGCGCAGGACGGCCTGTTCGGCGACGCGCAGGTCGCAGGGCGCGCTCCACAGCATGCGGCGCGCCTTCTCGTACTTCTCGACCAGCTCCGGATCCTCCGCGAAGCCCAGCCGGGCGACCTTCGCCTTGTACGCGTCCAGCCGGCCGCGCAGCTCGGCGCGGACCGCGAGCGGCGCGGTGACCGCCGTCAAGGACTCGCGGGCCCGCAGCAGTTCGTCCTCCGCCTTCTCCTCCAGGGACTCCAGCAGCGGGGACAGGCGGTGCCACTGGGCGTGTCTGCGGTACTCGGCGGCCGTCGCGAGCTGCTCCTGGAGCACGGTCGGCGGTCCACTGACCACCGGCACCTCCGTCGCGGCGATCTTCGCCAGCACCTCGCCGCGCGCGGTGCGGGCCTCGGCGAGCGTGCGGTCCGCGCGGGAGAGCACGTCCCGCAGCCGCACGATCCGCTGCTCGGCGTCCTGGCGGACGGCCAGCACCGCGTCGATCTCCCGGCGGACGTCCTCCAGGGCGCGCGCCTCCCGGTCGTAGACCGTGGTGTCCGGCCGGCCGCCGCCCGGCGCCGAACTGCCCTCGGTGGGCACCCAGAACGCCAGCGGGTCGGACACCACCCGCTCGCGCAGCTTCGTCAGGGTGCGGGTGATCCGCTCCAGGTCGTCCCCGGCCGGGTGCTCGCCGGGGCGCACCCCCACCGAGTGCGCGAGCCGGCGGGTGCGCTGGAGCTCGGCGGCGAGTAAATCGATGCGCGCCGGCAGCGCCGACCACACCGCGTCGGCGGCGACCACCAGGTCGAGGGAGGCCGCGTACAGCTGGTTCATCCGGTCCACCAGCGTGACCAGCGAGTACCGCTCGCTGAGCCGGCCCGGACCGCCGTGCAGGGTGGGCGCGCCGGCGGTGGCGGCGGCATTGCCGGACACGGTGACCGCCTCGCCGCGCAGCAGCTCCGTCAGTTCCACCAGGTCCTCGCGGCTGGACCAGCGGCGCCGGGAGCGGATCTCCCGGGCGGTGCGCAGGGCGCCCGCGTACGCGTCGAAGTAGGACCAGAGCAGGGTGATCGACGCCTCCGCGGCGGCCCAGCGCTCCTGGGTCACGCCCGTCAGCTCGGCGCCTTCCAGGAGTCTGCGGCCCGCGTGGTCCTGGAGGGCGAGGAGCGAGGTCTCGATCGCCTCGTGCTCCGCGCCGAGCCGCGCCAGCGCACGGTCCACCTCGTCCCGGTCCATCACCGGCCCGGAGGGTCCCGTGTCGCCCATCGGTCACCTTTCGCTGTTGCGGACTCGTGTGTGCTCTTTCCCGGTGGTGCGGCGGTCGGTCAGCTCCTGCCCCGGTACTGGGGGGCCGGCGGTTCCGACTTCCGGGAGTCGTCGCCCATGGTCTCCGACAGCCACTGCTCGTACGAGTGCTGCCAGCCCCGGGCCTTGTCGGAGCGCCACTCCACGAGGATCTGGTTGACCCGGCGTACCAGATCGTCGGCGTCCTTCTTCATCGCCACGCCGTAGTACTCGGTGGTGAAGGGGTCGCCCTTCAGTTCGACCGTGGGGTCCTGTGCGGCCTGGCTCGCGGCGAGCGCGCCGTCGGTGACCACCGCGTCGACCTCGCCGAGCTGGAGCCGCACCAGGCAGTCAAGCTGATTGGGGACGGTGGTGCCCAGGTCGGCGCCGGCCGCCGCCCGGCCGTCCGCCTGGTCCTGCTTCAGCGTGCTCAGCGCCGTCGAACCCGCCGCCGTGCAGAGCTTCTTGCCGGCGAGCGTGCCGTCGTACCCGGTGATGTCCGAGGACTTGGGGGCGAGCAGCTGCTGGCCGGTCCTGAAGTAGGGCGCGGAGAAGGCGACGTCGGCCAGCCGGTCGCAGTTGATGGTCATCGTGCGGACCACCATGTCGACCCGGCCGTCCTGGATCGCGGGGATCCGCTGGTCGGTGGGTATCGCCTTGAACTGCACCGCGTTCGGGTCGCCGAGGATGTCCCGGGCGATGCGGTGCACCAGGTCGATGTCGAAGCCCTCCAGCTCGGCGTCGCCGCCGCTGTTCGGGTCGCGGTAGCCCCAGCGGTAGCTGTTCTGGTCGACGCCGACGATCAGCTTGCGCTTGGCGCCCTCGCGGTTGCGGATCGCCTCGATGGTGGGGCCGTCCGCGCCGTCCGGGGACAGGGTCTGCTTCTCCGGGTCCGTGCACTCCTCGGCGGCGCGTGCCTGGCGGCCCTGGGCGGCGCCCTGGCTGCCGGTGCCCGCGGTGCCCTCGCCGTGCGAGCGGACCACCGGCAGGAGCAGGGCGAAGAGCACCGCCAGGGCGCAGGCGAACGCCATCGCCCCCACCCCGCCCCAGCCCTTCAGGCCGGTCCGCAGTCGTCGCGCACGCATCCTCACGCCCCCTTTCACCGCCACCCCTTCCCACCCGCTCGCCGGGCCCTGGCCCCGCCTCACCGGTACTCCGACAGCCTGCGGCCGATGCCCAGCAGCGCGCCGGCCGCGCCCAGGACGGCGAGGGCGGCGGCCCCCTGGGGCAGGAGGCCCATCGCGTCCAGGCCGTCGCCCGCCGCCCGCTCGAACTCGTCCTTCTCGTGGCCGAGGGCGTCGGCCAGCGAGGCGTCGACGCCGTCGAAGCACTCGACGGTGGCGCCCTTGCCGCCGATCACCAGGTCCAGCGCCTGCCGGTAGTTGCCGTTCTCGTCCTGCTCACGGGCCGACGCGTGGCGCTTCTTCCACTCCGTCATGTCGGCGTTCGCCGCCGCGACCGGCTGCGTGCCCGCCTCGTCGTCGGCGAGCCGCCGCGCCTCGGCCAGGCCCTTGCCGAGCGTGGCCATGTTCTTCTCGAAGTCGAAGTCGTAGGCGTCGTACGTCTCGTCGCCGACCTTCTTCGTCTCCGCGCCGCGCGCCACCAGCGTGAGGTTCTCGTTGCCACGGGCCTTGAGGGAGGCGATGCGGGCCTCGTGCAGCGCGTTCAGGGAGCGGACGCCGTGGTCGTAGGAGTCGTTCAGGTCCGACCGCGCGACGCTGTGGCCGACGACCAGCCAGAGCAGGACGACCGTCGCGGTGGTCGTGGCGGCGACCAGGCCGTGGTTGAGGACCCGGTTGGTGCGCCGGTAGTTGCGGTACTGCGCCCAGCCCAGGGCCGCGAGCGCGAGGACGCCGAGGGCGATCGCCGCCCAGGGGTAGGGCTTGGCGTCGGCGTAGTCGCCGCTCAGCCGCTGCTTCTCCCGCGTGTAGAGGTCCTCCGCCGCCGGGAGCATCTCCTTCTGCATCTTCTCGTTGGCGTAGCGCAGATAGGCGCCGCCGACCGGGAAGCCCTGCCGGTTGTAGGTGCGGGCCCGCTCGATCAGGCCCTTGTACTCGGGCAGCAGGCGGTTCAGCCGGGTGATGGTCGTGGCGGCGGGGGAGCCGGCGTCGGAGTTGGCGGCGGCCTCCACGAGCCCCTCGGCGGCCGTGCGGACGCCCTTCTCGTACCGGTCGCGGGAGGCCTTCGTCTCCTGCCCGCCGGCCAGGAACCCGCTGGACGCCGCGGTGTTGGCGTCGGCGAGGGAACGGTAGATGTCGGCGGCGGCGGAGCTGAGCGGCTGGCTGCGGTTCAGCACGTCGTCCGCGGCGGCGGACCGCTCGTTCATCTGCCAGGCGGTGACGGCGCCGAAGGCGAGGACGAGCACGGCGAGCAGGGCGCCGATGATGCGCAGCCTGCCGGGCTCGGTGGTGGCCGCGGCGCGCAGGCGGTCCACGCCCTCGGCGAACGCGGTGCGGCGGGGCGCCGGCGGCGGGGACCCGGGCGGGACGCCGTCACCCGACCGCTGCTGCGGCAGGGGCTGCGGCGGCACGGCGGGCAGCGGGGGCGCGCCCGCGCCCGGCGGTGGCGCCGCGCTGCTCTTCGGCGGTCGAGTCACTCTGACCTCCCCCATGGTCATCCGTCGCCGCAAGTATCGCGCCCCGCACCGACATTCGCACCGGCCTTCACCCGATCTTGATCCGATCGCGGGGTTCCGCACCCCGCTCACGGCGTCGGCCGACCGGTGGAACCGCCCTCAGCCTTGCCCATGAATACGCGTTCGGAGCCGGTTCGGTTCCCGGTGGGAACCTCGGGCGCCCCCTCGGGCGCCCCCTGAGACCCGCTCAGATCCCCTCACGTGCCGAAGTGCGCCCGCACCCGCTCCTGCGCCCCGGGGGCCGCTCCCGTCCGGTCCAGGCCCAGCAGCACCGCGCCCAGCACCGGGGGCGCGGTCACCACCCGCGGCACGGCCTTGGGCGCGCGGGCCGCCAGCAACTCCCGTATCCGGTCGTCGAGACGGGGGTGGCGGGCGGCCAGGACGCTGCCGCCGAGCAGCACCGGTGTCCGTTCGCCCAGCAGGTCGAGGCGGGTCAGCGCGACGGTGGCCATCGCCACCACCTCGTCCGCCTGCCGGTCGACGACCGCCCGGGCCACGGGGTCGCCGTCGGCCGCCGTGGCGAACAGGACGGGGGCCAGCTCGTGGCGCCGTACCGGCTCGATGTGCCGCAGGTGCAGGGCCTCGATGAGGGCGTACATGGAGTCGAGCCCGAAGTGCGCCGGCAGGGCCCGGGCCAGTGCCGTGGGCTCGCCCCGCCCGTCCTCCGCGCGCGCCGCGTGCCACAGCGCCTCCTCGGCCAGGGCCCAGCCGCCGCCCCAGTCGCCGGAGATCCGGCCCAGGGCCGGGAAGCGGGCGGTGCGGCCGTCGGGGCGCATGCCGACGCAGTTGACGCCGGCGCCGCACACGACGGCCACCCCGCGCGGCTCGGTGACGCCGGCCCGCAGAATCGCGAAGGTGTCGTTGCGCACCTCGACGGTCGTGCCCCACGCGCGCGCGTGCAGCGCGGCGGACAGTTCCTCCTCCTCCACGGGCAGATCGGCGTTGGCCAGGCACGCCGAGACGTGGTCGACGCCGGTGACGCCGGCCACGGCGAACGCCCGCGTCACCGCCTCGGCGAGGGCGTCCACCGCCGGTCCGACGCCCACGGCGGGCGGACGGAAGCCGCCGCCGCGTGCCGTGGCGAGCACCTCCCCGTCCGCCGACACGACCGCCACGTCCGTCTTGCTGTTGCCCGCGTCGACGGCGAGCACGCTCGCGCTCAGGCCCACGCCAGGTGCTCCCGGTTGTGCGCGACCAGCCGGTCGGTGAGCTGCTCGGCGTAGGCATACTGGCCGACGAGGGGGTGGGCGAGCAGCGCCCGGAACACCCGCTCCCGGCCGCCGCGCAGGGCCGCGTCGAGGGCCAGGTCCTCGTACGCCGTCACGTTCGCCATCAGGCCCGCGTACAGCGGGTCCACGGCCGGGACGGCCAGCGGTGTCGCGCCCTTGCGGCCCACCGCGGCCTGCACCTCGATCACCGCGTCGTCGGGCAGGAAGGGCAGCGTGCCCCGGTTGAGGGTGTTCACCACCTGGTAAGGGGAGCCGGTGCCGCCGAGCAGGGCCGCCGCCAGGTCCACGGCCGCCTCCGAGTAGTAGGCGCCGCCGCGCTTGGCCAGCAGCGCCGGTTTCTCGTCCAGCGCGGGATCGGCGTACATCTCCAGCAGCCGCCGCTCCATCTCCGCGACCTCGGCGGCCCGGGACGGCTTGTGGCGCAGTTCCTCGACGACCTCGTCGTGCGCGTAGTAGTAGCGCAGGTAGTAGGACGGGACGACGCCGAGGCGGTCCAGGAGCGGCCGGGGCAGGCGGAGGTCGGCGGCGACGGTGTCGCCGTGCTCGGCCAGCAGCCGGGGCAGGACGTCCTCGCCCTCGGGGCCGCCGAGGCGGACGCCGGTCTCCCAGGTGAGGTGGTTGAGGCCCACGTGGTCCAGGTGGACGTCGGCGGGCGCCGTGCCGAGCAGCGCGGCGAACTTGCGCTGGAGTCCGATCGCCACGTTGCACAGGCCGACCGCCCGGTGGCCGGCCCGGAGCAGGGCGCGGGTGACGATGCCGACGGGGTTGGTGAAGTCGATGATCCAGGCGTCCGGGTTGGTCCGGCGCACCCGCTCGGCGATGTCCAGCACCACCGGCACCGTGCGCAGCGCCTTGGCCAGGCCGCCCGCGCCGGTCGTCTCCTGCCCGACGCAGCCGCACTCCAGCGGCCACGTCTCGTCCCGCTCGCGGGCCGCCTGGCCGCCGACGCGCAGCTGGAGCAGGACCGCGTCGGCGCCGTCCACGGCCGCGTCCAGGTCCGAGGTGGTCACGACGCGCCCGCCGTGGCCCTGCCGGGCGAAGATGCGGCGGGCCAGTCCGCCGACCAGTTCCAGTCGGTCCGCGGCCGGATCGACGAGGACCAGCTCCTCGACCGGCAGGGTGTCCCGCAACCGGGCGAAGCCGTCCACGAGTTCGGGCGTGTAGGTCGAACCGCCGCCGACCACGGTGAGTTTCATTCGGTCATCAACCCTTTACTCCAGTCAGCGTGATGCCCTCGACGAACGCCTTCTGGGCGAGGAAGAACACGAGGATCACGGGTGCCATGACCAGCACGGTCGCCGCCATGGTCAGGTTCCAGTCGGTGTGATGGGCGCCCTTGAAGGACTCCAGTCCGTAGGACAGGGTCCAGGCGCCCGGGTTCTCCGAGGCGTAGATCTGCGGGCCGAAGTAGTCGTTCCAGGCGTAGAAGAACTGGAACAGGGCGACGGCCGCGAGGCCCGGCTTCGCCATCGGCACGACCACCCGCAGCAGGGTGCGCAGCTCCCCGCAGCCGTCCACCCTGGCCGCGTCCAGGTACTCGTCCGGGATGGTCAGCAGGAACTGGCGCAGCAGGAAGATCGAGAACGCGTCGCCGAAGGCCATCGGGACGATCAGCGGCCACAGCGTGCCGGACAGGTCCAGCTGCTTCGCCCAGAACAGGTACATCGGGATGATGATCACCTGCGGGGGCAGCATCATCATCGAGATCACCAGCAGCAGGGACAGATGCCGTCCGCGGAAGCGGAACTTCGCCAGCGCGTACGCCACCGGCAGCGAGGAGACCACGGTGAGCAGCGTGCCGAGGCCCGCGTAGAGCAGGGTGTTGCGCCACCAGGTCAGGAAGCCGGGCGTGTCCAGGACCTCGCGGTAGTTGCCCCACTCCCAGGTGTGCGGGACCAGGTCGCGGGTGAGGGTCTGCTGGTCGCTCATCAGCGAGGTGAGGACCACGAAGACGAACGGCAGGGTGAAGAAGAGGGCGGCGGCCACGCCCAGACTGTGGACGGCGATCCACTGCAGCAGGACGCGCCGGCGGGCGGTGCGCTCCGCGGTGGGCGGCGTGCCGGCCGCCACCGGCCGGTCCAGTACCTGGGTCATCGGTCACCTGCCTGGATGAGTCCGCCCCGGCGGCGCATCAGCAGCGCCGTGAAGGCCATGGCCAGCACGAACAGCACGAGCGCGACCACGCAGGCGGAGCCGTAGTCGAAGCGCTGGAAGCCGAGGTTGTAGACGAGTTGGGGGAGGGTCAGCGTCGACTTGTCCGGGTAGCCCGGTTCGAAGGACTGGCCGGAGCCGCCGATGATCCCGGAGGCGACCTTCCCCGCGACCAGCGGCTGCGTGTAGTACTGCATCGTCTGGATCACGCCCGTGACGACGGCGAACAGCACGATCGGCGAGATGTTCGGCAGGGTGACGAACCGGAACCGCTGCCAGGCCGACGCCCCGTCCAGCTCGGCCGCCTCGTACTGCTCCTTCGGCACGTCGAGCAGGGCGGCCATGAAGATGACCATGAGGTCGCCCACGCCCCACACCGCGAGCGCGGTCAGCGCCGGCTTGGACCAGGCGGCGTCCGTGAACCAGCCGGGCGCGGGTACGCCGAGGCCCTCCAGCACGGAGTTGACCGGTCCGGTGCCGGGGTTGAGGAGGAAGACGAAGGCCAACGTCGCGGCGACGGGCGGGGCGAGGTAGGGCAGGTAGAAGAGGGTGCGGAAGACCCCGGCCCCCGTCCTGATCCTGGTGACGATCAGCCCGACGCCGAGCCCGAACACGACCCGGCAGGTCACCATGACGACGACCAGCCAGAGGGTGTTGCGCAGGGCCGGCCAGAACAGCGGGTAGTCCTGGAAGACGTACGTCCAGTTGGCGAGGCCCCGGAACTCGGGGACGCCGAAGCCGTCGTACTTCATCAGCGAGAAGTACACGGTGGAGACCAGGGGATAGGCGAAGAAGACGCCGAACCCGACGAGCCACGGTGACATGAAGGCCACCGTCCGAAGCGCCGAGGAACGGCGCTTCGCGCGGAGAGTGTGGGTGGCCATGGACCGCTACTTCGCCTGCTCGATGTCGCGGTCGATCTGTGCGGCCGTCTTCTCCAGACCGGCCTTCAGGTCCGTCACCTTGCCCGACTCGTACCGGTAGCCGAGGTCCTGGAGCGTCAGCTGGTACGTGGCGCCGTTGACGGAAGCGGGCGGGGAGTTCGACTCGGGGTGCTGGGCGATGTCGAGGAAGGTCTGGAACGCCGGGTCCGTCTTCAGGCCGGGCGACTTCAGGGCGGCGAACGTGGAGGGCACGTTGTGGATGGCGTTGGCGAAGGAGACGACGGCCTCGGTGTCGGTCGTCATGTACTTCACCAGCTCCCAGGCCGCGTTCTGCTTCTCGCTGTGCGGCGCGATGCCCATGACCGTGCCGGACAGGAATCCCTTGCCGTACTCGTCGGCCTCGTCGTCGGCGACGGGCATCGGCGCCGTGCCGATCTCGAAGTCCACCCCGGCGTCCTTCGCCATGCCGAGCCGCCACTCGCCGTCGAGCTGCATGGCCACCTGGCCGGTGTGGAAGGGGTGCTCGGCGCCCCACTCGTCGCCGAAGGTGTTGCGGTACTTCTCCAGCCTGGCGAAGCCGCCGAGGTCGTCCACGAGCTTCTTCTGGTACCTGAACATCTCGGCGAACGCCGGGTCCGTGGCGACGGTCGACTTGCCGTCCTCGCCGAAGTAGGTGTGGTCCCACTGGGACATGTAGTGGTCGACGACCGTCTCGTAGCCGTGGTAGTTCGGCATGAACCCGAGCTGTTCGTAGCCGTCGCCCTTGGGCTTGGTGAGCTTCTCGGCGACCTCGGCGAACTGGGACCAGGTCTTCGGCGGTGTCTTGATGCCGGCCGCCGCGAAGGCGTCCTTGTTGTAGTAGAGGCCGTAGGCGTCGCCGAGCAGGGGCAGGGCGCAGCGGGTGCCCTCGAACTGGGTGTACTCCAGCATCGGTTTCGGGATGAGCGCGTCGAGGTCGAGCTTCGCCTTCTCGACGAACGGCTTCAGATCCAGGAAGGCTCCCGAGGAGCAGAACTTGCCGATGTTGGAGGTGGTGAAGGAGGACACCACGTCCGGGCCGTTCGAACCGCCCGCCCGCAGGGCCTGGTTGAGCTTGTCGTCGTTGATGTTGCCGACGACCTTGACCTTGATGTTGGGGTGGGCCTTCTCGAAGCGGTCCACGTTCTCCTGCACGGCCGCGACCTCGGCGGGCGCGCTCCAGCCGTGCCAGAAGGTGATGGTCGTCTCGGCGTTCGGGTCGTCCGTGGCGCCGGTGTCGGACTGGCCCGTGCAGGCGGTGGCGAGCAGGGCGAGGGAGGCGGAGGCGGCGACCGCGAAAGCCGCGTTCCTTGATATTCCGGGCATGGCGAGGTCTCCCAGGGGCAGGGTGGGACGGGGCGGTGCTGCGGAGGTGGTGCCGGGGCGGTGCGGGCGTCAGCGCGAGGTGTCGAAGACCTCGTCGCGGGTGGTCGCGAGGGCGCTCTCCAGCGCGCCGCGCAGTACGGGGTGTGCGGTGACGGAGCCGAGGACGAGCCGTGGCCGGGAGGCGGCCAGTTCCGCCAGCTCGTCCCGCACGAGGTCGCACAGTGCCTCGCCGCCGGCGGTGAGCGAGGTGCCGCTGAGGACGACGAGCTCGGGGTCGAGGACGGAGACCAGGGAGGCCAGACCGGTCGCCAGGCGGGTCGCGTACGCCCGCAGCAGCAGGCGGTGCGGCCCGTCGCCGGCCCCGGCCGCCCGGGCGAGGAGGGCGGCGGCGGCCTCCGGATGCGGGCCGGCGGGCACCGGGGTGACGCCGAGCTCGCGGGCCAGCCGCGGCACCGCCTGCGAACCGGCCAGTTCCTGGAAGCCGCCGCTGTTGGCCCGGGTGACCTGGCGCACCAGCGGCGCGCCCGGCACCGGCAGGAAGCCGACCTCGCCGGCGCCGCCGGTCCAGCCGCGGTGCAGCCGGCCGCCGAGGACCAGGGCGGCGCCGAGCCCCTCCTGGTTCCACAGCAGCACGAAGTCCTCGTGCCCCCGGGCCGCGCCCAGGCGCTGCTCGGCCAGGGCGGCGAGGTTCACGTCGTTCTCGTACTCGACCGGCATCGGCAGGGCGGCGGCGAGTTCCGCGAGCAGGCCGGGGGAGTGCCAGCCGGGCAGATGGGCGGCGTAGCGCAGCCGGCCGGTGTTCGGGTCGAAGGCGCCCGGCGTGCCGATGACCAGGCGGCGGACGTCGTCCCGGGCGAGCCCGGCGGCCTTCACCGCGCCGTCGAGCGCGTCGGTGACCTGCTGGACGACGGGGACGCCGGGGCGCCGGTGCGGGGTGGGCAGTTCGTACCGGCCGACCGTGCGGCCGGTGACGTCGGCTACCGCGGCCAGGACGCGGGACGGGGTGACGTCGAGCCCGGCGGCGTACCCGGCGGCCGGGTTGACCTCGTACAGCTGGGCGCCGGGCCCCGGCCGGCCCTCCGTGGTGCCGCCGGCCAGCACCAGCCCCGCGGCCTCCAGGCGGGCCAGCAGCTGGGAGGCGGTCGGCTTGGACAGGCCGGTGAGCTTGCCGATCCGGGTGCGGGACAGCGGCCCGTGCTCCAGGAGGAGGTCCAGGGCGGCCCGGTCGTTCATGGCGCGCAGGACGCGGGGGGTGCCCGGCGTGCCGGCGGTACCTGCCATGCGTGTCCACACCTGCCTCTCGGCCGCTCAGCTTTTCAGGGGGACGGGGGAGACGTCCACCGAGCCCGTGGCGGGCTGCGTCCAGGGACTGTTAGGAAACTTTCCTGTTGACTGAGAAACGTAGAGCCGCCCGGAGGAGCCGTCAAGGGATCGCCCGCCTGGACCGCACACGAGTCCGCCCCCGGGGCGACGCGGTCGTCACCTCGGGGGCGGGAGCAGGAGCGGGGCCGGCTACTTGGTGGTGCTCGGCGGAGTGATCGGAGAGGCGGCCATCGACTGCGGCGACACGGTGCTCGCGTACGCCGACGGCGCCGCGACGCCCGCCGACGGGTCGGAGGTCACGGTGCCGTCCACCGGCACCGTGGCGCCGCCGACGATCGGGATGTCGGCCGCGTCGAAGGCCCGCTTGATGCGCCAGCGCAGCTCGCGCTCCACGGTGAGGGACTTGCCGGGCATGGTCTTCGCCGAGACGCGCACCACCATGGAGTCCAGCAGCACGCTGTCCAGTCCGAGCACCTCGATCGGGCCCCAGAGCATCTCGTTCCAGGGCTCCTCCTTGCTCATCCGCTCGGCGACACCGTCGAGGGTCTCCTTCACCTTGTCCAGGTCCTCGCCGGAGCGGACCGTCACGTCCACGCCGGCCGTCGACCAGCCCTGGGACAGGTTGCCGATGCGCTTGACCTCGCCGTTGCGGACGTACCAGATCTCACCGTCGGCGCCGCGCAGCTTGGTCACGCGCAGCCCGACCTCGATGACCTCGCCGGAGGCCACACCCGCGTCGATGGTGTCGCCGACGCCGTACTGGTCCTCCAGGATCATGAAGACGCCGGAGAGGAAGTCGGTGACCAGGTTGCGGGCGCCGAAGCCGATCGCGACGCCCGCGACACCGGCGGAGGCCAGCAGCGGGGCCAGGTTGATCTGGAAAGTGCCGAGGATCATCAGGGCCGCGGTGCCCAGGATGAGGAAGCTGGCCACCGAACGCAGCACCGAGCCGATGGCCTGCGACCGCTGCCGGCGGCGCTCGGCGTTCACCAGCAGCCCGCCCAGCGCGGTGCCGTCCACGGCCCCGGCGGTGCGGTTCATCCGGTCTATCAGCTTGGTGATGGCCCGCCGCACCACCGTGCGCAGCACCGTCGCGATCACCAGGATCAGCAGCACGCGCAGCCCGATGGCGAGCCATGTCGACCAGTTCTGCTCGACCCAGCTGGCGGCGTTCGTCGCGTGCTCCTGGGCGTCCTGGAGCGTGGGCACCCCCGGTGCCGTCGTGGAGGGCGACGGCGACGGTGACGGGGACGAACCGGCGGCCGACAGGACGGCGGCGGACAGGGACACGACGGATACCTCCAGGTGCGGCGGCCCGTCCCGCGGCGCGGGCGGCCGGGCGACCGCGGTCCAAGGGTCTGGTCCAAGGTCACGGGAAGGTCACCGGACGGGCAGGACAACCACACTAACGGGGCACCATGTGCGGATCGGCGTGAAGTCCGCAGGAGAGACGGTGTTCACCCGTGCTTGAACTGGTCAGGCCCCGGGGGATGCATCAGGTGTGGTCGAAAACACTCCCAGCCCGTTACCGGGACATGGTGGCGCGTCCACCAGGCATGAGGGGAGACTGACTACGGATCGTCCCGGCGCGAGCCACGCGCCGCCGGCGTACAAGGAGGCATCCGTGCCGCATGTCCTGGTTCTCAACGCGTCGTACGAGCCACTCGGCGTCGTACCGCTCCGCCGCGCGCTCGTCCTCGTCCTCGAGAACAAGGCCGTGTGCCTCGAGGAGTCCGGCGCCTTCCTGCACAGCGCGACCGTCACCGTCCCCGCACCCAGCGTGGTCCGGCTCAAGCGATTCGTGCGGGTCCCCTACCGGGGGCCCGTTCCTCTCACCAGGCGGGCGCTCTTCGCGCGCGACGGAGGCCGGTGCATGTACTGCGGTGGGGTGGCCACCAGCGTCGACCACGTCGTCCCGCGCAGCCGCGGGGGTCAGCACGCGTGGGACAACGTGGTGGCGTCCTGCCGCCGCTGCAACCACGTCAAGGCGGACCGGCACCTCGGCGAGATCGGCTGGCGCCTGCGCCACAAACCCGCCCCGCCCACCGGTCTGGCCTGGCGCATCATCGGCACGGGCCACCGCGACCCGCGCTGGCTGCCCTACCTGCAGCCGTACGGAGCGGACGACGCGCTGGCCCGGATCGACGGCATCTCGGCCTGACGGCCGGGGGCGCCGGGCGACTGGCCGACCACTCGGCGGAAGTCTTCCGTGCGCCCCCGGCCGTCAAGGCGTCGTCACGCGTACCGCAGCTCCCCCGGACTCACCGAGCGCCCCAGCAGGGGCAGGGCCGTGGTCGCCGCCAGCAGGCAGGACGCGTACACCGCCGGTGCGACCAGGAGGGCCGTCCACGGCAGCGCGGCCGTGCCGGTGAGCGTGGCGTACCAGGCGCCGACCACCATGCCCCCGGCTCCGGCCAGCAGCAGGGCGGGTGCGAGGGGGAGGGCGGTCTCCAGGAGGAGGGCACGGCTCAGAACGGTGCGCGGGACGCCGGCGGCGACCTGGGCGGCCAGTGTCCGGCGCCGGGTGGTCAGGGACTCCGCGGTACCCACGGCGAGGCCGGAGAGGGCGATCGCGAGGGCGACCAGGAGCGCGGCACCGGTCAGGTCCAGGCCGGTGGTGTAGTACGCCACGTCGGCCCCGGTCTGCTCGTCGGACCGCAGCTCGGCGAGGAACGTGTGCCGGATGCACAGGAAGGCCGTCGCGGCGACCGTGACCACCAGGAGGGCCGCGTGCGTGCGGGCCGGGGCCCACGGATCGTCGCGCAGCCGTTCCGCGGCGATCAGGGGCGCCGCGCTCCGGGCCCGGCCGGCGATCAGCCTCCCCACGCCCCGGGACGTGGCCCCCGCCAGCCACACCGCACCCGTGCCGAGCGCGAGGACGAGGCAGAAGACCGTCAGAGGCGTCTCCCAGTACGACCGGTTGCCGGAGCGGTGGCCGCCGGTTACGGCGAACGGTGCCACCCCGGCCAACAGCGTCAGTGCGGCCAGGAAGAGCAGCCCCGGCCCCCGCCCCGCGGCCGGCCGAACCCGGCGTACCCGGCCCAGCGGCGACGTCACCACCCGGCGCAGCGCCAGCGCGCCCGCCGCCGCGCCCAGCACCGGAACGCCGACGGCTACCAGCGCGATGCCTGCCCAGGTCGTCGCGTTCGGCCCGCTCCACAGGCGCAGCAGTACGACCACCGAGCCGGTGGTCGCGACGACCGAGCCCGCCAGACAGGCCAGCCCGGTCTCCAGTGCCGCGACCCGCCGCACCTGCCACGGCGTCGCCCCGGCCAGCCGCAGACCGGCGAGGCGCCGGTCCCGGTGCACCGCGCCGATCCGGGTGCACTGTCCGAGGAAGGCCAGCACGGGCACCAGCAACAGCAGCAGGCCGGCGATCACCCCGGAACGCGTGCCGGGATCGCTCAGCAGGCCGTGGAGGACGGACACGGTGTAGACGCCCTCGACGGACGCCAGGGCGACGGCGGCGAGCGCGAAGCCCGTGGCTAGTGCCGCCCCCGCCCCCGTGAGCGCGATCCGCCACCACTCCCGGCGGTCGGAGCCGCGTAGCAACTGCCGGGCCAGCCGGACATCGGAGAACAGCGGGGAACCGACCGCGCTCACGCCGTCACCTCCAGCGCCGCCACGGCACCGTCCCGCAC
Source organism: Streptomyces flaveolus (assembly GCF_044765825.1). Taxonomy (NCBI): domain Bacteria; kingdom Bacillati; phylum Actinomycetota; class Actinomycetes; order Kitasatosporales; family Streptomycetaceae; genus Streptomyces; species Streptomyces flaveolus. The sequence goes on along the minus strand of NZ_JBIWKU010000001.1, from coordinate 753,506 downwards.
CTGGACCTCGCGGTCCGCGTACGCCGCCACCCGTGCGTCGTGCGTGACGAGCAGCACCGCCGTGCCCGATTCCCGGGCCGTTTGCGCCAGCGCCGCCATCAGCTGCTCGCTCGCCAGGGAGTCCAGCGCCCCGGTCGGCTCGTCCGCGAACACCACCTTGGGCCCGGTGACCAGCGCGCGCGCCAGCGCCGCACGCTGGGCCTGGCCGCCGCTCATCTCGCCGGGCCGCCGCTCCGCCTGCCCGCTCGCCTCGAACCGCTCCAGCCACTCACCGGCCCGCGCCCGCGCCTCGGCCCGGTCGGTGCCCGACAGCATCAGCGGCAGCGCGACGTTGTCGAGGGCCGTCAGCTCCGGGATCAGCTGGCCGAACTGGAAGACCACGCCGAAGTCGGTGCGCCGCAGCTCGCTCAGCCGCTTCTCCGGCAGCCGGTCCAGCCGCTGCTGGCCGTACGTGACCGAGCCGGCGTCCGGTCGGACGATCCCGGCCAGGCAGTGCAGCAGTGTCGACTTCCCGCTGCCGCTGGTTCCGGTGACGGCGAGGATCTCACCGGCGCGCAGCTCGACATCCGCACCGCGCAGGGCCTGCGTCCTGCCGTGCGCCTTGACCAGTCCGGTGGCCGCGAGCAGTGGCCCCCTTGTCTCCCCGTTCGTCATGTCGCGCAGACCTCCGCGGTCAAAGTGGTGAGCCGGGCCGCCGTGGTGGTCATCCAACGGAGGTCGGCGTCGAGGTGGGTGAGGGCGTAGTCGGCCGAGAGCACAGTCGTCAGGTCGGTGCCCGGAGCGGTCTTGACCGCCGTGAGTTCACGCATCCGCCGCATGTGGGCGGCGCGCTGGGCCAGCAGATAGGCGTCCGCGTCGGCGCCGGTGAGGATCGAGACGACGAGCTTGGCGAAGATCTCGTTCGTCACGAAGGGGGCGGGCGGCGCGATCTCCGCCGCCCAGCGCGTCAGTTCCCGCGCGCCCTCGTCCGTCACGCGGTACGCCGTCCGTTCCGGTCCGCCGTCCGACGCGGTGCCGTCGACTTCTGCGAGGCCGTCCCGGACCAGGCGCTGCAGGGTCGTGTAGACCTGTCCGTAGGCCAGCGGACGGGCTTGCGGGAAGCGTTCGTCGTGCCGCCGCTTCAGGTCGTAGCCATGGCTCGGGCTTGAGGCGAGCAGCCCCAGCAGGATGTGACGGGTGCTCATGGCGATCAGTATTCACCACGTACATGTACTGAGTGAATAGTGCGGGGAGGTTCCTGCTCGAACGAGTGACGGCCGGAGTGGGCCTTTCGTCCGCATCAGGGGCGTTTCCCCGGGGGAGAATGTGACCAGGGACACGTTGGCCGCCCTGGGGCGTCTGTCTGCGCGCCTACTGGGTAGGGCTGCCGTAACCCGCCAAAAGCGTGCTCGACACAAAGGAGATCTCTGTGGCTGCACCGGCACCCCTGCTGCTCCCGGCCCCTTCCAAACCCGTGGCGGAGCCATCCACCCCCTGGGCGGAGTCCTCCGCCGCATCCGGCACCCCGCACTACTGCGTCTTCGGCGCCACCGGCAGCTGCGCCGAGACGCCCCTCACCAGCGAACCGCCGCTGCCCGACGCCGAGCCCCTCACCAGCGAGTCGCCGTTCGCCGACGCCGTACCGCTGACCAGCGAATCCTCCCCCGAGCTCACGGCCGACGTGCCGGAGCAGGGCGGCCCGTCCTTCGCCGTACCGGAACCGACGAGGTCTCAGAGGTCATAGATGACAGCTGCCCGGCCGGCCGAGCCCTCCACCGAGGACCTGCCAGAGGACCTGTCCCGGCTCGCCGCACTGCACGGCGTCGCCACCTCCTACAGCCCGTCCCCGGACCGCACCGTCGCGGCCTCGGCCACCGCCGTCACCCTCGCCCTGGCCGCCCTCGGCGTCGACACCGGCGGACCCGGAGCGGTGCGCGCCGCCCTCGCCGCCCGCGAGGACGAACTGCGCGAGCGCCTGCTGCCGCCCACCGTGGTCGCCCGCACCGGCGGCGGCACGCCGGCCGCCCTCACCGCGCTGCCCGAGGGCACCGCCCTGCGCGTCGAGACCGAGCAGGGCGAGATCCGCGCCGACGCCGGGCGGCTCCCCGCCGGGTACCACCGCCTGACCGCCACCGCGCCCGACGGCCGGACCGCCCGGGCCCACCTGATCGTCGCCCCCGACCGGCTGCCCACCCCGGCCGGACGCTCCTACGGGCTCCTGGTCCAGCTCTACTCCCTCCTGTCCCGCCGCTCCTGGGGCATGGGCGACCTCGGCGACCTCGGCGAACTGGCCGCCTGGGCCGGACGCGCCCTCGGCGCCGGATTCGTGCAGGTCAACCCGCTGCACGCGGCCGTGCCCGGCGCCCCCACCGACCCCTCGCCCTACCGGCCCTCCTCCCGGCGCTTCCCCGACCCCGTCCACCTGCGGATCGAGGCCGTGCCCGAGTTCGCGTACGTCCCCGGCCCCGACCGCGTGCGCGCCCTCCAGGAGCGGGCCGGGCGGCTGCGGGAGGCCGTACTGGAGAAGGGCGCCCTCATCGACCGGGACGCCGTGTGGGAGCTCAAGCGCGACGCGCTGGAACTGCTCCGCGAGGTCCCCCTCGGACCCGGCCGCCGCGCCGCCTACTGCGACTACCTCGCCGAACAGGGCACGGCCCTGGAGGACCACGCCACCTGGTGCGCGCTCGCCGAGGTGCACGGCTCCGACTGGCACCGGTGGCCCGAAGGGCTGCGGGACCCGCGCTCGGCCGAGACCGCCCGCGCCCGCGGCGAGCTGATGGACCGCGTCGACTTCCACTCGCGCCTCGCCTGGCTCACCGACACCCAGCTCACCGCCGCCCAGCACACCGCCCGCGAGGCCGGCATGCCGGTCGGCATCGTCCACGACCTCGCGGTGGGCGTGCACCCCCAGGGCGCCGACGCCTGGGCCCAGCAGGAGTACTTCGCCGCCGGCATGTCGGTCGGCGCACCGCCCGACGCCTTCAACGCCCGCGGCCAGGACTGGGGCCTGCCGCCGTGGCGCCCCGACCGCCTCGCCGGTTCCGGGTACGCACCCTTCCGGCGCCTGCTGCGCGGCCTGTTCCGGTACGCGGGTGCCCTGCGCATCGACCACGTCATGGGGCTGTTCCGGCTCTGGTGGGTCCCCGAGGGCCACCCGCCCACCGAGGGCACCTACGTCCGCTACGACGCCGAGGCCATGCTCGCCGTCCTCGTCCTGGAGGCCACCCGGGCCGGCGCCGTCGTCATCGGCGAGGACCTCGGCACCGTGGAACCGGGCGTGCGGGAAGCCCTGCGCGAACGCGGGGTGCTCGGCACCTCGGTGCTCTGGTTCGAACGGGACTGGGCGGGCGACGGCCGGCCGCTGGCCCCCGAACAGTGGCGCGCCGACTGCCTGGCCACCGCCACCACCCACGACCTGCCGTCCACCGCCGCCCGGCTCACCGGCGAACACGTCGAACTCCGCGACCGGCTCGGCCTGCTCACCCGCCCGCTGGAGCAGGAGCGGGCCGAGGCGGCGACGGACGCCGCGGAGTGGCTGGACCTGCTCGCCCGCCTCGGCCTGCTGCACGGCACCGGCGGCGGCACCGACTCCTCCTCCGAGGAGGCCGAGATCCAGGCCGTCCACCGCTTCCTGCTGCGCACGCCCGCCCGCATGGTCGGCCTCTGGCTCCCCGACACCGTCGGCGACCGCCGCCCGCAGAACCTCCCCGGCACCTGGGACCAGTACCCCAACTGGCGGCTGCCCGTCGCCGACGCCCAGGGCCGCCCGGTGACCCTGGAGGAACTGGCCGCCGCACCGCGCCTGCACGCCCTGATCGAGGTGATGCGGGATCGCTCCGCGCGCTGAACGGGCCGCCCGGGTCCCCGTACGGCACCCCGGGCGCGCGCCCCGTTCGGCCGTTCGCTAACTTTGCACCGTGGACAAGAAGAACGCCCTGCGCGCCGGCGCCCTGGCAGCCGGTACGACGCTGATGATGCTGCTCATGTCGTCCCCCGCGCTCGCGCTGACCCGCGACGACGGCGACGACCCCGGCACGGGCCTGAGCGTCATCGAGACGCTGGGCCTCTACGTCCTGCTCCCGATCGCGCTGTTCGTGGTCATCGCGGGTCTGGTCATGGTCCTGGACAGGTCCCAGGAGAAGCACCGCGTGACCAGCCGCAACGTGAAGACCAGGGCCAACGCCAAGGCCTGACGGCCCACCACCGTTCCACCGAGGGCGCCGGCCCCGCGGTACGTACGCGCATCAGCCGTACGTACCGCGGGGCCGGCGCACTCGCGGTTTTCCGCGGGGGCGCCGCCCCCTACTTCTCGGTGCCGGCGAGGAGTTCGCGCAGCAGGTCGGCCAGGTGGCCGGCCCGGTCGGCGCCGAGGGCGGACAGCGCCTCGGCCTGGACGGCGAGACCGGCCCCGACCGCCTCGTCGATCAGCTCCAGCCCCTTCTCGGTGAGCGTGACCCGCAGTCCCCGGCGGTCGTGCGGGTCGGGGGAGCGGCGCAGCAGCCCGGCCCGTTCGAGTTTGTCGAGGCGGCCGGTCATGCCGCCGGTGGTGAGCATCAGCGTGGCCGAGAGCTGCCGGGGGGAGAGGGCGTAGGGCTCGCCCGAGCGGCGCAGCGTGGCCAGCACGTCGAACTCGCCCCGGGAGATGCCGTAGGGCGTGTACGCCTTCTCCATCCGGTCGCCCATCGCGCGCGAGAGCCGGAAGATGCGGCCGAACACCTCCATGGCAGTCGTGTCCAGGTCCGGCCGCACCGCCGCCCACTGGTCGATGATCGCGTCGACGGGGTCCTCGTGCTCCGGGGGCCGAGGCCGGGGGCTTTCAGTCATGGGACGAGTATCGACGGCCGTCCGGTCACCCGCAAGAAAGTGGCTTGACGAAAACTTGCTTAGCGCTAAGCTACATTCAACCGAGCTACTTTCCGTCGAGCTACTTCCGTCGAGCTACTTCGTCGCCACGAAGGGTGCCCTCATGGCAACCGGCCGCCCCGCCCTCATCGCGCTCACCGCCCTCGCCCCCGTCTCCTGGGGCACCACCTACGCCGTCACCACCGAGTTCCTGCCGCCCGACCGCCCCCTGTTCACGGGGCTGATGCGGGCCCTGCCCGCCGGTCTGCTGCTGCTCGCCCTCGCCCGGGTGCTGCCGCGCGGCGCCTGGTGGGGCAAGGCGGCGGTGCTGGGCGCGCTGAACATCGGGGCCTTCTTCCCGCTGCTGTTCCTGTCCGCCTACCGGCTGCCGGGCGGCATGGCCGCCGTCGTCGGCTCGGTCGGCCCGCTCTTCGTCGTCGGGCTCTCGGCGCTGATGCTGGGCCAGCGGCCCACCGCCCGCTCCGTGCTCACCGGCCTCGTCGCCGCGTTCGGCGTCAGCCTGGTCGTGCTGAAGGCGGCCGGGGCGCTGGACCCGCTCGGCGCGCTGGCGGCGCTCGCCTCCACCGCGTCGATGTCCACCGGCACCGTCCTCACCAAGCGGTGGGGACGTCCCGACGGCGTCGGCCCGCTCGCCCTCACCGGCTGGCAGCTGACCGCGGGCGGCCTGCTCATCGCACCGCTCGCCTTCCTGGTCGAGGGTGCCCCGCCCGCGCTGGACGGCCCGGCGATCGGCGGCTACCTCTACCTCGCGCTGGCGAACACCGCGGTGGCGTACTGGCTCTGGTTCCGCGGCATCGGCCGGCTCTCCGCCACCCAGGTCACCTTCCTCGGCCCGCTCTCCCCGCTGACCGCCGCCGTGGTCGGCTGGGCGGCGCTGGGACAGACGCTGACCCCCGTTCAGACGGCGGGCATGGCGCTGGCGTTCGGCGCGACCGTCGCGGGGCAGCTCACGACGGGCAAGCGGGTCAGGCAGCCCGAACCTGTCAGTTCTCCCGAACCTTTCAGTTCTCCTTCAAAGAACGGTCGAAAGGATTCGATGGACCTGACGGGTGCGGCCCTGCGACGGTAGCGGCACCGGGCCTCCGACTGGAAAGGACCTTCGTGGCCGTTGCCGACCGCCGCACCACCACCCACCCCGCCGACACCCCCACCACCCGGCCGAGGACGACGACTCCCGTCGCCCTCGGCCTCGCGCTCGCCGTCCTCGCGACCCTCGTCTGGTCCGGCAGCTTCGTCACCTCCCGGGCCCTCGGCGACAGCGTCCCGCCCGTCCAGCACGCCTTCTGGCGCTGGGTGGTGGCCCTCGCCGTCGTCGCCCCCTTCGGTGCCCGGCGGGCCTGGCGGCAGCGCGAGCTGATCCGCCGGCACCTCGGTTTCGTGCTCCTCGCCTCCCTGCTCGGCGTGACCGTCTACAACACGCTCGTCAACCAGGCCGGAGTCACCACCCCCGCCGCCACCATGGGCATGATCATGGCCGCCTCGCCGGTGCTGATGGCGGTCTTCGAGCGCGCGGGCGGCGTCCGGCTCGGCGCCCGCCGGATCGCCGGCCTCCTCACCGCCTGCACGGGGGTGCTGCTGCTCGTGGGCGGCGGGGCGTCGTTCTCGGCCGGTGACCTGTGGATGATCGCCGCCGCCTGTTCCTTCGGCTCCTACAGCGCGCTGCTGCGCCGCCGGCCCGCCGGTCTCGACGGCGCCGCGTTCCTGTTCACCACCTTCCTGGCCGGCACCGTCCTGCTGCTGCCCGCGCAGGGCGTCAGCCTCGCCGTCCAGGGCGGCTTCACCCCGACGTCCGGCACGGTCCTGCCCCTCCTCTACGTCGGCGTCGCCTCCTCGGCCGTGGCCTTCTTCGCCTGGAACAAGGCGATCTCCCTGATCGGCCCGACCCGCGCGGGTGTCGTCTACTACCTCCAGCCGGTGTGCGTCGCCCTGCTGTCCTGGGTGCTGCTGGCCGAACCGACCGGCTGGGCGCAGGCCGGATGCATGACGCTGATCCTCGGGGGGGTCGTGCTCGGCGCGGGGGCGCGTCGGTGACCGGGGCCGCCCGCGGATAGGTTGCCGCCATGGCCGACTGGGACATCCGCAAGCTGCAGATCCTGCGGGCGCTGCGGGAACGGGGCACGGTGACCGCGACGGCCGAGGCGCTGCACATGACGCCGTCGGCCGTGTCCCAGCAGCTGACGAACCTCTCCCGGCAGCTCGGGGTGGAACTGCTCCAGGCCCACGGCAGGCGGGTCCGGCTCACGGACGCGGCCCGGCTGGTCCTGCGGCACGCCGAGGCGGTCTTCGAGCAACTGGAGCGCGCGGACGCCGACCTGGCGGCCTATCTGCACGGGGAGGCCGGTGAGGTGCGGGTCGGCGCCTTCTCCACCGCCGTGCCCGCCCTCGTCGTACCGGCCGTGACCGCGCTGCGGGCGACGCACCCCGGCATCACGGTGCGGGTGCGGGAGGCCGAGGCGCAGGAGGCGTACGAGCTGCTGGCCGCCCGGGACGTGGACCTCGCCCTGTCCCTGGCGGCCCAGGCACCCACCGCCGGCGACCCCCGCTTCACCCGCGTGCCGCTGCTCGCCGACCCGCTGGACGTCGCCCTGCCCCGCGGCCATCCGCTGGCCGGCGCGGACGGGCCGCGGATGGCCGACCTCGCCGCCGAGCCGTGGATCTTCGGCGGCAGCGGACCCTGGTCGGACATCACCCGGGCGGCCTGCGAGACGGCCGGCTTCCGCCCGTACCAGGCGCACACGGCGGCCGGCTGGACGGCGATCCTCGCGATGGTCGAGGCGGGGATGGGCGTGGCCCTGGTGCCGCGGATGGCGGCGGTACCGCGGGACGGCGTGGTGATGCGCGAACTGCGCGCGGACCGCCCGGTCCGGCACGTCGTCGCGGCGGTGCGCAGGGGAGCGGGGGAGGGCGCGGCCGTCGCCACCGTCCTCGCGGCACTGCGCACGGCGGCGGACGCACGGCTCTGAACGCGCGAAGGGGCGCCCGGTGCGGCACCGGACGCCCCCGTGCGTGTTCCGCCTACTCGGCCGCCGCGGCGTCCGCCGCCTGGGCCTTCAGGGCGCGTTCCACGCCCGAGCGGGACTCCGAGACCAGCCGGCGCAGCGCCGCGTTCGGCTCGGCGGAGGCCAGCCAGGCGTCCGTGCGGTCCAGGGTCTCCTGGGACACCTGCACCGCCGGGTACAGGCCGATCGCGATCTGCTGGGCCATCTCGTGCGAACGGGACTCCCAGACGCCCTTCAGGGCCTCGAAGTACCGCTCCGTGTACGGCGCCAGCAGCTCGCGCTGGTCGGTCTGGACGAAGCCGGCGATGACCGCCTCCTGCACGGCGTTCGGCAGCTTGTCGGACTCCACGACCGACTCCCAGGCCTCCGCCTTGGCCTGCTCGGTCGGGCGGGCGGCCCGCGCGGTGGCGGCGTGGCGCTCACCGGCGGCGGTCCTGTCCCGCTCGTACTCGCTCTGGATCTCCGAACCGCCGAACCGGCCCACGGCCGCCAGCCGCTGCACGAACGCCCAGCGCAGCTCGGTGTCGACGGCCAGGCCCTCGATCGTCTGCGTGCCGTCCAGCAGCGCGTCCAGCAGGTCCAGCTGCTCCGGCGTCCTCGCCGTCGCCGCGAACGCCCGCGCCCACGCCAGCTGGTGGTCGCTGCCCGCCTCGGCGGCGCGCAGGTGGGCCAGCGTCGCCTCGGTCCAGCGGGTGAGCAGCGTCTCGCGGGCGGTGGGGGCGGCGTACTGGTCGATGGCCAGCTTCACCTGGCGGTGCAGCGACTGCACGACGCCGATGTCGGACTCCTTGCCGATGCCCGACAGCACCAGCGACAGGTAGTCGCGGGTCGCCAGCTCCGCGTCCCGGGTCATGTCCCACGCCGACGCCCAGCACAGGGCGCGCGGCAGCGACTCGGTGAAGTCGCCGAGGTGCTCGGTGACCACGGCCAGGGACTGCTCGTCCAGGCGCACCTTGGCGTACGACAGGTCGTCGTCGTTCAGGAGCACCACCGCCGGGCGGGGCTTGCCCACGAGCTGCGGTACGGCCGTCAGTTCGCCGTCGACGTCCAGCTCGACCCGGTCGCCGCGCACCAGCTTGCCGCTCGCGTCGAGGTCGTAGGCGCCGATCGCGATGCGGTGGGGGCGCAGAGTCGGCTCGCCCTTGGCGCCGGCGGGCAGCGCGGGGGCCTCCTGGCGGATCGCGAAGGAGGTGATCACGCCGTCGGCGTCGGTCTCGATCTCCGGGCGCAGCACGTTGATGCCGGCCGTCTCCAGCCACGCCTTCGACCAGGTCTTCAGATCGCGGCCGGAGGTCTCCTCCAGCGCGCCCAGCAGGTCGGACAGGCGCGTGTTGCCGAACGCGTGCCGCTTGAAGTACGCCTGCACGCCGCGGAAGAACGCGTCCTCACCGACGTACGCGACGAGCTGCTTCAGGACGCTCGCGCCCTTGGCGTACGTGATGCCGTCGAAGTTGACGAGCACGTCGTCCAGGTCGCTGATGTCCGCCATGATCGGGTGCGTGGACGGCAGCTGGTCCTGCCGGTACGCCCAGGTCTTCATGGAGTTCGCGAACGTCGTCCACGAGTGCGGCCACTTCGAGCCGGGCGCGTCGGCCTGGCAGGCGGCCTCGGCGAAGGTGGCGAACGACTCGTTCAGCCACAGGTCGTTCCACCACTCCATGGTGACCAGGTCGCCGAACCACATGTGCGCCAGCTCGTGCAGGATCGTCGCCGCCCGCACCTCGTACGCGGCGTCCGTCACCTTGGAACGGAACACGTACTGGTCGCGGATGGTCACCGCGCCCGCGTTCTCCATCGCGCCCGCGTTGAACTCGGGCACGAAGAGCTGGTCGTACTTCTTGAAGGGGTACGGGTAGTCGAACTTCTCCTGGAACCAGTCGAAGCCCTGCCGGGTCACCTCGAAGATGGCGTCCGCGTCGAGGTGCTCGGCCAGCGAGGGCCGGCAGTAGATGCCGAGCGGCACCGACTGGCCGTCCTTCTCGTAGGCGCTGTGCACCGAGTGGTACGGGCCGACGATCAGCGCCGTGATGTACGACGAGATGCGCGGGGTCGGCTCGAAGGACCAGACGTTGTCCTTCGGCTCGGGCGTCGGCGAGTTGGAGATGACCGTCCAGCCCTCGGGCGCCTTCACGGTGAACTGGAAGGTGGCCTTCAGATCCGGCTGCTCGAAGCTCGCGAAGACCCGGCGCGCGTCCGGGACCTCGAACTGGGTGTAGAGGTACGCCTGGTCGTCGACCGGGTCGACGAACCGGTGCAGGCCCTCACCGGTGTTGGTGTACGCGCAGTCGGCGACCACGCGGAGGACGTTGCGGCCCTCCAGCAGGCCCGGCAGGGCGATGCGGGAGTCCTGGAACACCTCGGCCGCATCGAGCGTGTCGCCGTTGAGGGTCACCTCGTGGACGGCCGGCGCGACCAGGTCGATGAAGGACTCGGCGCCGGTCTCCGCGACGTCGAAGCGCACCGTGGTCACGGACCGGTAGGTGCCGCCCTCCTGCGCGCCGGTGAGATCGAGATCGATCTCGTACGAGTCAACGGTCAGCAGCTTCGCCCGCTGCTGCGCCTCTTCGCGAGTCAGGTTTGTGCCAGGCACGCGGTCATCTCCTCGTTATGTGTGGGTTGCGCCATCCTTCCACGGGACCCGCACGGAACGCGATGTCCGTTTCCCGCCGGTCGCCGGGCCGTCCGCGCGCGAGCCTGGTCCCATGAGCAGCCACACCGTACGACCCGTCGCACCGGACGTCCTGAAGGAACTGCGCGCCGCCGACGACGCGGGCCGCGTCCCCGCCCCCGTGACCGACCACGAGGGCGGATCACCCCTGCGCTGCTGCCTGCGCCACAGCCGCCCCGGCGAACGCATCGCCCTGGTCTCCTACGCCCCGCTGCGCCGCTGGGCGGCGGCGACGGGCGCCGACCCGGGCCCGTACGACGAGCAGGGGCCGGTCTTCGTCCACGCCGAGGAGTGCGCGGGACCGGAGACGGACCGCCTCCCCTTCACCAACTCGCACCGCACCCTCCGCCGCTACTCCGCCGACGGGAACATCCTGGGCGGGCGGCTGGTCGAGGAGCCCGGCGACTTCGCACCCGCCCTCCGGGAAGCGTTCGACGACCCGGCCGTGGCGTTCGTCCACGTCCGGGCCGTCGAGTACGGGTGCTTCCTCTACGAGGTCGGGCGGGGCTAGCCCTTCAGCTCCGCCGCCACCAGCTCCGCGATCTGCACCGCGTTCAGGGCGGCGCCCTTGCGCAGGTTGTCGTTGGAGACGAACAGGGCGAGGCCGTTCTCGACGGTCTCGTCCTGACGGATGCGGCCCACGTACGAGGGGTCCTGGCCGGCGGCCTGGAGCGGGGTCGGCACCTCGGTCAGCGCCACGCCGGGGGCGCCGGCCAGCAGCTCCTTGGCGCGCGCGACGCTGATCGGGCGGGCGAAGCGGGCGTTGATCTGGAGGGAGTGGCCGCTGAAGACGGGCACGCGCACGCAGGTGCCGGAGACCTTCAGCTCCGGGATCTCCAGGATCTTGCGGGACTCGTTGCGGAGCTTCTGCTCCTCGTCCGTCTCGTGCAGACCGTCGTCGACGATCGAGCCGGCCAGCGGCAGCACGTTGTACGCGATCGGCGCCACGTACTTGTCCGGCTTCGGGAACTCGGCCGCCGACCCGTCGTGGGTGAGCTTCGGGGCGTCGTCGCCGACCTTCTTGATCTGCTCGAACAGCTCGTCCACGCCGGCCAGCCCGGAACCGGACACCGCCTGGTAGGTGGCGACGACCAGCGCCTCGAGGCCCGCCTCCGCGTGCAGCGGACGCAGCACGGGCATCGCGGCCATCGTGGTGCAGTTCGGGTTGGCGATGATGCCCTTGGGGCGGTCGGCGATCGCGTGCGGGTTCACCTCGGAGACCACGAGGGGGACCTCGGGGTCACGGCGCCAGGCGGAGGAGTTGTCGATCACGACCGGGCCCTGGGAGGCGACCTTCTCGGCCAGCGCCTTGGAGGTGGCGCCGCCCGCGGAGAACAGCACGATGTCCAGCCCGGAGTAGTCGGCGGTGGCCGCGTCCTCCACCGTCACACCGTCGAGCTCCTTGCCGGCGCTGCGGGCCGAGGCGAACAGGCGCAGCTCGGTGACCGGGAAGTCGCGCTCCGCGAGGATCCTGCGCATGACCGTGCCGACCTGACCGGTGGCTCCGACGATTCCGACCCTCACGGTGACTCCTTCTGGTGACGTGCGTGCACCCGGCCGGGCGGGCGGGGCCCTTCCATCATGCGGGGATTCCCGGTCGGTGTGTCCAATCGTTTGCCCGAGGGGCGGACGGGCAACCCTCTCAGCTCCGCTTTTCGATCACCCAGTCGCCGATCGCCCGCACGTGGAGAATTCCTTCCGAGATGTGGTACGGACCGGAAGTTGCGGTGACTTTCCGCCGCGGGAACAGATTTTCGTCGAGCTGGTAGAGGTGCTGGATGCCGCCCGTGGAGACGATGGACACCTCGGTGTCGGGCCCGGTGTGACGTACGACTCCATACGCGGTGCCCTGGGTCCGCGCGCCCAGCAGGGGCGCGTCGGTGAAGGCGGCGGGCTCCAGCCGCCACTTCGTGGACTCCGGGCAGCCGACCAGGATGAAGCAGGTGCCGCCCGGGTCGACCCAGACCGGACCGAGGGCGGGCCGGTGCCGGTCGCTGACGTCGGCGATGATCGTCGACTTGCCGTACGGATGGTTCCAGGCGTGCGCCGTCAGCCTCCCTTCCTTCTTGCGGGAGGTGCGCCGGACGGTCATCAGCGTCGGCGGGCCCTGGTAGCGCAGCACGGTGGTGCCCCTGCCCTCCACCGGGCCGGTGATCAGCGGCGCCTGCTCCTCGGGCAGCAGCTCGAAGCTCCAGGGGCCGGAGTGCTTGACCTGTACGGCCCTCTCGGACGCGCCCGCGCCGAAGGTCAGCGCGGTGCCGCGCAGGCCGTGGGCGTGGGTGTTCACCCACTCGGTCTCGTCGCCGTACTCGTCCACGGAGCGGGCCTCGACGCCGTAGCTGTGCTCGGCGTCCTTGAAGTCGTACCGCACCAGCGCCGGCCGGCCGGGGCGGGGACTGACCAGGGTGATCTTCTTGTCGCCCTTGCCCTCGTACACGCCGGCCGCCCGCCGCGCGGACCGGCTCTGGGTCTTCTCCGGTTCGACGGTGAGCTCCCACTGGTGCCGGCTCTTGTCGATCACGAGCAGGAGGGGGCCCTCGGGTATCCGGACGGTCTCCTTGACCCGGCGGCCGTTCCAGGCGTGGACCAGCTCCTCGGCGGGACGCCTCAGCTCGCCGAGGGTGTCGCCCGCGTGGCAGTTGAGCTGGAACCAGCCGCTGTGGCGGTCCGTCGCCCGCACCTTCACCTCGGCCGCGGGACCCGTGTGGAGGAAGACCTCGCGGCCGCTGCCCTCGATGGTCCCGGCGCCGAGCCGGCGGGCCGCCGACAGGGGCAGGACGGTGAGCTCCCACTTCCCGGAGTGTCTCACCTTCAGCTTCAGCGGGCCGCCCTTGCGCGGCGGCACCAGCAGGGCGCGGCCGTAGTGGTCGGGCAGGTCGGTGCAGAAGACGTCGTCCTCGCGGCCGGGGATCTGGACGTGGAGGAAGTGGTACTCCTGGACCTTCGCCTCCAGGATCACCGGCCCCGAGTCCGGCGGGAACGGCAGGTCCACGACGACCGTCTTCCCCTTGTCCCCGGTGAAGGTGCGCGGCTCGAACTCGAAGGGCTCACCGCCCCAGGAGGGGGTGTCGTCGTCGGTCAGGACGGTGACGCCGTACGGGGCGGCGGCGGGCGCCGGGACGGACGCCGCGGGCACGGCCGGCGGGGCGGAGGCGGGCGGTGCGGCGGCGGGCGGGGCGAACGCCGGGAACGCGGGCCCCGTGGGCCGCACCACCGTGGGCGCGGGCACCGCGGACGCGGCGCCCCCCGCGGGCGCCACCCCCGTCTTGCCCACACCCGTCAGCGGCACGGGCCCGGAGACCGGCGCGGCAGCGGCCGGCGCCACCGGCGGAGCCGCCTGCGCGACCGGGGGCGCCGCGGACCCCGCGACCACCACCCCGAAGTCCGTCGCCAGCCCCGCCAGCCCCGAGTCGTAGCCCTGGCCCACCGCGCGGAACTTCCACACCCCGGCGCGCCGGTAGAACTCCCCGAGCACGAAGGCCGTCTCGCTGGACGCGTCGGTCACGTCGTAGTGCGCCACCACCGCGCCGTCGGGCGCCACCACCTGTGCGTACAGGCCGGGCACCTGCCCGAACACCCCGTCGTCGCAGGACCCGGCGATCAGTACCCGCTGGACGGCCGGTTCGATCCGCGGCAGGTCCAGCTCCAGCCACTCGGCGAGCTGCCCGCCGCCCTCACCGGTGCCCAGGTGCCGCACGGTGCCGGACGGATGCGCGGGCTGGCCGTGGAAGACGATGTCCGCGTCGCCGCGCACCGATCCGGTCCCGTCGAGCAGCAGGGCGGCGGCCTCCACGGCGGGCACCCCCGGCACCCGGCTGCGGCCCACGGCGACCCGCAACGGGACGGTGGGGACGGCGGCGTTGGCGCCCTTGGTGATGTGCGTCATGGGGCACATCGTGACAGTGAAGGCGGTGTGAAGAAAAGATCTCCGTACGGAGCCGAACGTTCCGCCGCGGACCGGCGTCCTAGGAGAAACGCCGTGAGGGGAGGGGTGGCTGTGCTGCGCGGAAGGGGCCGCCGCGGTCAGGGGGACGCCGTACGCGACGACCCCCTGGACGCGGCCCAGGAACGCCGGGTGCGGGCGGTGCTCGCACTGGGCGGCGTGCCGCAGACGGACCTGCTGGACGGGGTGCAGCAGGTCCGCCTGCGGCTGCTGGAGCGGGCGGCGCGGGGACACGAGGCGCCGCGGGACGTGTCCGCGTGGGCGGCGGTCGTCGCCTCCAACCTGGCCATGGACTGGCACCGGGCCCGGAGCCGGCAGGACCGGCTCGGCGAGCGTCTGGCGGCGCTGCGGCAGGCCGACCAGCCGTCGGGGGAGGACACCAGCGTCCTGTCCCTCGCCGTCGCCCAGGGTCTGGACGGGCTCCCCGACACCCAGCGGCAGGTCGTGGTCCTGCGCTTCTACGCCGATCTGCCCGTGCGCGCCATCGCCGAGGAGCTCGGCGTCCCCGAGGGCACGGTCAAGAGCCGGCTGCACACGGCGGTACGGGCGCTGCGGGCCCGCCTGCACGAGGACGAGGTGGTGTGAGATGGCCGCCGAACAGCACCCCGGTGGGCACGACGCGGTGATGGCGGCGCTCACGGGCGAGCCGCTGCCGCCGGACGCGGACGCGGACTCCCGCGACGCGTACCGCTCGGCGGCGGCCGACGTGGCGCTGCTGCGGGAGCAGTTGGGGATCCTCGGGCGCGTCCTGGGCGAACCGCCCCCGGAACCGGAAGCCGCCCGGTCCGCACCCGTGGCCCGCCCGCGCCCCCGGCGCCGTCCGCTGCGCCTCGCGCTGGGCACGCTCGCCGTGGCCTGCGCGGGTGTGGTGGTCGCGGGTCTGGGATGGCTGGTGGTGCAGGGCCCGGGCAGCAGCGCCGACGACGCGGCGGCCGACAGCGCCGCGTCGGGTGCCGAGCAGGGCGGCCCGGCCGCCGGGGGCAAGACCGGCGCCGGCTTCGGCACCCCCCGCTACCTCGCCTGCGCCCGGCTGGTCGCCGAGGGCACGGTGACCGGCGCCGAACCCGTGCCGGGGGCCGCGCGGCACCGGATCACGCTTCGGGTGACCCGCACGTACACGCCGCGGGAGGGCACCGGACGGAGCACCTTCGTGCTGGACGACACCACCGCCCGGCTCACCCCCGGCGACCAGGTGCTGGTCGGCGTCCCTCGGGACCTGCCCACCCCGGACGCCGTGATCACCGGCGAGCAGGACATCGCCGCCGCCCGCGCCCTGATCACGGCCTCCCTGCCCGAGTCCCGCACCCTCACCTGCGACTGAACGGCGCACGACGAAGGGGCGGGCGCCCCACAGAGCGCCCGCCCCCCAGGGCCTGCCGTACCGGACTACGGCACGACCTTGCCGATCCGTACGCTGCCGAGGCCCGCGACCGTGCCGTGCGCGTTCACCAGCTGGACCCGGCCGAAGAACTCACGGCCCTCCGGCGCGGCGGCCAGCGCGGTCGCGCTGCCGGAGACCGTCGCCGAGTCGCCCGTGCCGAGCTTCACCGGCGCCGAGCCGTCCACGGTGACCGAGCCGAGGGACGCGGCGAAGTACACGTCCCGGTAGTCGTACTCGGTGGTGCCGGACGGCACCGAGTAGCCCGCGACCTTCACGGTGTACGTACCGGCGGCCGGGGCCGGGATCGACACCGACTCCTCCGAGTCGCCGTCGGCGGACTGGCCGACGACCTTGCCGTCCTTGTCGTAGACCGTCAGGTCCAGGTCGGAGGCCGCGTCGGAGACGCCCCCGATGGCGACGTCGAGCGACGTGGCGCCCGCGGGCACCTCGACCGTGGTCGTCCTCGTCTCACCCTGCTTGATCGACGGGCGGGACGTCTCGGCCGAGCCGAGCGGGCCGCCGACCAGCTTGCCCTCCAGGGCGGCGTACTGGTTCGTCACCGTCCACGAGGCGGTCGCCGGGGTGCCGGCCTTGGCCTCGGGCACGGTCACGACCTCCGGGTCGAAGACGGCGCCGAGGAGGTTGACGTCCAGCGTGTACGGGTTGTCCAGCAGCGGCGAGGTGCGCCGCGACTCGACCTCGACCTCCCACACGCCGGGCTGCGGGTCGGCGTACGCGCGCACGTCGGGCCGGCAGCCGTTGCCGTCGAGGTAGTTGTTGTAGCAGTACGGCGTGGACGTGTTGTCGACCGGGACGCCGTACGGGTGGATGGCGATGAACCGGGTCTGGCTCTTGTCCTTCAGCCCGCCGATCGCCACCTCGAGCGTCTTCGCGCCCTCGGGGACGGTCACGAAGTACGACTGGGTGCTGTTGCGCTGGACGGAGCTCTTCGCGGAGAAGGTGTAGTTCAGCGGCGCGGAGACCACGACCGTCGTCAGCACCTGCTTGTCGATGCCCTCGGTGCGCGGGTCGTCGACCTCGAGGATCGCGCTCTTGAGGCCCTCGGAGCCCGGCCGCGCCTCGACCTTCACGGTCACCGGCTTGTTCAGCGGCAGCTTCACCTCGTCGGAGCCGACGATGCGGAAGGTGCGCCCGGCGTTGTTCTCGAAGTGCAGCTCGTGCCGGATCGCCTGGTCGGCGCCCGACGTACGGGTCAGCGTGATCTCGTACGTCTTCTTCTGGCCCGCCTTCAGGCCGCCCTCGCGGTCGTACAGGCCGGTGCCGTAACCCGGGGTCTTCAGGAACTGGTCGATCGCGGTGTCGACCGGCGCCTTGACCGTGTAGTCGTGCGCGGTGGCGCCGCGCTCGATCGCACGCCAGGCGTCGGGCACGTTGACCAGACCCGCGCCCTCCTCGTACGCCTGCACGCCCTGGATGTGGTCGGCGGTGGAGGTCAGCGCGGTGCGCAGCTTCGCCGGGGTGAGGTCGATGCCCTCGCGCTCGGCGGCGGACAGCAGCAGCGCGGAGGCGCCGGCGGCCTGCGGGGAGGCCATCGAGGTGCCCTGGAGCATGCCGTAGCCGGCCGGGAGCTGGTAGCCCGCCTCCGGGACGGGGGCACCGGGCATCCAGGTCTGGATGGTGTTGACCGCGGCGCCGGGCGCGGTGAGCGTCGGCGTGAACCCGCCGTCCTCACGCGGGCCGCGCGAGGAGAACGGCATCATGGCGTACTTCGTCTCCACCGCGGAGCCGTAGTTGGCGGCCCAGGTCTCGCGGGAGATGGACGCGCCCACCGAGATGACCTTGTCGGCCAGGCCCGGGTCGCCGATGGTGTTGGCGCCGGGCCCGGAGTTGCCCGCGGAGATCACGAGCTGGACGCCGTAGGTGTCGATGAGCCGTGTGTAGAGCTCGGCGCGCGCGTTGTTGCCGTCGTTGAGCGCCGGCAGGCCGCCGATGGACATGTTGACGATGTCGACGCCGCGGTTCACGACGAGGTCCATCATGCCCTCGGTGAGCGCGATGTTGGTGCAGCCGCCGGACCAGGAGCAGGCGCGCGAGGAGACGATCTTCGCGCCCGGGGCCGCGCCGTTCATCTTGCCGCCGAACAGGCCGTGGGCGGCGGTGAGTCCGGCCACGTGCGTGCCGTGCTCGGACTCGATCACGCCGATGTTGACGAAGTCGGCCTTGGCGCCGGACCCGCCCACGACGACGTCCTTGCGGATCTCGACCACGAACGGCTGGCGCTCGGCCACGTCCGTCTTCGGGTCGTCGGTGCCGAAGTACCCGACCTGGAAACCGTCCTTGTACGGCTTCATCGGGGTGTCGTCGGTGAAGTCGTGGTTGTTGTTCAGGTCGACGCGGACCGTGCCGGCCTGCGCGTCGTACAGGACGCCCCAGGAGTCGGTGGTGTCGCCGTCCCGGTTCGCGTCGCCCTTGGCGTCGCCGCCGGCGGTGACGGACTCACGGAAGACGTTGACCCGGTACGAGCCGGCGGGTGCCGTCCAGCTCTGGCCGCCGTAGGTGAAGGCGGGGCCGGAGACCGGGGTGTCCATGCGCCGCCAGGTGGCGTCCCCGTCGACGACCGGGTCGGTCGCGGTGACCCAGTCGACGATCTTGCGCTCGCCGGTGGTGGTCTTCTGCAGCGCCGGGTGGGCGAGGTCCACGCCGGAGTCGAGGATGCCGATGGTGACGCCGCGGCCGTCCGCCTTCGGGTTCTTCTTCACGAAGTCGACGGCGCCCGTCTCGAAGGACGGGTTGTACGGGTTCTCGGCGGGCGTGTTCGGGCCGGGCGCCGGGTAGGCGCGGCCCTGCTGCGAGGCGCCCCCGGCCGAGTCCGCGCTCGGCGTCGGGTCGTCCAGCGGGATCTCGTCGCGCAGGTCGATGCCGTGCACGGAGGAGAGCTTCGCGGCGGCGGCGATGGCCGAGTCCGCCTTGGCGGTGGGGACGGTGGCGCGGACGTAGCCGAGCTTGTCGTCGGTCCGGCCCACGGCGCCGCCGCCGACGGCGTCCAGCTCCTCGGCGACCTGCTCGGTCTGGCCGGGCGCGGTGACGACCATCATCGTGACGTTCTTCGTGCCGTCGGCCTTCGCCTCGGCGAGCCGGTCCGCGTCGTCCGAACCGAGCTTGTCGTGCGCGGACTTGACGGAGACGTCGGCCGGCGGGACTGCCCCGGTGCCCGGACCGTCGGCCGCGAAGGCCAGGGGTATCGGCCCGGCCGCGGAGAGCGCGGCGACGAGACCCGCGGCCACGGCTATGCGGGCCGCGCGTCTCGCGCCCGGTACGGGTTCGCGCTGGGGGGTGTGGGTCATCGGCATCCCTTGGAGTGAAGGAACGAGCGGGTACGACCGGGGACGTTCGGTCCTGGCCGAAGCAGTCCGGAATGCGATCCCGGACGACCGCTCAGCTTTACGCAAGGGTTCGCTGTTTGGGGAGAGTTGTCCGTGACGTCTGGGAGGCATGGCGTACTTCCGCCATACGCCATCGGGGACGTAAGGGACGGCCGCTGACAATCCCGGAAACACGAGGAGGGACCGGCGGGCAGTCGCGCCCGCCGGTCCCTCCTCTCCCCTCCTGATGCCGCCCCGGTCCGTCACTACCGGGGCAGCACCACGACGTATGCGGCGGGTTCCCTGTCTCCGGCCGCCATCAACGCCGTTCGGACCACGGCCGCCTGGTGCTCCGGCGACTCCCGCAGCTTGCGCGGCGTGATGTGCACGACCGTGATGCCCAGTCGTTCCAAGTGCTCGCGCTTGCGGGCGTATTCCGACCACAGTGCGTCGTCCTCCTGGCGGTGGGCGCGGGTGTCCAGCTCCACGGCCACCGCCTGCTCCGGCCAGTAGGCGTCCAGACCGCCGAGGTGGGGGCCGCCGGGCAGCCGCAGGTCGACGTTCCACACCGGGTCCGGCAGGCCGTGCTCGCGCACCATCCGGTACAGGCGCTGCTCCGCGATCGCCCGTCCCTCGGCCACCAGCGAGTCCACGGCGGCCACCACGTGCGGCCGGCCCAGCAGCCGTGCCCGGTTCAGCTCCCGTACCACCGCCGCGGGTTCGCAGTGCCCCCCGCGCACCGCCTCCGTGAGCAGCCGGCGGACGACGCCCGCGTCCGTCAGTCCCGCCACCGCGTCGGCCAGGGCCCGCGCCACCGGCGCCACCGGCACCCCGGTGACCTGCACGGGGGCGGGCAGCGCGGCCGTGCGCACGATCCGCGCGCAGCCCGTCGAGCGCAGCCGGCGCATCCGCGGCACCAGGACGTCGACGGCGTCCAGGGACGGCAGCGGGGGAGCGCCGCAGAAGCCGTGCAGGGTCAGGGCGGCCAGGCCCGTGATCACCGCCTCCGCGTAGGCGGGGTCCGGTGCCCCCTCCGCGCCGGGCTGGACCGGCACCCCGGCGGTGGGCCGTTCCCTGGCCGCGTACAGCAGCACGGCGTGCAGCCGCTCGTCGCTGGTGGGCGGCCCCGGATGGAGCAGGACGACGTTCGGCAGAAGCTGCTGCCAGGGCCCGCCGGGGCGGCACTGCTCGGCGGCCTCGGCGGCCGAGACGCCGTGCGCCCGGAGCTGAGCGGCCGTCATCAGGCGGCGGCGGCCGTCGGCCAGGTGGTGGAGGGGGCGGGGGGAGAGCGGGGTGTTGTGCGTCATGACCGGGGACTTCCCGCGCCCGGTCCACCCCTTAACCGCTGTTACAAGCCCATCGCCGAATCCGGACACAACCGCCCTAAAGGACGCGTGTTCGGATGCCGAAAACCCCTGGTCCGCGAAGGTGCGGGCCAGGGGTTACGGCTGCTGTTGACTGAATTCCGTAACGATGACGGAACGCCCAATCATTGGCCAGAGGTCGGGGTGCCGGGGGCGGGCCTAGCGACCGGCCGCCGCCGCGTCACAGGCCTGCCCCCGCAGGGCCCGGGCCAGGTCGTCCCGGGCTTCCAGGACCAGCCGGCGCAGCGCGGGCGCGGCCTTCTCGTGGGCGGACAGCCAGGCGTCCGTGGCGTCCAGCGTGTCCTGCGAGTCACGCAGGGACGGGAACAGGCCCCGGACGACGTCCATCCCGATCTGGATCGACCGCTCGTTCCACACCCGCTCGATCGCCGCGAAGTACTTCTCCGCGTACGGCGCGACCAGCTCCCGCTGCGAGGCCTGCGCGAAGCCCGCGATGGTCGCCTCCACCAGGGCGTTCGAGAGTGCGTCCGACTCCACGACCTGCGCCCAGGCCTGCGCCTTCACCGCCGCCGACGGGCGGGCGGCCAGGCAGCGCACCTGGTGCCGCTTGCCGGAGGCCGTGTCGTCCCGGGCCAGCTCGGCCGCCAGCACGTCCTCGCCGGCCTCGCCGTGCGCGGCGAGCGGCTCCAGGAACGCCCAGCGCAGCTCCTGGTCCACGTCCAGTCCGTCGATCTTCTCCGTGCCCTCCAGCAGACCGCGCAGCAGCGCCAGTTCCGCCTGGTCGGAGGCGACCGCCGCGAAGAACCGCGCCCACGCCAACTGCTGCTCGCTGCCCGGCGCCGCGTCGCGCAGCTCCCGCAGCGCGCCCTCGCCCAGCAGCCGGCCGGCGGCCTCGCGCCCCTCGGGGGCCACGTAGTGCACCAGCGCCGACCCGGCCCAGGCGTGCAGCATCTGGAGGACGCCGATGTCGGACTCGCGCCCCGCGAACCGCAGCACCAGCCCGGCGAAGTCCCGCGCCGGCAGCAGCGCGTCCCGCGTCATGTTCCACAGCGCCGACCAGCACAGGGCGCGGGCCAGCGGGTCGGTCAGGGACCCCAGGTGCTCGCGCAGCGTGGCCAGCGAGGTCGTGTCGAAGCGGGTCTTGCAGTACGTCAGGTCGTCGTCGTTGACGAGGACCAGCTCGGGCGCCTCGGCCCCGGCCAGCTCCGCCACCACCGTGCGCGGCCCGTCGATGTCCACCTCGGCGCGCGCGTACCGCTCGAGGGCGCCCTCGCCGGTACGCCGGTACAGGCCCACCGCCACCCGGTGCGGCCGCAGTTCGGGGTGCGACTCGGCCGCCTCCTGCACGACGGCCAGCTCGTCGACGCGGCCCTCGGCGCTCAGCAGCACCTGCGGGGTCAGCGAGTTGACGCCGGCCGTCTGCAGCCAGGACCGCGCCCAGGCGGCCATGTCCCGCCCGCTGGTCTCCTCCAGTACCGACAGCAGGTCGCCGAGCCGCGTGTTGCCGTACGCGTGCCGCTTGAAGTAGCGCCGCGCGCCCTCCATGAAGGCGTCCTGCCCGACGTACGCCACCAGCTGTTTCAGCACGCTCGCGCCCTTGGCGTACGTGATGCCGTCGAAGTTGAGCTTGGCGTCCTCCAGGTCACGGATGTCGGCCGTGATCGGGTGGGTGGAGGGGAGCTGGTCCGCGCGGTAGGCCCACGCCTTGCGGCGGTTGGCGAACGTGATCCAGGCGTCCTTGAAGCGGGTCGCGCCGACGTTGGCGAAGGCGCCCATGAAGTCGGCGAAGGACTCCTTCAGCCACAGGTCGTCCCACCACTCCATGGTGACCAGGTCGCCGAACCACATGTGCGCCATCTCGTGCAGGATCGTGTTGGCGCGGCCCTCGTACGACGCCCGCGTCACCTTCCCGCGGAAGATGTACTCCTCCCGGAAGGTCACCATCCCCGGGTTCTCCATCGCGCCGAGGTTGTACTCGGGCACGAACGCCTGGTCGTACTTCCCGAAGGGGTACGGGTAGTCGAAGTGGTCGTGGAAGAAGTCCAGGCCCTGCTTGGTGATGAGGAAGACGTCGTCGGCGTCGAAGTGCGGCGCGAGGCCCTTGCGGCACATCGCGCCGAGCGGGATCTCCAGCCGCGTACCGTCCTCGAGCAGACGCTCGTACGAGTCCGTGACGTAGTGGTACGGCCCCGCGACCACGCAGGTGATGTACGTCGAGATCGGCTTGGTCTCCGCGAACCGCCACACCCCGTCCGTGCGGTCCCCGGCGCCGTTGCTCCACACCGTCCACGCCTCGGGCGCCCGCACCTCGAAGCGGAAGGGCGCCTTGAGGTCCGGCTGCTCGAAGCCCGCGAAGACCCGGCGCGAGTCGGCCGGCTCGTACTGGGTGTACAGGTACACCTCGCCGTCCTCGGGGTCGACGAAGCGGTGCAGGCCCTCGCCGGTGCGGGAGTAGGCGCACTGGGCGTCGACGACCAGCTCGTTGTCGGCGGCCAGGTCCTCCAGGGCGATCCGGGAGCCGTCGAAGACCTCGCTCGGGTCGAGGTCCCGGCCGTTGAGGGACACGGCGGTCACGCTCGGTGCGATCAGGTCGGCGAAGCTGCTCGCGCCGGGCTCGTTGCAGCGGAAGCGGATCGTGGTGACGGACCGGAACGTGCGCGGCCCCTCGCCCTCCGCGTCACCGACGGCCGAGCGCACGTCGAGGGACACCTCGTACCCGTCGACGGACAGCAGGGCGGCCCGCTCCCGGGCCTCGTCGCGGGACAGATTCTCACCGGGCACGGGCGGCACTCCCTCGGGTGGTGTTCAGTATGCGGACAGCACTGATCCTGCCATGTGCCCCTGACGCGCGGCAGCCGGGAATGGCCGGGGTCAGCTCTTGCGTTGCCCGGGAGGAACGCTCGGTCGCGCACGCCCCCTGAGGAGAGACATGTCGGACAAGACGCCCGTCGATTTCTGGTTCGACCCGCTGTGCCCCTGGGCCTGGATGACCTCCCGCTGGGTCCTCGAGGTCGAGAAGGTGCGGGACATCAAGGTCCGCTGGCACGTGATGAGTCTCGCCGTCCTCAACGAGGACAAGCTCGACGAGCTGCCCGAGGAATATCGCGACATGCTGGAGAACAAGGCCTGGGGCCCGGTCCGGATCGTCATCGCGGCCCAGGAGGAGCACGGCCCCGAGGTGCTAGGCGACCTCTACACCGCGCTCGGCACCCGCATCCACAACCAGGACGAGGGCCTCGGCAGGGAGACGATCGCCGCCGCCCTGAAGGACGTCGGCCTGCCCGAGTCCCTCATGGACCACTGGGACTCCACCCCCTACGAGCCCCAGCTGCGCGCCTCCCACAAGGAGGGCATCGACAAGGTCGGCCAGGAGGTCGGCACCCCGGTCATCGCCGTCCCCGGCGCCGACGGCGAGCAGCTCGCCTTCTTCGGCCCGGTCGTCACCCCGGCCCCCAAGGGCGAGGACGCCGCCAAGCTCTGGGACGGCACCCTCGCGGTCGCCTCGGTCCCCGGCTTCTACGAGATCAAGCGCACCCGCACCAAGGGCCCGGACTTCAGCAACCTGTAGTGCGGAAGGACTCCGGCAGATCGAAGCCCGACCTCCAGTTGAAGTAGGACTGCACCCGCACGCATCCGTCGCGGGCGCAGCGCCGGTAGGTGCCCAGGTCGGCCCTGGGCACCTGCCCCGCCGCCAGTGCGTACGCCTTCTCGGCGTCGACGAGCGGCCGGAAGTCCTGGTCCGTGTCCCCGCAGTTGGGACACCGCCTGTTCGGAAGACCCATGCGGGCCACTGTCGCCCGGAACGCCTCCCACCGGGAAGCCCGGCGCGCGCAAAGGCGGCAATCCGGCCCGCGGACTCCCCCGCGAGGGGACCATGGAAGCCCCCACCACTGGAGGCGAGTCCCACCCCATGACGGAGATCGACACCTCTGTGCCGCACTCGGCCCGGATCTGGAACTACTGGCTGGGCGGCAAGGACAACTACCCCGTGGACGAGCAGGCCGGTGACGCCTACACGGCCGTCTTCCCCGGCATCGTCACCATCGCCCGCAGCAGCCGCGCCTTCCTCGGCCGCAGCATCCGGTACCTGGTGCGGGAGGCGGGCGTCCGGCAGTTCCTGGACGTCGGGACCGGGCTGCCGACCGTCGACAACACCCACGAGGTCGCCCAGCGGTACGCCCCCGAGGCGCGGATCGTCTACGTCGACAACGACCCGCTGGTCCTCGCCCACGCCCGCGCCCTGCTCACCTCCACCCCCGAGGGCGTCACCGCCTACGAGGACCTCAGCCTCTTCGAGCCGGACCGCGTCCTCGAGGCGGCCGGCCGGACCCTGGACCTGACCCGTCCCACCGCCCTGATCCTCAGCGGCATCCTCGGCCACGTCGCCGACCACGACCGGGCCCGCGAGCTGGTCCGCCGCCTGATGGCCGGCCTGCCCTCCGGCAGCCACCTGTGCGTCAACGACGGCTCGCGGGGCACCGACCCGGACTACGAGGCGGCCCAGGACGGCTACAACGAGACCGGCGCCGTCCCGTACTTCCTGCGGCCCGTCGAGCAGATCGAGGCATACTTCGAGGGGCTCGACCTGGTCGACCCCGGCGTGGTGTCCGTCCCGCTGTGGCGGCCGGACCCGTCCCCGGACGGCGCGCCGCCGCGGCCCATCGGCCAGCACGGCGGTGTCGCCCGCAAGCCCTGACCGACGCCCGCCGGGCAACAGGAAGCCCCCGCGAGTCACGTCCTCGCGGGGGCTTCCCTCATTCCGCCCGCCGCCGTGAAGGGTGAGAAGACGATCACGAGGCAGGACGTCTCGGGGGCTCAGGCGGCTCAGGGGGTGAGCAGCAGCGTGTTCGTGCGGGACCTGGCGGCCTCGTAGCGCCTGGCCACGTCCTGCCAGTTCACGACGGCCCACATGGCGTCGATGAAGTCGACCTTCTGGTTCTTGTACTGCAGGTAGAAGGCGTGCTCCCACGCGTCGAACACCAGGATCGGGGTGGAGCCCTGGCCCACGTTGCCCTGGTGGTCGTAGACCTGCTCGACGATCAGGCGCCCGCTCAGCGGCTCGTACGCCAGCACGCCCCAGCCGGAGCCCTGGGTGGTCGCGGCGGCCTTGGTGAGCTGCGCCTTGAAGCCCGCGAAGGAGCCGAACGACTCGGCGATCGCGTCCGCGAGCTCGCCCACGCCATCCTTCTCCAGCGGCTCGCCCCCGCCGTCGCCGGTCATGTTGTGCCAGTAGATGGAGTGCAGGATGTGGCCGGAGAGGTGGAAGGCCAGGTTCTTCTCCAGGCCGTTGACCGACCCCCACGACTCCTTGTCCCGCGCCTCGGCGAGCTGCTCCAGCGTGTCGTTGGCGCCCTTCACATAGGCCGCGTGGTGCTTGTCGTGGTGCAGCTCGATGATCTCGGGGCTGATCACGGGCGCCAGTGCGGAGTAGTCGTACGGCAGTTCAGGAAGCGTGTAGACGGACATGGCGGATCCCCTCCGACCTCTTATTGCAAAAGGCTTGCAGGTGCACGCTAGCAGCAAGAGTGGGCCCCGGGGGCGTCCGAGGGGTGGCCGGGCGTGCCACAGCGGCCCCTTCGGGGGTCGCGCGGTGTCCAGGGGGGTGCCGCCCAGGCCGAGCGGGACACCGGTACCAGAGGGACCTCTGTCCGAATCGGCCCACAAATTCTTTACAGAGATCACTACAACCCTTTCGAGGTGTGGTGCACATCACAAGGAATACCTGACGGTTATCCGATTTCTGCCCGGTTTCTGCAATGGACGAGTCTGCCAACCCCCGGCTTCGATAAGGGACTTGGCATTCAGGGGGGCGGCGACATTTCCCCTCGTAATCGAGAAGGGAGTCGTGATGTCACCATCACGACGGATATTCAGCAGACGCCAGTCTCTGGCCATTTTCGGCGGGATTGCGGCAGGTACCGCACTGCCTATGGGGGCATTCGGGTCGCGGCCCGCGTACGCGGCGGGCACGGCGGCGGCCGACGGCGGCACCGGACTGCCCGGTACCGACCGCGGCAAGGTCGTGCAGGCGTACCGGACCGGCGGCCGCGCGGTGCGCACGGCCGCGGCGGCGGCGCTCGTCGGCAACGCGGACGACGTGGCCACGTTCCTCAGTGAGAGGCTGCCGGAGGCCACGGCCGAGGACAACCGCTTCACGCTCACCGAGGCCCTGGTCAGCGCGGGCAAGGCCACGCGTGCCGGGATCGGGCAGGCACTGTCCGGCGGGGACGCGGCGGTCGCGGCCTACCTGCAGGGCGGCTTCGCGACGGCGGTCACCGAGGACCTCGAAGTGGCCGTGACCACGGTCAATGCGCACGGCGGCAGGGCCGTCAAGCGTGAGTCCGCCGAGGCGCTGGAAGCCCGTACGGACTTCGCGCTGCGGGACTTCCTCAGCACCGGGCAGTACGACGCGCAACACGAGGACCAGCGCGTCGAGGTGACCTCCATCCTCGTGACCGCCTCGCCGCAGGTGCGGGAGTACGCGGAGCGGGCGCTCGACGACGGATCGCCGCGGGCTGTCCAGTGGTTCCTGACGACGGGGCAGTACATCGCCCGGGCGCGGGACGAGGAGACGGCGGAGATCCAGCAGCTGGTCAAGATCGTGGAGTCGGAGGGGCGGCGCGCCGAGCGCAAGACCGACGAGGCGGTCGAGCTGTCCGAGCAGGCGGTGAAGGCCGCCGAGAAGGCCAAGGCGGCCGCGCTGGAGGCGAAGGCCGAGGCGCAGGCCGCCGAGCAGGACGTGCAGCGCTCGGCCAAGGCCGCGAACAAGGCGGCGCGGGCCGCCCAGGGCGCCGCGGCCGCCGCGTCGACCGCGGTGTCCGCCTCGCGTACCGCCCAGGCCGCGGCCCGGCGCTCCGTGGCCGCCGCGAACGCTGCCTCGGCAGCCGCCGCCGCCGCGGGGCGCGCCGCATCGCGTGCCTACCGCGCCGCGATCAGCGCCTCCAAGAACGCGAACATGGCGGAGGCCGCCAACCAGGCGGCGCAGGCCGCGCGGGCCATGGTCAGCTGGGTCCGCACCGTGGCCGCGAAGGCCAGGCTCGCGGCCCTCGCCTCCGACGCGGCCGAGGCCGCGGGCAACGCGGCCGCGGGTGCCGCGGTCAACTCGGCCGCCGCCGCGCGTGCGTCGGCCGACGCGGCCGTGTCCGCCGGTGCCGCGCGGTCCGAGGCTGCCGAGGCACAGCGCCAGGCCGCCATCGCGGAGGCCGCCGCCGGCCGGGCCACGGCGGCCGCGAGCCGGGCCTCGACGCTGTCCCACAGGTCGGCCGCCGCCGCGCGTACCGCGTCCGCTGCCGCCGACAGCGCGGCCGACCACGCGGAGAAGGCCGCCGACGCCGCCGAGGAAGCGGCCCGGAACGCCGGCAAGGCCGTGGACTACGCCAACCGCTCCACCGCCGCCGCGAACGCCGCCGTGGAAGCCGCGAACAAGGCGTACGACGCGGTCACCGAGGCGCGCACGGTCGAGCAGGAGGCCAGGGAGGCCGAGATCGCGCGGCTCGAGGAGGAGACGGAAGAAGCGATCGAGGCCGCCAAGCAGCAGCGGGCCGCCGAGACCGACCGCCTCGAACGCGCCAACCAGGAGCGTACGCAGGAAGCGCGCCTGTCCGAGGAACTCGCCGCGCTGATCACCGCGATGGAGGCGGCGCTCAAGGACGGCCGGACCGGCGAGGCCGTGAGCAAGGGGCGGCAGGCCGCCGTCCAGCTGCTCGACCGGTCCGGTACGTGGACCCGCGAGGCCGCCGAGTTCGCGCTCGCCGGCTCGGACGAGGACGTCCTGCGCTGGATCGAGGCCGACCGGGCCATCGCGCTGCAGCAGGACAACGCGGAGAACGCCGCGGCCATCGCCGCGATCTCCACGCAGAACGTGGCCGAGGCCGCCGCGGCGGCGCTGCGGACCGAGGACGCCGCCACCATCAGGACGTTCCTGGAGAGGGGCGCGGTCGAGGCGGCCAGGGACGACAACGAGGTCGAGATCACCACGCTCCTCGCGGACACGTCCACCGGTACCGCCGTACGGCGTGCCGCCGAGGCCGCCCTGACGGACGGCTCCGCCGAGGCGCTGCACACCTTCCTGCACGTGAAGCGCGCCGCGGCCGTCCACGAGGACGACAAAGTGGCGGCCACCACGCTCCTGGTGAGCGGCGGCCCGTACGTCCAGGCCGCGGCGAAGGTCGCCCTCGAAGGCGACACGCACATGCTGCGCCAGTTCATCGGCACGACGCAGCACGAGTTCGCGCGGATCGACCACGATCACGCCACGCACATCAGCGCGATCCGGGCGGCGATCGCGCGGGCTGCCAAGGTCGCGCAGGACGCGCTCGAGGACGCGGCACGCGCCTCCGAGGCCGCGGCCATCGCCCGGCAGGCCGCCCAGGAGGCCACCGACTGGGCCACCAAGGCCGAGGGCTGGGCGAAGGACGCCAAGGCTTCCGCCGAGGAGGCCCGGCAGAACGCGGAGGCCGCCGAAGCCTCCGCGGCCGCCGCCGCCAAGTCCGCGCAGACCGCGGCGAACGCGGCCGCCGCGGCCCGCAAGGCGAGCAGTGTGGCGCGGGACGCGGCCAACCGGGCCGTGCGCTCCGCCTCGACCGCCGCGGCCTACGCCGCTGACGCGCAGGCCTCCGCGACGAAGGCCCGGCAGGCGGAACTCGCGGCGGGCAAGTCCTTCGCCGAGGCGGCCGTCGCCGCCACCGAGGCGCGGATCCTGGTCATCCAGGCCGCGATCCAGCAGGCGATCCAGGACGCGATCGACAACTCGAAGGTGCCGATCGACGGCGAGACCGGGCTTCCCGACGGCGCCGAGAGCTGTCTGACGCCGTTCGGCGACCCGATCGAGCACTCCAACAGCACCAACCCGTGGGAGCTGGGGTGGAGCTGGCTGACCGGCACCGGTCCCCAGTCGCAGTGTTTCGGTCCGAACGACGAATTCACCAAGATCTACCGCGAGCACGCGAACACCAAGGGCGTGATCGCGTACTTCCTCAGTGAATGGCAGCGCACCGGTAAGTACGAGCTGGGCCACACCTATATGTACGACTATCAGCTCAGCGGCTTCGACGGCGTCGGCAAATACCTCACGGACTACGGCACGCTCACCACGGCCGGACTCACCGGCAACCTCGCGTACACGTTCCTGGGCTCGCACCAGGTCCGTATGACTCCCATCCGGGAGAACGCGGACGGATCGGTCACCTGGCGCTACACCGCGTACAACGAATCGGACATCGAGTCGGCGACGCACCCTCCGGTCATCGGGTACACGGACTGGTGGAGCGACACCGTGGGCGCGTTCGTGGACAAGGTCGTCGGTGACGAGGGGCCGCTGTCGCCCAAGACCCAGGTGATCGAGTTCGACGTTACGCTGGGCCCGTGACACGCAAGAGGGCCGGTGAACGATGGCTCTTCGCCGTACTTGCCGCTTCGGCGGTGCTCGTCTCGGGGTGCTCGGGGGCGATCGACCCGGAGAAGCTGCCCGGTGTGTACCGCTCCGACGACGGCGGGCGGATCGAACTCTCCGCGAAGGGCACCTTCTCGGCCACCGGTGTGACGACGCGCGAGGGCGCGGAGCCGGTCGATTTCCGCGGCAGCTGGGAATACGAGGACCCGGGAACGTCGAGTGATTTCGTGTACCTGGGGGTCGAGGACGGCGGGCTCGGCAAGACCGCCGGAATCCAGCTCTATGTAGACGATCAGGACACGCTGTATTTCCAGTCCGATCCGGACGGGCCGGTCACGCAGGAGCTCGACAAGACGAACTGAGTGGTCTGACGGAGCCGGGCGGAAAGGGTGTGAAGTTCTCCTTCGCGCCCTTTCCCTCTTCTTCCCGGACGCCTCTCTGTGGGCCACATGGCGAGCTATTGCGAAGTCGTTATGGAGATCGCTACAACCCTTCCCGGGTGTGATGCGGATCACGATCCATACCCACCGGTTATCCGGTTTCCGTCCGTTTCAGGTATTGGACGCGCTCGCCAAGTGCCCGCTTCGATAAGGCACTTGAACCGAAGAACTGTCGAGTTTTAGGACTGTGATGAAGTCACGTAGCGCATTCGTGCGCATTCTGGGCGCCGCGGCCACCGCCGGCGCCCTGGCATGGGCCGTACTCGCCCAGGGCGGCGCGGGTGCCGCCGCCGGGTCCGCCACCGACGCCGTCGCCGATGGCACGCCCGGCTACGCCGTCGAGGACTACAACTACCCGAACGCCGACAAGATCCTGGCCGAGCAGAACGTCGTCCTCAAGCGCGGCGACGGCCACATCGTGCTCGCCGACTGCGCCGGCGGGGGCAACCTCCTGCAGTTCCTCGCGCGCGACCACGAGGACGTCTGCTTCGAGGTCACCGCCGACGAGGGCTTCCTGACCCTCGAACTTCCCTCGGTGCACGGGGTGAAGACGGACGACTCCACCAACACGCACCTGGAGATGACCGCCGAGGGCGACCAGGTCGAGTACGACATCCCCGCGGACACGTGGAAGGGCGTCGGCGAGTCCGTCGACGGCCGCGAGCACGTCCTGGTCGAGATCCGCGTCAACAACTAGCCGGGGTCGCCCCGTGAATGAGGAAACCACTCGTATGTCTTCCATCGGACGTCCCCGTCTGGCCGCGCTCGGCGCGGTCCTGGCCGCCGGGTCGCTGGCGCTGAGCACGGCGCCCGCCGTCGCCATCACCGGCGGCACACCGGTCGCCGGCTCGGACACCACGCACGCCTACACCGCGCAGATCGTCATCGGCGACCACGACCGCGGCTGCTCCGCCGTCCTCGTCGACGCCGAATGGCTGCTCACCGCGGCCAGCTGCTTCGCCGAGAACCCGGCCGCCTCGCTCGCCGTCCCGGCCGGCGTCCCCGCCAAGGCGACCACCGCAGTCATCGGCCGCTCCGACCTCTCCGGCACGCAGGGCGCCGAGCGCCGCGTCGTCGAGATCGTGCCGCGCACGGACCGCGATGTGGTCCTGGCCCGCCTCAACCGGCCCGTCACCAACGTGACCCCGGCCCAGCTCGCCACCACCGCGCCCGCGGCCGGCGCGGAGCTGACCTTCGCCGGATACGGCCGTACGAAGACCGAATGGGCGCCGCTCCAGCTGCACACCGGCACCTACACCGTCGACTCCACCGCGGCCACCTCCGCGGGCGTCACCGGCAAGGGCGGCGCGGCCGCCTGCATGGGCGACACCGGCGGCCCGGTCATCTCCGGCGGCAAGCTGGTCGGCCTCAACAGCCAGTCCTTCCAGGGCGGCTGCCTCGGCATCGACGAGACCCAGACCTCCACCGCGGGCGTCATCGCGCGCGTCGACGACCTCGCCTCCTGGATCGACGCGGCGGTCGGCGCCACCCGCATCGTCGACTTCAACGGCGACGCCGTCGAGGACATCGCCATCGGCGACCCGATGGCCACGGTCGGCGGCGACACCACCGCGGGTCTCGTCCGGGTCGTCCACGGCGGCGGCAAGGGCACCGCCGAGATCACCCAGGACCTCGACTGGGTGCCCGGCGGCACCGAGGCCGGGGACCACTTCGGCAACCACCTCGCGACCGTCGACTACAACGAGGACGGCTACACCGACCTCGTCGTCTCCGCGTCCGAGGAGAACGTCGGCAGCGCGGTCGACGCCGGCTTCGTCGACATCCTGTTCGGCGGCAAGAACGGCCTCGGCAGCGGACCGGCCACCCGCCACTTCGAACAGGGCTCCGGCAACGGCTCCATCAAGGGCTCCGCGCCGGAGACCGGCGACCGCATGGGTGCCTCCCTCGCCGCGGGCACCACCGCCGCGGGCGAGCCGTGGGTCCTGATCGGCACGCCGGGCGAGGCGCTCGGCTCGCTCGCCAAGGCGGGCGCTGCCTTCTACGTGCACGGCGACACCAACATCGCCATCAACCAGGACACCGCGGGCGTCCCCGGCGCGGCCGAGGCCAACGACGCCTTCGGCACGTCCGTCGCGGGCGACTCCAACTTCATCGCCATCGGCGCTCCCGGTGACGCCATCGGCGGTAACGCGAACGCCGGCAACCTGGCCGTGCTCAGCCACAAGCTGGACGCCACCGGACGGCCCACCGTGGTCGCGGGCCTGGACCAGGACAACGAGAAGATCAGCGGCGCCGCCGAGGCCGGTGACAAGTTCGGCCAGGCCCTCGCGCTGGTCGCCTACCGCCCGTCCGGTGCGGCCACGGCGACCGACTCGATCCTCGCCATCGGCGCGCCCGGCGAGGCCCTGGCCCCTGAGACCGGCGCCGCGCAGGCGGCCGGCGCGGGCAACGTCGTACTCCTGCACTTCTACGCCAACGGCACCTGGGACTACCTGCACGCGCTCAACCAGGGCTCCGCGACCGACGACCGTTCCGGCACGATCGAGGCCGGTGACTCCGTGGGCGCGTCCCTCAGCGCGGTCAACACCGCTCCCCGGAAGGTCGGTTCGGCCGACACGCTGAAGATCGCCGTGGGCGCACCCGGTGAGGACCTCGCGGGCTTCAGCGACGCCGGTGCCATCCACACCTTCTCGCTGATGGACGCGGCTGGCGCCAACGACCTGTGGATCGAGGCCGGCGACGGCGACGGCATCCCTGGTACCCCGGGTGAGGGCGAGAAGCTGGGCACGAGCATCCTCTTCACGCCGCGGAACCTCTACGCCGGTATGCCCTACGGGCCCACCGCCACCGGGGCCCTGCACGTCCTGCCCT
This sequence comes from Streptomyces flaveolus, assembly GCF_044765825.1. Taxonomy (NCBI): domain Bacteria; kingdom Bacillati; phylum Actinomycetota; class Actinomycetes; order Kitasatosporales; family Streptomycetaceae; genus Streptomyces; species Streptomyces flaveolus. Next base: position 720,362 of record NZ_JBIWKU010000001.1, on the reverse strand, counting down.
TCCCGAACGCCGTGCCGGGCGGTACGAGCCTGCCGGCGACCACGTACCAGCCGGGCAAGGGCGGACTGCCTGCCAACGGCGACTACTTCGGGTACTCCGTGGGGTAACGGCTGCCGTCGTACGCCATGAGCCCCCGGGGGACCGTCCGGTGACGCTGCCGGTCGGTTCGGGGGCGGGCGCTTCTCGGCCCCGCCGGGCTTCGGCTCGGCGGGGCCGCGGGGGCGACCCCGACGGAAGGAGCCGTGAGGGCTAGGCGCGCGCCCGCCGCCGCTGCCAGGCGTAGCCGATGGCGGCCAGGACCAGCGTCATTCCGCCCGTCGAGTACAGCTGCACCCGCGTGTCCGGTTCCCGGGCCATCAGCACGAACACCGTGGCCATGCCCGCCAGTGCCACCCAGGTCAGCCACGGGAACGCCCACATGCGCACCACCAGCTTCTCGGGCGCCTCGCGCTCCAGACGGCGCCGCAGCCGCAGCTGCGAGACGGCGATGAAGATCCAGACGACCAGGATGACCGCGCCGATCATGTTCAACAGCCAGGAGAAGACGTCGTCCGGCCGCCAGTAGCTGAGCAGCACGCAGCCGAAGCCGAAGACCGAGGAGACGAGGACCGCGATCCGCGGCACCCCGCCCGACACCCGGCCCAGCGCCTTCGGGCCCTGGCCGCGCTCGACCAGCGAGTAGCCGATGCGCGAGGCTCCGTAGATGTTGGCGTTCATCGCGCTCAGCAGCGCGACCAGCACGACGACGTTCATCAGCTGACCGGCGCCCGGGATGCCGAGCTCGTCGAGGGCGGCGACGTACGGGCCCTTCGCCACGACCTCCTCGGAGTCCCAGGGCACCAGGGTGACGATCACCGCCATCGAGCCGATGTAGAACAGCGCGATCCGCCACATCGCCGTGCGCACGGCGCTCGCCACGCCCTTGACCGGGTTCTCCGACTCGGCCGCGGCGATGGTGACCGTCTCCAGGCCGCCGTAGGCGAACACCGAGGCGAGCAGGCCGATGATCAGGCCGTTGCCGCCGTTCGGCAGGAAGTCGTTCAGATGGGAGGCGCCGGGGGAGTCGGTGCCGGGCAGGACGCCGGCGATCGCCAGCACGCCGAGCACCAGGAACAGCGAGATCGCGCCGACCTTGAGGGTGGCGAACCAGAACTCGAACTCGCCGAAGTTCTTCACGGCGGCCAGGTTCGTCCCGCAGAACACCACCATGAACAGCGCCACCCACGCCCACTCGGGCGTGCCCGGCAGCCAGCCGTGCACGATCTGGGCCGCGCCGATGCCCTCCAGGCCGACGGCCGTGCACAGCAGCACCCAGAACGACCAGCCCGCGGTGAAACCGGCCCAGGGGCCGATCGCCCGCTCGGCGTGGGCGGAGAAGGAGCCCGACGAGGGATACGCGGCGGACATCTCGCCCAGCATCCGCATCACCAGCATCACGAGGAGACCGGAGAGGGTGTAGGCGACGACGATCGACGGCCCGGCGGCGGCGATGCCGGCCCCGGACCCGACGAACAGCCCGGCGCCGATGACACCGCCGAGGGCGATCATCGACAGGTGGCGCTGCTTGAGGCCGTGCGAGAGGGAGGCGCCGTCCGGCTGCGGCGGCGCCTCGGTGGTGGTGCTGTTGGACATCGTGCGGCTCGTCCAATGCGTGGGGGACGGGGGTAAAACGCCCACAGTCTCGGCGGTGCCGCCACCCTGCGACAGCGGCTGCCCACCATGCGGACGACCGCAATACGGAACGTGACGGTCCGGTAGCCCGTCGGTGCCGTCGTCCTCCACGGGTCCCCGGCCCTCCGCGGCTCCGCGGTCTTTGGCGGGACTCCACAGCCGGTGCCCGCCGCCCCGGGGGTGACGCTCACCTCCCCACCTCAGTGACCGGTATCACCCCGGACCGCGTGTGCCCGGCGTTCTTTGTCGGAAGCCCACCAAGCCCTCGATCCGGCCTTTGTCGAGCGCTGCTCGTGATCGGCTCCGGGCCGCTGGGATAGCGTCGCGGTGTCCCGACATGTCCACACCACCGCGGAGTCCCCATGAGCACCGCTGCCGTCCCCGCCCGCACCGGGCAGGTCCTCGCCGACCTCATCCCCTCCTCCCGAGTCCGTGACATCGCGCTCGTGGCGGGCGGCGCCGTGCTCACCGGCCTCGCCGCCCAGATCGCGGTGCCCGTCCCCGGCTCCCCGGTGCCGGTGACCGGCCAGACCTTCGCGGCGCTGCTCGTCGGCACCTCCCTCGGCGCCGGCCGCGGCCTGCTGTCCCTCGCGCTGTACGCGCTGGTGGGCATGGCGGGCGTGCCGTGGTTCGCGGAGGGCGGTTCCGGCACCGGCGCCCCGTCCCTCGGCTATGTCTTCGGCATGCTGCTCGCCGCCACGGTCGTGGGCGCCCTCGCCCGCCGCGGCGCCGACCGCTCGATGCTGCGCACGGCCGGCACGATGCTGCTGGGCGAGGCGATCATCTACGCCGTCGGCGTCCCGTACCTGGCCCTCGCCGCCGACATGTCCCTCAGCGCCGCGGTCGCGGCCGGCCTCACGCCGTTCCTGATCGGCGACGCCCTCAAGGCCGCCCTGGCCATGGGCGTGCTGCCGGCCGCCTGGAAGCTGGCCGGCAAGCGGTGACGCCGTAGCCGCCGACACGCAAGAGGCTCGCCCGGTCGCAGTACGACCCGGCGAGCCTCTTCGTCTTCCCGCCGTACGGCGACGGGTCCGTCAGCTCCTGCGGGCGACGACCCGCTGCTTCATGACGGCGATGACGACCACGATCGCCGCGACGAGCAGCGTCAGCAGCACCGTGGTGCGCCCGTCGTGCTCGGTGTCGGTCAGCATGTAGCCCAGCACGAAGACGATGACCGCGGCGGTCACCCAGGTCAGGTACGGGTACAGCCACATCCGCACGACCAGCTTCTCCGGCGCCTCGGCCTGGATGATCTTCCGCAGCCGCAGCTGCGAGAAGCAGATGACCAGCCAGACGAAGAGCGCCACGGCGCCCGACGAGTTGAGCAGGAAGAGGAAGACCGTGTCGGGGAACTTGTAGTTGAAGAAGACCGCGACGAAGCCGAAGACGACGGACGAGAGGATCGCCGTCTGCGGCACCCCGCGCCGGGTGGTCCGGGCGAACGCCTTCGGCGCGTCCCCGCGCTGGCCGAGCGAGAAGGCCATGCGGGACGCCGTGTACAGCCCGGAGTTGAGGCAGGACAGCACGGACGTCAGCACGATGAAGTTCATGACCTCACCGGCGTTCGGGATCCCGAGCGAGTCGAGGGCGGCGACGTAGGAGCCCAGGTCGACGATCGACTGGGAGTCCCACGGCAGCAGGGTCACGACGACGAAGATGGAACCGAGGTAGAAGACGGCGATACGCCAGATGATGCTGTTCGTCGCCTTGGTCACGGCCCGCTGCGGGTCCTCGGACTCACCGGCGGCCAGGGTGGGGATCTCGCTGCCCATGAAGGAGAAGACGACCAGCAGCACGCCGGTGAGGACGGCTCCCGGGCCGTGTGGCAGGAACCCGCCGTGCGCGGTCAGATTGGACAGCCCCGCCTGGTCGCTGTCGACGCCCGGCAGCACGCCGAAGACGGCCAGTCCGCCGACGACGATGAACGCGGCGATCGCGACGACCTTGATCCCGGCGAACCAGAACTCGAACTCGCCGTAGGAACCGACCGAGGCGAGGTTGGTGGCGGTCAGCACCACCATCACGATGAGAGCCCAGCCCCACTGGGGCACGGCCGGTATCCAGCCTTCGAGGATCTTGGCGCCGGCGGTCGCCTCCACGGCCAGCACGACGACCCAGAAGAACCAGTAGAGCCAGCCGATGGAGAACCCGGCCCAGGGCCCGAGCGCGCGGTCGGCGTGCGCGGAGAAGGAACCGGACGTCGGATTGGCGGCGGACATCTCGCCGAGCATCCGCATCACGAACACCACGAGGGTGCCGACGAGGGCGTACGACAGGAGAATGCCGGGTCCGGCCGTGGCGATACCGGAACTGGATCCCACGAACAGCCCGGCCCCGATGACACCGCCAATGGCGATCATCGAAAGGTGGCGGTTCTTGAGTCCGGCCTGGAGCCCGGACCCGGGTTCTCCGGGGTCTCCGGGGCCGTTCCCGGCCTTTGTCAGGGTCGGCTGCGAAGTCATGGGGTGTTTTTCCTTTGCGCCGGTCGATCATTTACCCGTACGAGCGGTGTACGAGCCGGACCAGTGAAACGGAGGTGAACGAATTCGGGAACCTTTGATTCCGGATCGTTACTTGAGCTCCCCCTGAGGTTCCACAGCTTCTCTCCCTCTTTTCACAGCCGACACCCGACGCTGCTTCCCCGCGGCCCGCGTGTCACACTCGACGCATGCGCGTGTATCTCGGCTCCGACCATGCGGGCTACGAACTCAAGAACCACCTCGTCGAGTGGCTCAAGGCGGCGGGCCACGAGCCCGTCGACTGCGGCCCGCACCTCTACGACGCCCAGGACGACTACCCGCCCTTCTGCCTCCGCGCGGCCGAGCGGACGGCCGCGGACCCCGACGCCCTCGGCATCGTGATCGGCGGCTCCGGCAACGGCGAGCAGATCGCGGCGAACAAGGTCAAGGGCGTCCGTGCGGCGCTGGCCTGGAGCGAGGAGACGGCGTCCCTCGGCCGCCAGCACAACAACGCCAACGTCGTGGCCGTCGGCGCGCGCATGCACTCGCAGGAGGAGGCGACGAAGTTCGTCGAGACCTTCCTCGCGACCCCGTTCTCCGGTGACGAGCGCCACATCCGCCGCATCGACATGCTGTCGTCCTACGAAACGACGGGCGACCTCCCGCCCATCCCCCCGCACCACCCGCAGCAGTAACGACGTCGCCCGGGCGGCCTTCCCCCGCTGCGTGAGCACGGGGGAGGGGCGCAGGGGACGGAGTCCCCGCCGGGGTCCGGGGCGGAGCCCCGGAGACGAGTCCCGCCTCCCGGCCGACCGAGTCGGGCGGACGGATGGGGAAAGACCACGAAAGGACCCCCGTGCCAGAGGGGCACACGATCCACAGGCTGGCCCAGGACTACGCCACCGCCTTCGCCGGCACGGCAGTGCACGTCAGCAGCCCCCAGGGCAAGTTCTCCGACGCCGCCGCCCTCCTCACCGGCACGGAACTCACCCGCACCGAGGCCCACGGCAAGCACCTCTTCCTCGGCTTCGGCGCCGCCGGAACCGACTGGGTCCACATCCACCTCGGCCTCTTCGGCAAGGTCGCCTTCGGTGAGACCCCCGCGCCCCCGCCCACGGACACCGTCCGCCTCCGCCTCGTCAACGACACCGCCTACGTCGACCTCCGCGGCCCCACCACCTGCGCCCTGATCACGGACCCCGAGAAGCAGGCCGTACACGACCGCCTCGGCCCCGACCCGCTGCGTCCCCCGGGCGACGGCAACGACCCCCGCACCGCCTACGCCCGGATCTCCCGCAGCCGCACCACCATCGCCGCGCTGCTCATGGACCAGAAGGTCGTCGCCGGCGTCGGCAACGTCTACCGCGCCGAGGTCCTCTTCCGGCACGGCATCGACCCGTACCGCCCCGGCCGGGACATCACCCCCGCCGAGTGGGACACGATCTGGCGCGACCTCGTCGAGCTCATGCGCGAGGGCGTCCGCAACAACCGCATCGACACCGTCCGCCCGGAGCACACCCCCGAGGCCATGGGCCGCCCGCCCCGCGTCGACGACCACGGCGGCGAGGTCTACGTCTACCGCCGCACCGGCGGCCCCTGCCACCTGTGCGGCGACGCCGTCCGCACCGCCGGCCTCGCCGCCCGCAACCTCTTCTGGTGCCCGACCTGTCAGAAGAACTGACCGCCGACCGGGGCAGCCCCGGCCGTCAGAACCCGTGCGGCAGCCACGGCGCCACGTCCGACGCGAACCCCACCGACGCCTCCGCCAGCGCACCGGACCGCAGCTCCCGCACCCGCCCGGCCGCGCCCAGCGAGCCCAGGGTGACGCCCCCGAGGTAGGCCGCCCCCAACTCCCGTACGGACAGGGCGAGATCCGCCGCGTCGGACGTACGCTCGCAGGACGCTCCCTTCGCGTCCCCCGACAGCCGCCAACGCCCCTCGTTCCAGGGGCAGAAGGCGTCCTCGACCTCGAACACGACGTCCACCGGCGCCTGGTAGGTACGCGCCGCCAGCGCGGCCCCCACATCCACCAGACGCACGTACAGCGCGTCCCGCAGCTGCGGCCGGCACCGCCGGATGTCGGACACCTGGTACTGCCACGCCTCGTCGACCGGCCGCCCGCGCATGGTCAGCTTCGTCGTCAGGTCGATGCCGAACAGGAAGCGCCACAGCGCCGACCGGGTCGCCGGGTCCAGCCCCGCCAGGTCCTGCAGGACGACCGTGCCGTCGGGCCCCGAGGGCCCCCAGTCCGGCCGCACCCGGAACCGCGCGTACCCCGTGACCTCCCCGTCCCGCCGGGCGACCACGCACTGCAGCGGCGACGCGCCGTCCCGGCTGCTCTCCGGGTCCAGCAGTCCCAGCCGCTCCCAGCCGGGCAGCCGGGCCAGCATCCCCGGCCGCCCGGGCACCAGCCGCGCGTACACGGCCTCGCACTCGTCGAGGACGTCCGCGGGCTCGGCGTACCGCAGCCGTACGTCGTCCGTCCCGTCCGGCACCGACAGGCGGACCCGGTCCGTCTCGATCTCGGCGTTCACCTGGAAGGTCGCGGCGCCGTAGCCGAACCGGCCGTAGATCGCCGGTTCCGAGGCCGTCAGCACGGCCAGCGGCTCGCCCCAGGACCGTACGTCGTCCAGTTGCCGTCGCATCATCGACGTCAGCACGCCCCGGCGCCGGTGGGTGGCGGCGACGCCGACCATGGTGACCCCCGCGGCGGACACCAGCGCACCGCCGGGCACGGTCATCCGGAACGCGAACGCGCCCGACGTCCCGACGCACTCGTCCCCGTCCCACACGCCGAGGGAGCGGTCGCACCGCGTCAGCTCCCGGTACAGTGCCAGCTCCTCGGCGGGTTCCGGGACGCCGCCGAAGGCACGGATCAGCATTCCGTACCACGTGTCCCATTCGTCCGGCCGCAGCACGCGCAGCCCGCTCGTGGGGTCGAACCCGCCGGTGTTGCCGCTGCCGCCGATCCGGCCGATGCCGTCATTGCCCATGGCCCCATGCCTACCAGGGGCCCGCAAGGACGGGCGAGGGAATTTCCGCCAGGTTGCGGCGCGACGGCCGTTCGTGAAGTTCACTGTGAAGTCCGGCCTCGGACGGGGGACAAGTAGGACCTCCCGTGCCGAGCGACCGGTCCGATGGATAGGGTCCCGAACTAATGGCAGCAGGACGACAGCGGCGCGCGGAAGCCGAGACGTTCACGGCACGGTGGAACAAGCAGTGGCACCGGGCCCGCGTCGGCATGCGCAGATCCGCCGTCGACTACTTCCGCGGCGACGGCTCGGACTGGATCGCGCTCGCCGGGCTGCTGCTGATGATCCCCGTCATCGCGGCCACCACGATGGTGAACTCCGTGTGGTGCTCACCGGCCGCGCTGGTGCTGCCGATCGTCGCGGGCGGTCTGCTGCTGCGCCCGGCGAGCCTGCTCGGTCTGTACGCGGCGGCGGCCACCGCCCTGATCGTGGAGTCGGTGCAGCTGGGCCCCTACACCGAGGGCCCCTCCCGGGTCACCCCCGGCGTGGTCCTGGTCGTCGCGGCCTGCGGTTTCTTCGGGCTGCTGATCGCCCAGTTCCGCAGCCGGGTCGGCGTGCCCTGGCGGCGCGGCGGCACCATGCTCTTCGACCTTCGCGAACGCATCCGCGTCCAGAGCAAGCTGCCCCAGCTGCCGCAGGGCTGGCACCGGGAGATGGCGCTGCGCCCGGCCGGCGGCCAGTCCTTCTCCGGCGACTTCGTGGTCGCGGCCCGCACCAACGGCGGCCGGACCCTGGAGGTCGTCCTCACCGACGTGTCCGGCAAGGGCATGGACGCGGGCTCCCGCGCGCTGCTGCTGTCGGGCGCCTTCGGCGGACTGCTGGGCAGCCTGCCCCCGCACTCCTTCCTGCCGGCCGCCAACGGCTATCTGCTCCGGCAGGACTGGGACGAGGGCTTCGCCACCTCCATCCACCTCGTCCTGGACCTCGACTCCGGCGACTACGAGCTGTACTCCGCCGGACATCCGCCGGGCCTCCAGCTCAGCGCGGGCACCGGCCGCTGGGAGGAGAAGTCCGCCGAGGGACCGCTGCTGGGCGTGTACGACGGTGCCCAGTTCGACCCGGTGAAGGGCTCGCTGCGCCCCGGAGACGTGTTGATGCTGTTCACGGACGGTCTGGTGGAGACCTCCGACCGCGACATCGCCGAGGGCATCGACCGCCTCACCGGTGAGGCCGACCGCTATGTCGCCGGCGGCTTCCACGGCGCCGCCTGGCACCTGATCGAGGCGGTGGCCAAGGACGTCAACGACGACCGGGCGCTCCTGCTGATCTGCCGCGAGGGCCCGACGGCCCAGTGGACGACGGCGGCGGACTGACACACTGGACCGCGTGTCCCGCACCCCGTCACCCACCCCCGGGCCCACCGGCCGGCTCTCCCTGGCCGACGTCGAGGCCACCGCCCGCGCCGCCCACGCCGGACAGACCGACAAGGCCGGACGGCCGTACGCCGAACACCTGCTGGCCGTCGCCGAGGGCGTCCGGCGGCGCGGCGGGGACGACGAGCAGATCGCCGCGGCCTGGCTGCACGACTCGGTCGAGGACGACGCGCTGTCGCAACGATGGCTGCGCGAGGCCGCGCTGAGCACCCGCACCAAGGACATCGTGCTCGCGCTCACCAAACGCGCCGGGGAGCCGCCCGAGGCGTACGCCGCGCGCATCCTCGCCACGCCCGGCGCGCTGCTGGTCAAGGAGGCGGACCTGGCGCACAACGCGGACCCGGCGCGGCTGGCGGTCCTCGACGGGGCGACCCGCGCACGGCTGACCGAGAAGTACGCCCGGATGCGCGCCCTTCTCGGCCTGCGCGGCTAGGCCGGAACCTTCTCGCGCTTCTCGTCCGCCCGCAGGCGTTCCCCGCGTCCGGGCGCCGGCGCGACGGCTTCCCGCCTGAACGCCCACTCCATCCCCGGTTCCATCACGCACCGGAAGACGCGCCGCACGGGCCTGGTGCACAGCAGCGTGACGGCCGCCGCGGCCAGGACCGTCGCGGCGAACTCACCCAGCGGCCGGTGCAGCGCGGGCTGGTCGAAGAGGCCGGTGTAGTAGCCGGCCTTGATCAGGAAACCGTGCAGGAGATAGCCGTACAGCGTGCCCGTGCCCAGCGCCGTGAACCAGGTGCGCCGGCCCGGCACCCAGGAGAAGAAGCAGGCCGTCAGCAGCACCGAGCAGCCGAAGAGCGCGAGCACCATGACCGGTCCGGTCCACCACGGGGCGCCCATCTCCTGCGCGGCGGAGTTGCGGTACACCCAGCCCAGGTCCATGTGCGGCGACGCCCACCAGCCGACGAGCAGCGCGGCCGCGAACACCGGCACCGACGCGATCCGCACCGAACGGCGCCGCACCAGACGGAAGTGCTCGGGCCGCAGGCACAGGCCCAGCACGAAGCAGGGCAGGAACTGCAACAGCCGCTGCATGTCCAGGTCGTCACCGATCTCCGGCGCCATCGAGGCCAGCATGGCGACGCCCAGCGCGACGGGCAGCGGGTGGCGGATCGCCTTCCACAGCGGGGTGGTCAGACGCCAGACGAACAGCGCGCACAGGAACCACGTCAGGTACCAGGGGTCCAGCAGGCTGATCACGTGCTGCGGATCGTCCCCGGCGAAGCGCTGGAAGAGCGCGTAGGCGGTCTCGAAGACGACGTACGGCACGGCGACGCCGGTGATCAGCCGTCTGACCCGGTCGGGGCGCATGTCGAAACTCCGGGAGAAGTACCCGGAGATGATGACGAACGCCGGCATGTGGAAGACGTAGACCACCGTGTACAGCGTCTCCAGGACCCGGCTGTCGTCGTTGAGCGGGTCCCAGGAGTGGCCCATGGCCACCAGCACGATCGCCAGGTACTTGGCGTTGTCGAAGAACGCGTCGCGTCGCGCGCCGGACGGGGCCGCACCCGTCGTCGACCTCGCTGCGTTGGGTGGGGACGAGGCAGCGTTGAACATCTGAGGCACCCTAGCGTTGTCCAAGTGATCCCGTAAAACCCTCCCCGCCCCACCCGTATTCGGTCTCATGGGGCTCTCCGCGACTACCCCGAATTCCGCGAGAGTTGACCCTCCGAATTACGTGACAGGTCCCACAGTCCCCGCTGTCGCCGGGCGTCAACGGGTGCCCAACAGGCCCGTATTGTCATGACTCTTCGGCACTAAAGCAGGCATAAGCCCGCCGGGGGACTCCGCTGGAATGTCCGCGTCCGGTCGTCTTCGGCGGGCGCGCTCGGGGCCCTCGCGGGTCCGTGAAGACAATTCGAGATACCTGCGAACGCGTTGTGCGCTCATTGAAACGGAACAGTTCGAATTCCCCGTGCGGGTGTCGTGTCGAATTCCTGTACGGGGCGTGCCTGTCGGGCCTGCCCGCGTGCGCCGGGGAGCGCGTCTGGCCGGATAACGGCCGGACGATGTGTCACCTGCCGCATGACGGGGCCCGGTTGGTGGCACGATGGTTCTGGCGGGGGTGCGCGGGGTCGCATCCCCGGGCCGGGAGAGCGGACCGACCTAGGGTGTGATCAGTTGTGGCCATTTCATTGTCAGTGGTGCTGCTGTTGGCGATCATCCTGGTGGTGCTGCTGCGAGGAGGCTCCATCAAGGCGGGCCCCGCGATCGTCGCGGTCCTCTTCGGCTTCTTCCTGGCCTCGACCGGCATGGCCGACGACATCCAGCGGTTCCTGAACTCGATAGCGGAGACGATCAACTCCATCCAGTTCTAGGGCGCACCCCGGCGCGCTCCCGGCGCACAAAGGCCTCCGGCCCGGTCCCCTCGGGGGACCGGGCCGGAGGCCTCTCGGAGCGGGCGACGGGAATCGAACCCGCGTAGCCAGTTTGGAAGACTGGGGCTCTACCATTGAGCTACGCCCGCACAGTGCGCACCGCAGGTCGGCGACCGCGGCACTGCAGGCATCGTAGCGGGTCGTGCCCCCTCCCCGCACACCCCTTCCCGTGCGCACCCCGCGTCCGCGCCCCCGCGGGAGAACCTTGCGGGGAACGCGCGCGGGAAAAGACGGCGGCCCGGGCACTCGGCGGCATGTACCCTACGTGTCGCACCAGACGGGGTGTGGCGCAGCTTGGTAGCGCGTCCGCTTTGGGAGCGGAAGGCCGTGGGTTCAAATCCCGCCACCCCGACCATCCACCGGCCGGCCACCGAGATCGACGGCGGCCCGTGGGCGGACCACCCGCGGATCACCGGTGGCGATCGGGAGTGATCGCCTTTTGGGCCGTGTAGTCGCTGCCGTTACTATGCAAGCTGCACGCCCGTGTGTCTCAGAGTCTGCAGTCTCCGGGCGGCGAAATCCGCCGGACGCCCTCCGCGCCGGCAGAACCCAAGCAGTCAGCCACAAGGAGACCGAACCGTGAAGAGCGCCGTGGAGACCCTGAACCCGACTCGGGTTCGGCTCACTGTCGAGGTGCCCTTCGAGGAGCTCAAGGACAGCCTCGACGCGGCGTACAAGAAGATCAACCAGCAGGTCACGGTGAAGGGCTTCCGCAAGGGCAAGATCCCGGCCCGGGTCATCGACCAGCGGTTCGGCCGCGGTGCGGTCCTGGAGGAGGCGGTCAACGACGCGCTTCCGAAGTTCTACACCGACGCGGTCAACGAGGCCGAGCTGAACCCGCTCGGCCAGCCCGAGGTCGACATCACGGAGCTGAAGGACGGCGAGACGCTGAACTTCACCGCCGAGGTCGACGTCCGCCCGACCGTCGAGATCCCGGACTACTCCGGCATCGAGGTCGAGGTCGACGCCGTCGAGGTCAGCGACGAGGACGTCGAGAAGTCGGTCGAGCAGCTGCGCGAGCGCTTCGCCTCCACCTCCCCGGTGGAGCGCGCCGCCGAGGACGGCGACGTGGTCACCCTCGACCTGAAGGCCAAGGTCGACGGCGAGGTCCTCGAGGACGGCATCGCCGACGGCGTGTCCTACACCATCGGCTCCGGTGAGCTGCTGGACGGCATCGACGACGCCGTGAAGGGCCTGGAGGCCGGTGGCGAGGCCACCTTCACCTCCGAGCTCAAGGGCGGCTCGGCGGCCGGCAAGGAGGCCGAGGTCACCGTCAAGGTCACCCAGGTCGCCAAGCGGGAGCTGCCCGAGCTGGACGACGACTTCGCGCAGCTCGCGTCGGAGTTCGACACGCTGGACGAGCTCAAGGCCGACAGCCGCAAGCGCCTGGCCAACATGAAGCAGTACGACCAGGCCACCCAGGCCCAGGAGCGCGTGCTGGACAAGCTGCTCGAGCTGGTCGAGGTCCCGGTCCCCGAGAAGCTCCTCGAGGACGAGATCAACACCCGTAAGCACAACCTCGAGCACCACCAGCTCGGCCAGATGGGCCTCACCCTCGACAAGTACCTGGAGCTCCAGGGCAAGACCGCCGAGGAGTTCGACGCCGAGACCCGCGAGGCCGCGGTCAAGGGCATCAAGACCCAGTTCGTCCTCGACGAGCTGGTCAAGCAGGAGAAGCTCAACGTCAGCCAGGAGGAGCTCACCGAGCACCTCATGCGGCGCGCGGCCTCCTCCGGCATGTCCCCCGACCAGTTCGCCCAGGCCGTCGTCGAGCAGGGCCAGGTCCCGCTCCTCGTCGGCGAGGTCGCCCGCGGCAAGGCCCTGGCCGCCGTGGTCGAGAAGGCCACGGTCAAGGACACCAACGGCGAGATCGTCGACCTGGACGACGAGGAGGAGGAGACGGAGGCCGCCGAGGCCACCGCCGAGACCACCGAGTCCGCCGACGACAAGGCCGACGAGAAGACCGAGGGCTGATCCCTCGCGCCGTCCCCGACGGATGTGAAACGGGCCCCGGACGTCTGACGCCGGGGCCCGTTCGTCGTACGGCCGGACAGCCCACCCAGGGGCGCGGGGAACTGCGCGAGCGACCACAATGGACCCGCACCCGGCGACGAGCTCGCGCCCCGACGGCGAGATCCCGCATCCGCGTACGGCTACGCCCCCGGCGAACACCCGCAGAACCGGGATGGCACCGCAGGCCCCCCGCGTTAGGGTCCATGAATACGAGGGCAGGGGAGTCTCCGAATCGGCTTCCAGCCCCGCAGGGAAACGTGAGACGGCCCGGCGCCGTCGTAAGACGAGCAGGTGGATACGTGACGAATCTGATGCCCTCAGCCGCCGGCGAGCCCTCCATCGGTGGTGGCCTCGGCGACCAGGTCTACAACCGACTGCTCGGCGAGCGGATCATCTTCCTCGGCCAGCCCGTGGACGACGACATTGCCAACAAGATCACCGCACAGCTGCTGCTCCTTGCCTCCGATCCGGACAAGGACATCTTCCTTTACATCAACAGCCCGGGCGGTTCGATCACGGCCGGCATGGCGATCTACGACACCATGCAGTACATCAAGAACGACGTGGTGACGATCGCCATGGGCCTCGCGGCCTCGATGGGACAGTTCCTGCTCAGCGCGGGCACGCCCGGCAAGCGCTTCGCCCTGCCGAACGCCGAGATCCTGATCCACCAGCCCTCGGCCGGCCTGGCCGGCTCCGCCTCGGACATCAAGATCCACGCCGAGCGGCTGCTGCACACCAAGAAGCGCATGGCCGAGCTCACGTCCCAGCACACCGGTCAGACGGTCGAGCAGATCACCCGCGACTCGGACCGCGACCGCTGGTTCGACGCCTTCGAGGCCAAGGAGTACGGCCTCATCGACGACGTCATCGCGACGGCCGCCGGCATGCCGGGCGGCGGCGGCACGGGCGCCTGAGCCTCGTACCGCCCCGAGCCGACCGCCTCAGCCTCTTTCCAGGAGACACTGTGAACGACATCCCCGGCAGCGGCCTGTACGACCGCACGCGCGCCGAGTACACCGGCCCGTCCGCCGAGTCCCGCTACGTCATCCCGCGCTTCGTCGAGCGCACCTCGCAGGGCGTGCGCGAGTACGACCCGTACGCGAAGCTCTTCGAGGAGCGCGTGATCTTCCTCGGCGTGCAGATCGACGACGCCTCCGCCAACGACGTCATGGCCCAGCTGCTGTGCCTGGAGTCGATGGACCCGGACCGCGACATCTCGGTCTACATCAACAGCCCCGGCGGCTCCTTCACGGCGCTCACGGCGATCTACGACACGATGCAGTACGTGAAGCCGGACATCCAGACGGTCTGCATGGGCCAGGCGGCCTCCGCCGCCGCCGTCCTGCTGGCCGCCGGCACGCCGGGCAAGCGCATGGCGCTGCCGAACGCCCGCGTCCTGATCCACCAGCCGTACAGCGAGACGGGCCGCGGTCAGGTCTCCGACCTGGAGATCGCCGCCAACGAGATCCTGCGCATGCGCGCGCAGCTGGAGGAGATGCTGGCCAAGCACTCCACCACGCCGGTCGAGAAGATCCGCGAGGACATCGAGCGCGACAAGATCCTCACGGCCGAGGACGCGCTGAGCTACGGCCTGATCGACCAGATCATCACCACCCGGAAGATGGACAACTCCTCCCTGCGCTAGGCGGGAGGCTGTAACGTCTGCCGCCCCTTGGCACGGTTTGGCGCGGTTCACGTCAAAGCGAACCGTGCCAAGGGGGGCCCGGACGGGGGGCCCGGCAAGGTACCGTCGGACATAAGGCAGCACCAGGAGTCAGCCGGCCGTCGACCTCATGTCGACGGCTGGGGGTCTCCCAGGCGAAGGGGAAGCACACCGTGGCACGCATCGGTGACGGCGGCGATCTGCTCAAGTGCTCGTTCTGCGGCAAGAGCCAGAAGCAGGTCAAGAAGCTCATCGCAGGGCCCGGTGTCTACATCTGCGACGAGTGCATCGATCTCTGCAACGAGATCATCGAGGAAGAGCTCGCCGAGACCAGCGAGGTGCGCTGGGAGGAGCTCCCCAAGCCCCGCGAGATCTACGAGTTCCTCGAGGGGTACGTGGTGGGCCAGGAGGCGGCCAAGAAGGCCCTCTCCGTGGCGGTGTACAACCACTACAAGCGCGTCCAGGCCGGCGAGAACGGCGGCGCCCAGGGCCGCGAGGACGCCATCGA
Organism: Streptomyces flaveolus; assembly: GCF_044765825.1. Classification (NCBI taxonomy): domain Bacteria; kingdom Bacillati; phylum Actinomycetota; class Actinomycetes; order Kitasatosporales; family Streptomycetaceae; genus Streptomyces; species Streptomyces flaveolus. Next base: position 705,259 of record NZ_JBIWKU010000001.1, on the reverse strand, counting down.
GCTGGCGAAGTCCAACATCCTGCTGCTGGGCCCCACGGGCTCCGGCAAGACCCTGCTGGCCCAGACCCTCGCCCGCATGCTGAACGTCCCGTTCGCGATCGCCGACGCCACGGCGCTCACCGAGGCCGGGTACGTCGGCGAGGACGTCGAGAACATCCTGCTGAAGCTGATCCAGGCCGCGGACTACGACGTCAAGAAGGCCGAGACCGGGATCATCTACATCGACGAGATCGACAAGGTCGCGCGGAAGAGTGAAAACCCGTCGATCACGCGCGACGTGAGCGGCGAGGGCGTCCAGCAGGCCCTGCTCAAGATCCTCGAGGGCACCACGGCGTCGGTGCCGCCGCAGGGCGGGCGCAAGCACCCGCACCAGGAGTTCATCCAGATCGACACGACGAACGTGCTGTTCATCGTGGGCGGTGCCTTCGCGGGCCTGGAGAAGATCATCGAGGGCCGGGCCGGCGCCAAGGGCATCGGCTTCGGCGCGACGATCCGCTCCAAGCGGGAGATCGAGTCCAAGGACCAGTTCGAGCAGGTCATGCCGGAGGACCTGGTGAAGTTCGGGATGATCCCCGAGTTCATCGGCCGTCTCCCGGTCATCACCTCGGTCCACAACCTCGACCGCGAGGCCCTGCTGCAGATCCTGGTCGAGCCGCGCAACGCGCTGGTGAAGCAGTACCAGCGCCTGTTCGAACTCGACGGCGTGGAGCTGGACTTCGAGCGCGAGGCCCTCGAGGCCATCGCCGACCAGGCCATCCTCCGCCAGACCGGCGCCCGCGGCCTGCGCGCCATCATGGAGGAAGTCCTCCAGGGCGTCATGTACGAGGTCCCGTCCCGCAAGGACGTCGCCCGCGTCGTCATCACGGCCGACGTGGTCCTCTCCAACGTCAACCCGACGCTCATCCCCCGCGACTCGCGCGGCCGCGGCCCGGGCGAGCAGAAGACGGCGTAGCCGTCGCCGTACGCATACGGAAGGGGCCCGGTCGACCGACCGGGCCCCTTCGGCGTTCGTCCTGCGCGCCGGCGTCAGGCCTTGACGCGGACCTCCTTGCGGAGCTTGGCGGTGATCTCGGCCGCCTCGGCGGGGTCGGTCTTCTTGCCGCCCGCGATGTCCAGCAGGTTCATCGGCATGACGAAGCCGAGGGTGCTGTGGTCACCCCAGATGCAGTACGTCATGGTCATCGACTTCGGCTCGTTCGCGCCGCCGTCGGAGTTGTCGACCTTGGCCTCCTGGCACTTGATGACAGCGCCTTCGAGGGAGGAGGGCTTGTACTCCTTCGGGTCGCCGACCAGGGTGACGTCCTCGTCCTCGCCGCCCGTCTGGCTCTCCTTCTTCATGTGGGCGAACATCGCGTCGACGGTCTTCTCGGGGTCGTCGATCGTGCCGTAGACGCCGCCGAAGGAGAGCATCTTCGCGGCCAGCGGGTTGTCCTCGTTGCCCGCTTCGTACGAGGCGCTGACGTCCTTGGGGTCCTTCACCCCCCACTGAGCGGCGTCCTTCATGTCGCTCTCGTCCATGGTGTTGCTGTCGCTCTCGCCCTTTTTGTACTCACCGAGCACCGTGGCAGGAGTCGTCAGCTTGTGGGGGCCGTCGTCGGCGATGTCGCCGGCGCCTGAGCCGCCGCCCCCGCCGATCACGAAGTACGCGCCCACGCCGATCGCCGCCACGACCGCGACCACGCCGATGATCAGGCCCGTCTTCTTCTTGCCGCCGGCCGGCGCCGGGGGCTGGGGCATGCCGTAGGGCTGCTGGCCGTAGGGGGCCTGCGGCGGGACACCGCCCTGCGCGGGCTGCTGCGGGTAGCCGTAGCCCTGCTGCGGGGGAGGCGCCTGCTGCGGGTAGCCGTAACCCGGCTGGGCGGGAGGCGTCTGCTGGGGGTAGCCGTAGCCGGGCTGGGGGGCCTGCGGCGGCTGCTGGCCGTACGGTCCCGGCTGGCCGTACGGCCCGGGCTGCTGAGGCTGCCCGCCGTACGGGCCCGGCTGGTTGTGACTCATTGCTGGGTTCCCCTCCAGATGCTTACGTGGTGCTGACATCCTGACGCAGACCTGGCGTGCGCAGGTCACCGGGGGGCGGCACCGTTACAAAGGAATGCGTTTCGGGACACGGTCGTGACGCCCTTAAACTGAGCGCGTGACCGAGAACGCTCAGCAGCAGCCACCAGCGCCCGACACCGAACTGCCGACCACCTATGCGCCGGCCGACGTAGAGGGGCCGCTGTACGAGCGCTGGGTAGAGCGGGGCTACTTCGAGGCGGACGCCAAGAGCGACAAGCCGCCGTTCACCGTCGTCATCCCGCCGCCGAACGTCACGGGCAGCCTGCACCTCGGGCACGCCTTCGAGCACACGCTCATCGACGCCCTGACGCGCCGCAAGCGCATGCAGGGGTTCGAGACGCTCTGGCAGCCCGGCATGGACCACGCCGGCATCGCCACGCAGAACGTCGTCGAGCGGGAGCTCGCCAAGGAGGGCAAGTCCCGCCACGACCTGGGCCGGGAGGCCTTCGTCGAGCGGGTCTGGAAGTGGAAGGGCGAGTCCGGCGGGCAGATCTCCGGCCAGATGCGCCGCCTCGGCGACGGCGTCGCCTGGTCGCGCGAGCGCTTCACCATGGACGAGGGCCTCTCCCAGGCCGTCCAGACCATCTTCAAGCGGCTCTACGACGACGAGCTGATCTACCGCGCCGAGCGCATCATCAACTGGTGCCCGCGCTGCCTGACCGCGATCTCCGACATCGAGGTCGAGTACCAGGACGACGACGGCGAGCTCGTCTCCATGAAGTACGGCGACGGGGACGACACCATCGTCGTCGCCACCACCCGTGCCGAGACGATGCTCGGTGACACCGCCGTCGCCGTCCACCCCGAGGACGAGCGCTACAAGCACCTCGTCGGCAAGCTCATCAAGCTGCCGCTGACCGACCGTTCCATCCCGGTCGTCGCGGACGAGCACGTCGACCCCGAGTTCGGCACGGGCGCCGTCAAGGTGACGCCGGCCCACGACCCGAACGACTTCGAGATCGGCCAGCGGCACGACCTGCCGTCCCTCACCGTGATGGACGAGCACGCCGTCATCACCGCCCACGGCCCCTTCCAGGGCCTGGACCGGCTCGAGGCCCGCTCCGCCATCGTCGCCGCACTGCGCGCCGAGGGCCGGATCGTCGCCGAGAAGCGGCCCTACGTCCACAGCGTCGGCCACTGCTCGCGCTGCAAGACCACCATCGAGCCGCGCCTGTCCATGCAGTGGTGGGTCAAGGTCGGCCCGCTCGCGAAGGCGGCCGGTGACGCCGTCCGCGACGGCCGCGTCAAGATCCATCCGCAGGAGATGGAGAAGCGGTACTTCGACTGGGTCGACAACCTCCACGACTGGTGCATCTCGCGGCAGTTGTGGTGGGGCCACCGCATCCCCGTCTGGTACGGGCCGAACGGCGAGGTGGTCTGCGTCGGACCGGACGACGAGGCGCCGACCGGCGAGGGCTGGCACCAGGACACCGACGTCCTCGACACCTGGTTCTCCTCCGGCCTGTGGCCCTTCTCCACGCTGGGCTGGCCCGAACAGACCGAGTCGCTCGCGAAGTTCTACCCGAACTCGGTCCTGGTCACCGGCTACGACATCCTCTTCTTCTGGGTCGCCCGGATGATGATGTTCGGCCTCTACGCGATGGACGGCACCCCGCCGTTCCACACCATCGCCCTGCACGGCATGGTCCGCGACCAGTTCGGCAAGAAGATGTCGAAGTCCTTCGGCAACGCGGTCAACCCGCTGGACTGGATGGACAAGTACGGCTCCGACGCCCTGCGCTTCACCCTGGCGCGCGGTGCCAACCCGGGCGTGGACGTCCCGATCGGCGAGGACTGGGTCCAGGGCTCGCGGAACTTCGCCAACAAGATCTGGAACGCGACGCGGTTCGCGCTGATGAACGGCGCGACGGTGGACGGCCCGCTGCCGGAGCCGTCGGCGATGTCCGCCACCGACCGGTGGATCCTGTCGCGGCTGAACTCGGTCGTCGCCGAGGTGGACGCGTACTACGACGACTTCCAGTTCGCGAAGCTGTCGGACGCGCTGTTCCACTTCGCGTGGGACGAGGTCTTCGACTGGTACGTCGAGCTGTCCAAGACCACCTTCCAGGCGGGCGGCGAGGCCGCCGAGGTCTCCAAGCGGGTCCTCGGCGAGGTCCTGGACGTCACGCTGAGGCTGCTGCACCCGGTCGTGCCCTTCGTCACCGAGACGCTGTGGACCACGCTGACCGGTGGCGAGTCCGTCGTCATCGCGGACTGGCCGGCCGACAGCGGCTTCCGGGACGCGGACGCGGAGCGGGAGATCGGGACGGTTCAGTCCGTCATCACCGAGGTGCGGCGCTTCCGGGCCGACCAGGGCCTGCAGCCCGGGCAGCGGGTCCCGGCCCGGCTGACGGTCGACGGCACGGCGCTCGCCCCGCACGAGGCGGCGATCCGGCAGCTCCTGCGGCTCCAGCCGGAGGGGGAGTCCTTCACGGCGACGGCGACGCTGCCGGTGGCGGGGGCCGAGGTCGCGCTGGACCTGTCCGGGGTGATCGACTTCGCGGCGGAGCGGAAGCGGCTGGCGAAGGACCTTGCCGCGGCGGAGAAGGAGAAGGCGCAGGCCAACGGCAAGCTCGGCAACGAGGCGTTCCTCGCGAAGGCGCCGGATCACGTCGTCGACAAGATCCGGGGGCGGCTGGCCAAGGCGGACGAGGACATCGCGCGGATCGCTGCGCAGCTGGAGCGGTTGCCGCAGGCGTAGCCGCCAAGACGGAATGAAGGCTCCCGGTGCCGTTGCAGGCACCGGGAGCCTTCACGTGCCTCAGGGGTGCGGGGAACTGCGCGACCAGCCACGAACCACCCGCACTCGCCGCGAAACCCGAGCCACCCCACTCCGTGGTCGTCCTGTCGGTCGGCCTCCGTAGACTGGTTCCCGTGAGCGACATCCCCGGCGAGAACGACCAGCCCGACCCCGCGGACTCCTTCGACGAGATCATCGACGCGGAGACGACCCGCGACCCCGACCTCGCGGTCATCGAGGCCGGCAGCCGTACCCTGCGCACCCAGGGCGGCCCCCCGCAGGCCGACATCCCCGGGCGGCCCGAGGATCCCGAGGTGGACAAGGCCCTGCGCGGGGTGGAGACGGAGCTCGCCACCCGCTGGGGCGAGACCAAGCTGGAGCCGTCCGTCGCCCGGATCGCCGCACTGATGGACGTCCTGGGGGAGCCGCAGCGCTCGTACCCGTCCATCCACATCACCGGGACCAACGGCAAGACCTCCACCGCCCGCATGATCGAGGCCCTGCTCGGCGCCTTCGAGCTGCGCACCGGGCGGTACACCTCGCCGCACGTGCAGTCGATCACCGAGCGGATCAGCCTGGACGGGGCGCCGATCTCCGCCGAGCGGTTCATCGAGACGTACGAGGACATCAAGCCGTACGTCGAGATGGTCGACGCGCAGCAGGAGTACCGGTTGTCCTTCTTCGAGGTGCTGACCGGCATGGCGTACGCCGCCTTCGCCGACGCGCCCGTCGACGTGGCCGTCGTCGAGGTCGGGATGGGCGGTTCCTGGGACGCCACCAACGTCATCGACGGGGACGTCGCCGTCGTCACCCCCATCGATCTGGACCACACCGACCGGCTCGGTGAGACGCCCGGAGAGATCGCGACCGAGAAGGCCGGCATCGTCAAGCAGGACGCCACCGTGATCCTGGCCCAGCAGCCGGTGGACGCGGCGCAGGTGCTGTTGAAGAAGGCCGTGGACGTGAACGCCACGGTGGCCCGCGAGGGGCTGGAGTTCGGGGTCGTGGCCCGGCAGGTCGCCGTCGGCGGGCAGATGGTGACCCTGCGCGGGCTGGGCGGTGAGTACACCGAGGTCTACCTGCCGCTGCACGGCGCCCACCAAGCGCACAACGCGGCGGTGGCGCTGGCCGCCGTCGAGGCGTTCTTCGGCGTCGGCGCGCAGCGTCCCGAGCCGCTGGACATCGACACCGTGCGCAAGGCCTTCGCCGCCGTCGCCTCACCGGGACGCATGGAGGTCGTGCGGCGCTCGCCCACCGTGGTGCTGGATGCCGCGCACAATCCGGCGGGCGCCCGGGTCACCGCGGACGCGGTCGGGGAGGCGTTCCAGTTCAGCCGGCTCATCGGTGTGGTCGGCGCCAGCGGCGACAAGAACGTGCGCGGGCTGCTGGAGGCGTTCGAGCCCGTCTTCGCCGAGGTCGTCGTCACCCAGAACTCCAGCCACCGCGCGATGGACGCCGACGAGCTGGCCGCGATCGCCGTCGAGGTGTTCGGTGAGGAGCGCGTCCAGGTCGAGCCGCGGCTGCCGGACGCCCTGGAGGCCGCGATCACGCTGGCCGAGGAGGAGGGCGAGTTCGCGGGCGGCGGCGTGCTCGTCACCGGTTCCGTCATCACCGTCGGCGAGGCCCGGCTGCTGCTGGGGAAGGGCTGAGAAACCGTGCGTACGCTCTGTGCTTCGACCTTGATCGGCGAGTTCTTCCTGATCGGCTTCGCCGGACTGGTCGCCATGAAGGACCCCGACCTGTCCATGGGCACCGTGTGGACGGTCAGCGGTGTCGCGATGTTCCTGTGCGTGGTGCTGTGCGGCCTGGTGACCCGGCCGGGCGGTGTCGCCTTCGGCTGGGCCCTGCAGATCGCCCTGATCGCCTCCGGGTTCGTCGTGCCGACGATGTTCTTCATGGGCGCGGTCTTCGCCGCCCTGTGGTGGGCGTCGGTGCACTACGGGCGGAAGATCGACGAGGCGAAGGCGAGGTTCGCGGCCCAGGCCGAGGCCTCCGCTCCTGACGCTGCGTGACGGCCGCCGCGACACGCCCGGTAACCTCAGTCATCACCTCGCACAACCGCACACTCGTACCTTCCAAGGAGCCCTCGTGACCCAGCGCACCCTCGTCCTCCTCAAGCCCGACGCCGTCCGTCGTGGCCTGACCGGCGAGATCATCAGCCGTATCGAACGCAAGGCCGGCTGGCAGATCACCGCGCTGGAGCTGCGCACGCTGGACACCGAGACGCTGGAGCAGCACTACGGCGAGCACAAGGGCAAGCCCTTCTACGAGCCGCTGGTCGCGTTCATGTCCTCCGGCCCGGTCGTGGCCCTGGTCGTCGAGGGCGAGCGGGTCATCGAGGGCGTGCGCGCCCTGGCCGGCCCGACCGACCCGATCGCCGCGGCCCCCGGCTCCATCCGCGGGGACTTCGGTGTCATCGTCCGGGAGAACCTGATCCACGCCTCCGACTCCGAGGAGTCGGCCGAGCGCGAGCTGAAGATCTTCTTCCCGGGCCGCGTCTGAGCCTTCTCCGGGACACGCCGGACAGTCTTTTTTCTGACAGTACGTCAGCCGAATGGTCGCGGGCCGACCGGGGCGGTCGCGTAGAAGCGACCGCCCTGTGGCATATGCGCGCCTGTTCGGGGGAACGGATCCCACCGTTGGCCCGTCTCCACAAGCGAGGCGATGCGCCATCTGCTGACAATGGCGAAGACCCTCGCGCAGTGTTCGCGAAAGCGCGTCTACGATGGAAGCCTCCACGCGTCACTGCACCCACCTCGCCGTCCTGAAAAGCCCTCAAAAGCTGCCGGGAAGGCCAGTCGAATCCTGATGGGGAACTCAATGTCGTTCATCGGCCGTGACATGGCTGTCGACCTCGGGACCGCCAACACGCTGGTGTACGTCAGGGGTCGCGGGATCGTACTCAACGAGCCGTCCGTCGTCGCGATCAACACCAACACCGGTGGCATCCTCGCGGTCGGCGCCGAAGCGAAGAAGATGATCGGGCGCACGCCCGGCAACATCGTTGCCGTGCGTCCGCTGAAGGACGGCGTGATCGCCGACTTCGAGATCACCGAGCGGATGCTCCGCTACTTCATCCTGAAGATCCACAAGCGGCGTTATCTGGCTCGTCCGCGGGTCGTCGTCTGTGTGCCCTCGGGCATCACCGGCGTCGAGCGCCGCGCCGTCATCGAGGCGTCGTCCCAGGCCGGCGCCCGTCAGGTGCACATCATCGAGGAGCCCATGGCCGCGGCCATCGGCTCCGGCCTGCCGGTCCACGAGGCCACGGGCAACATGGTGGTCGACATCGGCGGCGGCACCACGGAGGTCGCGGTCATCTCGCTCGGCGGCATCGTCACCGCCCAGTCCATTCGCGTCGCGGGTGACGAGCTGGACAACGCGATCATCCAGCACGTGAAGAAGGAGTACAGCCTTCTGCTGGGTGAGCGCACGGCCGAACAGATCAAGATCACGATCGGATCGGCGTACGACCTGGACTCCGACGAGCACACCGAAATCCGCGGCCGGGACCTCGTGTCCGGACTGCCCAAGACCGTCGTCATCTCGGCCGCCGAAGTACGCAAGGCGATCGAGGAACCCGTCAACGCGATCGTCGACGCCGTCAAGACGACCCTCGACAAGTGTCCGCCGGAGCTCTCCGGCGACATCATGGACCGGGGCATCGTGCTGACCGGCGGCGGCGCGCTGCTGCGCGGCCTCGACGAGCGGCTGCGCCGGGAGACCGGCATGCCGATCCACATCGCGGAGGATCCGCTGGACAGCGTGGCGCTCGGCTCCGGAAAGTGCGTCGAGGAGTTCGAGGCGCTCCAGCAGGTGCTGGACGCCCAGCCCCGCAGATGACGTGACACTTCGGTTCCGCCGTACGAGACGATCTCCTCTCGTGCGGCGGATCGTTGATATAGAGACGTAAGACAAAGGGACATGAGACGCCCACAGTGCCCGGACCGGGCGAGACGGGCGCCCGCCTTGAATCCCCAGAATTCCTGAACACCGCAACGTAATTCCCGAATTCCGACGAGGAAGGCACGGCCGCCGCACGTGAGGGACACGAAAGAGAGCCGGCTGCTCCTGGTGCTGCTGATCGCCGTCGCGTTCGCGCTGATCACGGTGGACATCCGCGGTGGGGAGGACTCACCGGTCGACGGCGCCCGGCAGGCCGCGGCCACCGTCTTCGGTCCGATCGAGAACGGGGTGTCGTCCGCGGTCGACCCGGTCGGCAACGCGGTCTCCGCGATCCGCGACTCGGGCGACCGGCACGACCGGCTCGCCGAACTGGAGACGCAGAACGCGGCCCTCAAGGCGAAGCTCGGCAGCGACGAACGCGGCCGCAGCCGTCTCAAGCAGCTCGACAAGATGCTGGGCCTGGCCGGCGCCGGCCAGTACGGCATCAAGGGCGCCCAGGTCATCGCCATAGGAGCGGCCCAGGGCTTCTCCTGGACCATCACGATCGACGCCGGCGCCAACGACGGCATCGAACGGGACATGACCGTCCTCAACAGCGACGGGCTGGTCGGGCGCGTCACCACCGTCGGGCCCAACACGGCCACCGTGCTGCTCGCCAACGACCCCGACTTCACCGTCGGCACCCGCATGGAGGCCGGCGACGAACTCGGCTTCGCCTCCGGGCAGGGCGACCGCCCGCTGCGCGTCGAGCTCCTCAACGGCAAGGCCGACGTGAAGAAGGGCGACCGCCTCGTCACCTTCGGCTCCCAGGCGGACAAGCCCTTCGTGCCCGGCGTCCCGGTCGGCACCGTCAGCCGCGTCGACCCCTCCGGCGGCGACCTGACCCGCACCCTCTACGTCACGCCGTTCGCCTCCTTCACCAAGCTCGACATCGTCGGCGTCGTCGTCCAGGCCCCGGCGAAGGACCCGCGCGACACGGTGCTCCCGGCCAAGCCCCAGCCGAAACCCACGCCCACCGTGACGGTGACCGTGACCCCGTCCGCGGAGGCCCCCGACGGCCAGGCGCAGTCCGAGCAGTCCGAACAGACCGAGCAGTAGGAGCTTTCGTCCCATGCGCGTCAACCGGATCCTGCTGTCCGTCTCCCTGGTCGTCGTCGCCCTGGTGATCCAGGTCTGCGTCCTCGCCCGCCTCCACCTGCCCGGCGCCGTCCCCGACCTCGTGCTGCTCACCGTCCTCGGCCTCGCCCTGGTCTACGGTCACGTCGGCGGCGCCCTCGTCGGCTTCGGCGCCGGACTCCTCGCCGACCTCGCCCCGCCCGCCGACCACGCGGCCGGCCGCTACGCCCTGGTGCTCTGCGTCATCGGCTACCTCGCCGGGCTCGCCAAACCGGACAACGGCCGGCTGCGGTCGGCCACGGGCCCGATGGTCGTGGTCGTCGCCGCCGCCGTCGGCACCACCCTGCTCTACGCCGGCGTCGGCGCCCTCGTCGGCGACACCGCCGCCCGCCATGTGGGCCTGCCCGGACTGCTGTTCACGGCCGCGCTGTACGACCTGCTGCTCGCACCCTTCGTGGTGCCCGGCATCATGGCGCTCGCCCGCCGCGCCGAGAACGACCCGCTGGCCGAGGCCGGCTCCACCGCCCAGGCCACCGACATCTCCTCCGGCTGGCTCTCCTCGGGCACCGGACTGCGCATCGGGCAGCAGCGCGGCGGACTGCGGGTGAAGGCGGCGCGGGCCCGGGTGGCCCGGGCCGGACGCATCAAGGGGGTCAAGCGGCTGTGACGACGCGGCAGCACACCACGGACAGCACGCACTTCACGAGGGGGAGGCAGTGACCAATATCCCCGAGACCGGCCGGAACACACGCGTTCAGACCCGTCTCGTCGTCATCCAGATCCTGGTCCTCTCCCTCCTCGGCACGCTCGGCGGCCGGCTCTGGTACCTGCAGATCCGCCAGGGCGACGAGTACGCCAAGGAAGCCTCCGGCAACCACGTCCAGCAGGTCGTCCAGCCCGCCACCCGCGGCTCCATCCTGGACGCGCGCGGCGTGGCCCTCGCCGACAACGAGACCCGGCTGGTCGTCTCCGCCTCCCGCACCGACCTGCTGAAGATGAGGGACGACGGCAAGGCCGTCCTCACCAAGCTCGCCGGCGTCCTGGGCATGCAGCCCCAGGAGGTCATGGACAAGGTCCGGCTGTGCGACGCCAAGACGCCGCAGCCCTGCTGGAACGGCTCGCCGTACCAGCCGATCCCCGTCACCGACGAGGCCACCCCCAAGCAGGCCCTGCAGATCCGCGAGCGCGCCGAGGACTTCCCCGGCATCACCGCCGAACCCATGGCCGTCCGCCGCTACGCGGCCCCCGGCAAGTCCAACACCGCCCAGGTCCTCGGGTACCTCTCCCCGGTCACCGACGAGGAGATCCAGAAGGCCCAGGACACCGACTCGCCCTTCCTGCGCTCGGACCAGGTCGGCCGCTCCGGACTGGAGCGCCAGTACGACAAGGCGCTGCGCGGCAAGGCCGGCGTCACCCGCTACGAGGTCGACAACCTCGGCCGCGTCATCGGCGAGGCCGAGTCCGACCCGGGCGTGCCCGGCTCCAACCTCGTCACCAGCATCGACTCCCGCGTCCAGCGCGTCGCCGAGTACGAGCTGAACGAGGCCATGAAGACCGCCCGCAAGGAGATGGACCGCAACACCGGCCGCACCTACGAGGCCGACGCCGGTGCCGTCGTGGTACTGGAGGCCAAGACCGGCCGCGTCGTCGCCATGGCCTCCAACCCGACGTACGACCCGAACGCCTGGGTCGGCGGCATCTCCGCAAAGGACTACAAGAAGCTCACCGGCAAGGACTCCAACTACCCGCTGCTGAACCGGGCCACCCAGGGCCAGGCGGCCCCCGGCTCGATCTTCAAGGTCGTCTCCTCGGCCGCCGCGGTGGAGGCCGGCTACGACTTCGACGGCAGCTACCCCTGCTCCAGCTCCTACTCCGTAGGGGGACAGGTCTTCAAGAACTTCGAGTCGGCCGACAACGGCTCGATCAGCATCGGCCGCGCCCTCGAGCTCTCCTGCGACACCGTCTACTACCGGCTCGCGCACGAGCAGTGGAAGAAGGACGGCGGGATGAACCCGAAGAAGCCCAACGACTACTTCTACAAGGCGGCCCACCAGTTCGGCCTCGGCAAGGAGACCGGCATCGACCTGCCGAACGAGGTCTCCGGCCGCGTCCCCGACCGCCAGTGGAAGCAGGACTACTGGAACGCCAACAAGGACGCCTGGTGCAAGACGGGGAAGAAGGACGGCTCCTACGTCGAGAAGATCGCGTACGAGAACTGCCTCGAGGGCAACAAGATGCGCGCCGGTGACTCCATCAACTACTCCATCGGCCAGGGCGACACCCTCGTCACCCCCATCCAGATGGCCACCATCTACGCGGCCATCTCCAACGGCGGCACGCTGTACAACCCGACCATCGGCAAGGCGGTCGTCAGCCCCGACGGCAAGCGGGTCGACGAGATCGAGCCCGCGTCGCACGGCAAGCTGCCGATAAGCAAGACCACGCTGGCCAAGATGGACGACGCCCTCGCCGGCGTCGCCACCCGAGGTACCGCCGCGTGGCGGTTCGGCGGCTGGCCGCAGGACGAGATCCCGATGCACGCCAAGACGGGTACCGCCGAGGTCTACGGCAAGCAGACCACCTCGTGGTTCGCCACGTACACCAAGGACTACTCGATCGTCATGACGATCTCCCAGGGCGGCACCGGTTCCGGTGCCTCGGGTCCCGCCGTCCGCAACATCTACGACGCCCTGTACGGCGTCTCGGACGACGGGAAGATCGACACGAAGAAGGCGCTGCTGCCCCAGCCGGTCAAGAGTCTGCCGAAGATCAAGGCGGACGGCACCATCACCTCCCCGAAGGTCTCCAAGGACCCGGTGAAGGACCTCCAGCCCACCGAGAAGGCCACCGACGAGGGCGGCGACGCCCCCGCCGGACAGCAGGACCAGGACCAGCAGGCGACCGTGAACCCGCCCGACACCGGGAACCGGCAGACCCGCAGGCGGAAGCGGAGGACGCGCGCATGACCGGAGCCAACAGCTTCCAGGTCTCCGGATACGGACCCGAGCGGGCCGGCTGGACCCGCCTCTTCGCCCGTGACTCCCTCGCCCGGCGGCTCGACTGGCCGATACTGCTTGCGGGCCTAGCGCTGTCCCTGCTGGGCTCCCTGCTCGTCTACTCGGCCACCCGCAACCGCACCGAGCTCAACCAGGGCGACCAGTACTTCTTCCTGACCCGGCACCTGCTGAACACCGGCATCGGGCTCGCCCTGATGGTCGCCACCGTCTGGCTCGGCCACCGTGCCCTGCGCACGGCCGTGCCGCTCCTGTACGGCGCCTCCGTCTTCCTGATCCTGCTGGTGCTCACGCCGCTCGGCTCGACCATCAACGGCGCCCACTCCTGGATCAAGCTCCCCGGCGGCTTCTCCCTCCAGCCCTCCGAGTTCGTGAAGCTCACGATCATCCTGGGCATGGCGATGCTGCTGGCCGCACGGGTGGACGCGGGCGACCGGCCCTATCCCGACCACCGGACCGTCCTCCAGGCCCTCGGCCTGGCCACCGTGCCGATGCTGATCGTGATGCTCATGCCCGACCTCGGATCGGTCATGGTCATGGTCATCATCGTGCTGGGCGTCCTGCTCGCCTCCGGCGCCTCCAACCGGTGGGTCTTCGGACTGCTCGGCACCGGCACGCTCGGCGCGCTCGCCGTGTGGCAGCTGGGCGTCCTGGACGACTACCAGATCGCCCGGTTCGCGGCCTTCGCCAACCCCGAGCTCGACCCCGCCGGCGTCGGCTACAACACGAACCAGGCGCGCATCGCCATCGGCTCGGGCGGCCTCACCGGCTCCGGCCTCTTCCACGGCTCGCAGACCACGGGCCGCTTCGTGCCGGAACAGCAGACCGACTTCGTCTTCACCGTCGCCGGCGAGGAACTGGGCTTCCTCGGCGCGGGCCTCATCGTCCTCCTGCTCGGCGTGGTGCTCTGGCGCGCCTGCCGGATCGCCCGGGACACGACCGACCTGTACGGCACGGTCGTCGCCGCCGGCATCGTCGCCTGGTTCGCCTTCCAGGCCTTCGAGAACATCGGCATGACCCTGGGCATCATGCCGGTCACCGGCCTGCCTCTGCCCTTCGTCTCGTACGGCGGCTCGTCGATGTTCGCCGTGTGGATAGCGGTCGGACTCCTGCAGTCGATCACCGTGCAACGGCCCATGTCGGCGTAGCCCTCCGGGGCCGGGCCCGGACGCGTCGTTTCCGGCCCCTCGGTGGCGGCAAGGTTCCCTTACATGACGAAGACACGGCGGGAGATCGAGCGGAAGTACGAGGCGGACCACGACGGCCTTCCCGACCTCACCGGCGTCCCCGGCGTCACTGAGGTGGTGGACGCGGGCGTCACCCACCTCGACGCCACCTACTACGACACCGCCGACGAACGCCTCGCCGCCGACGGCATCACCCTGCGCCGCCGCACCGGCGGCGACGACGCCGGCTGGCATCTCAAACTGCCCGTCGCCCCCGGTGTCCGCGACGAGATCCAGGCCGCCCTCGGCGACGACGTCCCCGAGGCCCTCGCCGCACTGGTCCGCTCGCGTGTCCGCGGCAGCGCCCTGCTGCCCGTCGTCCGGCTGCGCTCCACCCGGGACGCACGGCGTCTGATCGGCGCAGGCGGCGCGGTGCTGGCCGAGGCCAGTACCGACACCGTGACCGCCGAGCGGCTCGGCCGAACGGGTGCGACCGCCCACTGGACCGAGATCGAGGTGGAACTGGCCGAGGACGGCGACCCCGCGCTCCTGGACCGGGTCGAGGAACGGCTGCACACGGCGGGCGCCCGGCCCTCGGCGTCACCGTCGAAGCTCGCCAGGGCCCTGGAGGCGACCGGCGGTACCCGCCCCCGGTCCGCGGGGCGCGCCGAGCCCGCGACCGCCGGCGACCACGTCGTCGCCTACCTGCGCACCCAGCGCGACGCGATCGTCGCCCACGACCCCGCCGTCCGCCGGGACGTCGCCGACTCGGTCCACCAGATGCGCGTGGCCACCCGCCGGATGCGCGGCACCTTCCGCAGCTTCCCCGACGTCCTGGACCGCGCCGTCACCGACCCCATCGCGGCAGAGCTGAAGTGGCTGGCCGGCCGGCTGGGCGCCGAACGCGACCAGGAGGTCCTGGCCGAACGGCTGACCGGCGCCCTGGACGGACTGCCGGACAGCGTCCCCACCGGCCCGGCGCACCGGCGGCTCGTCACCTGGGCCGACGCCCGGCACCGCCGGGACCACGGCCGGCTCGTCGCCGTCCTGGACTCCGCCCGCCACCTCGCGCTGCTCGACGCGATCGACGCCCTCCTCGCCGAACCGCCGCTGCGCCCGGACGCCGCCCGGAAACCACGCAAGGTGCTCGCCGGGGCCGTGCGCAAGGACGTGGCGAAGGTGTCCCGCCGCGTCACCGGCGCCCTGGAACTGCCGCCCGGCCCGGAACGCGACGTGGCCCTGCACGAGGCCCGCAAGAAGGCCAAGCGCGCCCGGTACGCGGCCGAGGCCGCCGCCCCGGCGCTCGGCGGGCCCGCCCGCTCCGTGACCAAGTCCATGAAGTCGCTCACCCGGCTGCTCGGCGACCACCAGGACAGCGTCATGGCCCGCCGCGCCCTGCCGGAGCTGTCCGCCGTGGCCCACGCGGCCGGGGAGGACACGTTCCTGTACGGACTGCTGTACGGCAGGGAGGAGCAGCGGGCGACGGCCGCGGAGGAGCGGCTGGCCGGACGCTGGAGGAAGATCCACGCCAAGGCGTCCCTCTGAGCGTACGGAGGACCTGGCCGGCCGGGTTACGCTGAATGGTCACCCCTGCCAGCACACGAAGGTTCCGTGAGATGCCTGCCGAAGCCGCCGAGTCTGTGTCGTCTGTGTTTCCGCAGCTCGAAGCTCTGCTCCCGCACGTGCAGAAACCGATCCAGTACGTCGGCGGAGAGCTGAACTCCACGGTCAAGCCCTGGGACAGCTGCGACGTCCGCTGGGCCCTGATGTACCCCGACGCGTACGAGGTCGGCCTGCCCAACCAGGGCGTCATGATCCTCTACGAGGTACTGAACGAGCAGCAGGGCGTCCTCGCCGAGCGCACCTACAGCGTGTGGCCGGACCTGGAGGCGCTGATGCGGGAGCACGGCGTCCCGCAGTTCACCGTCGACAGCCACCGCCCGGTCAAGGCCTTCGACGTGTTCGGCCTCTCCTTCTCCACGGAGCTCGGCTACACGAACATGCTCGCCGCCCTCGACCTGGCCGGCATCCCGCTGGAGGCCAAGGACCGCGGCATCGACGACCCGGTCGTGCTGGCCGGCGGACACGCCGCGTTCAACCCCGAGCCGATCGCCGACTTCATCGACTGCGCCGTGATCGGCGACGGCGAGCAGGCCGTCCTGGAGATCACCGCGATCGTCCGCGCCTGGAAGGCCGAGGGCCGCCCCGGCGGCCGCGAGGAACTCCTGCTGCGCCTGGCCAGGACGGGCGGGGTGTACGTCCCCGGCTTCTACGACGTGGAGTACCTCCCCGACGGCCGTATCGCCCGCGTCGTACCGAACCGGTCGGGCGTGCCGTGGCGCGTCAGCAAGCACACGGTGATGGACCTCGACGAGTGGCCCTACCCCAAGCAGCCGCTCGTCCCGCTCGCCGAGACCGTCCACGAGCGCATGTCCGTGGAGATCTTCCGCGGCTGCACCCGAGGCTGCCGCTTCTGCCAGGCCGGCATGATCACCCGCCCGGTGCGCGAGCGCTCCATCACCGGCATCGGCGAGATGGTCGAGAAGGGCCTGAAGGCGACCGGCTTCGAGGAGGTCGGCCTGCTGTCGCTGTCCTCCGCGGACCACTCGGAGATCGGCGACGTCGCCAAGGGCCTCGCGGACCGGTACGAGGAGGACAAGATCGGCCTGTCCCTCCCGTCGACCCGGGTGGACGCCTTCAACGTCGACCTGGCCAACGAACTGACGAGGAACGGCCGCCGCTCCGGCCTGACCTTCGCCCCCGAGGGCGGCTCCGAGCGCATGCGCAAGGTCATCAACAAGATGGTCTCGGAGGAGGACCTGATCCGCACCGTCGCCACGGCCTACGGCAACGGCTGGCGCCAGGTGAAGCTGTACTTCATGTGCGGCCTGCCGACCGAGACCGACGACGACGTCCTGCAGATCGCCGACATGGCCACCCGCGTGATCGCCAAGGGCCGCGAGGTCTCCGGCTCCAACGACATCCGCTGCACGGTCTCGATCGGCGGCTTCGTCCCCAAGCCCCACACCCCCTTCCAGTGGGCGCCGCAGCTCTCGGCCGAGGAGACGGACGAGCGCCTGGCCAAGCTGCGCGACAAGATCCGCGGCGACAAGAAGTACGGCCGCTCCATCGGCTTCCGCTACCACGACGGCAAGCCCGGCATCGTCGAGGGCCTGCTGTCCCGCGGTGACCGGCGCACCGGCGCGATCATCCGTGCCGTCTACGACGACGGCGGCCGTTTCGACGGCTGGCGCGAGCACTTCTCCTACGACCGCTGGATGGCGTGCGCCGACAAGGCCCTGGAGCCCTTCGGCGTGGACGTCGACTGGTACACCACCCGCGAGCGCTCCTACGAGGAGGTCCTGCCCTGGGACCACCTCGACTCGGGCCTCGACAAGGACTGGCTGTGGGAGGACTGGCAGGACGCCCTCGACGAGACCGAGGTCGAGGACTGCCGCTGGACCCCGTGCTTCGACTGCGGCGTGTGCCCCGCGATGGACACGGAGATCCAGATCGGCCCGACCGGCAAGAAGCTGCTGCCGCTGACGGTCAAGTAGGGCCCGCCGTCCTGGGGCAGGTGAGGTGACGTACGTCACGGGAGATGTGTGACGTACAGTCAGTTTGCGCTGTTTGGGCCTGTGGCGAGATCACCGGGCGCGGTCTTGGATGACCAGGGGTGCGGTCCGTCGACCATCGGTGTGCGGTCGGCGGACCGCAGCCGCGAGTCATATCGGCCGGACCGATCCCTAGGACTGCGACTGCGATGACGTCACCTGGCGAGAATGCCCCCCTTCCGAATCGTCCAAGACGCGGCGGCGCTCTGCGCGCCGCCGCGGTCAGGGTCACGGCGCTGCTGGGTGCGGCACCGCTGCTTCTCCTGGCCGCATCCCCGGCCCCCGCGGTGGTCGGCGCACCCGCGGAGGGTGCCGGCTACGGCTTCACCGCCCGGCTGCTGGTGGGTGACTACCAGCGAGGCTGTTCGGGCTCGCTGATCTCTCCCGAGTGGATGGTCACGGCCGCCAGCTGCTTCGCCGACGATCCGGCCGCCGGCCTCTCGGTCCCGGCCGGACCGCCCCGTCTCAAGACCGTCGCGACCGTGGGCGGCGGGCAGACCCGGGACGTGGTGGAACTCGTTCCGCACGGCGACCGCGATCTCGTACTGGCCCGTCTCGCGCAGCCCGTGACGGGTGTGACACCGGTCGGCGTCGCCGGCGCCGCACCCGCCGTCGGCCAGGACCTCACCGTGGCCGGTCACGGCCGTACGGCACAGGAGTGGGCGCCCCTCGCCGCGCACACCGGGACCTTCTCCGTCGCGTCCGTCGACGGCGACGACCTCGTCATGCAGGGGAGCGGCGGCGCCGCGGTCTGCCAGGGCGACGCCGGCGGCCCCGTCGTCCGTACCGTCGACGGCCGGCCGGAGCTCGTCGCCGTCAGCAGCCGGTCGAACCAGGTGGGCTGCTTCGGCGTCGACACCCCGGAGGAAACCTCCAGCAGCGCGATCGGTGCCCGGGTCGACGACGTGCGCGACTGGATCACCGCTCACGCCGTGCAGACCCCCGCCTCCGACTTCGACGGCGACGGCCGCGGCGATGTCGGTGTCCTGTACGACAACGGTCAGCAGAGCGACGGTGCGAACCGCACGGCGCTGTGGACGTTCGCCAGTACGGGTTCCGGCTTCGGCGGGCCGGTGCGCACGTGGGACAGCACCGGGACCATCAGCTGGGACTGGAGCCGGTCCAAGGTGGTCTCCGGCGACTTCGACGGCGACGGCCGCGCCGACGTCGGCGTGCTGTACGACAACGGCCGGCAGAGCAATGGCGTCAACCGCACGACGTTGTGGACGTTCACGAGTACGGGCTCCGGCCTCGGCAAGCCGGTCAAGGTCTGGGACAACGTCACCGACGGCGGCCCCAGTTGGGACTGGGGCCGGTCCCAGGTGGTCTCCGGTGATTTCGACGGTGGCG
>NZ_JBIWKU010000001.1:614138-686207 GCF_044765825.1 Streptomyces flaveolus | reverse complement strand
GGTGACGGCCGTGGTGACGTGGGTGTGCTGTACGACAACGGTCAGCAGAGCGACGGTGCGAACCGTACGGCGCTGTGGACGTTCACGAGCACGGGTTCCGGCTTCGGCGGGCCGGTGCGCAAGTGGGACAGCACCGGGACCATCAGCTGGGACTGGGGCCGGTCCAAGGTGGTTTCCGGTGATTTCGACGGTGACGGCCGTGGTGACGTGGGTGTGCTGTACGACAACGGTCAGCAGAGCGACGGTGCGAACCGTACGGCGCTGTGGACGTTCACGAGCACGGGTACCGGTTTCAGCGCGCCGGCGCGCAAGTGGGACAGCACCGGCAGCATCAGCTGGATGTGGAGCCGCTCCAAAGTGACGTCGGGTGATTTCGACGGTGACGGTCGCAGCGATGTGGCCGTGCTGTACGACAACGGCCAGCAGAGCGACGGTGCGTACCGCACGGCGCTGTGGACGCTGACGAGTACGGGTTCCGGCTTCGGCGGGCCGGTGCGCAAGTGGGACAGCACCGGGACCATCAGCTGGAACTGGCAGCGCAGTGAACTGACCTGATCGCAGGGATCCGGGCGGGCCCTTTCGGCGTCCATACCTGTATGGACCTCGAGAAACGGCCCCCCGGCAGCGACCCGCAGGAGCCCGCGCGCCGGTCGGACGCCGAAGGGTGTCTCACCGTGGCGATCCGGATCCCGGTCCGGATCGTCGTCCTGGTCCTGGTCGTGCCGGTCCGCCTGGTGTGGGACGCACTCGTCGTCGGCGGGCGCTTCCTGCGGGACACCGTGCTGCGGCCCTTCGGGCGGGCGCTGGGATGGCTCGGGCGGGCCCTGTTCGTGTGGCCCGCCGTCGGCCTGTGGAGATACCTGGTCGTCCCGATGGCCCGCGGCATCGCCTGGCTCGGCAACGTCCTCCTCGTCATACCGGCGGTGTGGCTGTACCGGTGGGTGCTGACGCCGGTGGGGCGCGGGTTCCTGTGGGTGGTCGGGGGTGTGGGGGCGGTGCTCGCCGCGGTGGGGCGTGGTCTGTACGCCGCCGGTGCCTGGGTGGGGCGGTATCTCGTCGTCATACCGGCGGTGTGGCTGTACCGGTGGGTGCTGACGCCGGTCGGGCGCGGGTTCCTGTGGGTGGTCGGGGGTGTGGGGGCGGTGCTCGCCGCGGTGGGGCGTGGTCTGTACGCCGCCGGTGCCTGGCTGGGGCGGTATCTCGTCGTCGTGCCCGCGGTGTGGCTGTACACGTGGGTCCTCACTCCCGTCGGGCACGCGATCGCCTGGTGTCTGCGCATGGTCGTCACCGGAGTCGGCGCCGCCCTGTACTGGACCGCCCGGATCCTGCTGGTGCTGCCCGCCCTCGCCCTGTGGCGGTGGGTGCTGGTGCCCGTCGGCCGGGGCCTCGCCGTCGTCGGACGGGAGATCGGGGCCGCCCTCGGGCACGCCTGGCGGATCGCGGGCCACGTCTCGCTCGCCGTCGGCCGGTTCCTCGGGACCGTCTTCCGCCTGCTGGTCGGGGATCCGGCGCGCTGGGTGTACCGGACCCTCCTGACACCGGTGGGGCACGTGGTGCGGGACGCGGTCTGGCGGCCCGCCGCCGACGCCTCGCGCGCCGTGGGCCGGGTCGTGCGGCAGGTGCCGGCCGACGTCCGCGGCTCCGTCCGGCGGGCCCGTGCCGACGTGCGGCGGGCCCTGTTCGGGGAGCCGGCGAAGACGCCGCAGGTGGCCCGGCGGGAACCATCCGCGGCGAAGGCACGTACTCTTGGTAGCAGTACGACCGCTCTCACGAAGGACTGAACGACACTGGGCAAGCGACAGCCCGAAGGCCCGCCGCCCGTACCCGCGGTGCAGCGCATCCGACTGCGTTACACCAAGCGCGGCCGCCTCCGGTTCACCAGCCACCGTGACTTCCAGCGCGCCTTCGAGCGTGCGCTGCGCCGCGCCGAGGTGCCCATGGCGTACTCGGCGGGGTTCACCCCGCACCCGAAGGTGTCGTACGCCAATGCCGCACCCACCGGCACGGGCAGTGAAGCGGAATACCTGGAGATCGCGCTCACCGAGGCGCGCGACCCGGAGCAGCTGAGGCTGCTCCTCGACGAGTCGCTGCCCGCCGGGCTCGACGTCGTCGAGGCGGTCGAGGCCCGCACCTCCGGGCTCGCCGACCGGCTGACGGCTTCCGTCTGGGAGCTGCGGCTGGACGGCGTGGAGTCCGCGGACGCCGAGCGCGCCGTGGCGGCCTTCAACGCGGCCGACGCGGTCGAGGTCCAGCGTCGGACCAAGAACGGCGTCCGTACCTTCGACGCCCGCTCCGCCGTCGTGAGCCTCGAGAACGCGACCACCACCCCCGATACGCCGGCTGATAGGCCGACCGACCGGCCCTGTGCGATACTGCGGCTGGTTGTTCGGCACGTGACGCCTGCCGTACGACCCGACGACGTCCTGTCCGGTCTTCGCGCCGTGGCCGACCTGGCGCCGCCGGTCCCCGCAGCGGTGACCAGGCTGGCGCAGGGGCTGTTCGATGAAGAGACCGGCGCGGTGACCGACCCGCTCGCGCCCGACCGCGAGGCAGCAACGCCCGAGCCGCAACCGGCCGCCGCTGCTGCCGCCGCGAAGGCGCCGGCGTAAGGAAGGTCCCGCACAGGGACGAGCGTCGTAGCGCCGCCCTCGAACTCGGGAGCCACCTGGGTCGGGCAGCGCACCGACCACAAGACTTTCGCCAGGCCGTGCACGACAAGGGGTACGGAACCGGCGAGACAAGACACGGAGAGCTCCCGAGCGGCGCCCGCGCCCCGGACGGCGGCAACCGCGCATCGCGCGAGCCGCGGACGTCACCGGCGGTCGACACGGTCGATCCCGGACCACGGCGCGGCACCCGGGAGCCTGACGGGAGAAACCCCCGCATGCTCGAACCGACCGAATCCGCAGAGTCCGCTACTTCCTCGACGGACTCCGAGATGAACACCCCCAGCGACACCCTGCCGCCGCGTCGTCGGCGCAGGGCCGCGTCCCGCCCGGCGGGACCGCCGGCCGGCGCCTCCGGCGCGCAGGCGGAGACCGTCGCGCCGGCCGAGGCGTCCGCCGCGGCCGAGGAGCCGGAAGAGGCCGCCGACGAGGTGACCGAGACGCCCGAGACGGTCGCGGAGCCGGTGCCCGCGGGCCGCCCGCGGCGCCGCGCCGTGCGCCGTGCCTCCGCGCCCGTCGGGGCTCCGACGTCGGCCGAGGCCGCCGAGACCGTCGTCCCGGTGGCGCCCGCCGCCGAGACGCCCGCCGAGCCCGAGCCGGCCGCGAGCGCCGAGACCACCGAGGACGCCGCTCCCCGCCGTACCCGTCGGCGTGCCACGCGCACGGTGACCTCGCCCACCGCCGCCGCGCCCGCACCGGAGGCCGAGACCGCCGCGGTGACCCCGGAGCCCGCGCCCGTCGAGGAGGCCGCCGCGCCCGTCGAGGAGGCCGCCGAGGAGGCCGCTCCGCGGCGTACGCGTCGGCGTGCCACGCGGCGTGTGTCCGCCCCCGCCGGTGAGCCCGCGGCCGCCGAGCCGGCCGAGACCACGACCGAGACCGGCGCGGCTGAGGCCGCCGCGGCCCCCGAGACCGCTCCCGCCGCCGCGCCCGTCGAGGAGGCCGCCGAGGACGCTGCTCCGCGGCGTACGCGTCGGCGTGCCACGCGGCGTGTGTCCGCCCCCGCCGGTGAGCCCGCGGCCGCCGAACCGGCCGAGACCGCGACCGAGGACTCGGGTGAGTCCGCGCCGGCCGCCGAGGCCACGCCGGCCCCCGAGGCCGCTCGCAGCGCCGAGCCCGCCGCGCCCGTCGAGGAGGCCGCTCCGCGTCGTGCGCGTCGTCGGTCCGCCCGCAAGGCCGCCGGTGGCTTCGCCGAGCCCGCGCGGAGCGCCGCCGCGTCCGACGAGGCGGACGCCCCGAAGCGTCCCGCGCGTCCCGCCGTCGCCGTGTTCCAGGCGCCCGTGTTCGCGGAGCCCAAGTTCCAGACGCCCGAGCGGGCCGCGGCGGAAGCCGCCGCCGAGGCCGCCGCGCCCGAGCCGGAGCAGGCCGTCCGGGAGACCGAGGCGCCCGAGGAGTTCCCGGAGGAGACCGCCGGTTCGCGTCGCCGCCGCCGGCGCCGCGCCGCGGGCCCGGAGGAGACCACCGAGGACCGCACGCCCACCCCGGCCGCCGCCGAGGAACCGGAGGCCGAGGCCGAGGCCGACGAGCCGGGCGACGACCACGGTGACGACGCCGAGGGCTCCGAGGAGTACGGCTCGCGCCGTCGCCGTCGCCGGGGCGGCCGTCGCCGTCGCCGGGGCGACCTGGCCGAGGGCTCCGAGGACTCCGCGGACGACGACGACGTCGAGCACACCGCCGCCGAGCAGGCCGCCCAGGACGCCGAGGACACCGCCGAGCAGGCGGAGGAGGACGCCGAGGAGGGCGAGGACGCCACCGGCGAGAACGGCGGCTCCAGCAGCAGCCGTCGCCGCCGTCGCCGTCGCCGCCGCGCCGGGGACTCCTCCGGCGACGCCGAGACGTCCGCCGACGACCCCGAGCGCACCGTCGTCAAGGTCCGCGAGCCGCGCCCGAAGGCCGAGCCGTCCGACGAGGTGCAGTCCATCAAGGGCTCCACCCGACTGGAGGCCAAGAAGCAGCGCCGCCGCGAGGGCCGCGAGCAGGGCCGACGGCGCGTGCCGATCATCACCGAGGCCGAGTTCCTGGCCCGCCGCGAGGCCGTCGAGCGCGTCATGATCGTCCGCCAGCACGGCGAGCGCACGCAGATCGGCGTCCTCGAGGACGGGGTGCTCGTCGAGCACTACGTCAACAAGGAGCAGGCCACCTCGTACGTCGGCAACGTCTACCTCGGCAAGGTGCAGAACGTCCTGCCGTCGATGGAGGCCGCCTTCATCGACATCGGCAAGGGCCGCAACGCCGTGCTGTACGCCGGTGAGGTCAACTTCGAGTCGCTGGGCATGGGCCACGGCCCCCGCCGCATCGAGTCCGCCCTCAAGTCCGGGCAGTCCGTCCTCGTACAGGTCACCAAGGACCCGATCGGCCACAAGGGCGCCCGCCTGACCAGCCAGGTCTCCCTCCCCGGCCGCTACCTGGTCTACGTGCCCGAGGGCTCGATGACCGGCATCAGCCGCAAGCTGCCCGACACCGAGCGGTCCCGGCTGAAGACCATCCTCAAGCGGATCGTCCCCGAGGACGCGGGCGTCATCGTGCGCACCGCCGCCGAGGGCGCCAGCGAGGACGAGCTGCGCCGCGACGTCGAGCGGCTCCAGGCGCAGTGGGAGGAGATCCAGAAGAAGGCCAAGAACGGCAACGCGCCGACGCTGCTGTACGGCGAGCCGGACATGACCGTCCGGGTCGTGCGGGACATCTTCAACGAGGACTTCTCCAAGGTCGTCGTCAGCGGCGACGACGCCTGGCAGACCATCCACGGCTACGTGTCCCACGTCGCCCCGGACCTCGCCGACCGGCTGTCCAAGTGGACCTCCGAGGTCGACGTCTTCGCCACCTACCGGATCGACGAGCAGCTCGCCAAGGCGCTGGACCGCAAGGTCTGGCTGCCCAGCGGCGGTTCGCTGGTGATCGACCGGACCGAGGCGATGGTCGTCGTCGACGTCAACACCGGCAAGTTCACCGGTCAGGGCGGCAACCTCGAGGAGACGGTCACCAGGAACAACCTGGAGGCGGCCGAGGAGATCGTGCGCCAGCTCCGGCTGCGCGACCTCGGCGGCATCATCGTCATCGACTTCATCGACATGGTGCTGGAGTCCAACCGGGACCTGGTGCTGCGGCGCCTGCTGGAGTGCCTGGGCCGGGACCGTACGAAGCACCAGGTCGCCGAGGTGACCTCGCTGGGTCTGGTCCAGATGACCCGCAAGCGGGTCGGCCAGGGCCTGCTGGAGTCGTTCTCGGAGACCTGCGTCCACTGCAACGGCCGTGGCGTCATCGTCCACCTCGACCAGCCGTCCTCCGCCGGTGGCGGCGGCAAGCGCCGCAAGCGGGCGCGTGCGGGTGCCGGTGAGCACGACCACGAGGCCGTGGCCGGTGTCGAGACGGTGCCGACGGCCGAGCAGGAGGCGGACACCGAGTCCGAGTCCGAGGTCGCCGCCGAGGTGGCCGAGCCGGTCGCCCTGCAGGCCGAGTTCACCCCGGACGAGGAGCTGTACAGCAGCGCCGCCGAGGCCGAGGCCGCCGCCACGCGCGGTCGTGGCCGGCGTCGGGCGAGCCGGCGGGCGTCCGCCCCGGCCGGTGCCCCGAAGGCGGCGAAGGGCGAGGCCGCGCGCAGCGAGGCCCAGGTGCCGACCGCGCAGGAGGTCACGGTCGCGGAAGAGATCGAGCGTCCGGTCGTGCAGGAAACGGCCGCCGAGGTGCTGGCCGAGCCCGCGGCCGTCGAGGACGCGTTGTCCGGCGCCCCGGCCCCGGCCGCCGACGAGGCGGCGCCCAAGGGCCGTACGCGCCGTCGGGCCACCCGGAAGGTGTCCGCACCGGCCGGTTCGCCCGCGGGTGCCGAGGCCGCCGTGCTGACGGTCCCCGAGACCGCGCAGGCCGAGCCGGCGCCGCAGGCACCGGCCGTGGCCGAGGCACCGGTGGCCGAGGAGGCCGCGCCGGCCGCCGAGAGCGCCGCTCCGGCCCGTCCGCGCCGTCGGGCCGTGCGCAAGCCCACCACCTCGACCGCGTCCGAGGAGGCGGCCGTCGTGGTCGTCCCGTCGGCCCCGGCGGAGGCGGAGGCGGAGGCCCCGGCGGAGCCCGAGGTCGCCGAGGCCCCGGCCGTGGACGCGTCCGGTGACGAGGCCGCCCCGGCCAAGAAGGCGGCGGCCCGCAAGACGGCCAAGAAGGCGACGGCGAAGAAGGCCGCCACCAAGAAGACCGCGGCCAAGAAGACGACGACCGCGAAGAAGGCCACGGCCAAGAAGGCGGCCAAGACGACGACCGCCAAGAAGGCCACGGCCAAGAAGACGGCGTCGAAGAAGACCGCGGCGGCCGAGCAGGCGGCGCCGTCCTCGGTCACGGCCGCCACCGACGAGGGCTGATCCGGTCCCTGTCGCAGCACGTGTGGCCCCGCCCGGACGGGCGGGGCCACACGGCTGTGCGGGGCCTGCCACGGCGCGCACGGGCCCCGCGCGCGGCCCCGCCGAACGGCCTCGCGGCGGTGGCGGGGAGCCCGGTTTGACCCCTGTCGCGTGTCCCCGTAATCTTGACCGTCGGCGTGTCGACTGACGCGTCACATCCCCGTAAACCTCTTCCTTCCGGATGCGGCCGTGATGGGCCACGACCGGGAGAGGCCGTTCGCGCGTCCTGCCGGGCGGCTGGACTGCGGGGGTGCCGTTCCCGAGCGAGAGAGTGAGATCCGCGTGTACGCCATCGTGCGCAGCGGTGGTCGCCAGCACAAGGTTGCTGTCGGCGACATCGTTGAGGTTGACAAGATTTCCACCGCCAAGGTCGGCGACACGGTCGAGCTCTCGACCCTGCTCGTGGTCGACGGCGACGCTGTGACCAGCGACCCGTGGGTGCTGGCCGGCATCAAGGTCCAGGCCGAGGTCGTGGACCACCACAAGGGCCAGAAGATCGACATTCTGCGCTACAAGAACAAGACCGGCTACCGCCGTCGTCAGGGCCACCGCCAGCAGTACACGGCGATCAAGGTCACTGAGATCCCCGCGGCTGCGAAGTAAGGGACTGAGGAGAGATGGCACACAAGAAGGGCGCATCGTCCACCCGTAACGGTCGTGACTCCAACGCTCAGCGCCTCGGCGTGAAGCGCTTCGGTGGTCAGGCCGTCAACGCGGGCGAGATCCTGGTCCGCCAGCGCGGCACCCACTTCCACCCGGGTGCGGGCGTCGGCCGTGGCGGCGACGACACGCTGTTCGCGCTGCAGGCCGGTGCGGTGCAGTTCGGCACCCACCGTGGCCGCAAGGTCGTGAACATCGTTCCGGTCGCCTGATCGGAAACTTTCGCGAGGCGGACCTCACTTCCCGGACGGGAAGCGGGTCCGCCTTTCGCTTGTTACCCAAGAGACAACCCCGTAGTAACTGGAGGCACATTCCATGACCACCTTCGTGGACCGCGTCGAGCTGCATGTCGCCGCGGGTAACGGAGGCCACGGCTGTGCCTCCGTCCACCGTGAGAAGTTCAAGCCGCTCGGCGGCCCGGACGGTGGCAACGGCGGCCGTGGCGGCGACGTGATCCTCACCGTCGACCAGTCGGTGACCACGCTCCTCGACTACCACCACTCCCCGCACCGCAAGGCCACCAACGGCAAGCCCGGCGAGGGCGGCAACCGGTCCGGCAAGGACGGCCAGGACCTCGTCCTGCCCGTGCCCGACGGCACCGTGGTCCTCGACAAGGCGGGCAACGTCCTCGCCGACCTGGTCGGCCACGGCACGTCCTACGTCGCCGCACAGGGCGGCCGGGGCGGCCTCGGCAACGCGGCGCTGGCCTCCGCCCGGCGCAAGGCCCCCGGCTTCGCGCTGCTCGGCGAGCCCGGCGACCTCCAGGACATCCACCTGGAGCTGAAGACCGTCGCCGACGTGGCGCTGGTCGGCTACCCGAGCGCCGGCAAGTCGTCGCTCATCTCCGTGCTGAGCGCGGCCAAGCCGAAGATCGCCGACTACCCCTTCACGACGCTCGTGCCGAACCTCGGCGTGGTGACGGCCGGCGAGACCGTCTACACCATCGCCGACGTCCCCGGCCTCATCCCCGGCGCCAGCCAGGGCAAGGGCCTCGGCCTGGAGTTCCTGCGGCACGTGGAGCGGTGCAGCGTGCTGGTGCACGTCCTGGACACGGCGACGCTGGAGTCCGACCGCGACCCCGTCTCCGACCTGGACATCATCGAGGCGGAGCTGCGCGAGTACGGCGGGCTGGACAACCGGCCCCGCATCGTCGTCCTCAACAAGATCGACGTGCCCGACGGCAAGGACCTCGCCGAGATGGTCCGGCCGGACCTGGAGGCGCGCGGCTACCGGGTCTTCGAGGCGTCGGCCGTGGCCCACATGGGGCTGCGGGAGCTGTCCTTCGCGCTGGCCGAGCTGGTGGCGAAGTCGCGTGCCGCCCGGCCGAAGGAGGAGGCCACGCGCATCGTCATCCGGCCCAAGGCCGTGGACGACGCCGGCTTCACCGTCACCCGCGAGGAGGACGGCCTGTTCCGCGTACGCGGTGAGAAGCCCGAACGCTGGGTGCGCCAGACCGACTTCAACAACGACGAGGCCGTCGGCTACCTCGCCGACCGCCTCAACCGCCTCGGCGTCGAGGAGCAGCTGCTGAAGGCCGGCGCCCGCGGCGGCGACGGCGTGGCCATCGGCCCCGAGGACAACGCGGTCGTCTTCGACTGGGAGCCGTCGGTGACGGCCGGCGCCGAGATGCTCGGCCGCCGCGGCGAGGACCACCGCTTCGAGGCGCCCCGCCCGGCCGCCCAGCGGCGCCGGGACCGCGACGCCGAACGGGACGAGGCGGAGCGGGAGTTCGACGGCTTCGATCCGTTCTGACGGACCCGCACGTCCGGCCCGCGCGGCTGACGGACCCCGCACACGACACAGGAGGCGAGAACCGGACCCCGAGCGGGCCGGTTCTCGCCTCCTGTGTCGTACGGGTCGTACGGGCGGGTGCTCAGCGCTCCAGGAACGCGAAGAGCTCTTCCCACTGATCGGTGATGGCCGACGGCGAGTAGCGCTGCACGTTGGCGCGCGCCTTCTCACCCATGGTGTCCCGCAGCTCCGCGTCCTCCATCAGCCGGCCCAGCTGGCGTGCCAGCTCCGTGGTGTTGCCGGGCCGGGCGAGGAGACCGTCCTCCTCGTCCTGGACGATCTGGCGGACGCCGGGGGCGCAGTCGAAGGCGGCGCAGGGCACGCCGCAGGCCATCGCCTCGAGCAGGGCCAGCGGGAAGCCCTCACCGCGCGAGGACTGGACGAACACCGAGGCGCCGTGCAGCGCGCCCACGACGTCGTCGGTCTGGCCGGCCCACTCCACCGACCCGTCCAGGCCGAGCTCCGTGCACTGCCGCTTCAGGGCCTGCTCGTCGGGCCCGGAACCGTAGATGCGCAGCCGCCACCCGGGGTGCTTGGGCGCTGCCTCGGCCCAGGTGTCGAGCAGCATGTCGATGCCCTTCTGGTGACCGAGGCGGCCGATGCTCGCGACCACCTTCTCGGTGCGCCGGGAAGGGACCTCGGGCATCATCGGCAGCGGGTTCGGCATGAAGCCCACGTTGTTGAGGCCGCGGCCCACCCACAGGTCGGCGTCCTCCTGGGTCAGCAGGAGCAGCCGGTCCACGTCCTTGTAGTACTTCTGGACGCGCTGGAAACGGGAGGAGCCCTTGGAGTACTCGAAGGACTCGTGGCTCATGCCGATGACCGGGTGACCGGCCGTGTCGGCGACGGCCACCCACTCCATGGCCCACACCTGGGTCACGACGATCATGGCGCCCGGGCGGGCGGCCCGGAAGATCCGCGACAGCCGCTCGGTCGCCTCCCGCATGCCCGCCTCGCGTGCCGCCTCCCGGCGCCGGGCCGCGAGGTTGGCCCGGTCCCGCAGGTTGCGGGCCTGCCAGCGGCCGGGCGGGCGCTCGTCGTAGAGCGTCACGGTGGCGAAGGGCGGGTTGTCCCCGAGGTCCATCGGCACCTCGGGCGGGGCGATGCCCACGATGGTCACGCGGTGCCCGCGCTCGGCGAGCAGCCGGGCCATCAGGGCCTGCCAGCGGGCCACGCCGCCGAGTTCGTTGACCTCGTTGGCCACGAAGATGATGTCGCGCTCTGTCATCGGGCTTCTCCCTCGGAACCGAAGAAGCGGTCGACGATCCGGGCGGCGGCGTCGCCACGGTCGTACTCACCGTACTGCGTCATGAATTCCTTGATCCGTCCCTCGCAGCCGGACGCGAGGGCGTCCAGGTCCGACAGCACGTCGAAGAGTTCCTCCGCCGTGCCCGCCAGCGGCCCGGGAGCCTGCTCGGACAGGTCGAAGTAGGTGCCGCGGCTGTTCTCCACGTACTCGTCCCAGTCGTAGGTGAAGAACACCATCGGCCGCTGGAGCAGCGCGTAGTCGAACATCACGGACGAGTAGTCGGTGATCAGCACGTCCGACAGGAGCATGACCGGGGTGATGTCCGGTTCCTCGCTGACGTTGATCACCCGGCCGGCGACCGACGGCGGCAGCGTGACGTTGTTGAGGTAGTGGGTGCGGATCAGCAGGGTGAACCGGTCACCGAAGCGGTCCGCGAACTCCTCGACGTCGAACGGGAACTCGAACTTGCGGACCTTGCCGTTCTGCTGCGCCCGGAACGTCGGGGCGTAGAGGACGACCGGCAGGTCCCGCCGGATGCCCAGCCGCTCGGCGAGTTCCTCCGCGGCCGGGTCGACGGTCGCCGACTCGCGGGCCCGCACCAGGGCGTCGTTGCGCGGGTAGCCCGTGCGCAGCAGCTTCTCCTCCGGGATCCGGTAGGCCCGGGCCAGCGTCTTCTCGTCGTGCTGTCCGCGCACCACGAAGTGGTCGAAGCGGTCGATCGCCCGCTGGTAGGCCTGCTGCTCGTGCTCGGGCATGATCCGGTACTGCGGCTCGTCGAAGCCCATGCGCTTGAGCGCGGAGCCGTGCCAGGTCTGGATGTACGTGGTCTCCGGCCGCTTGCTGAGCTTCAGCGGGAAACCCTGGTTGTCGATCCAGAACTCGGCCTGCGCCAGCGCCCTGAGGTACGGCCACGACCAGCGGCGCACCAGCTCCACGTCCTGCGGGAAACCGGTGGGGCGGCTGCCCGCGTACGACCAGATGGGCTTGATCGGCACACCGCGCCGGCGCAGTTCCTCGTAGATGGCGCGGGGGCTGTCGCTGTACTGCTTGCCGAGGTGGCTCTCGAAGACGACGGTGCCCTTGCGCACGGGCAGCAGCCGGATCATGCGCTCGAAGGTCTCGATCTTGCGCGGACCGGAGTGGAGGTCCTTGCGCACCGAGGCGACCTTGCGCACCATCTTCTTCGCCGCCTGGGCGGGCGGGCTCTGCATGTTGCGCTGCACGAGCGTCGACGTGCGCTGCGCGAGCCGGCCGTGCTGGGCCAGCCGGAAGGCGAGGTGCCCGTTGGCCGAGGCGTGCGGCCGGATGCGGTCGGCCATCATGCGGCCCAGCCGGGGCCGGACGCGGATCTCGCCGGCGCCCTCCAGGTCGGTGCGCCCGACGGTGAGCCGGCTCGTGGTGCGCTCGCCGTCGACCGTGAGGTGCATGCGCACGTCCCACACGTCGTCCACGAGGCCCACGGGGCGCAGCTTGCTCGCCAGCGGCACCGTGGCCTGCCAGGTGACCGAGTCCCCGTCGTGGCGCAGCGTCCCCACCGGGAAGCGGAACGACTGCAGGCTCTTGCGGCGGGCGCGGAACTCCAGCTCGCCCTCCAGACGGGCGTCGGGAGCGATCACGCCGAGCGGGTTGACCAGGGCGCCCGCGAGGGTCACCCCGGCGGGCTGCTCCGCGTACCGGGTCACCGCGTTGCGCAGGTTGAGACGCTGCACCGGCTTGGCGTGGTAGCCGAGGTCGGTCACGTCGAGCACGGCGCGGCCCATCGGGTCGTCGAGGTGCTGGGCGCACCAGTAGACACGGCCGTCACGCTCCAGCAGCGGGCTGGAGACCTTGTTCTTGTTGATGAGCGTGTCGATGGCCGGCATGAGGTGGTCCCAGTCCTCCTGCAGCAGCAGGTAGGCGCAGAGCCGGTGGATCGGGGACAGCTCCGCGTAGGCCTCTTCGGGGAAGTCCTGGATGTAGCCGTTGGCCATCTCCGCGAAGTGGTGCCGGTAGTCGTCGTCCAGGAACGGCAGGTCCCGGAGGTAGAGCACCAGGTCGTGCTTGAGGAACTTCGTGTCCTTGTGCAGCTTCAGCTCGTCGTGGCCCTGCTCGACGAGGATGCGGTCGATCCTGCGGTGGATCTCCAGCCGGTCGGCGAAGTTGTTGATCTCGTGCCGGCGGTTGCTGATCGACTTCTCTTCGGCCTTCTCCACGACGTTCCAGTGGTAGACCGTGTTCGGGATCAGGGTGATCCGCGAGGCGGCCAGGTACGCCTGGGCGGAGAAGAGCAGGTCCTCGTAGTGGATGCCGCGGGGGAACGTCAGGCCGCTGTCGACGAGGAACTCGCGCCGGTAGCACTTGTTCGTCGACAGGGTGTCGAAGACCAGGAGGTCCGGGATCTCCGCGATCGAGTCGAAGGTGCGGGTCTGCCGGTAGAGCCACGGGTACCACTTGGCCGTCTTGCCCGTCCGGCTGTCGGTGTGGACGCGCAGGCACAGGCCGGACACGAGGTCGGCGCCCGTGCGCTCGGCGGCGTCCAGCATGTTGCGGCAGGCGTTGACCTCGAGGGTGTCGTCACTGTCGAGGAACATCACGTAGCGGCCGCGGGCGATGGCGATGCCCTGGTTGCGGGGCTCGCCGCAGCCGCCGCTGTTCTCGGCCAACTGGATGGCCCGCACCCGGTCCGATGCGGCCGCCAGCCTCTGCGCGACCTCGAAGGAGCCGTCGGTGGAGTGGTCGTCGGCGACGATGACCTCGACGTTCTGCAGGGTTTGGTCGAGGACCGACTGCACAGCTGTCGGAAGACGATCCGCGTCGTTGTAGACGATGACGACGACGCTGATGTCGGGCGTTCTGTCGTGACGCTGGGACACAGCAGCAGCTACCTCTGGTTAAAGAACGGATATCGGGTCGGACGCGGCGACGTCCGGGCCGGGTGGCGGAGCAGGCACCCGCTCGTCCAACGGCACGATCGGCGGCAGGTCCGCAAGCGGCTCACCGAGGAAGACGTGCCGAACGACGCGTTCGGCTGCGTGCCCGTCGTCGAAGTCACAAAAACGTTGCCGGAAACGGGCCCGGGCCTCGGTGGCCCGGTCGTCGCGCCACCCCTCGGAGCAGAGCAGGTCGGTGAGTTCCTCCTGCGTCGTGGCGACGGCGCCCGGAGGCTGCCGCAGCACGTCGAAGTAGGTACCGCGGACCACGGAGTAGGTGTCCCAGTCGTCGGCGAAGACGACGATGGGACGGTCCAGGTTGGCGTAGTCGAACATGGCGGACGAGTAGTCGGTGATCAGACCGTCGGAGGCGAGGTACAGCCGCTCCACCGACGGGTGCGCCGACACGTCGACTATCCGCCCGGCGGACTGCAGCTCGGCGAGCCGGGTGGAGCCGCCGTAGAAGTAGTGGCCCCGCACCAGCAGCGTGACGTCCGGCCCCAGCCGTTCGGCGAGCCGCTCCAGGTCCAGGCGGGGCACGAACCCGCTCTGGTACTCGCGGTGCGTGGGCGCGTAGAGGAACGCCGTGGTGCCGGCGCGCAGCCCCAGGTCCTCGCGGGCCGCGCGCACCTCCTCGGCGCCGGCGGTGAGCAGGATGTCGTTGCGCGGGTAGCCGGTCTCCAGGGTGGTGTACGAGCTGGGGTAGACCCGCTCCCACACGCTGGTCGAGAACCGGTTGGAGCTGATGCTGAAGTCCCAGCGGTCACAGCGCCTCAGGAGCTTGGCGAAGTCCATGTTGGTGGACGCCGGGTACTTCTGCTGGTCCAGGCCCATGGTCTTGAGCGGGGTGCCGTGGTGGGTCTGCACATGTATCTGGCCCTCCCGCTTCGCCACCGAGTCCCCGAAGTTCACGTTGTTGACGAGGTACTTGGCGCGCGCCACGGCGGCCCAGTACGCCCGGGAGCCCACGCGTACGTACTCCACGCCCTCGGGCACCTGCTTCACCGCGTCCGGCCGCACGGCCCACACCCGGCGGATGTGGGGTGCCAGACGGCCCAGTTCGGCGTCGATGGCCGCGGGGTTGCAGGAGACGCTGCGGCTCCAGTAGGCGGAGAAGACCGCCAGGTTCTCGTCCAGCGGCAGCCGCAGCTGCGACCGGTAGAAGACGTCCATCGCGCCGCGCTTGGACCGTCTGAGCGTGCGCCGCGTGCGGCTGCGGACGCTCTGCCGGACCCGCAGCGCGGTCAGCGCGCTCGCCATGACCGGGTACGTGCCGCGCTGCAGCAGCGTGTACTTGTGCCGGCGACGGCCGGCCGGCGGCTCGAAGCCCTCGGGCAGACGCGCGCGGTAGTCGGCGGCGGCCCGGTGGAAGAACTCCGCACGGGCGTCGCGCGGCAGCCGGCCCGGGCGCTCCAGGATGGTCAGGTAGTGGTCGACCATCTTGCGGAACAACGGGCCGCGCCACTGGTCGAGTTCCGCGTGCTCGTCGAGGAAGTCGAAGACGCGCCGGTACTGGTCGAAGACGTCGAAGTGCTTGCGGCTGACCGTCTTGAGGATGTTGCCGCCCTCGCGGCGCTGCCGGTAGAACACGCAGACCCGGTCCAGTACGGCGATCCGCTCGGCGCTGATCATCGAGCAGAACGTCCAGGGGGCGTCCTCGTAGTACCCGGGCGGGAAGGTGAACCCGGACCGGGTGACGAAGTCGCGCCGGTACGCCTTGTTCCAGACGATCTGCAGCAGGTCGAGCAGGTGGGGCCGGTCGGCGAGGGAGAAGGTGTCGGGGCCGTCGTGCGTGAGCAGGTCCGCCCGCGCGTTGCGGCGGACGCTGCCGTCCCAGTAGGTGCGGGCGTAGTCGTAGATGAGGATCTCGGGATTCCCGGTGGCCTCGAGACGGTCCGCGATCGCGGTGAGCGCTCCGTCGGACAGTGTGTCGTCACTGTCCAGGAAGAGCACGTATTCACCTTGGGCCTTTTCCAGTCCCGCGTTGCGCGCGCGCCCCAGGCCGACATTCTCCGTGAGATGAATCACACGAATGCGGTCGTCCCGCTGCGCGTATTCATCGAGAATGGCGCCCGATCCGTCCGGCGAGCAGTCGTCGACCGCGACGATCTCGAAGTCCGTGTAGTCCTGACCCAGCACGGAGTCAAGGCACTCGGGGAGGTACCCCCGCACCTTGTACACGGGAACGACGAGAGAGAGCTTGGGCATCCTTACAACCTGTTCCGAGACTGGACCACGGGAGCGCGGGCTGGGACCGGAGCGCGCTCCGAGCGTCGGTGGGCCCGAGCGCGCCGCCGCATCAGCGTAAAGGATTCACATGAAGTTTCCGTGGGCACGGTGGCCGGGCGAGGCGGGCCGCGCACCGCAGGGAATGCGGGGTGGCGGCGGGGTGGTCCGGTCGGCCGACGTCAGGTTTGCACTTCCTCACGTTCGGTTTGTATGCACCCTTTCCTGGTTTCTGTCCTTTGTGCCCGACTCGATTTTCCGTTGCGCACGGACGAGTCTGCATCTCGAGACGGAAATCAGGGAGGCATGAGGATGAGCTGGCTGGTCACGGGCGGAGCCGGATACATCGGTGCGCATGTGGTGCGTGCCCTGGTCGACGGCGGTGAGAGCGTGGTCGTGTACGACGATCTGTCCACCGGTCGTGCCGACCGGGTGCCCGCGGGGGTGCCGCTGGTGGTCGGCAGCGTGCTGGACGGCCCCCTCCTGGAGGGCGCGATTCGTGACCATGCTGTGACAGGCGTGGTGCACATCGCGGCCAAGAAGCAGGTGGGGGAGTCGGTGGAGCAGCCGCTCCGCTACTACCGCGAGAACGTCACGGGTCTGCAGACCCTCCTGGAGGCGATGACGGCCTGCGGCGCCGACCGCCTCGTCTTCTCCTCGTCCGCCGCGGTCTACGGCATGCCGGACGTGGACCTCGTCACCGAGGACACCCCCTGTCTGCCGATGAGCCCCTACGGCGAGACCAAGCTGGTCGGCGAGTGGCTGATCAACGCCGCCGCCCGGGCCCACGGCATCCGCGCCGCCTCCCTGCGCTACTTCAACGTGGCCGGCGCGGCGGCTCCCGAGCTGGCCGACACCGGCGTCTTCAACCTCATCCCCATGGTCTTCGAGCGCCTGGAGGCGGGCGAGGCCCCGCGCGTCTTCGGTGACGACTACGCCACGCCCGACGGCACCTGCGTCCGGGACTACATCCACGTCCAGGACATCGCCTCCGCGCACCTCGCGGCGGCCCGGCGCCTGACGGACGCCCCGCAGGGCACGGCGCTCACCCTCAACATCGGGCGCGGTGAGGGCAGTTCGGTCCGGGAGATGGTGGACCGCATCCTCAAGGTCGCCGGCAAGGAGGATGTCGCCCCGCTGGTGACGGACCGCAGGCCCGGCGACCCGGCCCGCGTCGTGGCCTCGGCCGACCGCGCCCGCGAGGAACTGGGCTGGTCCGCCCGCCACGGCCTGGACGACATGATCGATTCCGCCTGGCAGGGCTGGCGCCACCGGAACGGCTGAATGCGGTGCGCAGGGCGAGGCCGCGGGAGACGGCGGCCGCACGGGCCGGCGGCCTCCGGTGACGGACCTCCCGTGACGGGGCCTCTCCCGGCGGCGCCTCCCGTGGCGGGACTTCTCCTGGCGGCGGTCACGGCCGGGTCCGGCAGCCGTCGGGGCGGCGCTGCGTGCGCCCCGCCTCCGGCCGGGGCGCGCTGTGCGCCGCGTCACGGTGCGGGTCTTACGCGCCAGGTTCCGGGGCGGGCGATCGATCCGGTCCTGCCGCGTGTCGTGCATCCGGGAGGCCACGCGTCGGCCTCCCGACGGCACGCGCGCGGCGCCTTGCGAGGGCAGCCGCGCGGCGCGTGAAGGGCAGGGGCGCTCTCCGGCCTCCCGACGGCACCCGTGCGGGGCGCGCAGCCACGCGGGGCCAAGGGGTCGCGGCGGGGCTGTCCGGAGCCTGGACCGGGGCGCGGTGGGCGAGCCGCTTCGCGTAGATTGCCTGGCGAGCGTCCGGAGCGGCGCCCGTAGAGGCGAGAGGGCAGACGGCACAGTGGCAGGGGCAAGGCAAGCCGTGGGCGAGGCCCGCAGAATCGTCGTCAAGGTCGGTTCCTCGTCGCTGACCACAGCGGCGGGCGGCCTGGACGCCGACCGCGTCGACGCGCTCGTCGACGTCCTCGCCAAGGTGCGGGGCGCCGACAAGGAGGTCGTCCTCGTCTCCTCCGGCGCCATCGCCGCCGGCCTCGCCCCGCTGGGCCTGCGCCGCCGCCCGAGGGACCTGGCCCGGCAGCAGGCCGCCGCCAGCGTCGGCCAGGGCCTGCTGGTGGCCCGCTACACCGCCTCCTTCGCCCGCTACGGCGTCCGCGTCGGCCAGGTGCTCCTGACGACCGACGACATGAGCCGCCGCTCCCAGCACCGCAACGCCTCCCGCACCCTCGACAAGCTCCTCGCGATGGGTGCCTTCCCGATCGTCAACGAGAACGACACCGTCGCCACCGACGAGATCCGCTTCGGCGACAACGACCGGCTCGCCGCCCTCGTCGCCCACCTCGTCCGCGCCGACCTGCTGGTGCTGCTGTCCGACGTCGACGGCGTCTACGACGGCGACCCGAGCAGGCCGGGCACCTCGCGGATAGCGGAGGTGCGGGGCCCGGCCGACCTCGTGGACGTCGAGATCGGCAGCACCGGCAAGGCCGGGGTGGGCACCGGCGGCATGGTCACCAAGGTCGAGGCGGCCCGGATCGCCGCCGCCGCCGGCATCCCCGTGGTGCTGACCAGCGCCGTCCACGCCGCCGACGCCCTGTCCGGCGGCGACACCGGCACCTACTTCCACGCCACCGGCAAGCGCTCCACCGACCGGCTGCTGTGGCTCCAGCACGCCTCCGCCCCGCGCGGTGCGCTCGTGCTCGACGACGGGGCGGTGAGCGCGGTCGTGCAGGGCCGCAAGTCACTGCTCCCGGCCGGGATCGCGGGCGTCGAGGGCGAGTTCGCCGCGGGCGACCCGGTGGAACTGCGGGACGGCGAGGGGCACGCGGTGGCCCGCGGACTCGTCGGCTTCGACGCCAAGGAGATCCCCCGGCTGATCGGCCGCTCCACCCGGGAACTGGCGCGCGAACTCGGACCGGCGTACGAACGCGAGGTCGTACACAGGGACGATCTGGTGATCCTGCACCCGTAATGGGCCGAAACGTCCCCGAATCGGCGGTGGACGTTCCGTAAAACCGGCACAGGATCTCTTGCGGCCTGCTCAACTTTCCTCGAGGGACGAGCCCGGCCGACCGCCGGGCCCAGCCGTGTGCGTGAAGGAGGCCGTCGTGAGCGGAGTGCGCCCTGGGACGGCGGCGTCCCGCGGTGGTACCGGCTCCCGGGGCGGTACCGGACCGCGCGGCGCCACCGGGGCCCGCGGTGGCGGCGGCGCCCGGACGGCCGGTGAGGAACGCGCCCTGACGAGCGTCGCGGCCGGCGACCGGTTCCGGGGCGAGGAACCGGCGCACACCCCGCGCCTGTGGCACGTCACCCTCAGCGTCTCCGGTGCCCGCGCCCCGCTCCCCGAGGTGCGCCGCGCCCTGGAGCAGCTCGCCCACGACCATCCCTTCCTGCTGACCAGCCGGTACGCCGACGACCACGCGGAGATCCGGTACTGGGAGGAGGCCCGCGACCTGCACGACGCCGCCGCCGTGGCCCTGCGCCTGTGGGGCGAGCACCGGCAGACCGCGGGACTGCCGCCCTGGGAGATCGTCGGCCTGGAGGTCATCGACCGGTCGACCTACCACCAGCGCATCGCCGCGGGGTACGGACCGGCGCCGGCCACCCCTGTCGGGGTGCATCCGTTCTGAGGTGACCGCGGACCGTCACCATCGATTGCGCAACCCCACGGCGAGCAACCAGGTCCGCGAGAGCGGCGCCGGTTCGGTCGCACAGAGGGGTCTCGCGGTGTGGGACGACCGGTGAACGGCCCCGTCCGGCCTACTACGCTTCCCCCATGACCACGCTCTCGCCGTACGACTCGATGTCCCCGGTCACCCGGGCCGCCTACCGGGCCAAGGCCGCCGCGGCCGACCTCGCGCCGCTGCCGCGGGCAGCGAAGGACGACGCGCTGCTCGCCGTCGCGGACGCGCTGGAGGTCCGTACGAGCGAGATCGTGGAGGCCAACGCCCAGGACGTGGCCAAGGCCCGCGCCGCCGGGACGAGCGAGGCCATCATCGACCGGCTCACCCTGACCCCGGAGCGGGTCCGCGCCATCGCCTCCGACGTGCGCGACGTCGTCGCGCTGCCCGACCCCGTCGGCGAGGTCGTGCGCGGCTCCACCCTCCCCAACGGCATCGACCTGCGCCAGGTCCGGGTGCCGCTCGGCGTGGTCGGCATCATCTACGAGGGCCGGCCCAACGTCACCGTCGACGCCGCCGCCCTGTGCCTGAAGTCCGGCAACGCCGTCCTGCTGCGCGGCTCCTCCTCCGCGTACCGGTCGAACACCGCCCTCGTCCGGGTCGTCCGCGACGCCGTCGGCGGCGCCGGGCTGCCGGCCGACGCCGTGCAGCTGGTGCCCGGCGAGAGCCGTGACAGCGTGCGCGAGCTGATGCGCGCCCGTGGCCTGGTCGACGTGCTCATCCCGCGCGGCGGCGCCTCGCTGATCAACACGGTCGTCCAGGAGTCCACCGTCCCCGTCATCGAGACCGGCACCGGCAACTGCCACGTCTACGTCGACGCGCAGGCCGACCTCGACATGGCCGTCGACATCCTGATCAACTCCAAGGCCCAGCGCGTCAGCGTCTGCAACGCCGCCGAGACCCTCCTCGTCCACCAGGACATCGCCGCCGAGTTCCTGCCCCGCGCCCTGGACGCCCTCGCCGAGGCCGGCGTCACCGTGCACGCCGACGAGCGGGTGATGGCGCACGCCAAGGACACCAAGGCGACCGTGGTGGAGGCGACGCCGGAGGACTGGGAGACCGAGTACCTGTCCTACGACATCGCCGCGGCGGTCGTGGACTCCCTCGACCGGGCCGTCGAGCACATCCGGCTGTGGACCTCCGGCCACACCGAGGCCATCGTGACGACCTCGCAGCAGGCCGCCCGCCGCTTCACCCAGCTGGTCGACTCCACCACCGTCGCCGTGAACACCTCCACCCGGTTCACCGACGGCGGCCAGTTCGGCTTCGGCGCCGAGATCGGCATCTCCACGCAGAAGCTGCACGCCCGCGGCCCGATGGGCCTGCCGGAGCTGACCAGCACCAAGTACATCGTCACCGGGGACGGACACGTGCGGCGCTGAGGCGCACGACGGGGCATATGTGAGCGGCACGCGTCCATGGGGCGCCAACTGATCCGAACGGGGCATCTCACCCACCGGATGAATTTCCCCGCCGTCTGCCCAAATCGACCCCCCAGGTCTACTCTGGATCCGTGCCGGAGGACGTGGGGGGTAGGCCGTTCCCTGACGGCTGGGAGCCCGACGACGAACACGACCGCGGGGTGTCGGACGAAGAGTTCGCCTCCGTGGTCTTCGACGAGGCCTTCGTAGAGGCGGCCGCGGTGCACGAGCCGACCGCCGTCGAACGCCTCCTGGCCGCCGCGCAGGCCAGAGCCGAGGCCACCGAGGCCGAGGCGGCCCGCCGCGGCCGCTCCCGAGCCGAGCGCTACGACGACGGGTACGGCGATTTCGGCCATGATCCCGACCTCGACGACCCGGACGACGACCGCGACCTCCTCGACCGCCCCTACGGCGCACCGCCGGCCTACGGCAAGCAGGTCCGCTGGCACCGGCCCGTCGCCTGGATGCTGGCCCTGGTGATGGGCGTCGGCATGGTCGCGCTGGCCTTCGCGGCGGTCTACCGGGGCGCCTCCTCGGGCAGCGGCCCGGAGCAGGTGCCGCTGCCCGCCTCCACGGGGCCGGAGCAGGGCGGCACCGTGACCCCCTCGGCCTCCGCCGACTACTCCGGGCCCCCGGTCCCGGTGATCCCGCGCAGCCCCTGACCTGCCGGTCCGGCGGCCCCAACCTGTCCCAACTTCACCTGCGCCACCGCGTTTACGCGACTCTCCCCAGACCTACCCTGAAGGTATGGCAGGGCTTGGCGAGCCGCCTGGAGGGGTGCCCGAAGGCGCGCCCGGAGGCGGAGAGGACGAGTACCGATCCGTCGTCTTCGACGAGTCGTTCGTCCGCGCTGCCCGCCTCCAGGAGTTCTCCGCCCGGGAACGCATCACCGACCACGCCCCCGCCGTACGCCGCCGCCCGCCGCTGCGCCGGGGCCTGTCCCGGCAGGTGCTGGTCCTCTTCCTGCTGATCGCCCTCGCCTTCGGCACCGCGATCTACATGGGCGTACGGCACCCGTACCAGAGCCCCGCCGCACGGCAGTCGTCCGAGCAGGTGCGGATGACCGTCGTCCCGCTCGCCCCCCGGGGCAAGGTCCCCGGCGCGGGCGACCCCGCGTACCTGTACGCGCACAGCCCCGCCGCGCACTTCGCGGCCGGGGCCGAGGGCGTGCCGCTGCCGGGTGCCCGGCGCACCGCGCACTTCTCGGACGACCAGGTGATGAACGCGCTGACCACCGCCAAGAACTACGTCGTCCGCTCGGCACTCGACCCGGACGTGCTCGACGGCGGCGACGTCCGCTCGGTGCGGGTGCTGCTCGACCCCGACCAGCTCGGCCAGTTCGACGACAGTTTCGCCCACCCCACGGCCGACGGCCGGCACGCGCCCACCGGGTGGCTGGTGCGCTTCGACCCCACCCGGGCCGAGCTGGCGGGCGACGAGATCAAGGTGCGGGGCAGCCTGACGGTGGTGGAGAGCGACGCCTCCACCCTCGAGGTCACCGCCGACCACACCCTCGTCTACGCGCTGCGGCCCACCGGGGACGCGCGGGCCGAGGCGTCGCTGTTCACCGTCCGGCGCGAGCTGCACTTCCGCTTCGACCGGGACGACCTGCGCCTGCACCAGGCACAGCTCGTGGCCTCCTCCGTGCAGGCGGGGCCGCTGTCCTGCGCCGAGGACTCGGCGAACCACCTGCGCCCGCTGCTCGCGGGCCAGACCGCCAAGGCCGGCGGCCCCGCCGGCACCGACCCGTACGCCACCGGCAGCGCCGCGGCCGTGTGCGGCACCCTGGCGACGGGCGCCCAGCCGGCGGTCTGAGCGGCGGGCTCAGGCGCCGTCGCGCGGCGGACGGCCGTCCGGCGTCTCCGGGCCGCCCGGCCCCTCGGAACCGTCGGTGCCGTCCGTGTCCCCGGGCGGCCTCTGCTGGGAGGACGTGAACCCGCCGAAGCCCCGCCGCATCCGGTCGCCCAGGTCGCCGGCACCGCCCGCGATGTCGTTCACCAGCTTCATCAGCGGGTCCTTGGAGCTGCGCACATGGGTGGCGTAGCTGGACGCCGACTCGCGGAAGGAGTCCCGGACCGAGGCGTCCCTGTCCTCCTCGCGGCGCGGGTAGTGGCCGTCCATGATCCGCTGGTAGTCCCGGGAGGCCTCCCACTTCTTCAGCTCGGCGGCCCGCACCGTGCTGAACGGGTGCGTGCGGGGCAGCACGTTCAGGATCTTCAGCACGGAGTCGCGCAGGTCGCCCCCGGCCTCGTACTCGTCGGCCTGCTCCAGGAACGCGTCCACGTTCATCTCGTGCAGGTGGTTACCGCCCGCGATCTTCATCAGGCCCCGCATGGACGCCTGGAGGTCCTGGCCGACCAGCAGCCCCGCGCGGTCGGCGGACAGCTCCGACTTGCGGAACCATTCGCGCAGCGCACTCACGACCGCCATGATCGCCACGTTGCCCAGCGGGATCCAGGCGACCCGGACGGCGAGGGACGTCAGGAAGAGCAGGATGGTCCGGTACACCGAGTGGCCGGACAGCGCGTGGCCGACCTCGTGCCCGACGACCGCCCGCATCTCCTCCTCGTCCAGCAGCTCCACGAGGCCCGTGGTGACGACGATGATCGGCTCGTCCAGGCCGATGCACATCGCGTTGGGGACCGGGTCCTGGTTGACGTACATCGGCGGGACCTTCTCCAGGTCCAGGATGTAGCAGGCGTCCCGCAGCATGTCGTTCAGATGGGCGAACTGGCGGTCCGAGACGCGCACCGAGTCGGACAGGAACAGCAGCCTCAGGCTCCGCTCGGGCAGCAGGCCGCTCAGGGCCTTGAACACCGTGTCGAAACCGCTGAGCTTGCGCAACGCCACCAGGGCACTGCGGTCGGCCGGATGCTCGTACGCACGCGAGGAGATCCCCGGGAAGCGCCTGCGCTGCCTGCCCGGCACCTTCTCGTGCCCGTTGTGCTGGTGGCCGTCGGACATGTCTTCCCCCATGTGCGTCTGTGGGCCCCCGCGTGGGAAAGGCCCTTTGCGAACCCTTGTGCGGCCCTTTGCGCCCCCGGAGCCGGGCCCAGCCTAGGCGGAGATACCGTGGACGGGCAGTACAGCGAAGGAGTCACCGTCATGGAGCACACCCCCCACACCGCCTGGCTCGCCGAGGCGGCGACCGCGGCCGAGCAGCAAGGGGCGGGCAATCTGCTCCGGGTCGTCCTGATCGTGATGGTGCTGGGCTGTGTGCTGACCGCGTGGTTCCTGCTGCGGGGGTACAAGCGGAAGGACGACTGAGGCGGGCGGAAGGTTCCCCGGCCACGGCCGCCGGGGACCACGGGCCGTCCCCAACGGCGGAGTCGGCGTGATCGTCCGCAGGACGCCCGCATACGATGAGGCGCGACGTCCTTATCCCGCCCACACCTGATAGGTCCTGCCGAAGATGAGCTTCCACAGCACTGCTGCCCAGTTGGTCACTCTCGCTGCTGAGGGCGAGGAGCACGGCGGCAACCACCAGAGCCTCAGCCCCTACCTCACCGGCGGCGCCGCGCTGTTCATCCTGCTGCTCCTGCTGTGGATCACCACGCGCTTCAACCGCGACCGCTGAGCGCGAGGGGGGATCTGGGGGCCTGGACCGGGCCGGTAGGGTCTGCACGCATGGGAGAGCAGGACATGCCTACCGGTCCGGCGCACGACGCGGCGAGGGGCACACAGAACCGCTCGTTGCCCGCCCCGGGCAACGGCGCGGCGCGATCGGGCAAGCGCCGCCTCGGCGTCATGGGCGGCACCTTCGACCCGATCCACCACGGGCACCTCGTCGCGGCCAGTGAGGTCGCCGCGCAGTTCCACCTCGACGAGGTGGTGTTCGTGCCGACCGGGCAGCCCTGGCAGAAGAGCCACCGCACGGTGTCCGCCGCCGAGGACCGCTACCTGATGACGGTCGTCGCCACCGTCGAGAACCCGCAGTTCTCGGTCAGCCGCATCGACATCGACCGCGGCGGCCCCACCTACACCGTGGACACCCTGCGCGACCTGCGCGCGCTCAACCCGGACACGGACCTGTTCTTCATCACCGGCGCCGACGCCCTCGCCCAGATCCTCACCTGGCGCGACAGCGAGGAGCTCTTCTCCCTCGCGCACTTCATCGGCGTCACCCGGCCCGGACACACGCTGACGGACGCCGGGCTTCCCAAGGGCGGTGTCTCGCTCGTCGAGGTCCCCGCCCTCGCCATCTCCTCCACCGACTGCCGTGCGAGAGTCGCCAAGGGCGACCCCGTCTGGTACCTGGTGCCGGACGGAGTCGTGCGCTACATCGACAAGCGCCAGCTGTACCGCGGCGACTGAGCCGAGAGGGGCACCGGTGAACGACCCATACGACGCGGGATACGGCAACGGCCAGGCCGACCCGTACGAACTCGTCGGCTACGACGAGTACGGCCGGCCGGTGTACCGCCAGGCCCAGGCCCCGGGCCTGCCCGACCAGCAGCAGACGTACGACCCCTACGCGCAGCAGCAGCCGTACGGGCAGCAGCAGTACGGGCAGCAACAGGACCAGTACGGGCAGGGCTACGGCTACGACCCGTACGGCACCGGCACCCCGCAGTCCACCACGCCGTACGACCCCTACACCGCCCAGGGCGGCCAGGACACCGGGCAGCAGCCGCCCGTCCCCGACGCCGGCCACGACCCGTACGGCGGCCACGGCCACGTCGCGCAGCCCTCGTACGACCCGTACGGCCAGGCCGCGACGAGTGGCCGGCAGCCGCTCGTCGCCGAGCAGACCGCCTACATCCCGCAGCAGTCCGGCCCGCCCGAGGCGCCGGACGCGGCGGCGCCCGGCGAACCGGAACGGGACTACAAGACCGAGCAGTTCGCCTTCGTCGAGGAGCCGACCGACGACTCCGAGGACGTCATCGACTGGCTCAAGTTCACCGAGAACCGCACCGAGCGCCG
Source organism: Streptomyces flaveolus (assembly GCF_044765825.1). Taxonomy (NCBI): domain Bacteria; kingdom Bacillati; phylum Actinomycetota; class Actinomycetes; order Kitasatosporales; family Streptomycetaceae; genus Streptomyces; species Streptomyces flaveolus. The sequence goes on along the minus strand of NZ_JBIWKU010000001.1, from coordinate 660,336 downwards.
CGAGGAGGCCCGGCGCCGCGCCCGCTCGCGCGTCGTCGCCCTGATCGTCGTCCTGGCCCTCGTCGCCGTCGGCGGCGTCGGCTACCTCTGGTACGCCGGGAAACTGCCCGGCCTGTCCTCGTCGGACTCCAAGACGGGCGGTACGACGGCGGCGGGTGCCCAGAAGCGGGACGTGATCGCCGTCCATCTGCACGACACCGCCAAGGGCAGCACCTCCACGGCGCTGCTCGTCGACAACACCACCACCCAGCAGGGCACCGCCGTACTGCTGCCCAACTCGCTGGCCCTGACCGGCGACGACGGCACCACCACCACGCTGGCCAAGTCCGTCGGCGACGACGGACCGGACGCCACCCGGACCGCGCTCGACTCGGCCCTCGGCACCGACATCGAGGGCAGCTGGCGGCTGGACACCCCGTTCCTGCAGATCCTGGTGGACCTGGTCGGCAACATCGAGGTCGACACCGACGCCGACGTGCCCGACCCGGCCGTCAAGGACAAGGGCGCCGCGCCCCTCGTGCACAAGGGCCAGAAGCAGACCCTCAGCGGCAAGATGGCCGTCGCCTACGCCACCTACCGCGGCTCCGGGGAGTCCGCCGACGCCCAGCTCCAGCGGTTCGGCCAGGTCCTGCACGGCGTGCTGCGCAAGATGTCCTCCGATCCGCAGGCCGCGACGACCACGGTGCAGACGCTCGGCCTGGTCCTCGACCCGCCGCTCACCGAGAGCGATCTCGGCTCCTTCCTCGCCGGGCTCTCCGAGCTCGCCAAGGGCGGCGACTTCAAGACCGCGCTGCTGCCCGTCGGCAACGACGGCCGGCTCAGCGCCGAGACCGGCGACGGCGTCGTCAAGGACGTTCTCGGCGGCACCGCCAAGAGCCCCGACAAGGACGCGGCCGTCAGCGTCGCCGTCCGCAACGCCACCGGCGTCGAGGACCGCACCGGCAAGGCCCGCGTCACCCTCCTCAACGGCGGTTTCACCTTCGTGGAGGGCGGCACCGCCTCCGGCACCGAGGCCACGTCGCAGGTCCTGTACGCGGAAGCCGCCGACAAGGAGAACGCCGTCCAGGTCGCCAAGACCCTGGGCCTGCCCGACGGCTCTGTGACCCAGGGCAGGGTCGCGGCGAACGCCGACGTCTCGGTGGTCCTCGGCCAGGACTACGAACCGGCGAGCTAGCCAGGGGCACCGGCGTTATCCCGTGGGGCACCGTCGGCGGTCGTGAGACCCTTGAGGTCAACCGACCGCCGACCGAAAGCCACGCAGTGACCGCGACCGACCGCTCCATCGAACTCATCAACGCCGCCGCGCAGGCGGCAGCCGACAAGCTCGCGCACGACATCATCGCCTACGACGTCAGCGACGTGCTGTCGATCACGGACGCCTTCCTGCTGGCCTCCGCCCCCAACGACCGCCAGGTCAAGTCGATCGTCGACGAGATCGAAGAGCGGCTGAACAAGGAACTCGGCGCCAAGCCGGTCCGCCGCGAGGGCGACCGCGAGGCCCGCTGGGTCCTGCTCGACTACGTCGACATCGTCGTCCACGTCCAGCACAGCGAGGAGCGTGTCTTCTACGCCCTGGAGCGCCTGTGGAAGGACTGCCCCGAGCTGGAGCTGCCCGCCGACGCCAAGGAGACCCGCGGCAAGGCGGAGGAGCACGCCCGGCTCCAGGCCGCCGAGGAGGCGACGGAGACCGACGGGGACTGGCGATGAGCGCCACCGGTGAGGTGACGGCCGGGAATCCGGGCCGCGGCAGGCGCGTCATCCTGTGGCGGCACGGCCAGACCTCGTGGAACGTGGAGCGCCGCTTCCAGGGCTCCACGGACGTCGAGCTCACCGAGACCGGCGTCGCCCAGGCCCGCCGCGCCGCCCGGCTGCTGGCCAGCCTGGGACCCGACGCGATCGTCTCCTCCGACCTCAGCCGGGCCGCGAACACGGCCGCCGAGCTCGCCGCGCTCACCGGCCTCGAGGTGACCCCGGAGGAGGGCCTGCGGGAGACCTACGCGGGCGTCTGGCAGGGCCTGACGCACGAGGAGATCATCGCCCGGCACGGCGAGGAGTACGCGGCGTGGAAGCGCGGGGAGCCCGTCCGCCGCGGCGGCGGTGAGCTGGAGACCGAGGTGGCCGACCGCGCCGCCCCCGTGGTGCTCCGGCACGCCGAGAAGCTCCCCGAGGACGGCACCCTCGTCGTGGTGAGCCACGGCGGCACCATCCGCACCACCATCGGACGCCTCCTCGGGCTGGAGCCGCACAGCTGGGAGAGCCTCGGCGGCCTGACCAACTGCTGCTGGTCCGTCCTGGGCGAGGGCGCCCGCGGCTGGCGTCTGCTGGAGCACAACGCCGGCACGCTGCCGGAACCGGTGCTCGGCGACGACGACTGAGCCGCGGGCGACGGGCCCGGGACCCGGATTTCACTTTCCGGCAGGTCGCAGGCTAAAGTTCTTCTTGTTCGCCCCGCCGAGCGGGGCGAAACACCACACGGCATCGCCGAGTGGCAGCAAGGGGCTATAGCTCAGTTGGTAGAGCGCCTGCATGGCATGCAGGAGGTCAGGAGTTCAATTCTCCTTAGCTCCACAGCCCACGGACGAATCCCGTCCCCTTCGGGGGGCGGGATTTTTCGTTGCGTCCGCGGTTGAGCAACCGTGCCCCCGCGGGCGTATACCCCCGTGAGACCCCGCGAGGGCTCCGTGTCCGGACCGGTACCGAGGCGTCGCTGACCGTATTGGCCCGGTCGTGGCAGAATCAAACGGCCGGAAGGGGACCGCGGCCCGACGGGAGGGAGTGGCGATGCCTGCGAGCATCCTCGAGGAGGTCGGTCACCTCCTCGGCGGAGCGGTGACACGGAACGTGGCCACCCGTCTCAGCTGCCCTTCCTGCGGTTCCGCGCACGTCGCCCAGGTCCTCGGTGACAACGGTGGCATCTCCTACGTGTGCACGGCCTGCGGCCACAGCTGGAGCTGACCGATGGGTGCACACAGGCGGAAGTGCGACTGGTGCGGCAGCGGCACCCCGATCGTGCGGGACATGGAGCCGGTCAACCCGGACTACCAGTACTGGTGCGAGGAGTGCGCGCGGGCGCTGATCATAAAGGGCGACCCCATCGAGACGTACCGCGAACTCGAGGGCGAGCCGATCTACGGCCGGCTCCTGGAGGAGCACTGCACGCTCAAGCGGTTCTACTCGTTCGTGACGGCGTAACGACCGTCACAACAGGGCGAAACGGGCAAAACGGAAACGATTTGGTGTTGGGCCCGGTGGACCGTGTAATGTTGGCGTCGCCGCCGGGGAAACCGGGCGGAACGCAGGAACAAGGGGCTATAGCTCAGTTGGTAGAGCGCCTGCATGGCATGCAGGAGGTCAGGAGTTCAATTCTCCTTAGCTCCACAGAGAAACCCCCCGGATCACGATCCGGGGGGTTTGTTCGTGTGCGGCTCCCGCTCAGCGTCCGAGCGCCCGGCGGCCCCGGCCCTGCGAGAGCACCGGCAGATTGGCGCGCGAGGACGGCGCCTGCCCGCGGGTGTCCTCCTCGATGCGCAGGGCGAGCGCCGGGCAACGGCGCACCGCGCGCACCGCCTTGGCCTCCGCGAAACGCGGCACGTCCGCCTGCGCCACCGTCGGGAACCCGTCGGCGCCCAGCTCGAAGACCTCCGGCAGGATGTCCGCGCACAGGCCGTGGCCCCGGCACAGCGTCCAGTCGACGTAGATCTTCTGGCGGCTGGGGCCGTTCTCCTCCCCGCCGCCCGGGACGCCCGTCGGGGACGTGCCGCCCTCGAAGAGCGGCAGGACGCCCTCCACGGGCCGCCCGCAGCCGTTGCCCAGGACATGGGCGGCGAGGTCGTCCGTGAACGCCTTGACGGTCGACTCCAGGAACATCGCCGAACCGTCCGGGTGCGAGCAGGCGCCGCGCCGCTTGACGTTCCTGGCGACCTGCTTGAGCGCCTCAAGGGCGGCCGGTCCGCCGCCGTTCAGGATGTCCTCCATGCCGCGCGCCGCGGCCGGCAGGCCGAGGTAGCAGGGGCCGCACTGGCCCGCGCTCTCCTGGGCCAGCCACTGCGCCACCCGCAGCGACTCGCCCAGCGGGCAGGTGCCCTGACCGATCGGCAGGATCGCGCCCGCGCCGAGCGAGCCGCCCACCTGCTGGAGCGAGTTGCGGGAGACGATCGCCTCGTCGACGGTCGCCGCGTCGATCCACTTGCCGTGGTAGCCGCCGGTCAGCACACCCTGCGGGACCGGCGGGGCGCCGGCCAGCTGGAGGACGTAGCGCAGCGGCACGCCGGTGGGCACCTCGATCACCATCGGGCGGGCCACCGCGCCGGAGACCGTGAGCATGACGGTGCCCGGCTCGTCGTACAGGCCGGTGTTGCCGTAACGCTCCGGGCCGATGCGGGCGGCGATCGCCAGCTGGGCGAAGGTCTCGGCGTTGGACAGCAGGGTCGGTGCGCCGCCGACGCCGCTCTTCGACGCGCTGACCTTGCGGCCGGGCGGGATCGCAGGGCCGCCGTCGATGGAGCGGATCAGTGAGGCCGCGGCGCCGGTGACCATCCGCACCGGATTGCGCTGCACGCGGGCGCGCAGGGCGGAGCGGCGTCCGTTGCTCAGGCCGCGTTCGGCGAGGGCGGCCTCCATGGAGCGCTGGGTGGACTCCCGGGTCACCCCGATGACGAGGGTGCGGGCGCCCATGGCCTCGGCGCACAGCAGCGCGCCGTCCAGGATCAGGTGCGGGGCACGGTTGATCAGCACCGTGTCCTTGCGGCAGGCCGGTTCGTCCTCGCTGCCGTTGACGACGACGACCGGCCTCACGCCGCGTTTGATCGCCGATTCGGCGACCGAGCGCAGCTTCTTGTGGAAGGGGAAGCCCGCGCCGCCGCGGCCCCTGAGGTTGATGCGTTCGGCGAGCTGGGCGAGCTGTTCGCCGCCCAGGGGTTCGAGCGGCCCGTGCACCTTGAGGTGCATGGGCAGATCCAGTCTTTCGACAAGGTCGAAGCCCGACGTGAGCTGGGGAAGACCGACCACGCGGACTTCGGGGACGTCGGGCAGGGCCTCGTTCACCAAGAGCCTCCGGAAGGCGTGTTCCAAGGTTCGCCCGAACCCGGTGCGTCGAAGTCGCGGGACCTGGGGGACGCACCGGGGGTTGGTTCAGTGGCGGGACCGCTGTTGTACGTGTCGTGCGGGTAGTACGTGCCGTAGGGGCCGTTTGTCTCACCGGTGTCGTACACGTCACCTCCGGCGTAGCCGGGCGTGCCCGGATTGTCGTAGGCCGGGATGGTGTGTCCGGTGTCCTGGAGCGGGTCGTAGGCCGACGGGGGCGCCTCGCCGACCGGGGGCGGCGACGGGACCGGCCAGCTGCCCGAAGTGCTTCCGCCGCTGTCGACGAGGGGCATCGCCTCGGTGGGCCGCAGGTCCGGCGGCAGCTCGGCCGGCACGGTCCGGTCGGCGGTCAGCGGCCGCTGCCGCGCCCGGGAGGAGCCGGAGACGGCACGGTAGGCCGCGGCGAAGCCGCTCGGCGGCTCCTGGGGCGGGGGAGCGAGGCGTTCCGCGGGCTCGTACAGCGGTGCGGACGGGGAGGGCCTGCGCGGTGAGGGGGCCCCGAGGCTCTCGCGGCCCGGCAGTGCGGCGCCGGCCGCCGCCCGGGTCCGGGGTTCCGCCGGCTCCTCCCGGACCGCCTGGCCCTCCGTCCCGAGGAACCCGGCGATCCTGTCGGCGACCCGGCGCTTGACCGGGCGCGGGGCCGCGCGCAGCGCCAGGGCGGCCATGACGCCGAGCAGGGAGAGGCCGTACAGGACCATGAAGACCGGCTTCGCCGCGCGACCCGCGTAGAGCCCGTGCAGCAGTGCGGCGCACCAGGCCGGGTAGGCCAGCATGTGCATGGCCCGCCAGCGGGCGGCCACCGGGGCGGGGGAGGCGAAGCGGTTGCGCAGGGCGCCGGTGACGCCCACGAAGATCATGAGCATGCTGGCCAGGGTGCCGAGGCCGATCAGGACGGCCCTGCCGCCGAACTCCTCGTCCTCCGTCGCCAGGAGCCCGAACGGGATCACCGCGGCGACCCATGTGGTGTGGTCCAGCACCAGCTTGACCACGATGTGGATCACGAGGAACACGATCGAGGCGACGGCGGTGCTCCGGTGCACCGCCTGGGCCAGGATCCGCCGGCGCGCGTCGAGGACGATCCGGTCCTGGGCGACCAGTCCCCAGATCACCGAGCAGCTCAGGAAGACGAGGGAGAGGACGCCGGCGCCGAAGTTCAGGAACTGGGCGAAGGTGTCGTCCGCCGTGCTGTCGTTCGTCACCGCCGCACACCTCCGCGCGTCACGGCGGCGGGGGAGGGGGACGGACGGTTACTGCGGGGGTCGTGCAGGGGAGGGTTCATGGGGGCAACTCCGAAGCGGTTCGGGAAGGCGGTCCCGCAGCCGCACTCTAGGTCGCGCCATACTCGCGAGTACGTGGTTTGAGTTATTGCGTTGTTATCAAATGACAATGCGCTCGTTGTGATGCCCCTTAGTGGTCGTTACGCGAAGTAACCTTTGACCTTGGTTCAGGTTTCGCGCGGATCCCGGCGGGATTCAGGCGGGCCGGGAAGCGCGTCGCGGCCCGATCGGCGACTGCGGTACCCTGACGCCATGCGTGCCGTACGCCTTCTGCTTAGCGAGCCGCGCTGATCAGTCCCGACCCCGGTCGTAGTCCGGTGGCCGGAATCGGCGCGGCGTCCCCTCCTGTGCGAGGGGATTTTTCATTTCCCGGCAATCGCAGCCGCTGGTCATGGATGTCGCAGCCGCTGGCAGAGACGATCGATGGAGCTTTGAGGATCATGAGCGAGACGAACCCCGCGGCGACCGCCCCTGTGTCGGCGGACGCCGCGCCGCACCGCTACACGGCTGCCATGGCCGCCGAGATCGAGGCACGCTGGCAGGACTTCTGGGACGCCGAGGGGACGTACGCCGCGCCGAACCCCAAGGGTGACCTGGCGGGCGACCCGGAGCTGGTCGCCAAGCCCAAGAAGTTCATCATGGACATGTTCCCGTACCCCTCCGGTGCGGGTCTGCACGTCGGCCACCCCCTGGGCTACATCGCCACCGACGTCTACGCCCGCTTCCAGCGGATGACCGGCCACAACGTCCTGCACACCCTGGGCTTCGACGCCTTCGGCCTGCCCGCCGAGCAGTACGCCGTGCAGACCGGCACGCACCCGCGGGTGTCGACCGAGGCCAACATGGAGAACATGAAGTCCCAGCTGCGCCGGCTGGGACTGGGCCACGACAAGCGCCGGTCGTTCGCCACGATCGACCCCGAGTACTACAAGTGGACCCAGTGGATCTTCCTGCAGATCTTCAACTCCTGGTACGACACGGAGGCGAACAAGGCCCGCCCCATCGCCGAGCTGGTCGCGCAGTTCGCCTCCGGTGAGCGCGCGCTGCCCCAGGGCCGCTCCTGGAACGAGCTGACCGAGGCCGAGCGCGCCGACGTCCTGGGCGAGTACCGCCTGGCCTACGCCTCCGACGCCCCCGTCAACTGGTGCCCCGGCCTGGGCACCGTGCTGGCCAACGAGGAGGTCACCGCCGACGGCCGCTCCGAGCGCGGCAACTTCCCCGTCTTCAAGTCCAAGCTGCGCCAGTGGAACATGCGCATCACCGCCTACGCGGACCGGCTGCTGGAGGACCTGGACGAGCTGGACTGGCCCGAGGCCATCAAGCTGCAGCAGCGCAACTGGATCGGCCGCTCCGAGGGCGCCCGCGTCGACTTCCCCATCGACGGCGAGCGCATCACCGTCTTCACCACCCGTCCCGACACCCTGTTCGGCGCGACCTACATGGTGCTGGCGCCCGAGCACCCGCTGGTCGAGAAGTTCACCCCGGCCGCCTGGCCCGAGGGCACCCACCAGGTGTGGACCGGCGGTCACGCGACCCCCGCCGAGGCCGTCGCCGCGTACCGCGCGCAGGCCGCCGCCAAGTCGGACGTCGAGCGCCAGGCCGAGGCCAAGGACAAGACCGGCGTCTTCATCGGCGCCTACGCGACCAACCCGGTCAACGGCGAGCAGGTCCCGGTCTTCATCGCCGACTACGTGCTGATGGGCTACGGCACCGGCGCGATCATGGCCGTGCCGGCCGGTGACCAGCGCGACTTCGAGTTCGCCCGCGCCTTCGAGCTGCCGATCCGCTGCATCGTCGAGCCGACCGACGGCCGCGGCACCGACACCGCGACGTGGGAGGACGCCTTCGCCTCGTACGACGCGAAGATCATCAACTCCTCGAACGGCCAGATCTCCCTGGACGGCCTGGGCGTCGTCGACGCCAAGGCCCGCATCACCGAGTGGCTGGAGCGCACCGGCACCGGCGAGGGCACCGTCAACTTCCGCCTGCGCGACTGGCTGTTCAGCCGCCAGCGCTACTGGGGCGAGCCCTTCCCGATCGTCTACGACGAGGACGGCATCGCCCACGCCCTGCCCGAGTCGATGCTGCCGCTGGAGCTGCCCGAGGTCGAGGACTACTCCCCGCGCACCTTCGACCCGGACGACGCCGACACCCGGCCCGAGACGCCGCTGTCGCGCAACGAGGACTGGGTCAACGTCACCCTGGACCTGGGCGACGGCCCGAAGAAGTACCGGCGCGAGACCAACACCATGCCCAACTGGGCCGGCTCCTGCTGGTACGAGCTGCGCTACCTGGACCCGCACAACAGCGAGCAGCTGGTCGACCCCGAGGTCGAGCAGTACTGGATGGGCCCGCGCGAGGGCCTGCCGCACGGCGGCGTCGACCTGTACGTCGGCGGCGCCGAGCACGCCGTGCTGCACCTGCTGTACGCGCGCTTCTGGTCCAAGGTCCTGTTCGACCTGGGGCACGTCTCGTCGGCCGAGCCGTTCCACAAGCTGTTCAACCAGGGCATGATCCAGGCCTACGTCTACCGCGACAGCCGCGGCATCGCCGTGCCGGCCGCCGAGGTGGAGGAGCGCGACGGCGCCTGGTTCTACCAGGGCGAGAAGGTCTCCCGGCTGCTGGGCAAGATGGGCAAGTCCCTGAAGAACGCGGTCACCCCGGACGAGATCTGCGCCGAGTACGGCGCCGACACGCTGCGCCTGTACGAGATGGCGATGGGCCCGCTGGACGTCTCCCGGCCGTGGGACACGCGCGCGGTGGTGGGCCAGTTCCGGCTGCTGCAGCGGCTGTGGCGCAACGTCGTCGACGAGGACAGCGGCGAGGTGACGGTCGCCGACACCGAGCCCGACGAGGACACGCTGCGCGCGCTGCACAAGGCGATCGACGGGGTGCGCCAGGACCTGGAGGGCATGCGGTTCAACACCGCCATCGCCAAGGTCACCGAGCTGAACAACCACCTGACGAAGTCGGGCGGCCCGATCGCGCGCTCGGTCGCCGAGCCGCTGGTGCTGATGGTCGCGCCGCTGGCCCCGCACATCGCCGAGGAGCTGTGGCGCAGGCTGGGCCACACCGACTCGGTCGTCCACCGGGACTTCCCGGTCGCCGACCCGGCGTACGTCGTGGACGAGACGGTGACCTGCGTCGTGCAGATCAAGGGCAAGGTCAAGGCGCGGCTGGAGGTCGCCCCGTCCATCTCCGACGAGGAGCTGGAGAAGGCGGCGCTGGCCGACGAGAAGGTCGTGGACGCGCTGGGCGGGGCCGGGATCCGCAAGGTCATCGTGCGGGCGCCGAAGCTGGTGAACATCGTCCCCGCGTGACCGGCTGACGGCTCGGGGTAGTCCCCTACGGGCAGGTTCGGGGTTCTGTCGGAACCCTGGGCCTGCCCGCTGCGTTTACCGTGGAAGAGCGGCGCGGTGGGCGCCACGGCCTGCCCGGTGGGCGGGCCGGACGGTTCGAGGAGGAGCTTCGTGGAAGCAGTGATCGCAGTCTTCGCCCTGCTCTTCGTGCTCGCCCTCGTGCTGGGCGTCTACGCCACCGTGAAGGCGGTCGGCGCCGCCAAGCGCAGCGTGGACCGCGGCATCACCCAGGCCCGCCGGACGGTCGAGGACCACACGCTGCGGGCCAAGTCTTTCGTCCAGGCCGGCCCGGCGGCGGAGCTCGCGCAGCTGCGGCTCACGCTGCGCACATCGATGCGGGCCACCCAGGACGCGCTGCACGCGGGCGTGGCCGAGGACGAGTCCCTCAAGGAGTCCCTCGCCCTCTTCGAGCGGCTCAGCGCGCACGGGTTCGAGCTGGACGGTGAGCTCAGGCGGCTGGAGTCCGACCCCGACCGGGGCACGCTCGCCGAGCGCCTCCCCGCGCTGCGCGAGCGCACCGAGCGCATCACCCGGTCGGCGGAGTCCCTGCGCTGGGCGGCCCGGGACCGCGCCCGCCGCTTCGCGGACGACGACCTGGACTCGCTCAGCGCACAGATCGACGTCGAGGCCGGTGCCCTGCGGCACTGGACGGAGACCGAGCCCGCCGCCGCGCCGCCGTCCTGGCCCGAGGCTCCGGCCGCCGACGCCCCGGCCGCCCGGCAGAGTTGGCCCGAGCCGCCGCGGCAGGACGAGGCCCAGGAGCCGGCGCGGCCCGCCATCACCCCGCCCGGACCGCGGCCCGTGCACCCCTGGCAGAAGAAGGCCCGCCCGGAGAACACGGCCTGACCGGGGGCCTTCGCCGCCCGATCACGCCCGGTGTCGCCCGGTCGTCGGGGCCGGTCTGCCGGACGGGCACTACGCCAGGTAATCTCCAGCTCATGTCCCGCCATGTCGCGATCGTCACAGATTCAACGGCCTACCTCCCGGCCCGGACGATGGAGCGGCACGGCATCACCGCGGTACCCCTGACGGTGGTCCTGGGAGACCGGGCCCTGGAGGAGGGCACCGAGATCTCGACCCGCTCGCTGGCCCAGGCCCTGCAGAAGCGGCGCCCGGTCACCACCTCACGCCCCAGCCCCGAACTCTTCGCCGAGACCTACCGGAAGATCGCCGAATCGGGTGCCGACGGCATCGTCTCCCTCCACCTGTCCGCCGAACTCTCGGGCACCTACGACGCCGCGGTCGTCGCCTCGCGCGAGGCGCCGGTCCCCGTGCGGGTCGTGGACACGGGCATGATCGCGATGGCCCTCGGCTTCTGCGCGCTCTCCGCGGCCGGGGCGGCGGAGACGGGCGGCACGGTGGACGAAGCGGTCACGGCGGCCGAGAAACGGGCCGCGGGGACGTCCGCCTTCTTCTACGTCGACACCCTCGACTATCTGCGGCGCGGTGGACGGATCGGGGCGGCACAGGCGCTGTTCGGTTCCGCGCTCGCGGTGAAACCGCTGCTCCAGCTCGACGGCGGCCGGATCGAACCGCTGGAGAAGGTGCGGACGGCGTCGAAGGCGATCGCCCGCCTGGAGGAGATCGTCGCCGACCGCGCGGGCAGCGCCCCGGTCGACATCGCCGTCCACCATCTCGCCGCCCCCGACCGCGCGTCGGCCCTGGCGGACCGCCTGCGGGAGAGGGTGCCGGGGCTGGCCGACCTGCATGTGAGCGAGGTCGGCGCGGTGATCGGGGCGCACACGGGGCCCGGGTTGCTGGGGGTCGTGGTCTCGCCGCGGTAGGCGGTGGGGAGAGCACGTTGCCGTCACCCGTGAGGGTGGGGGAGATATCCACAACCTGGTGACGGTCCACGGAAATTGACCATGATCATCGCGGATCGGCAGAAGTGCCCGATCCTCGGCGCATGGCTCTTCGATCACGCATCCGCACAGCAGCCGCGAGCAGCGGACCGGGCCGTGGACCGGCGTCCGACGGCCGCACCCGCTCCTCTCGGCGCCACCCGCACGCTCGCGGACGGGCACGGCACCGTCACGCGCCGGCGGAGGAGCTCCGCCGGAGGGCGGAGACACTCTTCGGCGAACGCGCCGAACGTGCCGAACCCGCCGGGGGGCGGGGAGAGTCGGGGACGGGGCCGCCCGGTGGGACCGACGTCGTCGGGGCCGTCGCGGTCGCGGCGCCGGCAGGGTGTGGCGATGCGGTCGACCCCGTCGCGCCGGCCTGGCGGGAGCGGGTCGGGCCCGCGCTGCGGGAGCGGATGCCGGTGTGGGTGCAGAACCGGTGCGGGATGGAGCGGCGCAGCGTGGCCGCGCTCGCGGTGCTGCTCGTCGTCGCCGCGGCCTTCGCCGTGCAGCACTTCTGGACCGGCCGTACCGAGACGGTGGCGGCACCCGAGGTGGTGCGAGCAGCCGCGGCTCACGGCACGGAAGGCGGGGGCGGGGCGCCGGCCGACGGAGGCACGGCAGCCGGTGCGCCCCGGCCCACTGCGACGGCCTCGGCCGGGGCCGAGATCGTCGTGGACGTCGGCGGCAAGGTCCGCGAGCCCGGGATCCACCGCCTGCCGGCCGGTGCACGCGTCGAGGACGCCCTGCGAGCCGCCGGGGGAGTGCGCCCCGGCACGAAGACCGACGGGCTGAACCGGGCCCGCTTCCTGGTGGACGGCGAACAAGTGATCGTCGGCGCGCCCGTGCCTCCCGGCGCCGGAACAGGCGCGGGCGGTACGGCCCCGGGCGGTGCGGCCGGCACGGTGGCGGGCGCGGGCCCGACGGCCCCGGTCTCCCTCAACACGGCGACCGTGGACCAACTCGAGACACTGCCGGGCGTCGGCCCGGTCCTGGCCCAGCACATCGTCGACTACCGCACGCAACACGGCGGCTTCCGGTCGGTGGACGAGTTGCGCGAGGTCAACGGCATCGGCGAGCGCCGCTTCGCCGATCTGCGCGACCTCGTCCGGCCATGAGCACGTCCACGAGCACGACGACGGGGGCGGGCGCCGACGCCCGCGCTGCCGTGCACGCCGCCTCCGGGCATCGGCTCGGTGCCGCCCGTCCCCGGCAGGAAGGACCCACCGACCTGCGGCTCGTGCCGCCCGCGCTGGCGGCCTGGGCAACGGCGGCTCTGGTGCTGGACGCGGCGCCGGAGTGGTCCCTCGGCGTGGTGCTCGGCTGCGTGGTGACGGCCGGCGCGCTGCTGCTGGGGACACGACGGCGCGCCGCACGTGGGTGGGCCCCCGTGCCGGTCGCCGCCGTGCTGCTCTGCGTGGCCGCGTCCGCCGCCTCGGCGGCGCTGCACGGAGCGGACCTGCGCCGGGGCCCCGTGCCCGCGCTGGCTCGGCAGTACGCCACCGTGACCGCCGAGGTGGAGATCACCGCGGACCCCCGGCTCACCCGGGCCCGCGTCCGCGGGGACCGTGCGACGCCCCCGGCCGTGGTGATCGAGGCCGACGCACGCCGGGTGGCGCAGGCGGACGGCAGGACGGTGGCGACACGTGCGCCGGTGCTGGTGATCGTCGACGCCGGTGCCGGAACCGGAGCGGGAGGGGGCACCGGCACCGAGGCACCGGGCCGGGCGCCTGCCCCGGGGCCCGCGGCCGGGGGTCCCCGCGTCTCCGGCGGCGGGCCGGGTGCCGGGCCCTGGCTCGCCCTGCTGCCGAGCACGCGGTTGCGCGTCGTCGCGCGGACGGCGCCTGCGAGGGGAAGCGGCGACCGGGTCGCCGCCGTACTGCGGGTGCGCGGCCGGGAGGCGCCGGACGTGGTGGCCGGGCCGTCCGGGCCGCAGCGGTTGGCCGGGCGGCTGCGCGCCGGACTGCGGGAGGCCACCGACGGGCTGTCCGCGGACGCGCGGGCGCTGCTGCCGGGCCTGGTCGTCGGGGACACCTCCCGGATCACCCCGGACCTGGACGAGGCGTTCAAGGAGACCGACCTGACGCACACGCTGGCGGTGTCCGGTGCCAACTTCACCATCCTGCTCGCCCTGCTGCTCGGACCGCCGGGGCTCGCCCAGCACAGCGAGCGCCGAGGCCTGGCGCCCCGCCTCGGCATCTCCCTGCGCGCGACCGCGCTGCTCGGCGGGGTGCTCGCACTCGGCTTCGTCGTCGTGTGCCGGCCCGACCCGAGCGTGCTGCGGGCCGCCGCCTGCGGCGCCGTCGCCCTGCTCGCCCTCGCGACCGGGCGCAGCAGATCCCTGATCCCCGCCCTGGCGACGGCTGTCCTGCTGCTGGTGCTGTACGACCCGTGGCTGGCCCGCAGCTACGGCTTCCTGCTCTCCGTGCTGGCCACCGGCGCCCTGCTCACGCTCGCGCCACGGTGGAGCGCGGCGCTGCGACGGCGCCGGGTTCCTCCCCGGCTCGCCGAGGCGCTGGCCGCCGCGGGGGCCGCGCAGGCGCTGTGCGCACCGGTGGTCGCCGTGCTGTCGGCGCGGGTGAGCCTGGTGGCGGTGCCGTGCAACCTCCTCGTGGAGTTCGCGGTGGCGCCGGCCACGGTGCTGGGCTTCGCGGCCCTGGCGACGTCGCCGCTGTCGATGCCGGTGGCCAAGGCGTGCGCCTGGTGCGCGGGTTGGCCGGCCGAGTGGATCGCCGGGATCGCCCGCACCGGGGCCGCGCTGCCCGGCGCGGGAGTGGACTGGCCGGGCAGCTGGACGGGGGCTGCGCTGCTCGCCCTCACCACGGTGGGCGTGCTGCTCGTCGGCCGGCGGCTGCTGGGACACCCGTGGTGGTGCGGTGTCTGCGCACTGCTGCTCGTGCTGGTGGTGGTGCAACCGGGGCCGCTGCCGCGGGTGATCACGGGGTGGCCGCCGCCGGGCTGGCGGATGGTGATGTGCGACGTGGGACAGGGGGACGCCCTGGTGCTCGCGGCCGGCCCGGGCGCGGGAGTGGTCGTGGACGCCGGACCCGATCCGGCGCTCGTGGACCGCTGTCTGCGCTCGCTCGGCATCACCAGAGTCCCGCTGGTCGTACTGACCCACTTCCACGCCGACCACGTGGCGGGACTGCCCGGGGTGCTGCGGGGCCGCCCGGTGGGCGCGATCGAGACGACCGGGCTGGAAGAGCCCGCGGACCAGGCCGAGTTCGTCCGCGGACAGGCGGCGGCACGACGGATCCCCGTGCGCCATGCCGTCGCCGGGGAACAGCGACGGACCGGTCCGCTGTCCTGGGAGGTGGTCTGGCCACCGCCGACGCCAGGTCAGGGCACGGTGCCGGGCGCACCGGCGGCCCCGGCACCGGACCCACCGGCGAGCACGGAGGGCCCCAACGACGCCAGCGTCACCCTGCTGGTGCGGACGGCCGGGCTGCGCCTGCTGCTGCTCGGGGACCTCGAACCCCCGGCTCAGCAGGAGCTGGCGAGGTCGCCGGTGGCAGCGGAGCTGGGAGGGGTCGACGTGCTCAAGGTGGCCCACCACGGCTCCGCCCACCAGGACCCCGGCCTGATACGGCGGGTGGCGCCGCGCCTGGCGCTGATCAGCTGCGGGGAGGACAACACGTACGGGCACCCGGCGCCCGCCACGGTCGCGGCACTGCGGGCCCGGGGCGCGATGGTCCTGCGCACGGACCGGGACGGGGCGCTGGCGGTCACCGGCACGGGTGAGGCGCTGCGGGTGGCGGGAGACTGAGGGCATGGAAAGAGCACAGATAGACGCCTACCTCAGCCGGCTGGGAGCCGGGTACCCGGCATCGCCCACCGCCGACGCCCTGCGTGAGCTGCACCTGCGCCATCTGCGGACGGTGCCTTTCGAGAACCTGTCCGTCCACCTGGGCGAGGAGATCGTGCTGGAGCAGGAGCCGTTGCTGGACAAGGTCGTGGGCACCCGCCGCGGCGGGTTCTGCTACGAACTCAACGGTCTCTTCGGCGCGTTGCTGAGCGCGCTCGGGTACGAGGTCACGCTGCTCGCGGCCCGGGTGTACGGGGACGGAGGCGCGCTCGGGATTCCGTACGACCATCTGGCGCTGCTGGTACGGACGGTGGACGGGGACGGTTGGCTGGCGGACGTCGGGTTCGGGGCGCACAGCCACGTCCCGCTGGAGTTCGCGGAGCGGGGTGAGCAGAAGGATCCCGGGGGGACGTTCCGGATCGTCGAGGCGGGCCCGGACGCGGCCGGGGTACGCGGCGGAGACGACTCGGGCCGGGGGACCGACCTGGACGTGCTGCGCGACGGGAAGCCCGTGTACCGGGTGGAGCCGCGCCCCAGGGTACTCGGCGACTTCGTGTCCGGCGCGTGGTGGCACAGCACCTCGCCCCGGTCGCACTTCCTGCAGTCGCCGGTGTGCTCACGGCTCACGGAGGACGGAGGACGGATCACGCTCAGCGGGCGCAGGCTCACGACGACGGCCGCCGACGGGGGACGGGAGGCACGCGAACTGGCGACGGACGAGGAGGTGCTGGCGGCGTACCGGGACCTCTTCGGCATCCCTCTCGACCGGGTACCGGCTCTGCCCGGCCGGTGAGGGCCGGCGGTACCCCACCTGGCGGTCCGCCGTCCGCGCGGTGGCCGACAATGGGGCGTGTGAGTGACGTGAGACATGTCCTGGTGCTGCCCGACCGTGACGCCGCGGAAGAGGCGGCCCAGGAGCTCGGGGAGAGGTTCGGGCTCGCCGAGGAGCCGCAGCTCGTCCGGGACGCCCTGGCCGGCGAGGACGACGCCGAGGACGCCCAGTGGCTGGTCGTCCTGCGGGACGAGGGCGAACGGCTGGACCCCGGCGCGCTCGACGAGTTCGCGCGCGAATGGGACGGCTGGCGCGAGGAGCCCTAGGGGGTGTCGGTTCGGATCGTGCCGGGGGCGCGGGGTCTGGCACGTGCATCCGCGGCGTTGTCGTCGGTTGTCAGGTCTCCGCCCCGGCGCCCTCCTCCGCCTTGCGGCTGCACGCACCGGACCCCGCTCGGGTCGGCCTGCGAGGCACCGTTGCCTGGAGTCGGCCCGATCCGAACGCCACCCCCTAGCAGCCGCCGGGACCGCGGGGCGTCGCCGGGCGGGGCTGGTTGTCGGTGGTGCGTGCGATGCTTGTCGCGATGGCCAGGAAGACTGCGAATGACGACCCTCTCGCCCCGGTGACCCTTGCCGTGGGCCAGGAGGACCTCCTGCTCGACCGTGCCGTGCAGGAGGTGGTGGCCGCGGCGAAGGCCGCCGACGCCGACACGGACGTCCGCGACCTGACCCCCGACCAGCTGCAGCCCGGCACGCTCGCCGAGCTCACGAGCCCCTCGCTCTTCGCCGAGCGCAAGGTCGTGGTCGTACGCAACGCGCAGGACCTGTCCGCCGACACGGTCAAGGACGTCAAGGGCTACCTCGGAGCACCCGCCGAGGAGATCACCCTCGTCCTGCTGCACGCGGGCGGCGCCAAGGGCAAGGGCCTGCTGGACGCCGCGCGCAAGGCGGGGGCGCGCGAGGTGGCGTGCCCGAAGATGACCAAGCCCGCGGACCGGCTGGCGTTCGTGCGGGGGGAGTTCCGCACCGCCGGGCGGTCGGCCACCCCGGAGGCGTGCCAGGCGCTGGTCGACGCCATCGGCAGCGACCTGCGGGAGCTGGCGTCGGCGGTGTCCCAGCTGGCCGCGGACGTCGAGGGGACGATCGACGAGGCGGTCGTCGGGCGGTACTACACCGGACGCGCCGAGGCCTCCAGCTTCACGGTCGCCGACCGGGCGGTCGAGGGACGGGCGGCGGAGGCACTGGAGGCGTTGCGTTGGTCGCTGGCGACCGGAGTGGCGCCGGTGCTGATCACCAGCGCGCTCGCCCAGGGCGTGCGGGCCATCGGCAAGCTGTCGTCCGCGCGCGGCGGACGCCCCGCCGACCTCGCCCGTGAGCTGGGGATGCCGCCGTGGAAGATCGACCGCGTCCGGCAGCAGATGCGCGGCTGGACACCGGACGGCGTGTCCGTGGCCCTGCGCGCGGTGGCCGAGGCGGACGCCGGCGTCAAGGGCGGCAGCGACGACCCGGAGTACGCGCTGGAGAAGGCCGTGGTGACCATCGCCCGGGCGGCGCGTTCACGGGGACGGGCGTAGCCCCCACCGGCAGCCGGTCGGACGGCGGCCGCCCGCACCGAAGGCCCCACCGGCAGCCGGTCAGACGGCGGCCGCTCACACCGAAGGCCCCGGTGTCCGTCCTGGGGAGGACGGGCACCGGGGCCTTCGGATCAAGCTCGAGGACCCATGCCCGCGTGGCGAACGCAGGCCGCGCATGGGTCCGGGGTGCCGGACGGGAGCGGATGAGAGAGGGCCCGCTCTGGGTCCTTCCGGCGATCAGACCAGATAAGAGGTTCAGCCCTTGAGGGCGCCGACCTTCTGCGCCAGCGCCGACTTCTTGTTGGCGGCCTGGTTCTTGTGGATGACGCCCTTGGAGACGGCCTTGTCGAGCTGGCGCGACGCAACGCGCTGGTACTCGGCGGCCTTCTCGACGTCGCCCGCGGCAGCGGCCTCACGAGCCTTGCGGATCGCGGTCTTCAGAGAGGACTTGACGGCCTTGTTGCGCAGCCGGGCCTTCTCGTTGGTCTTGTTCCGCTTGATCTGGGACTTGATGTTCGCCACGAATGAGCCTTTGCAGGTTCAGGCACGGGGCCGCACGGGTCCCGGGCCGATGATTTCTTGAGGAGTGCCTCGCGCTGAGAGGGCATGAGACACAGCCCCCCACACTACCAGCGGCCCGATGACTGGCCCAAACTCGTCCCCAACCCCTCCCAAACCCCTCCCGGTCCCCGCCCGTGGGACCATGGAGGCTACGTAACGATCCGACCCGAGACCGCAGACACTGCGGACGCCTCAAGAATCAGGACCCTGCGTGCCCGCGATCCCCAGCCATGTGCCCGAGCCGAGCCGTACCGACCCGGCGCTGATCCGCAATTTCTGCATCATCGCGCACATCGACCACGGCAAGTCCACGCTCGCCGACCGGATGCTCCAGCTGACCGGTGTGGTCGAGCAGCGGCAGATGCGCGCCCAGTACCTCGACCGCATGGACATCGAGCGCGAGCGCGGCATCACGATCAAGTCCCAGGCGGTGCGGTTGCCGTGGGCCCCGACCCACGACAAGAGCGACACGCACATCCTCAACATGATCGACACCCCCGGGCACGTCGACTTCACCTACGAGGTCTCGCGGTCGCTCGCCGCGTGCGAGGGCACGATCCTCCTCGTCGACGCCGCCCAGGGCATCGAGGCCCAGACCCTCGCCAACCTCTACCTGGCGATGGAGAACGACCTCACGATCATCCCCGTGCTGAACAAGATCGACCTGCCGGCCGCGCAGCCCGAGAAGTTCGCCGAGGAACTCGCCAACCTGGTCGGCTGCGACCCCGACGACGTGCTCAAGGTCTCCGCCAAGACCGGCCTCGGCGTCGACGCGCTGCTGGACAAGGTCGTCGCCGAGATCCCCGCCCCGGTCGGCGTCAAGGACGCCCCCGCCCGCGCGATGATCTTCGACTCGGTCTACGACTCCTACCGCGGTGTCGTGACGTACGTCCGTGTCATCGACGGCCAGCTCAACAAGCGCGAGCGCATCCGGATGATGTCGACGGGCGCCACCCACGAGCTGCTGGAGATCGGCACCAACTCGCCGGAGATGCTGTCCGCCGACGGACTCGGCGTCGGCGAGGTGGGCTACCTGATCACCGGTGTGAAGGACGTCCGCCAGTCCAAGGTCGGCGACACCGTCACCAGCCAGCACAAGGGCGCCGAGGAGGCGCTCGGCGGCTACAAGGACCCGAGGCCCATGGTCTTCTCCGGTCTGTATCCGCTGGACGGCTCCGACTACCCCGAGCTGCGCGAGGCCCTCGACAAGCTCCAGCTCAACGACGCCGCCCTGGTCTACGAGCCGGAGACCTCCGCCGCCCTCGGCTTCGGCTTCCGCGTCGGCTTCCTCGGCCTGCTGCACCTCGACGTGATCCGCGAGCGGCTGGAGCGCGAGTTCGGGCTCGACCTCATCGCCACCGCACCCAACGTGGTCTACCGCGTGGTCATGGAGGACGGCACCGAGTACACCGTCACCAACCCGAGCGAGTTCCCCGAGGGCAAGATCAACGAGGTGTACGAGCCGGTCGTGCGGGCCACGATCCTCGCGCCGACCGAGTTCATCGGCTCGATCATGGAGCTGTGCCAGACCCGGCGCGGCACCCTGCTCGGCATGGACTACCTCTCCGAGGACCGCGTCGAGATCCGCTACACCCTCCCGCTCGCGGAGATCGTCTTCGACTTCTTCGACCAGCTGAAGTCGAAGACGCGCGGATACGCCTCCCTCGACTACGAGCCCACCGGCGAGCAGACCTCCAGCCTGGTCAAGGTCGACATCCTGCTGCACGGCGACAAGGTGGACGCCTTCTCGGCGATCACCCACAAGGACGCGGCCTACGCGTACGGCGTGCGGCTCGTCGCCAAGCTGCGCGAGCTGATCCCGCGCCAGGCCTTCGAGGTGCCCATCCAGGCCGCCATCGGCTCCCGGGTGATCGCCCGCGAGACCATCCGCGCCATCCGCAAGGACGTCCTCGCCAAGTGCTACGGCGGTGACATCTCCCGTAAGCGGAAGCTGCTGGAGAAGCAGAAGGAAGGCAAGAAGCGGATGAAGATGGTGGGTTCCGTGGAGGTTCCGCAGGAAGCCTTCATCGCCGTCCTCTCCAGCGATGACAGCGCGGGATCGGGCAAGGCCAAGAAGTAACCGCGGCCCTTCCCGTACACCACGGGTAAAACGGACACGAAGGGGCTCGCCGTACGAAAGTGCGGCGGGCCCCTTCGCATGTCACGGGCGGCCTTTGTGTGAAGTGACAGGGCGCGGAGTCTTACGCGCGGGCCGGTCGCCCTTTACTCTGATGCCTGCCCCATAGTTACTCGCGAGTTAAACAACGGCCGGGAACGGTCGTGCGAGCACCAGCCCGAACACCGCCCGAGAGTGAAACCAGCCGCACCTGAGCCAGCCGCACCGTCGCGGGCCCGGAGGATGTCGTGAGCGACACACAGACACTGATCGAGAACCGTCCGCCCTCCGTGGCGGGACTCTTCCTGGAGCGTGTGGCGGCCACGCCGGACGCCGAGGCGTACCGCTACCCGGTCCCACCGGTCTCCGGCGAGGGCCCGGACGACTGGAAGTCGCTCACCTGGGCACAGGCCGCCGAGCGGGTCTACGCGATCGCGGCCGGACTGATCGAGCTCGGCGTGCAGTCCGAGCAGCGCGTGGCGCTGGCCTCCTCCACCCGGCTGGAGTGGATCCTCGCCGACCTCGGCATCATGTGCGCCGGCGCCGCGACGACCACGGTCTACCCGCAGACCAACGCGGAGGAGTCGGCGTACATCCTGTCCGACTCCGAGAGCCGGGTGCTGATCGCGGAGGACGCCGCCCAGCTCGCCAAGGCCAGGGAGAAGCGGGCCGAGCTGCCCGATCTCACCCACGTGGTGGTGATCGACGCGGCGGGCGCCGACACCACCGAGGACTGGGTCCTCACCCTCGAAGAGCTGGAGCGCCGGGGCGCGGCCCGCCTGGAGAAGGACCCGGAGCTGGTCAAGGAGCGGGTCGGCGCGCTCACCAAGGACCAGCTCGCCACCCTCATCTACACCTCCGGCACCACCGGCAAGCCGAAGGGCGTCCGCCTCCCGCACGACAACTGGTCGTACATGGCGAAGGCGATCGCGGCGACCGGCCTGGTCACCGAGGACGACGTGCAGTACCTGTGGCTGCCGCTCGCGCACGTCTTCGGCAAGGTGCTCACCTCCGGCCAGATCGAGGTCGGTCACGTCACCGCCGTCGACGGCCGCGTCGACAAGATCATCGAGAATCTGCCGGTCGTCCAGCCGACCTACATGGCGGCCGTCCCGCGCATCTTCGAGAAGGTCTACAACGGCGTCGCCGCCAAAGCCCGCGCGGGCGGCGGGGCCAAGTACAAGATCTTCCAGTGGGCCGCCGGCGTCGCCCGCGAGTACGCCAAGGTCACCCAGGACAACTTCAAGCGCACCGGCACCGCGAGCGCCCCCTTCGGCCTCGCCTCCAGGCACAAGGTCGCCGACACCCTCGTCTACGCCAAGATCCGCGAGGCCTTCGGCGGCCGGCTGCGGGCCTGCGTGTCCGGCTCGGCCGCCCTCGCGCCCGAGATCGGCTACTTCTTCGCCGGCGCCGGCATCCACATCCTGGAGGGCTACGGCCTCACCGAGTCCTCCGCGGCCTCCTTCGTGAACCCCGGCGAGGCCTACCGCACCGGCACGGTCGGCAAGCCGCTGCCCGGCACCGAGGTGCGCATCGCCGACGACGGCGAGATCCTGCTGCGCGGCCCCGGCATCATGGAGGGCTACCACAAGCTGCCCGAGAAGACCGCCGAGGTGCTGGAGTCCGACGGCTGGTTCCACACCGGCGACATCGGCGAGCTCTCGCCCGACGGCTACCTGCGCATCACCGACCGCAAGAAGGACCTGATCAAGACGTCGGGCGGCAAGTACATCGCGCCCGCCGAGGTCGAGGGACAGTTCAAGGCGGTCTGCCCGTACGTCTCCAACATCCTGGTCCACGGCGCCGACCGGAACTTCTGCACGGCGCTCATCGCCCTCGACGAGGCCGCGATCACGGAGTGGGCGAAGGAGAACGGCCTGGACGGCAAGCCGTACGCCGACATCGTCGCGGCACCGGAGACGGTCGAGATGGTCGACGGCTACGTCAAGCAGCTCAACGAGGGTCTCCAGCGCTGGCAGACCATCAAGAAGTTCCGCCTGCTGCCCCGCGACCTCGACGTGGAGCACGGCGAGATCACCCCGAGCCTGAAGCTGAAGCGGCCGGTGGTGGAGCGCGAGTACAAGCACCTGATCGAGGAGATGTACGAGGGCTCGCGCGAGGCGTAGCGCCCGGACGGCGCGGTGCGTACGGCCGACGCTCGAACATGTCCGTCTTCCGGCCGTGTTCGAGCGTTCGCCTAGCACGGTTCTCACCCATGGCGGCCCACTTCGGTAACTCCACGCATCCGGGCGGGGCCGGTCTGTCACTCTGTCGGCAACGACTGCGAAGTATTCGCACGAACTGCCCGGGGAGCCGTCCATGGGGGCCATTCCGACGCAACGGGAGACCGTCTCCTGTGTCAGCGGGGCGTCCGCGCCCTCCGCCGAGGTGTCCGCCCGGGAGTGCGCGCGGGCGCACATGACCCTGCTCGGCAGCTCCCTCGCGGCGGGCGCGGCCCGTGCGATGGTGCGGGCCACGCTCGCCGACTGGGCCGCGCTCGGCCTGCCCGGGGCGCAGCAGCTGACCGGCCACCTCGCCGCCGACGCGCTGGTGGTCGTCAGCGAGCTGGTCACCAACGCCGTCGTGCACGCCGGGACCGACGTCGAGGTGGGCCTCCGGCTGGAGGAGACGGGCACGCTCGTCGTCGAGGCCACCGACCACCACCCCACCCGTGCGCCGAGGGGCGGCGACCGCGAGACGCCGGACGAGACCCCCGAGTACGGGCGCGGTCTGCGGCTCGTCGCCGCGCTCTCGGAGGCCTGGGGCATCACCTACCGGCCGGGCACCAAGACCGTGTGGGCGCGCCTGACCGCGGCGGGCGACGAGGCCGCCGAACGGATCGAGGCGTACACCGGGGAGCGGGGCGCGCGGAGCACCGAGTCCCCGGACGGCTGCGCCGGCCCGGCGGGCACCGAGTGCGCGGCGGACGGGCCGGACGGCGTGGACGGGCCGGACCGCCCGCAGTGGCCCGACTGGGGAGACGGCACGGCAGAACCCGGACGGCGCGGTGTCCACGACCGGGAGTGGCTGGGCCGCGGCGCCCTGTCCTTCCTCGCCGAGGCCTCCGACCTGCTGGCCGGACAGCTCGATGAGGACCTGGTCGCCTCCCTCACCGGCCAGCTGATCGTGCCGCGCCTCGCCGACTGGTGCGCCGTGTGGCTCGACGACGAGTCCCTGGGCCGGGGAGGCTGGGGCGACGACACCGGGGCGGCCGTGGGAGCGCGGCTGGCCCGCGTCTGGCACAGCAGCGAGAGCCACGTCGACGACCTGTGGCTCGCCCTGGAGAAGGACCCGCCCCGCTCCCGCGACCCGTGGCGTTCCGGTCCCGTCGCGCATCCCTGGCCGGGCGACGCCCTCGGTCCGCACGGCGCGCACGGCGCCGCGCTCGCCTACCGCCTGGTCGCCGGCGGCCGGCCGCTGGGCACCCTGGTCATCGGGCGGGCCGGCACCCCCCGCTTCCCCGACGAGATCAGCGGCCTGGTCGAGGACCTCAGCCGCCGGGTGGCGCTCGCCATCGGCGCCGCCCGCCAGTACGCCCGCCAGGCCACCATCAGCGCCGTCCTCCAGCGCGGCCTGCTGCCCGGCGCCGTCGCCGAGATCCCGGGAGTGCGCAGCGCCCTCGTCTACGAACCGTGTGACAAGGGCGGCCCCAGCGGCGACTTCTACGACCTCTTCCCGGCCGGTGACGGCCGCTGGTGCTTCACCGTCGGCGACGTCCAGGGCAAGGGCCCCGAGGCCGCCGTCGTCATCGGGCTCGCCCGGCCCTGGCTGCGGCTGCTGGCCCGCGAGGGGTACGGCGTCCCCGACGTCCTCGACCGCCTCAACCAGTTGCTCCTCGACGACGCCATCGAGGCCGCGGACGCCGCCGCCCGCGCCCTGGTCGCCGTCGGCGGCCGTCCGGTTGCCCCGGGCGACGGACCGCAGACCCGCTTCCTGTCCCTGCTCTACGGCGAACTCGTCCCGGTCGGCGACGGCGTCGTCCGCTGCACCCTCGCCTCCGCCGGACACCCGCTGCCGCTGCTGCTCTCTCCCGACGGCGCCGTCCGCACGGTCGCCGAGCCGGGGACCCTCCTCGGCGTCCTGGAGGACGCGACGTACACCAGCGAGACCTTCGAGCTGCGGTCCGGCGAGACCCTGCTGTGCGTCACGGACGGCGTCACCGAGCGGCGCAGCGGCTCCCGCCAGTTCGACGACGGCGACGGGCTCGCGGCGGCACTCGCCGGGTGCGCGGGGCTGGACGCCGGGCTGGTCGCCGAGCGCATCCGGCGGCTGGTGCACGAGTTCGGGGCCCGTCCCCCGGAGGACGACCTCGCCCTGCTGGTGCTCCAGGCGGAGTAACCGCGGCGGTACGGGACAATGGAACGCATGCCCTCCGCACTCCCCGACGGCGAGCCCGTCCCCGCCGACGGTGCCCTGCCCGCGTCCGCGCTCACCGGGGCCGCCGACCGCCCCCTCGGCTTCTACCTGCACGTCCCGTACTGCGCGACCCGCTGCGGCTACTGCGACTTCAACACCTACACCGCGACCGAGCTGCGCGGCACCGGCGGCGTCCTCGCCTCCCGCGACAACTACGCCGAGACACTCGTCGACGAGGTCCGCCTCGCCCGCAAGGTGCTCGGCGACGACCCCCGCGAGGTCCGCACGGTCTTCGTCGGCGGCGGTACACCCACCCTGCTGGCCGCCGGTGACCTGGTACGCATGCTGCACGCGATCCGCGACGAGTTCGGCCTCGCGGCGGACGCGGAGGTGACGACCGAGGCCAATCCGGAGTCGGTCGACCCGGCGTACCTCGCCACCCTCCGCGAGGGCGGCTTCAACCGGATCTCCTTCGGCATGCAGAGCGCGCGGCAGCACGTCCTGAAGGTGCTGGACCGCACCCACACCCCGGGCCGCCCCGAGGCGTGCGTCGCCGAGGCCCGCGCGGCCGGCTTCGAGCACGTCAACCTCGACCTGATCTACGGCACGCCGGGGGAGTCCGACGACGACTGGCGGGCCTCGCTGGACGCGGCGCTCGGCGCCGGACCCGACCACGTCTCCGCGTACGCGCTGATCGTGGAGGAGGGCACGCAGCTCGCCCGGCGCATCCGGCGCGGCGAGGTCCCGATGACCGACGACGACGTGCACGCCGACCGGTACCTGATCGCCGAGGAGACGCTGTCCGCGGCGGGCTTCGACTGGTACGAGGTGTCGAACTGGGCCACCTCCGACGCGGGGCGGTGCCTGCACAACGAGCTGTACTGGCGGGGGGCCGACTGGTGGGGGGCCGGTCCGGGGGCGCACTCGCACGTGGGCGGGGTGCGGTGGTGGAACGTGAAGCATCCGGGGGCGTACGCGGGGGCGCTGGCGGCGGGGAAGTCGCCGGGAGCGGGGCGGGAGGTGCTGACGGACGAGGACCGGCGGGTGGAGCGTGTTCTGCTGGAGTTGCGGCTCCGGGAGGGGGTGCCGTTGTCGCTCCTTCGTGAGGAGGGTCTCGCCGCGTCTCGCCGGGCCCTGTCGGACGGGTTGCTCCAGGAGGGGCCGTACGGGGAGGGGCGGGCCGTGCTCACGCTGCGCGGGCGGTTGCTGGCGGATGCGGTCGTGCGGGACCTGGTGGACTGACCAGGCCTTTTTCTCGCCGCCGCCGCCCCTTCCCGTTCCCGGCCTCCGGGGGCTGCGCCCCCCAGCCCCCCCGCTTCGGCCTGGGCGGCCTCGTTCTCCAACGCCGGACGGGCTGAGATCAGCCCCTCCGGCATTCGAGGACGAGGCTCACGTCGTCACGAAGTCGATCAGTTCCTCCACCCGGCCCAGCAGCTCCGGCTGCAGGTCCTTGTACGACCGCACCCGGCCCAGGATGTGCTGCCAGGCGGCGCCCGTGTTCTCCGGCCAGCCGAGCGCCCGGCACACCCCTGTCTTCCAGTCCTGGCCGCGCGGCACCCGCGGCCAGCCGGCGATCCCCACGGACGACGGCTTCACCGCCTCCCAGATGTCGATGTACGGGTGACCCACGACCAGCGCGTGCTCGCTCGTCACCGCCTCCGCGATCCGCCACTCCTTCGACCCCGGCACCAGGTGGTCCACCAGGACACCCAGCCGCGCGTCCGCGCCCGGCGCGAAGTCGGCGACGATGGAGGGCAGGTCGTCGACGCCCTCCAGGTACTCCACGACCACGCCCTCGATGCGCAGGTCGTCGCCCCACACCTTCTCGACCAGCTCGGCGTCGTGCCGCCCCTCGACGTAGATGCGCCCGGCGCGGGCCACGCGCGCGCGTGCGCCCGGGACGGCCACGGAGCCGGATGCCGTGCGGGTGGGACGCGCCGGTCCCGCGGCGGGCTTCACCAGGGTCACCACCCGCCCCTCCAGCAGGAAACCGCGCGGCTCCATCGGGAACACCCGGTGCTTGCCGAAGCGGTCCTCCAGCGTCACCGTGCCCGCCTCGCAGCGGATCACCGCGCCGCAGAAGCCGGTGCCGGGCTCCTCGACCACCAGACCGGGGTCGGCCGGTACCTCGGGCACCGGCTGCGGCTTCTTCCACGGCGGGGTCAGATCGGCGGAGTACTGGCGCATTCTGCCGACGATACGAGGAATACGCCGGCCGTGATCAGCGCGACACGCCGAAGCGGGCGGCCAGCGCGTCCCGTTGGGCCCGGACGAACGCCGCGTCCACCACCGCGCCGTGGCCGGGAACGTACAGCGCGTCCTCGCCTCCCAGGTCGAGCAGCCGGTCGAGGGCGGCCGGCCAGTGGGACGGCACGGCGTCGGGGCCGGCCTGCGGCTCGCCCGACTCCTCGACCAGGTCCCCGCAGAACACGGTCTCCGGGTCGCCCGGCACCAGTACCGCGAGGTCGTGGCCGGTGTGCCCCGGGCCCACGTTGGCCAGCAGCACCTGCCGGCCGCCGCCCAGGTCGAGCGTCCACTCGCCGCACACCTCGTGGCGCACCGCGACGAGGGCGTCCACGGCCTCCTCCGCGAGCCGGACGTCCAGGCCGTGGGCCACCGCGTCCGCCCGCAGCGCCTCCCGGCCGCTCGCCAGCAGCGCGGCCGTGCCCACCGCCCCGAACACCTCCGCGCCCGCGAACGCCGGGGCGCCGAGGACGTGGTCGAAGTGCGGGTGGGTCAGCGCGAGATGCGTCACACGGTGCCCGGCCAGTTCCTGCGCCGCCACGCGCAACCGCGCCCCTTCACCGAGGCTCGACCCGGCGTCGACCAACAGCGCCGTGTCCGCGCCGACGACCAGCCCCGCCGTGCAGTCCCACACCGGCAGGCGGCACCGCCCCACCCCGGCCGCCAGCCGCTCCCATCCCAGGTCTTCCCAAGTCACCGTCACACCGGCGACGCTAGCGCCGGGACGGCTCCCGGGCACGACGGTGGCGCCCCGGCCTTGCCGGGGGCGTACCCGGCGGCCGTACACTGGGCCGGGGAAGTCTGGCACTCGCACACGCAGAGTGCCAGGGAGAACACCGGGCGGACGGCTTCTGGAGGTGTGCGCGATGCTCAGTGAACGCAGGCTGAAGGTGCTGCGCGCGATCGTCCAGGACTACGTCGGCACCGAGGAGCCCGTCGGCTCCAAGGCCCTCACCGAGCGGCACAACCTCGGCGTCTCCCCGGCCACCGTGCGCAACGACATGGCGGCCCTGGAGGACGAGGGCTTCATCGCCCAGCCGCACACCAGCGCCGGGCGGATCCCGACCGACAAGGGCTACCGGCTCTTCGTCGACAAGCTGGCCGGCGTCAAGCCGATGACCGCGCCCGAGCGGCGTGCCATCCAGAACTTCCTGGAGGGCGCCGTCGACCTCGACGACGTGGTGGCCCGCACGGTGCGGCTGCTCGCGCAGCTGACCCGGCAGGTCGCCGTCGTGCAGTACCCCTCGCTGACCCGCTCGACCGTGCGGCACGTGGAGTTGCTCTCCCTGGCGCCCGCGCGCCTGATGCTCGTGCTGATCACGGACACCGGGCGGGTCGAGCAGCGCATGGTCGACTGCCCGGCGCCCTTCGGCGAGGCGTCCCTCGCGGATCTGCGCGCGCGGCTCAACAGCCGGGTCGCGGGGCGCCGGTTCTCGGACGTCCCGAGCCTGGTCGAGGATCTGCCGGAGGCCTTCGAGGCCGAGGACCGCGGTACGGTCTCCACCGTGCTCTCCACTCTGCTGGAGACACTGGTCGAGGAGAACGAGGAGCGGCTGATGATCGGCGGCACCGCCAATCTCACCCGCTTCGGGCACGACTTCCCCCTCATGATCCGGCCCGTCCTGGAGGCCCTCGAGGAGCAGGTCGTGCTCCTCAAGCTGCTCGGCGAGGCGAAGGATCCGGGCGTGACCGTCCGTATCGGTCATGAGAACGCCCACGAAGGACTCAACTCCACGTCCGTCGTGTCGGTGGGCTACGGTTCGGGCGGCGAGGCGGTTGCCAAGCTCGGCGTGGTCGGACCGACCCGCATGGACTACCCGGGAACGATGGGAGCGGTACGCGCAGTGGCACGGTACGTCGGACAGATCCTGGCGGAGTCGTAGGTGGCCACGGACTACTACGCCGTACTCGGCGTACGCCGCGACGCGTCCCAGGACGAGATCAAGAAGGCGTTCCGGAGGCTCGCCCGCGAGCTGCACCCGGACGTCAACCCCGATCCGAAGACCCAGGAGCGGTTCAAGGAGATCAACGCCGCCTACGAGGTGCTGTCGGACCCGCAGAAGAAGCAGGTCTACGACCTCGGCGGCGACCCGCTCTCGCAGGCCGCCGGCGGCGGCGCGGGCGGCTTCGGCGCGGGTGGCTTCGGGAACTTCTCGGACATCATGGACGCGTTCTTCGGTACGGCGTCGCAGCGCGGTCCGCGCTCGCGCACGCGCCGGGGCCAGGACGCGATGATCCGTATCGAGGTCGAGCTGGACGAGGCCGCGTTCGGTACGACCAAGGACATCCAGGTCGACACGGCGGTCGTCTGCAACACCTGCAACGGCGAGGGCGCGGCCCCCGGCACCACGGCCCAGACGTGTGACATGTGCCGCGGCCGCGGTGAGGTGTCGCAGGTCACCCGGTCCTTCCTGGGCCAGGTCATGACCTCCCGGCCCTGCCCCCAGTGCCAGGGCTTCGGCACCGTCGTCCCGACCCCGTGCCCCGAGTGCGCGGGCGACGGCCGGGTCCGCTCCCGGCGCACCCTGACCGTGAAGATCCCGGCCGGTGTGGACAACGGCACGCGGATCCAGCTCGCGGGCGAGGGCGAGGTCGGCCCCGGCGGCGGCCCCGCCGGCGACCTGTACGTCGAGATCCACGAGCTGCCGCACTCGACCTTCCAGCGCCGCGGCGACGACCTGCACTGCACGGTCACCATCCCGATGACGGCGGCGGCCCTCGGCACGAAGGTGCCGCTGGAGACCCTCGACGGCATGGAGGAGGTCGACATCCGCCCGGGCACCCAGTCCGGCCAGTCGATCCCGCTGCACGGGCGCGGCGTCACCCATCTGCGCGGCGGCGGCCGGGGCGACCTCATCGTCCACGTCGAGGTCACCACCCCGACCAAGCTCGACCCCGAGCAGGAACGCGTCCTGCGCGAGCTGGCCAAGCTGCGCGGCGAGGAACGGCCCCAGGGCCAGTTCCAGCCGGGTCAGCAGGGTCTGTTCTCGCGGCTGAAGGACGCGTTCAACGGGCGTTGACCGACGCGTTCGACGGGCGCTGACATGGGCCGTCGGCAGGGCCTCGGGGTGCTGGTGCTCCTGGCGTATGCCGACGGAAGCCCGGATTCGGACTTGTGCGGGGGACGTGGCAACATTCGCTCATGTCCTCCGCACTGACCGATCTCTTCCCCTACCCGATCGTGCAGGCGCCCATGGCGGGCGGCGTCTCCGTGCCGCAGCTCGCCGCCGCGGTCTGCGAGGCGGGAGGGCTGGGATTCCTGGCCGCCGGGTACAAGACCGCGGACGGGATGTACCAGGAGATCAAGCAGGTGCGGGGGCTGACCGCCCGCCCGTTCGGCGTCAACCTCTTCATGCCGCAGCCGGAGACGGCCGACCCCTCGGCCGTCGGCGTCTACGCCCATCAGCTGGCCGGCGAGGCAGCCTGGTACGAGACCGAGCTCGGCGACCCCGACTGCGGCCGGGACGACGGCTACGACACCAAGCTCGCGGTGCTGCTGGACAACCCGGTGCCCGTGGTGTCGTTCCACTTCGGCGTGCCGAGCCGCGAGGTCGTCGACTCGCTCCACCGCGTCGGCACGTTCACCCTCGTCACGGCGACCACCGCCGACGAGGCCCGGGCCGTCGAGCAGGCCGGCGCCGACGCGGTGATCGCGCAGGGCGTCGAGGCCGGCGGACACCAGGGCACCCACCGCGACCACCTGGAGACCGGCGGCGCCGGGATCGGGCTGCTGTCGCTGGTCGCCCAGATCCGGGAGACGGTGAGCCTGCCCGTCGTCGCCGCCGGCGGCATCATGCGCGGCGCCCAGATCGCCGCGGTGCTCGCGGCCGGCGCGAGCGCGGCCCAGCTGGGCACCGCGTTCCTCGCCACCCCCGAGTCCGGCGCGCACGCCCTGCACAAGCAGGCGCTGACCAACCCGCTGTTCGTCCGCACCGAACTGACCCGCGCCTTCTCCGGCCGCCCCGCCCGCGGCCTGGTCAACCGCTTCCTGCGCGAGCACGGCCCGTACGCCCCCGCCGCCTACCCGGAGGTGCACCACCTCACCGCGCCGCTGCGCAAGGCCGCGGCGAAGGCGGGCGACGCGCAGGGCATGGCGCTGTGGGCGGGACAGGGCCACCGGCTGGCCCGGGAGCTGCCCGCGGGGCAGTTGGTGGAGGTGCTCGCCGCCGAACTCGCGTCCGCGGGGACAGCGTTGTCGCAGTACGTGACGGGAGGTACGGGCCGATGACGGCTCCGGTGTTCGTGGTCGACTCGCTCCGGTCCGGGGACCTGACCGGCGGTGAGTACGTCCTCGACGGCCCCGAGGGACGGCACGCCGTCTCCGTGAAGCGGCTGCGGGCCGGCGAGGACGTCGTCCTCACCGACGGACGCGGACGCTGGGCCGAGGGCGTGGTGAAGGCGGCCGAGGGCAAGGACCGCCTGGTCGTGGCCGGTCTGGAGAGCGTCCACGAGGAGCCGTCGGAACAGCCCCGCGTCACCGTCGTCCAGGCGCTCCCCAAGGGCGACCGCGGTGAGCTGGCCGTCGAGACGATGACCGAGGTCGGTGTCGACGCGATCGTGCCGTGGGCGGCGTCCCGCTGCATCACCCAGTGGAAGGGCGACCGCGGTCTGAAGGCGCTCGGCAAGTGGCGGGCGACGGCCCGGGAGGCCGGCAAGCAGTCCCGCCGGGTCCGCTTCCCCGACGTCGCGGACGCGGCGAGCAGCAAGCAGGTTGCGTCACTTCTGGCCGACGCGGCCTTCGCCGCCGTGCTCCACGAGAGCGGCGAGGAGCCGCTGGCCTCCGTCGAACTCCCCGCAGCCGGCGACATCGTGCTGGTCGTCGGTCCCGAAGGGGGCGTGTCCCCCGAGGAGTTGGCGCTCTTCGCGCAGGCGGGCGCCAAGCCCTACCGCCTGGGCCGCAGCGTGCTGCGCACCTCCACCGCGGGTACCGCGGCGACCGCCGTCCTCCTGGCGCGCACCGGCCGCTGGTCCTGACGGCGCCGGTCAGCCGTCCGCCGTGCGGGCGGCGGCGACCGCCGCGAACAGGTCCCAGCCGTCCAGCTCCGCGGACCGGCCGAGCAGGCCGCGCCGGGCCGCCTCGTCGGCGAAGGCCCGTACGACACCGGGCTCGTGCAGGTTGAGCGACTCGTCCCCCACGGCCACGCAGCCCGAGGGCAGGAACCCGTCGGGGACGAACCGGCCCTCGCCGCCACGGAACAGCAGGCGGGTCCGCGTCCCGTCCCGGGACAGGGTGAGCACCTCCTGGCAGGGCTCCGTGACGCTGTGCCGGTGACGCACCGACCACACGTAGGTCGTGGTCCCGTCCACGACGAGCTTTCTGAGCCGGCGTCCGCTGCGCATCCGCCCACGGTAGTGAGGAGTGGCCGTATGCGCCCTACCGCGAGCCCCGCACCGGTGGCAGGCTGCCCTCCATGGGGGCATTGAGACGGATTTGGCGCATCCCGAGCATCGTGAGCGTCCCGAGCACGCGGGGCGGCCGGCGGGTGGTGCCGGTGGCCGTCGGCGCGGTGGTCGCCGTCGGCGGACTCGTCGCCTGCGACCCGGGCGGACTCAGCTCCGCGTCGGTGGCGTACACGACCGACCAGACGGTGACCCGCGAACTCGACCGGCGGGACGCCGGGGTGCGGTGGCTCACCTGCACCGCCTCCTTCGAGGGCGACGGCGCCACCGCGTCGGCGGGCGAGGACACCGTCGCCTCGGTCGACTGCGAGGGCAAGACGGACGACGGGCAGGACATCACCGTCCACGGCAAGGTCACCCGAGTCGTCAACGGCGCCTGCGTGCGCGGCGATCTGACGGCCGAGGTGGGCGGCAAGGAGTGGTTCCACGTCAAGGGACTGGGGAACTGCGACGCCAGGACCTCCCCGCCCGCGAACCGGCCCACCCACGACCGGCCGGGCCCCACGGTCACCGTCACCCGGACCATCTGGTGCCCGGACGATCCGCACTGCCGGCCCGTGGAGGGCAAGTAGCCCGCCCAGCGCTGCCACCGCTTCCCGTGCGCGGGGGCGGGAAGTGATCCGAACCCCTGTCGATCGACCCCCGCCCCTGCATAGGCTGTGCGGGTGACTCAGCCCGCAGCGCCTGCC
Organism: Streptomyces flaveolus; assembly: GCF_044765825.1. NCBI lineage: Bacteria > Bacillati > Actinomycetota > Actinomycetes > Kitasatosporales > Streptomycetaceae > Streptomyces > Streptomyces flaveolus. Next base: position 627,261 of record NZ_JBIWKU010000001.1, on the reverse strand, counting down.
TACCTCCGCTTTCCGCACCCGCACGGCGAGTTGGTCGCCTTCACCGCCGAGGACGACGTGTGGCTCGCCCCGCTCGACGGCGGCCGGGCCTGGCGGGTCAGCGCCGACAACATGCCGGTGAACCACCCGCGCATCTCGCCCGACGGCACCACCGTCGCCTGGACGTCCACCCGCGACGGCGCCCCCGAGGTGCACATCGCCCCCGTCGACGGCGGCCCGGCGAAACGCCTCACGCACTGGGGCAGCCTGCGGACCCAGGTGCGCGGCTGGACCCCGGAAGGACAGGTCCTCGCCCTCAGCACCTACGGCCAGGCGAGCCTGCGCCGCAGCTGGGCCCGTGCCGTCCCGCTCGACGGCGGACCCGCCGCCACCCTGCCGTACGGGCCCGTCGGCGACGTCGCGTACGGCCCGCACACCGTGCTGCTGTCCGCGCCGATGGGCCGCGAGGCCGCCTGGTGGAAGCGCTACCGGGGCGGCACGGCGGGCAAGCTGTGGATCGACGCCGAGGACGACGGCGAGTTCGTACGCCTGCACAGCGACCTCGACGGCAACATCGAGTACCCGTTCTGGGTCGGCGAGCGGCTCGCCTTCCTCTCCGACCACGAGGGCACCGGCGCCCTCTACTCCTCCCTCGCCGACGGCTCCGACCTGCGCCGGCACACCCCACTCGACAGCTTCTACGCCCGGCACGCCGCCACCGACGGCAGCCGCGTCGTCTACTCGTCCGCCGGTGAACTGTGGACGCTGGACGACCTGGACGGCGCCGAGCCGCGCCGGCTCGACATCCGGCTCGGCGGTTCGCGCGTCGACCTCCAGGCCTACCCGGTCAACGCCGCCCGCTGGTTCGGCTCCGGGTCCCCCGACCACACCGCCCGCGGCAGCGCCGTCGCCGTGCGCGGCGGCGTCCACTGGGTCACCCACCGCTCCGGTCCGGCCCGCGCACTGGCGGCGACGCCCGGCGTCCGCACCCGGCTGCCGCGCACCTTCCGCGCCGACGGCGAGGAGTGGGTGGTGTGGGTGACGGACGCCGAGGGCGACGACGCCCTGGAGTTCGCGCCGGCCACCGGCCTCGCGCCCGGCGCCACCCCGCGCCGCCTCGCCGCCGGACAGCTCGGCCGGGTCCTGGGCCTGGCCATGGCACCCGACGGCAGCCGGGCCGCCGTCGCCTCGCACGACGGGCGCGTCCTGCTCGTCGAGCGCGAGACCGGCGAGGTCCGCGAGGTCGACCGCAGCGACAACGGCGACGCCTCCGGCCTGGTCTTCTCCCCCGACTCCGCCTGGCTCGCCTGGTCCCACCCCGGCCCCGACCCGCTGCGCCAGCTCAAACTCGCCAACACCACCGACCTGTCGGTGAGCGAGGCGACCCCGCTGCGCTTCCGGGACTACTCGCCCGCCTTCACCCTGGACGGCAAGCACCTCGCCTTCCTCTCCACCCGCTCCTTCGACCCGGTCTACGACGAGCACGTCTTCGACATGGCCTTCGTCGAGGGCGCCCGCCCGTACCTGATCACGCTGGCCGCGACCACCCCGTCGCCCTTCGGCCCGCAGCGCCACGGCCGCCCCTTCGAGACCCCGGACCGCGAGGAGACCCCCGACAGCGAGGGCACCCCGACCACCCGGATCGACATCGAGGGCCTCGCCGACCGCATCGTGCCCTTCCCGGTGGAGGCCGCCCGCTACTCCCGGCTGCGCGCCGCCAAGGACGGCGTCCTGTGGCTGCGCCATCCGGTCATCGGCGTCCTCGGCGCCTCCCGGGCCAACCCGGACGACCCCGACCCGCACACCGAGCTGGAGCGCTACGACCTCGCCCAGCAGCGCGTCGAGCACCTCTCGGGCGACGCCGACCACTTCGAGGTCAGCGGCGACGGCAAGCGGGTGCTGCTGTGGACCGACGGACGGCTCAAGGTCGTCCCCAGCGACCGGCGGGCCTCCGGCGACGAGGACAGCGACACCAACATCACCGTCGACCTGGGCCGGGTCCGGCAGACCGTCGAACCGGCCGCCGAGTGGCGCCAGATGTTCGACGAGACCGGCCGCATCATGCGGGACAACTTCTGGCGGCCCGACATGAACGGCGTCGACTGGGACGGCGTCCTCGACCGCTACCGCCCCGTCCTGGACCGCCTCGCCACCCACGACGACCTGGTCGACCTCCTGTGGGAGGTGCACGGCGAGCTCGGCACCTCGCACGCCTACGTCACCCCGCGCGGCGGCCACGGCGGCGGCGCCCGGCAGGGCCTGCTCGGCGCCGACCTCTCCCGCCACGAGGACGGCACCTGGCGCATCGACCGCGTCCTGCCCTCGGAGACCTCCGACCCCCAGGCCCGCTCCCCGCTCGCCGCGCCCGGCGTCGCGGTGCGCGCCGGTGACGCGATCGTGGCGGTCGCCGGGCAGCCCGTCGACCCGGTCACCGGACCCGGCCCGCTGCTCGTCGGCACGGCCGGCAAGCCGGTCGAGCTGACCGTCTCCCCGGCCGGCGGCGGCGAGCTGCGGCACGCCGTCGTCGTCCCCCTCGCCGACGAGGAGCCCCTGCGCTACCACGCCTGGGTCGCCGACCGCCGCGCCCACGTCCACGAGAGGTCCGGCGGCCGGCTCGGCTATCTGCACGTGCCCGACATGGTCGGCTCCGGCTGGGCCCAGCTCCACCGCGACCTGCGCGTCGAGGTGGCCCGGGAGGGCCTGGTCGTCGACGTGCGCGAGAACCGCGGCGGGCACACCTCCCAGCTCGTCGTGGAGAAGCTGGCCCGGCGGATCGTCGGCTGGGACCTGCCGCGCGGCATGCGGCCGTCCAGCTATCCGCAGGACGCGCCCCGCGGCCCGGTCGTGGCCGTCGCCAACGAGTTCTCCGGCTCCGACGGCGACATCGTGAACGCCGCGATCAAGGCGCTCGGCATCGGGCCGGTCGTCGGCACCCGCACCTGGGGCGGCGTCGTCGGCATCGACAGCCGCTACCGGCTGGTCGACGGGACGCTGATCACGCAGCCGAAGTACGCGTTCTGGCTGGAGGGGTACGGGTGGGGCGTGGAGAACCACGGCGTCGACCCGGACGTGGAGGTTCCGCAGCGCCCGCAGGATCACGCGGCGGGGCGCGACCCCCAGCTGGACGAGGCGATCCGGCTGGCACTGGAGGCGCTGGAGGCGACGCCCGCGAAAACCCCACCGAGCCTGCCGTAGCCGCCGGCACTCGCAGCCGTCGGAGCTGCGGGCAGTCGTGCCTCCCCCAGTGCCCGAACGGCCTGGGCGGTACCCCCAGAGGCGGCACGATTGCCCGCGGCTTGACGGATAGCATGCCCCCAGAAGATCACCACCGTAAGGAGCGCCCATGTCCGGCGAGCCACAGGACGACTGCCTGTTCTGCAAGATCGTCGCGGGTCACATCCCGGCGACGATCGTCCGCGAGACGGACACCACCGTCGCGTTCCGCGACATAAACCCCCAGGCGCCCACCCACGTCCTGGTGATCCCCAAGGCGCACTACCGCGACGCCGCCGCCCTCGCCGCCGGCGCCCCGGAACTCGCCGCGGACGTGCTGCGCGAGACCCAGGCCGTCGCCGACGACGAGAAGCTGGACAGCTACCGCATCGTCTTCAACACCGGCACCGGCGCCGGCCAGACCGTCTGGCACGCCCACGCCCACGTCCTCGGCGGCCGGGGCCTCGAATGGCCCCCCGGATAACCCGGCACGCCCACGATGTCCGTCCGTGAACTCGTCGTCCTCGGCACCGCCAGTCAGGTCCCGACCCGGCACCGCAACCACAACGGCTACCTGCTGCGCTGGGACGGCGAGGGCATCCTGTTCGACCCCGGCGAGGGCACGCAGCGCCAGATGCTGCGCGCCGGGGTCGCCGCCCACGACCTGAACCGGATCTGCGTCACGCACTTCCACGGCGACCACAGCCTCGGTCTCGCCGGTGTCATCCAGCGCATCAACCTGGACCGCGTCCCGCACGAGGTCACCGCCCACTACCCGCGCTCCGGGCAGCGCTTCTTCGACCGCCTGCGGTACGCCACCGCCTACCGCGAGACGGTCGCCCTCACCGAGGCTCCGGTCGACGCGGACGGGCCCCTCGCGGTCACCCCCGCCTACACGCTGGACGCCCGCAGGCTCTCGCACCCCGTCGAGTCGTACGGCTACCGGCTCACCGAGCCCGACGGCCTGCGCATGCTGCCCGAGCGTCTGGCGGCGCACGGCATCAAGGGCCCCGACGTGGGCCGCATCCAGCGCGAGGGCGAGCTGAACGGCGTAGCGCTGGACGAGGTCAGCGAGGTCCGCCGCGGCCAGCGGTTCGCGTTCGTCATGGACACCCGGCTGTGCGCGGGGGTGCACGAGCTGGCCGAGGGATGCGACCTGCTGGTCATCGAGTCGACGTTCCTCGACGAGGACGAGGAGCTCGCCGCCGACCACGGCCACCTCACCGCCGGGCAGGCCGCTCGGGCCGCCCAGGACGCGGGCGTGCGGCACCTGGTCCTCACCCACTTCAGTCAGCGCTATGCGGACCCGGAGGAGTTCGAACGGCAGGCACGGGCCGCCGGCTACGACGGTGAGCTGACCGTGGCCCACGACCTACTGAGAGTCCCGGTTCCGAAGCGTCGGTGAAACCGCCGTACCATGCTCTGATGCCCCTGCCCATAGCGGAACTGCACCTCCATATCGAAGGCACCCTGGAGCCGGAGCTGGCTTTCGAGCTGGCCGCCCGCAACGGTGTCGCCCTGCCCTACGCGGACACGGACGCCCTGCGCGAGGCGTACCGGTTCGAGGACCTCCAGTCCTTCCTGAACCTGTACTACGAGCTCATGGCCGTCCTGCGCACCGAGCGGGACTTCGAGGACCTCGCCAACGCCTACCTGGCCCGCGCCGCCGCGCAGGGCGTACGGCACGCGGAGATCTTCTTCGACCCGCAGGCGCACCTGGCCCGGGGCGTGGGGATGGGCACGGTCGTGGAGGGCCTGTGGCGGGCGCTGGGCCGCAGCCGGGAGAACCACGGCGTCTCCACCCGGCTGATCATGTGCTTCCTGCGCGACGAGTCCGCCGAGTCGGCCCTGCAGACCCTGTACGCGGCGAAGCCGTACCTGGACCGCATCACCGGCGTCGGCCTGGACTCCGCCGAGGTCGGTCACCCGCCGGTGAAGTTCCGCGAGGTGTACGAGGCCGCCGCCGCCCTCGGGCTGCGCCGCGTCGCGCACGCGGGTGAGGAGGGCCCGCCGGCGTACGTCACCGAGGCCCTGGACGTGCTCGGCGTCGAGCGGATCGACCACGGTCTGCGCGCGATGGAGGACCCGGCGCTGGTCGAGCGGCTGGTGCGCGACCGCGTCCCGCTGACCCTGTGCCCGCTGTCCAACGTGCGGCTCCGCACGGTCGACACCCTCGCCGACCACCCGCTGCCCGCCATGCTCGACGCCGGGCTGATGTGCACGGTCAACTCCGACGACCCCGCTTACTTCGGCGGCTACGCGGGCGACAACCTCGACGCCGTGCGCGCCGCGCTCGGCCTCACCGAGGAGCGGCTGCGGGAGCTGGCCCGCAACTCTTTCCTCGCCTCCTTCCTGGAGGACGACGAGGAGCTGCGGGCGCGCTACCTGGCCGAGGTGGAGGCGTACGCGTTCCCGACGGCGTAGGACTCAGCCCGTCCCGGACCCCGGTGTGGCCGCCGCCGCCCGGGGTCCCGCCGTGTCGTAGGCGCGCTGCACCGGCACGGCCCGGGCGTCCATGTCGATCTGGACGACCGGCTGTTCCATGGCGCCGACCTGGGGCACGGCACCGCTGGGCGTGCCGGTGGCGGCGGCGACCAGGGCGGCCGGGGTGCCGCCGCGGCGGCGGATCGCGCCGGGCAGCAGTGGGCGCCCGCCGGTGTGCAGGGCGACGGCCGTCATCGGCACGGCGGCCAGCAGCAGACCGGCGCCGAGGACCAGGCCCATGCCCGCGTAACCGGCCTGCGCCGAGAGCACACTGCCGGTCAGCGGCCCGGCCGCCGTGCCCAGCGAGGACGCCGACCCGACGAGCACCGCCCACCGGCCGCGCGGGTCGAGCGAGGCGGCCAGGCCGATCAGGTACGACAGGACGACCGGGTACAGCGTGTTCCAGGCGATCTCCCCGGTCGCGAACGTCGTGGGGGAGGTCGCGGACGCGCTCACCGCGATGCAGCCCGCGATCAGTACCGTGCCCGCGCCGATGGGCATCGCCCGTCCCAGCCGCGGCCCGAGCGCGCCGGCCACCAGGACGCCGACCAGTCCCGCGCCCAGCGCGACGGCGAAGACGACCCCGAGGGTGGCGTCGCCCAGACCGGCCTGCGTCAGCCCGATCCGGCCGCTGACGCCCCACAGGGAGTTCTGCGCGAGGGACCAGCACAGCACGGTGGCCGCGAGGACCAGTCCCGAGCGGCGGCGGGGGAGCGGAGTGGTGGGGTTCGTGTCGTGCGCGGCCGGCGACGTGGCCGTCCCGCCCGGCAGGCGGCCGGTCAGCGGCCACACCGCGAGGGCGGTCAGCGCGATCGCGGCCAGCGGCAGGCCGTGCGCCCGGCCGAGGTGCGGCACCGTCAGATACACCGCGCCGGCCAGCGCGGACACCGTCAGCAGGCCCAGCGTGGAGGCGCGGTGGGGGTCGTGCTCGGCGGCGATCCGGGTGGCGGCGACCGTGGTGGCGGTGCCCGACCCGAAACCGCCGAGGACCGCGCCGGCGACGACGGCCGGGACGGCGGTGGTGAGCGCGGCGGAGCCGTAGCCGACGACGGCCAGGACGAGCCCGAACCGGGCCAGCGTCCGGGCGCCGATCCGCTGCACCCGGGAGGCGAGGAGGAAGCCCGCGGTCGCCGAACTCAGCAGCAGCGCACTGCCGACGGCGCCCGCCTGCGTGGCGGTCAGCGGCAGGCCGGTGTCCAGTCTGCCGACGGTGGTGGGGAGCAGGTAGGGAGGAAGGTACCCGGCCGTGAAAAGGGCGACGAGGGGCCAGGGAGTGGTGCGGGGGGCGAACACGGGCGTTCCCAGGGCATGCGAAAGGAAGGGGGGAGGGTGAGGGGGCGACGACCGTCGACGGACAGGAACGCGCGCGCAATTTGTATCAAGCGCGGGGAGGCGGAAAACAGGCGAGGGGGTGTGATCCGGGCCACACCTGTGTTTGGGGTTCCAGTGCCCGGGTAGAAGGGCGCGTCACCGCCAGTGGACCGAGCCGCCTCCGGCCGGAATTGTCGCCTCCACCTTGGCCCGGATCTCCCGCATCACCGCGACGATGCGCGCCTCGTGATCCGGCGTCAGGCGGGCCACCGGCACCGAGCAGCTGATGGCGTCCAGGGCCGGGACCTCGTAGCGCAGCGCGAAGCCGAAGCCGACGATTCCCGTCACGCCCTCCTCGCGGTCGACGGAGTAGCCGCGCTCCCGGATCTCGGCGAGGTCGGCCGCCAGGGAGTCCCGGCCGGCGTGCGTGTTCGGGGTCAGTACCTCGTACGGGCCCTCGGGCAGTTCCGCGTCCGGCCGCTCCGCCAGCAGTGCCTTGCCGAGGGCGCCCACGTGGGCGGGCAGTCGGCGCCCCACCCTGCTGATGGTGCGCAGGTACTCGTGCGACTCCCGGGTCGCCAGATAGGCCACGTCGTGCCCGTCGAGCCGCCCCAGGTGGATCGTCTCGCCCAGCGCCTCGGACGCCTCGTCGAGGTACGGCCGCACCACCCGCACCCGGGGGTCGGAGTCGAGGTAACTGGTGCCGGTGAGCAGGGCGTGGATGCCGATGCCGTACAGCGAGCCGGTGATGTCGGTGCGCACCCAGCCGCGCGAGATCAGGGTCTGGAGCAGCGCGTACATCGAGCTGCGCGGCACGCCCAGCTCGTCCGCCAGCTCCTGGAGCCGGGCCGGGCGGTCCCCGCGCGCGGCCAGCACCTCCAGCAGCTCGACCGTGCGCGCCGCCGACTTCACCTCGCGGACGCCGCCTGCCGCGCCCCCTGTCTCCGACATGTGCCGATCGTAAACGGACGCCGCCGACCCATTGACGACTCCCGTCCGCCTATCTAATCTCCATCTTCATACGTGGACGGCATCTACATACGGAGACGGCGATGAGTGTGGCTTCCGATACCGGCACCGACCCCGTGACGGCCGTGGTCCGGCGGTTGCGGGAGGGGATGGCGGACAGGGTGCTGTCCTTCCCGCTGACGAGCTTCCGCGACGACGGGTCACTCGACCCCGACGGCTACCGGGCCTACGTCGCCGAACGCGTCGCCGCCGGTCCCGGCGCGGTCTTCCCCGCCTGCGGCACCGGCGAGTTCTTCTCCCTCGACGAGGACGAGTACCGCCGGGTCGTCACCATCGCCGTCGAGGAGACGGCCGGCCGGGTGCCCGTCGTCGCCGGCGCCGGATACGGCTGGGCGCAGGCCCTCCGGTTCGCGCGCATCGCCGAGGACGCCGGCGCCGACGCCCTCCTCGTCATGCCGCACTACCTCACCGCGGCCCCGCAGGAGGGCCTGGTCGCCCAGCTGGAGCGGATCGCCGCCGGCACCCGGCTCCCGCTGATCGCCTATCAGCGCGGCCAGGTCACCTACACCGCCGAGTCGGTCCGGCGCATCGCCCGCCTCCCCGGTGTCATCGGCCTCAAGGACGGCCACGGCGACCTCGACCGCCTCCAGCGCACGGTGCTCGCCGCCCCCGAGGACTTCCTGTTCTTCAACGGCGCCGCCACCGCAGAGGTCCAGGCCCGCGCCTACGCCGCCGTCGGCGTCCCCGCCTACTCCTCCGCCGTGCACGCCTTCGCCCCCGAGATCGCGAACGCCTTCCTCGCCGCCCTGCGCGACGGCGACAGCGGCACCGTCGACAAACTGCTGCGCGACTTCTACGTGCCCCTGGTCGAACTGCGCGACCGCGTCCCCGGATACGCCGTGTCCCTCGTGAAGGCCGCGGCCCGGCTGCGCGGCTGCCCGGTCGGCCCCGTGCGCGCCCCGCTCACCGACCCGTCGGCCGCCGACCTGGCCGAACTCAAGACCCTGCTCACCGCCGGACTCGCCCTCGTAGGAGCCGCCCTGTGAACCTCACCATCACCGACGTCCGCCTGACGCCGATCCTCGTAGCCGACCCGCCGCTGCTCAACACCCAGGGCGTCCACCAGCCGTACACCCCCCGCCTGATCGTCGAGGTGGAGACCGCCGACGGCGTCACCGGCGTCGGCGAGACCTACGGGGACGCCAAGTACCTCGAACTGGCCCGCCCCTTCGCCGACAAGCTCGTCGGGCGTCAGGTGAGCGACCTCAACGGCCTGTTCACCACGGCCGACCAGGTCGCCGTCGACTCCTCCCGGGTCTCCGGCCAGGTCGACGTCGGCGGTCTGCGCGGCGTCCAGACCGCCGACAAGCTGCGCCTGTCCGTCGTCTCCGGCTTCGAGGTCGCCTGCCTCGACGCCCTCGGCAAGGCGCTCGGCCTGCCCGTGCACGCGCTGCTGGGCGGCAAGGTCCGCGACGCCGTCGAGTACAGCGCCTACCTGTTCTACAAGTGGGCCGGCCACCCCGAGGGCGTGGCGTGCGAGCAGGACGACTGGGGCGCCGCCCTCGACCCGGCGGGCGTCGTCGCCCAGGCCCGCGCCTTCACCGAGCGGTACGGCTTCACCTCCTTCAAGCTCAAGGGCGGCGTCTTCCCGCCCGAGGAGGAGATCGCCGCGATCAAGGCCCTCGCCGAGGCCTTCCCCGGCCACCCCCTGCGCCTCGACCCCAACGGCGCCTGGTCCGTGGAGACCTCCCTGGAGGTCGCCGCGGAACTCGGTGACCTCCTGGAGTACCTGGAGGACCCCGCGCTCGGCACCCCGGCGATGGCCGAGGTCGCCGCGAAGACCGGGGTGCCGCTCGCCACCAACATGTGCGTGACGACGTTCGCCGAGATCCGGGAGGCGTTCACCAAGGGCGCCGTCCAGGTCGTGCTCTCCGACCACCACTACTGGGGCGGGCTGCGCAACACCCAGCAACTCGCCGCCGTCTGCCGCACCTTCGGCGTCGGCGTCTCCATGCACTCCAACACCCACCTGGGCATCAGCCTCGCCGCCATGACCCACGTGGCGGCCACCGTCCCGAACCTCCACCACGCCTGCGACTCCCACTACCCCTGGCAGTCCGAGGACGTGCTCACCGAACGGCTCACCTTCGACGGCGGCAAGGTCACCGTCTCCGACGCCCCCGGCCTCGGCGTCGCACTCGACCGCGACCGGCTGGAGTTCCTGCACCGCCGCTGGCTCGACGACGACGGCACCCTCCGCGACCGCGACGACGCGGCGGCGATGCGAGTCGCCGACCCGCAGTGGGTCACCCCGTCCGTCCCCCGTTGGTGAACCGCCCCTTCCCCCTTCCCCTGCCACGACCGGAGCCGCTCGTGTCCGCAGCAGTCAGTCCCGAGGTGCATCCCCCCGCCGTACAGTCCGCCGTCCGCAAGATCTTCCGCCGCGTGGTTCCCCTCTTCTTCGTCATGTTCGTGGCGAACTACATGGACCGCGTCAACCTCGGCTTCGCCCAGGACGAACTGAGGGCCGACGTGGGGCTGTCGGCCGCCGCGTTCGGACTCGGCGCCGGCATCTTCTTCATCGCGTACGCCCTCTTCGAGGTCCCCTCCAACATCCTCATGGAGCGGTTCGGGCCCAAGGTGTGGCTCACCCGCATCATGATCAGCTGGGGTGTCGTCGCCACCGCGATGGCCTTCGTCGACAGCGTGGAGATGTTCTACGCCCTGCGCTTCCTGCTCGGCGTCGCCGAGGCCGGCTTCTTCCCGGCGGTCATCTACTACTTCAGCCGCTGGCTGCCCGACTCCCACCGGGGCCGCGCCACCTCGGTCTTCCTGATGGGTTCCGGCACCGCGACCGTCATCGTCGGCCCCGTCTCCGGCGCGCTGCTGGAGATGCACGGCGTCTGGGGCCACTCCGGCTGGCAGTGGATGTTCTTCGTGGAGGGCGTCTTCTCCGTCGTCCTGGGCTTCGTCGTCTACCGTTTCCTGGACTCCGGGGTCGAGCAGGCGACCTGGCTGACCGACGAGGAGAAGACCGGCCTGATCGCGGTCATCGACGCCGAACAGGACGAGCGGGACGCGCGGCGTGGCGAGAAGGCGGCGAAGGTCTCCCGCTGGAAGCTCCTCGCCGACCCGCAGATGCTGCTCTTCCTGTGGATCTACTTCGCCATCAACGTCGCCCTGTACGCGGTGACGTTCTGGCTGCCGTCGATCGTGGACGACATCGGCCGGCTGAGCGACTTCCAGGTGGGGCTGCTCACGTCCGTGCCGTGGCTGTGCGCGATCGGCGCCCTGTACGTCAGCGGGCGGATCTCCGACCGCATCGGCAAGCGCCGGCCCGTCCTGATCACGCTGCTCGTCCTCGGCGGCTGCGGCACCCTGCTGGCCGTGTTCGTCTCGCCCTGGGCCGGTCTGGGCGCGCTGTGCGTGGCCGCGATGGGCTTCAAACCGGCCTCCCCGGTCTTCTGGACCATCCCGCAGAGCTATCTCGACGCCCGGGCCGCCGCCCCCGGCATCGCACTGATCAACTCCATCGGCAACCTCGGCGGGTTCGTCGCCCCCACCGCCTTCGGGATCATCGAGGACACGACCGGTTCCACCAAGGGCGGCCTGGTCGGGCTCACCGTCGTGGGCTTCCTGGCCGCGCTCAGCGTGCTGCTGGTGCGGGGCGGCGGCCGCAACGACCGGGTCCGCACCCGACCGGTGGGGAAACCGGCCGCGACGGCCCCGGAGACGACCCCCGGCGCGGCCCGGACCACCCACCCCGGGCCCGCGACGGCCTGACACCCACCGGCGCGAACGCCACCGGGTTGTCGGCGGCGTGGTGCACACTGGCCTGATCCGCACCATGCCAGGGAGCGCACCGTGACAGCGTCCACCGTGTCCGCGGCGTCCGACGGGACCGTCATGACCGCCGTCTCCGCCGACGAGAGAACACACCGCCACCTGCCGGACGAGGGATCGCACCGACACCCACAGGTCGACCCCCTGGCCGCCCTGCGCACTCCGCAGGACCCGCCCTGGGACGTCTATCTCACCGGCACCGTCTTCCTCGACGTCATCTTCACCGGGCTCGACTCCGCCCCGGTGCGCGGGACCGAGTCCTGGGCACGCGGGATGGGGTCGAGCCCGGGCGGCGTGGCCAACATGGCGACCGCGCTGGCCCGCCTCGGCCTGCGCACCTCGCTGGCGGCGGCCTTCGGCGACGACCATTACGGCGACTACTGCTGGGACGCGCTCGCCCGGGGCGAGGGCATCGACCTGACCCCCTCGCGCACCGTGGCCGGCTGGCACTCGCCGGTCACGGTCTCCATGGCGTACGAGGGGGAGCGCACGATGGTCTCCCACGGCCACGAGCCGCCGCCTCAGGAGCCGTCCCCCGACTGCCCGCCGCGGGCGCGTGCGGCCATCGCCTCCCTGACGCCCGGCGTCCGCGCCCCGTGGATCGCGCAGGCCGCCGCGCAGGGCACCCGTATCTTCGCCGACGTCGGCTGGGACGACACCGGCGCGTGGGACCTGGCCGGGCTGGCCGACCTCGCACACTGCGAGGCGTTCCTGCCGAACGCGGAGGAGGCCATGCGCTACACGGGCGCCACGTGCCCCCGCGCCGCCGCGCACGCCCTGACCGAGCACGTGCCGCTCGCGGTGGTCACCCTCGGCGCGGAGGGTGCCTACGCGGTGGACCGTCGGACGGGGGAGAGCGCCGAGGTCCCGGCCATCGCCGTGGAGGCCCTGGACCCGACCGGAGCCGGGGACGTCTTCGTCGCCGGGTTCGTCACCGGCACCCTGGCCGGCTGGCCGCTCGCCGACCGCCTCGCCTTCGCCGGCCTGACCGCCGCCCTCTCCGTCCAGGAGTTCGGCGGCTCCCTGTCGGCGCCGGGCTGGTCCGAGATCGCGACCTGGTGGCGCAAGGTCCAGTCGGTGGAGGGGCAGGACCCGACGGCCCTGCGCCGGTACGCGTTCCTGGCGGACCTGGTCCCGGACGAACCGGTCAGGCCGTGGCCCCTGCGACGAGCGGTCCCCACCATCGGCTTCCGCCGCCCGACCTGACCGCCCGTCCCGAGGGCTTCCTCAGAACCCGAGCCGCCGCAGCTGCTTCGGGTCCCGCTGCCAGTCCTTGGCGACCTTCACGTGCAGGTCGAGGCTGTGTCGATGTGCGGCTGCCGCC
>NZ_JBIWKU010000001.1:588377-614041 GCF_044765825.1 Streptomyces flaveolus | reverse complement strand
GGGCGGGGTAGGGGACGCCGACGTGTGTCCGCCGGTCGGGGCGGGTCAGAACCCGAGCCGCCGCAGCTGCTTCGGGTCCCGCTGCCAGTCCTTGGCGACCTTCACGTGCAGGTCGAGGCTGTGTCGATGTGCGGCTGCCGCCGCGTGGCCGGGGTGCCGGGCGGGGTAGGGGACGCCGACGTGTGTCCGCCGGTCGGGGCGGGTCAGAACCCGAGCCGCCGCAGCTGCTTCGGGTCCCGCTGCCAGTCCTTGGCCACCTTCACGTGCAGGTCGAGGAAGACCGGGGTCCCCAGCAGGGCCTCGATCTGCTTGCGGGACTTGATGCCGACGTCCTTCAGGCGCTTGCCCTTGGGGCCGATGATGATGCCCTTCTGGCTGGGGCGCTCGATGAAGACGTTGGCGTGGATGTCCAGGAGCGGCTTGTCGGCGGGGCGGTCCTCGCGCGGGAGCATCTCCTCCACGACCACGGCGATGGAGTGCGGCAGCTCGTCGCGCACGCCCTCCAGCGCGGCCTCGCGGATCAGCTCGGCGACCATGACCTGCTCGGGCTCGTCGGTGAGGTCGCCCTCCGGGTAGAGCGCGGGGCCCTCCGGCAGCAGCGGGACCAGCAGGTCACCGAGGAGGTCCACCTGCTGATTCGCGGTGGCCGACACCGGGACGATCTCCGCCCAGGTGATGCCCAGCTCCTCGCCGAGCCGGTCGATCGCGATGAGCTGCTCGGCCAGCGTCTTGCCGTCGACCAGGTCCGTCTTCGTGACGATCGCGACCTTCGGGGTCTTCTTGATCCCCGCCAGCTCCTTGGCGATGAAGCGGTCGCCCGGACCGAGCTTCTCGTTCGCCGGCAGGCAGAAGCCGATGACGTCCACCTCGGCCCACGTCGTGCGCACGACGTCGTTCAGCCGCTCGCCCAGCAGCGTGCGCGGCTTGTGCAGTCCCGGGGTGTCCACCAGGATCAGCTGGGCCTCCGGGCGGTGCACGATGCCCCGCACGGTGTGCCGCGTGGTCTGCGGGCGGTTCGAGGTGATCGCCACCTTCTGCCCGACCAGAGCGTTCGTGAGGGTGGACTTGCCCGCGTTGGGGCGGCCCACGAAGCAGGCGAAGCCGGCCCGGTGGACAGCCTCGGCCGGCTTTTCGGATGACTGGGTACCAACGCTCATGGCGCCCATTGTCCCTGATCCCCGGAGCCCCGCCGTACCACCACCGTGTGCGGGCCGGCGGCACGGGCGAGGGTCAGCCCGCGCTCACCGTGTCCCGGACCGTTCCGTCGGGCGCGGCGACCAGCACCGGCGTCCCCGTCCCGCCCAGGTCCCGGACCGCCGCCAGGTCCTCGGCCGACGCCGACTCCGCGTCGGTCACCACGGCCGCCGCCTCCAGCGACTTCGCACCGGACGCCACCGCCATCGCCACCGCCGTCCGCAGGGCGCTGAGCTTCAGGGAGTCCAGGGCGACGGTCCCGGCGACGTACGTACGGCCGGTCTCGTCGCGTACGGCCGCGCCCTCGGGGACGCCGTTGCGGGCGCGGGCGGAGCGGGCCAGGGTGACGATCTTGCGGTCCTCGGGGCCGAGGTCGGTGGTGTCGGTCATGGTCAGAGCATACGGAGGCACCGCGCCGGTCACCCCGCCACCGGGTACATCGCCCCGCGCCGCCCCTGCGGCGACGCCAGCCACTCCAGCTTCGCGGCGGTGTTCGCCTCGTCCAGCGGCGTGTGCAGCACGATCGTCAGGTCGGGCCGCGCGGGCACCTTCAGCGCCGTCGACTCCACGCACAGCAGCCCGACCAGCGGATGCTCCAGCTCCTTGCGGATCTGTCCGGCGTCCTCGATGTCCCGCTCCTCCCACATCCGCACGAAATCGGCGCTGTCGTCCAGAAGCTGGGCCAGGACCGCCTGGAACCCCTCGTCGTCGGGACTGGCCGAGCACGCAGCGCGGAACTGGGCCACGACCGTACGGGCGTTGCGCTCCCAGCTCTGCGAACGGGCCCGGTACAGCGGGTCCGTGAAGAAGTCGACCAGGCAGTTCTGCGTGCTGTCGGGGCGCATGCCCAGCACGATCGCCGCCGCGTCGTTGTACATCACGCAGTTGTAGTACCGGTCCATGATGTGCGCCGGATACGGCATCCACGTGTCGATCAGCCGCCGCAGCCCGTCGCACATGTCCCGCTTGGCGGGCTCCACCTCGGGCGCGGGCGGGTTCAGCCCGGCCAGCAGGTACAGGTGCCGGCGTTCGGCGTTGCTCAGCCGCAGCACGCGCCCGACCGCGTCCAGCACCTGCGGGGAGACGGAGATGTCCCTGCCCTGCTCCAGCCACTGGTACCAGGAAGCGCCCACCCCGGCGAGCACGGCCACCTCCTCACGGCGCAGCCCCGGTGTGCGGCGCCGCCCTCCGCCGTCCGGCAGTCCCGCCTCGGCCGGCGTCACGCGCGCGCGGCGGCTCATCAGGAACTCCCGCAGCTCGCGCCGCCGATGGGTCTTGAGTCCGGTGTCCGTCACGTACCGATTCCCCCCTCGTTCCCGGCTGGTGGTGCCACCACCAGGACAACTGCCCGCTCCCCACGATCATTCCGGCGCCCGCAGGCTCTTGTCCATGGCGATCGACACCTCCACCTCCACCACGCCGGCGCCCGCCGGCACGGCGGCCGCTCTCCGGCTCTCGGCCCGCGACCGGCTCGTCCTGTTCGTGCTGTGCGCCGCCCAGTTCATGGTCGCGCTCGACTTCTCCGTCCTGAACGTCGCCCTGCCCGTGCTCGGCGCGGACCTCGGCATGAACCAGTCGGCCCTCCAGTGGGCGGTCACGGCGTTCGCGCTGCCGTCCGGCGGCTTCCTGCTGCTCTTCGGCCGCATGGGCGACCTCTACGGCCGCCGCCGGCTGTTCCTCGCCGGCCTCGCGCTCTTCGGCGCCGCCTCGCTGCTGGCGACCTTCGCCTGGGACCCGGCCTCCTTCCTCGCCGGACGCGCCCTGCAGGGCCTCGGCGCGGCGGCCATCGTGCCGACCGGCATGTCCCTGCTGACGACGACCTTCCCGGAGGGCCCGGCCCGCGACCGCGCCCTCGGCATCTCCGGCACCCTGCTCTCGCTCGGGTTCACCGTCGGCATGGTGGCCGGCGGAGTGCTGACCGACCTGCTGAGCTGGCGCTCCACCATGGGCCTGCTGGCCCTGTTCGCCCTGATCGTGCTGCCCCTCGCCCCCGCCCTGCTCCCCGAGTCACGCACTCCCGACCGCCCCCGCCTGGACGTGCCCGGCGCGGTCACCGTCACCGGCGGCCTGCTCTCCCTGATCTACGCCCTGTCGACGGCCGCCGAGCACGGCTTCGGCCGCACCGACGTCCTCGTCACCCTCGTCGCGGGCCTGCTGCTCCTGGCCGCCTTCGCGGTTGTCGAGTCCCGCTCCGCCGCCCCGCTGGTCTCCCTGCCGATGCTGCGCCGCCGCACGGTGGCCTGGGGCAACCTGGGCGGTCTGGTGACCTTCTCGATGATGTCCACGGTGGTCTTCGTGCTCACCCTGTACCTCCAGGAGGTCCTGCACCTGACCGCCTTCGAGACCGGCCTGGTCTTCGGCGTGCAGGGCGTGCTGTCCGTGGTGGCCGGCACGTACGCGCCCCGTGTCATCGGCCGCTTCGGCGCCCGCCGCACCCTGGTCGGCGGGCTCGCCGGGCAGGGCGCCCTGGGGCTGTCCCTGCTGGCGCTCGGGGAGGGCGGCTGGTCGGTGTTCCTGGCCACGGCCGCCGTCTCCCTGGCCAGCATGTGCCACCTGGGCGCGATCATCTCCTACGGCGTGACCGTGACCTCCGGCGTCCCCGACGAGGAGCAGGGCCTGGCGACCGGCCTGGTCACCTCCACGCAGCAGGTCGGCATCACCGTCGGCATCCCGCTGCTGGGCGTGCTGGCCACCACCTCCGCGGACCTGCGCTCCGGTGTGCACACGGTGCTGGTCCTGGACGCGGCGATCGTCCTCTCGGCGGCCGCGCTGATCGCGGCCGGACTGCGCCCCCGCCGCTCAGGGACGGTCGAGGCGGAGCCGGTCGGCGCGCGGTAGACCGGCGACGACCAGGTCGTACGAGTCCTCGACCAGCTCCCGGACCACACGGTCCGGGAGCTGGCCGTCGGCGGTCACCGTGTTCCAGTGCCGCTTGTTCATGTGCCAGCCGGGCACGATCAGGCCCTCGTGCTCGGCGCGCAGCCGGATCGCGTCCTCCGGGTCGCACTTGAGGTTGACGGTGAGCGGACGCCCGTCCAGGAAGGACAGCGCGAACATCTTGCCCAGCACCTTGAAGACCGAGATCTCCGGGCTGAAGGGGAAGTCCTCCACGGCCGCGTTGAAGGACAGACAGAACGCGCGCAGCTCCTGGGGCGTCACTCCGCCGCCTCCCCGGCGCCGGACCTCGCCGGGGCCACCGGCTCCACCAGCACCGTCACGATCTTGTTCCGGCGGCCCGCGGCGGCCTCCGCGGTCAGCCGCAGCTCGCGGCCGTCGGGCAGCTCGACGATCGACGTGGCACCGGCGATCGGCACCCGGCCGAGCGCCTTCGCCAGCAGCCCGCCGACGGTCTCCACGTCCTCGTCGTCGAACTCCTCCAGTCCGTACAGCTCGCCGAGGTCGCCGATGTCCAGGCGGGAGGTGACCCGGAAACGGTCCTCGCCCAGCTCCTCGACCGGCGGCAGCTCACGGTCGTACTCGTCGGTGATCTCGCCGACGATCTCCTCGAGGACGTCCTCGATGGTGACGATGCCGGCCGTGCCGCCGTACTCGTCGATGACGACGGCGACGTGGTTGTGCTCCTTCTGCATCTCGCGCAGCAGGTCACCGGCGTTCTTGGTGTCGGGCACGAAGAACGCCGGGCGCATCGCCGTGGACACCAGGTCGCTCTCCGCGTCCCGGCTGATGTGCGTCTTGCGCACGAGGTCCTTCAGATACACGATCCCGACGATGTCGTCCTCGCTGTCACCGGTGACCGGTATCCGGGAGAAGCCGGAGCGCAGGGCGAGGGTGAGGGCCTGGCGGATGGTCTTGTACCGCTCGATGACGACGAGGTCGGTGCGCGGCACCATGACCTCCCGCACGAGCGTGTCGCCCAGCTCGAACACCGAGTGCACCATGCGGCGCTCCTCGGCCTCGATCAGCGACTCCTTCTCGGCGAGGTCGACCAGCGCCCGCAGCTCCGCCTCGGAGGCGAAGGGGCCGCGGCGGAAGCCCTTGCCGGGGGTGAGCGCGTTGCCGAGGAGGATGAGCAGCGACGGGATCGGGCCCATGACCCGGTCCAGCGGCACCAGGACGTACGCTGCCGCCGTCGCCGTGTTCAGCGGGTGCTGACGCCCGATGGTGCGCGGGGACACCCCGACGGCCACGTACGACACCAGCACCATCACCGCGATGGCGATCACCAGTGCCTCGCCGGTGCCGTCGAACTCCTTCAGGCAGGCGTACGTGACCAGCGCGGCTGCGGCCATCTCGCAGGCGACGCGGACCAGCAGCGCCACGTTGAGATAGCGCGTCGGGTCGGCGGCGACCTTGGCCAGCCTGGCGCTGCCGCGCCGCCCCGAGCGCACCGCCTCCTCGGCGCGGAAGCTGGACACCCGCGCCAGGCCCGCCTCCGCGCACGCGGCGAGCCAGGCGACCACGACCAGGGCGACGGCGCCGGCGACGAGCGGGAGGCTCATGAGACGGTCGGGGCCGGGGAGGGGCCGGTCAGGCCCTTCTCCGCACGCCAGCCATCCACGATGGCGGCCTGGAGGCCGAACATCTCGGCCTTCTCGTCGGGCTCCTCGTGGTCGTAGCCGAGCAGGTGCAGCACCCCGTGGACGGTGAGCAGCTGGAGCTCCTCGTCCATGGAGTGCTGCGTCTCGGCCTCGGTGCCCTGCTTGGCGGCGACCTCCGGGCAGAGCACGATGTCGCCGAGCAGGCCCTGCGGCGGCTCGTCGTCGTCCTTCGACGGCGGACGCAGCTCGTCCATCGGGAAGGACATGACGTCCGTCGGACCGGGCAGGTCCATCCACTGGATGTGGAGCTGCTCCATGGCGTCGGCGTCCACGACGATCACCGAGAGCTCGGAGAGCGGGTGGATGCGCATCCGCGCGAGCGCGTAGCGGGCGATGTCGAGGATCGCCTGCTCGTCGACCTCGGTTCCGGACTCGTTGTTGACGTCGATCGACATGGTCGTGCTGGTCTACTTCCCCTTGGCCTTGGCACCGCGCCCCGGGGCGTGGCCGCCCTGGTGGGCGCCGTTCTCGGTGCCGTTCCTGCTGTCGTACTGCTCGTACGCGTCGACGATACGGCCCACCAGCTTGTGCCGGACGACGTCGTGGGACGTCAGCCGGGAGAAGTGGACGTCCTCGACGCCCTCCAGGATCTCCTGCACCTGCCGCAGGCCCGACTTGGTCCCGCCGGGCAGGTCGACCTGCGTCACGTCACCGGTGATCACGATCTTCGAGTCGAAGCCGAGCCGGGTCAGGAACATCTTCATCTGTTCGGGGCTGGTGTTCTGGGCCTCGTCCAGGATGATGAAGGCGTCGTTGAGGGTCCGGCCGCGCATGTACGCCAGCGGCGCGACCTCGATCGTCCCGGCCGCCATCAGCCGCGGGATCGAGTCCGGGTCGAGCATGTCGTGCAGCGCGTCGTACAGCGGGCGCAGGTACGGGTCGATCTTCTCGTAGAGCGTGCCGGGCAGGAAGCCGAGCCGCTCGCCGGCCTCGACCGCCGGACGGGTCAGGATGATGCGGTTGACCTGCTTGGACTGCAGGGCCTGCACCGCCTTGGCCATCGCCAGGTAGGTCTTGCCGGTGCCCGCCGGGCCGATGCCGAAGACGACGGTGTGCTTGTCGATCGCGTCGACGTACCGCTTCTGGTTCAGCGTCTTGGGGCGGATCGTGCGGCCGCGCGAGGACAGGATGTTCTGCGTGAGCACCTCGGCCGGGGTCTCCTGGCCGTCGCTCTCCCCGTTCTCGCTCGCCTTCAGCATGGCGATCGAGCGTTCCACTGCGTCCTCCGTCATCGGCTGCCCCGTGCGCAGCACCAGCATCATCTCGTCGAACACGCGCTGCACCAGGGCGACCTCATGGGCGTCGCCTACCGCGCTGATCTCGTTTCCCCGGACGTGGATGTCGGCCGCCGGGAAGGCCGTCTCGATCACGCGCAGAAGGGCGTCGCCGGATCCCAGTACGGTCACCATGGGGTGCTGGGCGGGGACGGTGAACTGTGCTCTCGCCTGCCCCTGCGCGGGCGTGTGAGCTGAGGGTGTCTGAGTCATGGGCCGGCGCTCGAGGCCTGCACGTCCTCCTCTGCGGCAGTGCGCCGCGTGACGGGTGTGTCTGCTGCCTCCAGCGTACGACTACCCGCCGACAGCACCCACGTCTTTTGTCCGACCGGCCGCGGGGTATGCCCGGGTGCGGTCACCGCTGGGCGCGGAGCAGGTCCCGGTACCAGCGGTACGACGCCTTGGGCGTCCGCGTCCGGGTGGCGAAGTCGACGTGCACCAGTCCGAACCGGCGCGCGTACCCCTCAGCCCACTCGAAGTTGTCCAGCAGGGACCACACGAAGTAGCCGCGCACGTCCACGCCCGCCTCCACCGCCCGGTGCAGGGCGCGGACGTGGGCGTCGAGGTAGGCGATGCGGTCCTGGTCGTCGAGGCCCTCGTAGGAGCAGCCGTTCTCTGTGATGACGACCGGTGGCAGCCGGTCGCCGTAGCGGTCGCGGAAGCCGGTGAGCAGCCCCGTGAGCCCTTCGGGGACCACGGGCCAGCCGAAGTCCGTCAGCGGCCGGTCCTCGATCGGGCGCACCGAGAAGGGCAGCCCGGCCGGGAGCCGCACACCGCCCCACTCGCTCTCCGCGCCCCGCGGGGCGCCCACCCGCGCCGGCGCGTAGTAGTTCACGCCGTACCGGTCCAGCGGCTCGGCGATCACCTTCAGGTCGGCGTCCACATCGCCCGGCATCAGCTCGCCGACGCCGTCCGGATACCGGCCCAGCAGCAGCGGGTCGGCGAACAGGCGGTTCAACAGGACGTCGTAGAACTCCGCCGCCTCCCGGTCGGCCGGCTCGTCCGAGGCGGGCCAGGTCGGTCCGTGCGAGTTGGCGATCCCGATGTCGCCCGCGCCGGCCGCGCGCAGGGCCCGTACCGCGAGCCCGTGCGCGAGGAGCTGGTGGTGGGCCGCCGGGAGGGCGTCGAACAGCAGCTCCCTGCCGGGGGCGTGCGTGCCGAGGGCGTGGCCGAGCAGGGTGTGCTCGGCGGGTTCGTTGAGGGTGAGCCAGGTGCCGACCCGGTCGCCGAGCCGCCGCACGACGGCCGACACGTACTCCGCGAACCGGTACGCCGTGTCCCGTTCGAGCCAGTCCAGGTCCGCCGGGAGGTCCCAGTGGAAGAGGGTCGGCACCGGCCGGACGCCCGCCGCGCACAGCTCGTCGACCAGACGGTCGTAGAAGTCGAGCCCGCCGGGGGAGTTCACCCGGGGCCAGGAGACCGAGAACCGGTACGCGTCCACGCCCAGGCCGGCGAGCAGCGCCACGTCCTCGCGGTAGCGGTGGTAGTGGTCGCAGGCCACCGCCGCCGTCGAGCCGTCCTTGACCCGCCCGGGTTCGGCCGTGAAGGCGTCCCACACGGACGGTTCCCGCAGATCGGCCGCACCCTCGATCTGGTGGGCGGACGTGGACACGCCCCACAGGAAGCCGTCCGGGAACCGCGGCATCGCGTCAGTCGCCATGCGCGGATCATCCGTACCCCCGGTAAGGGAAGTCAACGCCCGTGCGCGGCACGTGCGTTACGCGCCCTCCTTCAGGACCCGCGAGATCAGCCGGCGCTGCTCGTCCGTCAGCCGGGGGTCGGCCGCGTACACCGTCCGGTCGTCCACGGTGATCTGGTAGCTGAACCCGTCCGGCACCCCGACGGGCGGCGTGCCCCGCCCGTCGGCGACCGCCCGCTCGGCCAGGGCGTGCCACTCGTCCGCGTCGGGGCGTCCCGCGGTCTCGACCTCCGCGTGGCGTTCGATGCCCGCGAAGCCTCCTGTGCGCCTCACCTGAATCCGCATGGGACCGTGTCTAGTACGGAACTACTGCGTGCGCACCCCGACCTGTTCCCAGCCCTTGCGCACCGCCTCCAGCTCGTCCGCGTCGCCGTAGCGCTCCCGGGCGGCCTTCACCGTCAGCGTCGCGAAGTCCGTGAACGACGCGTCCTCCCGCAGTTCGCCCCCGGTCAGCACGTCGTACCAGATCTGCCCGGCGCGCTCCCAGGCGTGGCCGCCCAGCTCCGTGGCGACGAGGTAGAAGGCGTGGTTGGGGATGCCGGAGTTGATGTGCACGCCGCCGTTGTCGCGGCCGGTGCGCACGTAGTCGTCCATCGTGGCGGGCTGCGGGTCCTTGCCGAGGACGTCGTCGTCGTACGCCGTGCCCGGCGCCTTCATGGAGCGCAGCGCCTCCCCCGTCACGCGCGGGGCGAGCAGCCCGGCGCCGATCAGCCAGTCGGCCTCGGCGGCGGTCTGGCCGAGCGAGTACTGCTTGATGAGGGAGCCGAAGACGTCCGACACCGACTCGTTCAGCGCACCCGGCTGGCCGTAGTACGTCAGGTTGGCGGTGTGCTGGGTGACGCCGTGGGCCAGCTCGTGGCCGATCACGTCCACGGGGATGGTGAAGTCGAGGAAGATCTCCCCGTCCCCGTCGCCGAAGACCATCTGCTCGCCGTTCCAGAAGGCGTTGTTGTACTCGCGGTCGTAGTGCACGGTCGCGTCCAGCGGCAGTCCGGCGCCGTCGATGGAGTCGCGCCGGTACGCCTTCAGGAACAGCTCGAAGGTGGCGCCGAGCCCGGCGTAGGCGCGGTTGACGGTGGCGTCCTGGCCGGGCTCGTCGCCCTCGGAGCGCACCTTGCGGCCGGGCAGGTCGGTGCCGTGCCGGGCGTCGAAGATCGTGCGGTGCGGCTTGCCGGCCTCGGCACCGGCGCGCGGGGTGACGGTGGCGGCGCCGATGACGGTGGTCAGGCCGCGGCGGGTGCGCTCGACGGCGTCGCGCTGGATGGTCCGGCGCGCGGGCCCGCTGAGCACGGGGTCCTCGTTCCGGGCGAGCTTGTCGAGGACGTGGGGCGGCACGATGGTGCAGAAGACGGGCTGGAAGCCCCCGTTGGTCGTCATGTCGGAACCATCGCACTGCGTGACATGACTGTCACCAGCTGCAACCATGATCGGTGGAATGCGAGGCCAAGAGGGCCCGGTGCGCGGCCGGAAGTGGTATACGGCACTTTTTGTCCCGGTTCCCTCCGTGGTCCCGCATACTGATACGGACCCGCGTGACCGGCGTGACTCGGCTAAGGTGCTGGGCATCATGCGTTTCGGGCTGCTCCTCCTTAGCTGCCGCGGCGAGGGCCTGTAAGAGGCCGACTCCCTCCCCGCGGTGCTTGGTGTTGCGCGTCGGCCGTCCTTCCGGACACGCGGACACCGCGGACATCACGAGGAGCCCACGCGATCATGGCCAACCGCCAGCAGCCCAGTTCCATGCCGACCATCAAGTACCGCGGCTACGAGCAGGTCGACATCCCCGACCGCACCTGGCCCGACCGGCGCATCACCCAGGCCCCCCGCTGGCTCTCGACCGACCTGCGCGACGGCAACCAGGCCCTGATCGACCCCATGTCGCCCGCCCGCAAGCGCGCGATGTTCGACCTGCTGGTCAAGATGGGCTACAAGGAGATCGAGGTCGGCTTCCCCGCCTCCGGCCAGACCGACTACGACTTCGTACGGTCGATCATCGAGGACCCGGACGCCATCCCGGACGACGTGACCATCTCCGTGCTGACCCAGGCCCGCGAGGACCTGATCGAGCGCACGGTGGAGTCCCTGAAGGGCGCCAAGCGCGCCACCGTCCACCTGTACAACGCCACCGCCCCCGTCTTCCGCCGCGTCGTCTTCCGCGGCTCGAAGGACGACATCAAGCAGATCGCGGTCGACGGCACCCGGCTGGTCATGGAGTACGCCGAGAAGCTGCTGGGCCCCGAGACCGAGTTCGGCTACCAGTACAGCCCCGAGATCTTCACCGACACCGAGCTGGACTTCGCCCTGGAGGTCTGCGAGGCGGTGATGGACACCTACCAGCCCGGTCCCGGCCGCGAGATCATCCTCAACCTGCCCGCCACGGTGGAGCGTTCGACGCCGTCCACGCACGCGGACCGCTTCGAGTGGATGGGCCGCAACCTGTCCCGCCGTGAGTACGTCTGCCTGTCCGTCCACCCGCACAACGACCGCGGCACGGCGGTCGCGGCGGCCGAGCTGGCGGTGATGGCCGGCGCCGACCGCGTCGAGGGCTGCCTGTTCGGCCAGGGCGAGCGCACCGGCAACGTCGACCTGGTCACCCTGGGCATGAACCTGTTCTCGCAGGGCGTCGACCCGCAGATCGACTTCTCCGACATCGACGAGATCCGTCGCACGTGGGAGTACTGCAACCAGATGGACGTCCACCCGCGCCACCCGTACGTGGGCGACCTGGTCTACACGTCCTTCTCCGGCTCCCACCAGGACGCCATCAAGAAGGGCTTCGACGCCATGGAGGCCGACGCGAAGGCCAAGGGCGTCACCGTCGACGACATCGAGTGGGCCGTCCCGTACCTGCCCATCGACCCCAAGGACGTCGGCCGTTCCTACGAGGCGGTCATCCGCGTCAACTCGCAGTCCGGCAAGGGCGGCATCGCCTACGTCCTGAAGAACGACCACAAGCTGGACCTGCCGCGCCGGATGCAGATCGAGTTCTCGAAGATCATCCAGGCCAAGACCGACGCCGAGGGCGGCGAGATCACGCCGACGGCGATCTGGGACGTCTTCCAGGACGAGTACCTGCCCAACCCGGACAACCCCTGGGGCCGCATCCAGGTCAAGAACGGCCAGACCACGACCGACCGCGACGGCATCGACACCCTCACCGTCGAGGCCACCGTCGACGGCGAGGAGACCACCCTGGTCGGCACCGGCAACGGCCCGATCTCGGCGTTCTTCCACGCGCTGCAGGGCGTCGGCATCGACGTACGCCTGCTGGACTACCAGGAGCACACGATGAGCGAGGGCGCCTCCGCGCAGGCCGCCTCGTACATCGAGTGCGCCATCGGCGACAAGGTCCTGTGGGGCATCGGAATCGACGCGAACACCACGCGCGCCTCGCTGAAGGCGGTCGTCTCCGCCGTCAACCGGGCGGCTCGCTGACCAGCCGAATCGGTGGTTCGAGGCCCCGCACGCCGGAAAACGGCGGGCGGGGCCCCGTCGTATACCGGCCATCTCCACGCCGAGGTCACGGAAAGGTCTCGTCCCGGGTACTGACTCCACGTCGGTGATGTGGCTAACATCACGCCAGCGCGGCGATGTTGCCGCGCGGTTACGGAGGTGCGACG
The DNA here is from genome assembly GCF_044765825.1 of Streptomyces flaveolus. Classification (NCBI taxonomy): domain Bacteria; kingdom Bacillati; phylum Actinomycetota; class Actinomycetes; order Kitasatosporales; family Streptomycetaceae; genus Streptomyces; species Streptomyces flaveolus. Next base: position 601,698 of record NZ_JBIWKU010000001.1, on the reverse strand, counting down.
TGCTGCCTGGACGGGGACGAAACGACCGAGCTGCCCGGCTGCCGCGCATCCTGGGCACCCGCACCGCGTGGACGCCCGTCGGCGACGGCGAGTTCTTCTGCCCCGGCTGCGGGGGCGACCGCAACTACCAGCGCCTCACCGGCCGCCGCCGCTTCACCCTGCTCGGCGTGCCCGTCCTGCCGCGCGGCGAGTCCGCGCCGACCGTGGAGTGCGCGGCCTGCCGCCGCCACTACGGGACCGACGTCCTCGACCACCCGACCACCACCCGCTTCTCCGCGATGCTCCGCGACGCCGTCCACACCGTCGCCCTCGCGGTGCTCGCCGCGGGCGGCACCTGCTCCCGTACGTCCCTGGAGACGGCGGTCGTCGTGGTGCGCGCCGCCGGCTTCGAGGACTGCACCGAGGACCAGCTCGGCGCGCTGGTCGAGGCGCTCGAAGCCGACACCGGTCGGGTGCGCGACGAGCCCTGCGTGCCCGGCCTGGCCATAGAGCTGCACGAGGCGCTGGACCCGCTGGCCCCGCACCTCGCCGCCGTCGGCCGCGAATCGATCCTCCTCCAGGGTGCCCGCATCGCCCTGGCCGACGGCCCCTACACACCCGCCGAGCGCGACGCCCTCGCGACGGTCGGCGCCGCGCTGACCATCTGCTCCGACGACGTGACCCGGCTGCTGGAGTCGGCGGGCACCCCGTCCTGACGCCGCTCAGCGGCCCCCGGTGAGGTCCAGGCGCAGCACGTGCCGGTCCATGCCGGGCCCGAAGTAGTCCCGGCGCAGCCCGGCGTCGGGTTCCTCGGGGGCGAAGCCGAGGGAGCGGTAGAGCAGGATCGCGGCGTGGTTGGCGGGCTCCACGGTGAGGCGGACCCGCTCTATGCCGTCGCGGCGCAGCCGGGCCAGTATCTCCGTCATCAGTTCCCGGCCAAGTCCGTGCCGGCGGCGGTCCCGGGTCACGCACAGGCCGAGGATCCAGCTGTCCCTGCCGAGCGCCGGCGTCGTCGTGGCGGCCAGTACGTAGCCGCGCAGCCGGCCCCCGCCGCCGTCGAGGACCAGGAAGTGCTCCGCGTACATGTCGAAGAGCTGACGCAGCAGGAAACCCGGATAGGCGACCTCCTGGAAGACCTCCTCGTCGAGTCGTCGCAGTTCAGGCAGGTCGGACTCCCGCACCGTCCGCAGGACCGGGGGCAGGGCGTCCGGGAACGGCCCCCGCTGCGTGAGTTGCTCGTGGCGGTCCAGGGCGCGTTCCAGTGGTTCGGCGGTCATGCCACCCCCAGTCAGGATGTGCGGACGTCAACTCGACGGACACCGGTGCCACACTCGAAGGAATGAGGGGTCCCGCTGGCGGCCGGTGCTCCTTCTGGCTAGAGTGAGCGCCCAACTCCCGCTGTGCAAGGGAGAGTTAGGGTGTGCAACGGTGCGCCTGACGTGCGCCCGGGGGGTGTGGACTGGCGTGTTCCCGGCTGTCCGGATGTGCCGAGGCGGCCTATCTTGCGAACAAGGAGACGCCTCTTCACCGGTCGGCGTCCACAGGACCGCGCGCGCGGCGCACGGTCCTGTCCACAAGCGAACGGAACGCGGCAGGGTGACTATGGATCGCAATGCCGACGCGCCTTGGTCGAAATTCGATCCCGAGGTGTATGTCGACAACAATTACCGGACCCCGCTCGAAGTCGACCGGCTGATCGTGCGCCTCATGCGCGACCACTTCAGCCGCTGCTTCGCCGGGGCCGTACCGGATTCCGTCCGGGGTGTCGACGTCGGTGCCGGTGCGAACCTCTACCCGGCCCTGTCCATGCTGCCCTGGTGCGAGAAGATCCTCCTCCTCGAGTACGCCGGCCCGAACGTCGAGTACCTGAAGCGGCAGACCTCCGCCCAGGGATACGACACGGCCTGGGACGCCTTCTGGGAGGAACTCCGGCAGGCCCCGGCCTACCGCGACCTGGAGCCGAGGACCCGGTTCAGCGACATCGTCCGCGTGGAGCGCGGCAACCTCTTCGACCTCGACGGGCAGCGCCGCTGGGAGCTCGGCACGATGTTCTTCGTCGCCGACTCCATGTCCGAGTGCCCCGAGGAGTTCCAGCGGGGCGTGCGGTGCTTCATGAACGCGCTGAACGAGGGAGCCCCCTTCGCCGCCGCGTTCATGAAGGAGTCGGTCGGCTACCAGGTCGGGGAACACCAGTACCCCGCCTACCGGGTGAACGAGGACCGGGCCAGGGAGAGCCTGATCCCGTTCTGCAAGGAACTGGAGATCCACGACCTGCACCACGTGGTGCGGCCGGGACACGAGGGAATCCTTCTCGCCCTGGGGCAGCGGAACGCGGAGATTGCCGCCCCGTGAGAACGGGGACCATGACGGAACACACGGTCTGAGCACACGGTCCGACCACAGGGCAACGAGATCTGTACGAGGGGTACGGGGATGCAGATCAAGCCACGCCAGCACCTGCTGGACATCTGGCAGGCCATGGCTCGCCACTCGTTCGACGACGGGAAGCTGGTCCAGGGGCCCACCGACGGGCTGAGCAGCGTCGCGGACGCGGAGCGGCTGCTCTGCCTGCTGTATCCGGCGACCGAGGTTCCCGCCTTCCGCCTCGACCAGCCCGACACCACCGAACGGGACGTGCTGCGGGCGCTGGAGAGGGTCGGCACCCGGCTGGAGATCCCCGCCAACCTGATCACCGCGCTCGCCCAGTTCATGCGCACCCACACGGGGCCGGACGACAGCCCCACCTTCGCCGGCGGGCACTACTTCAAACCGGCCGACCCCCAGGGGCAGATCACCCACGAGCAGAGCCAGCTGGGCGTGGTGGACTCCTACTCCATGTCCGTCACGCTCTCCCTCGCCACCCTCGGATACCTCAAGGTCTACGAGACCACCACCACCCGCCCCGAGGTCCTCAAGGCCATCGCCGAGCTGCGCGAGGCCACGAACGCCCGGCTGACCTCCGCCATGATCAGCCTGCTGCGCTCCTTCACCGTCAACGTCTTCGACGCCGAGTCCGAACAGGGCCGCAGGCTGATCCAGGTCATCGGCCAGGGCAAACAGTCCGACCGGATCGCCCTCCAGCAGTTCTCCCGGAGATTACGGCCCCTGCGCGCCACCATCATCGAGAGCCTCACCCGCGGCATCCAGTTCGACGAGGGCATCCGGGACGAGAGCCAGCTCTTCGAGTGCGGCTGGGCCTGGGGCATCGTCCAGGACGCGCCCAAGGTCACCGACCTCGACCTCCAGGTGCCCGGCCAGCCCGACGGCATCGCCGACCGGCTGCCCTACGTGTACTTCACCGTCGTCGCCCTGGACGGCATCCAGGACCTGTTCTCCGAGCGCACCCTCACCCTCGGTCTGCTCGACGCCGACCAGCAGAAACTGGCCGAGGCACTGCGCCTGCGCTGGGAACTCAGCCAGCAGTACTGGTCGGCCATCGCCCGCTTCGGCTCCGAACGCTGGCCGCTGGAGGACCTGCCCTGGCAGACCACCGGCCTGAGGCTGGAGTCCGAGTACTTCTCCCTCACCGTCGCCGCCATCCTCGTCCACGACCTGGTCCGCCGGAAGGCCACCGACGACGACCTCACCCGCACCGTCGCCATCATGGAACGCCTCGCCGACCGCGGGCGCGTCTCCAGCCGGATGACCCGGGACGACCCCACCATCCGACTGCACAACCCCGGCGTCACCATGCCGCTCGCCGGATCCGAGCGCTCCGGCAGCCTCCTCCTGTGGCGCATGACCGACTTCTCCGCCCAGCTCCTCAAGCGGATCATCCAGCTCGCCGAGCTCTCCCGGAACATCGGCGCCCAGGACCGGCTGCTCCGCCTCGCCGAGCAGACCTTCGAGCACCTGTGGAACCGGCGGATAGAGGACGACGACGGCGCCGGCCTCTGGGACAACGTCCGGGCCGTCTACCCCGACGCGCACGACGCCGAACTGCGCATGTCCTGGAGCATCACCGAGCGCGTCACCGAGTGCCTCGTCGCCGCCCGCAACCTGTACGAGCAGCAGCCCATCCGCAGCCCCGAACTCGCCGAACTGGCCCGCGAACTGCTCAGCGAGGCCACCCATCTGTTCGGCAAGGAACAGCTGGAGGCGTCCGCCGCCGCCGACGGAAGCAGAGCCCGGGCGATGCGCAGCATCGAGAGCCGCCTCGACCACGCGCGCAGCCTGGTCGACGACCGGCCCGCCACCGCCTTCGCACTCGCCCTCCCCGTCCTTCAGGAACTCGACACCCTGGCCCAGGCCAGGGGCGCCGCCGCACAGGAGGTGTGAGCGTGCTCGTCTTCGCCGCCTCCGACAAGGGAGGCACCGGCCGCTCGGTGACCAGCGCCAACCTGGCCTACCAGCGCGCCCTCACCGGAGACCACGTGGCCTACGTGGACTTCGACTTCGGCTCGCCCACGGCCGCCGCCGTCTTCGACGTGCCCGGCGCCATGCGCGGCACCGAGGAACGCGGCCTCCACTCCTACCTGGAGGGCGAGACCGCCGAACCCGCCAGGATCGACGTCTGGCGGCAGACCGAGCACCCCCTGCTGCGTTCCCGCCCCAACCAGTCCGGGCGGCTGGTCCTGTTCCCCGGCGACGCGGGCGGCGGCGAGTTCGCCACCGACGAGGACGCCCTCGAACGCTGCGTCGACCTGCTGCTGCGCCTCAACGGCGAGTTCGACCTGATCGTCGTGGACCTCAGCGCCGGCCGCAGCTACGCCGTCGACATGGTCCTCGCGGCGACCGCCCACCCCCGGATGCAGTTCGTCCCCTTCCGCTGGCTCGTCTTCCACCGCTGGACCCGCCAGCACGTGATCGCCGCCTCCGGACTGGTCCACGCCGAGCACGGCATCATCCGCGGCGGCGTCGAACGCGGCCACGACGAGGAGGCACTGCGCGCCGCCACCCGCTTCGTGCGGGCCGCCGTGCCCGACCCCGAGTCGCCGCTGTGGTCCCAGGGCTCGCCCGCCCAGGCCGCCTGGATGCAGGCCTGCGACGAGGCGCTGCGCCGGCTCGCCGCCGAGCACCGCATCGGCGACAGCGTCGTCCTCGGCATCGTGCCGCTGGAACCCATACTCCAGTGGCGCGAGCAGCTGATCACCGAGGAGGACGTGCTCTCCACCCAGATCGCCAACAAGGAGACCCTGGAGGCGCTGGAGGAGATCGCCCGGCGCCTGACGGACGACACGTACTGGGGGCGGCCGTGACGGAGACCGGGTTCCGCGAGACCGCCGCCGAGCCGCGCACCGAGGCGGTGCCGCTGGCCCATCTCTCCCTGGAGCTGGGCCACCTCTACATGGAGGACTTCGAGGCGGGCCCTGAGCGGCTGCGGGACCACTTCACCCAGGTCCGCCCCTGGGTGGACGCCGCCCGCGCCGCCGCCGTCGCCCGCACCGGCGGCAAGCGCGCCCGGATCAGCACCTGCTTCCTCATCGACGACTACTTCACGCGCTTCTCCACCCCCGCCGAGGTCGTGCCCATGCTCCTGGCGGAGGCCGGCCGGGCCGGGCTGACCGTCGACTACCTCGCCCGCGAGTCCGGCTGCGCCGTCACCGGCAAGGTGCCCGTCGCCGAGGCGGTGGCCGGCCGCATCGTCGAGTCGCCGCCGCCCGGCAGCTACGGCCTGCGGCCGCCCGCCGCGCAGACCGGCTGGCTGGCCAACGGCGAACGCAGCCCCGTCGCCCGCGCCCCGCAGGCGATGAAGCGCGCCGCCGCCTGGCAGCCGCCCCAGGAGACCGCGGCCCGCCGCCACTCCGTCTTCCTGGACGTCGAGCTGTGGAGCGACGACGCCGACGGGCAGCGCACCTGGTCCTGCCCCTTCCTCGCCGCGGTGTGGCAGCTCGCCCGCCTCGGCCTGCTGCGCAACCAGGGCGAGGCCGTCCTCGTCCCCCAGCCGCACACCGCCCCCGGCTTCCCCGACGACTGGGACGAGCTGCCCTCGCTGCTGCGGCTCAACCCCCGCGCGGACCCGTTCGCCGCCTACCGCACCTGCTCGGTGCTGCCGACCCGGTTCCTGCCCGTCGAGCACGCCGTCCGCGTCATCCTCGACCAGATCGAGGTCGACCCCCAGGCGCTGGACCAGGTCGCCAAGCGGTCCGCCGGCGAGCGGGCGGCCGTCCCCGACTCGGTGGCCGACCGCATCTCCTACGTCTACTACGCGGGGCTCTGACATGGCGCCGCGGGAGGTCGCCCCGAGCCCCGTGCTCGCCTGCGGAGAGGTCCGCACCTGCCTGCTGCCCACCCGGCAGGCCCTCGACATCCGCGCCGCCGCCCAGCTCCTGGGCCTGCGCGCCGACGAACGCGTCCTGCTCTCCGAGCGCCCCAACCTCTACGCGCGTTCCCCCGACACCCTCACCGGCGTCGACTGTCACCTCCCCAGCGCCAACGGCGCCCGGATCCGCGCGGTCGGCACGGTCGTCGCGCGGGCCGCGCTCACCGAGGGCCGCGTCCTGCAGGCCTCCGCCCACTTCCGCGTCCCCGCCGCCGGGCCCGACCAGCGCCGGCCCTGGGGCCACTACCTGGTGCGGCCCGGCATGGTCGAGCCGCTCGGCAGGCTGCCCCGCGAGGCGGTCGCGCAGGGCGTGCTCGGCGGGGGACGGCACGGCGACCTCGACGTCGGACTGATCGCCGACGGACTGCTCACCCGGCTGCTGCGCCACCCCCTCCTCGACCACCGGCCGCCCCTGAGGTCCCGCCCCACCCGGCTGCGCTGGGCGGCCCTGCCCGCGGCCCCGGGCGAGGGCCCGTCGATCGAACGGTTCACGCTCGCCGAGGACGAACTGCGCACCGTCCTGCTCCGGGTGCCCGAGGACACGGCCGGCGGCGATCTCGCCGCCCTGTGCGACGACCTCGCCCTGCACGACTGGCTGCTCACCACCCTGGTCCGCATGCTCGACGGCATCCGCCTGGGCGCGGGCCCGGAACACGGCTTCGCCGTCGTCGAGGCACTGCGCCCCGCCGTCAACCACCTGCTGCACCTGTGGATGCCCCGCGCCCGGGTGCCCCAGGAGCTGGCCGCGCTGTGGGACCCGCTGGAGGAGCGGCCCGGCTTCACCCGCCAGTGGAGGACGCTGGTGCAGCGCATCCGCGACCAGTTGACGCTGCACGCGATCCCCTCGGCCCACCGGGAGGTGGAGCCGGCGTCCTGACCGGACGGCACACCCTCCCACGCACATCCCCGCACCCCGATCCGACGCGTATCCCAACGGGGGGAGAAGCGAGATGAGCACGGCACCATCACCCCAGCCCGACGACCCGGCCGTTCCGCCGGACCGCACGAACGGCCCGGCGATCCCCGGCCTCGCGGGCCTGACGGGCGCGTCCCCTTGGCCGCGCCGCCTGCTGGTCGGCCTGGTCCTCGGCGCCCTGGCCTGGAGCGTCACCGCACTGCTGAGCCCGGACAGCGGCCCGCTGCGGCAGTTCGCGACCGCCGCGCTGTGCGCCGTCGCCGCGGTGCTCGTCCAGTCCGTCCACGGCCTGGACCGCGGCGCCGAGGACCTGCGCTCGAGAGACCTGCACACCCATGACGCGCGGGTGGAGGAGCACACCCGGCGGGTGGAGGAGCACACCCGCCGGGTGGAGAGCGCCCTGGCCGAGCACGCCGCCGCCGTGCGCGACGGCCTGAACCAGTACGACGACGAGCTGCGGACCGGCCTGGTCCGGCACACCGAGGACGTGAAGCAGCTCGTCGAGAACCACCTCGTCCAGGCGGGCCACGGCACCGAACAGCCCTACCCGCCGCTCGACCGGGCCCGCATCGAGGGCGTGCCCGAAGTGGCCAAGAGCTTCGCCGAGGTCCTCGCCCCCGGACCCTCGATCCTCCACACCTTCGTCCGCCTGGAGATGACGCGGGTCATCGGCTACATGGCGGACCTCACCAACCTGACCGCGGAGTGCCCCGGCGAGAACCACGACTGGATGCTCGCCCTCACCCGCGCCGCCGAGCAGTCCATCTGCGCCACCAGCACCTCCGTCGACCGGGAGTTCTGGAACAGCGAGCCCGCCAGCCGCTACCTGGAGGCCCAGCAGGAAGCGGTCGACGAACAGGGCGTGACCGTGCGCCGGCTGTTCCTGCTGGCAAGCGCCCGCGAGCTCGACGACCGGCTGCTGCGGCTGTGCGAGGAGCAGGAACTGCGGCACATCGACGTCCGCGCGGCGGTCCTGCCCGAACTGCCCCCGCACCTCCAGCGCGGCACCACCAACGACTTCATCGTCTACGACGAGGAGGTGTCCTTCGAGATCGAGCAGGACCTGCGCGACGTCAACGTCAGGACACGGCTCATCGCCCGCCAGGATCACGTGCGGGACCGGATGAAGCGCTTCAAGGAGCTCTGGGAGGCCAGCATGAGCCTGCGCGAGCTGGAGGTACGGGTCGACGCCGAGGAGGACGGCAACTGGATGGTCGACCGGGCCTGACGGCAGGCCCGGTCCCGGGCTCATCGCCCGTCAGGCGCAGTAGGTGTCCGTGCCCGGCCGCTGTCCGGTCGCCAGGAAGCGGGAGACCGTGCGGTCCCCGCAGGCGTTGCCGTTGGCGAGGTAGGCGTCGTGGCCGGTGGAGTTCACGGTCACCATGACCGCGCGCCGGCCGAGCGCCTCCCTGAGCTTCAGTGCGCCGCTGAGCGGGGTCGCGACGTCCCGCTCGTTCTGGACGAGCAGGACGTTGGACGGTCCGCGGCCGGTGATCCGCACCGGTGCCTCACGTGGCGGGTGGGGCCAGGCGGCGCACGGCATCGCGTTGCGGGGCATGCCCGCGGTGAGCGGGTATTTCGCGCGGCTCTCGGCGACGTCCTTCTCGTACACGGCGGCCGAGGTGGGCCAGGAGACATCGTTGCAGAGGACTCCGGCGCCGACGGCGGCGACGTTCTGCAGCACGGCCTCGGGCGGTGCCGCGGGCGCGGGCGGCACGGTGCCCTGCTGCGCGGCCCGCATCAGCTTGGCGAGCGTGGGATAGCGGCTGGGGGAGTAGAGGCTGTCCAGCATGGTCTGGCGCAGCACGTTGCCGTTCAGTTCCTCCGGGTTGGCGCCGGGCCAGGGGAGGGGTTCCCGGTCGAGCCGGGCGGCCAGCCGCAGGAACAGCGGCCGTACGTCGGCGGCGCTGCTTGCGACGCGGTCCGGGTTGTCGGGCTTCGACGCCCACGCGGCGAAGTCGGGGAAGGTGTCCTCCACGCCCTGCTCGTGCCCGGCCAGCCAGGCGCGGGCGACGCGGGTCGGGTCGGGGTTGTCGTTGCTGTCCAGCACGATGCGGTCGGTGCGGTGCGGGAACAATTGCGCGTACACGGCTCCGACGTACGTCCCGTACGACACGCCCCACGCGGAGAGCCTGCGCTCGCCGAGCGCGGCGCGGAGGCGGTCGATGTCGCGGGCCTCGTTCGCGGTGCTGAGGTGCCCGAGCAGCTCGCCGCCGTTCGCGGCGCAGGCGTCGGCCATGCGGCGGGCGGTGGCCATGTTCGTGTCCACGGAGCCGTCGGCGGCGGGCCAGGGGCGGAGCTTGGAGGTGGCGAGGTCGCCGTGGTCCAGCCCGCAGTCGACGGGCGTGGACGGGGCGAGGCCGCGGGGCGCGAATCCGACCAGGTCGTAGGCGTCGCGGACGTCCTGGGGCAGCTTCTGCCCCTTCCCCGAGGGGTCGTTCAGGCTGGAGCCGCCCGGCCCGCCGGGGATCAGCAGCAGGGCCCCGCGCCGGGCGCCCGGATGCTCGCTCGGGATGCGCGAGACGGCGATGTCGATGCGGGGGCTGTCGGGGTCGGCGTAGTCCATGGGGACCCGCAGGGTGGCGCACTGCTGACGGGGGTCGAGGCCGGCGCCCTGACAGGTGGTCCAGTCGAGGCCCTGGGACGGGCTCGCGGCCACGGAGGCGGTCACGGGCGCGGTGACGGCGAGGAGGGCGGTGGAGACGCCGACGAGGGCGGCGTTGCGGAGGGTGCGGGTGCGCTGCGTCATGCGACGAGCCTCGCGGATCGGCGTGCGCCGCCCCATCCGGGCAACAACCTGAAACGCCTTGGGGTTTACCCCAGCAGACCCCTGACGAACGCCCCCCAGGCGGCCGGCCCGACGAGGACGACCGGCCCGTCGGCCACCTTGCTGTCCCGGACGGGGATGACGTCGGGGACGCCGTGAGCCACCTCGACGCAATCGCCGCCTTCGCCGTTGCTGTACGTGCTCTTCGTCCAGCGGGCGTTGCTCAGGTCGTACTCGCGCATCGTCTGAAGTCCTCCGCCGACGATTCGATCAGGGCCAGGGACGCCTCCGACGACTGCGTGGCGACCCTGAGCAGATCGTATGCGCGTTGCACCCGCTTCACCACGGCCGGATCGTCCACCAGCGTTCCTGAAAACGACGTCTCTGTATAGGCGACCTGGGGCGCGTCCTCGAACTCCATCAGCTTCAGGGAACCGTTCATGGCCGCATGCGCCCCCGCCGTGTACGGCAGCACTGTCACCCACGCCGTGCGCTCGCGCATGAGCCGTGCGATGTACTCCAGTTGTGCAGCCATCGCGTGCGGGCCGCCCACCGGGACGCGCAGCACGTTCTCGTGCAGGGTCACCCAATACTCGGGCCGTGTAGCGTCCTCGAGGATCAGTGACCGTTCCAGGCGGGCGGTGACGATCTCGTCCACGTAGGAGTCCGGCTTGAACGGATTCGCGGCGATCGTGACCGCGCGCGCGTACTCCTTGGTCTGCAGCAGACCCGGAACCACCGCCGGTGCGAACTCGCAGATCCGCGTCGCCAGGCGCTCCAGCTCCACTACCCCCGCGAAGTAATCCGCATACCGCGGGTCATCAATCAGCTTCCGGCACAGTCGCTCGAAAATACCGTCGGTTTGCAGTGCGCCGTCAATCCGCTGCGCCACGTCCAACTGCGGTTTGCGAATCGCCTGTTCGAACTGGCCGATGTAGCCGCCGGACACAAATACCCGTGCGCCCAGCTCCGCTTGGGTGATCCCGGCATCCTCCCGGCGCCGCTTGAGTTCCGTGCCGAAGAACTCCCAGGCCGCCTGCCGCGAACCGTTGGCCATAACCAAACCCCTTGCGCTGACCAGCACTTGTAGTGCACAGACTCCTGCCGAGTGTAGGTGCAGGGAGGCATTCTGGAGGCACGAAGAGTGAAACAGGAAACAGGAGGGGAACACGGTGGAGCCAACACACTCGGCGCACTGCGTCGAAGAAGCGGAGGACACGGTGAAAGAATTGCGCGCGGCACTCGTGAGGGCAGGAATTACGCTGCCGTCACTCGGGATCGACCCGGTGAGTCTTGCGCGGGAGGCACCTTGTCCGCTCATCGAATTGGGACGATGCTCCGTGGAGACCGCGCGCCGGCTCGCGGCGGTGCTGCGATGATGCCGCCGATCGGTTCCTACGCGGTCGACACCCGCACGGGGCGGGTCGGCATCGTCATGGGGCACGAGGGCCCGTACGTCCAGATGCGGCCGTACGGCGGAGGCCGCGAGTGGGACGCCGAGCCGGGTGACGTACGCCACGCCACCCCGGCCGAGCGGCTCAGCGCGGCCACGGCGTACACCAACGCGCGAAGTCGTGGCGAGGTGCCTTGAGGCATGCGCGAGAATGGGCTCCATGAGTCTGTTCCGCGACGACGGCATCGTGCTGCGCACCCAGAAGCTGGGTGAGGCGGACCGGATCATCACCTTGCTCACACGCGGTCACGGCCGCGTACGCGCCGTGGCGCGCGGGGTGCGCCGTACGAAGTCGAAGTTCGGGGCACGGCTGGAGCCGTTCTCGCACGTGGACGTGCAGTTCTTCTCGAGGAGCAGCGAGCTGGTCGGGCGCGGGCTGCCGCTGTGCACGCAGAGCGAGACCATCGCGCCGTACGGCGGCGGGATCGTCACGGACTACGGCCGGTACACCGCCGGGACGGCCATGCTGGAGACCGCCGAGCGGTTCACGGACCACGAGGGCGAGCCGGCCGTGCAGCAGTACCTGCTGCTCGTCGGTGCGCTGCGTACCCTCGCCCGGGGCGAGCACGCGCCGAACCTCGTCCTCGACGCGTTCCTGCTGCGTTCCCTCGCCGTGAACGGGTACGCGCCGACCTTCGGCGACTGCGCGAAGTGCGGCATGCCGGGACCGAACCGGTTCTTCTCGGTCGGATCGGGCGGTTCCGTCTGCGCCGACTGCCGGGTGCCCGGCAGCGTCGTACCCTCGCCGCAGGCCCTGGAACTGCTCGGTGCGCTGCTCACGGGAGACTGGGGGACCGCGGACGCCTGCGAGGCGCGGTACGTCCGGGAGGGGAGCGGGCTGGTGTCCGCGTACCTGCACTGGCACCTGGAGCGCGGCCTGCGGTCCCTGCGGTACGTCGAGAAGTCCTAGACACAGGTAGAGCACGAGGAGACGAGAGACACATGGCCGTACGCGGTTTCCTGGGGCGTCAGCGCCGGGAGTACAGGACGCCGGAGCCGCACCCGTCCGGCGCGCGGCCCCCGAAGCTCGGTGAGCTGGTGCCGGAGCATGTGGCGATCGTCATGGACGGCAACGGGCGCTGGGCCAAGGAGCGCGGCCTGCCGCGCACCGAGGGGCACAAGGTCGGCGCCGAGCAGGTCATGGACGTCCTTCAGGGGGCGATCGAGATGGGCGTCGGGAACATCTCCCTGTACGCCTTCTCCACCGAGAACTGGAAGCGCTCGCCGGAGGAGGTGCGCTTCCTGATGAACTTCAACCGCGACTTCATCCGCAAGTCCCGCGACACCCTCGACGAGCTCGGGGTGCGGGTGCGCTGGGCGGGGCGGATGCCCAAGCTGTGGAAGTCGGTGGCCAAGGAGCTCCAGGTCGCCCAGGAGCAGACCAAGGACAACGACCGGCTCACGCTGTACTTCTGCATGAACTACGGCGGCCGCGCGGAGATCGCGGACGCGGCGCAGGCCCTCGCCGAGGATGTGCGGGCGGGACGGCTCGACCCGTCCAAGGTCAACGAGAAGACCCTCGCGAAGTACCTGTACTACCCGGACATGCCGGACGTGGACCTGTTCCTGCGGCCGAGCGGGGAGCAGCGGACGTCGAACTACCTGCTGTGGCAGAGCGCGTACGCGGAGATGGTGTTCCAGGACGTGCTGTGGCCGGACTTCGACCGGCGTGACCTGTGGCGGGCGTGCCTGGAGTTCGCCTCCCGGGACCGCCGCTTCGGCGGCGCGATCCCCAACGAGGAACTCCTCGCCATGGAGGGCCGGGGCGGAGAATCCAGCCCGTCCGGCGTGTGAGGACGAGGCCGTCAGGCCGAGAGGGGCGCGGGGGGGCGCCCCCCGCCCCCCCGCCCCGCCCCCCGCCGCCCCCGCCCCCCCCCCCCCGGGGGCGCAGAAATCCCCCGGGTGCGCCACCGTTTCGGTTACGGGTTAGGCGGCGCTGGGCAC
>NZ_JBIWKU010000001.1:35976-588367 GCF_044765825.1 Streptomyces flaveolus | reverse complement strand
GGCGCCACCCCCCCGCGGGGGGGGGGGGGGGGCGCCGCGGCCCGCGGCGGGGGGGGCCCCCGCCCCCCCCCCCCCCGCCCCTCGGCTCAGCCTCCGGCGGCACGCGCGCAGTCCGCGCAGGTGCCGAAGATCTCCACGGTGTGCGCCACGTTGACGTATCCGTGTTCGGCGGCGATGGCCTCCGCCCACTTCTCCACCGCGGGGCCCTCGACCTCGACCGCCTTGCCGCAGACCCGGCACACCAGGTGGTGGTGGTGGTCGTCGCTGGAGCAGCGGCGGTAGACGGACTCGCCCTCCGCGGTGCGCAGGACGTCGACCTCGCCGGCGTCGGCGAGGGACTGCAACGTGCGGTAGACCGTGGTGAGCCCCACCGAGTCGCCCTTGTGTTTGAGCATGTCGTGGAGCTCCTGCGCGCTGCGGAACTCCTCGACCTCCTGGAGGGCCGCCGCCACGGCGGCCCGCTGCCTGGTGGCGCGGCCCTTCACGGGCGGTCCAGCGGTCGTCACGGGGTGCCTCCTCACGTCTGCACTGCCGGGGCCATTGTGCCAGCCCGGGCCGTCAGCGGTCAGACGCCGACTTCGTCGCCGGACCCGCGGGAGGCCGGAACCCGGCACTCCGCGGGGTCCCCGGCGGACCCGGCGAGGGCGGCGGCCCGCGCGCGTCGCCGGGCCAGCGGTGTGGCCAGCGCGGTCAGCACGATGAACGCGCCGATGGTGAGCAGCACGATCGTCGCGCCGGGCGGCACGTCCTGGTAGTACGACGTCACCGTGCCGCCGATCGTCACGGTCACGCCGATCGCGACGGCGATCGCGAACGTCGCGGCGAAGCTGCGGCTGAGCTGCTGGGCGGCGGCCACCGGGACCACCATCAGCGCGGACACCAGCAGCAGACCGACGACGCGCATCGCGACCGTCACCGTGACCGCGGCCGTGACGGCGGTCAGCAGGTTCAGCGCGCGCACCGGCAGCCCGGTGACCCGGGCGAACTCCTCGTCCTGGCTGACCGCGAACAGCTGGCGGCGCAGCCCCAGGGTGACCAGCACCACGAAGGCGGCCAGGACGCAGATCGCGGTCACGTCGGACTCGGAGACCGTCGACAGCGAGCCGAAGAGGTACGAGGTGAGGTTGGCGTTGGAGCCGGTCGGCGCGAGGTTGATGAACATCACGCCGCCGGCCATGCCGCCGTAGAAGAGCATGGCCAGGGCGATGTCGCCGCGGGTGCGGCCGTACCAGCGGATCAGCTCCATGAGGACGGCGCCGAGGACGGAGACCAGGGTCGCCATCCACACCGGGGACCAGGAGAGCAGGAAGCCGAGGCCGACGCCGGTCATGGCCACGTGGCCGATGCCGTCGCCCATGAGGGCCTGGCGGCGCTGGACGAGGTAGATGCCGACGGCGGGGGCGGTGATGCCGACCAGGACGGCCGCCAGCAGCGCCCGCTGCATGAAGGCGTAGTTCAGGAGTTCCATCAGCTCAGCAGTCCCGTGCGGATCGGTTCGGCGCCCGCGGGTGCGTGCGGGTGTACGTGGTCGTGGCCGGGCAGGGCGTGCTGGCCGACGGCCTTCGGGGGCGGGCCGTCGTGCAGGACGCAGCCGTCGCGCAGGACGACGGCCCGGTCGATCAGGGGCTCCAGGGGGCCCAGCTCGTGCAGGACGAGGAGGACGGTGGTGCCGGCCGCGACCTGCTCGCGCAGCGTGGCGGCCAGGACCTCCTGGCTGGCCAGGTCGACGCCCGCCATCGGCTCGTCCATGATCAGCAGCTCGGGTTCGGAGGCGAGCGCGCGGGCGATCAGCACGCGCTGGTGCTGGCCGCCGGAGAGGGCGTTCACGGAGTCCTTGGCCCGGTCCGCCATGCCGACCAGGTCGAGGGCCCGGCGCACGGCCTCGTGGTCGGCCTTGCGCAGGACGCCGAAGCGGGCGCGGGAGAGCCGGCCGGAGGAGACGACCTCGGTCACCGTGGCGGGCACGCCGCCCGCGGCCGTGGTGCGCTGCGGGACGTAGCCCACGCGCGCCCAGTCGCGGAACCGGCGCCGCGGGGTGCCGAACAGCTCGATCTCCCCGTCGACGGGCGGCACCTGGCCGATGATCGTGCGCACGGCCGTGGACTTGCCCGAGCCGTTGGCGCCGAGCAGGGCCACGACCTCGCCGCGGCGCACGGTGAGGTCGATGCCGCGCAGGACGGGGCGCGAGCCGAGGTCGGCGCGGACGCCGCGCAGTGCGATGACGGACTCGGTCATGCCACCCTCCGGCTGGTCGGTCTGGTCGGTCACTTGGCGCCCAGGGCCGTCTGGAGGGCCTTGAGGTTGGCTTCCATGACCTGGAAGTAGTCGTCGCCCCGGGACTGGTCGGTGATGCCCTCGATCGGGTCGAGGACGTCCGTCCTGAGGTTCGCGTCCTTGGCGACCGTCTTCGCGGTCCTGTCGCTGACGAGCGTCTCGTAGAAGACGGTGGAGACACCGTCGGCGGCGGCCATCTTCTCAAGGTCCTTGATCCGGGCGGCGCTGGGCTCGGACTCGGGGTCGAGGCCGCTGATGGCCTCCTCGGTGAGGCCGTAGCGCTCGGCGAGGTAGCCGAAGGCGGCGTGCGTGGTGATGAAGACCTTGGTCCTCGTGTCCTTCAGCCCGGTCTGAAACTCCGTGTTCAGGTCGCCGAGCTTCTTGACCAGGGCCGCGGTGTTCTTCTTGTAGTCGGCGGCGTGGTCGGGGTCGGCCTTCTCGAAGGCCTTGCCGACGCCCTCGGCGACCTCGGCGTACTTGACCGGGTCGAGCCAGATGTGGGGGTCCTTGCCGCCGGCTTCCTCGCCGTGGTCGTGGCCGTGCTCGTCCTCCTCGGCCGCGTGGTCGTGCTCGGCCGCGTGGCCGCCGACCTCGTCGCCGTGCTTCTCCAGGGAGGTCAGGGAGGCCGCGTCGATCTTCGTCTCGATCCCGGACTGGGTGACGGCCTCGTCGACGGCGGGCTGGAGACCCTTGAGGTAGAGCGCCGCGTCCGACTCCTCCAGCTGCGCCCGCTGCTTGGTGCTGACCTCGAGGTCGTGCGGCTCCTGGCCGGGCCCGGTGAGGCTGGTGACGTTGACGTGGTCTCCGCCGATCTGCTCGGCGAGGAAGGCCATCGGGTAGAACGACGCGACGACGTCGAACTTGTCCGTGTTGCCCGCCGCCGCGGTGTCGCTGGAGCACGCCGAGAGGGTCCCGAGACCGAGTGCGGTGGCCGCGGTGACCGCTATGCCGGATATGCGGCGTCGTCGTACGTTCATGACACTCATTTTCAACGAATCTGGAAACCGTTGTCAACAAGCCCCCGAACGGCCCCCGATTTGGCCGGGGGGCGTCCCGCGCCGGTAACCTGAGGCATTCTCTGGAAGCATCTCGCTTCGTCGCCCGTCGTCGTAATGAAGAGAGCACCGTGGCCGCCGACAAGATCGACACCATCGTCAGCCTGAGCAAGCGCCGTGGCTTCGTATTCCCCTGCAGTGAGATCTACGGCGGTCAGCGCGCCGCCTGGGACTACGGTCCGCTGGGTGTCGAGCTCAAGGAGAACCTCAAGCGCCAGTGGTGGCGCTACATGGTCACCTCGCGCGAGGACGTCGTCGGTATCGACTCGTCCGTGATCCTGGCCCCCGAGGTCTGGGTCGCCTCCGGTCACGTCGCCACCTTCACGGACCCGCTGACCGAGTGCACCTCCTGCCACAAGCGGTTCCGCGCGGACCACCTGGAGGAGGCGTACGAGGAGAAGAAGGGCCACGCCCCCGAGAACGGCCTCGCCGACCTCAACTGCCCCAACTGTGGCAACAAGGGCACCTTCACCGAGCCCAAGCAGTTCTCCGGCCTGCTCTCCACCCACCTCGGCCCGACCCAGGACAGCGGCTCCGTCGCCTACCTGCGGCCCGAGACCGCCCAGGGCATCTTCACCAACTTCGGCCAGGTGCAGACCACTTCGCGCCGCAAGCCGCCGTTCGGCATCGCCCAGATGGGCAAGTCCTTCCGCAACGAGATCACGCCCGGCAACTTCATCTTCCGCACCCGCGAGTTCGAGCAGATGGAGATGGAGTTCTTCGTCAAGCCGGGCGAGGACGAGAAGTGGCAGGAGTACTGGATGGAGCAGCGCTGGAACTGGTACACCGGCCTGGGCCTGCGTGAAGAGAACATGCGCTGGTACGAGCACCCGAAGGAGAAGCTCTCCCACTACTCCAAGCGCACCGCCGACATCGAGTACCGGTTCTCCTTCGGCGGCAGCGAGTGGGGCGAGCTGGAGGGTGTCGCCAACCGCACCGACTACGACCTCGGCGCGCACTCCAAGGCCTCCGGCCAGGACCTCTCCTACTTCGACCAGGAGGCCGGCGAGCGCTGGACGCCGTACGTCATCGAGCCGGCGGCCGGTGTCGGCCGGGCGATGCTCGCCTTCCTGCTCGACGCGTACATCGAGGACGAGGCCCCGAACGCCAAGGGCAAGCTGGAGAAGCGCACCGTGCTGCGCCTCGACCCGCGCCTGGCGCCGGTGAAGGTCGCGGTCCTGCCGCTGTCCCGCAACCCGGAGCTGTCGCCGAAGGCGAAGGGGCTCGCGCAGGCGCTGCGGCAGAACTGGAACATCGAGTTCGACGACGCCGGTGCGATCGGGCGCCGGTACCGTCGCCAGGACGAGATCGGTACGCCGTTCTGTGTCACCGTCGACTTCGACACGCTCGAGGACAACGCGGTGACCGTGCGGGAGCGGGACACCATGAAGCAGGAGCGCGTGTCGCTGGACCAGATCGAGGGGTACCTCGCGGCTCGGCTCGTCGGCTGCTGACCGTTCGTTTCCGCTGAGGCACCAGGGGGCTCCGCCCCTTGGGACCCCCGGACCTGCGCCCACCCTCCACCCGACACGGTCGGCTGGAGGGTGGGCTCTTCCGTATGCGCGGCCGGGTGTCAGATGTCGGCCGTGCACCGCCAGAACGCCCGCATCAGCGGCGTCGGGTCCGGGTTCGTCATGGCCACCTGGGTGAGCAGGACCGCCGTCGTCCCGGTGGCGGGGACCAGGTGCGCCGAGGTGCCGCTGCCACCGACCCAGCCGTAGCGGCCCGGTACGTTCCACGGCTCCGTCCGGTCCACGTCGACCTGACCGCCGTAGCCCCAGCCCTGGCCGAGCAGGAACAGACGGCTCGCCTCGCGCTGTCCGGGTGTCAGGTGGTCGGTGGTCATGCGGCGGACCGAAGCGGGGGAGAGGACCTGCCGGCCGTCCACCGCGCCCCCCGCGAGCAGCATGCGCGCGAAGGCCAGCCAGTCGTCCACCGTCGAGACCAGCCCGCCCGCCCCGGACGGGAAGGCCGGGACGCCGCTCCACTGGCCGTCGGGGACGTCCATCGGTTCCAGCGCCCCGGACGGGGCGGGCCGGTAGAGGGTGGTCAAGCGGTCCCGCTTCCCGGACGGCACCGCGAAGGCCGTGTCCACCATGCCGACCGGCTCCAGCAGACGCTCCGCCAGGACGTCCGGCAGCGGCCGGCCGGTGACCCGGGCGATCAGCACGCCCTGCAGGTCGGAGCAGGTGTTGTACAGCCAGGCCGCCCCCGGCTGGTACAGCAGCGGCACGCGGGCCAGGCCCGCCAGCCACTCGTCCGGCACCGGTGCCCGCTGCGGTTCGAGTCCGCCTTGGTGCGCCGCGAACAGCGCCTGCACGCCGGGCAGCGAGAAGTCCGACGGGAAGCCCCAGCCCGCCCGGGAGCTGAGCAGGTCCTCGACGGTGATCGCACGCTCCGCCGGGACCACGTCGTCCAGGGCGGCGGACGGGGTACGCAGCACCCTCGGCTTCGACAGCTCCGGCAGCCACGCGTCCACCGGGTCGTCCAGCCCCAGCAGCCCGTCGTCGACCAGTGCCAGCACGGCCGCGGCCGTGATCGGCTTCGTCAGCGACGCGATCCGGAAGAGGCTGTCCCGCGCCATCGGGGCGGTGCCGTCGGCGTCCACATGGCCGACGGTCACCACCTCCACGTCGTCACCGCGGGCCACCAGGGCCACGGCACCCGGCACCGTGCCGTCGTCCACGTGCCGTCGCAGGGTGGTGCGCAGTGCGCTCATGTCGTTCATGGGCGGGCCTCCGGTTCGTCGTGGTCGTGGTGACGACTCCGGTCGCGTCCGCAACTCATCGGCGGCCGGCCGCCTCAGCCGATCGTCCGCGGCAGCCGCAGGCTCAGCAACCCCGTCAGCGCCACCGCCGCCAACTGGACCAGCAGCGTCGTCACCAGCGCGTCCCGCATGCCCAGGCCCGGCACCAGGGACAGGAACAGCGTGCCCAGCGCGGCCACCCCGAGCGCCAGGGACGACTGCTGCGTGGTCATCATGACGCCGCTGCCGACACCCGCACGGGCCGGCGGCACCTCCGACAGGACGACCCGGAAGACCACCGGGAGCTGCAGCGCCTGTCCGGCCCCGGCGACGGCCGCGCCCGGCATGAGCTCGACCAGGCCGAGGTCCGGCCAGGAACGCCAGGCGGCCAGCGCCATCAGGGCCAGGCCCACGCCCTGGAGCACGGCACCCGCCGGCACCACACGGGTGCCGTACCGGGCGACCAGCCGGGGACCGGCGAGGGAGACGAAGAAGAACACCACCGCCAGCGGCGCCAGAGCCGTCCCCGCCGCCACCGGGCCGAGGCCGGCGCCCTGCTGGAGCGCGACCGCGATGACGAACATGAAGCCGCTGAAGCCGACCGAGAACGGCACGATCAGCAGCAGCCCGCGCCGCAGCGAGGTGAGCGCGAACAGGCTCGGCGGCACCAGCGGCGTACGGCCCGCGCGGTCCGCCCGGCGCTCCACCGCGTAGAACGCCGCCGCCACGAACGGGAACGCCGCCAGCGACAGCCACGTCCACAGCGGCCAGCCCGCCGTGCGGCCCTCGGTGAGCGGGACCAGCAGGGTGAGGAGCGAGGCGGCCAGCAGCACCGTGCCGGGGCCGTCCACCGGCTCCGGGCGCGCCGAGCGGGTCTCCGGGACCGCGCGCGCGGCCAGCAGCAGGCCCACCAGCACGACCGGGACGTTCACCAGGAAGACGGAACGCCAGCCGGTGCCCGCGATGTCGGCGGCCACCAGCACACCGCCCAGGATCTGGCCGGCCACCATCGACAGGCCGGCCGTGGCCCCGTACAGGCCCATGGCCCTGGCCCGCCGGGTACCGGAGGTGGTCGCCTGGATGGTGGCCAGCACCTGCGGCAGCATCGCGGCGGCCGAGGCGCCCTGCGCCACCCGCGCCGCCACCAGTGTCCAGGCGTCCGGCGCCAGACCGCACGCCAGCGAGGTCAGGCCGAAGGCGGCCATGCCGCCCAGGAACATCCGCCGCCGGCCGAACAGGTCGCCGAGCCGGCCGCCGAGGACGAGCAGGACGGCGTACGCCACCCCGTACCCGGCGACGACGAGTTCGAGGACCGACTCGCCCGCCGAGAGGTCGGTGCCGATGGTGGGCAGGGCGACGTTGACGATGAAGAAGTCGACGAGGGGGAGTGCCGCGGCCAGCAGCACCGTGAACAGTCCGGGCCCGCTGAGGGCGGGTGGTGCCGAGTCCGCCGGACGGACGGGACGTGAAGTGATGGTTTCGGTCACGCCATCGAGACTGCGGCGCCCGCCAGACCGGTACCAGAGTCTCCTTGTCCTGGTAGAAGGAGTACCTGGCAACAGGATCCGGTGAGCGGCACCCTGGAGGCATGACGACGATGGCCCAGGAAAGCACGGGAGTGACGGTCCGGGCGGCGGCCGCCGGGGAGACGGAGCCGCGGACCCCGGAGGTGGCGTCGCAGGTCCGACGGCACGAACTCGCCGCCTTCCTGCGCAGCCGCCGCGAACGCATCGCCCCCGAACAGGTCGGGCTGCCCCGCGGACGCCGGCGCCGCACACCGGGGCTGCGCCGCGAGGAGGTCGCCCAGCTCTCGGCCGTCGGCGTCACCTGGTACACGTGGCTCGAACAGGCCCGGGACATCCAGGTCTCCGTGCAGGTCCTCGACGCCCTCGCCCGCGCGCTGCTGCTCGACCCGACCGAACGCGCCCACCTCTTCCGGCTCGCCGGAGCCGTCGACCCGACGCCCGCGACGGTCTGCCCGTCGATCTCGCCCGCGGTGCGAGCCCTGCTGGAGCAGTTCGAGCCGTATCCGGCGTGCGTGCAGAACAGCCGGTACGACATCCTCGCCCACAACCGCACCTACGGGCTGCTGCTGTGCGACCTGGACGCGGTGCCGCCCGAGGACCGCAACTGCATGATCCTGTCCTTCACCCACGACGACTGGCGGTCGTCCATCGTCCATCTGGAGGAGACCCAGCGGCTGATGGCCGCCCGGTTCCGCGCCACGATGGCCGGTCACCTCACCGAGCCCGCCTGGAAGATGCTGCTGAAGCGGCTGCGGGCGGAGTCCGCCGAGTTCCAGGAGGCCTGGGAGCGGTACGAGGTGGTCGCCCACCGCAGCAAGCGCAAGGAGTTCCTCAACCGGTACGTGGGCCGGGTCAGGGTCGACCACACGGACCTGTGGCTCGGACCGGAGCCCGGACCCCGCATGGTGACGTACGCGCCGGCCGACGAGACCTCGCGGGAGCGGCTGGAGAGGCTGCACGCGATCGCCCTGGAGCGCGGAGCGGCATCGCCGGGATGACCGCCCGAAGTGCGGGAACCCGGGGATATGCGGAAGGTGATGTTCCCAGGGTTTCGTCAGTTCGCACAGGGCGAGGACAGTCATGGCTGAGCAGAAGTCGGCGCAGACGCTCCCGCGGCCGTTGCACGCGGCCGCATCGGCGCTGCGGAAGGTGCCGGGCGCCGGGACGGTCGGCCGGGCGGCCGAGGGCGCGCTGGACATGATCGGGGCCGTGTCGCCGCGTGGGCGGCGGCTGGTCGTCTACACCGGGGCCGGAGTGCTCGGCGTCGCCGGTTTGGTGGAGTGGCCGGTGGCGGTCACCGGAGCGGCGGTGGCGTGGCTGACGCGGCCACGGCAGTCGCCGGAGGAGGAGGCCGAGGCCGAGGCGAAGTCGGAGGCGGCACGGGTGGCCTCCGGCGCGGACGCCGCCACGGGCAGCGTCGCGGCGAAGCGGAACGCGGTGACGGCCACGGGTGCCTCCGGCGGGAGCGCCTCTGCGGGGAGCGTCGCGGCGAGGCGGAACGCCGCGAAGAAGACGACGACGAGGAGCGCGGCCACGGAGGCCGGCGCCGTCAGGAAGAGCGCCGCGGCGAAGCGGGCCGCGAGCAGGTCGGCGGCCGGGAAGACGGTCGCGGGGAAGACGGTTGCGCCGAAGTCGGCGCGGAGTACGTCGGCCGGGACGAAGCCGGCGGCGAGCGAGGCGGCGGGTGCTGGGTCGGCCGCGAGCAGGTCGGCCGGGGCCACGTCGGCCGCGTCGAGGACGGCTGCGACGGATACGGCGGGGACGAAGGCGGCGGCGAGTAGGACGGCCGGGGTCAAGTCGGCCGCGTCGAGGACGGCTGCGGCGGGGACGGCCGGGACGGAGACAGCGGGGACGAAGGCGGCGAGGGCGGCGGCGAGCAAGTCGGCCGGGGCCAAGTCGGCGACGAGCGAGGCGGGCGGGGCCACGTCGGGCGCCGCGAAGGGCGCCGCGCGGAAGAGCCCCGCGACCAAGGCCGCCGGGCGGAAGGCCGCGGTGAAGAGCACCGCGACCGGCGTCGCCGCACGGAGGGGCACCGCGACCGGGACCGCCGTGCGGAAGGACACCGCCACCGCGGCCGCGGCGCGGAAGAGCACCGCGACCGCCGCGCGGAAGTCCGCCACCGCGAAGTCCGCCGCCGCCAAGGCGGTTGCGGCGAAGGCCACCGCGGCCGGGACCGCCGCGCAGAAGAGCACCGCGACCAGGGCCGCGGCGCAGAAGGCCGTCGCGGCGAAGAGCACGGCGACCAAGGCCGCCGCGCAGAAGGCCGCCGCGACCGGCACCACCGCGCGGAAGTCCGCCGCCGGCAAGACCGCTGCGGCGAAGGGCGCCGCCACCGGGGTCGCCGCGCGGAAGTCCGCCGCCGGCAAGACCAACGCGGCGAAGGCCACCGCGGCCGGGACGTCCGCGCGGAAGTCCGCCGCCGCGAAGACCACGGCGGCGACGAGCAGCCCCGCGAAGCGCGCCGCAGGCAGCAGCGGCTCCGGGGCCGGGACGTCCGGGCGGAGGTCCGCCGCCGCGCAGTCCGGCGCGGCGACGGGCACCCGCGCGAAGCGCGCCGCAGGCACACGCACCCGAAGGGCGGACTGAGAGGCAGCGATGGCCGGTGGACTTCTGACGCGTTCCCAGGGCGCCGTCGCAGGGATCGTCCTGGCCGGGCCCCGCCTGGTCGCGCGCGGCACCGCCCCCGCCGTGGGCGCCGCGGCCGGCGCGGTCGCGGGCACCGCACGGGCCGGCGTGCGCGGCGCGGACTTCGCGGCGCGGGCGGCCCGGGTCGCCCGCGCCGCGCTGCCCGGCGGCCCCCGCCACTGGCGGGCCGGCCCCCGGGCGCACCTCGCGCTGCGGCCGGCCGCGACCGAGAAGGTGCGCCGGGCGGGCGGCGTCGAACACGTCGCCCGCCGCGTGGCGGCGGCCGTCGCCGAGCACCCCGACGTGGCGCTCGCCTACTGGGACAACGGGCTGGCCCGGCTGGTGGTGACCGCCACCGAGGAGGAGCTCACCGACCGGGTCGTGGACCACGCGACCGACCTCGCCGAACAGCAGGGGCTGGTCCGCGCCGACGACGAGGTCGAGGAGCTGGCCCACCCCGGCGACCCGGCCGCGGTGCGCGTCGCGGCGACCGCCCTCGGCGCCGACGTGCTCGGCATCGCCGCCGCCCTGACCGCGTCCTCCCTGCGGCTGCCGCCCTCGCCCCGCCTGGTGACCGCCGTGGCGACGCTGCTGCGCGAGAACCCCAGGTTCCGCGCCTGGCTGCGCGGGCGGCTCGGCGCCCACCGCATGGACGTGACGCTGGCCGCCGCCAACGCGGCCGTGCACGGCGCGGGCCAGAGCCCCACCTCGCTGGTGCTCGACGGGGTGGTGCGCGCCTGCCAGTTGGGCGAGGCGGTCGCCCGGTCGGCGGCCTTCGAGGCCGTGCACGACCAGCTGTGCGCCCCGGACCGGGGCAGCCTGCCCGCCGACGTCACCCTGCGTCCGCCGCTGCGCACCTCCCCGGCCCAGGACTACGCCGCCCACGCCTCGACCGGCAGTGTGGCGGGCGCCGCGGCGACCCTGCTCGTCAAGCACGATCTGGCGGAGGCCGCGGAGGCGGTGCTCGCCGGCTCGCCGAAGGCCGCCCGCTACGGTCCCGCCGCCTTCCACGCCGTACTGAGCGCCGCGCTGTCCCGGACCGGCGTGCTGGTGCGCGACCCGGAGCGGCTGCGGCAGCTGGAGATGACCGGCACGGTCGTCCTGCACCCCAGCGCGCTGCGCACCCCGCACGCGGGGGCGGACCCGTGGACCGAGGACGTCCTGGACGCGGCGCGGCGCGCGGGGCTGCGCGTGGTGATGGTGGAGGACCCGGCGCTCGCCGACTTCACCGGCCTCGCGGACCAGGTCGTCAGCGCCCGCCGCCCGCTCGGGGACGTGGTGGACCAACTGCGCGCCGAGGGCGGCGGCGTCATCACGGTCGTACGGCCCCTGCCCGGCGACGACGACACGGTGCTGGCCGGGCTGTTCCGCGGTGACGTGGCCATCGCGCTGGCCGACGCGGACACCCCGGTGGCCTGGGGCGCCGACGTGCTGGCATCGCGCGGTCTGGCCGACGTGTGGCGGGTGCTGCGGGCGGTGCCCGCGGCCCGCAAGGTCGGGGGCCGCTCGCAGACGCTGGCCCGGGCCGGTGCGGCGCTGTCCGGGCTGCTGGTCGCGGTCGGCGAGGCGCGCAGCGGGAGTGCCGGTTCGCCGTTGCCCGGGCTGCGGCACGCGCCGGTCGACGCCAGCGCGGCGGCGGCCCTGCTGTCCGGGGCGCGCGCCGCCCTCGGCGTGGCGGCGGCCCGCGCCCCGCACCCCCGGCCGCGGGTGGCGTGGCACGCGCTGGACGTGGCGGACGTACGCGACCGGCTGGAGCACGAGACCGAGCCCGAGCCGACCGTCGTCGAGCAGGCCACGGGCCGGGTGCGCGAGGTGGCCGAACGGGCGGGCCGGGTGCGGGTGCTGGCGCCGGTGCGGTGGTCCTGGCAGCTGGCCCGGGCCGTGCGCGGCGAGCTGGACGATCCGCTCACCCCCGTGCTGGCGGTCGGTTCGGCGGCCTCCGCGATCCTCGGCTCGGTCGTGGACGCGGCGCTGGTGGTCGGTGCGCTGGACCTGAACGCGCTGGTCGGCGGCTTCCAGCGGCTACGGGCCGAACGGGCGCTGTCCGGGCTGCTCGCGGAGCAGAAGCAGAAGGCGCGGCTGAGCGAGGAGCCCTCCGCACAGGGGGCGGAACCGTCCGAGGAGGGTACGCAGGCGCCCGCGGCGGGCGAGCCGCGGATCGTGGACGCCGCCAAACTGCACCCCGGGCACGTGATCGAGCTGAAGGCGGACGACGTCGTGCCCGCCGACGCCCGGCTGCTGTGGGAGGACGGCCTGGAGGTGGACGAGTCCGCGCTGACCGGTGAGTCGCTGCCGGTGGACAAGCGCGTGGACCCGGCGCCGAAGGCCCCCGTGGCCGAGCGGTACTGCATGGTCTTCGAGGGCACGACCGTGGTGGCGGGCCGGGCGAGGGCCGTCGTCGTGGACACCGGCGAGCACACCGAGGCCGCGCGGGCGGTGGCGCTCGCCGCCCGGACGCCGTCGGCCGCGGGCGTGCAGGCCCGGCTCCAGGAACTCACCCGCAAGGCACTGCCGTTGACGCTGGCCGGCGGCGCGGCGGTGACCGGCCTCTCGCTGCTGCGCGGCACGCCGATCCGGCAGGCCGTCTCCGGCGGCGTGTCGGTGGCGGTGGCCGCCGTGCCCGAGGGGCTGCCGCTGGTGGCGACGGTGGCACAGCTCGCGGCGGCCCGCCGGCTGAGCCGGCACGGCGTCCTCGTGCGCACCCCGCGCACCCTGGAGGCCCTGGGGCGCATGGACACCATCTGCTTCGACAAGACCGGCACGCTCACCGAGAACAAGCTGCGGCTGACCCGGGTCGCGGGCGCCGACGGCACCGTCCGCAAGGCGGGCGACCCGGACGCCGCCGGCACCGTACGGGTCGCCTCGCGCGCCTGCCCCCGACTGAACGGCGACGGAGCCCGCCCCACCCACGCCACCGACGAGGCCGTCCTGGACGCCGCCGGGCCCGACCCCGAGTGGACGCAGGACGAGGGCCTGCCCTTCGAGACCTCCCGCGGCTACGCCGCCGCCGTCGGCCGGGAGGCGGACGGCGCCCCGGTCCTGGTGGTCAAGGGTGCCCCCGAGACCGTGCTGCCCGCCTGCACCGGTCTGCCGTCGCACGCCTCCGAGGCGGCGCACGACCTGGCCGGCGCCGGGCTGCGCATCATCGCGGTGGCGAGCCGGCCGCTCGGCAGGGACGAGCAGGCGGCCGACGTCCTCGAACAGCCGCCGTCCGGGCTGGAGTTCACCGGGCTGCTCGCGCTGGCCGACGTGGCGCGCGAGACATCCCCGGCGCTGGTGCGCGGGCTGCGCGGGGCGGGCGTACGGCCCGTGGTGCTGACCGGCGACCATCCGCAGACCGCCCGCGCCATCGCCGTCGACCTGGGCTGGCCCGAGGACGCGGTCGTGGTCACCGGCGACGAACTCGCCGCCGCCGACCGCTCGGCCCGGTCCCGGATGCTGCGCGACGCGGACGTGGTGGCCCGGGTGGCGCCGGAACAGAAGCTCCAGGTCGTGGAGTCGCTGCGGGACGCCGGGCGGGTCGTCGGCATGGTCGGCGACGGCGCCAACGACGCCGCGGCGATCCGTGCCGCCGACATCGGCGTGGGCATCAGCGCCCGCGGTTCGGCCGCCGCCCGCAACGCCGCCGACCTGGTCGTCACGGGCGACGACCTGCTGGTGCTGGTGGAGGCGGTGCGGGAGGGCCGGGCGCTGTGGCACAGCGTCGCCGACGCCATCGCCATCCTGATCGGCGGCAACGCGGGCGAGGTCGGCTTCGGCATCATCGGCACCGTCCTCGGCGGCTCCGCCCCGCTGTCCACCCGCCAGATGCTGCTGGTCAACCTGTTCACCGACCTGTTCCCGGCGATGGCCGTGGCGGTGACGGAGACGGGGGACGCGGAGCAGGAGAAGGACGACGCGGGCGCGCCGCTCGGTACGGCGGTGCTGGGCGCGCCGCTGATCCGGCAGATCCGGCACCGGGCCATGACCACGGCACTCGGGGCGACCGCGGCCTGGCTGTTCGGCCGCTTCACGCCGGGCACGAGGCGCCGCTCGACGACGATGGCCCTGTGCGCCGTGGTGGGCACGCAGCTGGCCCAGACCCTCGCGGACCGGCGGGGCAGCCGGCTGGTGCAGGTGACGTCCGTCGGTTCGGCCGTCGCGTTGGTCGCGCTGGTGCAGACGCCGGGGGCGAGCCAGCTCTTCGGCTGCACGCCGCTGGGGCCGCTCGCCTGGGCGGGCGTGGCCGCGGCGATCGCGCTGGCGCTGGCGGGGCAGCGGGCGTTGCCGGTGGTGGAGGAGGCGGTGGAGAGGTACTGGCCGAAGGTGACGGAGGTTTTGCCGGCGGCGATGAGGTGAGGCGCGGCGTGGTGTGAGGCGGCGGGGGTGCCGGGGTGTGTTGTCTGCGGGTGGGTGGGGGCTGGTCGCGCAGTTCCCCGCGCCCCTAGGGCGCGTGCGGTGGGGGTCTCGGTCGCTCGGTTCTCCGGGCTCCCTGGGGGCGTGCGGTGAGGCTCGTACGGGGGGTGTGTCGTGTGCGGGTGGGTGGGGGCTGGTCGCGCAGTTCCCCGCGCCCCTAGGGCGTGCGCCGGGGGTCGGTCGCGCAGTTCCCCGCGTTCCTGGGGGCGTGCGGTGGGGGTCGGTCGTTCGGTTCTCTGCGCTCACGGGGCGGGGCGGGACGTAGTCGGGGGCGGCGTCACGCGGATGAGCGGGCCGGTTCCCGTACCTCCGGTGACTTCAGGCGCTCGGCGGTCAGTTCTGCCGTGCGGCGGGCCCAGCGGCCGTTCGTGACGGCGCCGAGGACCAGGACCGCCAGTCCGCAGGCCGCCAGGATCCACCAGCCGGGGCGGGCCGCGGAGACGAACGCGGACCCGTACGACGACGTGCCCACGCCCGCCGCCAGCACCGCGCCGACCACCGCCACGCCCAAGGTCTGGCCCAGCTGGCGGCTGGTGGAGGCGACGGCGGCGGCCACCCCGGCCTGCGCGCGCGGCATGCCGGAGACGGCCGTGTTGGTGATGGGCGCGTTGACGAAGCCGAAGCCGACGCCGAACAGGACGTACCCGATGAAGAGGGTGACGTTCGACGTCTCCGCCTCGAAGGCGGCGAACAGGACGCCGCTCACGGTCAGCGCGCCGCCCGCGATCAGCAGGGGCAGCCGCGGCCCCCGGCTGCCGACCAGCCGCCCGGACAGCGGGGCGCACAGGAAGGTCGGCACGGCCATCGGCAGCATCCACAGGCCGGCGTGCAGGGCGCTCAGCCCGCGCACGTTCTGCAGGTACAGCGTGGACAGGAACAGGAAGCCGCCCAGCGCGGCGAAGGCGCTGATCGCCGTGACGGTGGCCCCGCTGAACGGCACCGACCGGAAGAAACGCAGGTCGATGAGGGGTTCGGCGCGGCGCGGCTCGTAGCGCAGCAGCCCGACCAGCGCGGCCAGCGCCAGCACGGCGTAGGGGAGTACGGAGGTGAACCCGGCGCTCGGCGCCTCGATGATCGCGTAGGTGAGGGAGCCGAACAGCACGATCACCATCAGCTGGCCCAGCGGGTCGGGACGGCGGGCCCTGGGGGCGCGGGACTCGGGCACGAAGCGCAGGGTGAGCAGGAGCGCGGCGAGCCCGACGGGCAGGTTGACCCAGAAGATCGAGCGCCAGCCCACCGACTCCACCAGCAGTCCGCCCACCAGGGGACCGGCGGCCATCGAGATGCCGACGACCGCGCCCCACACGCCGATCGCGCGGGCACGCTCGCGCGCGTCGGTGAAGGTGTTGGTGATGATCGACATGGCCACCGGATTGAGCATCGAACCGCCCACCGCCTGCATCATCCGGAACACCACCAGCGACGACAGGTCCGGCGCCAGCGAGCACAGCAGCGAGCCGACGGTGAAGACGACCAGGCCCGTCATGAAGACCCGTTTCCGGCCGATCCGGTCGGCCGTGGAGCCCGCGAGCATCAGCAGCGCGGCCAGCACCAGCGTGTACGCGTCGATCGCCCACTGGAGCCCCGACGTGCTCGCGTGCAGATCACGCTGCATGGAGGGCAGGGCCACGTTCAGGATCGTGTTGTCGATGCTCACGATCAGCAGGCTCATGCAGCAGATGGCGAGCACGAGCAGACGTCGGCGAGGGGTGAGCTCGGGCATGAACTCCATCGTACGCCCACTTCGATAGTGCGGTTAACTAATGACCGCTACACGAGCTTGCGTCCGCGGACCCCGAGCACCGCCCCGCGTGCGTGACAATGGAGGAATGTCCACGCCCACCACGCCCGCCCCCGCCACCGCGAACCCGCCGTTGCAGATCGGCCCGCACACCGCCGCACCGCCCGTGGTGCTGGCGCCGATGGCCGGGATCACCAACGCGCCCTTCCGCACCCTGTGCCGGGAGTTCAGTGGCGGCAAGGGCCTGTTCGTGAGCGAGATGATCACGACCCGGGCGCTGGTCGAGCGCAACGAGAAGACCATGCAGCTGATCCACTTCGACGCGACCGAGACGCCGCGCTCGATCCAGCTGTACGGCGTCGACCCCGCGACCGTCGGCAAGGCCGTCCGCATGATCGCGGAGGAGGACCTCGCCGACCACATCGACCTGAACTTCGGCTGCCCGGTGCCCAAGGTGACCCGCAAGGGCGGCGGCTCGGCCCTCCCGTACAAGCGCAACCTGCTCCGGTCGATCCTGCGCGAGGCCGTCAGCGGTGCCGGTGACCTGCCCGTCACCATCAAGATGCGCAAGGGCATCGACGACGACCACCTCACCTACCTCGACGCCGGCCGCATCGCCGTCGAGGAGGGCGTGACCGCCGTCGCCCTGCACGGCCGCACCACCGCCCAGCACTACGGCGGGACCGCCGACTGGGAGGCCATCGCCCGCCTGAAGGAGCACGTCCCGGAGATCCCGGTGCTCGGCAACGGCGACATCTGGTCCGCCGAGGACGCGCTGCGCATGGTCCGCGAGACCGGCTGCGACGGCGTTGTGGTCGGGCGCGGGTGCCTCGGGCGCCCGTGGCTGTTCGCCGACCTGGTCGCCGCCTTCGAGGGGCGCCCGGAGGACTGCGTACGGCCCACCCTGCGCGAGGTCGCCGACGTGATGGTCCGGCACGCCACCCTGCTGGGCGAGTGGATCGGCGACGAGTCCCGCGGCGTGATCGACTTCCGCAAGCACGTCGCCTGGTACCTCAAGGGCTTCGCCGTCGGCTCCGAGATGCGCAAGCGCCTCGCGATCACCTCCTCGCTCCAGGAGCTGCGCGCCGGGCTCGACGAACTCGACCTCGACCAGCCCTGGCCCACCGGCGCCGACGGCCCCCGCGGGCGTACGTCCGGCAACAACCGGGTCGTCCTGCCCGACGGCTGGCTGAAGGACCCGTACGACTGCGCGGGCGTCGGCGAGGAAGCGGAACTGGACACCTCCGGCGGCTGATCCGTCCCGCCTCCCGCCGCGTTCACCTCTTGGACGGGTGCGGGGTCGAGCCGTACGCGGTCAGGAAGCGGTCGCGGAAGGAGCTCATCTTCCACACCGGGGCGTCGTGGGCGGGCCGGAGGCCGTCGGTCCAGTGCCAGTCGTCGATCGCGTCGAGCACCTTCGGGTCCTTGGCGACGATCGTGACGGGCACGTCCCGGCTCGCCCCCTCGCCGCTGACCCGGGCGATCGGCTGGTGGTCGCCGAGGAAGACCAGGACGGTGTCGTCGGTGCCGTACCGCTCCAGCCACTGGGTGAGGCAGGTGACCGAGTACTGGACCGACTTGCCGTACTCCTCGCGGGACTTCGTGGAGTCGGCGATGACGTCCGCCGACTTCTCGCCCGCCGCCTCGATGCCGTCGAACACCGAACCGTCGCCCAGCTCGTCCCAGCCGACCATCCTCGGGATCGGCGCCCACGGCTGGTGGCTGGAGGTCAGGATGATCTCGGCCATCAGCGGCCTGTCGCGCTTCCTGCCGTGCTCCAGCCGCTGGAAGGCCTCCAGCGCGTACTGGTCCGGCATGGTCGACCAGCTGAACTTCGGGCCCTCGTAGCCGAGGCGGTAGGCGTTGTAGACCTTGTCGAGCCCGTGGAACCTGGCCTCCGGCCAGGCCTTCTGCACCCCGGGCATGATGCCGACGGTGTCCCAGGCGCCCGTGTCGCCGAACATCTTCGTCAGCGTGCGGTGGTCGCCCGACGTCACGGTGCGGTAGCGCTGCTGGTTGTCCACCCACAGACCGGACAGGAAGGTGGAGTGGCCCAGCCAGCTGCCGGCGCCGTAGGTCGGCGAGGTCAGCCAGCCGCTCTTCGCCCGGTAGCCCGCCGCGGCCAGCGCCTTGGTGCTCGCGTCGAGCGTCCGGTCCACGCCGGGGGCCATGACCGGGTCCTCGACGGCGCTGCGGCCGTAGCTCTCGATGAAGGTGAAGATCATGTCCTTGCCGCGCAGATCCGGCACCAGTTGCTCGCCGGGCGTGGCACCGAAGGCGTCGGCCTTCGCCTCCGCGGCGAAGGCCGCCTCGTCCCGGACCGTGTCCATCACCCGCTCGGTCTGCGCCCTGAGGGCGTACGCGGCCCGGCCGGAGGCGAGCGGCATGCCGAAGGCGTGCAGGCCGAGGACCGAGCAGGTGATCCACACGGTGCCGGCGGCCAGCACCCCGCGCATCGCCCGCTCCCGGTGCCCGGCCAGCAGGTCGCCCAGCCGGACCGTCGCCAGGACCATGGACACCAGCAGGAGGAGCGCGAGGGCGACGGCGCCGAGGGCGGCCAGGGTCGCGACGGTCCCGCCCAGCGAGTCCGCGACATAGCTGCGGGCGTCGTCGAGCAGGCCCCAGTCGAGCACGACGTCGAAGCCGCGGCCCAGGTACTCGCCGAAGCCCATGTCCAGCAGGTTCAGCAGGGTCAGTACGCCCAGGCCCGCGCCGTACAGCACGGCCACGATCCGCCGGGGGCGGCGCGGCAGACCGAGCAGGACGGCGGCGCCGACGATCGCCTCCGCCGGGATCTGCGTGAAGCGGTTCGGCTCCAGGGCGATGTAGGTGTTCGGCAGCAGCAGCGCGGCGAGGACGAGGACGGCGGCCAGGGCCGTGGTGGTCCGGCGGAGGACGCGGGCGGGGACGGGGTGGCGGGAGCGCCAGGTACGCCAGTGGGCGAGGCGGGCCCTGACGGCGCGGAGTGCGGGGCCTGCCGTGGGAGCACCGGGCCGCGGAGCGGCTTCGGGGGCCGGCCCGGTGGCGGCCCCCCGAGCCGTCTCCGTTTCCGTGAGGTCGGTGTCGGTGTCGGCGTCGGCGGCCGTGTGCGGTGGCCGGCGGAAGCGCGTGAAGACAGGCACCCGAAGGTCCTTCCCTGTGGAACCCGGTGGACGGCGGACCCGGCGTGGGGGCCCGGGTCCGCCGCACTGTCGTACGTCCCGGGCGCGGGGTGCGTTCAGCCTGGTGCGATCACGTCTCCGGTCACGTCCTCGCGCGTGTTCCGGAACGCGTCCCGGGACGCGTCCGCATGGTGAAATCCGGCGGGCTGTGGCAGCGTGATTCTCGCCACCTCTGATAGGAGTAGCGCTCAGATGAGCGGATCTTGACCGAGTCCACTTCTCCAAACTGTGGCACTGAGTGCCATGGCATGATCGTTCATCGATCGAACTCAGACGTAGAATACGGCGCTCAGGTGAGCGGATTGAGGCGTCTGCGGGAGTTGATTCGTTCAAGAAGTGAAAACACAAGCCGCCACTCGCTTGCCAAGCCTTGACTTTCAATCCGCTGGCGGACGGGTGGTTACAGGCGCATGACGCGCAAGTGGACGTACCCAGGTGCCTTCGATCTGGGTACATTCCCTGCCGTCAGGGCAGCCACCGCGTCCTCGAGGAGTCGAGACCCGTGTCGGAAAACAAAGAACCCCAGGTAGCCGAGCAGGGCACCGGCGTTGAGGGCGTGAAGTTCGTCTACGACTTCACCGAGGGCAACAAGGACCTCAAGGACCTCCTCGGCGGCAAGGGCGCCAACCTCGCCGAGATGACCAACCTGGGCCTTCCGGTCCCTCCCGGCTTCACCATCACCACCGAGGCATGCAAGACCTACCTCGACAGTGGCGAGGAGCCGGCGGCACTGCGTGACGAGGTGAGTGCGCACCTCGACGCCCTCGAGGCGAAGATGGGCAAGAAGCTCGGCCAGGCCGACGACCCCCTCCTCGTGTCGGTCCGCTCCGGAGCCAAGTTCTCCATGCCCGGCATGATGGACACCGTCCTCAACATCGGCCTCTCCGACAAGTCGGTGCAGGGCCTGGCCAAGCAGGCCGGCGACGACCGCTTCGCGTGGGACTCCTACCGCCGCCTCATCCAGATGTTCGGCAAGACCGTCCTCGGCGTCGACGGCGACCTCTTCGAGGAGGCGCTGGAGAAGGCCAAGGAGGCCAAGAAGGTCACGGTCGACACCGACCTGGAGGCCGCCGACCTGAAGAAGCTGGTCACCGCCTTCAAGAAGATCGTCAAGAAGGAGGCCGGCCGGGACTTCCCGCAGGACCCGCGGGAGCAGATGGACCTCGCCATCAAGGCGGTCTTCGACTCCTGGAACGGCGACCGCGCCAAGCTCTACCGCCGCCAGGAGCGCATCCCGCACGACCTCGGCACCGCCGTCAACGTCTGCTCCATGGTCTTCGGCAACCTCGGCCCGGACTCCGGCACCGGCGTCGCCTTCACCCGCGACCCCGCCTCCGGCCACCAGGGCGTCTACGGCGACTACCTCCAGAACGCCCAGGGCGAGGACGTGGTCGCGGGCATCCGCAACACCGTGCCGCTCGCGGAGCTGGAGCAGATCGACAAGAAGTCGTACGACCAGCTGATGCAGATCATGGAGACGCTGGAGAACCACTACCTGGACCTGTGCGACATCGAGTTCACGATCGAGCGCGGCCAGCTGTGGATGCTCCAGACCCGGGTCGGCAAGCGCACCGCGGGCGCGGCCTTCCGCATCGCCACCCAGTTGGTGGACCAGGGCCTGATCGACGAGGCCGAGGCGCTCAGCCGTGTCAACGGCGCCCAGCTCGCCCAGCTGATGTTCCCCCGCTTCGACGAGAGCGCCAAGGTCGAGAAGGTCGGCCGGGGCATCGCGGCCTCCCCGGGCGCGGCGGTCGGCAAGGCGGTCTTCGACTCCTACACCGCCGTGAAGTGGTCCCGCTCCGGCGAGAAGGTCATCCTCGTCCGCCGTGAGACCAACCCCGACGACCTGGACGGCATGATCGCCGCCGAGGGCATCCTGACCTCGCGCGGCGGCAAGACCTCCCACGCGGCCGTCGTCGCGCGCGGCATGGGCAAGACCTGTGTCTGCGGCGCCGAGGAGCTGGAGGTCGACACCAAGCGCCGCCGGATGACCGTGCCCGGCGGGCACGTCGTCGAGGAGGGCGACGTGATCTCGATCGACGGCTCCTCCGGCAAGGTCTACCTGGGCGAGGTCCCGGTGGTCCCGTCCCCGGTCGTGGAGTACTTCGAGGGCCGGATGCACCCGGGCGCCGACGACGCCGACGAGCTGGTCGAGGCCGTGCACCGCATGATGGCCTTCGCCGACCGCAAGCGCCGGCTGCGGGTGCGCGCCAACGCCGACAACGCCGAGGACGCGCTGCGCGCCCGCCGCTTCGGCGCCCAGGGCATCGGCCTGTGCCGCACCGAGCACATGTTCCTCGGCGACCGGCGCGAGCTGGTCGAGCGGCTGATCCTGGCCGACACGGAGGCCGAGCGCGAGGAGTCCCTGAAGGAGCTGCTGCCGCTGCAGAAGCAGGACTTCGTCCAGCTCTTCGAGTCGATGGACGGCCTCCCGGTCACCGTCCGCCTGCTCGACCCGCCGCTGCACGAGTTCCTGCCCGACATCACCGAGCTGTCGGTCCGTGTCGCTCTCGCCGAGTCCCGTCAGGAGCCGCACGAGAACGAGCTGCGCCTGCTCCAGGCCGTGCACCGCCTGCACGAGCAGAACCCGATGCTGGGTCTGCGCGGCGTCCGCCTCGGCCTGGTCATCCCCGGCCTGTTCACCATGCAGGTCCGGGCGATCGCCGAGGCCGCGGCCGAGCGCAAGGCGGCCAAGGGCGACCCGCGCGCCGAGATCATGATCCCGCTGGTCGGCACCGTCCAGGAGCTGGAGCTCGTCCGCGACGAGGCCGACCAGGTCATCGCCGAGGTCGAGGCGGCCACCGGCGCGAAGCTCAAGCTGTCGATCGGCACCATGATCGAGCTGCCGCGCGCCGCGCTGACCGCCGGTCAGATCGCCGAGGCCGCCGAGTTCTTCTCCTTCGGCACCAACGACCTGACGCAGACCGTGTGGGGCTTCAGCCGCGACGACGTGGAGGCCAGCTTCTTCACGGCCTACCTGGAGAAGGGCATCTTCGGCGTCTCCCCGTTCGAGACGATCGACAAGGACGGCGTCGGCTCGCTCGTCGCCGCCGCCGCCAAGGCCGGCCGCGAGACCCGCCCCGACCTGAAGCTCGGCGTCTGCGGTGAGCACGGCGGCGACCCGGAGTCGGTCCACTTCTTCCACGAGGTGGGTCTGGACTACGTCTCCTGCTCCCCGTTCCGCATCCCGGTCGCCCGCCTGGAGGCCGGCCGCGCGGCGGTCACCTCGAAGGGCAGCGACCACCGCTGACCCGGGGCACGCAAGACCCCGGAGCCGCCGTCTGTCACCCGACCACCCTCACCGATCGGCGGCGGCTCCGGCTCACGAGAAGGGGCGGCACCCTGTGCGGGGGTGCCGCCCCTCGCGTCTCCGTGCGTCCGCCGCCAGTTGTGCGTGGGCTGTGTCAGGGGTGTGACTCTTCTTTCAAAGTCGCACCACAACCATCGGGTTCACCCGTTGGTCATCTGCACGATGGTCCTACGCCCCTGACAGTAGTAAAACGACGCCGGAAATGGTGGACGGATGTCCCAGACGGAGCAGGCAAGTCCGGTCGACAAGGCCGCGGAGCACGACGGTGGCGAGGTGGTGGCGCCGGAAGTGCCCCCGCCCGCTGCCGGTGCGCGCGTGGAGGCCCCGGCCGGGCCGGTCGTCCGCGGCAACCGGCTCGCCGCGCTGGACGGGCTGCGGTTCCTGGCGGCCCTCGCGGTGGTGCTCTTCCACTTCGTCGGCCAGACCCCCTGGGGCATGATCGCCATCTGGGGCCGCCCGTACCAGGAGACCTTCCCCGACGCGCACCGCTACTTCGCCTTCGGACGGCTCGGCGTCGACCTGTTCTTCCTGATCAGCGGCTTCGTCATCTGTATGAGCGCGTGGGGGCGAACCCCGCGCGACTTCTTCATCTCCCGCGTCACCCGGCTGTATCCCATGTACTGGGTGGCGATCGCGGTGTCGGCGAGCGTCGTCTACCTCTTCGACACCCCGTTCGGGCACCCCAACCCGCGGGTGCTGTTCGCCAACCTGACGATGCTGCAGACCCCGCTCGGGGTGGACAACCTGGACTCGGTCTACTGGACGCTCTGGCCGGAGCTCTGCTTCTACCTCACCTTCGTGGTGGTGGTGTGGAAGGGACTCACCTATCAGCGCGTGGTCATCTTCTGCGGGCTGTGGACGGTCGCCGCGGTGCTGGCGCCCAGCGCCCACATACCGCTGCTCACCCTGATGGTGAACCCGACGTCCGCGCCGTTCTTCATCGCGGGCATGGCCTTCTACCTCATGTACCGCTACCGGCCGACGCCGCTGCTGTGGGGCATCGTCGCCATGTCGTGGCTGCTGGCGCTGCACTTCCTGCTGGCGCCGCGTGGGGGCCGCAACAACTGGGAGACCTGGGCGCCGTGGCGCGGCTGGCTGGTCCTGGTGACCACGGTGTTCTTCCTGCTGATCGCGGTGATCGCGCTCGGCTGGACCAGCAGGATCCGCTGGCGGGGACTGACGGTCGCGGGGACGCTGACCTTCCCGCTCTACCTGCTGCACGACGTCATCGGCATGACCATCGCCCACCACTTCGGTGACCGGGTCGATCCCTGGCTTCTGGTCGGGGCCACCGTGGCGGGCCTGATCCTGCTGTCCTACCTCGTGCAGCGGTTCGTGGAACGCCCCATCGCGCTGGCCATGCGGCGGCTGCTGAGCAGTGCCGCGTTCAGTCTGGAACCGCCCAAGCGACGCCGCTGAGCGGGCGGGACGGGCCGGGAGCGAGTCGTTCCCGGCCCCTCGCCGTTCCGGAGCCGGTCAGCGGGTGCCGGCGTCCCGGCGCCTGCGCGC
Organism: Streptomyces flaveolus; assembly: GCF_044765825.1. Taxonomy (NCBI): domain Bacteria; kingdom Bacillati; phylum Actinomycetota; class Actinomycetes; order Kitasatosporales; family Streptomycetaceae; genus Streptomyces; species Streptomyces flaveolus. The sequence continues at coordinate 564,025 of NZ_JBIWKU010000001.1, read as the reverse complement.
CGCCAGGAGCAGGCCGCCGCCGGCGAGCACGACGGCCGCGCCGCCCGCCGCGAGGTACGGGGTGCTGTCGTCGCCGCCGGTCTCGGCCAGGTCGGTGCCCTGCTTCCCGGCGGCCTGGTCGCCTCCGGCCTGGCCGCCGGCCTTGTCGGTGCCGGTGCCGGTGTCAGTGTCCGAGTCCGTGTCCGTCCCGGCGTCCGTGCCCTTGTCGTCGGCGGGCACGAAGTCCGCGGGCGGCTTGTCGCAGCCGACGCCGTCCTTGTCCCGGTCGAGGTGCTCGCCGTAGTGCTCGTCGCCCTTCTCGATGTTGGAGTACCCGGCGTCGTACGCCTCGGTGCAGTTCTTGAAGGGGTGGGTGCCGTCGTGTGCCTCGGCGACGGCCGGCAGGGCGGCCAGGGCCAGGGCGGCGACGGCCACGGCGGCCGGCTTGCGGAGCAGGTTCATCGAGTGTCCCGGGAATGGTGTGGAGCGGCTGTGTCGGAGCAGCCGAAGCTAGTGAGGTGACGGGAGGGTGGTGGCGATATGGAGGAGCCGTGACGGGAACGTGACGTGACCGGACGGTAACTGTCCGCTCCCGGCCTTCCGGCGCGTACGGTGAGGTGGGGTCCGGGAGATCGGGAAGGAGCCGTGGATGGCCGGCTGGAGTGTGCGCGACATCCCTGACCAGGGCGGGCGGACCGCCGTCGTCACCGGGGCCAACAGCGGACTCGGATACGTGGTCGCCCGGGAACTGGCGCGCAAGGGGGCGCGGGTCGTGCTCGCGTGCCGTGACGAGGCGCGGGGCGAGGCCGCCGTGGAGCGGCTGACCGGCGAGGTGCCGCACGCCGAGGTGGAACTGGCGCGGCTCGACCTCGGCGACCTGGCCTCCGTACGGAAGTTCGTGAGCGCACTGCCGTACGGGCGGGTCGACCTGCTGGTCAACAACGCCGGGGTGATGGCCCTGCCCTACGGCACGACGGCGGACGGGTTCGAGACCCACTTCGGCGTCAACCACCTGGGGCACTTCGCCCTGACCGGACTGCTGCTGCCGGCGCTGCTCGCCGCGCCCGGCGCCCGGATCGTCACCGTCTCCAGCATGCTGCACGCACTGGCCGACGTCGATCCGCGCGACCTCAACAACGTGCGGCGCTACGGGCGGTGGAGCGCCTACGCCCGCTCGAAGTCCGCCAACCTGCTCTTCACGCACGAACTCGCGCGCCGGCTGGCGGCGCGGGACGGCGGCCCGGACGTGACGGCGGCCGCCGCGCACCCGGGGTACGCGGAGACCAACCTGCAGACCGCCGGGCCGCGCGCCGAGGGGCGGCGTCTCGCCGAGCACCTGATGCTGCTCGCCAACCGGGTCGTCGCCCAGCCCGCCGAGGCGGGTGCGCTGCCCGTCCTGTACGCGGCCACCGCGCCCGCCGTGGCCCCCGACTCCTTCACCGGCCCGTCCTTCGCGATGTGGCGCGGGGAGCCCGCACCGTCCTGGCGGGCGCCCCGGACGCGTGACGACGCGATGGGGGAGCGGCTGTGGGCCGCCTCCGAGCGGCTGACGGGGGTCACGTACGAGGCGCTGCGGACCTGAGCGCGGGGCGTACCGGTTCGTGTCCGCACAGTCCCTCCGTCCGCCCGGAGGGCAGGAGGGATCGTGCGGACACGACCTAGGCCCGGAACGGTCCGCGGACCTCGTAGGTGATCCCGCCGGACGAACTCCCGCTCGTGCCCCGCTGGCTGGAGAAGTACAGCCGTGTGCCGTCGGGGGAGAACGCCGGGCCGGTGATCTCCGAGCCGGACTGGCCGTCGATGCGCAGGAAGGGGGCGATCACGTCGTTCGGCGTGATCACGCAGATCTCCATGTTGCCGCCGTCCTCCGCCACGAACAGGTCACCGGAGGAGCTGCCGGTGACGTTGTCGACCCCGGTCAGCGGAGCCGTGCCGGACGTCACCAGGGAGTCGTCGTAGGCCAGTTCGATGGTCTGGGCGGCCGCGTTGTACTGCCAGACGCGGTTGTCGCCCTTGGTGGTGAACCAGCAGGTGTCGTCCGCGTAGTAGCAGCCCTCGCCGCCGTTGAAACGCTTGGCGCCGGAGACCTGGTTCCGGGTGGCCGTGGCGCCGGACGGGTCGGGCACCCGCGTCCAGGTCACCGGGCCGCTGGTGGCCGCCCCGGCGACCAGCACCTCCAGCGTGCCGGAGGACAGGTCGCCCCAGGTCGTCGGGCGGAAGCGGTAGAAGCAGCCGTCGGTGACGTCCTCCGTCAGGTACACGACCCCCCGGGCCGGGTCGGCCGCCGCCGCCTCGTGCTTGAAGCGGCCCATGGCGTCCCGCCGCACCGCGGCCTTCACGCCCCACGGGTCGGTCTCGAAGACGTAGCCGCGGTCCACCTCCTCGCAGGACAGCCAGGTGTTCCACGGGGTCCGGCCGCCCGCGCAGTTCTGCCGGGTGCCGGAGAGCACGCTGTACGCCGACGTGATCGCCCCGGTGGACGAGAACCGCACGGCGCTCGCGCCGCCGGAGGGGTTGATCTCCGAGTTGGAGACGTAGATCCAGCCGGAGCCGTCCGCGTAGCAGGCGCCGCCGTCCGGAGCGTTGTGCCAGGTGTACGAGGTGCCCGCGACCTTCTGGCCGGAGCGGGCGATCACCCTGCTGGTGAAGCCGGCGGGCAGGCGGATGCCGTTGGCGTCGGGCGAGCCGAGCGCTCCGTACGGTCCGCTGCCGGGCTGGGCGGGGGCGGCGTACGCGGCACCGCGCCACAGGGTTCCGCCGAGGACGGCCGAGCCGCCGACGACGGCCGTGCGCAGGAGGGTACGACGATCCACTGCTGCCTCCGGGTGTCATGACCTCTCCCGCCGCCGGCCGGCGGCGGGAGCGTGCGGTCATGGACCCTAGGGCGGCTGGGTTGACGGTCCATGGACAATTCGTGACGGCTGGGCGGCGCGTCCCGCTCCCCGGGTGGACGGGTTCTGGCCGGGGGTGGCTCAGGCGGTCTGGCCGCCGTCCACGACCAGGTCGGTGCCCACCACCGACGACGCGTCGTCCGACGCCAGGTACAGCACGGCCGCGGTGACCTCCTCCACCGACGAGACCCGGCCGAGCGGCGTCTCGCCCCGCATGCGCTCCGCCCGCCCGGCCTCCGTCTCGCCGGGCCGCAGGGACATGGAGGTCGCCGTGGCGCCCGGGCTGACGGCGTTGATGCGGACGCCGTCGGCGATGTGGTCCAGGGCGGCGCCCCGTGTGAGCACCGAGACCGCCGCCTTGGTGGCGGCGTAGGCGGTGGCGCCCGCGCTGCGCTTGTGCAGGCCGAAGGTCGAGGCGATGTTCACGATCGCCCCGCCGGCCGGCTGGGTGCGCATCCGGCGGACCTCCGCCTGGAGGGCGAGGAACACGCCGGTGACGTTGATGTCGAGCTGCGCGTGCCAGTCCTCCTCGGCCAGGTCGGCCACGGGGGTTCCGCCGCGGAAGACGCCCGCGTTGTTGACGGCCACGTCCAGCGAGCCGAAGCGGTCGACGGCGGCCTCCACGACGGCCCGGATGTCGGCGGCACGGGAGACGTCGGCGGCGACGGCCAGCGCCTTGCCGCCCGCCTCCTCGATCAGGGTCACCGTCTCGTCCAGCGGCTCCCATCTGCGCCCGGCGACGACGAGGTTCGCGCCCTCCCGGGCGAAGGCCAGGGCGACGGCCCGTCCGATGCCGGAGCCGGCGCCGGTGACGAGAGCGGTCCTGCCGGTGAAGCGCTGGGTGGTCATGAATCTCCCCTTTTTCTTGACCGATCGGTTCATTATGAGGGCGGAAAAACACCCCTCCGTCGGAGGGGTGTCTCAGTCGAGCAGTGCCAGGACCTGTTCCGCCGCGTCCCGCACCCGCGCCGGGTCCGCCGACGCCTTGCCGACCACCCGCATGCCCTGGAGCAGGACCAGCAGCATCCGGGCGAGGGCCACCGGGTCGCGGCCGGGGGGCAGTTCGCCCTGGTCGCGGGCGCGGACCAGCGACGAGTGCAGCACCGTTTCGAGCTGGTCCCAGTTGCGCTCGACCCGCCGCGCGGCGACCGGGTCGTGCGGGGCCAGCTCGGCGGCCGTGTTGGTGACGAAGCAGCCGCGTTCCCGCAGGTCCTCGGCGGTCGCCTCGACGGCGTAGCGCCGCACCAGGGACCGCACGCCCGGCAGGGCCGGGCCCGGCCGGGCCAGGTCCGCCAGCAGGTCCGGGAGCAGCCCCTGCTCGTAGCGCTCCAGTGCCTTCAGGTACAGCTCGCGCTTGTTGCCGAAGGTCGCGTAGAGGCTGGCGCGCCCGACGCCGAGATGCTCCACGAGGTCGGACATCGACGTCGCCTCGTAGCCGCGCCGCCAGAACAGCTCCAGGGCTGCCCGCAGCGCGGCGTCCGGATCGAACTCCTTGGTCCTGGCCACGTGTCGCAGCCTAGGGCTTTCTGAAACGAACGGTCAAGAAGATCGGTCAGGCGGCCTTCACCTCGTACGTCGCCACCCGCACCGTCTCGTCGTCCAGGCACTGCCCGGTCGTCAGGTCGAAGCGCTGCTTGAGCAGCGGGGAGGCGACGAAGGGGCGGCCCCGGTGACTGCCGGTCAGACCGCGGGAGAGGACGGCCGCGCCGGTGAACGGGTCGCGGTTGTCGATGGCGTACAGCTCGCCGCAGCGGTCGCGGAACAGGGCCACCTGCCCGCCGTCCGGCAGCAGGGCTGCCACGCCTCGGCCGGGGAGCAGGGCGCCGAGGTCGCAGGCCGTGAACCAGTCGTCCGTCAGCCTCAGCCGGACCTTCAGGTCGGTCGTCTCGGGTGCCAGGGTCTGGGGTGCCAGGGTCATCGCCGGGTGCTTCCTTCCAGGACGTCTTCCTCGGTGCGCCGCATGCCGATGGTCAGCAGCGGCAGGTCGGGCTTCATCTGGTCGCGTTCGGGCACGAAGCCGACGACCGGGTCGGGCGTGTCCGGCGCGTTGACGAAGGACACGAACCGGGCCAGCTTCTCGGGGTCGTTGATGGTCTCGGCCCACTCGTCGCGGTAGTGGGACACGTGCGCCCGCATCAGGGACTCCAGCTCGTCGCAGATGCCGAGCGAGTCGTGCACCACCACGTCCCGGACGTGGTCCAGGCCGCCGGGGATGCGCTCCAGCCACGTGGAGGTGCGTTCCAGCTTGTCGGCGGTGCGGATGTAGAACATCAGGAACCGGTCGATCAGGCGGACCAGTTCGGCGTCGGACAGGTCCTGCGCGAGCAGATCCGCGTGGCGCGGGGTGGCGCCGCCGTTGCCGCCCACGTACAGGTTCCAGCCGTTGGAGGTGGCGATCACGCCGAAGTCCTTCGACCGGGCCTCCGCGCACTCGCGGGCGCAGCCCGAGACCGCCGACTTGAGCTTGTGCGGGGACCTGAGTCCCCGGTAGCGCAGCTCCAGGTCGATCGCCATGCGCACGGAGTCCTGGACGCCGTAGCGGCACCAGGTCTGCCCCACGCAGGACTTCACGGTGCGCAGCGACTTCCCGTACGCGTGCCCCGACTCGAAGCCGGCGTCCACCAGCCGGGCCCAGATCACCGGGAGCTGTTCGACGCGGGCGCCGAACATGTCGATGCGCTGGCCGCCGGTGATCTTCGTGTAGAGCCCGAAGTCGCGGGCGATCTCGCCGATGACGATGAGCTTCTCCGGGGCGATCTCGCCGCCCGGGATGCGCGGCACGACCGAGTACGAGCCGTTCTTCTGGAGGTTGGCCAGGAAGTGGTCGTTGGTGTCCTGGAGGGCCGCCTGCTCGCCCTCCAGGACGTAGCCGCTCGCGCCGATCGCCGGGGCGAGGGAGGCGATGATCGAGCCGACCGCCGGCTTGCAGACCTCGCAGCCGTCACCGCCCCGGGCGTCCTCGCGGCCGTGCCGGTCGAGGAGCTCCTGGTAGGAGGTGATCCGCAGGGCGAGGACGATCTCGTACAGCTCCTCGCGGGTCTGCGCGAAGCAGCCGCACAGGCCCTTGTCGACCTCGACGCCGCTCGCCTCCAGCTCGGCGGTGACCAGCTGGCCGAGCACCTTGACGCAGGAGCCGCAGCCGGTGCCGGCCTTGGTGCACTTCTTCACCTCGGGCACGGTCGTGCACCGGTGGTCGTTGACCGCGCCGCGGATCGCGCCCTTGGTGACGTTGTGGCAGGAGCAGATCACCGCCTCGTCGGGCAGGGCGGACGGACCCAGCTGGGCCGGCGCCCCGGCACCGGCGGGCAGCACCAGGGACTCCGGCGAGACCGGCGGGACCGAGCCGGTGAAGGCGCGCAGCGTGCCGTACGCCTCCGCGTCGCCGACCAGGATGCCGCCGAGCAGCGTGCCGTCGCGGCCGATGACCAGCTTCTTGTACAGGCCGGCGCGCGAGTCGGAGTAGACGACGTCCAGGCAGTCCTCGGCGGTGCCGTGCGCGTCGCCGAAGGACGCCACGTCCACGCCGAGCAGCTTCAGCTTGGTGGACAGGTCGGCGCCGGTGAAGGCCGCCTCGTCCCGGGCGATGGTCGCGGCGGCCGTCTCGGCCTGCTCGTACCCGGGGGCCACCAGGCCGTACACCCGTCCGTCGGCGGCGAGCGCGCACTCGCCGATCGCGAACACGTGCGGGTCGGTGACCGTGCGGCACTGCTCGTCCACGCTGATGCCGCCGCGCTCGCCGACCGCGAGGCCGCAGTCCCGGGCGAGCTGGTCGCGGGGGCGGACACCGGCGCTGAACACCACCAGGTCGGTGGCGAGTTCGGAGCCGTCGGACAGCTTCATGCCGGTGACGGCGCCGTCGTCGCCGGTCACGATCTCCTGCGTGCCGACGCCCGTGTGGACGGACAGGCCCATCTCCTCGATGGTGCGCAGCAGCGCGGCGCCGCCGCCCTCGTCGACCTGCACCGGCATCAGGCGCGGCGCGAACTCCACGATGTGCGAGGTGAGTCCGAGTCCCTTGAGCGCGCCCGCCGCCTCCAGGCCGAGCAGCCCGCCGCCGACCACCGCGCCGGTCGTCGCGTTCTTCGCGTACTCCTCGATGGCGAGGAGGTCCTCGATCGTGCGGTAGACGAAGCAGCCCGCGGCGTCCTTGCCGGGGACCGGCGGGACGAAGGGGTAGGAGCCGGTGGCCAGGACCAGGACGTCGTAGTCGACGGTCAGCCCCGATCGGGCGGTCACCCGGCGGGCGTCGCGGTCGATCGTCTCGGCCGGGTCGCCGACGTGCAGCTCGATGCCGTGCCCGGCGATGAAGGCCGGGTCGGTCATCGACAGGTCCTCGGCGGACTTGCCCGAGAAGTACGAGGTGAGCTGGACGCGGTCGTACGCCGGACGCGGCTCCTCGCACAGCACGACCACGCGGTGCGTGGCGGTCAGGCCGCGCTCGGCGAGCGCCTCGAGGAAGCGCTGGCCGACCATGCCGTGGCCGACGAGCACGAGGGTGGGGGTGGGCCCCGGGGTGGCGGTCATCAGGAGCCTCCGTCGTTGGTGAGCAGGTGGAGCAGGGGGCCGCCGTCGGAGGGGAGCGGCTCTGCTCCCTCCCAGGCGCGCGCCAGCGCGCCGACGGTGCCGAGTTCGCCGACCAGGACCCCGCCGACCAGCCGGTCGTCGCGGACGACGACCTTGCGGTAGGTGCCCCGGGTGGCGTCGGCGAGCTGCACGACGTCGTCGCCGGGGCGGGGGTCGGTCTCGCCGAACGCGGCGAGGTCGAAGGGGCTGTCCGGCCCGGTGAGGGTGAGCCGGGTCAGGGACCGGGTGCCGGTGTAGCGGGCGGCGCGGTCGCCGGCCAGCAGCGCGGCCAGCACACCGGCCTGTTCGAGGGCGGGCGCGGCCAGTCCGTAGACCGTGCCCGCGTGCTCGGCGCAGTCGCCGACGGCGCGGATGTGCGGGTCGGACGTGCGCAGCTCGTCGTCGACGACCACGCCCTTCGCGACGTCCAGGCCCGCCGCCTGCGCGAGACCGACGCGGGGCCGGACCCCGCAGGCGAGGACCACCAGGTCGGCGCCGAGGGCGTATCCGTCGGCCAACTCGACCGACCGCACCGCCCCGCCGACCGGGCGCACGTCTCGCACCCGGCACTCGGTGTGCACTTCGACACCGAGGTCCTCCAGATGGCGCCGGACGAGCGTGGAGGCGGCCGGGTCGAGCTGGCGTTCCATCAGCCGCTCGGACTGCTGGGCGAGGACGACCTGCGCGCCGCGCACGGCGAGCGCGCGGGCGGCGGAGACGCCGAGCAGCCCCCCGCCGACGACGACCGCCCGCACCCCCGGCCGTACCGCCTTGGACAGGCCCAGGCAGTCGTCCATGGTGCGGAACGCGTGCACGCCCTCGGGCAGTTCGCGGTCCGGGGTGAACAGGCCGCGCAGCGGCGGGAGCACGGCGTTGGAGCCGGTGGCGAGGACCAGCGTGTCGTATGCGATCACCGAGCCGTCGGCGCAGCGCACCGTCCGCCCGGCCCGGTCGATGCCGGTGACCCGGGCGCGGGTCAGCTCCGCGGGCGCCGGCAGGGCGGTCACCTCGGGGCCGAACCGTCCGGCCAGCACCTCCGCGAGCAGCACCCGGTTGTACGGGCGGTGCTCCTCGTCGCCGACCAGCAGTGCGGACGTGCCGAGCTCACCGAGCCGCCGGGCGAGCGTCACACCCGCGAGCCCGGCGCCGATCACCACCACACGCGCATTCGAGGTCATGGCAACGAGCGTGCGGCGGGGGTGTTACCCGATGGCATCCCCACTGTTTCCCACGGGGAACGCTGCCCTCAGCGGGGGCGGGGGGTGGGTGTGAGGGGGTGCGGGGCCCCGTCGGGGACGGGTGCCGGGCCCGTCCGGGAGGGGTGCGGGGCCCGTTCGCGAGGGGGGCCGGGCCCGTCCGCGAACCTCAGAAGTCCCTCATCTCGATGGACGGCACATCCATTCCGTCCCTAGGGTCGCGATCATGCCCGACATATCGCTGACCACGGTCGTCCTGCTGTGCCTCGCCGCCTTCGCGGCCGGGTGGATCGACGCCGTGGTGGGCGGCGGCGGGCTCCTGCTGCTGCCGGCGCTGCTGCTCGGCCTGCCCGCCGGGACGCCGGCCGCGCACGCCCTGGGCACGAACAAGGCGGTCGCCATCGTCGGCACCACGGGCGCGGCGGTGACGTACGCCCGCAAGGCGCCCGTGGACGTCCGCACCGCCGTGCGCATCGGCCTGGCGGCCCTCGCCGGGTCCTCCGGCGGGGCCTTCTTCGCCGCCGGGATGAGCACCGGGGTGCTCAAGCCGGTGATCATGGTGGTGCTGCTCGCCGTCGCGGCCTTCGTGATCCTGCGCCCGGCCTTCGGCACCGCCCCGGCCCCCGGCCCGGCCACCCGCCGCCAGATCCTCGCCGCGATCGGTCTCGCGGGCCTCGGCATCGGCTTCTACGACGGCCTGATCGGCCCCGGCACCGGCACCTTCCTGGTTCTGGCGCTCACCGCCGTCCTGCACCTGGACCTGGTGACGGCCTCCGCCACCGCCAAGATCGTCAACTGCTGCACCAACGCGGGCGCCCTCGCCACCTTCGCCTGGCAGGGCGCGGTGCTGTGGCAGCTGGCCGCCCTGATGGCCGTCTTCAACCTCGCCGGCGGCATGTTCGGCGCCCACACGGCCCTCAAGAAGGGCAGCGGCTTCGTCCGCGTCGTCCTGCTGACGGTCGTCTTCGCCCTGGTGGCGAACCTCGCGTACGAGCAGTGGCTGGCCTAGGCCTTGCCGCCCCGCCGCAGGTCCAGCAGCTCCACCATCCCGGTCGTGTCCTCCTCCCCGTGCCCCTCGGCGAGCCACCGCTCCATCAGCGCCGTGTACGGCGTCAGCAGCTCCGGGCTCACCCCCTGCTCCTCGGCCGTGCGCAGCAGCGTCGCGTTGCCCGCCACCTGCATCGCGAGGTTGGAGACGACGCCCTTGCCGTAGTCGCCGCTCTCGATCTGGTCGGCCGCCAGATGGGCCGAGCCGGACATCGCGCCGAGCCACGACACCAGCAGCGGCGCGAAGTCCTTCGGGGCGATGTCCTCCGGGCCGATCAGCGCGAACGCGTGCATGATGCCCGCGAACATGCCGCTCATCGCGCTCAGCAGCGCCACGTCGTGCAGCGCCGCGAAGCCCGCGTCCTCGCCCACGTAACGGGTGCCGGCCGGGACGGCGAGGGTGTCCCGGTGCTCCTCGAACAGCTCGGCGGAGCCGCTGTAGAAGACGTACCCGCCGGAGCCGGCGTCCCCGATCATCGGCGGTACGGCCATGATCCCGCCGTCCAGGAAACGGGCCCCGCGTGCCGTCGCCCACGCGGCGCGGGCGCGGCCCTGGGCGGGCGTGCCGGTGGTGAGGTTCACCAGGTCCCGCCCGGTCAGGTCGGCCCCGTCGAGGGCTTCGCCGACCGAGGCGTCGTCGAGCAGGCAGGCGATCACCAGGCGGCTCGCGGCCACCGCCGCGGCGGCGCTCGGCGCGACCGTAGCGCCCTCGGCGGCGAGGGCCTCGGCGCGGGCGGGGGTCCGGTTCCAGACGGTCACGGGGTGCCCGGCGGCGAGCCAGGCGCGGACGAGTGCGGTGCCCATGGCGCCGGTGCCGAGGACGGTGAGCGGAATACGGGAAGCGGATGCCTTGTCAGTCATGGTGATCAGGCTCCGCCGAGGGGCACGGCCGCTCAAGTACGTACTTCGAAGTGGGTGGTTACCTCGGGGGAAGGATGCAGGCAGTGGGCAGGGACGGGGGACGGGTATGGGGACGGCACGGCGGCCGGGGGCGTACATCTGCGGGATCGACGCGGCGATGGACGTCATCGGCGGCAAGTGGAAGGTGCTGATCCTCTGGGCGCTCGGCGAGGGGACGTGCCGTTTCGGCGCGCTGCGCCGCGAGCTGCCCGGTGTGACGGAGAAGGTGCTCGCCGCGCAGCTGCGGGAGCTGGAGGCCGACGGCATCGTGCACCGTGAGGAGTACGGCGAGGTGCCGCCGCGCGTCGAGTACTCGCTGACCGCCCGGGGCGTCACCCTCAACGAAGCGCTGGCGCCGCTCGGCGTCTGGGGCAGGGCGAACGTCCTGAACGTCTCACCGGCTGCCGGTGAGGTGGGCGAAGACGACCACGTTCCCCTGGTACCCGGTACCGCGTGAGTAGCCGCCGCCGCAGGTGATGACGCGCAGTTCGGGGCGGTCCGCCGCGCCGTACACCTTCTCGTCGGGGAAGTCCGTCGCCGCGTACACCTCCACCGCGTCCACGGTGAACACCGCGACGCCGCCGTCGCGCCGGTCGACCTCGATCACGGCGCCCTTCTTCAGGGCGCCGAGCCGGTAGAAGACGGCGGGTCCCTCCGCGTTGTCGACGTGTCCGGCGACGATCGCGGTGCCCGTCTCGCCGGGTGTGGTGCCCGCCTCGTACCAGCCGGCGAGGTTCTTCTCCCCGGCGGGCGGGACGTCAAGACTGCCCGTGGGTGTCAGTCCGAGGCCGGTCAGCGGGGCGTCCACGCCGATCGACGGGACGCGGACGCGGTCGGGCGGGGAGGGCGGCAGCGCCGGTGCGCCGGGCGCCTCCCCCGTCCGCCCCGAACCGGCCTGCGCGGCCGACGGCTGGGGCGGTGCGGTCCCGGTCTCCAAGCCGCCGCCGAGGAGATACGCCCCGGCGCCCAGGGCGACCGCGGTGACGGCCGCTATCGCGGTGTTGCCGACCCTGCGCATGACGACCACTCTCCCTCGGGGGATCCCCTGCCCCCTCCGGGCCGCGAGGGGCATCGGACCCGGAGGGGGTGGGGAAGTGCGGTACCGGCGGACGGGCAGCGGAGGGTGCCCGTCAGATCCCGTCGCCTCTCGCCCGGCGATGCAGGAGCCAGGTACCGCCCGCGGCGGCGACGGCGAGAGCCGTCACGCCGGCCGCGGTCTGCACGGGGTCGGGGCCAAGAGCGCCGCCGACCCCCGTCTTGACGCTTCCTCGGGGGTACACCTGCTCACGGGTGCGGGTCAGCGTGACCACCAGGTCGCCCGTCACCCGACGGCCGCTCGCGCACGTGGTGACGATCTCGTACGTCCCCGGCTGCGCGCTCGGCGGTACGTCGAACCGCCCGACGACCTCGTCCCCGGGCGTGTCCGGCGCCAGCGGGAACCGGCCCGCGCCCACCGCGCCGGCGTCGCCCGTCGCGGCACCGTCCTCGCCGCACGCCGAGGTGGTCACGACGGCCTCGTCACCCGGCACGACCGAGGAGGGGGACACCTCTAGTCGGCCGGTGGCCGCGGAGTCCCCGCCGTAGGCGGGCGCGGTGGTGAGTCCCGCGGCCGCGACGGCGAGCGCGGTACCGGTCAGCAGGCGGGCGGTGCGTCGCATGGGTGCTCCTTCGAGCTCTTCGGTGGCCCCTGCCCTATCGAGGAAATCGGCACCGGGCGTGCCCCGCTTGTCGAGCGCGCCCCGGGAATGGGATGAACGGGTGTCACCGACGAGCCCGACGAGTCCGCCGGTGATCGCGTTTTCGCAGGTCACCGCGGCGGTACGGGCCGGTGGAGGAAAAGATCCGGAAGGGTGCGCGGCGCGCGGGTGAACGGGTGACCGGGCGTCAGCGACGGGGCGCCGGAGGCACGGGCTTGACCTGAAGCAAAGTTGAGGTACCAGGGTGTTCCGCATGACCACAGAGACCGCTCCCCTCCGCGTGACCCTGATCGTCGGCAGCAACCGCCACGGCCGTTTCGGCCCCGTCGTCGCCGACTGGCTGCTGGATCACCTCCGCGACCGCGACGACCTGGTCCCCGAGGTCGTGGACGTCGCCGGGGCCGACCTGCCCACGGACCTCGCCCGGACCCCGGAGGCGACCGCCGCGCTGGCGGGGATCACTCCCAAGCTGGCGGGCGCCGACGCGTTCGTCGTCCTCACCCCCGAGTACAACCACTCGTTCCCGGCGGGCCTGAAGAACCTCGTCGACTGGCACTACGGCGAGTGGCGGGCCAAGCCCGTCGGCCTCGTCTCCTACGGCGGTCTCGCCGGCGGCCTGCGCGCCGTGGAGCACCTGCGTCAGGTCTTCGCCGAACTGCACGCCGTCACCGTCCGCGACACGGTCTCCTTCCACAACGCGGGCGCGGCCTTCGACGACGCCGGCACGCTCCGGGACCCCTCCGGCCCGGACGCGGCGGCCAAGACCATGCTGGACGAACTGGTCTGGTGGGGGCGGGCGTTGCGGGAGGCGAGGGAGAAGCGGCCCTACGGCGCGTGACACCGCACGGCGGCCGGCACCCCGGGAAGGATGCCGGCCGCCGCCGTGTACGCATGAGCGGTCAGCCCACGTTCACCGCGCTCCACGCCGCGCCCACCGCGGCGTACTCGGTGCTGCCGGCGCCGTACAGGTCCTCGGCCGCGCTCAGGGTGGCGGCGCGCGCCCCCGCGTAGTCCGTGGACGAGGTCATGTGGACCGTCAGCGCCCGGTACCAGATGGCGCCCAGCTTGTCCCGGCCGATCCCGGTCACCGTGGAGCCGTCGCAGGTGGGGGAGTCGTACCTCACCCCGCCCACGGTCCGCGCGCCGCTGCCCTCGGCCAGCAGGTACGCGAAGTGGTTCGCGACGCCGGACGAGTAGTGGACGTCGAGATCGCCGACCGAGGTGCTCCAGCAGTCCGCGGAGGCGCCGTCCCTGCTCGGCCGGTCCATGTAGCGCAGGGCGTCGCGCCCGAAGCCGGAGCGGACGACCTTCTCGCCGATCAGATAGTCCCCGGCGTCGGCGGAGTTGCCCGCGTACCACTCCACCAGCGTGCCGAAGATGTCGGAGGTGGCCTCGTTCAGGCCGCCGGACTCGCCCGAGTACGTCAGCGCCGCCGTCGACGACGTCACCCCGTGCGACATCTCGTGCCCGGCGACGTCCAGCGACACCAGCGGCCCGAAGGTCGTCCCGTCACCGTCGCCGTACGTCATGCAGAAGCACGTGTCGTCCCAGAAGGCGTTGTTGTACCGGGTGCCGTAGTGCACCCGGTTGTAGGAGCCCTTGCCGTCGCCCGCGATGCCGGTCCGCCCGTGGACGTTCCGGTAGTAGTCCCACGTCACGTCGGTGCCGTACTGCGCGTCCACCGCGGCGGAGGCGCGGTCGGCGGCCGTGCCCGTGCCCCAGTGGTTGTCGGCGTCCGTGAACACCGTCGAGGGCGCCCGGCTGAGGCAGAGGGTCAGGAAGCACAGATCGGTCTTGTTGGCCGCGTCGCCCGTGTACGTGCCGCCGCGCGTCGCGTCCTTGAGCTGGTACGCCGACCCCGACTGCGTCGTCTGGAGCGGCACCGTGCCGCCGTACAGCGACCGGCCGTCGCCCGAGGCCGACTCGATGGTGTCCCAGGCGTCGATGCGGGCGCCCGTGCGCGCGTCGGTGAGCACCGTGCGCGCGACCGGGTTGCCGAGGGAGTCCAGCGCCGCCGCGTTCGTGCGCCAGGCCAGCTTCGGGGCGCCGTGCAGGGCGTCGACGACCAGTTCGGGCTTGGCGGTGAGCCGCTTCAGGAGCTCGCCCGGGTTGGCGGCGCGCAGCGCGTTCGCGGCCAGGTCGGCGGCCCGGGGAGCCGACAGCTTCGGTGCGACGGTGGACAGGGAGACGGACGTCGTCGTCGCGCGGTCGGCGCCCCGGTAGTCGCCGTCGAGGGCGAGGTGGACGACGAAGTCTCCGCCGAGGACGGGGAGTTCGCGGTAGGTGCGGTCGTAGCGGACGTGCTGGGTGCCGTCCGCGTCGACGATGACGTCACGGACCCGCGTGTCCTGGGCGCCGGTCAGGCCCAGGCTGGTGGCGTGGTCCGCGAGGGCCGCCGCCGCGTGGTCGAGGGCGGTGGCGGGGGTCGGTCCGTCGGCGGCGCCCGCGGTGGGGGCGAGGACGGCGACCAGGAGGGAGGCTGCGGTGGCGGCGATGCCGACCGTGGTGGGGCGGGAAACTCCGACGTGCCGTATTCGGCTCATCGATCTCCTCGGGACAGGCGCTTTGGGCGCGTGGGGACGCTGGTGCTGACTCGGATTCAAGAGGGCCGCCGCATGTCATGTCCATAGCGCTCACGTGGAGATCGTGAGGGGAGAGAATGACTCCCGTGGATGCCGAACACCTGCCGTTCTTCGTCTACGGGACGCTCCGTCCCGGCGGCCCCCACCACGCCCGTTTCCTCAGCGGTCGCACCCGGGCCGAGGAACCCGCCCGCCTCACCGGCGCCGCGCTGTATTCCGGCCCCGGCTACCCCTACGCCGTCGAGGACGACGGCGGCGTGGTCCGCGGCGACCTCGTGACCCCTTCGCCGGAGGCGTACGACGACCTGCTGGCCGCCCTCGACCGGCTGGAGGAATACGTGCCGGGCGACCCGCGCAACCTCTACGACCGCGTGGCCAGGGACGTAGTCCGGGACGCCGACGGGACGCCCGTGCGCGCCTGGGTGTACGTCGCCGCCCCGGCCGTCGCCGCCCGGCTGCGGGCGCGCGGCGTCCTGATCGAGAGCGGCGACTGGTGGGCCCGGTGACGCGGCGGCCGGTGGGCCCGGTGAACGACAGGCCCTAGGGCGCCACCGTCTCCACCCGCACCGCGCACACCTTGAACTCCGGCATCCGCGAGGTCGGGTCCAGCGCCGGGTTGGTCAGGGTGTTGGCGCGGCCCTCGCCGGGCCAGTGGAAGGGCATGAACACGGTGTCGGGACGGATGCCGGTGGTGATGCGGGCCGGTGCCACCGCCCGGCCCCGCCGGGAGACGACGGCCAGCGGGTCGCCCTCGGCCGCCCCCAGCCGCGCCGCGAGCCGCGGGTGCAGCTCCACGAACGGGCCGGGCGCGGCGGCGTTCAGCTCGTCCACGCGCCGGGTCTGCGCGCCGGACTGGTACTGCGACACGACCCGCCCGGTGGTCAGCAGCACGGGGTACTCGTCGTCCGGTTCCTCGGCGCTCGGGCGGTGCGTGACGGGGACGAAGCGGGCCCGGCCGTCGTCGGTGGCGAAGCGGTCCAGGAACAGGCGGGGGCTGCCCGGGTGCTGCTCCGCCCCGGCGGTGTCCGGCGCGGGCGCCGGGCACGGCCAGAACACCCCGCTCTCCTCCGCCAGCCGCCGGTAGCTGATCCCCGAGTAGTCCGCGGGCCCGCCCGCGCTGGCCCGGCGCAGCTCCTCGAAGACCTCCTCGGGATCGGTCGGGAAGCCCTTCTCCAGCCCCGTCCCGGCCCCGAGCCGCCGGGCCAGCCCGTGCAGCACCTCCAGATCGCCGCGCACCCCGTCCGGCGGCGTGATCGCGCGCCGCCGCAGCAGCACCCGCCCCTCCAGGTTGGTCGTGGTGCCCGTCTCCTCCGCCCACTGCGTCACCGGCAGGACGACGTCCGCCAGCGCCGCGGTCTCGGAGAGCACCACGTCGCACACGGCCAGGAAGTCCAGCGACCGCAGCCGCCCCTCGATGTGCGCCGCGCGCGGCGCCGACACCACCGGGTTGGAGCCCATCACCAGCAGCGACCTGATGTCCGTGCCCAGCGCGTCCAGCAGCTCGTAGGCGCTGCGCCCCGGGCCCGGCAGCGAGTCGGGGTCCACGCCCCACACCTCGGCCACATGGCGCCGCGCCGCCGGGTCGGTCAGCTTGCGGTAGCCCGGCAACTGGTCGGCCTTCTGCCCGTGTTCGCGCCCGCCCTGCCCGTTGCCCTGCCCGGTCAGGCAGCCGTACCCCGACAGGGGCCGCCCGGCCCGCCCGGTCGCCAGGCACAGGTTGATCCAGGCGCCCACCGTGTCCGTCCCCTTGGCCTGCTGCTCGGGCCCGCGCGCGGTGAGCACCATCGCCGCCTCCGGCGCGCAGAACAGCCGCACGGCCTCCCGGAGTTCGGGAACGGACACCCCTGTGATCCGCTCCACGTACTCCGGCCAGTGCGCCATCGCCGCCGCCCGCGCGTCCTCCCAGCCCGCCGTGCGCTCCTCGACGTACCGCGCGTCGACCCGCCCCTCGGCGACGACCAGGTGCAGCATGCCCAGCGCGAGCGCCAGGTCGGTGCCGGGCCGGGGCGCCAGGTGCAGGTCGGCCTGCTCGGCGGTCTTCGTGCGGCGCGGATCGACGACGATCAGCGTGCCGCCGTTCTCACGCAGCTCGTTGAAGTAGCGCAGCGACGGCGGCATCGTCTCCGCCGGGTTCGACCCGACGAGGATCACGCACCCGGTCCGGGGGATGTCCTCCAGCGGGAACGGCAGCCCCCGGTCGAGCCCGAACGCCTTCGTGCCGGCCGCCGCCGCCGACGACATGCAGAACCGCCCGTTGTAGTCGATCTGCGAGGTCCCCAGCACCACCCGGGCGAACTTGCCCAGCGCGTACGCCTTCTCGTTCGTCAGCCCGCCCCCGCCGAACACCCCGAGCGCGTCCGCGCCGTACGCCTCCCGCGTGCGCGCCAGGTTCCCGGCGATCCGGTCCAGCGCCTCCTCCCACGAGGCCGGCACCAGCGCGCCGTCACCGCCGCGGACCAGCGGCGAGGTCAGGCGGACCCCCGACGAGAGCAGCGCCGGCGCGGTACGGCCCTTGCCGCACAGCGCGCCCCGGTTCACCGGGAAGTCCGCGCGCTCGGTCACCTCGACGCTCCCGTCGGCGGCGGGCGTCAGGTTCATCCCGCACTGCAGCGCGCAGTACGGGCAGTGCGTGGGCGTCGAGGTGTTCTGCATGCCGACCAGCGTGCGTCGCCCGTGTTACGCGACCGGGCGGCCGAGTGTTACGCCGCCGGGACGGTGACCTCCCCGCCTCCCCCCGGCCACGGTGAGGGCCCGTGGTGGGGGCCGTGGCGGGGGCCGCGTCAGCGCCCGCCGGCCAGCGCCTCGGCCACCCCCGGCTCTCTCGGCCCGAGGAAGTGCGGATCCGGCTCGAACACCGCGTCCAGCGCGGCCTTGCCCGCCGCGAGGATCTCCCGCGCGCCGCCGTAGTACCAGGTCACGTCGTGCCTGGCATCGACCCCGACGCCGTACGACGCCACCCCCGCCTCCTGGCACAGCGCCACGGCCCGCCGGATGTGGAAGCCCTGGCTGATCAGTACGGCCCGGTCGACCCCGAAGATCTTCTTCGCGCGGACGCAGGAGTCCCAGGTGTCGAAGCCCGCGTAGTCGCTGACGATCCGCCCGTCGGGCACGCCGTGCCGGACGAGGTACGCGCGCATGGCGTCCGGCTCGTCGTACTCCTCCCGGCTGTTGTCCCCGGTCACCAGCACCACCTCGATCCGCCCCGCGCGGTACAGCTCGGCCGCCGCGTCCAGCCGGTTCGCGAGGTACGGCGACGGCTCGCCGTCCCACAGCCCGGCACCGAAGACGACCGCGACCTCGGTGCGGGGCACGTCGGCGACGGTGCGCAGCCGGTCGCCGGTCACCACGTACATCCAGGTCGCCGGCAGCAGCGCCAGCACGCACCCGGCCACCACCGCCCGGATCAGCCGTCGCTGCCCCCCGCGGGTGCGCGGAAGGCGCGGTCTGCCAGGTCTCCAGCGGCGCATCGGTCGGTCCCCTCCCCGGTGGTCTCCTGCTCCCAGGGACGTCCGGACGCGCCGTCCGGTTCGCCGCCCGCTCACACGGAGCGGCCGGTGACGTGTGAACCGACGGAAAATTCCCGTGACGTCCACGCAACGGGGAGGCAACGTCGTGCCGCCACTCTCGGTGCATGACGGCCATGACAGTGACGGGCAGGACCAGCACGGCGCATCCCGGCGGCACCCCCGCCCTGGTCGTCGTCGCCCACGGCAGCCGCGACCCGCGCGCGCTGAGCACCGTACGGGCCCTCCTCGACCGGGTCCGCGCCCTGCGCCCCGCCCTGCCGGTGCACCTCGGGCACATCGAGCTCAACGCCCCCCTGCTGCCCGACACGCTGGCCGCGCTCGGCGACGGGGAGGCGGTGCTCGTCCCCCTCCTCCTCAGCCGCGGCTACCACGTCGAGCGGGACATCCCCGACATGGCGGCCGTCTCCCCGGCCCGCACCCGCGTGGCCGCCCCGCTCGGCCCGCACCCCCTCCTCGTGGACGCCCTCCACGACCGCCTCACCGAGGCCGGCTGGCCCACCCACGCCCCCCGGACCAGCGCGGTCGTCCTCGCCTCCGCGGGCTCCCGCGCCCCGGCCTCCCGCGCGGACACGGCCCGCACGGCAGCGCTCCTCGCCGCCCGCCTCGGCGTCCCGGTGAGGCCCGCGTACGCCTCGGCGGCGGCCCCGACGGTCCCGGACGCGATCCGCACCCTGACCGCCCAGGGCTACGACCGCATCGCCGTGGCCTCCTGTTTCACGGCCCCGGGCCGCTTCGCCACGGAGTGCGCGGCAGCGGCCCCGTGGATCACATCCGCCCCCCTGGGCATCCACCCGGCGATGGCCCACCTCCTCCTGCACCGCTACGACGAGGCCCTGAAAACGAGCAGCGCCTCTGAAAACCGGGCCATGGCGACCCCCTAGGGGCGCGGGACCGTATCGATGTGCGGCTCCGCCACGTGGGCGCGACCAGCCACACAGGGCCCGCAGCCGCGCGACCACAGGACCCCGCGGACGGGAAGGCCCCCTACTGTCACACCTTCCGCATACTGTTCACGACATGGAAGGCACCGCACCCACCACCCCGTACGACCCCGCGTCAGTGGCCCGCTGGGCCGCAGAACCGGACAAACGCCCCGGCCGCACCGCCTTCCAGCGCGACCGCGCCCGCGTCCTGCACTCCTCCGCCCTGCGCCGCCTCGCCGGTAAGACCCAGGTCGTCACGCCGGGGGAGGGCAACCCGATGTGGGACGCCAGCCCCCGCACCCGCCTCACGCACTCCCTGGAATGCGCCCAGGTCGGCCGCGAACTCGGCGCCGCCCTCGGCTGCGACCCGGACCTGGTGGAGGCCGCCTGCCTCTCCCACGACCTCGGCCACCCGCCCTTCGGCCACAACGGCGAGACCGCGCTGAACGAGTTCGCCGAGGACTGCGGCGGCTTCGAGGGCAACGCCCAGTCCCTGCGGCTGCTCACCCGCATCGAGCCCAAGCGGTTCACCGACGAGGGCTCCGTCGGCCTCAACCTCACCCGCGCCACCCTCGACGCCGCCACCAAGTACCCCTGGCCCCGCGGCGCCCACCCCACCGACCCGGCGTCGCCCAAGTTCGGCGTGTACGAGGACGACCGGCCCGTCTTCGCGTGGCTGCGCGAGGGCGCCCCCGCCGGCCGCACCTGCTTCGAGGCGCAGGTCATGGACTGGTCCGACGACGTGGCGTACTCCGTGCACGACGTCGAGGACGGCCTGCACGCCGGTCACATCGACCCGAACTGCCTGCTCGCCGACCCCGAGCGCGAGGCGGTCTTCGAGGTCGCCGTCGGCCGCTACGTCCCGGCCGGCACCGACCACGCCGAACTGGCCGCCGCCCTCGACCGCCTCCTCGCCCAGGACTGGTGGCCGCACGGCTACGACGGCTCGGCCGTCGCCCAGGCCCGCCTGAAGGACGCCACCAGCCAGCTCATCGGCCGCTTCTGCCTCGCCGCCGAGGCCGCCACCCGGGCGGCGTACGGGGGCGGCCGCCTCACCCGGTACACCGCCGAACTGGTCGTCCCCCGGGAGACCCGCATGGAGTGCGCCGTCCTCAAGGCGGTCGCCGACCGGTACGTCATGCAGCGCGCCGAACAGGAGCGGCTCCGCGCCGACCAGCGCATCGTCGTCGCCGGACTGGCCGAGGCGCTCACCGCCCGCGCCCCCGACGGCCTCGACCCCCAGTTCCGCGCCCTGTTCGACCGGGCCGGCGACGACAAGGCGCGCAAACGGGTGATCGTCGACCAGATCGCCTCCCTCACGGACGCCTCGGCCCGCTCGCTTCACGCCCGGTTGACGGGGCATCCGGGAGACTGACGATGGCCTGATCGGGTCACTCCCCCTTCCCGCGCCACGCCGTGTGCGGGACGCTCGCATGTGGCGGCACCCTGACGAGGAGGCAACAAGTGGTCGACGCGGATCAGACATTCGTCATCGTCGGAGGAGGCCTGGCCGGCGCCAAGGCGGCCGAGACACTCCGCACGGAGGGATTCACCGGCCGGGTGATCCTCATCTGCGACGAGCGCGACCACCCCTACGAGCGCCCGCCGCTGTCCAAGGGCTACCTGCTCGGCAAGGAGGAACGCGACAGCGTCTTCGTGCACGAGCCCGCCTGGTACGCGCAGCACGACATCGAGCTGCACCTCGGCCAGACCGTCGTCGCCGTCGACCGCGCCGCGAAGACCGTCCACTACGGCGACGACGGCACCTTCGCCCGGTACGACAAGCTGCTCCTCGCCACCGGCGCCGAGCCCCGCCGCCTCGACGTGCCCGGCACCGACCTCGCGGGCGTCCACCACCTGCGCCGCCTGGCCCACGCCGAGCGGCTCAAGGGCGTCCTCGCCTCCCTCGGCCGGGACAACGGCCACCTGGTGATCGCCGGCGCCGGCTGGATCGGCCTGGAGGTCGCGGCGGCGGCCCGCGAGTACGGCGCGGAGGTCACCGTCGTCGAGCCGGGACCCACCCCGCTGCACGGCGTCCTCGGCCCCGAGCTGGGCTCCGTCTTCGCCGAGCTGCACGAGGCGCACGGCGTCCGCTTCCACTTCGGCGTGCAGCTGACCGAGATCGTCGGCCAGGACGGCATGGTGCTCGCCGCCCGCACCGACGACGGCGAGGAGCACCCCGCGCACGACGTGCTCGCCGCGATCGGCGCCGCCCCGCGCACCTCGCTCGCGCAGGCCGCCGGCCTGGAGATCGCCGACCGCGCGCACGGCGGCGGCATCGTCGTCGACGAACGGCTGCGCACCTCCGACCCCGACATCCACGCGGCCGGCGACGTCGCCTCCTTCCCGCACGCCCTGTTCGACACCCGCCTGCGCGTGGAGCACTGGGCCAACGCCCTCAACGGCGGCCCCGCCGCGGCCCGCGCGATGCTCGGCAAGGACGTTCTCTACGACCGCGTGCCCTACTTCTTCTCCGACCAGTACGACCTGGGGATGGAGTACTCCGGCTGGGCGCCGGCGGGCTCGTACGACCAGGTGGTGATCCGCGGGGACGCGGCGAAGCGCGAGTTCATCGCCTTCTGGGTGAAGGAGGGCCGCGTGCTGGCCGGGATGAACGTGAACGTGTGGGACGTCACGGAACCGATCCAGCGGCTGATCCGCTCCCGGGCCCAGGTGGACACGGAGGCGCTCGCCGACCCGCACGTATCCCTCGAAAGCCTCATTCCCTAGCTCCGATTCCGTCCCCGTAGACTTCACACGTGGCAGGACGGATCAACGACGAGGACGTGAAGGCGGTACGGGACGCGGTCCCGATCGACGCCGTCGTCTCCGAGTACCTCCAGCTGCGCAACGCGGGCGGCGGCAACCTGAAGGGGCTGTGCCCGTTCCACGACGAGAAGTCGCCGTCCTTCCAGGTCAGCCCGAGCAAGGGTCTCTTCCACTGCTTCGGCTGCCAGGAGGGTGGCGACACCATCACGTTCGTGATGAAGATCGACCACCTCACCTTCTCCGAGGCGGTCGAGCGCCTGGCCGGTCAGGCCGGCATCACCCTGCGCTACGAGGAGGGCGGCTACAACCCCGCCCACCAGCGCGGCGAGCGCATCCGGCTGGTCGAGGCCCACAAGGTCGCCGCCCAGTGGTACGCGGAGCAGCTGGCGACCAGCCCCGAGGCGGACGCCGGCCGCGCCTTCCTCGCCGAGCGCGGCTTCGACCAGTCCGCCGCGGAGCACTTCGGCGTCGGCTACAGCCCCCAGGGCTGGGACCACCTCACCCGCCACCTGCGGGGCAAGGGCTTCAGCGACAAGGAGCTGGTCCTCTCCGGGCTCGCCCAGGAGGGCCGCCGCGGCCCCATCGACCGCTTCCGCGGCCGGCTGATGTGGCCCATCCGCGACATCGGCGGCGACGTCGTCGGCTTCGGCGCCCGCAAGCTCTACGAGGCCGACAACGGCCCGAAGTACCTGAACACGCCCGACACCGCGATCTACCGGAAGTCCCAGGTCCTCTACGGCATCGACCTCGCGAAGAAGGACATCGCGAAGGCGTCCCGCGCGGTCGTCGTCGAGGGCTACACCGACGTCATGGCCTGCCACCTGGCCGGCGTCACCACCGCCATCGCCACCTGCGGCACGGCGTTCGGCGGCGACCACATCAAGATCCTGCGGCGCCTCCTGATGGACAACGGCTCCGCCCGCGTGATCTTCACCTTCGACGGCGACGCGGCCGGCCAGAAGGCGGCCCTGCGCGCCTTCGAGGACGACCAGAAGTTCGCCGCCGAGACCTACATCGCCATCGCGCCCGACGGCATGGACCCCTGCGACCTGCGCCTCGCCAAGGGCGACGACGCCGTCGCCGACCTGGTCGAGCCGCGCACCCCGCTGTTCGAGTTCGCGCTGCGCCAGATCGTCGCCCGCTACGACCTGGACACGCCGGCCGGCCGCGCGGCGGCCCTCGACGAGGCCGCCCCGGTGGTCGCCCGCATCAAGAACAGCGGCGCCCAGCACGAGGTCGCCGTGCAGCTCGCCGGCATGCTCGGCATCCTCGACACCCAGTTCGTGGTCAAGCGCGTCGCCCAGCTGGCCCGCTGGGCCCGCGACCGTGGCGGCAAGGGCCCCGCCCCCGACCGGCCGCAGCGCGGTGGCGGCGGCGGTGGCGCGCAGGAGTACGCCCCCACCGACCGGGTCACCCCCCGCGGCCCCGCGCTGAACCTGCGCAACCCCGTCTTCGCCACCGAACGCGAGCTGCTCAAGCTCGCCCTCCAGCGCCCCGAGCTGGTCTCCCCGGCCTTCGACGCGTACGGCGTGGACGAGTTCACCGCCCCGCCCTACGCGGCCGTACGCCAGGCGATCATGGAGGCGGGCGGCGCCGAGTTCGGCGTCCAGGACCCGCAGGACTACCTGGTCCGCGTCCGCGAGGCCGCCCCCGACGACACCGTCCGCGCCATGGTCACCGAACTCGCCGTCGAGGCGATCATGCTGCACCGGGGCGTGAAGGACGTCGACGAGGTCTACGCGGGCGCCCAGCTCGTCACGGTCCGGCGCCGCGCCGTCGAGCGCCGCATCCGCGACATCACCGGCCGCCTCACCCGCCTGGGCGGCCACGGCGACCCCGCCGAACTCGCCGCCGTGCAGAACGAGCTGTGGGTCCTCCAGCAGTACGACCAGACCCTGCGCGAACACGGCGCCGCCGCGCTGTAGCGGCGCCCCCCGATCACCACGCGGTCACGGACCGGACGCAAAAAGTCACCGCACGCCCCTCGTGGCGGCGATGTGTCGTACCCCACACTAAGGGCGGTGCCCGAGTCCTCGGAGCGCGGCCGATCCGTCCCCGGCGGATCCCGGAACCCCCCGGCCGCGTTCAACACGAACGGGACGGACAGCGGCGAGCGCGCCGACTCCGCCCCCGAAGTACCGCTGCCGCCCCCGCCGGCAGCGTCCCTCCTGGAGGTCGCCCCCGTGCAGACCCAGACCCTCGCCCAGACCGACGCGCCTGCCGACGGCGCGGAGCCGGACGCGGACACCGGCGTCCTCCTCGCCATGCCTGCGCGGCACCGCGCCGTGCACGCCCCGGAGCCCGCGCCCGCCGACGAGCCGCCGGCCGGCACCGCCGAGGAGCCCGCCGAAGCCGCCGAGGCCGAGGAGCCCGTCGAGCCGCCGGCGCCCACCCGCACCGAGACCGGCGGGCCCTCCTCCGACCTGTTCCGCCAGTACCTGCGCGAGATCGGCCGGATCCCGCTGCTCTCCGCGGCCGAGGAGGTCGACCTCGCGCGCCGCGTGGAGGCCGGGCTGTTCGCCGAGGAGAAGCTGCGGCTCACCCCCGACCTGGACAGCAGCCTCGCCCTGGACCTCGACCGGCTCGTCGTCATGGGCCGCCTCGCCAAACGCCGCCTGATCGAGGCGAACCTGCGGCTCGTCGTGTCGGTCGCCAAGCGGTACGTCGGGCGCGGGCTGACCATGCTCGACCTGGTCCAGGAGGGGAACCTGGGCCTGATCCGGGCCGTGGAGAAGTTCGACTACGCCCGCGGCTACAAGTTCTCCACGTACGCCACCTGGTGGATCCGCCAGGCCATGTCCCGCGCGCTGGCCGACCAGGCCCGCACCATCCGCGTCCCCGTCCACGTCGTGGAGCTGATCAACCGGGTCGTCCGCGTCCAGCGCCGGATGCTCCAGGAGCGCGGCTGTGAACCGACCCCGCAGGAGGTCGCCGCCCACCTGGACCTGCCGCCCGAGCGCGTCGGCGAGGTGCTGCGCCTGGCCCAGGAGCCCGTCTCCCTGCACGCCCCCGTCGGCGAGGAGGACGACGTCGCCCTCGGCGACCTGATCGAGGACGGCGACGCCACCAGCCCCGTCGAGTCCGCCGCGTTCCTGCTGCTGCGCGAACACCTGGAGGCCGTGCTCTCCACGCTCGGCGAACGCGAACGCAAGGTCGTCCAGCTCCGCTACGGCCTGGTCGACGGCCGCCCCCGCACCCTGGAGGAGATCGGCCGCATCTTCGGCGTCACCCGGGAGCGGATACGCCAGATCGAGTCCAAGACCCTCAACAAGCTCCGCGATCACGCCTTCGCGGACCAGCTCAGGGGCTATCTGGACTGACCGGGGGCCCGACGGGCCGGGCCCCGTCCGCTCAGCCGTCGACCTCGGCCACGGCCTGCGCGAACTGCGCCTTGTACAGCCGCGCGTACGCCCCGTCGGCCGCCAGCAGGTCGGCGTGCGCGCCCTGCTCGACGATCGACCCGTTCTCCATGACGAGGATGGTGTCCGCGTCCCGGATGGTGGAGAGCCGGTGCGCGATGACGAACGAGGTCCGCCCGTGCGCCAGCTTGGCCATCGCCTTCTGGATCAGCACCTCGGTACGGGTGTCCACCGAACTCGTCGCCTCGTCCAGCACCAGGATCACCGGGTCGGACAGGAACGCCCGCGCGATGGTGATGAGCTGCTTCTCACCCGCGCTCACCCCCGTGCCCTCGTCGTCGATCACGGTGTCGTAGCCGTCGGGCAGCGTCCGCACGAACCGGTCCGCGTGCGCCGCCCGCGCGGCCTCCTCGATCTCCCCGCGGGTGACCTCGCGGGACGCGCCGTACGCGATGTTCTCCGCGATGGTGCCGCCGAACAGCCAGGTGTCCTGGAGCACCATGCCGATCCCGGCCCGCAGCTCGTCCCGGGACATCTTCGCTATGTCGACGCCGTCCAGGGTGATCCGCCCGCCGGACACCTCGTAGAACCGCATCAGCAGGTTGACCAGCGTGGTCTTGCCGGCGCCCGTCGGGCCGACGATGGCGACCGTGTGACCGGGCTCCACCTTCAGCGACAGGTCCTCGATCAGCGGCTTCTCCGGGTCGTAGCGGAACGACACGTGCTCCAGCTCCACCCGCCCGCGCAGGTCCTCGGGCCGCACGCCGGGGACCGGGTCCGCCGACTGCTCGTCCGCGTCCAGCAGCTCGAAGACCCGCTCCGCCGACGCCACGCCGGACTGCACCAGGTTCGCCATCGACGCGACCTGCGTCAGCGGCATCGAGAACTGCCGGGAGTACTGGATGAAGGCCTGCACGTCACCGATGGACAGCGAGCCCGAGGCCACCCGCAGACCGCCGACGACCGCGACGAGCACGTAGTTCAGGTTCGACACGAACATCATCAGCGGCTGCATGATCCCGCTGTTGAACTGCGCCTTGAACCCGGCCTCGTACAGCGCGTCGTTCTGCTCGGCGAACTGCTTCGCCGACTCCTCCTGCCGGCCGAACACCTTCACCAGCGCGTGCCCGGTGTACATCTCCTCGATGTGCGCGTTCAGCTGCCCCGTCGAACGCCACTGCTGCACGAACTGCGGCTGCGACCGCTTGCCGACCCGCGTGGCCACCACGAAGGACAGCGGCACCGTCACCAGCGCGACCAGCGCCAGGATCCAGGAGACGTAGAACATCATCGCCAGCACGCCGATGATGGTCAGCAGCGAGTTGATCAGCTGGCCCATCGACTGCTGGAGCGTCTGCCCGATGTTGTCGATGTCGTTCGTCGCCCGGGACAGCACCTCCCCGCGCTGGCGCTTGTCGAAGTACGACAGCGGCAGCCGCGACAGCTTCGTCTGCACGTCCTCGCGCAGCCGGAACATCGTCCGGTTGACGGCCCGGTTCACCAGCCGTGTCGCCACCGCCATCAGCAGTCCGGCCACGGCGAACACCGCCAGCGCCAGCAGCAGCACGTGTCCCACGGCGGTGAAGTCGATGCCCTCGCCCGGTGTGAAGTCCGTGCTGCGCAGCATGTCGGCGACCTTGCCGTCACCGCGCTCCCGCATGGACGCGAGGACCTGCTCCTTCGTGGCCCCGGACGGCATGTTCCGCCCGACGATGCCCGCGAAGACCAGGTCGGTGGCCTTGCCGAGGATCTTCGGCCCGACCACGCTGAGGCCGACGCTGACCACCACGCAGGCCAGCAGCGCGTAGATCGTCACCCGCTCCGGCCGGAACTGGGAGACGAGCCGTTTGCCCGACCCCTTGAAATCCATCGAACGCTGGTCGGGGCCGCCCCCGGCCATCATGCGACCGCCAGGCCCCGCCATCAGGCAGCCTCCGCTTCCGTGAGCTGGGAGAGCACGATCTCCCGGTAGGTCTCGTTGTCCGCCATCAGCTCGTGGTGCCGGCCCACGCCGACCACCCGCCCCTCGTCCAGCACGATGATCCGGTCGGCGTCCCGGATGGTCGCCACGCGCTGCGCCACGATCACCACGGTCGCCTCGGCCGTCTCCCGGGACAGCGCGGCGCGCAGAGCGGCGTCGGTGGCGTAGTCGAGTGCCGAGAACGAGTCGTCGAAGAGGTAGATCTCCGGGCGCTGCACCAGCGTGCGGGCGATCGACAGCCGCTGCCGCTGGCCGCCCGACACATTGGTCCCGCCCTGCGCGATCGGCGCGTCGAGCCCGCCCTCCAGCCGCTCCACGAACTCCTTGGCCTGCGCCACCTCCAGCGCGTGCCACAGCTCCTCGTCCGTGGCGTCCGGGTTCCCGTAGCGCAGATTGGTCGCGACCGTGCCCGCGAAGAGGTACGGCTTCTGCGGCACCAGGCTGACGACCTTGGCCAGCACCTTCGGATCGACGGTGCGTACGTCCACCCCGTCGACCAGCACCTCCCCGTCCGTGGCGTCGAACAGCCGGGGCACCAGCCCCAGCAGCGTGGACTTGCCGCTTCCGGTCGAGCCGATGACGGCGGTCGTCTCGCCCGGCAGGGCCACCAGACCGATGTTCCTCAGCACCGGCTCCTCGGCCCCCGGATACCGGAACCCGGCACCCCGGATCTCCAGATGCCCGTGCCGGCGCAGCTCGGTGACCGGCGCCAGGGGCGGCACCACGCTGCTCTCGGTGTCCAGGACCTCCTGGATCCGCTCGGCGCACACCTCCGCGCGCGGCACCATCATGAACATGAAGGTGGCCATCATCACGGACATGACGATCTGCATCAGATAGGCCAGGAATGCGGTCAGGTCACCGATCTGCATCCCGCCGCTCTCGATCCGGTGGGCGCCGAACCACACCACCGCGATCGACGACAGGTTCACCACCGTCATGACCACCGGGAACATCAGCGCGAGCAGATTGCCGGTGCCCAGCGCCACGTCCGTCAGATCGGAGTTGGCCTTCCGGAACCGCTGCTGCTCGTAGTCGTCCCGGACGAAGGCGCGGATGACCCGGTTGCCGGTGATCTGCTCGCGCAGCACCCGGTTCACCGTGTCCAGGCGCACCTGCATGGACCGGAACAGGGGCCGCAGCCGCCGCACGATCAGCGTCACGCAGATCGCCAGCACCGGCACGACGCCGACGAGCACCCCGGACAGCGGCACGTCCAGGCCGAGCGCCATCACGATGCCGCCGACGCACATGATGGGCGCCGACACCATCAGTGTGAACGTCATCAGGGCCAGCATCTGGACCTGCTGCACGTCGTTCGTCGTCCGTGTGATCAGCGAGGGCGCGCCGAAGTTGCCGACCTCCCGCGCGGAGAAGGACTGCACCCGGTCGAAGATGGCGCCCCGCAGGTCCCGGCCGAGCGCGGAGGCGGTGCGGGCGCCGTAGTAGACGGCACCGATGTTGCACACGACCTGCACCAGCGAGATGCCGATCATCAGGGCGCCGTAGCCCAGGATGTAGCCGGAGTCGCCGTTGACGACACCGTTGTCGATGATGTCCGCGTTCAGGGTCGGCAGGTAGAGGCTGGCGCAGGTCTGCAGGAACTGCAGCGCCACCAGCAGGGCGATGGGTTTCTTGTAGGGCCTGAGACAGGTCCGCAACAGTCGTATGAGCACGCTGGGTCTCTCGGAGTCGGCGACAGGGGCGGTTGGTTGCCCCTGGCCCCTATCGTCGGACACTCCACCCGCGTTACCTCAACCGATTAAGCCGACAGCGTCCTGCTTCCGGCCGCACCGGCATGATCCAAACGACAGCTCCTAGGCGCGCAGCGCCCCCGGGTGCGTCTGCTCCCGCACCGACACGAACTGCTGCCGCACCGCCTGACCCACGGCCAGCTCCTCGCCCGGCTCCAGCACCTGCGCCACCGCGCCCTGCCAGGCCGGGGGAGTGCGCGGGTCCAGCGTGCCCTGCGACGCTCCCAGCGCCCAGGCCGCCTGCCGGGCCGCGCCGATCGCCGCGTAGTCCGCCGGCTGCGGTACGACGACCTGTACCCCGAACAGCGCCGGAGCCGCCGCCTGCACGGCCGGCAGCTCGGCCGCAGCGCCCAGCAGGAACACCCGCCGTACGTCCACACCCCGGCCGCGCAGCACGTCCAGGGCGTCGGCGAGGCCGCACAGCATGCCCTCGAACGCGGCCCGCGCCAGATGCTCGGGCTTCATCGACTCGCGCCGCAGCCCGGCCAGCGTCCCGGCGGTGTGCGGCAGATTCGGCGTCCGCTCACCCTCCAGATACGGCAGCAGCACCAGTCCGTGCGCGCCCGGCGTCGACTTCATCGCCAGGTCGGACAGGCTCTCCAGGTCCGGCAGGCCGAGCAGTTCGGCGGTGCCGCGCAGGGTCCGTACGGCGTTCAGGGTGGTGACGACCGGCAGGTGCATACCGGTGGCGTCCGCCAGGGAGGTGATCATGCCGCTCTGGTCGACGAGCGCCTCGGGGTGCACGGCCATCACCGACCCGGAGGCGCCGAGGGAGACCACCGCGTCCCCGAGCCCGATCCCGAGCCCGAAGGCCGCGGCCATCGTCTCGCCGGTCCCCGCGGAGATCAGCAGGCCCTCCGGCGTCGTGCCGGCCGCGTCGGCCGGGCCGATCACCTCCGGCAGCATCGCCTGGTGCCCGAGCGCCAGCTCGACCAGATCGGGCCGGTAACCGCCGGTCGCCGCCGACCAGTACCCGGTCCCGGAGGCGCCGCCCCGGTCGGTGGTCCTGCGGGCCGGCCGCCCCAGCAGCTGCCACACCAGCCAGTCGTGGGCCTGGAGCAGAACGGCGGTCCGCGCGGCGGCCTCGGGCTCGGTCCTGGCCAGCCAGCGCAGCTTGGTCACGGGCTGCGGGGCCTGCGGCACACAGCCCACGGACTGCGCCCACGCCTCGCGCCCCCCGAGCGCGTCGATCAGATCGGCCGCCGCCACCTGCGAGCGCTTGTCGCCGCCCACCATGGCCGGGCGCACGGTGTTGCCCTGGGAGTCCAGCGGCACCACCGAGTTGGCCTGGGCCGAGACCCCGATGGCCTGCACGCCCTCCAGCAGCCCGCCGCCGGCGGCCTCCCCGAGGGACAGGAGCCAGGCCTGCGGGTCGACGTCGGAGGGACGGCCACCGCCGTCGGGGCTTTCGACCGGATGCGGCGCGTACCCCTGCCGGAGCACGGCCCCCGTGTCCGCATCACAGACGACGATTCGAGTGAAATCGGGCGCACTGTCCAACCCGGCGACTATCCCCATGCGCAAAATTCTGCCGCACCGCGGGAGGTGTCCGTACCGGGTGGGGGCACGCGCCTCAGGTGTTGCTGGTGCCCCAGTCGTCCGAGCCGGTCCCGTGGGCGTTGCGCTCGCGCAGCGACCGCACCCGCTGGGCGACCGAGTCGGGCATCCGGTCGCCGACCTTGTCGCTCACCGCGGTGTAGGCCTTGTCCGCGAAGTGCCGTCCCTGCTGGGCCGCCGACTCGGCGGTGTTGCGGACGGCCGGGTTCTGTGCGACCTGCCGCGCGGACTTCCTCAACTGCTCGTAACGCTCGCGCCCGGCCTTCGTGCCGAGCACGTAACCGACGGCGAGTCCGACGACGAATGTGAGCCGGTAACGCATGGCGGCCACCTTCCCTTGCGTAGCTCTGACAGTGCCGGGGAGTACCGATTGGCAAAGCACCCCCCTGCTTGCGCTAATGTATGTGTCGCAGCGAGCGCGCGCCCCCTGGCGAATACCCAGGTAGGTGCGTTCGATGCAACGAGGCATTCCTCCGTAGCTCAATTGGCAGAGCAGCCGGCTGTTAACCGGCAGGTTACTGGTTCGAGTCCAGTCGGGGGAGCTCGGTCCTCCGTAGCTCAATTGGCAGAGCAGCCGGCTGTTAACCGGCAGGTTACTGGTTCGAGTCCAGTCGGGGGAGCAGGTGAACGAGGGCCCTTCGGGGTCCTTTTTCATGTCCGGACACATGCCGGGGGATCTTCTGGGAACTCCCGGGAACCGTGCGCCACGCTGCGGAGTCCTCAAGGTCGTGAAGGCGTCGCGGTGAGCCGACCAGCCGAGGCAGGAGATCGTATGAGCGGCTATGCTGCGGCAGACGGCGCGCACACGTGTACGCGACACGCCGTATGGGGCGGTAGCTCAGCCGGTTAGAGCAGCGGACTCATAATCCGTCGGCCGTGGGTTCGAGTCCCACCCGCCCCACTCCGCGCCACCCGCAACAGAAACCTTCTGGCCGGTGTGGCGACACGAAGGCGAGGGAAGCCGGGTCACCGGCCGCCCTCGCCGTTCTCGTTGCCGTCCTCGTCGTCGCGTTCGCCCTCCGCCTGGGAGGGCGTGGTCTGCGACGGGTTCTGGCCGTCCGTGGTGTCCAGCTCGTCGTCGCGCTCGCCCTCCGCCTGGGACGGGGTCTGTCCGTTCATGGTGGCACCTCCTGCCGGACCGGGTTCCCGCGCCGAGTACCCCGCCCGCGCCGACGGCACCACGCCATCGGGACCGGTGTCTCAGCGGCCGGCCCGCTCCAGGGCCGTCCGCAGGGCCGAGCGCACCTCGGGCGGTGGCGGCGGGCCGTCGTTGCGGGCGCCGGCGGTCACCGCCGCGGCCACCGTGCGCAGCTTGGTGTTGGACAGCTGCGAGGCCTCCCGCAGGATGTGCCACGCCTCGTCCGGCGTACAGGCGTGCAGGGCCATCAGTACGCCCCGCGCCTGGTCGATGACCGGACGGGAGGCGATGGCCTGCCGGAGCTGCTCCACCTCCTCCTGCAGCACGCTCAGCCGCTCGGACCGCTCCGCCGCCACCGCCGAGCCCGCCGGTTCCGCAGGGCGGGGACGCGGCGTGCCGTCGAGGGGTGCGGTGGTGTCCAGGCCGAGCAGCTCGAGGATCCGGCGTGGCTGGCCGGTCCAGTTCCGCGCCGTCACCGGCACCGCCCGCCGGTCGCCGTAGCCGCGCAGCAGCTCCAGGAACTGCAGTCCGGCCGTGTCCATGAAAACCACGTCGCCCATGTCCAGGTCGACCCGCTCGACGCCCGCAGGCAATGCGGCCAGGGCCTCGGCCAGGGTGTCCGCGCACCCGTGGACCAGCTCCCCCCTGGGGACGAGCACTGCCCGGCCCGCCTCCACATGGCCGTCGATCACCAGGGTGGCCGGCCTCCCCGCCAGACGTGGTGGTGCCGCTGAGGTCATGTCACCGCCTTGTCCGTCCTCGTTGATCCCCGACGACGTTCGCAACGTCACCCGGCCCCCGTCTGCTGGTGCGCCTGCCCGCCGCCCGGCGGGAGTACACCCGGCCGCGGGGAATGACCGGTCCATGGTGGGGTAAAGGCGTTGCCGGACGCGACCGGGCGGCCTGCTCACAGGGGCGACTGCCAGGTGGCCGTCGGCCGTGCGCCGTCGGCTGTCCCGTCGTGCGAGACGGTCAGCCGCACCGCGTCGCGGCCGTCCGGCAGGGACGCGGTGGCGTCGACGGAGACCTCGACGCGGGAGACGCCGTGGCCCCTGGACACGGCGGCCAGGGCGCGGCGCAGGGCGGCGACGAGGCGGTCGGCGACCCGGTCCGGTACGCGGCTGTCGACGGCGCCCGTGAAGTGGGTGGAGGGCGGGAAGCCGAGCAGGGCGGCGGCGGACGCGGTCTCGCGCAGCACCCGGCCGCGCAGTCCGGCCGGCGGTCCGGTCGGGGGCTGCTGGAGCGCGAAGATCGCCGTACGGACGTCCTGGACCGTGGAGCGCAGCTCGTCCACCGCCCGGCCGAGGATGTCGCGGACCTCGTCCGCGCCGGGGCGGCGCTGGGTGGACTCCAGCATCATGCCGGTGGCGAACAGCCGCTGCACCACGAGGTCGTGCAGGTCGCGGGCGATGCGGTCGCGGTCCTCGTACACCGCGAGGCGTTCGCGGCCGTGCCGGGCGTCGGCGAGGACGAGGGCCAGCGCGGCCTGGGAGGCGAACTGGGTCGCGAGCAGCCGTTCGACGGCCGTGTAGGGGCGGCCGCCGCGGCGGCGGGGCAGGGCGAGGGTGCCGATCAGCCGGCCGTTCGCCTGCAACGGCAGCAACATGCTGGGGCCGAACCGGTGCCGAACGTGCGTCGTCATGCGCGGGTCGGTCGCCGAGTCCGCGACGAACACCGGCTCGCCACCGAGGAGCTGCTCGAGAACGGGGCTGCCCGGGGCGATGGTCGTGCCGACGATGCCGTCCGGGTCGTCGGGCGCCGAGGCGGTCACGATCTCCATGCCGCCCTCGGCGGTCGGCTGGAGGATCACACCGGCCGAGGCGTCGGCGAGCAGCCGGGCCCGCTCAGCGACCGTCGTCAGGGCGTCGTCCGCGCTCTCACCGGTGAGCAGCGCGGTGGTGACGGCCGCCGCGCCCTCGATCCAGCGCTCGCGCTGCCGGGCCGTCTCGTACAGCCGGGCGTTGCCGATCGCGATGCCGGCCTGTGTGGCGAGGACCCGCAGCAGTTGCTCGTCCTCGGCCGTGAACGGGCCGCCGCCGGGCGCCCCGGCCAGACACAGCTCGCCGAACTCCTCGTCCCGCACGTGGATCGGCACGCGCAGCCGGTGCGCGGTGCCGGGGACGGCGGCCGGGGGCGTGGCGGGGGGCCCGCCGGGGCCGTCCGGGGGCGGTGCGCCGACGCCGGGGAAGCCGGCCGTGTCCGGGTCGGTCGTGGTCAGGGACGCGCAGGCGGCGCCCGTCAGTTCGGCGGCGCCGTCCACGACGTGCTGCAGGGTGCTGCGCAGATCCAGGTCGGTGCCGACGCCGAGGACGGCGTCGAGGAGGCGGGTCAGCCGTGACGCGGGCCGCGCGGTCATGCCGTCGGGTTCCTCGGCGGGTCAGTCGGCCAGCGGGTCCAGCACCAGCGGCTCGACCCCGCCCTCCAGCATCGTGCCGAGCCCCTGGACGGCGCACACGTCGGGCCGCTCCGCGATGTGCACCGGCATGCCGGTCGCCTGACGCAGCATCTGGTCGAAGCCGGGCAGCAGCGCGCTGCCGCCCACCATCATGATCCCGCGGTCGGCGAGGTCCGCGACCAGCTCCGGCGGGCAGTCGCGCAGCACCTTGCCGATGCCGTCGAGCACGCCCGTCAGCGGCGTCTGGATCGCGTTGCGCACCGCGGCGGTGTCGACCTTCACGCTGCGGGCCAGGCCGGTCGCCACGTCCCGCCCGTGGATCTCGGTGGACGCCGGGCCCTGCGGGGTGAGCCCGTTGCCGGACAGTGCGAGCTGCAGCGGGCGTACCGACTGGCTGGGCAGCACCAGTGCGTGCTGGTGGCGCAGGTGCTGCACGATCGCGTGGTCGACGGCCTCGCCGCCCACCGGGATGCGCTCGGCGGTGACGATCGAGCCGAGGGAGAGCACCGCGACCTGCGTGGCGTGCGCCCCGCACACCATGATCATCGTCGCCTCGGGCTGCTCCACGGGCAGCCCGCAGCCGATCGCCGCGGCGATCAGGGTGTCGACGAGCTCCACCCGCCGGGCGCCGAGCCCGACCAGCGTCTCGATCGCCGCGCGCTGGGCCAGCGGATCGGCGTCGTGCGGCGTGCAGACGGCGGCGCGCAGCCGGGGCTTGCGGCGCAGCCCCCGGCGGATCTTGTCCCCGAGCAGGTGCCGCAGCATGCGCTGGGCCATCTCGATGTCGACGACCGTGCCGCCGGAGACCGGCCGTACGACTCGGATGTAGCCCGGGGTGCGGCCGGTCATCTTCTCCGCGAGCTCGCCCACCGCGATGAGCGCGCCGGTGCGGGTGTTGACCGCGGCGGCGGACGGCTGGTCGACGACCAGCCCGGAGCCCTTCACATAGACCCGGGTTCTCGACGCGCCGAGGTCGACGCCGAAATGGCAGCGGCGCAGCTGCTCCAGAGTGGCGGTCATGGCAGTTCCTCCCGAGAGCGCAGACCGTGTGGGACCGGCGGGTGGCCGGTCTCCTAGGCATCGTGCGCGGGGGCGGGAGCGGGCGCTCCCTGGAGGGGGCCGGTCGGGGGGCCGCTGAATGGGGGGTACGGCCGCAGGCCGTCGAGCCGCTGCGCGGGCGCCGCCGGTTCCGTGGCGGGAACCCGCCGAGGCGCCTACCCGCCACGTCTGGGCAACTCCCTTGTCACACATGCCCCCTGAGACTCTTCGCAGCACTCACGAAGAGAGGCGAGGATGAGCAGAGGACCAGTCAGACGCGGGGCGACCCTCCTGTCGGCCGGGCTTGTGATCGGGCTGTTGCCGGTCGGGCCGGCGGCGGCGCAGGCGGCTCCCGAGGGCACGCGCACCCAGGCGGCCACCCGGACCGTCACCCTCGTCACCGGGGACCGGGTGACCGTCACCGACCTCGGCGGCGGCAGGAGGACCGTCACCGTCGAACGGCCGGCGGGCGCCGCCGGCGCCGTACGCACCCAGAACGCGAACGGTGAGATCAGCGTCGTACCGGACGAGGCCCTGCCCTATCTGCGCGACGGGCGGCTCGACGCACGGCTCTTCGACGTCGACGAGTTGCTGCGCCAGGGGCTCGCCGACGGTGAGAGCGGCGAGCTGCCGCTGATCGTGACGTACGAGAAGAACGCGCGGACCGTCACCCCGCGCGGCGCCGAGCGGACGCGGGCGCTGCCCAGCGTGCGCGGCGCCGCCGTCGAGGCCGACAAGGGACGTACCTTCTGGCGGGCGTTCACCGGGCAGGCCGGCATCGACGGCGTGTGGCTCGACGGGCGGGTCACCGCCGCCATGGCCGAGAGCAACGCGCAGATCGGCACCCCCGAGGCCTGGCAGGCCGGGCTGACCGGCAAGGGCGTCACCGTCGCCGTGCTGGACAGCGGCGTGGACGCCGGCCACCCCGACCTGGCCGGACGGATCGCGCAGAGCCGCAGCTTCATCGCGGGGGAGGAGGTCGCCGACCGGCACGGTCACGGCACGCACGTCACCTCCACCGTCGG
Organism: Streptomyces flaveolus; assembly: GCF_044765825.1. Taxonomy (NCBI): domain Bacteria; kingdom Bacillati; phylum Actinomycetota; class Actinomycetes; order Kitasatosporales; family Streptomycetaceae; genus Streptomyces; species Streptomyces flaveolus. The sequence continues at coordinate 527,704 of NZ_JBIWKU010000001.1, read as the reverse complement.
CGGCAGCGGTGCCGCCTCCGACGGCAAGGAGAAGGGCGTCGCCCCCGGCGCCACGCTCGCCGTCGGCAAGGTCCTGAACGACCAGGGCTCGGGCAGCGAGTCCGAGATCATCGCCGGGATGGAGTGGGCCGCCCGGGACGTGGACGCCGACATCGTCTCGATGAGCCTCGGGTCGACCGAGGCGAGCGACGGCACCGACCCCATGGCGCAGGCCGTGAACACCCTCTCCCGTGAGACCGGCGCGCTGTTCGTGATCGCCGCCGGGAACACCGGCGCGCCCTCCTCCATAGGCTCGCCGGGTGCCGCCGACGCGGCGCTGACCGTCGGCGCCGTCGACTCCGCCGACCAGGCGGCCTGGTTCACCAGCGCCGGCCCCCGCTACGGGGACAACGCGCTCAAGCCCGACCTCTCCGCCCCCGGCGTCGGCATCCTCGCCGCCCGGTCCCGGCTCAGCGGGGGCACCGGCGACTACACCTCCATGGACGGCACGTCGATGGCGACCCCGCACATCGCCGGGGTGGCCGCCCTGCTCGCCGAGAAGCACCCCGACTGGACCGGCGCGCAGCTCAAGGACGCGCTGATGTCCACGTCGAAGCAGCTCGACGCCTCCGCCTACCGACTGGGCGCGGGCCGGGTCAGCGTGCCCGACGCCGTCGCCGCCCGGATCACCGCGACGGGCAGCGCCGACCTCGGCTTCTACTCCTGGCCCTACGACGGCAACAAGCCGGTCACCCGCACCGTCACCTACACCAACTCCTCCGACGCTCCCGTCGAACTGAGCCTGTCCGTGCAGGGGGCGCCCGACGGTGTCGCCGCGCTCGCCGACACCACGCTCACCGTGCCCGCGCACGGCACGGCCTCCACGACCGTGACCGGGGACGGTGCGAAGGCGCCGGTCGGCAGCACCAGCGGGCAGATCGTGGCCTCGGCCGGTGGCACACCCGTCGCGCACACCGCGTTCGGGCTGGTCAAGGAGGAGGAGCGGTACACGCTCACCGTCCACGTCAAGGACCGCGCGGGCGCGGCGACCGCCGCCGACCTCGCCGTCCAGCGGCTGGCCGCGGGCGTCGACACCGTGCCCGCCCACGTCGGCGACTCCGGCACCCTGGAGCTGCGGCTCGCCCCGGGGACGTACAGCCTGACCTCCTTCCTCGACGTGCGGGGCAGCCACGGCGCCGACTCGCTCGGCCTCGGCTTCCTGGCGGCCCCCGAGGTCGTCCTCGACCGGGACCGGGAGATCACCCTCGACGGCCGGAAGCTGCGCGAGGTCCGCGCGGACGTCGGCCGGCGCACCGAGACCCGTCAGCTGCTCATGGAGTTCGACCGCAGCGCGAACGGCTCCGACCTGTTCGGCGCGGTGCAGGTGCCCCTGACGTACGACAGCATCTTCGCCGCGCCCACCGGGAAGGTCACCCAGGGCGGCTTCGAGTACCGGACCGTGTGGCGGCTCGGCAAGCCGACGCTGGAGGTCAAGGGGATCGGCGAGGCCGTCGTGCAGCCGGGCGGCACCCTCGTCGAGGGCCGGACCGGACTGCCGCTCGTCGATGTCGGCGCCGGACCGTTCACCGGGGTGAAGGGCAAGGCGGTCCTCGCCCGGCTCACCGAGGGCACCGAACCGGCCGCCCTCGCCCAGGCCGCCCAGGACGCGGGCGCCGAGGCGCTGTTCGTCACCGACGACGCGCCCGGCCGGCTGATGGCGTGGTGGGGCACGGACGACAACGCCGACCGGCCGCTCCCGATCGCCACGGTGAACGCCGCCGACGCCGCCCGGCTGCGCGCCGCGGGCCGCGTCGACATGACCGGTACGCGCAACACGCCGTACGTGTACGACCTGTCCGAGGGGCACCCCGGCGCGGTGCCCGACCGGGACCTGACGTACGAGCCGGGCAAGCGGGACCTGGCCGCCGTGCACACGAAGTACCACGCCGCCCAGCCGGTGAGCGGGGGCGAGTTCCGGTACTCGATCACCGACACCTTCCCGATCGGCATCGGCTTCAAGGAGCGGATCGACTACCCGGCCGAGCGGACCGAGTACGTGTCGGCCGGGCGCGGTCAGCGGTGGCACGAGTCCGTGGAGGCCGCCGACGGCGCGCTGGAGGAGCGCAGCGGTCTGGTGCGCTACGAGGGCGGGTCGCGTCCGGAGCTCGACTGGTTCAAGCCCGTCTGGCACCCGTGGCTCGGTACCGGGCTCGGCTGGGGCCAGCAGCGTGCCGGCAACCGGCTCCAGTTCAACGCCCCCGGCTGGGGTGACTCCGGTCCCGACCACACCGGCTTCGGCGACGTGTGGAGCGAGGGCAGCGGGATGACCCAGACCACGGCGGTGTACCTGGACGGCGAGCTGGTCGACGACGGGCCGTCGTCCGCCGCGTACGTGTGGGACGCGCCCGCCGACGAGCACACGTACAAGCTGGTCACGGACACCGCGCTGGACGCGGACCGCTGGAAGCTCGGGACGAAGGGCCACGCCGAGTGGACCTTCCGGTCGGCCGCGACCCCCGAGGACCGCTGGACGTTCCTGCCGCTGATCAACCTGTCCTTCGACGTGGACACCGACCTCGCGGGCGAGGTGCGCGGCGGGCGGAAGCTGTCGGTCGGCATCGGCGCCGAGTACGTGGCGGGTGCCCCGGACACCGGGACGATCGGCGGCGGGACGCTCCAGGTGTCCTACGACGACGGCAAGACCTGGAAGTCCGTCCCGCTGACCGGCAAGGGCGCGTCCTGGCACGGCACGCTGGACGTGCCGCGCGGCGCCGAGCACGTCTCGCTGCGGGCCTCGGCGCGCGACGACCGGGGCGGCTCGGTCACGCAGGAGATCGTGCGGGCCGTGGGCGTCCGGTAGCACGCGGACGGCGCCGCCTCCCTGGGACGGGGAGGCGGCGCCGTCGTGTTTCTCGGACCGTCAGACCAGCCGGCCGACGAAGTGGACGAGGCCGGCGAGGATGTCGGTGAGAAGGTTCATGATCGTGCAGCTCCTTGCATAGTGCATGGTGTGGGACCCGCGCTCGACTACGGTCTGCAGCCCGTCGCTTGCGCACCGTAAGTATCTCTGGGCTCACGGGCCGCATGCGATCTCACGAGCGACGATCACCTGTTCCAGGGAACAACTGATCCCCTGTTCGAAGCCGCAGCACGCCCAGGTCGGCCAAGTCCTGTGGCCTCAGGCGCAGTTGGCCCGCCGTCACCTCCACCTCCGCCGGTGTGCGCTTCAGGATCGCCGCGGCGAGCTCCGGCGCGATGACGGAGAAATAGCTGTCCGGGGTGGCCCAGGTGCTGCCGGGCGCGGCCAGTGCCAGCGCGCCGCCCGAGCCGCCCTCGCCGATGACCAGCGTGGTCACCGGGGTCCTGGCCGAGGCCACGGCACCGAACAGATCGGCGATGGCGGCACCGGCCCCTTGCCGCTCGGCCTCCGCGTCGTTCGCCGCGCCCGGGGTGTCCACCAGGGTCAGTACCGGGATGCCGAGCCGGTCCGCCAGCCGGATCAGCCGGGCGGCGGTGCGGAATCCGGCGGGCCTGGTCGCCGTGCCGGTCTGGGCGGCGTACGCGACCGTCCGCCCCGCGTGCTCGCCGAAGCCGCACAGCATGCCCTCGGTGTCCGTGCCGCCGCAGCGGTCGCCGGACAGGGCGACGCGGTGGGTGAAGTAGGCGTCCAGGTAGGCCGCGGCGCGGGGCCGTTCGGGCGCCCGGGCCCGCCGGACCGCGTCCCACCCGGTGGCGGGCAGGTCCGTCGCGCCCAGCGGCCCGGGCACCGGCGCCGGGGCGTCCGACGGCGCCGTCAGCAGCCGCAGCCAGCGCCCCAGCGTCGCGCGCAGCTCCCCGGGCGGCACGACGGCGTCCGCGCTGCCCGCCGCCACCTGCGCCTCGGCCGTGTACGCCGCCGGGTCGGCGTCCGGCGGCCGGACCCGGGAACCGGCGAAGCCCACCTGGGCGCCGGGCAGCGCGAGGACCACGTCGGCGCCCGCGCCCAGCGTCGCCCAGCCGCCCCCGGTGGCCGGGTCCCGCAGGACGGCGACCTGCGGGAGGCCCGCGTGACGGGTGAGCGCCGACTGCCGGGCGACGCGCTGGAGCTGGGTCAGCGCGAGCATGCCCTCCTGCATCCGGCTGCCCCCGGTGGCGACCAGCGGCACGACCGGCAGCCGGTGCTCCCGCGCGTACGCGTACGCCTCCTCCAGCCGGTCGCCCGTGCGCCGGCCGAGCGAGCCGCCGAGGAAGCCGAACTCGAAGGAGAGCAGCACGGCCCGGACGCCCTCGACGTGCCCGGTGCCGCAGACGACGGACTCCGTCTCGCCGGTGCGTTCGGCGGCGCGGGCGCGCTGGGCGCCGTAGCCGGGCCAGCCGAGCGGGCCGTCGCCTTCCCCGTCGCCGCCCGCACGGGGGAGTTCGGCGAAGTCGTCGGTGAGGAGGGCGAGGAACGCGCGCGCGGAGAGCCGTTCAGCCATGGTCCAGCGCCCGCTTCATGATCTTGCCCATCTCGTTGCGGGGCAGCGCGTCGAGGTACCTGACGACGCGGGGCCGCTTGTGCGGGGCGAGCCGGCCGGCGACGTGCGCGGCCAGCTCCTCCAGGGAAGGCGGCGCCGGTGGGCCGGCCGGGACGATCCAGGCCACGATCCGCTCGCCCAGGTCCGGGTCGGGCTCCCCGGTGACGGCCGCCTCCCGCACCCCCGGGTGTTCGAGCAGCGCGTTCTCGATCTCCCCGGCCCCGATCTTGTACCCGCCGCTCTTGATCAGGTCGGTGACCTTGCGGCCGACGATGCGGACACAGCCGTCCGGGTCGCGCACCGCCATGTCGCCGGTGCGGAAGAAGCCGTCCCCGGTGAACGCGGCGGCGGTGGCGTCGGGGCGGTTGAGGTACTCCGTGAACAGGTTCGGGCCGCGCACCTGGATCTCGCCGACGGTCTCCCCGTCGTACGCCGTGATCGGCGTGCCGTCCTCCTCCACGAGCCGCAGCTCCACCCCCGGCAGCGGCACGCCCACGGTCCCGGCGCGGGGCTCGCCGTCCGCGCGGACGCCCGGCCGGGGGTCCGGGGGTGTCCACCGGGACGAGCACAGCATGAGGGTCTCCGTCATGCCGTACCGCTCGATCACGCGCCGTCCGGTCGCGGCGGCGATCCGCTCGTGGTCGTGCACGGGCAGCGCGGCCGACCCGGACACCAGCAGCCGGGCCCCCGCGAGCGCCTTGGCCAGCTCCGGGTCGCCGGGCAGGGCCTCGGCGATGCGGTGGTACATCGTCGGCACCCCGAACAGCATGGTCGCTCCGCTGCTCAGCTCCCGCGCGGCGCCCTCGGTGCTGAACCGGCCGAGGTGGCGCACCGATCCGCCGCGCCGCAGCGGGCCGAGGATCCCGAGCACCAGTCCGTGGACGTGGAACAGCGGCAGCCCCTGCACCAGCACGTCGTCGCCGGTCCACCGCCAGGCGTCGGCGAGCGCGTCCAGGGTCGAGGCGAGCGCCCGCCGGGGGATGACGGCGCCCTTGGGCGGGCCGGTGGTGCCGGAGGTGTAGACGATCAGCGCGGGATCCTCCGCGCCGCCGTCGTCCGCGGGGGCGGGCCCGGCGGCACGCACGTCGACGTCCACGCGCGGCAGCCCCGCGAGCGGCTCGGGCAGCTCGTCGCCGGGCGCGGCCAGCACCAGGGCCGGGGCGCTGTCGGACAGGATGTGGCCGAGCTCCTTCCCGCCCGACTTGGGGTTGAGCGGCACGGCGGCGACACCGGCGAGCAGCGAGCCCACCACGGCGACGGCGGTCTCCATCGCCGGCGCCGCCCACACGGCGACCCGGCCGGCGCCGCGCACCCGTTCACCGACGGCCCCGGCCGCCGCGGCCAGCTCCCGGTAGGTGAGGGAGCGTTCGCCGAACCGCAGGGCGACGTGGTCGCCCGGGTCGCTGGTGAGGGCGGGGAAGAGGGAGGACACGCGGCACTCCTGGAGAACTCGGGGAACGGGCACCCCCTTCCTACCCCGGCGCCGGCGTGATCCGACGCCGCGGGAGGTTGACGCCGGTCACGTCACGCGCCCCCTCTCGCCGGGCCGCCGCCGGGTCCCCACCAGCGCGGCCAGGTCCGGGGCCAGGGGCAGCTCGACCGTGTGCAGCGCCGGGTGCTCCAGCCAGCGCAGCCGCGCCCGGTCGACCCGGCCCTCGTGTGTCGGGGGCCATTCGGTGGCCGGGGTGAAGTCGTCCAGGACCACCGTGCCGCCCGGGGCGAGCAGCCGGCCCACGTCGGCGGCCGGGTCCTGCTCCGACTTGCCCTGCCCGCCTCCGTCCAGCACCAGCAGGTCGTACGGACCCCGCTCGCCGATCCGCGTCCAGTCGCCGGGGAGCACGTCCACCCCGGGCCGGTCGGCGAACACCTCCGCGGCGATCCGCGCGCGCCGGGGATCCCGTTCCACGCTCACCAGCCGTACGCCCTCGCCCGCTCCGGACGCCAGCCAGGCCAGCCCCACGCCGCAGCCCGTGCCCGTCTCCCCGATGGTCCCGCGCGCCCCGCCCGCCAGGGCGTGCAGCAGCCGCCCCTGTTCGGGCCGGCAGGAGTAAAGGAACCCGTGGGCCCGGGCGGCGGCCAGCGCCCGTTCGACCAGCGGCGGCAGCCTCCCGGCCGCCGTGTCGTAGGAGTCCGTTCCGGAGATCGACATGCCGCCGATCCTGCCGCAGCGTGCGTACCGGGTCACGGCCCAGGCCCCTCCGTTGCCGGGATGTTGTTAGCCTGCCCGGCAGTCGCACTGCCGTACGAGCTGGTCGCAGCGCCCCTGGAGGAGTCCCCGTGCCGTCCGCCCCGCCCCGCATCGCTCTCGTCACCTGCCGTCCCGGTCCGCAGGTCAGTGTCGACCGGGATCTGCCCGTGCTGGTCGCGGCGTTGCGGGACGCGGGGGCCGAGGCGTCCGTCGAGGTGTGGGACGACGACGCGGTGGACTGGGGCGATTTCGATCTCGTCGTCATCCGGTCCACCTGGGACTACAGCTGGCGGGCGGCCGAGTTCACGGCCTGGGCCGAGGCGTGCGGGAAGCTCACGCGGCTGGCGAACCCGCCGGCGGTGGTGCGCTGGAACACCGACAAGCGCTACCTCGGGGAGCTCGCGGCGGCCGGGGTGCCCGTCGTCCCCACCCGGTACCTGGCCCCCGGCGATCCGGTCGGCCTGCCCGGCGACCACGAGTACGTCGTCAAGCCGACCTCCGGCGCGGGCGCCCGGTTCGCCGCCCGCTACACGCCCGACCGGCACGCCACCGCCGTACGGCAGGTGGAGCGGATGCACGCCGAGGGGTTCACGGCGATGGTCCAGCCGTATGTGCGCAGCATCGACACGGCCGGTGAGCGGGCCCTGCAGTACGTCGGCGGGGAACTGCTGCACGCCAGCCGCAAGGGAGCCGTCCTGACGCCCGGCACGCCCTACGACGAGCGGAAGGTCGCGCATCCCGGCCTCGAGCCCTGGACGGCCACCCCGGCCGAACGCGCCGTCGCCGAACGGGCCCTGGCCGCCGTGCCCGGCGCACCCGAGCTGCTGTACGCCCGGGTCGACCTGGTGGACGGGGAGGACGGGCTGCCCCGGGTGATGGAGCTGGAGCTGGTCGAGCCGAACCTGTTCCTGTGGCTGCACGAGGGCTCGGTGCCGCGCGTCACCGAGCAGATCGTCAGGGCCGCCGGCCGTCGGCCGCCGTCCGCTGGAGCAGCCCCCAGGTGAACTCCGCGACCACCTCGTGCCGCCTCCCCTCCGCGTCCGGGGCGGTGAAGGCGAGCCCCCACCGTGTGGGCGCCGAGCCCTGCAGCGGGCGGGCCGGGGCGAAGGCGCGGGCGGCCTCGTCGACCGTGCAGGACCAGGGGGTCAGGTCGTCCAGCGTGCGCAGCCGCGGGCCCTCGGCGCCCGGGGCGCGGACCAGCCACTCGTTCCAGACGACGCCCCTCTCGGCCACGAGCACCTCGAAGCGCAGGTCCGGCCAGAGGGGGAGCGGCCACTGCCGGGCCTCGCACTCCAGGTCCCCGATGCGGCGCGGGGCCGCCGACTCGGGCTCGCCCAGCACCGAGCGGTAGCGCGAGGCGGCGGACCGGGACCGCGGGGAGCGGATCATCGCCTGCCAGCGCCGGTTGGCCTCCCGCATGTCCGCGACCGAGGCGCCCAGCTCGTGGCGGGCGTCCTCGACCAGGCCCGGGTTGTGGTCGGCCATGCGGCGCAGCAGTACCAGCTGGAAGTCGAGCGGCGTGAACGGGCCGGCGGGGCGCTGGGAGGACGGCATGGGCCCATCGTCGCTCACCGGGGCAGGACGGGCGCGCGTGCCCATTGCCCCGGCAAACGCAGTATGAGTAGCCTGTGTTCGCCATTCCGATCGCCTGTTGATATCTCGAACATCGGGTATCGCGACCGCAGGCGCCTGAGACACCTAGGGAGGGGGCCGGACATGGGACGTCTCGTACCAGCCGTGACCCGGGCTCTCGACATACTGGAGCTCTTCCTCGACGGGGACGGCACGCTCTCCGCCCCCGACATCGTGCGCCGGCTCCAGCTGCCGCGCACCACCGTGCACGAACTGGTCACCACGCTCGCCGCCCGCAAGTACATCGTCCCCGTGGCCGGCCAGCCCGGACGGTACCGGCTCGGGGTGCGTCCGTACCAGCTCGGCGCCCGCTACGCCGAGCACCTCGACCTCGCCGCCGAGGGCCAGCAGGTCGCCCGGAGCGTCGCCGAGACCTGCGACGAGACCGTGCACGTGGCCATCCTGGAGGACACCGACGTCATCTACATCGCCAAGGTCGACTCCACGCACGCGGTGCGCATGGTGTCGGCGGCCGGGCGCCGGCTGCCCGCCCACTGCACGTCCGTCGGCAAGATGCTGCTGGCCTCCCTGCCCGAGCCGGAGCTCGCCGCCCGCTTCCCCGACGGCGCCGAGCTGACCGCGATGACGCCGAACAGCATCACCGACCCGGCGTCCCTGCGCGCGGCCCTGGCCGAGATCCGCGAGCGCGGCATCGCGGTGGAGAACCGCGAGTCCAACCCGGACGTGTCCTGCGTGGCCGCCCCGGTCCGGGACCGCACCAGCAGGGTCGTCGCCGCGCTGTCGATCTCCGTGCCCATGATCCGCTGGAGCGAGGGGCGCCGCGCCGAACTGGAGGAGCTCGCCGTGAAGGGCGCCGCCGACCTGTCCGAGCGCCTCGGCCACCGGAGCGTGGCATGACGTACGAGGTGGCGGTACGGGCCGAGGCGGCCCTCGGCGAGGGACCGACCTGGGACGCGGACGCGGGCCGGCTGATCTGGGTGGACATCCTCGGCTGCCGCGTGCACACCTACGATCCCGTCTCCGGGCGGCGGACGGTGCGCACGACCGAGCAGCACGTGGGCGCGGCCAAGCCGCGGGCCGGCGGCGGGCTCGTCCTGAACCTGCGGGACGGCATCGCCGTCGTCGACCCCGACGGGACCTTCCGCCTGCTGCACCACGACCCCGTCCCCGGCCGCCGGGCCAACGACGCCGCCGTCGCCCCCGACGGCAGCCTCTGGGCCGGCACCATGCGCTACGACGAGGCCCCCGGCGGCGGCACGCTCTCCCGCCTCACCGGCGACGGCACCGTGACGACCGTCCTGGACGACGTGGCGGTCAGCAACGGCACCGGCTGGAGCCCCGACGGGCGGCTGATGTACTACGTCGACTCGCCGACCCGCCGGATCGACGTCTTCGCCCACGACGACGCGCACGGCCGTGTCGCCGACCGGCGCCCCTTCGTCACCGTCGAGGAGGGCGCAGGCTTCCCCGACGGACTCGCCGTGGACGCCGACGGCTGTGTGTGGGTGGCGCTGTGGGGCGGCTCGGCGGTACGCCGCTACACGCCGGACGGCACGCTGGACCGGGTGATCGACCTGCCCGTCCCGCTCGTCACGGCCTGCGCGTTCGGCGGCGCCGGGCTGACCGACCTGTACGTCACCACCGCCCGCACCGGCCTCACCGCCCCGCACCCGCTCGCCGGGTCGGTCCTGGTGGTGCCCGGAGCGGGCAAGGGACTGCGGCAGCCGGCGTTCACGGGCTGACCGGGGCGCGCGCTCAGGCGCCGGTGCGGTCCAGGGCGCGCAGGACGTCCCGTTCGGACGGGGTCAGCGGGGGCTCGGTCGCCGGGGGCAGCGGGGGGCCGGCGAGCGCGGCCAGCAGGGTGGCCGGGCGCAGGACGCGGGCCGGTCCCGTCAGGATGCTGGTCACGTCCCACAGGGCGGCGGCCGCCGGATAGGAACCGGCCGCCGTCCTCGTCAGGCGCCGGGTGTACGCGGTGACGAGCCGGTCCGCGGCGTTCGGCTTCCCGCCGCGCGTGCCCGGGTACCTGACGTCCTGGCCGACGGCCATGGCCCACGCCGCGTCGACCGACCGGGCCGCCCCCCGCTGCACGCGGCGGGCGAGACCGGGCGCCGTGACGCCGGCCCCGCGCACCTCCCCGGCCAGTACCCGCGCGCCCAGCGCGGCCACCGACATGCCCTGCCCGTAGGCCGGGTTGAAGGTGGCCAGCGCGTCGCCGAGGACGACGAACCCCTCGGGCCAGTGCGGGGCCTTCTCCACGTAGCGCCGCACATTGCTGGTGCTGCGGCTGACGTGCACCCCGGTGAGCGGCTCGGCGCCCGAGATCAGCCGGCCCACGATCGGGTCGGGCAGCTCCAGCGTGTAGCGCAGGAAGCCCTCCGGGTCCGCCGGCGGCTCGCCGCCCCGCGTGCCGGCGAGGCTGACCATCCAGCGGTCGCCCTCGATGGGCAGGACCATGCCGCTGCGGCCCGGCCGGGACGCGTACGGGTCGGCCTGCACGACCGTCAGCGGGAACCGCCCGGCGCCCTCCGGGACGCGGTAGACGCGGGTGGCGTTGACCAGGCCGGAGTCCACGGTCCGCTCCCGGACGCCGGTCACGCCGAGGCCGTCCAGCCAGGTGAGCAGGCGCGAGCCGCGACCGCTCGCGTCGACGACGAGGTCGGCGTCGAGGACGTCGTCCCCGGCCCCTTCGGCCGTCGCGGCGCGGACACCCGTGACGCGCCCCGGACCGCCCGTCAGCTCCCGCACGGTGGCCCTGCGGATGCCGACCCCGGCCCGTTCGAGCACCGCCTCGCGCACCGCCCAGTCCAGCAGCGCCCGGCTGCAGGTGAGCATGGCGGGGCCCTCGTGGCGCCAGCGCCGCAGCCAGCCGTCGGGCGTGAGCGCCAGCATGCCCGAGCTCAGGGATATCTCGTGCGCCCCGGCCGCGAGCAGCCGCTCGCGCATCCCGACGCCGGGCACGAGGTCCTCGATGGCGGCCAGGCCCCCGGCCATCAGCAGATGCGCGTGCCGCCCCTGCGGCAGGCCCCGGCGGTGCTCCGGTCCGTCCGGCAGCTCGTCGCGCTCCAGCACGGTCACCTCGTCCACCGCGGTGGACAGCGCCGCCGCGGCCAGCATGCCGGCCAGCCCTGCACCGATGACGACAGCTCTACGGGACACGGTTCTCCTCCGGTTCGGCCGGACTGCGGTCAACTCCCGCCGGACCCCCACGCGTTCAGCCGTGGGTCCAGCCGTGGGCGGCCCTCACCGTACCTTCACGCACGGCGTCGCCGGCCGGGGATGCCGCCAGTGCGCGGGCCAGTTCCACCAGTCCGCCCGGGCCGGAGACCTCCGTGGCGTGCAGCCGGTACGTGCTCGGGGTGTCCAGGGGCGCCTCCCGCGCGGCGGCGCGGCGCGCGGCGTCGGCGAGCATCGCCGCCTCCGCGGCCAGCCGGGCCTGGTGGGCGGAGCGGCCCGCGCGCAGGGCGGCGTCCCGCTCCCGTTCCCGCACCCCGTCGTCGAAGTACGGGGCGAGCGCGAGCAGCGCGTCGTGGATGGACACCTCGCGCCACTGGAGCCGCTCCCGGGGCAGCTGCCACCAGGCGGCCGGCGGCTTCGGGGCGGTCGGCACGAACCGCAGCAGCGCCCACAGCGGGCCGAGCCCGCGGTAGTCGTCCAGGCCCCGCCACTGGGCCACCACCGCCGGCAGCAGCCGCGGCAGCACGAAACCGGCGGAGCAGGTCAGGGCGCCGAGCGAGGCCATGGGCGGGGCGAGCGTCGTGGACAGGAAGTCCAGGTCGTGGCCCCGCCAACGAGCCACCACCGCCGTGTACTTGGCCAGCTGGAAACCGACCACGTCGAGCACGCTGCCGACCAGGATCAGCCGCAGCCCGGTCCGCAGCAGCCCGTCGACCTCCCGCAGCCACCGGACGCACACCGCGCACATCACCAGCGTCGCGGCGCTGTGCCCGAGCAGGTACAGCAGGATCATCTCGCGCATGTACGGGGTGTTGGCGTAGTACGTGTCGAGGTCGGTGAGCCGCTCCGTGTGCGCGTCGGCGAGCACGAACAGCACGACGAGCGCGACGATCAGCAGCCCGTAGGCGCCCATGCTGCGCAGCACCCGGCGCCGGACCCGCGCGCGGGAACCGCCCCGCCAGTTGATCAGCAGCACGAGCAGCGAGCAGCTGTAGGCCGACAGCATCCCGTACGTCAGGGGTGCCCCGAAGTTCGGTACGCCCGTGAGGTCGTTGACGGCGGCGAGGGTCAGCGGAGCCGCGCAGACGAAGACCAGGGAGCCGAGGACGATCGCCGCGCAGGTGGACAGGGCCAGCGGGCTGCGCACGGGACCGCGCGGCCGGCGCACCAGCACCAGGCAGGACAGCCCGAACACCCCGGCCGCCAGATACACGACGAGACTCATGCCGGAGAACTCCGTTCGCTCGGCGCCCGGTTCACAGACGCCCGGTCCACACCCTCCCCTTCATACCCCGCCCGCCCTGGCCGTCGCGCCGCGCTCCCGGGCCGGGGCGACGGGTCGGGCGGCGGCCAGCGCGTCGGCGATGCGCACCAGCGCGGCCGGTCCGGGCAGCCGTTCGGGCAGCCGGCCGGCGGCGTCGGCGCGGGGGCCGCCGTACGTCCCGCCCGGGGGAGTGTCCCAGAGTTCCGTGTCCCGCGCCGCGGAGGCCACCGCCACCGCCCACGCGTGCGCCTCGGCCCGCTCGCGGTCGCCGCCGGCCCGCAGCACGTCCTCGCGCGCGCGGTCGAACAGGGCGCCGTCGAGATGCGGGGCGAGATGGCTCAGCGCGTTGTGGATGCTGGTCTGCCGCCACACCAGCCGGGTCGCGGGCGACGACAGGCGCGGCCGGGGCAGCCGCAGGGAGCGCCGGGTGAGGACGTCGTCGAGCACCCGCTCCAGCGGCGCCAGCCGCGCGTACGTCCGCCCGGCCCGCCGCCACTCGGCGGCCCGCGGGGCGACCAGCGGGATCAGGATCCCGGCGACCGTCAGGAAGGCGCTCACCGCGGCCGCCGCCGGGGAGATCCCGGTGACGAGCACCGGCCAGTCCCGCCCGCTCCAGCGCGCGGCCACGGCCGCCAGCTTGGAGACGCTGTACCCGGCGTTGCACAGCGTGCCGGCCCCCAGCACCGTCAGCCCCACCCGCAGCGGGCCGTGCACCTGCCGGGCCCAGCGCAGCGCCGACACCGTGGTGACCGTGACGGCGGTGAGGTGCCCGGCCAGGTACAGCACGATCATCTGGCCGATGTACGGCGTCGTCGCGTAGTAGGTGTCCAGGTCGGTCCGGCGCTCCACGGGCGCGTCGCCCAGCGCGAAGGCGACCGCGATGCCGAGGACGACGAGCGTGTACGCGAGGATCCAGCGGCGCGCGACGAGGCGCACCCGGGGGCCGCCGCGCCAGTACACGATCAGCACCTGCGCGGCGGCGCCGTACGCGGTGATCGACGCGTAGGTGAGCGGCGCGGCCAGGTTCGGGACGCCGCTGAGCCGGTTGACGGCGCCGACGGTCGGCGGGGCGCCGAGGAGGAAGCAGAGCCCGGCCAGTCCGAGGACCGCGCAGAGAGAGCGCAGGTAGGGGTCGTGCCGGTGGCGCACCAGGTCGGGAGCCCTGGCGGCCAGGCCGAGCCACAGCACGGCGCTGCTGACGTAGTTGGCCAGGCCGATCACCGGTGGTGCCCCCGGTAGTTGAGCGCGGCGCCGATGCGTCCGGCCAGGCCCTCGGCGTCGTCGTCCCGCGCCGCGTACACGGAGTCCTGCGGGGCCTCCAGCCAGCCGCGCAGCCGGCGGCCCATCAGCATGCCGAAGCGGTCGGCCTCCTGCTCCTCGGTCAGGCTGAAGTCGGTGCGCGCGGCGACGGCGCGGGGCCGGCCGTCCCCGGCCGGGGACGGTTCCGCTTCCGTGTCCGCCGCGTGCCGGTTCATGTGCCACACCTCGTGGCAGAGGATCACGATCTGGTGCCACACGGCGGCCCGCCGGTCGACCACCACGACGTCGTGCGTCCCGGCCTCCAGCCACAGCCCGCTGGCGGTGTGCGGCGGGAAGGTCTCCCGGCGGACCACGATCTCGCGGCCCCGCCACGCGGCGACGGACGCGACGAGCGCCTCGAACAGGGCCTCCGGGTCCGCGGGGACCGGCACCCGGATGGGGTCGATGAGCGCGTCGGCGAGGCGACGCATCTGCCTGCTCGTACGCACCGTTCTCCTCCCGGGTCCCGTTCCGCTCGCGGGGTGCCGCGCGGTCCACCCGTGCAATATGCCAAGACTCCGGTCCGCTCAGCCACCTCCGGGCGGTGACCCGGCGGCGGGATACCGCCCGCAGGGCGTCGGGGTGGGCGAGGCGCGGGAGAAGGCCACGTTACGCGCCCGCCTCCGCCCGCGTCCCGCGATCCGGAGACCGACGTTCCATGAGAAAAGCCCTCCGCCGCGCGAAAGTCCTGCGCGACTTATTGACGTGTGCGTGCTCCCACCTTACGTTCCCGTTCGAAGTTACGAGCGTGATTCGAAATCTCGAACGGGCGGGGGAGGGCTCTCCCTTCGCGCACCGGTACATCACCAACAGATGGGGCAGGGCATGGGACGACCTGGCCTGAATCGCAGGCACTTTCTGGCCGCGGCGGGCGGCCTGACGGTCGCGGGCAGCTTCGGCTTCGCGGCCCTCGGCACGGGCGCCGACGCCCTGGCCTCGGACGCCGGCACGCGGGTGCGCTACTGGAACCTCTTCAGCGGCGGCGACGGCTACAACATGATCGCGATGCTGGACGCCTTCCGTGAGGACAACCCCGGCATCGACGTGAAGGACTCCACCCTCCAGTGGGGCAGCCCCTTCTACACCAAGCTCGCCATGGCCGCGGCCGGCAACCGCGCACCGGACCTCGGCGTCATGCACCTGGGCCGGGTGCCCGGCTTCTCGCCCGGCCGCCTCCTCGACCCCTGGGACGTCGAGCTGCTCGCCAAGTACGGCGTACGGGAGGCGGACTTCAACCCCACCCTGTGGAAGCGCGCCGTCGTCGACGGCAAGCTCTACGCCCTCCCGCTCGACATCCACGTCCAGCTCTGCTTCTACCGCAAGGACGTGCTGAAGAAGGCGGGCCTGCTCGGTGCCGACGGGCGGATGGTGTCCCCGACGTCGACCGACGAATGGTTCGCCATGCTGAAGGAGGCCAGGGCCGCCACGAAGAAGGGCCTGCAGACCATCGGCCTGTGGCTCAACGACCAGAACTTCCAGTGGTGGTTCTTCGTCGCCTTCTACACCCAGCTCGGCGGCACCTGGTTCGACGACGCGAAGACCGAGGTCACCTTCGACACCGACAAGGCCACCCAGGTCCTGGAGTTCCTGCGCCGGCACATCACCGACGGGTACGCGAACCCGGGCTTCGGAGGCGGCGCGGGCGCCGAACAGTTCGTCAACGGCTCGCCGTTCGTGTGGGAGGGCAACTGGTCCGTGCCGGTCTTCGACAGCGCGAAGATCGACTACGGCGCGGTCCCGCTGCCGCCCGTCTTCGGCAAGCAGGCCACCCACGCCGAGTCGCACTCCTTCGTGCTGCCCCACCAGGCCGGCCGCGGCGGCGCCACCAACGACGGCGCGCACCGACTCGCCGCCTACGTCGTCAAGCACGCCCGGCAGTGGGCCGCCGGCGGACACATCCCCGCGTACACGCCGACCCTGTCCACGGCCGAGTACAAGAAGCTCCAGCCCCAGAACGAGTACGTCTCCGCGATGGACCACCAGGCCACCGAGCCCAAGGTGTGGTTCGCCGGCTCCACCGGCATCCTCGCCCAGCGCGTCGGCCCCCTCGTCGTCTCCTCGACGATGGGCTCCGCGGGGCCGGACGCCGCCGCCCGCCGGATGAAGAGCATGCTCGGCCAGTTGCTCGCCACCAAGAACCCGATGGACGGCCTCACCGCCGCGCAGGGAGGTGCGGCCGCATGACGACGACCAGCGCCGAGACCGTCATCCGCCCGGCACGCGCCGAGGCCGCGGCCGGCACCGCCACCCTCCGCCGCGGGCAGGGCTTCCAGCACGGCGGCTGGTTCGTCGCCCCCTTCCTCCTGCTGTTCGCCCTGTTCGTGATCTGGCCCCTGCTGCGCGGCCTGTGGCTCAGCTTCACCGACGCCAACATCTCCGGCGACGGCGCGGACTTCATCGGCTTCGACAACTACCGCGAGGCGTTCCAGGACCCGCTGATGTGGGACGCGTTCGGCCACAGCGCCTTCTTCACGCTGCTCGTCGTGCCCTGCATCACCGTCCTCGCCTTCCTCCTCGCGATGCTCGCCCACCACATCGAGCGCGGGAAGTGGCTGTGGCGGCTGTGCTTCTTCCTGCCGTTCCTGCTGCCGTCCACCGTCGCCGGCAACCTGTGGCAGTGGCTGTTCAACCCCGGCACCGGCATGATCAACCACGTCTTCGGCATCGACACCCCGTGGCTGACCGACAAGTCGTACGCCATGCTCGCCGTCGTCATCTGCACCCTGTGGTGGACGGTCGGCTTCAGCTTCCTGCTCTACCTCGCCGCCCTCCAGGGCATCCCCGCCCACCTGTACGAGGCCGCCCGGCTGGACGGGGCGGGCGCCTGGCACCGCATGGTCCACATCACCCTGCCGATGCTGCGCAACATCACCGGCCTCGTGATCGCCCTGCAGATCCTCGCCTCGCTCCAGGTCTTCGACCAGGCCGTCGTGATGATGGACTTCGGCACCGGTCCCGAGGAATCGACCCGCACGTTCGTGCAGTACACCCTCGAAGAGGGCTTCACCAGCTACCGCGTGGGCTACGCCTCCGCGATCTCCATCATCTTCTTCGTGCTCATCGCGGCCGTCGCCCTCGCGCGGATGTGGCTGCTGCGCAACCGTGAGGAGGGCGGCCGATGACCACCGCCGTACAGCAGACACGGGTCAAGCCCCGCAAGGCGTGGACGCCCAGCCAGATCGTGCTCACGCTGATCGGCGCGGCCGTCTCCGCGGTGATCCTCTCGCCGCTCGTCTGGGCGCTGTTCACCTCCCTGAAGTCGGAGACCGAGGCCGTCGAGGTGCCGCCGCACTGGCTGCCGAAGGACTGGACCGGCCAGGCCTGGACGGCCATCTTCGAGACCGGCAACATCACCGACTGGTTCGTCAACTCCGTCGTCGTGTCGGTGTGCGTGACGACCGTCGTGCTGTTCGTGAGCGCGCTGGCCGGATACGGCTTCGCCCGCACCGAGTTCCGCGGCAAGGGCGTCCTGATGGGCGTGGTGATGGCGGGACTCATGGTCTCCCCGGCCGTGCTCGGCGTCCCCCTGTTCACGACCGTCCAGCAGATGGGGATGGTCGACACCTACTGGGGCATGATCCTGCCGCAGTGCGCGCCCGCCGCGATGGTCTACATCCTCTACAAGTTCTTCCAGGGCATCCCGCGCGAACTGGAGGAGGCCGCCTTCATCGACGGGGCGGGCCGCTGGCGGGTGTTCTTCACCATCGTCCTGCCGCTGTCGCGCCCCTCCCTCGCCGCGGTCGGCATCTTCACCTTCATCGCGTCGTGGAACAACTTCCTGTGGCCCTACATGGTCACCAACAACCCCGACCTGATGACCATGCCGAACGGCATCGCGACCGTCATGAACTCCTACGGCATCCAGTGGGCCCAGCTCATGGCCGGCGGTCTCATGGCGGGCCTGCCGCTGATCATCGTCTTCGTCTTCTTCCAGCGCCAGATCGTGGCGGGTGTCGCGCACACCGGCCTCGCGGGCCAGTGACCAGCCCGAGACAGGAGCCCGTCGCATGAAGCGCCTGAGACTCGCCACCGTGCTCGCCGCCGCCGTCCTGGCCTTCCTCCCGGCCACCGCACGGGCGGACACCGCCTACTCCGACCCCCAGCCGGTCAGTGGTCAGCAGATCGTCCACGACCCCACGGTCGTCCGCCTGAAGTCCGGCGGCTACGTCGCCTATTCGACCGGCGGCGTGATCGGCGCCCGCACCTCGAAGGACCGCGTCCACTGGGACGACGCGGGCAACGCCTTCGCCGAGCCGCCGAGCTGGTGGTACGAGTACAACGCCACCGGCGACCCCTGGGCCCCCGACCTCTCGTACCGCGACGGCCGCTACTGGCTCTACTACGCCGTCTCCTCCTGGGGCACCAACCACTCCGCGATCGGCGTCGCCACCTCCCGCACCGGCCTGCCCGGCACCTGGACCGACCACGGCAAGGTCTTCACCTCGGAGACGACCGACACCTGGAACGCCATCGACCCGGCCGTGATCCGGGCCGACGGCAGGCTGTGGATGGCCTTCGGCTCCTACTGGTCCGGCATCCGCATGGTCGAACTGGACCCGGACACGGGCAAGGCCACCGCGAACGCGCCGGTCCGCCACCTGGCCACCCGCCCCGACGAGCCGTACGCCGTCGAGGGCCCGTACATCGTCAGACACGGCCGCTACTACTACCTGTTCGCGTCCTACGACGCGTGCTGCTCGGGCGTGAACAGCACGTACAAGATCCGCGTCGGCCGCTCGGCATCGGTGACCGGCCCGTACGTCGACAGCAGGGGCAAGCCGATGCTGGAGGGCGGCGGCGACCTTCTCCTGGCCGGCCACGGCCGCTACGTCGGCCCGGGCGGCCAGTCCGTCTTCCGCGACCGGGGCCAGGACTGGCTGGCCTACCACTACTACGACGCCGAGGACGACGGCACCCCCAAGCTGGGGCTCAACGCCCTGAGCTGGAAGAAGAACGGCTGGCCGGTCATCCATTAGGGGCGCGGGGCTGTGTCCATGTGCGGCTCCGCCGCGTGGGCGCGACAAGCCCCCACCGAGCCGCAGACGACAATGAACCCTTGAAAGGAACCCATGCGAACCGCCCGCTTCACCCTGGACCCCGCTTTCACCGTAGGTGAGGTAAACCCCCGCCTCTTCGGCTCCTTCGTGGAACACCTCGGCCGCTGCGTCTACACCGGCATCCACGAGCCCGGCCACCCCACCGCGGACGCGGACGGCATCCGGCAGGACGTGCTGGAACTGGTCCGGGAACTCGGCGTGACCGCCATCCGCTACCCCGGCGGGAACTTCGTCTCCGGCTACAAGTGGGAGGACTCCGTCGGCCCGGTGGAGGACCGCCCCCGCCGCCTGGACCTGGCCTGGCGCTCGACGGAGTCCAACCGCTTCGGCCTGTCCGAGTACATCGCCTTCCTCAAGAAGATCGGCCCCCAGGCCGAACCGATGATGGCGGTCAACCTCGGCACCCGCGGCGTCGCCGAGGCCCTCGAACTCCAGGAGTACGCCAACCACCCCGCCGGCACGGCCCTGTCGGACCTGCGCGCCGAGCACGGCGACAAGGACCCCTTCGGCATCAGGCTCTGGTGCCTCGGCAACGAGATGGACGGCCCCTGGCAGACCGGCCACAAGACCGCCGAGGAGTACGGCCGCCTCGCCGCCGAGACGGCCCGCGCCATGCGCCAGATCGACCCGGACGTCGAACTCGTCGCCTGCGGATCCTCCAGCCAGGCCATGGACACCTTCGCCGAGTGGGAGGCGACGGTCCTCCAGGAGACGTACGACCTCGTCGACTACGTCTCCCTGCACGCCTACTACGAGCCGCTCGACGGCGACGTCGACTCCTTCCTGGCCTCGGCCGTGGACATGGAGTCCTTCATCGAGAACGTCGTCGCCACCTGCGACCACATCGGCGCCCGCCTCAAGTCCAAGAAGAAGATCAACCTCTCCTTCGACGAGTGGAACGTCTGGTACATGGCCAAGACCCAGGCCGAGGTCAGCGCCCTGGACTGGCCCGAGGCGCCCCGCCTGCTGGAGGACAACTACAGCGTCATGGACGCCGTCGTCTTCGGCTCGCTCCTCATCGCCCTGCTGCGGCACGCCGACCGCGTCACCGTCGCCTGCCTCGCCCAGCTCGTCAACGTCATCGCCCCGATCATGACGGAACCGGGCGGCCCCGCCTGGCGCCAGACGACGTTCTTCCCGTTCGCCCAGGCCTCGAAGTACGGCCGCGGCGACGTCCTCGACGTCCGGGTGGACTCCCCGACGTACGAGACGAAGAAGTACGGCGAGACCGACCTGCTGCACGCCACCGCCGTGCGCGCCGAGGACGGCACGGTCACCGTCTTCGCCGTCAACCGCTCCCGCACCGAGCCGCTGCCGCTCGACGTCGCGCTCGGCGGCCTCGGTCTGACCGAGGTCGTGGAGCACAGCGCCCTCGCGGACGCCGACCCCGACGCCCGCAACACGCTCGCCGAGCCCGAGCGGGTCGTCCCGCACCCGGTCGAGGGCACGGCCCTGACGGACGGCCGGCTCACGGCCGTCCTGGAGCCGCTGTCCTGGAACGTGATCCGGCTCGGCTGAGCCGGGGTCAGGGCTCCCGGCGGCCGGGGGAGGCGACCGGTGCCACCGGCACCCCTCCGGCCGCGCTGCCCAGCAGGGTGAGCCGTACCGTCCCCGGCCCCGCCGGGGTGCCGTCGCCGGCCAGCACCGCCAGCGCGAGGGTGTTGGCGGCGGCGCGCGTGCGCAGGATGCCGTTCGGCAGGACGAGCGTGTGCTGGGGGCTCGTCCCGCCGTTGACGTACTCGCCCATGTTCCAGCCGTTCAGGAAGACCTGAACGCGGTAGTCGCGGGCCGGGTCGTCGTCGAGGGTGAGCCCGACCGAGGCGTCGACGTCCGGCGGGACGTCCAGCCGGAACGTCGTCCGGTACCAGGTGACGCCCTGCCGCCGGTCCGCGCGCGGGAAGGACACGGACTCCCAGCCGCCGTCGCCGTACCCCGGCAGGTGCCAGCCCTTCCGCTCCCCGTACAGCCCGCCGTTGTTGAGCGGCCCGCGCACGGGGTCGGGGGCCGCCGCGCCCCGCACCCGCCAGCGCACGGCCGGCGAGGCGCCCTGGAAGGTGACCGAGGTGAGCCCCCGGGCCGCCCGGTAGTCGTCCTGGCCGTGCTGCGTGCGCCGGACCAGGACGGACAGGACGGGGGAGGGCGACCGCCCCGCGAGCGCCCGCTCGCGCAGCCGCCTGCGCAGCCTCTCCGGCACACGGAAGCCGGCCGTGCCGGTCCGCGTGCCGTTCCCGTCCTCCTGCCCCACGTGGTGGGTGCCCAGCGGCTCCCCGTCCAGCCAGGCCATGAGCATCCCCCGCGCGCCCGTGCTGTACGCGAGGGAGACGGACTCCAGGGAGGCGGCGCCGGTGAGCCGGCCCCGGTACCAGACGTCGCCGTAGTGGAAGCCGTAGTCGTCGGCGAAGAGCACGGGCTGCTCCTCGGGCACGGGCGTCGTGCCGGCCGATGTCCTGCGGTCGGCGACCGTCCACCCAGAGTCGTCGTAACCGGGGTCGGCCTCCGGGTTCTCGTCCCGCCGCCGCCAGCCGTCGAGCGCGGGCAGCGTCACGTCCGGCACGCCGGGCAGCGGCTGCCTCGACCGCAGGCTCTGGGCACGGCTGACCGACGTGGCGACCGCGCGGCCGTTCCAGGTGACGTCGGTGATGCCGCGCGGCGCCCACACCTCCAGCCCGTACGCGTCGACCGTGTCACCGGTCAGCCGCACCGTGTGGCCGTCCAGGACGGCGTCGCGCAGCAGCGCCGGGCCGTACACGAGCCCCTTGCCCGACGGGGTCTCGTACGGCCACAGCCGCAGGGACACGGCGTCGTCGGCGAAGAGCAGCAGCAGCGTGCGGTCGGAGCCGCCGCTGCGCACCCGCACCCGGGTCAGGCCGGCCTCCCCGAGCGGCACTGTCACGTGCAGCTTCTCCTTGTCGTACGCCCAGGCGGCCTCTTCGTCCAGCCGGGTGGGCCACGGCTCCTCCGGGCAGTCCAGCACGAGGTGGGCCATCTCGCCGGTCCGGCCCACGAAGGCGGCGATGTCCAGCCGCCCGACGCTCAGGGTCAGCAGGGGCTGCACGGTGGCGTAGGCCAGTTTCCGTCCCCCGCCCAGGTCGAGCCCGGCGGCGAGCAGTCTGGCGTCCCGCGCGGGCACGGTGACCGGCACGTCCGTCCCGTCCAGCGGCAGCGTGGACGTCACGTCCGCGGTCGAGTCGTTGCGCAGGACGTACACGTGGGCGTCGGTGTCCGGGTTGGTCAGGTGGCGCACCTGGATCCGGGCGTCGCCGGCCCGGACGGCGGGCGCCGCGTCCAGCCGCACCATGTCGGGGACGTGGCGCAGGAGGTGCCCTATCTGGTGGAGCGGGGCGAGCTTGTCCGTGGGCCTGCGCGCCTCGTCGATCGGCGCCGTGGGGTCGTACGTGGGCGCGGGCGCCGACGGCGCGGCCAGCCAGCCCCACGAGGTCCCGCCGAACGCCGTGCCGGTGTCGTGCAGCGTGAGGCCCTGCGCGAGGTGGGTGAGATGGACCCGCCGCGCCTCGGCCGCGCCGGCGGTCCGGTCCGCCTCCCCCCAGGTGAGCGGGGTGTCGCCGTGGAGGAGGGGTACGTCGATGCCGTCCGCGCGGACCTTCTCGTGCAGGTGGCTCAGCAGCTCGGGACGCGGGGCGTCGGCCCGGTAGAGCAGGACCGTGCCGGTGCCCCGCGTGTACTGGTGCCGGGCGGCGATCGCGTTGACCCGGCTCAGCCACTCGTCGGCGTGCCGCAGATGTGCCGGGTCGGTGGTCCGGGGGTCGCCCTCTGCCGCCGCGAGCCAGCCCGGCAGACCGCCGGCGTCGACGTCCGCGCCGATGTACGGGCCCGGCCGCAGCACGACGTACAGACCGGTCTCGGCGGCCGTGCGCAGGAACAGGTCCAGGTCGCGGACGCCGGTGAAGTCGTACTGTCCCGGGCCGGGGGAGTGCTGGTTCCAGGCGACGGGCACGCCGACCGCGTTGAAGCCGTACGCCCGCATCTTCTGGAGCACGTCCCGCCACAGGGACGGGCTCGGCAGCCGGAAGGGGTGCAGCTCGCCGGCCCACAGCGCGAGGCGTCTGCCGTCGACCAGCAGGGAGTACCGGTCGAAGGCGATCCGGTGGCGCACCCCGTCGGCGCGGGGCGGCGCGGGCGGCGGACCGGTGGGTACCGGGCCGGGCGCGCCGGAGGCCGGCACCGCCCCGCCGCTCACGCTGCCGCCGAGGGCGAGACCGAGGACGGTGGTGCCCGCGAGGGCGCTGAAAATTCGTCTGCTGAGCTCCAAGGGAGCCTCTCCTGTTGCCTGTACCGCTGGTGCCGGTGCGTCCACCGGGTCACCTGTGCCGGGCCCATTGTCCACAACGCCCCGCACAATGGACGTATGAGGATCTCGGCACGGGCGGACTACGCGGTACGGGCGGTTCTGGAACTCGCCGTCCGGCAGGACGACTGCCCCGTGAAGGCGGAGGTGGTCGCCACCGCCCAGGACATCCCGCACAAGTTCCTGGAGGGCATCCTCGGAGACCTGCGCCGGGGCGGCATCGTGGAGAGCCGGCGCGGCGGGGGCGGCGGGTACCGGCTGGCCCGCGAGGCGGCCGAGGTCACCGTGGCGGACGTCATCCGGGCGGTGGACGGGCCGATCGTCTCGGTGCGCGGCGAGCGGCCGACGGGCCTGGTGTACACGGGCACGGCGGGGCCGCTGCTGCCCCTGTGGGTGGCGCTGCGCGCCAACGTCCGCCGGATCCTGGAGGGCGTGACCATCGCGGACCTGGCGGCGGACGCGCTGCCGGACCCGGTACGGGAGCTGGCGGCGGAACCGGCGGCGTGGGAGAACCCGTAAGGAGCGCGTGGGGGCCGCATACGGCGGGCGCCCCGACGGGTCACGGCCCGCTCGGCCGGCACAGCAGGGGCTTGTCCAGTTCCGCGCAGGGGCGGTGGCCCTTGGAGCGGATGACGTCCTTGCCGACCTCGTTGGCGAGGTAGCGCAGGAAGCCCGCGGCGATCGAGTCCGCCGGGGGTTCCCCGTAGGTGTAGGCGATCTCGGTCTCCCAGTACGGGTACGCGCCCTCGTCGGCGCCTTCGAGGGTCGCCGGATAGCCGTCGATGCGGACCAGCCGCACGTCGTGGCGGGCGGTGGCGGCGCCGACCTCGCTGTGGCCGAGGGCTCCGGGGGTGGAGGCCACGGTGTCCAGCAGGGTCGGCGTGCCGCCGACCTCGCAGCGGCCCGGCTTCCGCGCGTCCAGGCTGTTGCAGTCGTTGGCGGTGGTGGCGAGCAGCGGCCTGCCGTCCAGCACCTGCTTCTGGAGCGTGGTCCGGGTGCCGGAGCCGGGGTTGCGGCTGACGAGCTGGATGGGCAGGTCACTGCCCTTGACCTGGCTCCAGTTGGTGATCTCGCCCGCGTAGATGCGCCGCACCTGATCCAGCGACAGGTCCCGGACCCCGGCGTCCTTGTTCACGACGAGCGTGAACAGGGACAGGGCGACGGGTCTGGGCAGCAGTTGGGTGCGGCCGTCGGACTTGGGGCCGTCGCTGAAGGACAGCCGGTCGCCCAGGCCCTCCTTCGGCGCCGCCCTCCGTCCTGCCGCCGCGAGGGCGTCCAGACCGGGGACGCTGCCCTTGAAGGAGTCGTCGGTCAGCGGGATCCGGGCGTCGGTGCAGGTCTTCGTGTACTGCTTCGCGGCCTGTTCCAGGACCGGCTGGAAGGCGGTGGAGCCCGACAGGTACAGCGTGCCCGCGGCGCAGTCCAGCGGCGCCGCCCGCCGGTCGTCGTCCCGGGTGAAGGTGGACACGGACTGGGCGACGCTCACCAGGACGAGGACGGCGAGCAGCCAGCGGACCGGCCGTGAGGCGAAGGGGTAGTACTCGGTCCTCTTGATGGTCCCGCCGCGCACCCCGCCGACGACGCCCGCGGTGACCTCCGGGTCGGGGAAGTCCGCGTCGGTGAACTCCGGAACGCGGTCCAGGACCGCCAGTACCTTGTAGTGCGCCCGGCGGTTGAGCTTCACCTTGGGCAGCCTGATGACACCGTCCGTGGACCCGAGGCCCGGCGTTCCCGGTGCGAAGAAGTCGCGCAGCACGGTGTGGCTGCACTCCGTCACGACCATGCCGACCACGCGGCGGCCCGGGAACGCCACGCGTATGCCCACCGGGTCGTTGGCGGGAGCCACGTAGTCGTCCTCGACGATCGGGGTCCAGCCGACGTTCTCGATGCGCAGCAGGACGACCGACGGGTCGCGCAGATCGGTGCCGTCCCATTGCAGCCGCCGCAGGATCCCGGCCGCCGGTCCGGACGAGGTGGCCGAGTCCCGGGCGGTGGTGTCCATCTGCACGCGGTAGCCGAGCCGTTTGCGGCCCGCGAGGAAGAACTCCCACAGGGCGGCGGTCACGGGCACGGCGAGGCCGAGCACGGCGATCACCGACTCCCACGTAACACCGTTCATTACCGGCTCCAGGGACAGGGCGGGCGGACGGAGGGAGGCCATGGTGACCGGGGGCAGGGCCGGGCGCCGGGGGATGCGCCGACCGTCCGTCGCGAATTCACCGGTGTGTCACCCGTGGCCCACGGTGTTTTCCGGACGTTGGTTGCGGTTGCTGCGCGGGCCGTTGACGCGCAAAGGGTTCGACTCTACGGTCCCGTCCGACAAGACGATCAGCGTTCGATATAACGGACAGGAGTCCCCCCACGTGAGCCGCAAGAGAACCGCACTCCTCGCTCTTCCCGCCGCCGCCCTGCTCGCCCTCCTCCCGACCGCGGCATCGGCCTACCCGAACCCCGGCCGGGTCACCGGCTCCGTCGTCACGCACGACCCGACGATGATCCGCACCGCGTCCGGGCAGTACCAGCTCTACGCCACCGGCGGCGGCATCAGCAGCAAGACGTCCGCCGACCGCACCGCCTTCTCCGCCGGCGCGGACGCCTTCGGCACCCGGCCGGGCTGGTGGTCCCAGTACTCCTCCGTCCCGGAGGCCTGGGCGCCGGACATCTCGTACCACGGCGGCAAGTACCTGATGTACTACTCCGTCTCGAAGTTCGGCACCAACACCTCGGCCATCGGCCTCGCGGGCTCCACCAGCGGGCAGCCGGGCAGCTGGAGCGACTACGGCATCGTCCTCACGTCGAACGCGTCCAGCGACCACAACGCCATCGACCCCAACCTCTTCGTCGACGACGACGGCAGGTGGTGGCTGTCCTTCGGCAGTTGGTGGACCGGGATCAAGATGATCCGGATCGACCCGGCCACCGGGAAGCAGCTCTCCTCGGACACCGCCCGCCGCTCCCTCGCCTCCCGGCCGACCGGCACCAAGGCCGTCGAGGCCCCGTACGTCGTCAAGCGGAACGGGTACTACTACCTCTTCGCCTCGTACGACACCTGCTGCGCCGGCACCAGCTCCACGTACAAGGTCAAGGTGGGCCGGGCGAGCAGCGTCACCGGGCCCTACTACGACAAAAGCGGCGTCTCGATGATGAACAACGGCGGGACGCCCGTGCTCGAGTCGCACGGAAGCGTCATCGGCCCCGGCGGACAGTCGATCATGAACGACGTCGACGGGGACCTGATCGTCTACCACTACTACGACGGCAACGACAACGGCACGCCCAAGCTCGGCATCAACCTGCTGGACTGGAGCAGCGGCTGGCCCGTCGCCCGTTGAGCGCCGGCGGTCAGCCCGTGCGGCCCATGCCCGCCGCGTCCGGCCAGGCCTGCGGTCCCGGGCGGCCCGTCGCCGGGACCGGGTCCAGGCCGTTGGTGCCCCGGACCTGGGCGGCCGTGAGGCCCCCGCGGGCCGGGACGCCGGGCGGGGTGGGGCCGGTGGGCACCGGATACCCGGCCGCCGCGGCAGCCGGGGCCGGGGCGGGTACGGGCGCCGGTACGGGGGTGGGCTGCGGGACCGGTGCCGGGTGGGGGACCGGCCCCGGCTGGGGATACGGCGCGGTCGGCTGAGGCAGCGGCACCGGCTGCGGATACGGCGGCGCCGGCTGGGGGAACGGCGCCGGCTCCGGGACCCGCTGAGGTGCCGTCGGCACCGGCATCGGGCCGGGGGCCGCCGCTGGGGCGACGGGCACCGCGGCGGGGAGCGGCATGCCGGTGCCGACGGCCGGAGGGGCGAGCTGCCGCAGGCCGGCCCCGTTGGTCTCGCTCATCAGGCGGTCCACCGCCGCCGTGCCCGAGCTGTAGCCGGTCCCTGTGGCCGGCCCGGGCACGGCGGCTCCCCTCCCGGTCCCGTAGAGCACCTGTTCCAGGCCGGACACCAGGCGACGCACGTCCACCTGGGGGCGCACCACGAGACGCAGGAAGCGGCTGGAGGAGCCGATCTTGTTGCCGCACTCGCGGACCAGGACCCGGTGCTCGGTGAGCATGCGGTCCCGGACCACGGTGCCCTCGGCGCCCACGGGAAGGCGGACGAAGAGGAAGTTGCCCTGGGAGGGATACACGGTCAGGCCGGGCAGCGCCGACAGCCGGGCGGCCATCTCCAGGCGGTCGCGGCGGACCTGGTGCAGGCTCTGCGCGTACTCGGGGCCGTGGTCGCGCAGCATGAACACCACGTGCTCGGCGAAGGAGTTGAGGTTCCACTTGGGGAGCATGGCGCGCACCCGCCCGGCGAGCGCGGGGTTGGCGACCAGGTAGCCGAACCGGATGCCGTGCAGCCCGAAGTTCTTGCCGAGGCTGCGCAGGACGACGACGTTGGGCCGCAGCATCGCCTCCTGGACCACGCTGGGCTCGGCCTCCGCGTCGGCGAACTCCAGGAAGGACTCGTCGACGACCACCAGGTCCCGGTCGGCCATCGCGTCCATGAACTGCACGAGCGCCTGCTTGTGCAGATAGCCGCCGTCGGGGTTGTTGGGGTTGCAGACCACCACCGCCCGCGTCCCCCTGGCCCGGACGAACTCGGCGTACTGCCCGAGGTCGAGGGCGAAGCCGCCGGCCTCCTGGAGCGGGAACATGTCGACCCGCTTGCCGGTCTCCATCGGCTGGTCGGTCCAGCGGCCGAAGGTGGGGACGGGGACGGCGAGGGAGTCGCGGACCAGGAGGTGGTCGAGCCAGGTGATCAGCTCGGTGGAGCCGTTGCCCATCGCCACGCACTGCGGGGGGAGCTGGAGCAGGCCGCACAGTTCGGCGGTGATGGTGTCGGCGCCGCTCGGGTAGTACGTGACGATCTCGCGCAGCCGTCCGGCCATCTCGTCGAACATCGCCGGGGTGGGGAAGTACGGGTTGCAGGGGATGCAGAAGTCCACCGGCCCCGCGCCGTCGCCGCTCTCCCGCGTCAGCGCCGCCATCGAGGGGCTGTGCGCCGCGGTGCTGCGGAACAACGAGGTGACGTTGCCGGACAAGGGGACCTCCGTCTGTGGACGGCCCGCGCGGGGGAGCGCGGGCCGCCCTCACATACGGAGACGGGCGGGACGCCGTTCAACTCGTGTGAAGGAAGTGTGTCCCCCGCACGGCGTCACGGAGTCGCGACGTCACGGCTCACGCGTCGAACGAGTGCACCGTCGTCGTCCGGTACGTCTGCCCCGGCCGCAGCACGGTCGAGGGGAACGACGGCTGGTTCGGCGAGTCCGGGAAGTGCTGGGTCTCCAGGCACAGCGCGTCGCCCTGCCGGTAGACGGAGCCGCCGGGGCCGGTCAGGGTGCCGTCGAGGAAGTTGCCCGAGTAGAACTGGAGCCCCGGCTGGTCGGTCGCGATGCGCAGGGTGCGGCCGGAGGCGCCGTCGCGCAGGGTGGCGACGTGCTCGGGGCGGTCGGTGATGCCCTTGTCCAGCACCCAGTTGTGGTCGAAGCCCTTGGCGGTGACGAGCTGCGGGTGGCCGTCCCGGATGTCCCGGCCGATCGGCTTGGCGCGGCGGAAGTCGAACGGGGTGCCCGCGACCTTAGCCAGCTCGCCGGTGGGGATCAGGCCGGCGTCGGTGGGCGTGAACCGGGAGGCGGCGATCGACAGCTCGTGGTCCTCGATCGTGCCGCTGCCCTCGCCGGCCAGGTTCCAGTAGACGTGGCTGGTGAGGTTGACGACGGTGGCCTTGTCGGTGGTGGCCTCGTAGTCGATGCGCCACTCGCCGCGCCGGGTGAGCGTGTACGTCACCTTCGCCTTGAGCGTGCCCGGGTAGCCCATCTCGCCGTCGACGCTGGTGTAGTGCAGGACCAGGCCCACGTCGGAGCCCTGGGTGAACGGCTCGACGTCCCACACCCGGTAGTCGAAGCCCAGGGCGCCGCCGTGCAGGGAGTTCTCGCCGTCGTTGACGGAGAGCTGGTACTGCTTGCCGTCCAGGGTGAAGCGGCCCTTGGCGATGCGGTTGCCGTACCGCCCGATCAGGGCGCCGAAGTGCGGGCTGCGGGCCACGTAGTCGTCGAGGTTGTCGAAGCCCAGGGAGACGTTCTCGTACCGGCCCCGGCGGTCGGGGATCTCCAGGGACTGCACGACGCCGCCGTACGACAGCACCTTCATCCGCGTGCCGCCGTTCTCCAGCGACCAGCGGTACACCTTCGTGCCGTCGGCGAGCTTGCCGAAGAGCTCCTTCACCGGCTTCCTGCCTCCCGTGGCGTGTGCCGTGCCGCCGAGCGTGGTGGCGGCGATGCCCGCGGCCGCGGCGGATGCCATGACCGTGCGTCTGCTCAGTTCCATTGCGGCTCCTGTACTTCCGTGAAAGAAGCGGGCCCCGCCACGAGCGGCGGGGCCCGGAGTGACTACGAACCGACCTTGCGCTTGTTCCACACGTCGAACCCGACCGCCGCCAGCAGCACCAGTCCCTTGATGACCTGCTGCCAGTCGGTGCCGATGCCGACGAGGTTCATGCCGTTGTTCAGCACGCCCAGGACCAGACCGCCGATGATCGCGCCGAGGACCGTGCCGACACCGCCGCTCATCGACGCGCCGCCGATGAACGAGGCCGCGATGGCCTCCAGCTCGAAGTTGAGGCCGGCCTTGGGAGAGGCCGCGTTGAAGCGGGAGGCGAAGACGAGACCCGCCAGGGCCGCGAGCATGCCCATGTTCAGGAAGACCAGGAAGGTGACCTTCTTGTCCTTCACGCCCGACAGCTTGGCCGCGGGCAGATTGCCGCCGATGGCGTAGATGTGGCGGCCGACGATCGCGTTGCGCATCAGGTAGCCGAAGCCGACGACCAGCACGCCCAGGATGAGCAGCACGATCGGGGCGCCCTTGTAGCTGGCCAGCAGCAGCGTGACCACGAGGACGGCGGAGACCAGTGCGACCAGCTTGAGCAGGAACAGCTTGGCCGGCAGCACGTCCAGGGAGAACTCCTGCTGGCGCTTGCGATCGCGGACCTCCTGGAAGACCACGAAGGCGATCAGCGCGAGACCGAGCAGCAGGGTGAGGTTGTGGTAGTTGGTGTTCGGGCCGACCTCGGGCAGGAAGCCGTTGGCTATCTTCTGGAGGTCCTTCGGGAACGGGCCGAGCGTCTGGCCCTTCAGGAAGATCTCCGTCAGACCGCGGAAGAGCAGCATGCCCGCGAGGGTCACGATGAACGACGGTATGCCGAGATAGGCGATGAAGAACCCTTGCAGGGCGCCCGCGACCGCGCCGATGGCCAGGCACAGCACCACCGCGAGCGGCCAGGACAGATCGTGTTCGACCATCAGGACGGCGGCCATCGCGCCGATGAACGCCGTCAGTGAGCCGACCGACAGGTCGATGTGGCCCGCGATGATGACGAGCATCATGCCGATCGCGAGGATCAGGATGTAGCTGTTCTGCAGCACCAGGTTGGAGACGTTGCGCGGCAGCAGCAGGTCGCCGTCGGACCAGACGGCGAACAGCGCCACGATCAGGCCGAGGGCGATCAGCATGCCGTACTGCCGCATGTTGCGGCGCATGCCGTCGAGCATCAGCTGCAGCAGGCCGCCCCCGTCGGCCGAAGCGCCCTTGCCCGGTGGTGCGGGGGCCGGGGTCTTGGCGGTCACGTCCGTGCTCATCGGGTTACCTCTTTGTCCTTCGTCATCTGACGCATCAGCGCTTCCTGCGACGCCTCGGCCCGCGAGAACTCACCCGTCAGCCGTCCCGCGGCCATCGTGTAGATGCGGTCGCACATGCCGAGCAGCTCCGGCAGTTCGGAGGAGATGAAGACGACCGCCTTGCCCTGGGCGGCCAGCTGGTCGATGACCGTGTAGATCTCGTACTTGGCGCCCACGTCGATGCCGCGGGTGGGCTCGTCCAGGATCAGCACCTCGGGACCCGCGAAGATCCACTTGCTGAGGACGACCTTCTGCTGGTTGCCACCGGACAGCTTGCCCACCGGCTCGAAGACGGTCGGCGCCTTGATGTTCATGGACTTGCGGAAGTCCTCGGCGACCTGCCGCTCCCCGTGCTCGTCGACGACACCCCGCTTGGCGACCTTGCCCAGCGCGGTCAGCGAGATGTTGCGGTTGATGTTGTCGATGAGGTTGAGGCCGTAGTGCTTGCGGTCCTCGGTGACGTACGCGATGCCGTGCTTGACCGCCTCCGGGACGGTCTTGGTACGGATCTCGGTGCCGTCGCGCAGGACCGTGCCGCCCGCGTACCGGCCGTAGGTGCGGCCGAACACGCTCATCGCCAGTTCGGTGCGGCCGGCGCCCATGAGACCGGCGATGCCGACGATCTCACCGCGCCGCACCTCGATCGACACGTCGTCGACGACCTTGCGCTGCTGGTCGAGGGGGTGGTGCACGGTCCAGTTGCGGATCTCCAGGGCCGGCGCGGACCCCGCCTCCGGCTGGTGCGGGGTCCGGTCCGGGAAGCGGTTCTCCAGGTCGCGGCCGACCATCCCGCTGATGATCCGGTCCTCGGTGGTGTCGGCCGCCTTCACGTCGAGCGTCTCGATGGAGCGCCCGTCGCGGATGATCGTGACCGAGTCGGCGACCCGGCGGATCTCGTTGAGCTTGTGGGAGATGATGATCGACGTCATCCCCTGGTTCTTCAACTGAAGGATCAGGTCGAGGAGTTTGCCGCTGTCCTCGTCGTTGAGCGCCGCCGTCGGCTCGTCGAGGATGAGCAGCTTCACCTTCTTCGACAGCGCCTTGGCGATCTCCACCAGCTGCTGCTTGCCCACGCCGATGTCGGCGACGCGGGTCTCCGGGTGCTCGTCCAGACCGACCCGGCGCAGCAGCTCGGTGGCGTGCCTGAGCGTGTCGTTCCAGTTGATCAGCCCGCGCTTGGCGTGCTCGTTGCCGAGGAAGATGTTCTCCGCGATGGAGAGGTACGGCACCAGCGCCAGCTCCTGGTGGATGATCACGATGCCGTGCTGTTCGCTCGCCCTGATGTCCTTGAACCGGCAGGTCTCCCCTTCGAAGAGGACGTCCCCCTCGTAACTGCCGTGCGGATGGACGCCGGAGAGCACCTTCATCAAGGTCGACTTGCCGGCGCCGTTCTCGCCGCAGATGGCGTGGACCTCGCCCTGGTGAACGGTCAGCGTGACGTCCGACAGCGCTTTGACACCGGGGAAGGTCTTGACGATCGAGCGCATTTCCA
The DNA here is from genome assembly GCF_044765825.1 of Streptomyces flaveolus. Taxonomy (NCBI): domain Bacteria; kingdom Bacillati; phylum Actinomycetota; class Actinomycetes; order Kitasatosporales; family Streptomycetaceae; genus Streptomyces; species Streptomyces flaveolus. The sequence goes on along the minus strand of NZ_JBIWKU010000001.1, from coordinate 495,212 downwards.
GGACGGGTCCCGCCATGGTCGTGCCTTCCAATCCTTGGGTGGGCCCGGTTACTTGAGGTCGTTCTCGGTGTAGTAGCCGTCGTCCACGAGGGCCTTCTTGTAGTTGGACTTGTCGACGCTGACCGGCTGCAGCAGGTAGGCGGGGACGACCTTGGCACCGTTGTCGTAGGACTTGGTGTCGTTGACCTCGGGCTTCTTGTCGTTCAGGGCGGCGTCGACCATGTTCGCGGCGACCTTGGCGAGCTTGCGCAGGTCCTTGTAGACGGTCTGGGTCTGCTCACCCGCGATGATCGACTTCACGGAGGCGAGCTCCGCGTCCTGACCCGTGACGACCGGCAACGGCTTGCCCGCGGAGCCGTAGCCGTCCGACTTCAGGGCGGACAGGATGCCGATGGAGATGCCGTCGTACGGCGAGAGCACGGCGTCGATGCGGGCGCTGCGGTAGCTGGAGGTCAGCAGGTCGTCCATGCGCTTCTGCGCGGTGCCGCCGTCCCAGCGCAGGGTGGTGACCTGGTTGAGGGCGGTCTGCTTGGACCGGACGACGAGCTGGCCCTTGTCCATGTACGGCTTCAGGACGTTCATCGCGCCCTGGAAGAAGTACCTGGTGTTGTTGTCGTCGTTGGAGCCGGCGAACAGCTCGATGTTGAAGGGGCCCTTCTTGGAACCGTCCTTCAGGCCGAGCTTGTCGGCGATGTAGCCGCCCTGCAGCTCGCCGACCTTCTCGTTGTCGAACGAGGCGTAGTAGTCGACGTTCTCGGTGCCGAGGATCAGCCGGTCGTAGGAGATCACCGGGATGTCGGCGTCCTTGGCCTGCTGGAGCACGTTGTTGAGGGACTTGTTGTCGATCGCGGCGACGATCAGGGCGTCCACGCCCTGCGTGATCATGTTCTCGATCTGGGAGACCTGCTGGTCGGGGTCGTCCTCGCCGTAGACGAGCTTGGTCTTGTACCCCTTGGCCTTCAGTTCCTTCTCGACGTTGGCGCCGTCGGCGATCCAGCGCTCGGAGGACTTGGTCGGCATCGCGATGCCGATGGTGGCGCCTTCGGTGCTGCCCTTGTCGTCGCTGCCACCCTCGCTGTTCTGGCCGCAGGCGGTCAGGGTGAGGGCGAGGGTGGCGGCCGAGGCGATGGTGGCGAGTGCGGCTCTGCGGTTGCGCATGGTCATCATCCTTGATGTGGGTGCAGGGCTCGGTCTGGTGGTGCCAGAACGCTTGAAACGCTGAGGGTGGAACGACCGAGAGCAGGTGTGTGGGATTGTGCGCGGTCGTGTCTTCTTTTGTGAAGGGGGTTTCCGGAACGTTATGACGAGATCTCGAACCGGTTGAGCGCCCCCGGAAGCCGCGTGCCGAGCGGGGCCATGTCCCCTTCGGCGCCGTGCCGTTGGAGGAGATCCAGGGCCAGCCGGCCGCGCCGCACGCGCTCCTTGGCGGTCGCCAGCGTCAGTTCGCGCAGGTGGTGTCCGTAGGGGTAGATCCCCGGCGCCTTCGACAGGCCGAACTTCAGGTACAGCGGGGCGCCGCGCCGGATCAGTTCGGCGACCTCGTACATGCGCACATAGCCGCCGAGGTCGTCCGGGGCCTCGATGTACATGTCCATCGGCGCGGCCGAAACCCGCCGGATTTCGGTCAGGTGATCCAGCGTCAGATCGCTGGGCACGTTGATCGAGTCGGCGCCGAGCCGCTCGTACACCTCGTACGAGGCCGGGTTGACGGGGCCCACGAGCGCGGACAGCTTGAGCGTGGTGTCGGCCGGGATGACACCGGCCGACCGTGCCCGGTGCAGGGTCCACAGCACGCCCTCGTCGGCGACGAGCAGGCACTTGACGCCCAGTTCCGTCGCCCGCACGGCGTCCTCGACGCACCCGGCGACCGCGTCGTGGCCGCGTGCCCGCAGCCCCGCGCCGCCGGAGTCGGTCCGGGTGGAACCGCCGATGTCCCAGGTGCCGCGCGGGCCGGTGAACAGGCAGAGCTCGATGTCGCGTTCGGCGGTGGACTCGACCATCTCGGTGATCTCGGCGTCGGTCAGCATCCAGACGCCGCTGCCCTGGCTGATCCGGTGGATCGGCACGTCCAGCCGTGAGGACTCCTTGAGGACCACGGCCAGCGCCTCCGGCCCCTCGCAGGAGGGGATCTCGGTGCGCCAGCGGCCGCCGCCCGGGAAGAAGTGCGGCGAGGCGTCGGCGGGATCGAGTGCGGGCGCGGCCAGGCCGAGGGCGGCGAGCGCCTGCTCGCCGGGCCTGCGGGCCGCTGCCTGGGCGGAAGAGTCGGTCACGGGCTGTCCTTCGTGTTCGATGGGCCGCCCCGATGTGCCGGTTCGATATACCGGACAAGGTTCGCGGCGAAGGGTACGGAAAGCTCGGTTCGGGTGGGTGTACGCCGGTACGGAGGCCGTCAGGTCGCCCCCGTACCGGCGTACGGCTTCAGGGGTGGAGCAGCACCTTGCCGACCTTCGGGTCACCGGCGCCCACCAGCTCGATGGCCTGCGCGAACTCGGCGAGCGGCAGCTCGTGCGTCACCAGCGGCAGCGGGTCGAGCAGACCGGCGGCGAAGACCCGCACGGTGTGCGCCCAGGCGTCCGGCGGTGCCCCGAAGACGGTGTGCACCTCCAGCTGACGCACCACCAGGTCGGTCGGGTCGAGACCGTCGGCGCCCGGCGCCGGGATGCCGGTCAGCACCAGCCGCCCGCCCCTGCGCAGCAACGCGGCGGAGATGCGGGACGCGTCCGCGGAACCGGCGGTCTCGATCACCACGTCGAAGTCGTCCGGCAGGGGCTGGTCCTTGGTGCGGAAGTCGGTGGCGCCGTACTGCCGGGACAGCGCCTCCCGGTCCCCGCGCGTGCCGACCACCAGCAGTTCGGCCGGGGAGGCGGCGCGCAGGAACTGCACGGCGAACATGCCGAGCGTCCCGGTGCCGACGACGGCGACCCGCTCGCCGGGACGGGCGTTCGCCTTGAGCGCGGCGGCCGCGATGCAGGCGGCCGGCTCCAGCAGGGCGGCCGCCGTCAGGTCGGCGTCGTCGGGCAGGACGTGCAGGAGACGGGCGGGCAGCGTCAGCGTGGGTGCCATGGCGCCCGGCTGGGTGAACCCGGTCTCCTCGTACCCGGCGCCGCACAGGGTGGTCTCGCCCGCGTGACAGCGGTCGCACACCTGGCAGTTGCGAAAGCCCTCACCGACGACCTTGCGGCCCACGAGGGACGCGGGCACCCCGGCGCCGACCGCGTCGACGGTCCCGGACCACTCATGGCCGGGGGTGAGCGGGTAACGCACGTACCCCTCGGGCCGGTTGCCCTGGTAGACCTCGCGGTCGCTGCCGCAGATCCCGGCGGCGTGCACCCGCACCAGCGCCTCGCCCGCACCGGGATCGCGCGGCTCGTGCGCCACGAGCCGGTGCTCGCCCGGCGCCTCGACGACGACCGCCCTGCTCATGCCTGCGTCCCCTTGGGCTTGCGCTGCTCCCAGCCCTCGGCCCACAGGTCGAACCGCGCCTGCTGCTGCGGGAACTCGGCCGCCGCGTCGGTGTCCAGCTCCACGCCGAGACCGGGAGCGTCGGAGAGGTGGAAGCACCCGTCCTCCGGGTCCACCACCGGCGCTCCCTTGACCACCTTCTTGATCTCCGCGTCGGCGAAGTCGTTGAAGTGCTCCAGGATCTTGAAGTTCGGCGCGGTGAAGCCGACCTGGAGGCTGGCGGCGGTGAGCACGGGACCGCCGACGTTGTGCGGGGCGACGAGCGTGTAGTGGGTCTCGGCGGTGGCGGCGAGCTTGCGGGTCTCCCAGATGCCGCCGATGTGACCCACGTCCGGCTGGATGATGTCGACGGACTGGTCCTCGAACAGCTCGCGGAACTCGATCCGGTCGTGGATGCGCTCACCCGTGGCGACGGGGATGTCCACCTTCTCGGCGACCTTCTTCAGCGCCCGGAGGTTCTCCGGCGGCACCGGCTCCTCCAGCCAGGCCGGCTTGAAGGGCGCCATCTCCTTGGCGAGCCGCACGGCGGTGGCGGGGGAGAAGCGGCCGTGCATCTCCAGCATCAGCTCGGCGTCGGGACCGATGGCGTCGCGCACGGCCTCGATCAGCGACACGGCGTACAGGGTCTGCTCGTGGTCGAGCTCGAAGTGCCCGGTGCCGAACGGGTCGATCTTCAACGCCCGGTAACCGCGCTCCATGACGCCCTGCGCGGCCTTGTGGTACGCCTCCGGGGTCCGCTCGGTGGTGTACCAGCCGTTGGCGTACGCCTTGACCTTGTCGGTGACCTTGCCGCCCAGCAGCTGCCAGACCGGGACGCCGAGGGCCTTGCCCTTGATGTCCCAGCAGGCCATCTCGACGACGGCGATACCGGACATCACGATCTCGCCGGCGCGGCCGTAGTCGCCGTACTTCATCCGGCGGACCAGGTCCTCGACAGCGAACGGGTCGGAACCGAGAATGTGGTTGGCCTCGGCCTCCTTCAGGTAGCCGAGGAGGGCGTCGGTGTGGCCGAGCATCCGGGTCTCTCCGACTCCGGTGACGCCCTCGTCGGTGTGCACCTGGACGTACGTCAGGTTGCGCCACGGCGTCCCGACCACGTGTGTGCTGATTCCGGTGATGCGCACGGCGGTTGCCCCTCGCTCTGTTCGATATTTCGTCAGTCGTTCGAAATGCTGGCGTGACAGTAAGGACGGGGCGGTGGGGGTGTCAATGGGTCGGACAGGTAACGGTTTCGCCAGTTTCGCAAGCGCGGGGCGCGGCGGCCCCGGCCGTTTTCCCACACAACTTTCACAGCGGCGTCTAGGAACGCGCCCCTTGCGGAACTTAATCTTCCCGCGTCATGGACTACTGCCACCCGTGCCGACGGCACCTCAACGGCGCCCTCGCCTGTCCTGGGTGCGGCACTCCAGCCGAGCAACCTCCCTCGGCCGAGGGCTACGTGACGTCCGATGAGGGGCGGGCACCGCGGGCCGCCGACGAGCCGGAGGACGCCCCCGACGCCGCGAGCCCGGCCGGAGGCGGCAGGGCGAGCCGCCGGGACCGCAAGGCCGCCGCGCACCGCCGCCGGCGCCGCCGGACGCTGCTCATCGCCGCGGGTTTCGTACTCGCGGCCGGCGGGCTGAGCCTCGCCGAACTCGGTATGGACGCCCCGGACTCCGCGGCGCAGCCGGCTGCCGCCGGGGGCGAGACGGCGGACGGCGCGTCGACGCGGGAGGTGGGGGAGGCGTCGGCGGCACCGGTCGACGACACATCGGCAACGACGCCCACCTCGTCCACCCCGACCCCCGGCGCCTCCACCTCGCCCTCGGCGTCCGCGTCGGCATCGGCGTCGGCGTCGGCGTCCCCGGAGGCGGACGACTCCGCGCAGGCGGACGGCACGGAGTCCCCGCCGACCTCGTCGGCACCGGAAACAGCCCCGCCCCCGGCACCACCGTCCACGTCCCCGAACGATCCGCCCCCGACCACGACCCCCACCCCGACCCCGACCCCGGACCCCACCCCCACAGAAACCTGCGACCGTTTCCTGTGGTGGTGCACATAGCCTGCCGAGCCGCACACCCCCGCCGCGGACCTCGCGCCGCCCCGCCGTGGGCCCCCGACCGGCCGGCCCAGCCGCAGGCCCGCGCCGCCCCGCCCGCCGAGCCGCGGGCTCCCGCCCCGCCCGCCCCGCCGCGGGCAGTCGTGCCGCAGGGCGGCACGGGTGGGCGCGGCGGCACCCCGTCAGCGCCGGGCCGCGCGGCCTACCCCTGACGACAACGCCGGGCCACCGGCAAGCACGCGCCCACCGGGCCCACCCCCGGACGGCAACGCCGCGTCACCGGCGAACCCGGTCTCACCGCACCCCGCTCACTCGCCCAGCATCCGACGCAACGCATCCCGCAGAGCGACCCGCTCCCCCTCCGACAACCCCGCGAGCGGCGCCCGCGCGAACCGCAGCGACTCCCGCAGCCCCCGCGCCACCCGCCGCCCCTCGTCCGTCGCCGCCGCGACCTTCACCCGCCGGTCCGCCGGGTCCGGCCGCCGCTCGACCAGCCCCCGCGCCTCCAGCCGGTCCACGATCCCCGTCACGTTCGACGGCTCGCACTTCAGCTTCTGCGCCAGCTTCCGCATCGGCAGCGGCTCCAGCGACAGCAGGCTGAGCAGCTTGGCCTGTGCCCCGGTGAGGGCCCGCTCCGCCGCGGCCTCCTCGTAGTCCGCGTGGAAGCGGGCCACGACCTCGCCGATCAGTTCGACGACTTCCAGGGTGAGCGCGTCGGGTCGGCGGGGAGTGTCGCGTGGTGTGGCCATGGAATCCAGGGTACCCAGTTGTTTGACAACCTGAAATGTTCAGTCGCATGGTTGTTTCATAGCCTGAAACATCTCCGCAAGCCCAGGAAGGCACCCCCATGGCCGACTCCCCCGCTCTCCCCGCCGTCAACCGCGAATGGCACCTGCTCAGCCGCCCGGTCGGCTGGCCCAAGCCGGAGGACTTCGCCCTCGTCGAGGCGGAGGTCCCCACCCCGGGTGAGGGCCAGGTGCTGGTGCGCAACCTGTACGTCTCCGTCGACCCGTACATGCGCGGCCGCATGAGCGCCGCCAAGTCCTACGTCGCCCCCTTCGAGCTCGGCAAGGTCATGCAGGGCGGCGCGGTCGGCGAGGTCGTCGCCTCCAACGCCGAGGGCGTCGCCGTCGGCGACCACGTCCTGCACTTCTTCGGCTGGCGCGAGTACGCCGCCGTGGACGCCAAGAACGCCGTCAAGGTCGACCCGGAGGCCGCGCCGCTGTCGACGTACCTCGGTGTGCTCGGCATGACCGGCCTCACCGCCTACGCCGGCCTGCTGCGCACCGCGGCCTTCAAGGAGGGCGACGCGGTGTTCGTCTCCGGCGCCGCCGGTGCCGTCGGCAGCCAGGTCGGCCAGATCGCGAAGCTCAAGGGCGCCTCGCGGGTCATCGGCTCGGCCGGTTCCGACGAGAAGGTCAAGCTGCTCGTCGACGAGTACGGCTTCGACGCCGCCTTCAACTACAAGGAGGGCCCGGTGAGCGAGCAGCTGCGCGCCGCGGCCCCGGACGGCATCGACGTCTACTTCGACAACGTGGGCGGCGACCACCTGGAGGCCGCCATCGGCTCCCTCAACCGGGACGGCCGCATCGCCGTCTGCGGCATGATCTCGGTCTACAACAACACCGAGCCCGCCCCCGGCCCGAGGAACCTCGCCCGCCTCATCCAGACCCGCGGCCGCATCGAGGGCTTCCTGGTCGGCGACCACTACGACCTCCAGCCGCAGTTCGTCCAGGAGGTCGGCCCCTGGGTCCGCTCCGGCGAGCTGAAGTACCGCGAGACGGTCGTCGAGGGGATCGAGAACAACCTGGAGGCCTTCCTCGGCGTCCTGCGCGGCGACAACACCGGCAAGATGATCGTCAAGCTCTGAGCCGGAAGGCGGACCTTCACGGAGTTTCCGGCATGCGGTAGCGTCATTCCGAAATCCGTCGTGATCGTGGGCGCGAGTCACGGCGGACCGAGGAGGAAGACACCCGCATGCCCATCCAGCAGTCCGAGGTCCTGTACACCGCCGTCGCCACCGCAGAGAACGGGCGCGACGGGCGCGTGGCCACCGATGACGGCAAGCTCGACGTGGTCGTGAACCCGCCCAAGGAGATGGGCGGCAGCGGCGCCGGCACCAACCCCGAGCAGCTGTTCGCCGCCGGCTACAGCGCCTGCTTCCAGGGCGCGCTCGCCGTCGTGGCCCGCCAGGAGGGCGCCGACGTCTCCGGTTCGACCGTCACCGCGAAGGTCGGCATCGGCAAGAACGACGACGGCTTCGGCATCATCGTCGAGATCTCCGCCGAGATCCCCGCCGTGGACGCCGCCACCGCGCGGTCCCTGGTGGAGAAGGCCCACCAGGTCTGCCCGTACTCCAAGGCGACCCGCGGCAACATCACCGTGACGCTCGTCTGACCGGGCCCCTCACGCACGACGCGGGCCGCACCCCGGGAGCCCGGGGTGCGGCCCGCGTCGCCCGGTAGAGTGCCGTCCATGCGTGATCTTGGGGCGGGATTCGGCCATCTCCTGAAGGGCCAGCGCTGGGTGGCCCGGCACGGCAAGAGCTACGGCTTCGGGCTCGTCCCGGGCCTGATCACCCTCGTCCTGTACGTGGGCGTGCTGGTCGCGCTGGCGCTGTGGGGCGAGGACGTCGTCGCCTGGGCGACCCCGTTCGCCGACGACTGGTCGAGCCCCTGGGCCGGGCTCTTCCGCGGTTTCCTCACCGCCGTGCTGTTCGCCCTCGTCCTGCTCCTGGCCGTCCTCACGTTCACCGCGGTCACCCTGCTGGTGGGGCAGCCCTTCTACGAGAGCCTCTCCGAGCGGGTCGACCGGGACGTCTCCCCGGACGGCACCGCGCCCGAGTCGGACCTGCCGCTCTGGCGCGAGCTGTGGGTCTCCGGCCGCGACAGCCTGCGCATCGTGGTGCGCGCCGCCGTCTGGGGCGTGCTGCTCTTCGCCGCCGGCTTCGTCCCGGTCGTCGGCCAGACGGTCGTGCCGGTGATCGGCTTCTTCGTCACCGGCTTCTTCCTCACCGAGGAGCTGGCCGCCGTCGCCCTCCAGCGCCGCGGGGTTGAGCTGCGCGACCGCCTCGCCCTGCTCCGCTCCCGCAGGATGCTGGTCTGGGGCTTCGGCACGCCGCTGGGCGTGGCCTTCCTGGTGCCGTTCGTCGCGGTGTTCCTGATGCCGGGCGCGGTCGCGGGCGCCACGCTCCTCGCCCGCGAGCTGCTGGGCGAGGAGACCCGCGAGGGCGGCACCGCCCCCACCGGCGACGGTCCCTCCGACGACGACCCGGCATCCGGCGGCGCGTTCACGGACCCCGCCGGGCGGAGCGGGCGTTTGTGAAAGGTTCGTACGAACCGCGTACCGAACGCTCCTTCGCGGGGCGTCGGACCACCGCGGCGATTACCGTCGAACCGGGACGGTTCCGTACGTCCCCCGCGGGACAGCCCCGGCCCGGGACCTGACGGCCTGGCCGGGGCTCACGCGGCTACCGCGCCGAGAACCCGTACACCGTCTCCGAACGGAACGCCTCGCCCGGCCGCAGCACCGTGCTCGGGAAGTCCGGCCGGTTCGGGGAGTCCGGGAAGTGCTGCGTCTCCAGCGCGATGCCGTCGCCGGGCGCGAACGGCTCGGCCAGATGGTCCGCGGTGTAGAGCTGGAGACCGGGCTCGGTGGTCGCGACCGTCACCGCGCGCCCGGACGCCGGGTCGTACAGCTCGGCGACCGGCACCGCGGTGTCCGTCACCCCCTTGTCGAGGACGAAGTTGTGGTCGTAGCCCGCACCGACCTTGCGGGCTTCCCGGAAATCGAAGCGCGTGCCCGCCACCTCGGCGGGCGCACCCGCCGGAATCAGGTCCGCGTCTACCGGCGTCATCCGGGACGCGGCGATCCGCAGCTCGTGGCCGCCGGTGTGACCGGAGCCGCTCAGATTGAAGTAGCTGTGGTTGGTCGGGTTCAGCACGGTCGGCGCGTCGGTGACCGCCTCGTAGGCGATCCGCAGCGCTCCGGACTCGTCCAGCGTGTACGTCGCCGAGATCTCCAGGCGGCCCGGGAAGCCCTCCTCGCCGTGCGGGCTGACCCGGCTGAGGCGGACGCCGTGCCCGACGGGCTCCGCGTCCCACACGCGCTTGTCGAAGCCCCGCTCGCCGCCGTGCAGCGAGTTCGGCCCGTTGTTGAGCGCCAGCGCGTACGTCCGCCCGTCCAGCGGGAAACGGCCGCCCGCGATCCGGTTGGCGTACCGTCCGACGAGCGCGCCGAAGTACGGCTCCGGGTGCGTCACATAACCGTCCAGGTCCGCGAACCCCAGCACCACGTCCGCGGTGTGCCCGTCCCGGTCCGGGACCTCGGCCGACTGCACGATCCCGCCGTACGTCAGCACCCGCACCCGCACGCCGGCCCGCTCCAGGGTCCAGCGGTGGACCGGCGTGCCGTCGGAAAGTGTGCCGAAGAGTTCGTTCATGTGCGGAACTCTAGGACACGTCAGGAACCCCCCGGGGGAGCGGTCTCATCAGGGCTTCTTCGCGGTGACGGTGCGATAGGCGATCTCCGCCAGCCGGGCCTGTCCGTTCACGCTCGGGTGGAACCAGTCCCACTGGCTCAACTGGTCGGTGCCGAACCGGAAGGCGTGCACCGCGCCGCCGTCGGTGCGGCACTTGCGGTCCTTCGCGCAGACGTCCCGCAGCACCTCGTTGTAGTCGTCCACCCGGTCCCGCACCGTGTTGCGCCGCAGCGTCGCCGCCGAGTCCACGGCGTCCGCGTCGGCCAGCATCGACGGGCAGATGCCCAGCTTCCACACCTGCTTGCCCAGCGGGTTGGCGCGCCCCTCGGACCACAGCCGCTTCAGGTCCGGGATGCTCGCCACGAACACCTGCGCCTTGGGCAGTTCCCTGCGCAGCGTGCGCATCGCGTCCTCGAACTGGGCCCGGAAGTCGGCCACCGGGGTCATCGCGTCGATCGTGGTCCGGCAGGCGTCGTTCGCCCCCGCCATCACCGTCACCAGCTCCGGCTTCCGTGCCGCCGCCCGCGTCACCTGCCCGGTCAGATCCGCCATCCGGGCCCCGGTGACCGCGTAGTTCCAGCTCCGCCCCGCCGCCTTGGTCCCCAGCAGCCGTACGGCCAGACTGTCGACCTCGGCACTGCTGCCGGTCGCCCACGACACCTCCGGGCAGTCCGACAGGATCGTGCAGGCGTCGAAGCCGCGCGTGATGGAGTCGCCCACCGCGGCGATCGACTCAGGGCTCGTGTCCCACGCCGGCGTGGGCTTCGGGGACGGCCGGCCGGACCCGGTGCCGGACGCGCCGGGGGAGTCGCCGCCGAAGGCGTCACAGCCGGCCGCGCCCAGGACGGCGGCGGTCAGAGCGGCGAGCACGACACGCGAACGGCGCAATCGGTTCCGCCTCCCGCGATCCGTCCCCTGCCCCATGCCCGTACCGTCCCTCGCCTCGTGCCTCCAACGTCCTCAACCCATGACACCGCGCCAGGGTTCCCGGCGGCGGCGATGCGGCGGCTCACATCCGCACAAGCGTCCTGCCGGGTGAATGCCGGGAGTTTCCCGGCACCGGGACCGACGGTACGTCACACTCCTTGCGCCGTCGCACGGTAGCCTCGCCCTCATGTGGCCCGCCCGGTCACGGCCGTTCCACCCGTTCCGAGATGTCCCGCTCAGCCCGGAGGTTCCGGTGACGACACGTGGAGTTCTGTACGTGCACTCCGCGCCGCGCGCGCTCTGCCCGCACGTCGAGTGGGCCGTCGCCGGGGTGCTCGGCACACGCGTCGCCCTGGACTGGATCCGGCAGCCCGCCTCGCCCGGCACCTGGCGCTCGGAGTTCTCCTGGCAGGGCCAGGCCGGCACCGCCTCCAAACTCGCCTCTGCGCTGCGCGGCTGGCAGATGCTGCGCTTCGAGGTCACCGCGGAGCCGTCCGCCGGAGCCGAGGGCGAGCGCTACAGCTGCACCCCCGACCTCGGCATCTTCCACGCCGTCACCGGCATCCACGGCGACATCCTGATCCCCGAGGACCGGCTGCGGGCCGCCCTGGCCCGCTCCCAGGGCGGCGAGACCGACCTGGAGAAGGAGATCGCCAAGCTCCTCGGCAAGCCCTGGGACGACGAACTGGAGCCGTTCCGCTACGCCGGCGAGGGCGCCCCGGTCCGCTGGCTCCACCAGGTGGTGTAGGAACGCCCGCGAACGCGCCCCTTCAGGGGCGCGGGGCGCTGCCGATGTGCGGCTCCGCCGCGTGGGCGCGAGCAATCACATCGGACCCGCACCCGGCAAAGAACCCGCTGCGAACGGCGATGGCCCGAACCCCCTCCCAGGGGTCCGGGCCATCAAACGTTCAGCGAGGCCTCTCAGACCGTCCGGAACGCCAGGACGACGTTGTGGCCACCGAAGCCGAACGAGTCGTTCAGCGCGGCGATACGGCCCTCGACGGGCAGCTTGCGGGCCTCACCGCGGACGATGTCCGCGGTGGCCTCGGCCTCCGGGTCGAGGTTCTCGATGTTGATGGTCGGCGGCGCCACCCGGTGGTACAGGGCGAGCACCGTCGCGACGGACTCCACGCCGCCCGCGCCACCGAGGAGGTGACCGGTCATCGACTTGGTGCCGGAGACCGCCATGTGGTCCACGTCGTCGCCGAGGACCTTGCGCAGCGCCTTCAGCTCGGCGAGGTCACCGGCCGGCGTCGAGGTGGCGTGCGCGTTGACGTGCACGATCTCCGCCGGGTTCAGGTCGGTGCGGTCCAGCAGGTGCTGAAGGGCGGCGGAGATGCCGCGGCCCTCGGGCTCCGGCTGCACGATGTCGTGGCTGTCGGCGGAGATGCCCTGGCCGACCGCCTCCGCGTAGACGCGGGCACCGCGCTCGGCGGCGTGCTCGGCGGACTCCAGTACGAGGACGCCGGCGCCCTCGCCGAGGACGAAGCCGTCCCGGGCGGTGTCCCAGGGGCGCGAGGCGCCCTGCGGGTCGTCGTTGTTCTTGGACATCGCCATCATGTTGCCGAACGCGGCGATGGGCAGCGGGTGGATCGCCGCCTCCGTGCCACCCGCGACGACGACGTCGGCACGGCCGGAACGGATCATCTCGATGGCGTAGCCGATGGCCTCGGCGCCCGACGCGCAGGCGGAGACCGGCGTGTGCACGCCCGCCCGGGCGCCCACGGCCAGACCCACGTTGGCGGAGGGGCCGTTCGGCATCAGCATCGGCACGGTGTGCGGGGAGACGCGGCGGACGCCCTTCTCCTTGAGCACGTCGTACTGGTCCAGCAGGGTCGTCACGCCGCCGATGCCGGAGGCGATGACCGCACCGAGCCGGTCGGGGTCGATGGAACCGTCCTCACCGGCCTTGCCGGTGAAGCCGGCGTCCTTCCACGCCTCCTGGGCCGCGATCAGCGCGAACTGCGCCGAGCGGTCCAGCCGGCGGGCCTGGGGCCGCGGAATGACCTCGGAGGGGTCCACGGCGGCCGGGGCCGCGATGCGGACCGCCTGGTCGGCGGCCCACTCCTGCTCGAGGGGCTTGGCGCCGGACCTGCCGGCCACCAGGCCCTCCCAGGTAGAGGCTGCGTCGCCACCCAGCGGTGTGGTTGCGCCGATACCGGTGACGACCACGGTGCGATTGGTCGAGCTCACGGGAATTCTTTCTCCAACGGGATACGGATTCGTACGGCGCCACCGCCGGGTGGCGGGGCAGTCAGCCCAGAGGGCGTGATCGGTCGATCAGCTCTGGTGCTTGAGGATGTAGTCGGTCGCGTCGCCGACGGTCTTGAGGTTCTTGACGTCGTCGTCCGGGATCTTGACGTCGAAACGCTCTTCGGCGGCGACGACGACCTCGACCATGGACAGCGAGTCGACGTCCAGGTCGTCGGTGAAGGACTTGTCCAGCTGGACGTCCTCAACCGGGATACCGGCGATCTCGTTCACGATCTCGGCGAGACCGTCGACGATCTCCTTCTGAGTGGCGGCCATTGCGGCGCTCCTTCGTAGATGTTCCAGAGGGTGTGGCTCTTGTGTTCCGCCCCGGACCGCATGATCCGGCACGGAGTGCCTAGGGGAGAGTAACGACCGTCGCGGCGTAGACGAGACCCGCCCCGAAGCCGATGACGAGCGCGGTGTCGCCGCTCTTCGCCTCACCGGTCGCCAGGAGCCGCTCCATGGCGAGCGGAATCGAGGCGGCCGAGGTGTTGCCGGTGGTGCGGATGTCACGGGCGACCGTGACGTGCTCCGGCAGCTTCAGCGTCTTCACCATCGAGTCGATGATCCGCACGTTGGCCTGGTGCGGAATGAAGACATCCAGGTCGTCCGGGCTGATCCCGGCCGCGTCCAGCGCCTGCTGGGCGACCTTGGCCATCTCGAACACGGCCCAGCGGAACACCGCCTGGCCCTCCTGCGTGATCGCAGGAAACTTCACGTTGCCCGCGTCGTCCACGGGCAGTTCGGAGACGTCGCCGATCCTGAAGCGGTCCCACGGCACCGTCTGCTTGATCGTCTCGGACTTGTCGCCCTCCGAGCCCCAGACGGTCGGGCCGATCGCCGGCTCCTGGGACGGGCCGACCACGACCGCGCCGGCGCCGTCGCCGAACAGGAAGGCCGTGGCCCGGTCCGTCAGGTCGGTCAGGTCGGACAGCCGCTCCACGCCGATGACGAGGACGTACTCGGCGGAGCCCTCGACGATCATGCCCTTGGCCAGGGTCAGGCCGTAGCCGAAGCCCGCGCAGCCCGCCGAGATGTCGAAGGCCGCGGCCTTCTCGGTGCCGAGCCTGTCGGCGATCTCGGTGGCGATGGCCGGGGTCTGGCTGAAGTGCGACACGGTCGAGACGACCACCGCGCCGATCTGCGAGGCGTCGATCCCGGCGTCCGCGATGGCCTTGCCGGACGCCTCGATCGACATCGCCGCGACGGTCTCCTCGGGCGAGGCCCAGTGCCGCGTCTCGATGCCGGAGCGCGAGCGGATCCACTCGTCGGACGAGTCGATCGTCTCGAGGATCACCTCGTTGGGCACGACCCGCGTCGGGCGGTAGCCGCCCACGCCGAGGATGCGCGCGTACGGGGCGCCCTTGCTGGGCTTGATCTTCGGCATGCTCTGGGGCTCCTTGTCAGGCCTGCTCGGCGACGAGCGCGCGGGCCGCGTCGAGGTCGGCGGGGGTCTTCAGGGCCAGCGTCTTCACGCCGGGCAGGGCGCGCTTGGCCAGGCCGGTCAGCGTGCCACCGGGGCACACCTCGATCAGGGCGGTGACGCCGAGTTCCTTGAAGGTCTCCATGCACAGGTCCCAGCGGACCGGGTTGGCGACCTGGCCGACCAGACGCTCCAGTACTTCGCCGCCGCCGGCGACGGCCCGCCCGTCCTTGTTGGAGACGTACGTCACCCTCGGGTCGGCCGGCGTGAGCTCCTTGGCGGCCTCGGCCAGCTTGTCCACCGCGGGCGCCATGTGGTGCGTGTGGAACGCGCCGGCGACCTTCAGCGGCACGACCTTGCGGACGCCCTCGGGCTTGTCCTCGTTCAGCGCCGCCAGCTGCTTCAGGGTGCCGGCCGCCACGATCTGACCCGCGCCGTTCATGTTGGCCGGGGTCAGGCCGAGCTGCTCCAGGTGCGCCACGCTCACCTCGGGGTCGCCGCCGAGCAGCGCCGACATGCCGGTCTCGGTGACCGCGGCGGCCTCGGCCATGGCCAGGCCCCGCCGGCGTACGAGGGTCAGCGCGGCGGTGTCGTCGAGGACGCCCGCGAAGGCGGCGGCGGTGATCTCGCCGACGCTGTGGCCCGCGACAGCGCCCGGCGTCACGTCACCGAGTGCCGCGGCGGACAGGAGTCCGGCGGCGACCAGCAGCGGCTGCGCCACGGAGGTGTCGCGGATCTCGTCCGCGTCGGCCTTCGTGCCGTAGTGAGCGAGGTCGAGTCCGATGGCGTCGGACCACGCGGCGACGCGGTCGGCGGCGCCGGGGAGGTCGAGCCATTCAGTCAGGAAGCCGGGCGTCTGGGCACCCTGGCCGGGAGCGACGAGTACGAGCACTCTCACACTCTCTCTTGAGGACGGCCACGACCGCCCGTGGGGACAAGGACGAAGAACACGAGGGGGTTTTGTGGACCCCCGACAAAAGCCTAGAGTTGCGGATCTCCATCGGCCAGACGCCCCAGGATGAGCGCGATCCGCAGTGTGAACGCAGACCGTACATCAGAGGGCGACCAGCCGGTGACGTCAGTCACACGTCGGAGCCGGTAGCGCACGGTGTTCGGGTGAACGAAGAGCATGCGCGCGGCGCCTTCGAGGCTGCTCGCCTGCTCCAGATAGACACTGAGCGTCTCCAGGAGCGCGGCCCCGGCGTCCTCCAGCGGTCTGTAGATCTCCTCCACCAGCTGCTCGCGGGCCGAAGGGTCGGAGGCGATCGCGCGCTCCGGCAGCAGATCGTCCGCCAGGACCGGGCGCGGGGCGTCCTGCCAGGCGGTGCAGGCCTTGAGTCCGGCCGCGGCGGCCTGCGCGGACCGGGTCGCGGCCAGCAGGTCCGGCACCACCGGGCCGGCCACCACGGGCCCCTGGGCGAACGGCCCGATCAGGGACTTCGCGACGGCCAGCGGGTTGTCGCTGCCGCCCGCGATCACCACCAGCCGGTCCCCGAGCACCCCGGTCAGCACCTGGAGCTTGGCGTGCCGGGCCGCGCGCCGGATGGCCTCCACGGTCAGTTCGGAGTCCCCGTCGGGTGCGGTGCCCAGCACCACGCACACGTGTTCGGGGGAGTTCCAGCCCAGCGCCGCCGCCCGGGACACGGCCCCCTCGTCGGCCTCGCCGCTGAGCACGGCGTTCACCACGAGCGACTCCAGCCGCGCGTCCCAGGCGCCGCGTGCCTCGGCGGCCTGCGCGTACACCTGGGCGGTCGCGAAGGCGATCTCCCGGGCGTACACCAGCAGCGCCTCGCGCAGCACGGACTCGTCGCCCGGGGCGGCGACCTCGTCGATGGCCGACTCCATGACCTCGATCGTGGTCCGCACCATCTCGACGGTCTGCCGCAGCGTGATCGCCCGGGTCAGCTCGCGCGGCGCGGTGCCGAAGACGTCGGTGGAGATGGCCTGCGGGGCGTCCGGGTGCCGGAACCACTCGGTGAAGGCGGCGATACCGGCCTGGGCGACCAGCCCGATCCAGGAACGGTTCTCCGGGGGCATCGCCCGGTACCACGGCAGTGTCTCGTCCATCCGCGCGATCGCCTGCGCGGCGAGTGATCCGGAGGACTGCTCCAGCCGCTTCAGGGTCGCGGTATGCGGATGGACGGCGCGCGCCGCGGGCTCGGGGTTGCTGGTTTCGGGTTCGGGCACGGGGACAAGACTGCCTTATCCGGACGGGCGGGCGTGTCGCCGGGTCTACGGTGGACGGCGTGATGGACGTACGGCGCGCCGACGAGCGCTATCCAGGCGGCGACCGGTCGGCCGGCATCGAGTCGCGCCACGCCTTCTCCTTCGGCCCCCACTACGACCCCGGCAACCTCCGCTTCGGCGCGCTGATCGCCTGCAACGAGGAACGCCTCGCCCCCGGCGCGGGCTTCGACGAGCATCCGCACAGCCACACCGAGATCGTCACGTGGGTGGTGGAGGGCGAGCTGACCCACCGGGACAGCGCGGGCCACGAGACGCTCGTGCGGCCCGGGGACGTGCAGCGCCTCAGCTCTGCGGGCGGCGTCCGCCACGTCGAGCGCAACGACGGCCCGGCGCCGCTGACCTTCGTCCAGATGTGGCTGGCCCCGCGCGAGCCCGGCGGCGACCCGTCCTACGAGATCGTGCACGGCATCGCCGACTCCACCCCGTACGCCGTCCCGGAGGCGGGCGCCATGCTCCACGTGCGGCGCCTGGCGGCGGGCGAGCGGACGGCGGTGCCGGACGCGGCGCACGTCTACGTCCACGTCGTGCGCGGCTCCGTACGCGTCGACGGCGAGGAGCTGGACGCGGGGGACGCGGCGCGGATCACGGACGCGGAGGGGACGGACGCGGTGGCCCTCACCGCGTCCGAACTCCTCGTGTGGGAGATGTCCTAGACCTCCGCGAGCACCGCGTCCGTGAACGGCGGCCACGCCTCGACCGCCCACGGCCCGAAGGCGCGGTCGGTCAGGGCCACGCAGGCCACACCCGCGTCCGGGTCGACCCACAGGAACGTGCCCGACTGGCCGAAGTGCCCGAAGGTGCGGGGCGAGGACGAAGCGCCCGTCCAGTGCGGGGACTTGGCGTCGCGGATCTCGAAGCCGAGACCCCAGTCGTTGGGGTTCTGGTGGCCGTAGCCCGGCAGCACACCCTTGGTGCCCGGGTACTGGACCGTCATCGCCTCGGCGACCGTGCGCGGGTCCAGCAGCCGCGGTGTTTGTACCTCGGCGGCGAACCGCAGCAGGTCCTCGACCGTCGAGACGCCGTCCTTGGCGGGAGAGCCGTCCAGGGTGGTGTCCGTCATGCCCAGCGGCTCCAGCACCGCCTGCCGCGCGTACTCGGCGAAGGGGATGTCCGTCGCCTTCGCGATGTGGTCGCCGAGCTGCTCGAAACCGGCGTTGGAGTACAGCCGGCGCTCCCCGGGCGGGGCGGTCACCCGGTGCTCGTCGAAGGCCAGCCCGGAGGTGTGCGCGAGGAGGTGACGGACCGTCGAACCGGCCGGACCGGCGGGCTCGTCCAGCTCGATCGCGCCCTCCTCGTACGCGACGAGCGCCGCGTACGCCGCGAGCGGCTTGGTGACCGAGGCGAGGGGGAAGCGCTGCCCGACGGGTCCGTGCGACCCCAGGACCGTGCCGTCGGCGCGCACGACACCCGCCGCCGCGGTGGGAACCGGCCAGTTCTCGATCAACAAGAGGCTCTTCAAGGACATGGCTCCGAGCCTAAGCGGCTCACAGGTACAGCCGCATCGAGGGGTCCGTGTCCCGTGTGAAGCCGAGGGCGGCGTACAGGGGCTCGGCGTCGGCGGACGCGGTCAGCATGACGTGCCCGGCGCCCCGTTCGCGGAACCACGCCAGCAGTTCGTCCATGCAGGCGCGCGCGTATCCGCGGCGTCGGGCGTCCGGGTCGGTCGCGACGCTGAAGACGTACCCGATCAGCCCGCTCGCCGGCCTGCCCGGGCCGCCGATCCGGTACTCCAGCGTCCCCACCACCAGGGCCGCCAGCGCGTCCGGCCGGTCGGGGTGGTCGACGACGAACGCCGCGAAGTCCCCGTCCGGGGCGGCCAGCCGCTTGCGCAGCTCGGGCAGGGAGCCGTCCTGCCAGTCGGTGGGCGAGCCGGGGGACATCGCGTCGATCATCACCTGGCGCAGACGCAGCACTTCCCGCGCGTCCTCGGCCACGGCACGGCGTACGAGACTCATGCCGTCACGCTAGTCACCTGCCCCGCCGGCTGTCCCGCCCCTTTCTCACCTGCCGTGCTTGCCTGGAGTGCACTCCAAGGTCATAGCGTGGGGGTCATGACGGTGATGCAGACCACGGCCGGGCTCGTCCAGCCGAACGCCACCAGAACAGACATCTGCGCCGCCCCGCCCCGGCGCCACCCGCGCCCCGACGGCCAGGACCGCTACACCATCAGCGAGGTCGTCGCCTTCACCGGGCTGACGGCCCACACCCTGCGCTGGTACGAGCGGATCGGCCTGATGTCCACCATCGACCGCTCGCACACCGGGCAGCGCCGCTACAGCAACCGCGACCTCGACTGGCTCGACTTCGTCGGCAAGCTGCGCATGACCGGTATGCCGGTGGCCGACATGGTCCGGTACGCGGAGCTGGTGCGCGAGGGCGAGAGCACGTACCTCGACCGGCGCGAACTCCTGGAGTCGACCCGCCGCGACGTACTGACGCGGATCGCGGAACTCCAGGACACCCTCGCCGTGCTCGACCGCAAGATCAGTTTCTACGGGGACGCGGGACGCGCCCGTGAACGCGAAGGGGAGAGGACCCGATGACCGACAGCAGGATCCCGGCGGTGCGGCTCGGCGACGGCGGCCCGGAGGTGGGCGTCCAGGGCCTCGGCTGCATGGGCATGAGCTTCGGGTACGGCCCGTCGGACGCGGACCAGTCCCGGGCGACCCTGGAACGGGCGTTGGAGCTGGGCGTCACGCTCTACGACACGGCCGACGCGTACGGCGCGGGGGAGAACGAACGGTTCCTGGCGCCGTTCTTCAAGGCGCACCGCGACGAGGTCGTCGTCGCGACCAAGTTCGCCCTGTCGATCCCGCCGGACGACCCCACGAAGCGGGTCATCCGCAATGACGAGCCGTACGTCCGTGAGGCGGTCGAGGCCAGCCTGCGCCGTCTGGACGTGGACGTCATCGACCTCTACTACATGCACCGGCGCGACGTGAACGTGCCGATCGAGGAGACCGTCGCCGTCATGGCCGACCTGGTCCGCGAGGGCAAGGTCAAGCATCTCGGCCTGAGCGAGGTGACGGGCGACGAGCTGCGGGCCGCGCAGGCGGTGCATCCGATCGCCGCCGTGCAGTCGGAGTGGTCGCTGTTCAGCCGGGACATCGAGGCGGGCGTGGTGCCCGCCGCCCGTGAACTGGGCGTGGCCCTCGTGCCCTACTCGCCGCTCGGCCGGGGCTTCCTCACCGGCTCCTTCGCCGACGCCGGCCAGGACCTGACGGCCGGTGACTTCCGCCGTCAGCAGCCCCGCTTCACCGGCGACAACGCGGCGGCCAACGCGGCCCTGCTCGACCCGGTCCGCACGGTCGCCGACGCCCACGGCGCCACCCTCGGCCAGATCGCCCTGGCCTGGGCCCAGCAGCGGGCGCGGGTGCACGGCCTGCCGGTCGTCCCGATCCCCGGCACCCGCAAGCCGGCCCGGGTGGAGGAGAACACGGCGGCCACGAGGATCGTCCTCACCGACGAGGAGCTGTCCCTGCTGGAGCCGATCGCGGGCAAGGTCGCGGGCGACCGCTACGCGGACATGACGTTCACGTCGGCGGGCCGGGAGTAGAGGGCGGTGCTGTCGGACGCCGGGGAGGCAACGCCGCCAGGGGCGCGGGGACCTGCGCGACCAGCCGCACACAACCGGCACCGGGCAACGAACCAGCGCCCGGCACACGCTAAAGCTGCGCCAGCAGCTCCGCCTTCTTAGAGGTGAACTCCTCGTCCGTCACCAGCCCCTGCTGATGCAGCTCCCCGAGGTGCCGGATGCGCTCGGCGATGTCCGCGGGATCCCGTCGAGGCGCCGGCACCGGCACCGGCACGCCCGCGCCCTGCTCCCGCACCGCGGCCAGCACCGCCGCGGCGAACGGCAGCGACTCGTGCACCGGCCCGTACCCGAGCCCGAACACGACCGACGCGGGGTCCTGGTCGGCCTGTGGAGCGGTCGCCGCGGCGTCTCGCGGCAGCAGCCGCAGGTATCCCTCGAACGCCTCGGGGGACCGCCACTCCACCCCGCCCAGTCCGGCGACCGGGAAGCTCTGGTCGCCGGCCTTCCACTTCGCCGACGACGCGCCCGTCCAGGACCAGCGGAACGTCACCGCCGTACCGTCGAAGGACGCCTTGCCGTCGTACGCCTTGAACTGCAGCGGTGCCTCGGGCGCCGCCACCAGGTACCGCTCGGTCTTGCCGGACTCGCTCAGCAGCCCCCGCAGCTCGTCGGCGTAGTACTCCGCGAGGGTCTCCCGCTCGGCGGGCAGGACCAGCCGGTACGGATCGCAGCCCTCCTTGAGCTGACCGGCCGCCGCCTCCATGAGCGGATCGGCGCCGGGACGCGGCTCGGCGCGCAGCACGACGGTGCCGCGTTTCCCGGGCGTCAGCGTCACCCCGGCGAGCGCCTCCAGCGGGACGCGGCGTTCCCCCAGCGCCTGGAACAGCTTGGGTGTTCGAATCCCCCGTTCGTAGCGGATGAGCACGGAGTCGGACTCGAACTCCCAGGCGGCATGAAATCCGGCCAGTACGTCACCCATGCGGCTCATCGTATGCGGCACGCGCTTCTTCGTCCCCTCCCCGTGCAAACCGGAGTTTCTGCTCCTCTACGCGCGTCCGGCCTTCGCCGCTGCGGACAAACCCACCCGGCAGACGTCGTCCTCGTGGGCGCAGGCCAGCGTGCGGTACGCGCCGACGCCGATCCCGGCGAAGTTCTCGAGGCTCTCCGTGCCCGGTACGAAGTACCCGGCGTGCCCCTGGGCGCCCCGCGCCGACAGCACCCGCGCCCCGAACGCCGCGGACACCGGGTCGGCGCCGTGTCCCAGCCCGCCGAGCTCCAGGTTCGGCACGTCCTGGATCCAGTCGTCGGCGTCCCGCATCGACCACACGTGGGCGGCGGTGTGCAGGTGGGAGGCCTTCGCGACCCGCATGCCGGGGCTGCCGGCCACGGCGATGTCGCTGACCCGGCGGGGCAGCGTGTCGGCGGCGACGCCGCACACGACCGAGCCGTAGCTGTGGCAGAACAGCGAGACGGGCGCGCGGCCCGGCAGCGCCCGCAGCAGCGCGTTGAGCCGGACGGCACCGCGTTCGGCGCGCGTCGCGGTGGCCGCCTCCATGCCGAGGCCGCTCGGGGACGTGTAGTCGGCCCAGGCGATCACCGCCGTACGCGTGGCCGGGCTCGCCGCGCGTTCGGCCGCGTACAGCGACTCGGCCATGCCGGCGGGCGCCGAGTACTTGCGGTCGGTGCGCTGGAAGGTGAGCAGCTCGGTGTCCACGCCGGGGACGACGACGGACACGCGTTCGGCGCGGTCCAGGTTCCCGAACACCTCGGCGATCCGGCCCGAGCCCGCCGGGTCGAAGGCGAGGATGTGGCGGCCGGGGTCGAGCAGCGACTCGTAGCGCTGCATGCGCCGGCCCGCCTCCCGCTGCCCGGAGGGGGAGAGGCGCTTGTCGTGCATGCGCTGCCGCTCGACCGTGCGCGCCTCGCGGAGCGCCGCGTGGTTGGCCTGGTAGCGCAGCTCGACGGGCGCACCGTTCATGTTGCCGACGGCCAGGGGATAGCGGCGGGCCAGGCTCGCCCGCTGGGCCGCGGTGAGCGAGGCGAAGAAGCGGGACAGCCGGGCGGGGGCCGCCTGCGCGTCGGGCAGCCGGCGTCCGTCTATCCGGCCGTGCTCCCAGGCCGTGACCGAGGCTTCGAGCGCCGTGGGCCCCCGGTGGTTGCGCAGGGCGGTCCAGCCGGTGGTCGACAGCATCACGAACACCACGGCCAGGGCGAGCAGTGCGCGCCAGACGTTCAATTGCGGGGAGGTGTCGAAGGAAGTCACTGGGAGGACACACTAGGAGAACGGCGGGGTCTCGCGTGAATCAAGTGGCACGGATCACGTTTCGGTCGTGTGTTACGGGGTTCTCCGCCAGCTTCCGGTGAGCGCCGGTTCCACCTGATCGAGGTACGAGGCCGCCAGATCGCGCAGCGCCGCGAGGCCGGCGTCGTCCCGTTCCGACCAGATCCGCTCGGTCACCCGCATCACCGCGCCGAAGACGGCGACGACCACGCGCGGGCGCGGATCGGCGTCCAGGTCGAGGCCCTCGCGGGCGGCGACGATGCGGGCGATCTCCTCCTCCAGCTCGGTCGCGCGCCGCAGGTGGGCGGCGAGCAGCGCGGGCGTCGACTCGATCACCCGGTAGAAGCGCATGTGCAGGTCGAGCGGCACCAGCTGCTCGACGGCGTCGCCGATGGTGTCCCAGCTCTCCACCAGGGCGCCGCGCAGCGCGTCCAGCGGTGCCTCGCCGGGCGGGCGGCGGCGCACGGCGTCGACGAAGTGCGACTCGGCGAGCCGGGACACGAAGAACGCCGCCTCCTCCTTGCTCGCGAAGTAGCGGAAGAAGGTGCGCTGCGAGACGTCGGCGGCCTCGACGATGTCGTCGACGGTCGTCTCCTCGTAGCCGCGCTCGGTGAACAGCTCCAGGGCGGAGCGCAGCAGCGTGTCCCGGGTGCGCTGTTTCTTGCGTTCGCGCAGGCCCGGCCGGGGAGCCGCCTGGGCGCCTTCCGCTGCCACCGGCGTGTCCGCCGTCTTCAAAAGGTGTCTCCCTGTCTCCCGTGCCTGCCCGTTTGCGCAGATCAGGCTCCGTTCAGGCTATACGGGCATGACGTGTCAGTTACTGTCTGGTGAATTGGTTTGTCAACTGTCAGCGGCTGTCATTAGCCTCGAAGGTATGACTAGTCAGACCACCATCGACAAGACCGGGCCGGGGAGCGGACCGCCCACGCCGTCGGATGCCACGCCTGCCTCGGGGCTGCGCGGCCACCCGTGGGTCACCCTCGTCACCGTCGCGGTAGGCGTCATGATGGTGGCCCTCGACGGCACCATCGTGGCCATCGCCAACCCGGCGATCGGCAAGGACCTCGGCGCCAGCTGGTCCCAGCTCCAGTGGATCACCAACGCCTACTTCCTCGCCCTCGCGGTCTCCCTGATCACCGCGGGCAAGCTCGGCGACCGCTTCGGTCACCGGCAGACCTTCCTCATCGGTGTGGCGGGCTTCGCCGCCGCCTCCGGTGCCATCGGGCTGTCCGACAGCATCGCGATGGTCGTCACCTTCCGTGTCTTCCAGGGCCTGTTCGGCGCGCTGCTCATGCCGGCCGCGCTCGGTCTGCTGCGGGCCACCTTCCCGGCCGAGAAGCTCAACATGGCCATCGGCATCTGGGGCATGGTCATCGGCGCC
This sequence comes from Streptomyces flaveolus, assembly GCF_044765825.1. Taxonomy (NCBI): domain Bacteria; kingdom Bacillati; phylum Actinomycetota; class Actinomycetes; order Kitasatosporales; family Streptomycetaceae; genus Streptomyces; species Streptomyces flaveolus. The sequence continues at coordinate 471,188 of NZ_JBIWKU010000001.1, read as the reverse complement.
TCCACCGCGGGCGGTCCGATCCTCGGCGGTGTGCTGGTCGAGCACGTCAACTGGCAGTCGGTGTTCTTCATCAACGTGCCGGTCGGCGTCCTCGCCCTGGTGCTCGGTGTGCTGATCCTGCTGGACCACCGGGCCGAGAACGCCCCGCGGTCCTTCGACATCCTCGGCATCGCCCTGCTGTCGGCCTCGATGTTCTTCCTCGTCTGGGCGCTCATCAAGGCCCCGGACTGGGGCTGGGGCTCCGGCCGGACGTGGCTGTTCGTGGCGGTCTCGGTCGTGGGCTTCGCCCTGTTCGCCTTCTGGGAGACGAAGGTCAAGGAGCCGCTGATCCCGCTGGCGATGTTCCGGTCGGTGCCGCTGTCGGCGGGTGTCGTCCTGATGGTCCTGATGGCCATCGCCTTCATGGGCGGCCTCTTCTTCGTCACCTTCTACCTGCAGAACGTGCACGGCATGAGCCCGATCGACGCCGGTCTGCACCTGCTCCCGCTCACCGGCATGATGATCGTCGCCTCGCCGCTGGCCGGCGCGATGATCACCAAGGTCGGCCCGCGCATCCCGCTCGCGGGCGGCATGGTGTTCACCGCGGTCGCCATGTTCGGCATGTCCACGCTGGAGACGGACACCGGCAGCCTGGCGATGTCCATCTGGTTCGCCCTGCTCGGCCTCGGTCTCGCGCCCGTCATGGTCGGCGCGACGGAGGTCATCGTCGGCAACGCGCCGATGGAGCTGTCCGGCGTGGCCGGTGGCCTCCAGCAGGCCGCGATGCAGATCGGTGGCAGCCTCGGCACGGCGGTGCTGGGTGCCGTGATGGCGTCCAAGGTCGACAGTGACCTGGCCGGCAACTGGGCCGACGCAGGTCTGCCGAAGCTCGGTCCCGAACAGCACGACCAGGCTGCGCAGCTCGTGCAACAGGGTGTCCCCCCGGTGGCCGAGGGCACCCCCGCCCCGATCGCCGCGAAGATCGCGGACGTCGCGCACGACACCTTCATCTCCGGCATGAGCCTGGCGTCGCTCGTCGCCGCGGGTGTGGCCACCGTGGCGGTGCTCGTCGCGTTCCTCACCAAGCGCGGTGACAACGCCGAGGCCGGTGCGGGCGTGGGGCACATCTGACGGAGGGTCCACTCCTGTCACCCTGTTCGTCCATCAGGGTGACAGGGCCGGCGAACCCTCCCCACCGGAGGGCCTCGCGGGTCACAGTGGGTCAAGTCCTCCGCAGGGCATGGGAGGGCGAGAGGCTGCGGCGCGCTGCTGGAGGGGGGCAGCGCGCAGGCAGCACACCGCGGGGGGATTGTCCACCCGAACGGGGGTACTCGCACATCAACCCGAGACGAACCGAACTCGACGAGTGGTTCAGGGAGTTGATGATGACGAGCTTTGGACACGGAACGCGCAGGAACCCCCGCTCACCTGGCCGGACGTGGTCACGGACCGGGCCGGACCGCGCGACGCTCGGCATCGTCGGAGTCGTCTGCGCGGTCGCGGGATTCTTCACGCTGGGGATCATCCTCGGCCCCGCCGCGATGGTCTGCGGATGGCTCGCCATGGGGCGCAGCTGGGCGGGTTCCCGCCCGGTGCCGGCGGTGGTGGCCCTCGCCCTGGGTGCCATCGACACGCTCCTGGCGATCATCTGGCTCGCCGGATCGGCCGGCATGGGCAACGGCATGCTCTGACCGGCCGGCGAGCCCGACGCCAAGCGCGAACGAGGAGGGCCCCCGGCACCGCCGGGGGCCCTCCTCGCGTCTGTGCTCGCCCGCCGCTACGCGTCACCGCCCGCGGCCCCGGGGTCGGCCGCCGTCACGTCGAGCAGCCGGTACCGGTCGACCGCCTGCTTCAGCGCCGACCGGTCGATCTTGCCCTCCCGGGCCAGCTCGGTCAGCACGCCCACCACGATCGACTCGGCGTCGATGTGGAAGAAGCGCCGCGCCGCACCGCGCGTGTCCGCGAAGCCCCAGCCGTCGGCGCCCAGCGACTGGTACGTCCCCGGCACCCACCGCGCGATCTGGTCCGGCACCGACCGCATCCAGTCGGACACCGCCACGAACGGCCCCTGCGCGCCCGCCAGCTTCCGCGTCACGTACGGCACCTGCTGCTCCTCCTCGGGGTGCAGCAGGTTGTGCTCCTCGCACGCCACCGCCTCGCGGCGCAGCTCGTTCCAGGAGGTCGCCGACCACACGTCGGCCCGCACGTTCCACTCGTCGGCGAGGATCCGCTGCGCCTCCAGGGCCCACGGCACCGCGACACCGGACGCCATGATCTGCGCCGGGATCGCGCCGCCGGTGCCCTCGCTGAAGCGGTGGATGCCCTTGAGGATGCCCTCGACGTCCACGTTCTCGGGCTCGGCCGGGTGCCGGATCGGCTCGTTGTAGACGGTGAGGTAGTAGAAGACGTCCTCGCCGTGCGGATGCTGCTCGTCCGCGCCGTACATCCGGCGCAGCCCGTCCTTGACGATGTGCGCGATCTCGAAGCCGAAGGCCGGGTCGTACGCCACGCACGCCGGGTTGGTGGAGGCCAGCAGCTGCGAGTGGCCGTCCGCGTGCTGCAGCCCCTCGCCGGTCAGGGTCGTACGGCCCGCGGTCGCGCCCAGTACGAAACCGCGTGCCAGCTGGTCGCCCATCTGCCAGAACTGGTCGCCGGTGCGCTGGAAGCCGAACATCGAGTAGAAGACGTAGACCGGGATGAGCGGCTCGCCGTGGGTGGCGTACGCCGAGCCCGCCGCGATCAGCGAGGCCGTGCAGCCCGCCTCCGAGATGCCGTCGTGCAGCATCTGCCCGTTCGGCGCCTCCTTGTAGGCGAGCAGCAGATCCCGGTCCACGGACTCGTACTGCTGGCCGAGCGGGTTGTAGATCTTCGCGCTCGGGAAGAACGAGTCCATGCCGAACGTGCGGTACTCGTCCGGCGCGATCAGCACGAACCGCTTGCCGAGCTCATTGTCCCGCATGAGGTCCTTCAGCAGCCGCACAAAGGCCATCGTCGTCGCGATGGACTGCTGACCCGACCCCTTCTTCACGGTCGCGTACGTCTTGTCGTCCGGCAGGGCGAGCGGTTTCGACCGCACCACACGGGTCGGCACATAGCCGCCGCAGCCCTGCCGGCGGTCGTGCATGTACTGGATCTCCTCCGTGTCCCGGCCCGGGTGGTAGTACGGCGGCGGGCCGGACTCCAGCTCCTTGTCGGAGATCGGCAGGTGCAGCCGGTCGCGGAAGCGCTTGAGGTCGTCGACCGTCAGCTTCTTCATCTGGTGCGTGGCGTTGCGGCCCTCGAAGTTCGGGCCCAGCGTCCAGCCCTTGATCGTCTTGGCCAGGATCACCGTCGGCTGGCCCTTGTGCGCCTTGGCCGCCGAGAAGGCCGCGTAGATCTTCCGGTGGTCGTGACCGCCGCGGCCCAGGTGCAGGATCTGGTCGTCGGTCATGTTCTCGACCATCGCGCGCAGCCGGTGGTCGTCGCCGAAGAAGTGCTCGCGGATGTAGGCACCGGACTCGGTGGCATAGGTCTGGAACTGGCCGTCCGGCGTGATGTTCATCTTGTTGACCAGCACGCCGTCGCGGTCCTGGGCCAGCAGCGGGTCCCAGGTGCGGTCCCACACCAGCTTGATCACGTTCCAGCCGGCGCCCCGGAAGATCGACTCCAGCTCCTGGATGATCTTGCCGTTGCCGCGCACCGGGCCGTCCAGCCGCTGCAGGTTGCAGTTGACCACGAAGGTCAGGTTGTCCAGGCCCTCACGGGCGGCGATGGACAGCTGGCCCAGCGACTCCGGCTCGTCCATCTCACCGTCGCCGAGGAAGGCCCACACGTGGGACTTCGAGGTGTCGGCGATGCCCCGCGCGTGCATGTAGCGGTTCATCCGCGCCTGGTAGATCGCGCCGATCGGGCCGAGGCCCATCGAGACGGTCGGGAACTCCCAGAAGTCCGGCATCGACCGCGGGTGCGGGTACGACGACAGCATGTACGGCGCCTTGGACTTCTCCTGGCGGAAGCCGTCCAGGTGCTGCTCGGTCAGCCGGTCCAGCAGGTACGCGCGGGCGTAGATCCCCGGCGAGGCGTGCCCCTGGAAGAAGACCTGGTCGCCGCCGTCGCCCTCGTCCTTGCCGCGGAAGAAGTGGTTGAAGCCCACGTCGTACAGCGAGGCGGAGGAGGCGAAGGTGGCGATGTGACCGCCGACGCCGATGCCGGGACGCTGCGCGCGCGAGACCATCACGGCGGCGTTCCAGCGGGTGGCGTTGAGGATCTTGCGCTCGATCTCCTCGTTGCCGGGGAAGAACGGCTCGTCCTTGGTGGCGATCGTGTTGACGTAGTCCGTGCTGCGCATCTCGGGCACGGCCACGCGCTTCTCGCGGGCCCGCTCGATCAGTCGCAGCATCAGGTAGCGGGCCCGCTCCCGGCCCCGCTCGTCGACGGCGGCGTCCAGGGAGTCGAGCCACTCCTGGGTTTCCTCGGGGTCGAAGTCAGGAACCTGACTCGGCAGGCCGCCAATGATGATCGGATTGCGATCTGATGCGGAAGCCACACTGTTCCTTCGCTGTCAGAGGGCCATTTGTGCCGGGTGTCTGCGCCGATTCCCCATCGTGTACCTCGCGGAGGCAAACGTCATCTGTACCGTGGGGTAACCGGTTCTCCCATGAGGGCCGGGGGCACGTTCATTCGAGTCTCGTACCCACACATGGTTCCCAAATACGCAAACGGGGCACAAGGGTGTGGTGTACGTCACCTTTGGCTCGGACGGCATGGCTGGAGTTGCGGCGACACGGCCGGGATCGTCACCGTTTCGGCGGTCCCAGTCGCCGGGTACTTGCGCGATCCGTCCCGTCCGTGTGGACTACGGCCAAGCTTCGCGCACGCGCGTGGCTGAAGACATTCACTAGAGACATGATCAGGAGGCAACCCGTGAGCGCGACCGCGGACCACGCGGAGGAGCGGACGAACCCTGCCGCCAGGCTGGGTTTCCAGCCCGGGCAGGTGGTCCAGGAGATCGGCTACGACGACGACGTCGACCAGGAGCTCCGCGAGGCCATTGAGGGCGCCGTCGAGGGCGAGCTGGTGGACGAGGACTACGAGGACGTGGCCGACGCCGTCGTGCTGTGGTTCCGTGACGACGACGGCGACCTGACGGATGCGCTGGTGGATGCCACCACGTACATCGAGGAGGGCGGGGCGATCCTGCTCCTCACGCCGAAGACCGGCCGTCCTGGGTACGTCGAGGCCAGCGACATCTCCGAAGCCGCAACGACGGCCGGCCTGACGGCGGCCAAGAGCGTCAGTGTCGGCAAGGACTGGAGCGGCAGCCGGCTGGCGACCCCCAAGGCGGCCAAGTCGAAGCGGTAGCCGGTCCGGCTCCGCACCACCCGGCTCCGGACGGGCCGACCGCCGTCGGCCCGTCCGTGGGCTCGTGATGATCCCTGCGTAGGGTGTTTCCAGCGAATCACCCTTCGAAGGGACGAACAGGACCATGGCGATCCAGGTCGGCGACAAGGCCCCCGACTTCGAACTCAAGGACAACCACGGCGCGACCGTAAAGCTGTCCGACTTCCACGGCCGGAAGAACGTCGTGCTGCTCTTCTACCCGTTCGCCTTCACCGGCGTGTGCACGGGCGAGCTGTGCGAGGTGCGGGACAACCTGCCGCAGTTCTCCGACCGCGGCACCCAGGTGCTCGCCGTCTCCAACGACTCCATCCACACCCTGCGCGTCTTCGCCGAGCAGGAGGGCCTGGAGTACCCGCTGCTCTCCGACTTCTGGCCGCACGGCAACGTCTCGCGCGCCTACGGCGTCTTCGACGAGGACAAGGGCTGCGCCGTCCGCGGCACCTTCATCATCGACCGCGAGGGTGTCGTCCGCTGGACCGTCGTCAACGGCCTGCCGGACGCCCGTGACCTGACCGAGTACGTGAAGGCGCTCGACGCCCTCTGACCGACACCGTGCGATTCGTCGGCTCCAGGGCCTGCGGCGGGCGGGAACCCGTCACTAGGATCGAATCGTTGATCCGACAAGCCACAGCACGTCATCCAACGCACTACGGGGCTTCCCGCCCCTGGACATCAAGGGAGGACTCGTGGGAGTCAGCCTCAGCAAGGGCGGCAACGTATCGCTGACCAAGGAGGCCCCGGGACTGACCGCGGTCATCGTCGGTCTGGGCTGGGACGTCCGTACCACGACCGGCACCGACTTCGACCTCGACGCCAGCGCGCTGCTGCTGGACAGCTCCGGCAAGGTCAGCAGTGACGCCAACTTCGTCTTCTTCAACAACCTGAAGAGCCCCGACGGATCGGTCGAGCACACCGGCGACAACATCACCGGTGAGGGCGAGGGCGACGACGAGCAGATCAAGGTCAACCTCGCGGCGGTCCCCGCCGAGATCGAGAAGATCGTCTTCCCGGTGTCGATCTACGACGCCGAGAACCGCCAGCAGTCGTTCGGCCAGGTGCGCAACGCGTTCATCCGCGTGGTGAACCAGGCCGGCGAGGCGGAGATCGCCCGCTACGACCTCTCCGAGGACGCGTCCACCGAGACCGCCATGGTCTTCGGCGAGCTGTACCGCAACGGGGCGGAGTGGAAGTTCCGGGCCATCGGCCAGGGCTACGCCTCCGGCCTGCGCGGCATCGCCCAGGACTTCGGCGTGAACGTCTGAGTCACCGCTCCGTCCGAGGCGACAGCCTCGATCGTCCGGCGCCGCACGGTTTACGTGCGGCGCCGGACGCGCAGGAAACCCAAGAACCATCACCCGGGGAGGGACCATCACATGGGCGTCACTCTTGCCAAGGGGGGCAATGTCTCCCTGTCCAAGGCCGCACCGAACCTCACGCAGGTGCTCGTCGGCCTCGGCTGGGACGCGCGTTCCACCACCGGCGCACCCTTCGACCTCGACGCGAGCGCACTGGTGTGCAGCGGGGGCCGGGTGCTCGGTGACGAGTGGTTCGTCTTCTACAACCAGCTCAAGAGCCCGGACGGCTCCATCGAGCACACCGGTGACAATCTGACCGGCGAGGGCGAGGGCGACGACGAGTCGCTGCTCGTCGACCTCCCCAAGGTGCCCGCCCACTGCGACAAGATCGTCTTCCCGGTCTCGATCCACATGGCGGACGAGCGCGGCCAGACCTTCGGCCAGGTCAGCAACGCCTTCATCCGGGTGGTCAACCAGGCCGACGGCCAGGAACTCGCCCGCTACGACCTCAGCGAGGACGCCTCCACGGAGACCGCGATGATCTTCGGCGAGCTCTACCGCTACCAGGGCGAGTGGAAGTTCCGTGCAGTGGGGCAGGGGTACGCGTCGGGGCTTCGCGGCATCGCTCTAGACTTCGGAGTCAACGTTTCGTAAAGCCGAGTACGGCGCGGGGGAGCCCCGTACACACACGATTGGGTAGCCAGTGCTTCTGAAAACCTTCGGCTGGTCGTTCGCGGTCACCGCGCTCGGCCTGGTCGCGGCGGTCTTCTACGGGGGGTGGACCGCCTTCGGCATCGTCGCGATCCTCTCGATCATGGAGATCTCGCTGTCCTTCGACAACGCGGTGGTCAACGCCGGGATCCTGAAGAAGATGAATGCCTTCTGGCAGAAGATCTTCCTCACCATCGGCATTCTCATCGCCGTGTTCGGCATGCGCCTGGTGTTCCCGGTCGTGATCGTGGCGATCAGCGCCCAGCTCGGGCCGATCGAGGCCGTCGACCTCGCGCTGACCGACAAGGACCGCTACCAGGAGCTGGTCACCGACGCCCACCCGTCGATCGCCGCCTTCGGTGGCATGTTCCTGCTGATGATCTTCCTCGACTTCATCTTCGAGGACCGCGACATCAAGTGGCTCCAGTGGCTGGAGCGGCCGCTGGCCAAGCTCGGCAAGGTCGACATGCTGTCGGTCTGCATCGCCCTGATCGTGCTGCTCATCACCTCGATGACCTTCGCCACCCAGGCCCACCTGCACGCCGGCCACGCCGACAAGGCGGAGACGGTCCTGATCTCGGGCGTCGCGGGTCTGATCACCTACATGATTGTCGGCGGTCTCTCCGGGTACTTCGAGGACAAGCTCGAAGAGGAGGAGGAACGCGAGCACGAGGAGGAGGAGCAGGCCGCCCGCACCGGCAAGCCCAAGTCGGCGGTCGCGCTGGCCGGCAAGGCCGCGTTCTTCATGTTCCTCTACCTGGAGGTCCTGGACGCGTCGTTCTCCTTCGACGGTGTCATCGGCGCCTTCGCCATCACCAACGACATCGTCCTGATGGCCCTCGGCCTCGGCATCGGCGCCATGTACGTCCGGTCCCTGACCGTCTACCTGGTCCGCCAGGGCACCCTCGACGACTACGTCTACCTGGAGCACGGCGCGCACTACGCGATCGGCGCCCTCGCCGTCATCCTCCTCGTCACCATCCAGTACGAGATCCACGAGATCATCACCGGCCTCGTCGGCGTCACCCTGATCGCCTGGTCCTTCTGGTCCTCCGTACGCCGCAACAAGCGGCTCGCGGCGGCCGGGGGAGACGGCGACGCGGAGAAGGCGGCGGTCTCCTCCGGGGTGTGAAACCCCGGTGATCCCGGGCCGGTGCGCCCCCGGTGCGCCTGCGCCACCGGTGTGAACACGGCCCGGACGAGGAACGCTCTGTGCGGGGCGGCCGACGAGGACGACTCCTCGGGGCCGCCCCGTCGGCGGTGAAAGGGAACGTGGGGGCGGGAATGGGCTTCTTGGACGGGCTGTGGCGCGGCCGTGAGAGCGATTTCGACTCGGGCAGCGCGGCCACCAACTCCATCGAGCTGACCAAACGGCACAGCCAGGTCTCCCTGACCAAACAGGGCGCGGCCACCGGGCACCTGCGCATCAACCTCACCTGGCGGATGCGGACGTCGGACATCATGGGCAACCAGCGCGAGAGCCTGCTGCGGCACCCCTTCAAGGCACTCAAGCCCCCCGAGGTCGTCGGCCACAGCCAGAGCATGGTCAACGTCGACCTCGACCTCGGCTGCCTCTACGAACTGCAGGACGGCACCCGGGGCGTCGTCCAGCCGCTCGGCGGCTATCTGGGCGACGTCAACGCCCCGCCGTACGTCAAGCTCAGCGGTGACGACCGGTTCGGCTCGGCGTCCGGCGAGACGATCTACGTCAACCTCGACCACCGGGACGCCATCAAACGGCTGCTGCTCTTCGCCTACATCTACGACCAGACGCCGGCCTTCGACCGTACGCACGCCATCGTCACGCTGTACCCGAGCAACGGGCCGCGCATCGAGATAGGCCTCGACGAACGCCATCCGCAGGCCCGCTCCTGCGCCGTGGTGATGATCGAGAACGTCAAGGGCGAGATCATGGTCCGCCGCGAGGTGAAGTTCGTCTACGGCTTCCAGGGGGAGCTGGACCGGCTCTACGGGTGGGGGCTGCAATGGGGGCGGGGCTACAAGACCAAGGTCGAGCGATGAGCGCGGCTCACCGGCCGATGAACTGCGGCCCCTGCGGCGGCAGCCGGAAGTCCGGGTCGGGCGCCGCGGTCACCGGAAGCGGGTAGCCGTAGCCGGACTGCGCCCCGGCCGCCCCCGCGGTGGCGGGCGCCTGCGGGTAGCCGTAGGCGGGGCGCGCGGCCGGCTGCGGATAGCCGTAGGCCGGCTGCGTCGTCGGCGGCTGCTGCGGATAGCCGTACGCGGGCTGGGCCGGCACCCCGGCCGGCTGCTCCGGCGGCAGCGGGTAGGAGACCTCCGAAGAGGGCGGGACGGGCAGCGGCTGCACGGTCGTCGGCTCCTCGGGGCCGACCACCGGCCGGTCGGGCGCGGACGGTTCCGGCGAAGGGGCCGCCGCCGGCTCCTGCGCCGCCTCGGACTCGTCCACGGAGATGCCGAAGTCGGTCGCCAGACCCTTCAGCCCGTTGGAGTAGCCCTCGCCGAGCGCCCGGAACTTCCAGCCCTCCCCGCGCCGGTACAGCTCCCCGCAGATCAGCGCCGTCTCCTGGCCCGTCTCCGGCTTGACGTCGAAGTACGCCAGCGGCTCCCCGTCGGCGACCGTGGCGTCGTACAGCAGGATGCGCAGCTCCCGTACCCGGTCGAAGGCGACGCCGTCCGCCGACGCGACCAGCAGGATCCGGCCCACCGACGGCTCGACGCCGGAGAGATCTGTCTGGATCGTGTCGGTCAGGCCTTCGGGGACCCGCTTCTTGCCGAGCCGCCAGACCTGCCCGGACGGATGCCGGGGCTGGTTGTAGAAGACGAAGTCCTCGTCGGAACGCACACGGTCGTCGGGGCCGAGGAGCAACGCGGAGGCGTCCACGTCGGGGACCCCCTGCCCGGGTGACCAGCGCAGCACGGCGCGTACCGTGGTGGCTCGGAGCGGGACGTTCGACCCCTTCAGCATCGCGTGCGTCATGCCGTCATCCTGCCCTCTCGGTCCTGCTCACGACAACGCGGGGGCGGGTACGCGGGGCGTGTCCGCGCGGCCCCGGTCGCCCGCCGCCGACATGGCGGGGTTACCTGGAATTCATGCCCGGTGGGAACCACCGACATGGATACGTACGTACTATTACCGGCCACCTTGGACTGTTGTCCGGTCGTCCAGATACCGCGGGGGAGTATTTATGCGTCATTTCGGGCACCTTGCCCCTGAAGCGCGTGAGCGCCTCTTCCACCGGGAGCCCTGCGCGTTCACCGCGGACTCCCCGGCCCGGCTGCTGTCCGCGGCCCTGGGCGCCACGCTCTACAGCCCGGCCACCCGGCCGAAGCTCGCCGACGACGTCCTCAAGCAGGGCGCGCGCGGGGTGGTGTCGATGGTGCTGTGCCTGGAGGACTCGATCGACGACGCCGATGTGGCGGCCGGCGAGGAGAACCTCGTACGGCAGTTCGCGGACCTGGCCGACCGCCCCGGCGCGGACGTGCCGCTGCTGTTCGTCCGGGTCCGCACCCCCGGTCAGATTCCCGACCTCGTACGGCGCTTCGGCCCGGCCGTGCGGCTGCTGTCCGGATTCGTGCTGCCCAAGTTCACCGAGGAACGCGGCGTGCCGTTCCTGGAGGCGCTCACCGCGGCCGAGGCGGCGAGCGGCCGGCGCCTGTTCGCCATGCCGGTGCTGGAGTCGCCCGACCTGCTCTACCGCGAGTCGCGCGTGCAGACGCTGGAGGGCATCTTCCGCGCCGTCGACAAGTACCGCGACCGGGTACTCGCCCTGCGCCTCGGCGTGACCGACTTCTGCTCCTCCTACGGGCTGCGCCGGGCCCCCGACATGACGGCGTACGACGTCCAGATCGTCGCCTCCGTGATCGCCGACGTGGTGAACATGCTCGCCCGGGCCGACGGCACCGGATTCACCGTGACCGGGCCGGTGTGGGAGTACTTCCGGGTCCAGGAGAGGATGTTCAAACCGCAACTGCGGCAGAGCCCGTTCCTGGAGGTACAGGCCGTGGAGCTGCGCCAGAAGCTGATCGAGCACTCCATGGACGGCCTGCTGCGGGAGATCTCCCTGGACCAGGCCAACGGCCTGCTCGGCAAGACCTGCATCCACCCCTCGCACGTGCTGCCGGTGCACGCCCTGTCCGTGGTCAGCCGCGAGGAGTTCAGCGACGCCCAGGACATCCTGCGGCCCGAGCGCGGCGGCGGAGGCGTGCTGAGGTCGGCGTACACGAACAAGATGAACGAGGTGAAGCCGCACCGCGCCTGGGCCGAGCGGACCCTGCTGCGCGCCGAGGTCTTCGGCGTGGCCAACGAGGACATCGGCTTCGTGGAACTCCTCGCCGCCGGCCTCTCCGACTGAACCCGTCCCACCGAACGCAAGGAACCGATGAACGACGCAGTGGACCACGGGAGGCACGAGCACATGGACAAGGGGGCGCGGGCCGGGGAGCACGCGGGCGTCTGGTCCGGCAGCTGGGTCGCGGAGCGGCTCGGCGTCGAACTCGCGGGCGACGACGCCCTCACCGGCATGCTGGGACTCGCCCTGCGCCGCAACCCCAAGCGCGCCCACCTGCTCGTGTCCAACGTGCTCGGCAAGCACGTCCCGCAGTCCCCGTCCGTCGTGTACGGCCACGGTGTCGCCCTCGGGCGGCGCGTCCGCGAGCTGCTGGGCGCCGAGGAGGCCGGCCGGGCCGTCGTCCTCGGCTACGCGGAGACCGCCACCGGACTCGGCCACTCGGTCGCCGACGGCCTGGGCGCCGCCCCGTACCTGCACTCCACCCGCCGTCCGGTCACCGGCGTCGCCCGCGCGGGCGGCTTCGAGGAGTCCCACTCGCACGCCACCTCCCACCTGCTGCTGCCCGAGGACCCGGCGCTGCTCGCGGGCGACGGGCCGCTGGTCCTGGTCGACGACGAGTTCTCCACGGGGAACACGGTGCTGAACACCGTGCGCGATCTCCATGAGCGGTATCCGCGGGAGCGGTACGTGGTCGTCGCCCTGGTGGACATGCGGTCCGCGGCGGACGTGGGGCGGCTCGAGGCGTTCGGGCGGGAGATCGGCGCGCGGGTGGATCTCGTGACGGCGGCTTCGGGGACGGTGCGGTTGCCGGAAGGGGTGCTGGAGAAGGGGCAGGCACTGGTGGCGCGGTACGAGACGGAAGGCGCCGGGGCCGGTGGTCTGTCGTCCGCGCCCCTGAAGGACGCCGGCCCCGTGACCCCCGTGAGCCGTGAAGCCGACGCTCGGACCACCCGCCCAGGGGCGCGGGGAACCGCGCGGCCGGCCTCCGGCCACCCGCACGCGCACGATGACCGCGCCCGCCCCTACGCCACCCCCGTAGACCTGTGCTGGCCCCCGGGCCTTCCCGACGGCGGTCGGCACGGCTTCACCCCCGGCCACCGTGCCCGCCTCGAATCCGCGCTCCCCGCCATGGCCGCCCGGATCGCGCGGGCGCTGCCCGCCGGAGCCCGCCGCGTGCTCGTCCTCGGCTTCGAGGAGCTGATGTACGCCCCGCTGCGCCTGGCCGCCGAGCTGGAGCGGACCACCGGGGCCGAGGTGCGCTACTCCACCACCACCCGCTCGCCCGTCCTCGCGGTCGACGACCCCGGGTACGCGATACGCACCCGTCTGGTCTTCCCCGCGCACGACGACCCCGCCGACGGCCCCGGCGAGCGCTACGCCTACAACGTCGCGGGCGGCGGCTTCGACGCCGTCGTCGCCGTCGTCGACTCGGTCGCCGACACCCCCGCGCTGCACGCGCCCGGCGGACTGACGGCCCGGCTCGCCGCGCACGTCCCGCACGTCCTGCTCGCGGTCGTCCCGTCGTACGTGCCCGGGTCCGCCGAGTCCCCGCACGCCCCCGAAAGGCCCCCGATGCTGCCCGAGCCCCTGCGCGGTCCCGCCTTCTCCTCGTACGCCCCCGACGAGGTCGGCTGGCTGCTCCAGGACCTCTCGGAGGTGACGCTGGAGGCGCCGACCGAGGAGCGCGAGGAGGCCATCCAGCGGGGCGGCGCCCACTACGCGGAGTCGCTGCCCGTGGAGTACCAGCCCAGCGAGCAGTACCAGGAACTGTTCCACGCCGCGCTCAAGACGTCCGCGGCACGCCTCGCGCGAGCCGTCGGCGCCGTCACCGAGATCGTGCTGACCGAGAGGTCGCCGCGCCCCGTCCTGGTCTCCCTCGCCCGCGCGGGCACCCCCGTCGGCATCCTGATGCGCCGCTGGGCGCAGTACCGGCACGGCCTCGACCTGCCGCACTACGCCGTGTCCATCGTCCGGGGCCGCGGCATCGACGCCAACGCGCTGCGCCGGCTGGCCGCCGACCACGACCCGGCCGACGTCGTCTTCGTCGACGGCTGGACCGGCAAGGGCGCCATCACCCGCGAACTCGCCGCCGCCCTGCGCGACTTCGAGGTCACCGACGGCATCACCGGCTTCGACCCGGAGATCGCCGTTCTCGCCGACCCTGGCTCCTGCGTACGCACCTACGGCACCCGCGACGACTTCCTCATCCCGTCCGCCTGCCTCAACTCCACCGTCTCCGGCCTGATATCCCGCACCGTGCTCCGCGCCGACCTGGTCGGCCCGCACGACTACCACGGCGCGAAGTTCTACCGCGAACTCGCCGGCGCCGACCTCTCGGTGGCCTTCCTGGACGCCGTCTCCGCCCGCTTCCCGGAGGCCGCGGACACCGTCGACGCCCAGGTCAAGGAACTCCTGGCCGCCGACCGCACCCCCACCTGGGAGGGCTGGGCCGCCGTCGAGCGCATCAGCGAGGAGTACGGCATCCACGACGTCAACCTCGTCAAGCCCGGCGTCGGCGAGACCACCCGCGTGATGCTGCGCCGGGTGCCCTGGAAGGTGCTGGCCCGGGCCGGTGCGGGCGCCGACCTGGACCATGTGCGGCTACTGGCCGAGCAGCGGGGCGTGCCCGTGGAGGAGGTCGACGGCCTGCCCTACACGTGCGTCGGGCTGATCCACCCGAAGTACACGCGCGGCGCGACCGGCGCCGACGGCAGGGCGGTGACGCGCTGATGCCGGTGCTCGTCGCGAGCGACCTCGACCGCACGCTCATCTACTCCGCCGCCGCCCTGGGGCTGACCATGCCGGACCCGCGGGCGCCCCGGCTGCTGTGCGTGGAGGTCTACGAGAGCAAGCCCCTGTCCTACATGACCGAGACGGCCGCCGGACTGCTGACCGACCTCGGCGGCACGGCCGTCTTCGTGCCGGCCACCACCCGCACCCGCGAGCAGTACCGGCGCATCAACCTCCCCGGCCCCCCGCCGGAGTACGCGATCTGCGCCAACGGCGGCCACCTGCTGGTCGACGGCGTCACCGACGCCGACTGGCACGCCCGGGTGACCGCGCGGCTGGCCGACGAGTGCGCCTCGCTGGACGAGATCCGCGACCACCTGATGCGCGCCGCCGACCCGGTGTGGGTGCGCAAGCAGCGGGTCGCCGAGGACCTGTTCGCCTACCTCGTCGTCGAGCGCGAGCTGCTGCCCGAGGACTGGGTGAAGGAACTCGCCGTCTGGGCCGAGAACCGCGGCTGGACCGTCTCCCTCCAGGGCCGCAAGATCTACACCGTGCCCAAGCCGCTGACCAAGAGCGCCGCCGTGCGCGAGGTGGCCCGCCGCACCGGCGCCGAGCTCACCCTGGCCGCCGGCGACTCCCTTCTCGACGCCGACCTGCTGCTGGCCGCGGACCGGGGCTGGCGTCCCGGCCACGGCGAGCTGGCCGACTCCGGCTGGGCGGCACCGGCGATCGAGGCCCTGCCCGAGCGCGGGGTGCTGGCGGGGGAGCGGATCCTGCGGGAGTTCCTCACGGCGGCGCGCAGCCGCTAGCGGCCGCCGCGCCCGGTGCCGTTCACCGCCGGTCGGCCTTGCGGCGGCTGCCGCGGCCCGGGCGCAGCAGCCGCAGGAGCACGAAGGCCACCACGGCCAGCGCGGCGGCGGCGAGCACGACCTTGGAGTACGCGGAGACGACCGTGCTGACCTGGTGCCAGTTGTCGCCGAGGAAGTAGCCCGCCAGGACGAAGGCGGTGTTCCACAGGGCGCTGCCCGCAGTGGTCAGCGCCGTGAACACCGGCAGGGGCATGCGCTCCACGCCCGCCGGGACGGAGATCAGGCTGCGGAAGACGGGGAGCATCCGGCCGAAGAACACGGCCTTGGTGCCGTGCCGGCGGAACCACTCCTCCGTGCGCTCGATGTCCGAGACCTTCACCAGCGGCAGCCGGGCCGCCACGGCGATCGTCCGCTCCCGGCCGAGGAGCGCCCCGATGCCGTACAGCGCGAGGGCGCCCACGACCGAACCGGCGATGGTCCACACGAGCGCGGCGACCAGGTTCATGCTGCCCGTGCTGGCCGCGAAGCCCGCCAGCGGCAGGATGACCTCGCTCGGGATCGGCGGGAAGAGGTTCTCCAGGGCGACGGCCAGCCCGGCCCCGGGCGCCCCGAGGGTGTCCATCAGGTCGCTGATCCACTGGGGCGCGCCGCCCGTCGCCTCCGCCGCGATGACTGCCATGGCTCCACGCTAGGCGGGTGAACCTGAAGAGATCCTGAGCGACCGGGGCGGCCCTGGGCGCGCCCCGGCGTCACCGGTCAGCCGCAGCAGCCTCCGCCGCAGCAGCCGCCACCGCCTCCGCCGCCCGCGCGGGGCGCCGGGGCCGGTGCGGAGGCCGAGCCGCCGACGGCGACCGTCGACAGCAGCTTCACCGTGTCGTCGTGGCCCGCGGGGCAGGGCGCCGGGGCGGAGGACTCGGCCATGGGACGGCTCAGTTCGAAGGTGTCGCCGCAGCTGCGGCAGCGGTACTCGTAGCGAGGCATGAGCACAGGTTAACCGGCGGCCCCCGGCGGCCGGCCCCGGTGACGGAAGCCGGTCTCAGTGCCCGCTTCCCCGCTCCTCGCGGATGTGCGTCACCACGTCGGCAACCGTCCTGCGGACCGCGTCGGTCTCCGTCAGGAAGTGCCAGTAGTCGGGGTGCCGGCCCTCTAGCGTGGTGATCGCCCGCTCCAGCCGGGCCACGGCGTCGTCCAGGGGGCGCGCGTGCCGCGGGTCGGGGGTGTTGCGGCCCGCCATGGCGAGCCGCTGGGCGTCGCGGATCGCGAACCGGGTGCGTTCGATCTCCTGCTGCGGGTCCTTCTGCACGGCGTTGAGCTGCCGCAGCCGGTCACCGGCGGCCGAGACGGCCTCGTCGGTGCTGTTCAGCAGGGCCCGGACCGTCGACAGCAGGGCGGTGGCGTCGGGCCAGCGCTGCTCGTCGCGGGCACGCCGTGCCTCGGCCAGTTTGGCCTCGGCCTGGCGGACCGTTTCGGCGGCGTGGTCGGGCACGTGCTGGAGGTCCTGCCAGCAGGCGGCCGTGAACCGCCGCCGCAGCTCGCTCAGTACCGGTTCGACCTGCCCGGCGCGGGTGGTCAGGGCCTGGGCGCGGGTGCGCAGGGAGACCAGCCGGTGGTCGGTCTCGGCGGCCCGCTCGGGCAGGCGTTCCGCCTCGGCACGGACCGCCTCGGCCTCCCGGGTGACCCGCTCGGCCCGCTCCAGGGTCTGGGGCACGCCGTGCTGTCCGGCGCCCTGGTTCAGCCGGGTCAGCTCCGGGCCCAGGGCGGCGAGGCGGGCGGCGAGGCCGTCGGCCTTCAGCCCGGCGCCCCGTACGGCGTCCAGGGCGTCGGAGGCGGCGAGCAGGGTCTGCCGGGCGCGCTCGACGGCGGGGGCGAGCCGGGCCAGCTGGGTCTCGGCCTTGCCGAGCAGCGGGCCGAGTCCTTCGGCGAAGCGGTCCAGTTCCTGCTTGACCCGGCCGAGCTCGTCCTTGGCGGCGGTCAGCTCGGTGCGGGCACGGGAGGCGGCCGACGCCTCCAGGTCGTCCCGGTCCAGGTCGTGGGCGTCGACGGCGCTGATGTACCGGCCGCTGGCCTCGTCGATGCGCCGGCCCAGTGCCGCGAAGCCGTCGACGGCGCGCCGGGCGGCGGGGGAGGAGTCGACGGCCGCGATCGTCTCTATCGAGATCCGCAGGTCCCGCTGGGCGGTGTCCAGGTCGTAGAAGGCCGCCGCGGCGGCGTCCTTCGCGGCCTGCGCCTCGGCCCGCTGGCTCTCGGCCCGGCCGCCGAACCAGCGCCGGGTGCCGCCGCCGGCGAACGCGGCGGGCAGGGCGAGCGCGGCGAGCAGCGGCAGGCCCAACAGGGTGAGGGTGTCACGGAGCGCGCCGGGCGGGCGGCTCGTCGGGGACCGGTGCGGCGGGCGCGGCACGCGCGGCACCATCGGCGAGTACGGCTGCGATGGTGTCGCCGTCACATCCCTCTCCCGTGTCGTCCGTCCTGCCCGGGTTCATTCTCCCACCCGTAAGAGACGAACACACGGGCCGGTCAGTTCGCGGTCCGGACCGTGACTTTGCCGTCCTGGGTCCGCGCGGTCACCACGTGGGAGCTCGCGTCGTCCCGGGGCACGGACACGTCGACCGACCCGTCGTCGCTGTCGGCGGACACCTTGTACGTGGCCCGGGGCAGGTCGACGGTGACGGAGCCGTCGTCGCTGCGGGTCTCCACCCGGTCGGGGACGGCCCCGAGTTCGAGGCGGACCGAGCCGTCCTTGGTGGTCGCGTCCACCCGGCGCGAGGAGACCTCCGCGCGCAGCGATCCGTCGTCGCTGCGCAGCGCCAGCGGCCCGGTGGAGTCGCTGACGCGCACGGACCCGTCGGCCGTGCGGATGTCCAGCGGGTCCCGGAATCCTCGCGCCCGGACGCTGCCGTCGTCGGTCTTCACCGTGACCGCGATGCCGCGGGGCACCTCCACGCGGTGCTTGGTGGCGCAGTCGGCGATCACGCCGGAGCAGTGCGTCCGCAGCTTCAGCCGGTCGCCGTCCATGCTCCAGGTCACCTCGGGGTCCGAGCCGACGACGACCGAGCCCTTGAACCACCGGGTGACCTCGACCTTGCCCGACGCGTGCCCGTCCGCGGCGACGATCTCCAGCGCGGAGTCGTCGGCGTCGATGGTGAGGGTGCTGCCCGGCAGGGCGAAGGACCGGTGGTCGGGGTCCTTGTCCTCCTCGGCGGAGGAGCAGGCGCTGAGCCCCGCGACGAGGACGGCGACCACGCCGGCGGCGGCGAGGGCACGAGCGGTGACGGTACGGGCGGCCATGACGATCTCCCCCTGGGACGGACGACGAGGCACCGCACCGGAAGGCCCGGTCGGCGGGCTCGGTGCGGTGATACTCCTCGACCGTACGGATCCGGTCCCCGCGCGGGGATCCGGGCCGCTCCCGGATACGGGGTGGGGTTAACCCCCGCCCGGGGCCGGGCCCCGGTGCGTTTGCCGGACAGTGCCCGGGGCCATGTAGGCTGTCGACTCGTCCTGGGTGCGTAGCTCAGGGGTAGAGCGCCTGCCTTACAAGCAGGATGTCGGCGGTTCGAAACCGTCCGCGCCCACCAGGACCGGCACCAGCGCCGGCCGAGAGGCCCCCGGACATCGTCCGGGGGCCTCTCGCGTGCGCCTGCGCTAGGTGTCCTGCCCCGGCCTGTGCTCGTGGGCGTGCTTCAGTTCCGTGCGGGCGTGCACGCGGTCGGGGCCGGTGATCTCGGACCAGTACCGGTGGGTGCTGACGAAGACGGCGAGCTCGCGCTCGCGCTGCCGGAGCTTCTCCACCTCGGCCTGTTCGTCCTCGGACCAGCCGGGCGAGGCGGGGCGCTCGACCTTGCGCCAGCCGTTGTCGTCACTGAAGCCGTCCAGCGGCTCGACGGACCAGGGGAGCCTTTTCAACAGGGCCGACAGCTCGGCCCGGACCTGATGCAGTTCCTCCTGACCGGCGAGGAGATCACTGGGGAAGTCATAGGTCGTAGCCACCCCTCAATGATACGCCTGTTCGAATTTGAGGCGCGCGTTCCCTTCGGTGGTTCATGCGAACGAGTGCCGCAGCGGGCGCGGCCCCTGGACGGGCCCGCGGGTGGAGACTGGAGCCATGTGCCGCAGCATCAAGACGCTTCGCCCGCCCGCGCTGGCCGAGGAGGCCACCGGGGACGAGATCAGGGCCGCCGCCCTGCAGTACGTGCGCAAGGTGTCCGGTTTCCGGGCGCCGGCCGCGCACAACCGGGAGGTTTTCGAACAGGCCGTGGACGCCGTCACCGCGGCGACGGCCGAGCTGCTCGCCGGCCTGGAGGTGCGGGGAGGCGCCGGCGCGCGGCGGGCGAGCTGACGCCGCTGCCGGGACCGGCCTGCCGGACGCCCGCTACGAGGCCTCGGTGGCCCGCGGCTGGCGGCGCATCAGGTACGCCGCGCCCGCCCCCGCACCGAACAGGGCGACGAGGGACACGCCCGTCGCCAGCCAGCTCGCGCCGAGCCACTGGCCGCCGAAGTAGCCGAGGGCGACGCTGTACGCCGCCCAGGACAGCCCGGCGAGGGCGGACCAGGGCAGGAATTCGCGGACCCGGCGGTGGGCGGCTCCGGCGACGAGGGAGACGACCGAGCGGCCGGCCGGGGCGAAACGGGCCAGGACGACGAGGGCGCCTCGGGCGCCCCCGCTGCGGGCGAGTGCGCCGCCCAGACGTTCCTGCGCGGTGGTCAGCCGGCGCGACCGGGCGATCGCCCGGTCCAGGCGGGCTCCGCCGCGCCAGGCCAGGCGGTACACCACCAGGTCACCGAGGACGGAGGCGGTCGTCGCGCACAGCAGGAGGACCAGGATGTCGGGGACGTCGTCCGGCACCCGTCCGGCCGCCGCCGCACCCGAGCCCGCGGCCGCGGCCGTGGCCGCCGTGATCACGAGCACGCCGCTCGGCAGCACCGGCAGGAAGACGTCGAGCAGCACCGAGACGACCACCAGCACATAGATCCATGGGCTGCTGACCAGCGCCGCCACATTCCCGAAACCCTCGACCACCACAACTCCCCTGGCTCCCCCGTGGACCGGACCGTGCCGCGATGCGCGGGGAAACGGCAGGAGCGGTCGATGACAGCCATACAGCGTACGCCCGGGGTGTGACACCTGGTTCACAGGGGGCTCGCGGGCACGGCACGGAGTGTTCACCCGGCCGCCGCACAACGCGAGGCGGCGCCCACCTCGCGGAAGGTGGGCGCCGCACCGGCCGGCTCAGGCCGCGACGGGCGTCCGCTCCGTCGCCTGCTGCTCCGGCTGGGACGTGCGACGGGCCAGGACCCGGTCCAGGCCGAAGGCGCCGGAGCCGGTGAAGACCAGCAGCAGGAAGGCCCAGCAGAACATCGCGGAGGCCTCGCCGCCGTTCTCCATCGGCCACAGGGCTCCCGGCTGGTGCACCTTGAAGTAGGCGTACGCCATCGAGCCCGAGGCGATCAGCGAGGCGGCGCGGGTGCCGAGGCCCAGCAGGACGAAGCCGCCGGCGACGAGCTGGATCACGGCCGCGTACCAGCCCGGCCAGGTGCCGGCCTCTATCGTGCCGCCGGTTCCCGAGGCGCCGCCGAGCACGCCGAAGAGGGAGGCGGCGCCGTGGCAGGCGAAGAGCAGGCCGACGACGATGCGGAACAGGCCGAGGGCGTAGGGCTGGGCGCTGTCGAGGCGTCCGGACATGTGGGGGGTGCTCCTTCGGTCGGGCCGGCCCGTGGGGGGAGCCGGTGGGGACGGAACCGAGTGGGCTGCCCACGTTAGGTGTCCCTAAGCAGTACTTGCAAGTTCAACATTTGGCCATGACTTCACCAGCGGTTGCCGACGCTCCGCATCCGTCCCGGCTGGTGGGAGCGCTCCCATGGAAGGGAGCGCTCCGCCCCCGCGTGACTGGTTTCCTACCCGGACCGGCCGGTCGCCTATGCCAGCTCCCTGTCCGTGACCGTCCGCAGTGCCGTCGTCCCGTCGCGCTCCGCGCGGGCCTGCTCCAGGCGCAGCCGGGCCGAGCGCCCGCGCAGGGTCAGCGTCATGAGCTGGTTGCCGAACCAGGGGCCGCCGGTCCTTCGCCAGGAGACCGCCGGAGGCGAACAGCGCCCGTGCCGGGCGATGCGCCGCCCGAGAGCGCGCGCCGGGGCGCTCCAGCCGAAGCGGAAGCCGAGCCGCATCGACAGCGGCACGGAGTTGTGCACGGGGGAGCAGGTCAGCTGCACGACCCGGGCGTCGGTGTCCCGGCCCGGCCAGGACGGTTCGGCCACGTAGGCGTGGTGGACGTCACCCGACAGCACGCTCACCGTCGCCGGCGCCCCCGGTCCCGTCCCGGCGTCGGCGATCAGGCCGGCGAGCGCGTCGAACGAGGCCGGGAAGGCCGGCCAGTGCTCCAGGTCCGCCCCGCGCCTGATCCGCTCCCCGAGCCGGGCCCAGCGGGCGCCCCGCTCGCCGCCGCACACCGCGGCGTTCCACGCTTCGAGGTCGTGGACGAGATGGGGCAGCAGCCAGGGCAGGGAGGTGCCGACGAGGAGGTGGTCGTAGGGGGCCTCGCCGTCGTCCCGCCCGTCCAGCACCTGCTCGCGCAGCCAGGCGGCCTCGCCCGGGTCGAGCATCGAACGCCGGTCCTCGGCCAGGACCCGGGCGGCGCGGGAGTCCACCATCACCAGCCGCACCCGGCCGAAGTCGCGCCGGTAGCTCCAGCGCACGGAGGCCGGGTCGGTGTCGGCCCGGGCGGCGAAGTCGCGCAGCGCGTCGGTGCCGTCGGGAGTGGCGCGGACGGCCGCGTAGAGCGGGTCGGCGGCCAGGTCGGCCGGGGAGAGGTTCCCCAGGTGCTGGTACACCCAGTACGACATCAGGCCGCTCAGGATCCGCTCGCGCCACCAGTCGGTGGCCCGCATGTCGGCGACCCAGGCGGCCGAGGTGTTCCAGTCGTCGATCACGTCGTGGTCGTCGAAGACCATGCACGAGGGCACGGTGGACAGCAGCCAGCGCACCTCCGGGTCGCCCCACGACTCGTCGTAGAGCCGGGTGTACTCGGCGTAGTCGGCGACCTGGTCGCCCGGCGGCTCCGCCAGGTCGCGGCGCCCCGCGATCCAGCGGCGGGTCGCGTCGGAGACCTCGTCGGCGTACACCTGGTCCCCGAGCAGCAGCAGGACGTCGGGCCGCGCGCCCTCCGGGTCTGCCGCGACGCGGGCCGAGAGGGTGTCCAGGGCGTCCGGACCCACCCGGTCCTTCCCGCCGGCCGGCGGCGCGGCCCAGCGGCAGGAGCCGAAGGCGACGCGCACGCCCTCCTCGCCGGCGGGCGTGGCGATCACCGAGGGCGGGAAGCGGGAGTCCGGCGGCGGCCACACGTGCGCGCCGTCGAGGAACATCTCGTACTCCGTCGCCGTCCCGGGCGTCAGTCCGGTCACCGGGACCAGGACGTAGTGGTGGCCCGCGATCTGGAAGGTGCGGGCCGTGCCGATCGCGCCGTCGGCGCAGCGCACCTCGGCGGTGCAGGGACGGCTCGTCTCGGCCCAGATGGTCGCGGACGAGCCGTCGTTGTACCTCAGCAGTGGTCCCAGGCGCAGTCCCGCCATGGCGATCCCCTCCTCCGTCGCCCCGTACGGTACGGAACGACGGAGGGCGGCGGGGAGTGTCCGCGCCGGAACCGGGGCCTCAGCAGCTCGCGAGCTGGTTCTGCAGCGCAGATTTCTCGGCGGAGTCCACGGAGAGGCCGTAGTAGTACTTCACCTGCACCCAGGCGCGTACGTACGTGCACCGGTAGGCGGTGCGGGAGGGCAGCCAGGTGGCCGGGTCCTGGTCGCCCTTGGCCTGGTTGACGTTGTCGGTGACGGCGAGGAGCTGCGGGCGGGTCAGGTCGTTGGCGAACGCCTGGCGGCGGGAGGTGGTCCAGCCGCTCGCGCCGGAGTCCCAGGCCTCGGCGAGCGGCACGAGGTGGTCGATGTCCAGGTCGGAGGCGGCGGTCCAGGTGGCGCCGTCGTAGGGGGAGTACCAGCTGCCCGCGGTGGCGGCGCAGGCGGAGTCGGTGACGACGCCCGAGCCGTCGCGCTTGAGGACCGTCTCACGGGTGTTGCAGGTGCCCGACTGGGTGATCCAGTGCGGGAAGAGGTCGCGGTCGTAGCCGGTGCGGTTCTCGGTGGCCACCGTGAGGGAGGCGAGGTAGGAGCGGGCGGTGGCGGCGCTCACCGGGGTGGGCAGCGCGGCGGAGGCGGCCGGGCCGTTGAACAGCCCGGCGGAGGCTATGAGTCCGGTGAGCGCGGCGAGCGTGGCGAGGCGTCGACGCGCGTAGAACTTCGGCATGCGAACTCCCTTGGGGTGTGGGGGTCTTGGGCGCGAGCGAGGGAATGCTCGCGACGCCGCATGGCGCACAGATGTGCGGCCGGTAAGAAGTTAGTGACGTGTGCATGGCACGTCTATAAGCGCGACGGGACTTTCGCCCCCTGGGGCCGACCGGGTGCTCGCGTACCATGGACGGCGCAGAAGGGGAGTAGCTCTTCGCCGGACCGTCGACATACTGCTCAGCTCGTCTGAGCCGGCGCCCGGAGGCGGACCTCGTTCACGGGGCCGTCAGCGAGACCTTCGGCAAGCAGTGCACGCCCGTTCCGTACGGCGGGCGACCGTGTGCTGCCGTGCCGAGGTGTCGTTCGCGCAGGACCAGCACTCTCGGCGGGGTGGCCCCGACCGATAGAGGATTCCTTGATCAGCCTGACCGTGACGGCGCTCGTCTTCGGCGTCGTCTTCCTCGCCGAACTGCCGGACAAGACCGCGCTCGCCGGTCTCGTCCTCGGCACCCGCTACCGCGCGTCGTACGTCTTCGCCGGCGTCGCCGCCGCCTTTCTCCTGCACGTCGTGCTCGCGGTCGCGGCCGGCAGCGTGCTGACCCTGCTGCCGCAGCAGATCGTGCACGCGCTGACGGGTGTGCTGTTCCTGGGCGGCGCCGCGGTGCTGCTGATGAAGAAGGACGACGAGGACGAGGAGATCCGCAAGCCCGAGGACCAGTCCTTCTGGAAGGTCGCCGGGGCGGGCTTCATGCTCATCCTGGTCGCCGAGTTCGGCGACCTCACGCAGATCATGACGGCGAACCTCGCGGCCCGCTACGACGACCCGATCTCCGTCGGCCTGGGTGCGGTGCTCGCGCTGTGGGCGGTGGCCGGGCTCGGCATCGTCGGCGGGAAGGCCCTGATGAAGCGGGTGCCGCTGGCGCTGATCACCAAGGTCGCGGCGCTGTTGATGCTGGGGCTCGGCGTGTGGAGTCTGTGGGAGGCGGTCGCGGGCTGAGCGGCGATGCGCTGCGCGCCGCGTGCCGCGTGTCGCGCTGCTGTGCGGGCGAACGGGGGGTGAACGTTCGTCCGGGCGGTGGCGCGATCCCCACGCTGTTTTGTACCGTAGAGAAACAAAGTGGCTCCCGCCCGTTTTCCCTGACCGGCGGGCGGGGCCGCCTTGTTCCCTCCCCGCGCCTTGGAGTCTGCCGATGACGGCCACCACCACTGTTCTTCCCGCCCGTGCCCTGCTGCTCGACATGGACGGCACCCTCGTCAACTCGGACGCCGCCGTCGAGCGCGTGTGGCGGCGCTGGGCCGACCGGCACGGGCTGGACGGCGACGAGGTCATGAAGGTCGTCCACGGGCGGCAGGGGTACGCCTCGATGACGCTGCTGCTGCCGGACCGGCCGATGGAGCAGAACCACGCGGACAACGCGCGGATGCTCGCCGAGGAGACCGCCGACACCGAGGGTGTCGTGGAGATCGCCGGGGCGCGGGAGTTCCTCGCCTCGCTGCATGGGCTGCCGCACGCGCTGGTGACCTCCGCGGACGTCGCGCTGTCCACGGCGCGGATGGCTGCCGCGGGGCTGGCGCTGCCGGACGTGCGGGTGACCGCGGAGTCGGTCGGCGCGAGCAAGCCCGACCCGGAGGGGTTCCTCAAGGGCGCGGCCGAACTGGGTGTCGCCCCGGCGGACTGCATCGTCTTCGAGGACTCCGGGGCGGGGATCACGGCGGCGCGGGCGGCGGGGATGCGGGTCGTGGGGGTCGGGCCCCGGGCCGGTGTGCACGGGCCGGATGTGGTGGTGGGGGACCTGACGGAGGTCCGGGTGGAGGCCGACGGGCGTGGGGGACTGCGGCTGCACGTGGGCTGACGGCGCCGGCCGGCGTCGAGGGCGCCCGGTGTCCGGGGTGCCGGCGTGGGTGCGGGGCCGCCCTTGGCGGCACGATTGCCCGCGGATCACGTGTCCGTGGTGCGCGGCGTGGGTGCGGGGGTCCGCGGGTGGGGTGTGTGGCCCGGCGTTGGCGGGGTGCCGCCGCGCCCACCCGTGCCGCCCCTGGCGGCACGATTGCCCGCGGATCACGTGTCCGTGGTGCACGGCGTGGGTGCGGGGGTCCGCGGGTGGGGTGCGTGGCCCGGCGTTGGCGGGGTGCCGCCGCGCCCACCCGTGCCGCCCCTGGCGGCACGATTGCCCGCGGCTGAGCGGGTGAAGGCCCGCGGCTGGGCGGGTGGAGGCCCGCGGCTGGGCGGGTGGAGGCCCGCGGCTGAGCGGGTGGAGGTCCGCGGTTGGGCGCGCAAAGGTCCGCGGCTGGGCGGGTGGAGGTCCGCGGCTGAGCGGGTGGAGGTCCGCGGTTGGGCGCGCAAAGGTCCGCGGCTGGGCGGGTGGAGGCCCGTGAGGGTGGGGTTGTCGTGCCCGGTGTCAGGGCTGGTGGGTTTCTGATTCCAGCATGTGGCGGGTGGTCTCGCCGTAGACGCCCAGGTCGTCGGTGCGGATGCCGCGGGCCCACTGGTAGGTGCGGACCGAGTCCTCCACCTGGTGGTTGTAGTTGCCGTTGATGTCGCCCGTGTACAGGTGAAGCTGGGCCAGGCGCTGCTGGAGTTCCGTGACCTCGGCGCCGCGGTCGCCGCGGTGCAGGGTGCCGCCGCCGTCGTAGCGGTCGTCGTCCTCCCCGTCGGCCCCAGGGGCCAGGGCCGGGGCGCTCGGCGTGGTCGCGGTCGGCTCCGGCGACCGGGACGGTGTCGGTGACGTGCTCGACGCCGACGGGGACGGCGAGGGCGACGACGAGGACGAGGGCGATGACGAGGGGCTCACGCTCGCCGACGCGGACGGGGACGCGGTGGCCGGTTCGGACGGCGTGGCGCTCGGCTCCGGTGCCGTCGAGGACGCGGGGGCCGACGGGGCCGGCACGCTCGCCCGGACCTCGTCCGGCAGGGCGTCGTCCCGCGACGGCGACTCGTAGGAGAACAGCCCGCTCGCGTACCCGGCCGCCCCCACCACGACCACGACCGCCCCGGCGGCGCCGAGCAGCACGCCCCGCCGCCGTCCGCGCGGCCGGCGGCCACCGGTGCCCTCCGGCACGGGCTCCAGGGGCGCCGTCGTGTCGAACAGGCGCAGGTCCTGGTCGCTGGGCGCACCGGCCGAGGGCGCCAGGGGCGTGGGCAGCGCGGAGGTCGCCTCCGTGGCCGGGGGCACGGCGGACGCCCCGGCGTCGACGGCGCGCAGCGTCATGGTGGCGTCCGGGTCCGCCGCCCGCGGGGCCGGCTCCGGGGGCGCCGTGGGCTCACCGGTGCCGTCCAGCTCGACGTACGGCCGTATCCGCAGCGGATCGAAGTCCTCCGCGGCCGCCGCCTGCGCCGCACGCTCGTCGCGCAGGGCGTCGGCCGCGCGGGACCCGCACGCGCAGGACGGCGTGTTGTCCGCCTCCCTGGGCGCTCCGCACTCCGGGCACGGATGCTCCGGGGGCCGCCCCTGCGGCCTCCGCGGCTCCTGCGACGGCTTCTGCTGCTGCTCCACGCTCGTCCCTCCCCTCGCGACTCCCCTCGCGACCTCCAGAGATTATGCAGATCTTCTCCACAGTCGCGCGTACACGCCCCCGGAACACCCGCCTCCCGCAGGACTGAACAGGCCATAACCGGTCACACCGATCAGGATGGAGTGTGGGTGGCGGCACCCCTGACTCAGCGCCGGGAGGTCTTCGATGGCAGCGGAAGTGCGCGAAGTGACGGAGCCGGTACGGCCCGAGGACCGCGAAGAGGTCCCCGGCAGCGTCCTGGTCCCGATCGGGGCCCTGCTCCTCGGCATGCTGCTCGCCGCCCTCGACCAGACCATCGTGTCGACGGCGCTGCCCACCATCGTCAGCGACCTGGGCGGGCTCGAGCACCTGTCCTGGGTGGTCACCGCGTACCTGCTGGCCGCGACCGCCGCGACCCCGCTGTGGGGCAAGCTCGGCGACCAGTACGGCCGCAAGAAGCTGTTCCAGACGGCGATCGGGATCTTCCTGGTCGGCTCCGCGCTGTGCGGCCTCGCGCAGAGCATGCCCGAGCTGATCGCCTTCCGCGCCTTGCAGGGCCTGGGCGGCGGCGGGCTGATGGTGCTGTCGATGGCGATCGTCGGCGACCTGGTCTCCCCTCGTGAACGCGGCCGCTACCAGGGCCTGTTCGGCGCGGTGTTCGGCGCGACCAGCGTGCTCGGGCCGCTGCTCGGCGGGGTCTTCACCGAGCATCTGAACTGGCGCTGGGTCTTCTACATCAACCTGCCCGTCGGCGTCGTCGCGCTCGCCGTGATCGCCGCGGTCCTGCACATCCCGCACCGGGCGACCCGGCACGTCATCGACTACCTGGGCACCCTGCTCATCGCCTCCGTCGCCACCTGCCTGGTGCTGGTCGCCTCGCTCGGCGGCACGACCTGGGCGTGGGGATCGCCGCAGATCATCGGCCTGGCGGTGCTGGGCGTCGCCCTGGCCGCCGTCTTCGTGGCGGTGGAGCGCAGGGCCGCCGAGCCCGTCCTGCCGCTCAAGCTCTTCCGCGTCCGCACCTTCACGCTCTCCGCCGTCATCAGCTTCGTCGTCGGCTTCGCGATGTTCGGCGCCATGACCTACCTGCCCACGTTCCTCCAGGTCGTGCAGGGTGTCAGTCCGACCATGTCCGGTGTGCACATGCTGCCGATGGTGGTCGGCGTCCTGCTGGCCTCGACCGGTTCCGGGCAGATCGTCAGCCGCACCGGCCGCTGGAAGGTCTTCCCCGTCGCGGGCACCGCCGTCACCACCTTCGGCCTGCTCCTGCTGCACCGGCTCGACGAGAACAGCTCGACCGCCGAGATGAGCGTCTACTTCTTCGTCTTCGGCGTGGGCCTCGGCCTGGTGATGCAGGTCCTCGTCCTCATCGTGCAGAACGCCGTCCCCTACGAGGACCTGGGCGTCGCCACCTCCGGCGCCACCTTCTTCCGCTCCATCGGCGCGGCCTTCGGCGTCGCCGTCTTCGGCACGGTCTTCGCGAGCCGCCTCGGCGACAAGCTCACCGACGCCTTCCGCGGCGCGCAGCTCCCGCCCGGCTTCTCCACGGACTCGCTCAAGGCCGACCCGCGCGGCATCGGCGCCCTGCCCCCCGCCCTGCGTCCGGAGGCCCTGCACGCCTACGCGTCCGCCATCACCGACGTCTTCCTGTACGCCGCCCCCGTCGCCCTGCTCGGCTTCGCGCTGGCCTGGTTCCTGAAGGAGGACCGGCTGCGCGGCTCGGTCACGGCGCCCGACGGCAGCCAGACCTTCGCCAGCAACCCGGTCGAACGGTCCTCGCACGACGAGGTGTGCCGCGCCCTGTCGGTGCTCGGCACCCGCGAGGGCCGCCGGGAGATCTACCGGCGGATCACCGAACGGGCGGGCTACGACCTGCTGCCGGCGGCGAGCTGGATGCTGCTGCGGGTCAGGAAGTACGGCCGGGTGGAGCCGGCCGTGCTCGCCGAGCGCAGCACCGTTCCGCTGGCCGCCGTCATGGCGGCCGCCCGCCAGGTGGAGGAGCGGCACCTCGCCGTCCGTGAGGGCCCCGACCTGGTCCTGACCGACCGGGGCCGCGAGGCCGCCGAGCGTCTGGCGACGGCCCGGGAGGACTCCCTGGCCGAGCTGCTGGGCGACTGGTGGGGGCCGGACCGCCCGACCGACCTGGTGCGGCTGGTGAAGGAGCTCAGCGGTGAGCTGTGCGGCTCGGAGCGGGAGCGCCCGCACGACCAGCGCACCCTGACCCGGACCGCCTGACCCCCGTCAGACGGCGGCCCGGGCCAGCGGCTTGGTGAACCAGTGCTCGGCGTACGGGTCGTCCTTGTACGCCTCGGTCTCCGTGTAGCCGAGCCGCGCGTACAGGGCACGGGCCTCGACGAGGTCGCCGCGCGTGTCGAGGACGATCCGCGCGGCCCCGAGCTCCCGTGCGGCCTCCTCGGCGGCCCCGACGAGCAGCGCGGCACCGCCCCGGCCGCGCAGGCCCTCCCGCAGGAACACCCGGGTCAGCTCGGCGGTCGTGCCGTCCCGCAGCCGCACGCCCGCGGTGCCGGCCGGCTCACCGGCGTACCGCGCCACCAGCAGCCGGCCCCGGGGCGGGGCCAGGTCGGCGCCGGACTGCGCGGCGATCTCCCGCTCCAGCTCGGCCGGGTCGGTGCGCCGGCCCTCGTGCAGCAGGTACCAGCGGTCGCTGACCTCCGTGTAGTACGCGCGCCACAGGGCGGCGGCGACGGGGGAGTCGTACGGTTCCGGGGCGACGGTCCAGGTCATGACCTGCATTGTCCGGACCGGCCGGCGCGGTGCGCGAGCGTATTTTCCCACCGCCGCGCCGCCGGCGCTTCCCGTGCGCCGTTTGAGGGGACCCTGCGCGGCAACACGGAGTGCGAACCGGCCGCTCGGAGAGCCGGTTGGGCCGAGAACCCGGAAGGCACACATGTCCACAGGCGTGATCATTGCTCTGATCGTGATCGTGGCGGCCGTGCTCGTCGTCGCGGCCGTCCTGGCCTCGCGCGCGCGGGGCTCCCACGGCGGGAACCTGAAGCGGCGCTTCGGGCCGGAGTACGACCGGGCCGTGGCCCGGCACGACGGCGACACCAAGGCCGCCGAGCGTGAACTGGCCGAGCGTGTCGAACGGCACGGGTCGCTGCACACGAGGCAGCTGGACGCGGCCGAGCGCGAGCGGTTCGAGGCGCGCTGGACGGCCGCGCAGGAGCGCTTCGTCGACTCCCCGCGCGAGGCGGTCGCGGAGGCGGACCGGCTGATCGCCGAGGTGGCCGGCGCCCGCGGCTTCCCGGACGGCGGACAGTACGAGGAGCAGCTCGCCGCGCTGTCCGTGCACCACGCCCACCACGTCGACGGCTACCGGCGCGTGCACCGCGTGACCCACGCCCGCGTGGACGGCGCGCAGGACAGCGGTGCGGGCACGGAGGAGATGCGCGCGTCCCTCGTCGAGGCGCGCGCCCTGTTCGAGGACCTGGTGCGCCCGGCCCGCCACGACGGCGGCCGGCACCGGACCGAGGCGGAGGGCGACCGGCCCGCACCCGCCCGGGCGCAGCACACCTGGTCGTTCAGCAAGCGCCAGCCGAAGGAGAGTTGAGCCACATGTCCGACGTGACCCGGCAGCCCGGCGGCAACCCCGCCGAACGAGACACGCAGACCCCCGACGCCCGCGGAGAGACCGCGCTGGGCACGGGCCCGGCGAGCGGCACCCAGGCCGGCCACGGCGCCGGCCCGGCAGGCGGCATCGACCCGGCGCCCGGCGCGCACGCCGATCAGGGCGCCGGTATCCGCGCCGGCCGCGACGCGGGCATCGGTGCCGACCACGGCACCGGCCCGGCGCCCGGCGCCACCACCCCGGCGCCCGGCGCGCGAGCCGACCACGGCGTCGGCACCCGCGACGACGTGAGCCCCGGCCTGCGGACCCGCGCCACCGGCACGGGCACCCGTACGGGCACCGGCAACGACACCGGCGCCGGTACCCGCGCCGAAGGCGCCGCGGGCACGCACGGGCTGCTGCCGCACGAGGAGTGCGACAGGCTCGGGCAGCGGCTCCAGCACGCCGTGGCGGAGTTCGTCGACGCCCCGCGGGCTTCCGTGGAGGAGGCCGACCGCGTCCTGGAGGAGCTCGCCGCCCGCTTCACGGACGCCGTCGCGCACCGCCGCCGCACCCTGCGCACCTCCTGGCAGGAGACCGGCGAGCAGACCCGCGCGACGAGCACCGACACCGAACAGCTCCGCCTGGCCCTGCGGGACTACCGCGAGCTGGCCGACCGGCTCATGCACGTGTGACGCGCAGGCGTCACCGCTCCGTCCGGCGCTCCCGCCATCGCCCTACGACCTCTTCGACGTCGTAGGGCTTCAGTCCCAGCGGGGGCCCGGGCGGCGGCTTGAACATGACGTCGCGGATCTTGACGTTGATCTGCTCGACGATCCTGCGGGCGGCGCCCTCCGTCGGGGCGTCCACCGCCGCCGCGAGCGCGTCCTCCGCCTCCTTGCGCAGGGCCAGCGTCGGCGGCAGCACGGAGAGACCTTCGCGGGCCATCTTCCGCTTGACCCACCACAGTTCGTCGTACGTGCTCTCCACGTCGCTCGGGAGGGGTTTGCCCGCTCCCGGCAGCCGGTCGAACTCGCCGCGGGCGTCCGCGTCGCGGATCTGCTTGTCGACCCAGGACTCGAAGTCGACGCCGGGTGGCTTTCGCTCGGTCATGACCCCATTGTGCCGGACACCACACGACCGGCCGATCTATCATGCGGCGGCGACAAGCCAACGCCCAGCCGGGACGTCTCGAAGGAGCGCACGTGCTCGAACTGACCATGGCCGCCGTCACCGCGGCGGACGCGGGCGCCACCGCCGGCATGCAGATGGCCGACGCGCCCAGCGAGCCGGGCGCGGTGCTGCGGGTGGGCCGGGACAGGTCCGTGTGCCGGCTGTCGACGCCGGACGACTGGCTGTTCGTCTCCCGGGTCCACCTGGAGTTCCGCTGCGGCCCCGACGGCACCTGGCAGTTGACCTGGCTGCGCGGCTCGCAGCCGGACCCGTCCTCGGAGGTCCGGCTGACCGTCGGCGCGCACACGCAGACCCTCGTCTACGGCGGCACCGTGCCGCTGCCCAGGGGCGGCAGCGGCGAGATCGTCGTCCAGGACCGCACCGAGCCGCGCAGCGTCAACGTCGGCTTCTACCACGAGGTGTGAGCCGGCGCCCGGCCGCGCTCAGGCCAGTACGCGGGCCAGCGCGAAGCCGTCGTAGCCCTTGCTGCCGACCGTCTGGACGGCGGTGCCGCTGAGCCGCGGATGACTGCCGATCATCTCGATGGCGGCGCGGGTGCCGCGCACGTCCTCGGCGTCGCTGCCGGCGTCGGCCACGTGCCCGCCGCGGACCACGTTGTCCAGGACGATCAGGCTGCCGGTGCTGGTGAGCCGCAGCGCCCACTCCAGGTAGTGCGGGTTGTTGCCCTTGTCGGCGTCGATGAAGACCAGGTCGAAGGGGGGCGGGTTGTCGTCGGCGAGCTTCGGCAGCGACTCCAGCGCCGGGCCCACGCGCACGTCGACGACGGACTCCAGGCCGGCACGGGCGATGTTGCGGACGGCGACCTCGGCGTGCCGGGCGCTGTACTCCAGGGTGACGAGGCGGCCGTCGGCGGGCAGGGCACGGGCCAGCCAGATGGTGCTGTAGCCGCCGAGGGTGCCGATCTCCAGGATGGTGCGGGCGCCCTGGACCTGGGCGAGCAGATGGAGGAGCTTGCCCTGGGTGGCGGTGACGGCCACCGGCGGCAGCCCGGCGGCGTCGCTCTCCCGCAGGGCGGCCTCCAGGGCGTCGTCCCCCGGTGCGAGGTGGTGGGTGAAGTAGGCGTCGACGTCGTCCCAGAGCCGTGAGTCGCTCATGCCGGGGAGGCCTCCCGTACGCGTGGTTAGCACTTCTAAATAGATGCGCTAACGAATATAGACGCGCGGGGAGGCCACGTCCCGGAGCCGACGGAGGTCCCCCGGGGCGTGTCTCCGCCCTCGCACCATCCCGCCCGCGGTGCGCCCCCGCCGGCGGAGCGGGATTCCCGGTCGCGTCGGGCCCGCGCGGCCTTGGGCGTATGCGCGCGTCCTGGTGTTCCCGTCGGCAGGGCGGGTCCCCGGCAGGTGGGTAGTACCCGCCGCTGTGTCCCGCCCGGTCCTGCGCATCCGCGCCTGCCCTGGTGTGTTCCCGCCGGCGACACGCCCCCAGGCTGCGCGGCCCCCGGCGGCACGGGCCCCCGGGTGGGGCGGGCACATCCCGGCCTGACGTGCCCGCGGCAGGGATCAGGTGCCGGACGCCGGGCGCCCCCGATCCGGGTGCCGCCCGGCAGGGTTCAGGCGCCCCCGATCCGGGTGCCGCCCGGCAGGGTTCAGGCGCCCTCGGCACGGGTGCCGTCCGGCAGGGCTCAGGGGCGCTCGACCGCGGGTGGCGAGCCCGGCAGCGGGCGTCCGGCCGACTCCGTCATGAACCACACCGCCGCGCCGCCGATCACGGCCGCGGCCATCATGTAGTAGGCGGGCATCATCATGTTGCCCGTCGCCCCGATCAGCGCCGTCACCACCAGCGGCGTCGTGCCGCCGAAGAGGGACACGGAGACGTTGAAGCCGATCGACAGCGAGCCGTAGCGCACCCGCGTCGGGAACAGCGCGGGCAGGGCGGCCGGCATCGACGCGGTGAAGCAGACCAGCAGCAGGCCCAGCGCGGCCATGCCGAGACCCACGGCGAGCAGGCTGCCCTGGCGGATCAGCAGCAGCGCCGGGACGGAGAGGAGGAGGAAGCCCGCGCAGCCCGCCGCGATCACCGGCCGCCGCCCGACCCGGTCGGTCAGCGCGCCCGCGAACGGCTGCACGATCATCATCAGCGCCATCACGGCCAGCACGACCAGCAGCCCGTGCGTCTCGTCGTACTTCAGCTCGCTCGTCAGGTAGCTCGGCATGTACGACAGCAGCATGTAGTCGGTGACGTTGAAGACCAGCACCAGGCCGACGCACAGCAGCAGCGTCTTCCACTGCCCCGTGATCATGTCCCGCAGGGGCACGCGGGGCCGCGCGGCCTCCGCCTTCTCGACCTCGGCGGCGAACGCCGGGGTCTCCTCCAGCCGCATCCGCAGATACAGCCCGATGATGCCCATCGGCCCGGCGATCAGGAACGGGATGCGCCAGCCCCAGGAGGTGAGGTCGCCGTCGGACAGCAGTGCCGTCATCAGGGTCACCAGCCCCGCGCCGCCGATGTAGCCGGCGAGCGTGCCGAACTCCAGCCAGCTCCCCAGGAACCCGCGCTTCTTGTCCGGCGCGTACTCGGCGATGAAGGTGGACGCGCCCGCGTACTCACCGCCGGTCGAGAAGCCCTGCACGAGGCGGGCCACCAGCAGCAGCACCGGCGCCCACACGCCGATCGTCGCGTACGACGGGATCAGCCCGATGGCGAACGTGCCCGCCGCCATCATGATCATCGTGACGGCGAGGACCTTCTGCCGTCCGACCCGGTCGCCGAGCGGGCCGAAGACCATGCCGCCGAGCGGCCGGACCAGGAACGCCGCGGCGAAGGCGCCGAACGTGGAGAGAAGCTGGGCGGTCGGGTTGCCCGAGGGGAAGAAGACCTTGCCGAGGGTGACGGCGATGTAGCTGTAGACGCCGAAGTCGAACCACTCCATGGCGTTGCCGAGGGCCGCCGCCTTCACGGCGCGCCTGACGAGGGCGGGGTCGGTGGCGGTGACGCCTGCGCCGGAGGATGACGCGCCGGAGCGGGCCGGCTTCTCGAGGGACAGGGGGGATGCGACGGTGGCAGTCGACAAAACTCCGCTCGCCTACCTTTCGACGGGGACAGGGACACCGCGACCCGCACGGCGGCACTGTCGCCGGGCCGGAAGGGACCCGCGGCAATGCGCCACAGGCCGAAAAGAGACCATAGGCGGTGGTGTGCCGCTTACGCCCGGTAAACTGTTCGCTGCTCACTGCATCAATATGACGTGCACGCAGGGACGTCTCCTCGGTACGGAGCGCGTTCTGAGCCCCTGACCTGTGATCCTTCTCGCTCCGGCCGGGGCGGGGAGGGGTCCCGGGACGGTGGCGAGAGGCACCCCGAGCACGACCGGACTATCGTCATGCGGACAAAAGACGGCCAAAGGGCCGGCCGATGGCGGCGGCGGTCAGGCGGAACGGGGGTTGCCTGCGTCTCCCCCAGGGGGCGGTGCGAGCCCCATAGGGTTCGCAAGGACAGCACCGCGCACACGGGCGCGCGGACGAGCGGGGCGGGAGGCCGCGGGGCGTGGCGAATGCGGAGCACAGTGGGCGACCGGCGGAGGCTTTCGGAGCACCGGCCGTCGCAGCGACCAGAGCACGGCTGCGCGCGGCGCGGCTGGGACTGTGGCTGGTCGCCGCCATCCTCGCCGTACGCCAGCTTGCCGCGGTCCTCGGCACCCCGCGCGGGGAACGGCTGACGGACCTGGAGACCTGGGTCGGGGAGCACGGGGTCCTGCACGTGGAGGGCTCGCTGTACGACTCCACGCAGTTCACCGGCACCCCCTTCGTCGGCCTCGTCCTCAAACCCTTCACCCGCGCCGCCGAACAGGCCCTCGGCTGGGGCTGGACCTTCGGCTCGCTGCTGCTGGTCGTGGCCCTCGGCCTGGTCGCCGCCCGCGCCCTGCCCAGGCCGGTGGGCCGCCGTACGGCGCTGCTGGCGGCGCCCGTCGCCGTCAGCCTGCTGATGCTCTCGCTGCCCGTGCGCAACGCGCTGTGGCTCGGGCAGACCAGCATCCTCCCCGTCCTGCTCGTCCTGCTGGGCTGCTTCGCCGTCCGCGGTGAGCACGGCGAACGCGTCGGCGGCGCGCTGATCGGTATCGCCGCCGCCTTCCAGCCGACCGTGCTCCTGTTCGTGCCTCTGCTGTGGTTCACCGACCGCAGACGGGCCGCCGTCTCCACGGCCGCCGGCTTCGCCGCCTGCACGGCGATCGCCTGGGCGGCGATGGCGCAGGACTCCTACACCTACTGGGTGCACCACCTGGCGGGCGTCGGTCTCGGCGGCGCGGCCGACGACCTAGCCAACCAGTCCCTGCACGGCGTCCTGCTGCGGCTCGGTCTCTCCGGGCCCCTGGAGGTCGCCCTCTTCCTCGTCCTCGGCGCCGCCGTCGCGGTCCTCGCGCTGCGCCGCGCCGTGCGCTACGCCCGCGACGGGCAGCTCCTGCTCGCCGTCGCGGTCACCGGCTGCGCGGCGGTCGCCGTGTCGCCGACCACCTGGCAGCACCAGCTGCTGTGGGTGCTGCTCGCGGTCGTCGGCCGGGTCGGCAAGCGCGCCTCCGACCGGTACGTGTGGCCGGTCGCCGTCGTCCTGGTGATGACGCTGCCCGCGAAGATGATGCTGCCGAACATGGCGGCGCTGTTCCCGCTGCGCGACAACGTCGTCCTGCTCGCGGCGCTGGCCGCGGCCGTCGCCGTGCCGTTCCTGCCCCGCACCTCGCCGTACTACGACTCCCCGGTCCCGACGAGCTACGCGGCGCCGGTCCCCACCCGCTTCCGGCACGTCCCCCTGCTGCCCTTCCTGCGCCGGGTCCTCACCCGCCCCAACCTCCTGCTGGAGCTCCTCCTCATCCGGGTCACCTACGCCGCCTACTCCAAGGTCCGGCTCGCGGCGACCGGCGGCAGCAACTCGGCCGGCCGGGAGCGGGCGGAGGAGCACGGCCAC
Source organism: Streptomyces flaveolus (assembly GCF_044765825.1). Taxonomy (NCBI): domain Bacteria; kingdom Bacillati; phylum Actinomycetota; class Actinomycetes; order Kitasatosporales; family Streptomycetaceae; genus Streptomyces; species Streptomyces flaveolus. The sequence goes on along the minus strand of NZ_JBIWKU010000001.1, from coordinate 434,602 downwards.
CAGATCCTCGACCTGGAACGTTTCCTGCACCTCGACATCGAGCACGCGGTCAACCACGCGGTGGTGAAGGTCGGCTGGCTGCGGGACTTCTTCGACTTCTACTACACGTCGTTCCACTTCGTCGTCCCGCTGACCGTGCTCGGCGTCCTCTACTGGCGCCGCCCGGTGGACTACCGCTGGGCCCGCGCCTCCCTCGGCTTCGCCACCCTGCTGGCCCTGGTCGGCTTCTGGCTGTACCCGCTGGCCCCGCCGCGGCTGATGCCGGGGCTCGGGATCATCGACACGGTGCACGGCGTGCAGGATTTCTCCAAGCCCGACTACGGCACGCTGACGGCCCTCACCAACCAGTACGCGGCGATGCCGTCGCTGCACTTCGGCTGGTCGCTGTGGTGCGGACTGGCGATCGCGGTCATCGCCCCGAAGATGTGGATGAAGGCCCTCGGCCTGCTGCACCCGCTCTTCACGGTCTCGGCGATCGTGGCGACCGGCAACCACTGGGTGCTGGACGCGGTGGGCGGCGCGGTCGTCGTCGGCGGGGGCTTCGGGCTGACGTACCTGTTCCAGGGCCCCCGGGCCCGGACGGTGACGGCCGCGGCGCAGGCGCCGGTCCCTCCCGCCCGTCCCGCGGTCGACGAGGTCAGCAGCGGTCCGGCGTCGTCGGCGAAGGAAGGTACGCCGAGCTGATCCGGTACTCGCCCGCCGCCGGGACGGTCAGCCGCGTGAACTCGCCGTCCTCGGCCAGGCACCCGCCGTCGGCCCGCAGCCACGGCGACCAGGCGACCTTCACGGTGACCGGGCCCGGCCGGTCCGCGCGCAGCACCAGCTCCGTGCCGGTGGTCGTCACGACGGTGCCGGGCGCGGAGACCAGCGGTTCGGCGTCCCGCACCCGGTAGACCCGCCAGTGCTCGTCCTGCCAGACCGGCTCCAGCCACTCGGGCCGCAGCTCCGGGTCCCGTACGAGCGCCGCCTCGGCCTCGGCGGGGCCGTCCGGCCTGCCGAGCGGCAGGACGACGAGGCCGACACCCCAGCGGTCCAGCCAGGCCCGGTAGGTCGCCGCGGAGAAGCTGCCGTCGTAGAAGAGGCGCCCACGCTCCACGTCGAGCTGCCGGTTCCAGCCGCGGGCGAGATTGACGTGCGGGGCGAGTCCGACGGCCTCGCGGTGGTTGCGGGCGGGCACGACCTCGACGCGGGTGCGGTCGGCGCCGAGCCCGTCCAGCGCCCGGACGAGCCCGTCCGTCTCGGCGGCCCAGGCGGGCACCACCGTGGACACCCTCAGATCGTCGACGGTCTTCTTCCCCGCCCACCCGACGGAGTAGACGAGCGCGACGACCAGGAGAGCGCTCGTGACGCGCCGCAGCCGGGGCGCGGTGAGCAGGGCGGCGAGCAGCGCGGCGGGCGCGAACAGTTCGACGAAGCGCTCGACGTTCGTCCCGACGGGCGAGGCGATGAGGTACGTCAGCACCGTCCCGACCGCGTACACGGCCCCGCTCCACCGCGCCACCCGCCAGGCGCGGGGCGCCAGCGCGGTGACGGCCAGCCCGAGCACGACGGGCGGCCAGATCCGGTCCGCCGGCATCGGCTGCTCCCCGGTGAAGGGGAAGAACAGTGTGGTCAGCCCGACGACGGCGGCGGGGGGTATGAGCAGGACCAGGGCCCGTCCCCAGTCCCGCACCAGCAGGAAGCCGGCCCCGACCACGGCCAGGAACAGCCCGGCCACCGGCGACGCCATGGTGGCGAGCGCGGCGTAGGCGGCGGCGAGGGCGAGCCGCCGCTCGCGGACCAGCGGCACGCAGGCGGCCAGCCCGAAGGCGACGCCCAGGGCGAAGGTGGTCCGCCCCGAGGCGACGTTGCACCACAGCGCGAGAGAGGCCAGCAGCGCGGGCCACAGCGGCCGGCGCACCCCCGCCCGCCTGATCAGCACGGCCGTCAGCCAGGTGGCCGCCAGCCCGGACGCGACGGTGACCGTGCGCACACCGAGCGCGGCCATCAAGTACGGGGAGATCAGGCTGTAGTTGGCGGTGTGCATCCCGCCGTACCAGAACAGTCCGTACGCCGATCCGCCGTGCCGCGCCGCGAAGTCCGCCCATGCCTGCTGGGCGGCGAGGTCACCGCCGCCGGTGGCGAGGAAAGCCCACCACAGCCCGTACAGGGGCAGGGTGGGCAACGTGGCGAGCAGCGGGACGCGGAGCCGGTGCCAGAGGGCGCGCGGCGCGGCGTCCGGGCGTCTGTCCGACCGCTGGTCGGGCCGGGAGACGGTGAGATCGGCAGGGACCACGGTCGGGGTTTCCGTTCGGCTTCGTCAGGGGTGCCCGGTGTGGACACACGTGCGAAGACGATAAATCGAACAGAAACGTTGACCTGACCCAGGGCCGGGTCATCCGGCCGTTGCGGAGGCCCAGTCGAGGAAGGTGGCGAAGGCGGCGGGGGCGAGGGCCAGGACGGGGCCTGCCGGGTCCTTGGAGTCGCGGACGGCGACGGCGGCGGGCAGTTCGGCGACTTCGACGCAGTTCCCGCCCTGGTCGCCGCTGTAACTGGCCTTACGCCACTGGATATCCGTCGGAATCGCCTTGCTCTCCATGGCTTTCCTCCATCAAGCGCTGGATGAGCTCCGCCGATTCCCTGAGGGAGAGCGCGGAGGCCTGAAGATGATCGTATCGGAGTGAGCAGTCCTTGACCGTGTCCGGATTGGCCGTCGGATGCCCGCTCCCGTACCCCTCGGTGTAGACGATCGACGGATCGCTCCCGAAACGGTAGACGTCGAACGAGCCTTGTAGCCCCGCATGCGCTCCCGCTGAGAACGGCAGTACCTGGATGTTGACCCGAGGGCTGCTCTCGAAGGCCAACAGATGGGCCAGTTGCTCCCGCATGACGCTCCGGCCGCCGATCTCCTGGCGCAGCGCGGCCTCGCTGAGCACGGCCCAGAAGACCGGCGGCTCCTCCTTCTCGAAGATGGCCTGGCGGGCGATCCGGACGGCGGTGCGGTCGTCGAGGTTGCTCCGGTCCAGCGCACCCAGAACGGCACGCGCATACGCCTTGGTCTGCAGGAGGCCGTGGATGACGTGTGTCTCGAACGAGTAGATCTCGGTGGCCCTCGCCTGCAACTCGGCCACTTGTTGGAACCAGGCGGGTTGCTGACTGCGCATCACCAGCGTGACCAGCCGGGACAGTAACCCACCCGTGCCCAGCGCCGCGTCCACCCGCTCGCTGAACTCCGGCGTCGGCAGCTTCCGGGCGGTCTCGATCTGGCCTACCAGGGAGCCCGTGTAGTTCACGATGTCGCCGAGCTGCCGCTGGGTCAGTCCGGCGGCCTCGCGGTACCGGCGCAGTTCGAAGCCGTAGTAGTCGAGCGGTGAGGCACCCGGGTCGAGGATGTTGACGTGGGTCACGCAGAGGCCCCTCTCGCGCAACTCGGCCCACTGCCGGACCGGTTGTATTCGTCCGGTAGCCCACGGTAGTCGTCCGACGTCAGGCTCGTGCCGTGAACGATTACTTTCCCCCGACCCTCATGGGTCACTGCCCGGACCAGTACACGATGCGCTTCACCGCCGGCGCGCACTCGGCCCGGCACGTCCGGCGGATCGTCCGCTCCTACCTGACCGAGTGGGAGCTCGCCGGACTGACCGACGCGGTGGAACTGGGCGTGACGGAGCTGCTGGCCAACGTCGTACGCCATGTCCCGGACCGCCGCTGCACGCTGCTGTTGCTGCGGCGGGCGGACGGGTCCGGCGTCCGGGTGGAGGTGGCGGACGGCAGTCCGCGGCGCCCGCGCCTGGCCGACGAGGTGCCCGACGACGCCGAGGGCGGGCGGGGGCTGGTGCTGCTGGACGCGGTGGCCGACAAGTGGGGCGTGGGGCCGGGCCCGGGGCGCGGCAAGACGGTGTGGTTCGAGTGCGAGGGGGCCTCCCCCGCTCGCTGAGCGGGGGAGGCCGCGTGATCACACCGCCGCGGTGTGCCCGGTGATCGGGCAGGCGCCGGCCGCCGCCGCCGCGCCGAAGGCGGCGGTCCGGGCGGTGGGCGCCGTGCCGCCGATCTGCTGGAGGATCTCGTCGGAGAGGAGGTCCTCCTTGCCCTTGAGGGCGTCGGCGACCTTGAGGTCGGTGTTGAAGACCATCTCGGCGGCGACGTTGTCCTGGACGATGCGGGCCAGGTTGTCCAGGGCCACGGCGATCGGGTCCGAGGGCGTCTCCACGGTCGGCAGGTCGATCAGGTGGGTGTCCACCTTCGCCTGGTTCATGGTGCGGCGGATGATGATGGACGCCTGGTTCAGCTCGGCCGTGGTCCAGATCGACAGCACCGTGACGTAGAGGTTGCTCCACGCCGCTTCGCCGATCAGCGTGCGCCACCGCTTCATGAGGCCCTCGATGCCGGTGATCTGCGCGGTGGCGGCGAAGGTCATGTTGACGCGGATGGACGGATAGACCGTGGCGGCGAACCTGTTGAACGACACCATGTCGAACGCCTGGGCCTTGACGGACGCGTCGATGAACTTGACGGCCTCGCTCAGGATCTTGTCGCATGAGTTCTCGAGGTCGAGGGGGAGGTTCGCGGTGCCGAGCCTGGTGTACGCCCCCTGGAGCGTGGTCCTGAAGGCGTTCAGCGGGGTGATCCAGCCCTTGTCGCCCGGTGCCCTGGTGACGACCATGTCGAGGTCGTGCGGGTCGATGCGGTCCGCGTTGGGGATGTTGGGGACCTGGTCGCTGAGGTAGGAGGCGAGGATCGAGAAGAGGCCCAGGGGAACGTGGGCGATCGACTTGGCCAGTTCGAAGTACTCCGGAACCGGGTCGACGGTCTCGACCTGCTTGCCGCCGTTGATGAGGGTGAAGCGTCCGCCGACCGCGTTGTTGGAGACGACGACGACCGGGCTGAGCTGAGTGGTCAGTTCGCTCTTGAGGGTCGCGTAGTTGGCACGCATCTTCGCGTTGACGGCGCGTATCGCGTCGCGTGCCGCCTTCTCGTCGGTCGCGGTGGCTCCGGTGGTGGCCGCCGAGGCGGTGGAGGCGGTCTGGCCCGTGAATAACGTCGCCGCCCCTACGGCCGACGCGGTACCCAGAAATCCTCTACGTGTTGCCATGCCCCGTTTTCCTGCTTTCTTCGTGAGTGAAAGTGCCTTGTGGCGTGGGGGGAACAGCGTGGGGGGACCTCGGAGTCGAGGCGTCGTTCGGTGGGGGGCAGGTCGCCGATGCGGTGACCTGCGCCTGTGACACTATGGCCCGCCGACGGTGTCGGCAATGTCATTCAACATGCAGAAACCGACATGGTTGTCGTGGACTTGGGGGATTCTTGAGCACCGTGAGACGGCTGATCGTCGTCGTCCTCTTCGAAGGTGTCGACCTGCTCGACGTCACCGGGCCGCCGGAGGTGTTCTCCCTCGCACGGCGCGAGACGGACGAGGCCGCGGGCTACGACGTCGTCCTCGCCGCGGAGACCGGGGAACCGGTCACCACCGCCGCCGGGGTCCGGGTCCTGCCCGACACCACCTTCGACGAAGTGGTCACGCAGAGCATCGACACCCTGATCGTGCCCGGTGCCGTCGAGGTGGACGAGCAGCGCCGCGTGCACCCGCTCACCGACCCCGCCGTGGTGGAACGGGTGCGCCAACTCGCCGGCCGCACCCGGCGGGTCACCTCCGTCTGCGTCGGAGCGCACATCCTCGCCGCCGCCGGACTCCTCGACGGCAAGCGCGCCACCACCCACTGGTCGACCGCGCAGCAGCTCGCCGCCGACCATCCCGCGATCGAGGTCGACGCCGACCCGATCTTCATCCGCGAAGGCGACGTGTGGACGGGGGCGGGGATCAGCGCCTGCCTCGACCTGTCGCTCGCGCTCATCGCCGACGACCTCGGCGAGGCCGTCGCGCTGCGCGTGGCCCGGCAGCTCGTGATGTACCTGAAACGGCCCAGCGGGCAGAGTCAGTTCAGCGTTCCCCTGGAGCAGGTCTCCACGACCCGGCGCATCGAGGACCTCCGCCACCACATCATGCGCCACATCGCCGAACCCCTCACCGTCGCGGACCTCGCCGCGTGCGCCCACGTCAGCGACCGGCAGCTCACCCGGATCTTCAAGAACGAACTCGGTACGACTCCGCACGCCTACATCGAGTCCGCCCGCGTCGAGGTGGCACGCCACCAGCTCGAATCCACCGACGCCACCCTGGAACGGGTCGCCTCCGCCTGCGGATTCGGCACCGTCGACACCCTGGTCAGGGCGTTCCGCCGCCGGCTCGACACGACTCCGACCGAGTACCGGCGCAGGTTCCGCACGGGGGCGGCGCAGGTGCGGTGACGCCGGCCCGCCGGCTCGTCCGGACGCACGAAGACGGCGGCCCCGGGGATCGGGGGGCCGCCGCCTTCGGTCTGTGGGGGCCGGTGTCAGTACCAGCCGTTGGCCTGCGCCGGCGTCGCGGCCTGGGAGGGCGCGGCGGCGATCAGCGTGCCGCAGGTGGCCGCGGCCAGGGCGGCACCCGCGAGGGCCTTCCTCGGGGTGGCGACGGTGCGGAGGAGGGAGGCGACGGTCAACGGGGTGCCTTTCTTCGGGACAGGGGCGTCGGCGCAGACCGGCCGCGTGGTGCGTGGCGGGGGCATGCCTCGGCGCCGCGACCCGTGAGGGCGTCGGCGCCTTTCGACCGCTCCAGAGAAACAGGCGGGAAGGGCGTCCGCAATCACCCCTTTTACTAGTGGTGGTCGCACAGGAGGAAAGGTCCTCCGTGTGACGTGGGCCGCACAGCGCAGGTCAGAGGGGGTGGGGAAGCGTGGCCGGTGGCGTGGTCCGGCTACTAGCCCGCCTAGGAGAGGACCACCGGCCTGTGGGGTGCTTCACCTCGGCGGCGCGTCGAACGTGACCGGCGTCTCGAAGGCCGCCCTGCGGGTGGCGCGGCGCAGCGCCTTCAGGACGGGCGTGCCGAGCGCGAGGGTGAGCACGACCGTCATCGCGGCGCGGCCCCCGTCCCAGCCGAGGGACGTGGCCAGGCAGTAGGCGACGAAGCGGGCCAGGTTGTCGGGGACCGACGCGTCCGGGTCGAAGGCGATGTTCGAGGCGAGCGTGTTCATGAACGTCCAGCCCGCCAGGTTCATCACCGTGCCGTAGGCGAACGCGGCCAGGAACCCGTACCCGGCGAGCAGGAGCAGCTCCGCCCGGCCGCGCAGCCGGTCCGGGAAGGGCAGCAGGCCCGCGCCCATCGTGAACCAGCCCATCGACAGCATCTGGAACGGCATCCACGGCCCCACCCCGCCCGTGAGCAGCGCGGACGCGAACATCGTGACCGAGCCGAGGACGAAGCCGAAGCCCGGGCCGAGGACCCGGCCGCTGAGGACCATCAGGAAGAACATCGGTTCCAGACCGGCCGTCCCCGCGCCGATGGGGCGCAGGGCCGCGCCCGCCGCCGCCAGGACGCCGAGCATCGCCACGGCCTTGGGGCCGAGGCCCGACTCCGAGATCGTCGCCGCGACCACCGCCACCAGCAGCACCAGCACGCCCGCGAACAGCCACGGGGCGTCCTGGGCGTGGGCGTTCACCGAGGCGTCCGGCGGGGCGAGGAAGGGCCAGCCGAAGCCCGCCACGCCCACCGCGCTGACCAGGACCAGGGCGGCGACGGAGCGGGGGCCCAGGCGGACGGCGCGGGCCTGACGCGTGTCGCTCATGCCAGGGCCTCCCGCACCTGCGTCACCGTCAGCCACTCCTGCGGCGCCAGGACCTTCGCGACCTGCGGGGCGAAGGAGGGGGAGGCCACCACCACGTCCGCCGCCGGGCCGTCGGCGATCACCTCGCCCTCGGCGAGCAGGACCACCCGGTCGGCCAGCTCGGCGGCCAGCTCCACGTCGTGCGTGGCCAGCACGATCGCATGACCGTCGGCCGCCAGGGAACGCAGGATGCCGGCCAGCCGGGCCTTCGCCGCGTAGTCCAGGCCGCGCGTCGGCTCGTCCAGGAGCAGCAGCGGCGGGCGGGCCGTCAGCACGACGGACAGGGCGAGCGTCAGCCGCTGGCCCTCCGAGAGGTCGCGGGGGTGGGTGTCGTCGGTGACGCCGGGGAGCAGCTCCGTCAGCAGGGCGCGACAGGTGCCGGGCGCCGCGTCCGCGTCCCGGTCGGCGGCCGCGCACTCGGCGGCGACCGTGTCGGCGTACAGCAGGTCGCGCGGCTCCTGCGGGACCAGACCGACACGGCGTACGAGCTCACGCGGGGGCGTGCGGTGCGGTACGGCGTCGCCGGTGCGGACCGAACCGGCGGACGGTTCGACGAGGCCGACGAGCGCCGACAGGAGGGTGGACTTCCCGGCGCCGTTGCGGCCCATGAGGGCGACCGTCTCGCCGGGGGAGACGGTGAGGTCGACGTCGCGCAGTGCCTGGACGCGGTCGCGCCGGACGGCGAGGGAACGGACCTCGGCGGCGTACGGGGAGGGGACGGCGTCCCGGGTCTTCCGGCGGCGGCGCAGGAAGGAGGCGGGCGCGGGCCGGGGCGCCGGGAGCGCGGAACCCGAGGGCGCACGCTCCGGAGGCCGCCGGCCGGCCAGCCGCTCCCGCAGCGGGGCCGCGCGGCGGCGGGCGTCCCGGATCGTCAGCGGCAGCGGGGACCAGCCCGCCAGCCGGCCCAGGTCCACCACCGGCGGGTACACCGGGGACACCGCCATCACCTCCGCCGGGGAACCGAGGACCGGTGCCGCGCCCGGGGACGGGAGCAGGACGACCTGGTCGGCGTACTGGACGACGCGTTCCAGGCGGTGCTCGGCCATCAGGACCGTCGTACCGAGGTCGTGGACCAGGCGCTGGAGCACCGCCAGGACCTCTTCGGCGGCGGCCGGGTCCAGGGCGGAGGTCGGCTCGTCCAGGACCAGGACGTCGGGGTGCGGGGTGAGGACCGAGCCGATGGCGACGCGCTGCTGCTGGCCGCCGGAGAGCGTGGCGATGGGGCGGGCGCGCAGGTCGGACAGGCCCAGCAGGTCGAGGGTCTCCTCGACGCGGCGGCGCATCACGTCCGGGGCGAGGCCCAGGGACTCCATGCCGTAGGCGAGCTCGTCCTCGACGGTGTCCGTCACGAAGTGGGACAGGGGGTCCTGGCCGACCGTGCCGACGACGTCGGCGAGTTCGCGCGGCTTGTGGGTGCGGGTGTCGCGGCCGGCCACGGTGACCCGGCCGCTCAGGGTGCCGCCGGTGAAGTGCGGCACGAGGCCGCCGACCGCGCCGAGCACGGTCGACTTGCCGACGCCGGACGGGCCGGCCAACAGGACGAGTTCGCCCTCGGGGACCTCGAAGTCCACGCCACGGACGGTGGGTTCGGCCACTCCGTCGTACGTCACGGAGACATCCTCGAAGCGGATCACGACGGCTCCTTGGCGGGGGCGGACACGGGCTCGGGGGCGGGGGTGACGAACGCCGGGAGCAGGCCGAGGAGCACGGCCACGGCCGGCCACAGCGGGAGCGACGGCGCGACCAGCGGGACCACGCCCGGGTGCAGCGCCGCCGGGTCGCGGGACGCGGCGACGAACATCAGGGCCGCGACCGCCACGCCGGAAGCGGTGACCAGCCAGGCGCGGGCGTTCCAGCGGTCGGGGCGGTAGCGGGTGCGCGGGGACCGGCGGCCGCCGAGCCACAGCCCCGCGAGCGCGGCGGCGAGCCCGGCGAGGAGCACGGGGATGCCGTACGTGCCGCCGGCGGCGGTCAGCACGCCGTACGTCCCCGCGCAGACGCCGAGCAGGCCGCCGAGGGTGAGGGCGGCGGTGGTACGGCGTACGGCGGCGGGGACCTCGGCGGTACGGCCGTAGCCGCGGGCGTCCATCGCGGCGGCGAGGGCGACGGAGCGCTCCAGGGCGCCCTCCAGTACCGGCAGTCCGACCTGGAGCAGGCCGCGTACGCCCTTGTCGGGGCGGCCTCTGAGGCGGCGGGCGGCGCGGAGGCGGTGCACGTCGGCGATGAGGTTCGGGGCGAAGGTGAGGGCGACGACGACGGCCACGCCCATCTCGTACAGGGCGCCGGGGAGGGACTTGAGGAGGCGGGAGGGGTTGGCGAGGGCGTTCGCGGCGCCGACGCAGACGAGGAGGGCGGCGAGCTTCATCGCGTCGTACAGGGCGAAGGCGAGGCCCTCGGCGGTGACGCGGCCGCCGAGGCGGATGCCCTGCGCCCAGTGGGGGAGGGGGACTTCGGGGAGGGTGACGAGGGTGTGGGTGCCGGGGATGGGGGAGCCGAGGACCGTGGTGAAGGCGAGGCGGATGAGGAGGACGGCGAGGGCGAGTTTGACGAAGGCGCCGTAGGAGCGGGACCAGGGGGCGTGGGGGCGGCGGGCGGTGACGACGTAGGCGGAGACGGCGACGAGGAGGGCGAGGAGGAGGGGGTTGGTGGTGCGGGTGGCGGCGGTGCCGAGGGCCAAGGCCCAGAGCCACCAGGCGCCGGGGTGGAGCGGGGCGTGCGCTCCGGACGCCGGTCGCGTGGTGGCGGGGCGCTGGTGCGGGCGGGGGGTGGGGGCGCTTGCCCGCGCTGACGGGGTGCCTCCCCCAGAGGGGGGACCCCCAGCGCCCACCCGTGCCGCCCCAGCGGCACGACTGCCCGCAGGCTGGGTGGGGTGGCTGCCTGCGGGCTCGACCGCCCCAGCGGTACGGGTGCCCGCAGGCTGCGCGGGCTGGGCGGGCAGTTCGGCACGACTGCCCTCAGGCTGGGCCGCCGACTGGGTGGGGCGGCTGCCCGTGGGCCGGTTGGGGTTCGTCGGGTCAGGAGTTGGCATTCCTGCGCCGCCTTGACTGCCAGGTTGCCGCTGCCGCCAGGGCTGCGACGACGGCCATGCCCGTGACGAGGCCGGTCGACGGGCCGCCGTCGTCGTCCTGTGCGGGCTTCTCCGCCGGGGCCGCGCTCGTCGTCGGGTCCTGCTGCTGCGTCACCTGCTCCCCGCACCCCGTCCTCGGGTAGCCCGCGATGGCGCACAGCAGGGCGTTGGTGTCGTAGCGGAGGGGGCCGGCGACCGCGGCCAGGGCGTCGGCCGTCGTCGCGTCGGGGGCGACGCGGGCACAGGCCGTACGGCCGGCGGGCGGGGTCTCGCCGGACGGGGCGTCGGACGCCGTACCGAAGTCCAGGACGAGAGCCACCCGCTTCCTGCCCTCCTCCGCGGGCGTCTTCGCGCAGATCGCCGCGAAGTCCGCCGTGCCGCGGGGCTGGGCCGCGTCGCCGGAGTCCTCGCTCACCGAGAAGCGGAAGCCCTGGACGTCGCCGTCGGAGGGGCGGGCCATGGAGGGGCCCTGGGTGGCGTACGTCCAGTGGTCGCCGTCACGGTCCCAGAAGGACCAGTAGCGGTAGCCGGCGGCCTGCGCCGGTCCCGCGCCCGCGACGATCACGAGCGCGGCCAGCAGCAGAAGGGCGAAGCGGCGTATCACGGCTGCTGCTTCCGGTTGCGACCGCTGATGAAGATGCCGATGCCGATGCCGAAGACGAGGCAGACGCCGACGAACCACCAGACGCCGAACGGGGAGTCGTCCTTCTCGTCCTTCGCCCCGTCGTCCTGCTTCTCGTCCGCGCCGGTGGCCCGGTCGGTCACCTTGACGCCCTGCGGGGCCGGTCCCGTGGCGTTGAGCTGCTCGACCAGGTCGGCGCCGCCGAAGGCGCGGGGGTCGGTGCCCGTGGCGTGGGCGGCGAAGATGAGCTGGGCGTAGGCGGCGGGCCCGCTCTGCTTCGCCCAGGCCGCGGAGTTCTTCTCCAGCCAGGCCAGCGGCTTCGCGGCGCTGCCGGCCCCGCCCTGCGCGGCGAGCGCGACGACGGCGTCGGCGGTGTTGCCGTAGTCGGGCTGGGCGGCGGCGCCGGAGAGGGCGGACGTCAGATGGCCGTCCTTGGCGACCGCCCGGGCGAGGTGGGCGGCGCCGTTCGCGGCGGCCTGCTCGCGGGTGGGCTTGTCCGCGCCGGCGCAGCCGGCGTCGCCGCCCGCCGCCTTGCCGGGCTCGGCGACCAGGCCCTTGCCGAGCGCGCCGAGGACACCGGCGGCGGTCGCGTCGTCGTTGGCGAGGAGCTTGCCGTCCTTGTCGGGCTGGAAGGCGAAGGCGCCCGCGCCCTTGCTCTCCGAGCAGGGCAGGGCGAACGTCAACAGGGCGTCGTAGGGCGACTTGCCGTCCTTCGTGACGGCCTCCGGCTCGGTGCCCGTGGCGGTCAGGGCGCCGATGACCACGGAGGTGGAGTTGGCGTCGCTGGGGCCGCCGGGGGTGTAGCCCCAGCCGCCGTCCTTGTTCTGCACGGACTTCAGCCAGCCGAGGGCGTCCTCGACGACGTCGCCGTGCCCGCCGACGGCCCACAGCGCCTGGACGGCGGCGGCCGTGCTGTTGGTGTCGACCATGGTCTTGGCGTCGCAGGGCTTGCCGGTGTCGGCCCGGTAGGGCGCGAAGGCGCCGTTGTCGCACTGCTGCCCGGTGAGCCAGTTCACGGCCTTCGTGGACGGCATCACGCCCGCGGTGTCCTGGGCGAGCAGGGCGAGCGACTGGCGCCAGACGCCGTCGTACTGGGGGTCGGAGGTGCCGTACAGCCCGGCGGGCGTGGACGCGGAGGCGGACGGTGACGGGTCGGCGGCGACCGCGGGCGCGGCGGCGCCGAGCACGGCTATGGCGGCGAGAGCCGCGGCGCTGCGACGGCGGACGTTCATGATCGGCGGGTGCCTTTCCCTGTGCGGGGCCGGACAGCACGGGGCACCCCCGGCGGCTCGGCCCCGTATGCCTCGACGGTGCCCGTGCACGGCGGGCGCCGGGCACGTGAGCCGGTCACAGTCCCGCCCCGGGGCGATCCGGCTCACCGCCCGGAACGGACGGCTCACGGTTGCGGGTCAGCGCCGGAATTGCACCGGCTTCCCCCCGTACGGGTGTGATACGACGCCGCCACTTTACCCGGCCGTAAGAACGGGGAGACGGGGCGTCTAGCGCGGCTCCCCGGACGTCCCGGCCTCCGTCAGGTCGATCAGGCGGCAGACCGTGTCGATGTCCACCTTCACCTGGGCGATGGACGCGCGGCCCGAGAGCCAGGTGATCAGGGCGGAGTGCCAGGTGTGTTCGACGACGCGGACCGCGGAGAGCTGCTGCGGGGTCGGGTGGTCCAGCCCGCCCATCGCGTCCAGGATGATCGCCGTGGTCTGGCGGGAGACCTGGTCGACCTCCGGGGAGACGCTGCGGTCGGCGAAGGTGAGGGCACGGGCCATCGCCTCGGCCAGTTGCGGCTCGCGCTGCAGGGCACGGAAGGCCCGCATCAGGGTCTGCGCCACCCGCTCGGCCGCCGTCTCGCCGGTCGGCGGCTGCTTGCGCAGCGTCGCGTGCAGGTGCTCCAGCTGGTCCTGCATGGTCGCGACCAGCAGATGGACCTTGGACGGGAAGTAGCGGTACAGCGTGCCGAGGGCGACCTGCGAGGACTCCGCGACCTCGCGCATCTGCACCGCGTCGAAACCGCCGCGGCCGGCCAGCCGGGCGCTCGCCTGGAGGATGCGGCGGCGGCGCGCCGCCTGCCGTTCCGTCAGGGGCGGGGAGGAGGGCGCGGAGCGGCGCACGGGCTCGGCCGCCGTCCCCGTTACCGGGTTGTCCACCTTGGTCACCTTCTTCCCCTCGCCCGGCCCGGCGGGGGGACCCGTCGTGGCTGCCGTCGTGGCGTGAATCACCTGATCCACTCGTCACAGCGCCCCTACCTGCCGGTAGATTCGGAGGCTCTGACGATCAAGTCTGAAACTTGTTCTAGATTAACGTCCCGGCGTAGTGTCGCGGGACGAAGCAGGGAGAGAGGGGCCCAGAGTGACCGCTGAGGCCAGTCAGGCGGGTCCCCGTCAGGAGCCCGCCGCCGACGGCTTGCGACCGCTCCGCATCGCACTCCTCACCTACAAGGGAAACCCGTTCTGCGGCGGCCAGGGCGTCTACGTCCGCCACCTGTCGCGCGAACTGGCCCGCCTCGGCCACCGGGTCGAGGTCATAGGCGCCCAGCCGTATCCCGTGCTCGACGAGGGGCACGAGGACCGGCTGTCCCTCACCGAGCTGCCGAGCCTCGACCTCTACCGCCAGCCGGACCCCTTCCGCACCCCGAAGCGCGGCGAGTACCGCGACTGGGTCGACGCCCTCGAGGTCGCCACCATGTGGACCGGCGGCTTCCCCGAACCGCTGACGTTCTCGCTGCGCGCCCGCCGCCATCTGCGCGCCCGCCGCGGCGACTTCGACGTCGTCCACGACAACCAGACCCTCGGGTACGGCTTGTTGGGCGACGTCGGTGCCCCGCTCGTCACCACCATCCACCACCCCATCACCGTGGACCGGCAGCTGGAGCTGGACGCGGCCGAGGGCCGGGGGCGCCGCTACGCCGTGCGCCGCTGGTACGCCTTCACCCGCATGCAGAAGCGCGTCGCGCGCCGCCTGCCCTCCGTGCTGACCGTCTCCGGCACCTCCCGCCAGGAGATCGTCGACCACCTCGGCGTACGGGACGACCGCATCCACGTCGTCCACATCGGCGCCGACACCGACCTGTTCTCGCCCGACCCGTCGGTGCCGCAGGTACCCGGCCGGATCGTGACCACGTCCAGCGCGGACGTGCCGCTCAAGGGCCTGGTCTTCCTCGTCGAGGCGCTCGCGAAGGTCCGCACCGAGCAGCCCGACGCCCACCTCGTCGTGGTCGGCAAGCGGCCCGCCGAGGGGCCCGTCGCCCAGGCGATCGAGCGCTACGGCCTCGACGGCGCCGTCGAGTTCGTCAAGGGCATCTCCGACGCCGAACTCGTCGACCTCGTCCGCTCGGCGCAGGTCGCCTGCGTGCCGTCCCTGTACGAGGGGTTCTCGCTGCCCGCGGCCGAGGCCATGGCGACCGGCACCGCGCTGCTCGCCACGACCGGCGGGGCCGTCCCGGAGGTCGCCGGACGCGACGGGGAGACCTGCCTCGCCGTGCCCCCGGGCGACGCGGGCGCGCTGGCCGCCGGGCTGAACCGGCTGCTCGGCGACCCGGAGCTGCGGGCCCGGCTCGGCGCGGCCGGACGCGAACGCGTGCTGCGGCACTTCACCTGGGCCCGCGCCGCCGAGGGCACGGTCGCCCGCTACCGCGAGGCCATCGGCCCCTCCGCCACGACCGCCCCGACGGTCGTGCCCGCGACCCCGACCCCCAGTGACACCGGCGTCTACCCCGAAAGCAGGGCCACGTGCTGACCGTCGACTTCTCCCGGTTCCCGCTCGCCCCGGGCGACCGCGTCCTGGACCTCGGCTGCGGCGCCGGCCGGCACGCGTTCGAGTGTTACCGGCGCGGCGCGCAGGTCGTGGCGCTGGACCAGAACGGCGAGGAGATCCGCGAGGTCGCCAAGTGGTTCGCCGCGATGAAGGAGGCCGGCGAGGCGCCGGCCGGTGCCACCGCCACCGCCATGGAGGGCGACGCGCTGGCCCTGCCCTTCCCGGACGAGTCCTTCGACGTCGTCATCATCTCCGAGGTGATGGAGCACATCCCCGACGACAAGGGCGTCCTCGCCGAGATGGTCCGCGTCCTCAAGCCCGGCGGGCGCATCGCCATCACCGTGCCCCGCTACGGTCCCGAGAAGGTCTGCTGGACGCTGTCCGACGCCTACCACGAGGTCGAGGGCGGCCACATCCGCATCTACAAGGCGGACGAACTCCTCGCGCGCATCCGCGAGGCGGGCCTCAAGCCGTACGGCACCCACCACGCGCACGCGCTGCACTCGCCGTACTGGTGGCTGAAGTGCGCCTTCGGCGTCGACAACGACAAGGCGCTGCCCGTGCGGGCGTACCACAAGCTGCTGGTCTGGGACATCATGAAGAAGCCGCTGGCGACGAGGGTCGCCGAGCAGGCGCTCAACCCGCTGATCGGCAAGAGCTTCGTGGCCTACGCGACCAAGCCGCACCTCCCGCCGGTGGACGCCACGTGACCACGCCCCGCACGGAACACCTCGTCCTGCCCGGCGTCCTCACCGACGAGCAGGCCGCCGCCACCGTCCGCGGCATCCTCGCCGTGCAGCGCGAGGACGGCGCCATCCCCTGGTTCCGCGGACACCACCTCGACCCCTGGGACCACGTCGAGGCGGCGATGGCCCTGGACGCGGCCGGCGAACACGACGCCGCCGAGCGGGCGTACACGTGGCTGGCCCGGCACCAGAACCAGGACGGCTCCTGGTACGCCGCCTACGCCGACGGCGACTTCGCCGACGTCACCGACCGCGGCCGGGAGACCAACTTCGTCGCCTACGTCTCCGTGGGCGTCTGGCACCACTACCTCGCCACCGGCGACGACACGTTCCTGGACCGGATGTGGCCGGTCGTCGTCGCCGCGACCGAGTTCGTCCTGCGGCTCCAGCAGCCCGGCGGGCAGATCGGCTGGCGGCGCGACGACGACGGCACCCCGACGAAGGACGCGCTGCTCACCGGCAGCTCCTCCATCCACCACGCGCTGCGCTGCGCCCTCGCCATCGCGGAGCAGCGCGAGGAGCCGCAGCCCGACTGGGAGTTGGCGGTCGGCGCGCTGCGGCACGCCATCCGGCGCCACCCGGAGCGGTTCCTGGACAAGGGCCGCTACTCGATGGACTGGTACTACCCGGTGCTGGGCGGCGCGCTGACCGGCACCGAGGCCAGGTCACGCATCGAGGAGAGCTGGGACCGCTTCGTCGTCCCGGACCTCGGCGTGCGCTGCGTCGTCCCCAACGCGTGGGTGACGGGCGGCGAGTCCGCCGAACTCGCCCTCGCGCTGTGGGCGGTGGGCGAGTCCGACCGCGCCCTGGAGATACTCCAGTCCATCCAGCACCTGCGGGACGCGGACAGCGGCCTGTACTGGACGGGGTACGTCTTCGACGACCAGGTCGTCTGGCCGCGCGAGCTGACCACCTGGACGGCCGGTTCCCTGCTGCTCGCCGTCGCCGCGCTCGGCGGCCACGAGGCGACCTGCCAGGTCTTCTCGGGCGACCGGCTGCCCAGGGGCCTCGACCCGGACTGCTGCGTCTGAGCGCCGCCCGGACGGGTCAGCGGTGGCCGAGCCGGTTGGCGATGGCGTGGCCGATGAAGAGGTAGACCACGGCGGCGAGGCCGTATCCGGCGACGACACGCGCCCAGGCCTCGTCGAACGTGAAGAGGTCCCGTGACCAGCCGGCGAGCCAGTTGGCCGCGTCATGGACGAACTGCACCAGGTCATTGGCCCGGTTGGCGTCCAACAGGTACATCAGTATCCACAGGCCGAGGATGAGGGCCATGATGTCCGCGACGATCGCGATGGCCCGGCCCGCGGAGGTGGAACCGTGGTATCTAGACATGCCTTGCGTATGGCCCCGGATGCCCGGCCGAAACCCACGACGACGGCCCCCCGCCCCGGAAGTACCGGTGGGCGAGGGGCCGTTGCCGTGAAGGGCGGGCGGTGCGGGGTCAGCCGCGCTGGATGCCCGAGGTGTCCTGGAGGACGCCGCGACGGCCGTCCTGCGTCTGGGCGACCAGGTTCGCGCCGCGCTGCTCGACGGCCAGGTACCAGGTGCCCGGCGCCAGTTCGGCGATCGGCGTCGGCGAGCCGTCCTCCGCGAACAGCGGACGCGGCACCGGCACGGCGAACCAGAACGGCGAGAAGTCCCCGGCCGGCTGGGCCTGCGGCTGCTGGGCCTGCGGCTGCGGCTGACCCGGCTGCGGCTGACCGCCGAACGACGGCTGACCGGGCTGGCCCGGCTGCGCACCGTACGGCTGCTGCGGCGCACCCGCGCCCGGGTAGCCGTAACCACCCGGCGGCTGGGCGCCGTAGGGCTGCGGCGCGGCCGGACGGGGCGCGGGGACGAGCGCGCCCTTGAGGGCGGGGACGAGGGGGGTGGCCAGGGCGGCGGCGGCCATGACCAGCGTCGCGATGAGGGCGAGGATCAGGCCCATGCCCGCGTCCGGACCGTCGGAGGAGCCACCGAAGTTGTCAGTGCCGCCGGCCGGGTCGAAGACGTTGCCCAGCGCGCTCCATGCGGCGAAAATCGCCAAGGCGGCACCGAACTGCCCGAGGTCGAGCCCGGCGACCTTCTTGGGCTGCGGCAGCCCCCGGGAGACCACGACGAGGGCGGCGCCGATGATGCCCGCGAGGACGACCCCCATCAGGACCGGGCCGCTTTCCCACAAGTTGGGCATTTCTACGCTGTCGGGCACGCCGTCGATCGAGTAGAGGTCGAGGAACGACGCGATGAACAGCAACACCGCTGCTCCGATCACCACGCCGTCGCCTCGAGTGAGGGAGCGGATATTCACTTCAGGTCCTTCGTAGGTCGTCTCGTCGTCGGTAGAGGCGTCGCTGTCACCATGTCGCCGTCCGGCCCTGATGGGAAGCGCGGGGGTGACCCCTCATCGTACGGATGACACTATCGTCCGCACGCCGGGCGTGTCCTGAGGGATCTGGGAGGCGATCGCTACCCGCGCAGGAAACTCACGATTCCCTCAGACATCCCTTGCGCCGCTTTCTGCCGCCAGGCACCGCTGGTCAGGAGTGCCGCGTCCGCGCTGTCGCGCATGTTGCCGCACTCGATGAACACCTTGGGAACCGTTGACAGATTGAGACCGCCCAGGTCCGTACGCGTGACCAGACCGGTGCCGCCGCCGAGGTAGTTGGCGGGCGCGCTGCCCGTCACGCGGACGAAGTTGCCCGCGATGCGCTGGCCGAGTTCGGCGGAGGGCGCCACGATGGCGCGGGTGTCGGCGACACCCTCGTGCACCGAGCCCGGCAGGATGACGTGGAAGCCGCGGTCGCCGGCCCCCGCACCGTCGGCGTGGATGGAGATCGCGGCGTCCGCGCTCGCCTCGTTGCCGATCCGGGCCCGCTCGTCCACGCAGGGCCCGAAGGGACGGTCGTCGTCCTGCGTCAGCTTCACCGTGGCGCCCTGCTCCTCCAGGAGCGTACGCAGCCGGTGGGCCACGGCGAGGGTGAACTCCGCCTCCGGCCAGCCCGCGTTGGTGGACGTGCCCGTCGTGTCGCACTCCTTCCGGTTCGTGCCGATGTCCACCTTGCGGTTGATCTCGGACGCGTGCCGGAAGTTGCTCGGGTTGTGCCCGGGGTCGATGACGACGACCTTGCCCTTCAGCGGCCCGGTTCCGGCGGCGGGCGCGGACGGGGACGCGGAGGGCTTGCCGTCCGCGGACGAAGAGGACGTACCGGTGGGCGTCCTGGCGTCCGCGCCGGGGGAGGCGGGGCCACTGGAGGACGGCGACGACGACGCCGACGCACCGGCCGCCCGGTCCGCACCGTCGCCCCCGTCGCCCGGGCCGCCGACCGCGGCGTACACCCCCCACCCGAGCAGCGCACCGGGGACGAGCGCGGCGATCGCCACGGTCAGCGGGCGACGCAGGGGGGAACGGCGGGGCTGGGGTGGATCGAAGTCCGGGCCTGTGTACGACACGTCAGCCACCTTAGAGGCCCCGGGCGCCCTCCGCAGGGCGCGCCCGGTCAGTCGTCGTCGGACTGCTGCTCGTGCCGGTAGGTGCCGCGGGCCAGCTCCTGGAGCAGCTCGTGCTCGGTCTTGCCCGTCACCCGGGCCATGGTCCGCAGCAACTGGGCGCAGAGCGCGGCCGCGCCGTCCATCAGGGCCTCCGTCGCCAGCGGGTCCTCGCGGCGCCGCTCGGCGACGTACTCGGCCAGCAGGTCGTCCCCGGAGACGTAGGCGGTCATGAACTCGATACCGGTGCGGACGCGGTCGTAGTCACTGCTCATGGCCGAACGATCGCACACGGACGCGTGCCGAGGGCGGCAGGCGCCGTCAGATTCCCTGGCCCGTCCGCCGCAGGACGCGCAGCGAGTCGGTCGCCGAGACCTCGGTGAACGCGCCGGACGCGAGAGCCCGGAGGTAGACGCGGTAGGGGGCCTGGCCGGTGAACTCGTCGGCCGGGTCCGGGAAGACGTCGTGGATGACCAGCAGGCCGCCGTCGGCCACGTGCGGGGCCCAGCCCTCGTAGTCGGCGTTCGCGTGCTCGTCGGTGTGGCCGCCGTCGACGAAGACCAGGCCGAGAGGCGAGTTCCAGACCGCCGCGATCTGCGGCGAGCGGCCGACGAGGGCCACCACGTGCTCCTCCAGGCCGGCCCGGCGCAGGGTGCGGCGGAAGGTGGGGAGCGTGTCCATCACGCCGAGCTCGGCGTCGACCGTCTCCGGGTCGTGGTAGTCCCAGCCCGGCTGCTGCTCCTCGCTGCCCCGGTGGTGGTCGACGGTGAGCGCGGTGACCCCGGCCGTGCGGGCCGCGTCGGCGATCAGCAGGGTGGAGCGCCCGCAGTACGTGCCGACCTCCAGGAGCGGCAGTCCGAGCCCGCCCGCCTCGGCCGCCGCCGCGTACAGCGCCCGTCCCTCGTGCGCGGGCATGAACCCCTTCGCGGCGTCGAAGGCGGCCAGGATCTCCGGCGTGGGTGCCGCGGGCATGGGGTTCCTCCCGGTGGTACGTGCGTGCTGGCGCCCCATGCTGCCGCACCCCCTGCCGCGCGGTGCGACAGGGGGTGCGGACGGGCGGGCGGTGCGGGTCAGGCGGAGACCGTGTCGCCCGGCAGGGACAGGTCCAGGTCGACCGGGCGTTCGTCGCCCCCGTGGGTCGCCGCGTGGGCGAGCGGGCCGTGGCCCGTGGCGCGGGCGGCCAGCACGTACGGGCCCTCGGCCGGGACGGCGAGTGTGTAGCTGCCGTCCCCGGCGGAGAGGGTCGCGCCCGCCTGACGGCCGTGGCGGTCGATCAGCGTCACCTTGGCGCGGGCGACGGGCGCGCCGTCGGCGGCCAGCACCCGGCCGCGGAAGCCCCGCAGCACCTCCTCGGCGCGGGCCAGGTTCGCGTCCTCCTCGCTGCTCGCCCGGAGCTGCGTGGTGGCCGCGGGGCGCCTGCGCGGCAGGAAGAAGGCCAGCACGAGGCCGGCCGCGACCGCGACGGTCGCGATCAGGAAGGAGACCCGGAAGCCGTGCATCGTCGGGATCGCCACGCCCCCGACGGTCGTCGAGGTGTTGGCGAGCACCATGCCGATGACGGCGCTCGACACCGATGTGCCGATGGACCGCATCAGGGTGTTGAGGCCGTTGGCCGCGCCCGTCTCCGAGGCCGGGACGGCGCCCACGATCAGTGCGGGCAGCGACGAGTAGGCGAGGCCGATGCCCGCGCCGAGCAGCACCGAGGTGACGACGGTCTGCCAGGCGGCGCTCATCAGGCCGAGGCCGCCGCCGTAGCCGACCGCGATGACCAGCAGGCCGATGATCAGGGTGGTCCGCGGGCCGTAGCGGGCGGACAGCCGGGCGTACACGGGCGCCGTGAACATCATCGTCAGGCCCAGCGGGGCCACGCACAGGCCGGCGACGACCATCGACTGGCCGAGGCCGTAGCCGGTGGCGGAGGGGAGCTGGAGGAGCTGGGGCAGGACGAGGGAGACGACGTAGAAGGCGACGCCGACCATGATCGAGGCGAGGTTGGTGAGGAGCACCTCGCGGCGGGCCGTGGTGCGCAGGTCGACCAGCGGGGCCGCGACGCGCAGCTCCATCAGGCCCCACAGCAGCAGGACCACGACGGCGGCGGCGAACAGGCCGAGCGTGGTGGCCGAGCCCCAGCCCCAGTCGCTGCCCTTCGTGATCGGCAGCAGGAAGAGGACCAGGCCGGCGGAGAGGCCGAGCGCGCCGGGCAGGTCGAAGGAACCCTTCGCGCGGAGCGGGGACTCCGGTACGACGAGGAGGGTCAGGACGATGGAGAGGACGCCGAGGCCGGCGGCGCCGTAGAACAGGGCGTGCCAGTCCGTGTGCTGCGCGACCAGTGCGGCGGCGGGCAGCGCGAGACCGCCGCCGACGCCGATCGAGGAGCTCATGAGGGCCATCGACGAGCCGAGCCGCTCGCGGGGCAGCATGTCGCGCATGAGGCCGATGCCGAGGGGTATCGCGCCCATCGCGAAGCCCTGGAGGGTACGGCCGACGATCATGGGGAGCAGGGCGTCGGTGAAGGCGCTGACCAGCGCGCCGACCACCATCACGGCCAGGCTGACGATCAGCATGCGCCGCTTGCCGTACAGGTCGCCGAGGCGGCCCATGATCGGCGTGGCGACGGCTCCGGACAGGAGCGTGGAGGTCAGGACCCAGGTCGCGTTGCTGGGCGTGGTGTCCAGGAGTCGGGGCAGGTCCTTGATGACCGGGACGAGCAGGGTCTGCATCACCGCGACGACGATGCCCGCGAAGGCGAGCACCGGGACGGTGGCCCCGCTCACTCTGCGGGCGGGCTCGTCGGTCGTCGTGTGGGACATTGAGTGAGGCCTCCAGGCCGGGTTCGGCGAATGCGTTGCGTGACGTGTGCAGGCTGAACCTCGTGCGCCCGGGCAACTATTCCGTTGCTTCGAGTCCCTAACGATTTCTTGACCTTCTCTTGGCACGGGCCCGTGTCCCGGGGGTCGGGGCGGGCCGGGCGTCGTGGCTAGAGCCAGCCCTGGCGGCGGGCCTCGCGCAGGGCC
Organism: Streptomyces flaveolus; assembly: GCF_044765825.1. NCBI lineage: Bacteria > Bacillati > Actinomycetota > Actinomycetes > Kitasatosporales > Streptomycetaceae > Streptomyces > Streptomyces flaveolus. The sequence continues at coordinate 412,247 of NZ_JBIWKU010000001.1, read as the reverse complement.
TCGGCGCGGTTGCGGGTGGCGGTCTTGCCGATGGCCGCCGAGAGGTAGTTGCGCACCGTGGACTCCGACAGGTGCAGGGCGGCGGCGACGTCGGCGACGGTCGCACCGTCCGCGGACGCCCGCAGGACCTCGCACTCCCGGGGCGTGAGCGGACTGGGGCCGGCGCTGAGCGCGGCGGTGGCGAGCGCCGGGTCGACGACCGTCTCGCCGCCCAGCACCCGGCGGACGGCTCCGGCCAGCTCCTCCACCGGGCCGTCCTTCACCAGGAAACCGGCGGCTCCGGCCTCCAGGGCCCGGCGGAGGTAGCCCGGGCGGCCGAAGGTCGTCAGGATCAGCACCCGGCAGCCGGGCGCGCGCTCACGCAGCTGGGCCGCGGCGTCCAGGCCGCTGAGGCCCGGCAGCTCGATGTCCAGGAGGGCGACGGCGGGGCGGTGTTCGAGCACGGCGCCGACGATGGCGTCCCCGGTGGCCACCTGCGCGACCACCTCGATGTCCTCCTCCATCCCGAGCAGCAGCGCGAGCGCGCCGCGCATCATGCCCTGGTCCTCGGCGAGGAGGACGCGGATGGGGCGGGGCGCGTGATTGGTCACGGGGTTCAGCGTAGGACGAACGCCTGCGGGTGCCTCCGGCGGTGGTGCGGGGTGCCTGCGGCGGCCTGTGCGGCCATCCATGTGACCCGGTCCCGCGGCCTCAGCCCCGCATCGGCAACTCCGCCGTCACCGAGAAGCCACCCCCCGCCGGCACCCCCGCCGTGAGCGAGCCCCCGGCCATGGTGAGTCGTTCCGTCAGACCGGTCAGTCCCGTCCCCGGCCCCGAGGACGCGCCACCGGCCCCCGTGCCGTTGTCCGTCACCGCCAGCCGCACCCGGCCCTCCCCGCCCGACACCGCGATCTCGCACCGGCTCGCCCCGCTGTGCCGTACGACGTTCGTGACCGCCTCCCGCACCACCCACCCGAGCAGCGCCTCGGTCTGCGGCGGCAGGGGCGGGCCGGTGCGGCGGACCACCGGTTCCACGTCCGCCGCCGTCAGCGCCGACCGGGCCCGGTCCAGCTCCGTGCCGAGGCTGCCCTCGCGGTAGCCCGTCACCGCCTCCCGGACCTCCGTCAGCGCCTGCCGGCCTACCGACTCGATGTCGCCGACCTGGACCAGGGCCGCGTCCAGGTCGCGGGGCGCGAGCCGCCGCGCCGCCTCCGACTTGACCACGATCACCGACAGCGTGTGACCGAGCAGGTCGTGCAGGTCGCGGGAGAAACGCATCCGCTCCTCCGCCACCGCCCGCGTCGCCAGCTCCTCGCGGGCCGCCCGCAGTTGCCGTACGGCGTCGGACAGGCTCAGGATCGCGGCCGTCACCATGGTGGACAGGAACGTGCCGTACGCGATGTTGATGCCGTTCCAGCCGTCCTTGAACCCGGCGACGGCACCCGCCGGCACCGCCAGGGACCAGCCCCACCGGCCCAGCCGGCGGCCACGCAGCGCCGCGCCCGCCGCGAGGCCCAGCAGCGGGAAGAAGAGCAGCCAGCCACCGCCGTACGCCAGCGCCAGACCGCAGGTCAGTACGGCCATGAGGCCGAGCGCCACCAGGGTGGACACCGACCTGCGCCGCTCCTCGTCGAACGACCTGAAGGCCACGTAGATGTACAGCGAGTTGAAGGCCAGCAGGCCCGCGCCGCCGATGACCGGGTCGGTCGTCCGGTCCTGGAAGATGTTCGAGAGGGCGCCCAGGCCCATCAGCAGCCAGGGCAGCAGCGTGAAGCCGCTGGGGGGCGGGCCGACCCGTTCCGGCGACGCGGTGGGCTCCCGCGTGTCCGGGCCGCACGAGATCCGGCTCAGCCCCCGTGTCCAGCCCATGGCCTCCTCCGGGTCCTTCTCCACCGCGCCGGTGCCGTCCGTACGTCCTGTGCGTCCCATACCAACGAAGCTACGGACCCGGCGGGGTGCGCGGCAGATGCGATTGTCCGGAGTCCGGCAGGACAAATGTCCCGGGTGGCCGGCGTCCCGTACGGTCGTCGCCGTCCAGCACCGTGCTCACCGGGCCGACAGGAGACGCATGCCCCTCGACGCAGCCCAGGCGCTCGCCGCCGCACCCCGCGTCCGCGAGATCACCTGGGACCACAAGGACGTCCAGCTCTACCACCTCGGCATCGGCGCCGGCGTCCCCGCCACCGATCCGCGCGAGCTGCGCTACACGCTGGAGTCCCGGCTGCGGGTCCTGCCGAGCTTCGCCACCGTCGCGGGCGGCGGCCCCCCGGGCGTGATCGGCACGCTGTCCGTGCCCGGTGTCGACGTCGACCTCGCCCGGGTCCTGCACGGCGGACAGGGGCTGCGGATCCACCGGCCCGTCCCGGTGCGGGGCCGGGCGACCGCCGCCTCGCGCGTCGTCGCCGTGTACGACAAGGGCACGGCCGCCGTCCTCGTCCTGCGCACCGAGACCGCGGACGCCGAGGGACCGCTGTGGACCGACGAGGCCGAGGTCTTCGTCCGGGGAGAGGGCGGGTGGGGCGGCCAGCGGGGTCCGTCCGGGCGCCCGGCACCGCCGCCGGCCGGGGAACCCGACCTGGTCGTCGAGCGCTCGCTGCGCGAGGATCAGGCCCTGCTGTACCGGCTCTCCGGCGACTGGAACCCGCTGCACGCCGACCCGGAGTTCGCCGCGCGCGCCGGGTTCGGCCGGCCGGTCCTGCACGGACTGTGCACCTACGGCAGCACGCTCAAGACGGTCGTCGACACCCTGCTCGACGGTGACGTGACCCGGGTGCGCGAGTACCGCACGCGCTTCGCCGGGGTCGTGTACCCGGGGGAGACCCTGCGGGTGCGCATGTGGCGGGCGGGCGACGACGTCGTACGGGCCGCCGTGAGCGCCGTCGAACGCGACGACGCGGCCGTCCTCGCCGACACCGTCGTCCGGCACGGGTGAGCTGGGGGCGCGTACGGCAACGACGACGGCCCCGTCCGTCGCGTGCGACGAGCGGGGCCGTGGCCGTGTCTCCCGTTGTGCCCGGCGTGCCGTCAGGCCGCCGATTCGGTCTCCTCCACCGGCTTGCGGTGGCGTCCGCGCGGCGTGGCCGCGCCGTCCCGACTGGAGACCGGTCCTCGGTGCCGGCCGTGGCCGGTGTCGGTCTCGCGAACGTCGGCACCGGCGGCCTGGATCGGCTGGGTCGTGCTGGTGTCGTTCATCGGAAGGAATTCACCCCGTCAACATGATCTTTCCTACAGCCGGGCGAGTGTAACCGGCACACCACAGCCCGAATCCAGGCGGCCACGCCAACCGGCACTAGTTCGTTACAAGCCGTGCCAACGGGGCCTGTTGCAGCGGAACCGGACGCGACGGAGCGGGTGCCGGAGCCTCCGTTTCCGCCGCCTCCACCGGAGCCCGGCGCTCCGCGCCGTCCGCCTCTCCGGCCTCGGTGAAGGGCACCGCCAGCCGTGCCACCCCGCACGGCGACTCCCGGGTGGCGTACGGCAGATGAAGCTCGCCGCCCGCCGTCCACACCCCGGCCCCGGCCAGCCAGCCGTCGGGCGCCGCGAGATGCCGCACCTCACGCTCGGCGGGCCGCCACACCCCGACCCAGCTGCCCAGCGCGCCGTCCACCCGCAACGCCACCCCGCAGCGCTCCGGCGTCAGCATCTGGCCCGGCTGGACCGCGAACGGCGTCACCGCGCAGTCCGGCATCCGCAGGCACTCCGGGAACCGCACCGGCAGCGTGCTGCCCAGCACCCCCCAGCCCAGTCGGGCGTGGCCCGGCGAGGGCGCGTCCGAGCGGATCAGCACCAGCCCGCTGTCCGGGTCGGCCAGCAGTATCCGGTCGTCGCTGTCCGCGGCGATCTGCAGCAGCGGCGACACCTCGGCGCCGCACCCCAGGTCCACCACGACCGCCTTGGTGCGCCCGCCGGTCTCCCGGTCCACGGCCAGCATCCGTCCCTCGCGGTCCAGCCAGACCCCGCCCGAGCAGCGGCCGGGGATCTCCGCGAGGTGCTCGGGCCCGAAGGCGCCCCCCGCCACCTGCCACAGCGCCGTCGAACGCGAGCCGACGGCCAGGGCGTACGCCCGCTCGCCCCCCGGTACCGGCGGCAGCAGCCGCAGCCCGGCGGCGCCGTCCGGGCACTCGATCGCGCCGAGCGGCTGCTCACCGGTGCCGGGGCCGGTCGGGTACAGCAGCGCGAAGAGATGCCGCCCGGCCGCGACGCGGTGGACCAGGACCCGCCCGTCGGCCATCGGCTGCACCTCCGTGCCGGGCTCCTCCGGCTGCCGGCCCGGCAACGGCACCGCGTACGGCTCCGGACCGTCCAGCGTCCAGCGCTCCGGGTACCAGGAGTCGCCGGCCGGGGCGAGACGCGCGGCGTAGGCGCCCTCCGCGGTGATGGCGCAGCCCGCCCGCGGGGTCCCGTCGTTCTGCGGACCACCGTCCCCGTGGTCCGCCGAAGGCTCGATAGCACAGGCTGTCATCGTTCGGTCACCTCCGGCGACGAAGCTAGTTTTCGTACGCACAGGCGGGGGACCGGGAAGGGCACCCATCACACGTACGTGTGGCACAGGAACGATTCGCCTGAGGAAAGGATGCGGGGTGTGCTGCGCGGGGCCGGTGCGCCCGGGACGGCACGCGGCGGGTACAGCGGTCCAGAACCTCCAGGTAGCCTTGCGTTCGTGCCCCGTCTGTCAGAAGTCATCGCCGCGCTGGAGAACCTGTGGCCCGCCGAGCGGGCCGAGTCCTGGGACGCGGTCGGCACCGTCGTGGGCGACCCCGACCAGGAGGTCTCCCGGGTCCTGTTCGCCGTCGACCCCGTCCAGGAGATCGTCGACGAGGCGGTGAAGCTGGGCGCCGGCCTGCTCGTCACCCACCACCCGCTGTATCTGCGCGGGACGACGACGGTCGCGGCCTCCACCTTCAAGGGCCGCGTGGTGCACACGCTCATCAAGAACGACGTCGCGCTGCACGTCGCCCACACCAACGCCGACACCGCGGACCCCGGCGTCTCCGACGCGCTGGCCGGCGCGCTCGACCTCCGCGTCGTACGCCCCCTGGTGCCGGACCCGGCCGACCCCGAGGGCCGCCGTGGCCTGGGCCGCGTCTGCGAGCTGGAGCACCCGCTCACCGTCCGCGAACTCGCCGCCCGCGCCGCCGAGCGGCTGCCCGCCACCGCGCAGGGCATCCGCGTCGCCGGCGACCCCGAGGCCCTGGTCCGCACGATCGCCGTCAGCGGCGGCTCCGGCGACAGCCTCTTCGACCACGTACGGGCGGCGGGCGTCGACGCCTTCCTCACCGCGGACCTGCGCCACCACCCGGTGTCGGAAGCCCGCGCCCACAGTCCTCTCGCGCTGCTCGACGCCGCGCACTGGGCCACCGAGTGGCCCTGGTGCGAGCTGGCCGCAGCCCAGCTCGACGAGATCTCCGACCGCAACGGATGGGACCTCAGGGTCCATGTCTCCAGGACGGTCACCGACCCCTGGACCGCCCACGCGGCGTCCGCCACCACAGCCAACACCATGGGAGCCCCCAACTGAACGCCGCGCCCGCCGACCAGATCCGACTCCTCGACGTCCAGGACCTCGACGTCCGCCTCCAGCAGATCGCGCACAAGAAGCGGTCGCTGCCGGAGCACGACGAGATCGAGTCACTGACCAAGGACCTCACCCAGCTGCGCGACCTGCTCGTCGCCGCGCAGACCGAGGAGAGCGACTGCGCCCGCGAGCAGACCAAGGCCGAGCAGGACGTGGACCAGGTGCGCCAGCGCGCCGTCCGTGACCAGCAGCGCCTGGACTCGGGGGCCGTCACCTCCCCGAAGGACCTGGAGAACCTGCAGCGCGAGATCGCCTCCCTCGCCAAGCGGCAGGGCGACCTGGAGGACATCGTCCTGGAGGTCATGGAGCGCCGCGAGTCGGCGCAGGAGCGGGTCGCCGAGCTGACCGAGCGGGTCGGCTCCGTGCAGGGCAAGATCGACGACGCCACCGGGCGCCGGGACGCGGCCGTCGAGCAGCTCGACGGCGAGGCGGCCTCGGTGACCAAGGAGCGCGAGGTCATCGCGGGCGCGATCCCCGCGGACCTGCTGAAGCTCTACGACAAGCTGCGCGAGCAGCAGGGCGGCGTCGGCGCGGCCAAGCTGTACCAGCGCAGCTGCCAGGGATGCCGCCAGGAGCTGGCCATCACCGAGCTGAGCGAGATCCGGTCGGCGGCGCCCGACACCGTCGTACGCTGCGAGAACTGCCGCCGCATCCTCGTGCGCACGGCCGACTCCGGGCTGTAGGGGCCGGGCCGGTGGCGAGCGCGGGGGCAGATCCGGAGACGGGGCCGGCGACCGGTCCGGTGCGGGAGTTCGTCGTGGAGGCCGACGGCGGGTCGCGGGGCAACCCGGGGCCCGCGGGCTACGGCGCGGTGGTGAGCGACGCGGTGACGGGGGAGACCCTGGCCGAGGCCGCCGAGTACCTCGGCGTCGCCACGAACAACGTCGCCGAGTACCGGGGCCTGCTGGCCGGCCTGCGCGCCGCGCGCGAGCTGGACCCGACGGCGTCCGTGCACGTCCGGATGGACTCCAAGCTCGTCGTCGAGCAGATGTCGGGCCGCTGGAAGATCAAGCACCCCGACATGAAGCCGCTCGCGGCCGAGGCGGCACGCGTGTTCCCGCCGGGCCGGGTGACCTACGAGTGGATCCCCCGCGCGAGCAACAAGCACGCCGACCGCCTGGCCAACGAGGCGATGGACGCGGGGGCCCGCGGCGAGCAGTGGTCCCCGTCGGCGTCCACGGCGGAACCGGACACGGCGGGTGCCGCCGGCAGCAGACGCGCCGCCCGGGCGAGCCGCGCCGGGGGCGAGCCGGGCAGCGCCGCGTCCGGGGCCGCCGCGGGGGGACCCAGGGCCGTGGCCGGTGCCGCCGACGGTCACGTCGTCCGGGACGGTCGTACCGCCGGTGAGCCGGGCGCTGACGGCGCCGCTTCCGCCGGGTCCGGAGGCGAGGCGGAGACCGCTGAGGGCGGACGCCGGGCTGCCGCGGGCGCCGCCGAGCCGGGCGGGCGCGGTGCCGTGGGCGAGCGCATCGCGCAGACGGCGCGGACCGACGCCGAGACCATGCCCGGCGCCCGCTCCTCCGCCGCCGGGACCGCGTCGGGTGCTCGCTCCTCCGCCACCGCTACGGCCGCCCACGCCCCGGCTGACGCCGATGCGCGGGCCGCCAGGACCGTGGCCACGCCCGGCTGGGGCCCGCCCGACCTGGGCGCCCCCGCCACCTTCGTACTGCTGCGGCACGGGGAGACGCTCCTGACACCGCAGAAGCGGTTCTCCGGGAGCGGCGGCAGCGACCCGTCGCTGTCGGCCGTCGGCCGCGAGCAGGCCGCCAGGGTCGCCGAGGGCCTCGCCCGGCGCGGCACGATCCAGGCGATCGTCGCGTCACCGCTGGCCCGCACCCGCGAGACCGCCGCCGTCGTCGCCGCCCGCCTCGGTCTGGAGGTGACGGTCGAGGAGGGCCTGCGCGAGACCGACTTCGGCGCCTGGGAGGGGCTGACCTTCGGCGAGGTGCGCGAGCGCTACCCGGACGATCTGAACGCCTGGCTGGCCTCCCCGGACGCCGAGCCGACCGGCGGCGGCGAGAGCTTCACGGCGACCGGCGCCCGCATCGCCGCCACCCGCGACAGGCTGGTCTCCGCCTACGCGGGCCGCACCGTCCTGCTGGTCTCGCACGTGACGCCGATCAAGACGTTCGTGCAGCTCGCCCTCGGTGCCCCGCCCGAGTCGCTGTTCCGCATGGAGCTGTCGGCGGCCTCGCTGTCGGCCGTGGCGTACTACGCCGACGGCGGTGCCAGCGTCCGCCTGTTCAACGAGACGTCGCACCTGCGCTGAGCCCCGCCGCCGCGCGGGCCAGCGCCTCGACCCGCGCCCAGTCGCGCCCGGCGACGGCATCCTTCGGCAGCATCCAACTTCCCCCGACGCAGCCGACGTTGGGCAGTGCGAGGTACTCCGGCGCGGAGGCCGGTCCGATGCCGCCGGTCGGGCAGAAACGGGCCTGCGGCAGCGGGGCGGCGAGCGCCTTGAGGTAGGCGGTGCCGCCCGCGGCCTCGGCCGGGAAGAACTTCATCTCCCGCACCCCGCGCTCCAGCAGCGCCACCACCTCCGAGGTGGTCGACACCCCGGGCAGGAACGGCACCCCGGAGCCCCGCATCGCCTCCAGCAGCGCGTCCGTCCACCCCGGGCTGACCAGGAAACGTGCCCCGGCCGCCACGACCTCGCCGACCTGCTCCGGAGTGATGACCGTGCCCGCGCCGACCACCGCGCCCGGCACCTCCTCGGCGATCGCCCGGATCGCGTCGACGGCGACCGGCGTCCGCAGCGTGACCTCGATCGCGGGCAGCCCGCCGGCGACGAGCGCCCGGGCGAGCGGTACGGCGTCCGAGAGGTCGTCGACGACCACCACGGGGACGACCGGCGCGAGATCGAGCACCGAGGCGGAAGGGGAGGAGGGCAGCGGTGAGGTCATGACCTCATCGTGCCCTCCGATGTGCATCCTCTGCAATTGACGTTGCGCACAGCGCAACGGGCCTCCCGGGAAACCGGGCTACTGGCTCAGTGGATCTCCTCCACCAGCACATCCAGCGACCACGGCTTCCCCGCCTTCGCGGGCGCCTCGGCCTCCACCGTGTACCCCAGGTCGCGCAGCGCCTCCACCAGCTCCGCAGGGCCCTCGGGCGCGCTGCCGGAGCTCAGCAGGCTCCGCACGATCCGCCCCTTCGTCGCCTTGTTGAAGTGGCTGACCACCTTCCGGGTCGGCGCGTGCAGCACCCGCACGGACGCGGTCCGCCCGGCCACCTCACCCTTCGGCTTCCACGCCGCCGCGTACGCCGCCGACCGCAGGTCCAGCACCAGCCCGTCCCCGGCGGCCTCGGGCAGCACCTCGGCCATCGGCGCCCGCCAGTGCGCGCCCAGCGCCCCCAGCGCGGGAAGCTTCACGCCCATCGAGCACCGGTAGGACGGAATCCGGTCGGTCACCCGCACGGCACCCCACAGTCCCGAGAACACCAGCAGCGAACGGGCGGCCCGCTTCCTGGCGGCCGTGTCGAGGGAGGCCAGGTCCAGGGCGTCGTAGAGCACACCCGTGTAGATCTCGCCTGCGGGCCGGGCCCCGGCCGTCCGCAGCTCCGCGTTCTTGGCCACCTCGCCGCGCAGCCCCTCGCTCAGCCCCAGCACCTCGCGCGCCTTCTCCTCGTCCCCGGCGCACAGCTCGACCAGCTCGCCGAGGACGGTCTCCCGGGCAGGCGTCAGCCCCGGAAGGGACAGCGTCCCGGGCTTCAGCGGGGCGCCCCGGCCGGACGGCGCCTTCCCCTCCGACGGCGGCAGCAGGACAAGCACACGTACTCCTTCGGTCGAGCTCTGGGCCAGGGTACGGGGTGCCTTCCGGGGGGCCGGTGCCCGATACTCGCCGAAGCCGATCACCGGGAGGGGAGTCTCATGGGGCGCAGGGGCAGAGTGCGGACCGTCACCACAGTGCTGACGGCCGTCGTCGTCGGCCTGACGGGCGGCTGCTCGTCGGGCGACACCGCGCAGGACGACGAGACGCGACAGCACTACTGCTCCGCCTTCGGGACCTGGCAGCGGACGAAAGCCCGGTCCGAGAACGCCGACGTCGCCGGATACGCGGCCCTCGCCGCCGCGAGACGGCTCGACCGGGAGGGCCTCGACAAGTCCGGCAGCCACGTCCTCCAGGACACCGCCCTGGCCATCGACACCGCGGACACCGCAGCCGAAGGCCGCGCGGCGACCTACTGCACGGACGCCGGCTTCGAGACGTACGTCCGCTGAGCCGCGCCCCGGGGACGGTGATCCTGTGCCACGAGCGAGGGAACGGTTCCCGATCTCTCGGACAGGTGATCACCCCATCCGGGCCAGGACGACTACCGGCAGCACTGCACCGTCGCCTTCGGGAAACCGCTCACTCTGCCCGCCCCCTTCTCCTTCGACCTGGACACCGCCGACTTCCTCTGACCACCCTGGGACGGGGGTGGAAAAAGGTGACCGCACGCGAGCAGGCACGGTGGACCAGGGCCCGGCTGGGGACGGGCGGGCCGCCCCTCGACCTGCTCACCGCCCGCTTCGACCGCCACGTCTACGCCCCGCACGCCCACGACGAGTTCACGGTCGGCGTCACCGTCGGCGGCCTGGAGGTCATCGCCTACCGGGGCGGGCACATCCACTCGGGGCCCGGGTCCATCGTCGTCCTGGAACCCGGCGAGATGCACACCGGCGGCCCCGCCGCCCCCGACGGCTACTCCTACCGCGCCCTGTACGCGGCGCCGTCCCTGCTCGCCGACGGCACGCGCGGCGGCCTGCCGCACTTCCGCGAACCCGTCCTCCAGGACCCCGAACTCGCCCGCGCCCTGCGCGCCGCCCACACGGACCTGGCCCGCCGCCCCGACCCGCTGGAGGCCGAGTCCCGCCTCCCATGGCTGCTCACGGCCCTGGCCCACCGCCACTCCACGGCCCGCGCGGCCGACGACGCGGTCCCGGGAGCCGACCGCGTCGCCCGCGTCGTACGCGACCGCCTCGCCGACGAACTCCTCGCCCCGCCCTCCCTGGGGGCACTCGCCACCGACCTGGGCCTGTCCCGGTACCAACTCCTGCGCGCCTTCCGTACGACGATGGGGATACCGCCGTACGCCTGGCTCGCCCAGCACCGGGTGGCCAGGGCGCGCGGGCTCCTGGACGCGGGACTGCGGCCCGCCGAAGCGGCGGCGCTGGTGGGCTTCGCCGACCAGGCGCACCTGACCCGGTGGTTCCGCCGCGTCCTCGGCGTGACCCCGGCCGCGTACCGCAACAGCGTTCAAGACGGCGGGTGAGCGCGGCACGCAGACTGCGGGCATGACTGCACGCGGCTGGGCCCTGTTCTCCCTGATGGGAATGGTCTGGGGCATCCCCTATCTGATGATCAAGGTGGCGGTGGAGGACCTCTCCCCGTCCGTGGTCGTGTTCACCCGGTGCGCGCTCGGCGCCGTCCTCCTGCTCCCGTTCGCCCTCCGCCAGGGCGGCCTCGCCCGGACGGTCCGGGCACACTGGATACCGATGCTGGCCTTCGCCGTCATCGAGATCATCGGCCCGTGGTGGACCCTGACCGACGCCGAACGCCACCTCTCCAGCTCCACCGCCGGCCTGCTGATCGCGGGCGTGCCCATCGTCGCCGTCCTCCTGGCCCGCTTCTTCGGCGCGGAGGAAAGGGTCGGGGCCCGCCGGGTCACCGGACTCGCCGTCGGCCTCGGGGGCGTCGCCGTCCTCACCGTGCCGCACCTCACCGGCGGCGACGCCCGCTCGCTGGCCGAGGTGCTGGTGACGGTGGTCGGCTACGCCACCGCGCCCCTGATAGCCGCCCGCCACCTCAAGGACGTCCCGACCCTCCAGCTCATCACTCCCTGCCTGACCCTGGCCGCCGTCGTGTACGCTCCCGCCGCCTTCCTGACCCGGCCCGCCGCCCTCCCCCCGGGCGAGGTCCTGGCAGCCCTGGCCGGCCTCGGTGTCGTCTGCACCGCCATCGCCTTCGTGGCCTTCCTGGAACTGATCAAGGAGGTCGGCCCGACCCGCGCCGGCGTCATCACCTACGTCAACCCCGCCGTCGCCGTCGCCGCCGGCGCCCTCTTCCTGGACGAGGACCTGACCCTCGGCATCGGCGTCGCCTTCACCCTGATCCTGGCCGGCTCGGTCCTCGCGACGGCCGCCGCCGGTCCGCGGCGGGAGGCCCGCCGGGTACCATGGTCGATACGGCAGACGAGCCGGGCGGGCGGCCGCGTGGAGTCCCTTGTGGGACTTCCCGAGGAACGTCCGGGCTCCACAGGGCAGGGTGATGGCTAACGGCCACCCGGGGTGACCCGCGGGACAGTGCCACAGAAAGCAGACCGCCGGAGACCTCGGTCTCCGGTAAGGGTGAAACGGTGGTGTAAGAGACCACCAGTGCCCAGGGCGACCTGGGCAGCTAGGTAAACCCCACCCGGAGCAAGGTCAAGAGGAGACGCCTCCTCGCAAGATGGGGCGGCTCTGCGCGGACGATCGAGGGCTGCCCGCCCGAGTCCGCGGGTAGACCGCTGGAGGCCGGTGGCAACGCCGGTCCTAGATGGATGGCCGTCGCCGGCGGGACCGCGAGGACCCGCCGGAACAGAACCCGGCGTACAGCCCGACTCGTCTGCCGCCCTCACCGGGCCGCCGTCACGGAACCTCCACGATCAACGGCATTCCCCCACCCCGACGGCCCGGCCGGTCCGGCGGCCCGTGCGTGCAACGGGGATCGGCGTACGTATAGTTGGCTGGAAATCGACAGCACGTGCGGACGGGGGACCGGTGTAGCCCAAGCAATTGAGGCGATGTGACGTCGCGTCGGTGCGGCTCCTGCCCGCATCACCGCCCTTGGCCGGACTCGCCCGGCCTCGTCCCGGATACCACAGCGGGGCGTACGAGCGATGGGTTCGCGACGAACTCGGATTGCTGACGGACCATGCAACAAGCGGGGTTTTCTCGCACGTCAGGGTGATTAGCATGAGCCGTACGTGGACGGAAGATCGCCCTCCTGTTGGCTGACCTCTCTCCCGGCCCGCGGCTGCTCCGTGCCGTCACCCCGATTCCCCTGCTCTCACCGACCGAGGGACCGCTCCATGCCAGTGCCTGCTTCGCCCAGCCAGCACCGACCGGCGGCGGCGCCGCGCACCTCGTCCGCCGCACGGCCGGTCGTGCTGGTGACGAGCGCCGCCGCCGGCGGCGCGACGGTCGCCCTGGCACCGTCCGACGCCTTCACGTGGGTCCTGGCCGTGGTGGTGGTCGCCTGGGTGTGCGTGGCCGTCACCGTCCTCGTCGGCCACCGGCTGGTCCACCGGGCCCGCGGCGCGGCCGCCGAGCGGGAGTCGGAGAACGCCCGTCTCCGGGCCGAGGCGGCCCGGCTGTCGGTCGAGATCTCGCACCTGGCCGGTCTGACGCTGCCCGCCGTGGCCGAGCGGCTGCGGGAGGGCACCAGCGCCGCCGATGTACTGGCCAGCGTGCCGCCGCCGTCCGACCCGCACCTGCAGCGGCTGACGCGCACGTTCGCCACGGTCGTCGAGGAGGACGCGCGACGCGTGGCCGCCCTGGAGGGCGAATACCACGCGCTGCGCGGCGAGATGGACCAGGCGGCGGCCGAGCACGAGCGCTTCGTGAAGGAGACGCTGCCCGCCGCGGTCGCCCGGCTGCGCGAGGGCCGGTCCGCCGACACCGTGCTCGCCGAATCCGAGCTGCCCCGGCTGCCGGAGCTGCGGGTCCCGGCCGAATCGTTCATCCGCGAACTCGCCCACAGTGAGCGGCGCGCCGCCGCGGCACAGGCCGCCTCCGCCAAGGCGCTCAGCCGCGTCCAGGCCAAGGCCGTGCGGATGCTCGCCGACCTGCGCGACATGCAGGAGCGGCACGGCGAAGAGGTCTTCGGCGACCTGCTGAAGCTGGACCACAGCACCTCCCAGCTCGGCCTGATGACCGACCGGCTGGCGCTGCTCATGGGCGGCAGGTCCAGCCGCGCCTGGAACAAGCCGATCGTGATGGAGAGCATCCTGCGCGGTGCCGTCGGCCGCATCGCCGCCTACCAGCGGGTGCGCCTGCACTGCTCCACCCGCGCCGCGGTGTCCGGCTTCGCCGCCGAGGGCGTGATGCACCTGCTCGCCGAACTGATGGACAACGCCGCGAACTTCTCCCCGCCCATCGACGAAGTGCACGTCTACGTCGAGGACCGCAGCGCCGGCATCGTCGTCACCATCGAGGACAGCGGTCTGAAGATGGCCGACGCGGCGATGCGCCGCGCCGAGGAGGCCGTGACCGGCCGCGTCACCGACCTCGCCTCGCTGCAGGGCACCCGGCTCGGCCTGGCCGTGGTGGGACGGCTCGCGGTGAAGTACGGCATCAGCGTCAACTACCGCCCCTCCTCCCGCGGCGGCACCGGCGTCGTCGTCCTGCTGCCCCTGCATCTGCTCGCCCAGCAGCGCGACCTGGTCCCGCACCGGACGGCCCCCCGGCCCGAGGCCATGCCGGCGGCGCTCGCGCCCGCGCCGGTGCCCGACGCCACCGAGCCCCCCGCCGCCCCGGCCCTGCCCGCGGCCGCCGAGCGCCCCGCGGCGGCGGCCCTGCCGGCGGCCACCGAGCCGACCGCCGCACGGCCCGAGCCGCCCGAGCTGCCCGGACAGCGACGCCACCGGCGGCCCGAGGGCACCACGCCGAACGGCCTGCCGGTGCGAGCCCCGGGCCGCACCATGGCCGAGGCCGAGCGCGAACGCGAGCAGCGCCACTCGGCGTCCGGACAGACCGGTGACGCACCGCCGGCCCGGCGCCCGGCACGCGACGCGGGCTCGCGGTTCGGCGCCTTCCACCGCGCACGGCAGTCCGCGGACGGTACCGCCGGACCGGCTGCCCGGCCCGGATCCGAGCCGCCCGCGGCTCCGTAGTCCCCACCCCTTCCCGTACGGCGTCCGGAGCGACGGCGCCCCTTCCCGCTCGAGCTCGTGAGATAGGAGGAACGGGCCGGTGGCCGGTCAGCCGGGCACCACCGTCCCATCACCCATCATGCAGACCACCGACAACAGCCTCAGCTGGCTCCTGCAGAATCTCCTGGAGCAGACCCCCGGCGCCCGCCACGCGCTGGTCCTGTCCCGGGACGGCCTGAAGCTCTGCTGGAGCGAGCACCTGACGCTCGACCTGGCCGACCAGCTGTCGGCGATCTGCTCCGGCATCCAGGCCCTCGCCCAAGGGGCCTCCATGGAGTTCGGCGACGGCACCGGCGGGGTCCGGCAGTCGATGACCGAGTTCCACGGCGGCCTGCTGTTCATCGTGGAGGCCGGCGAGGGCGCGCACCTCGCCGTCGTCGCCGGGGAGGACGCCGATCCCGGAGTGGTCGGCCACCAGATGACGGAGCTGGTCGAGCAGATCGGCGAGCATCTGCGGGCCGAGCCGCGGGACCAGGCCAGGGCGAACGGCACCGCGTGATGCGCAAGCCCGTCGACACGGGTGATCCCGACCGGCTCTACACCGTCACCCGTGGACGGAGCCGTGCCGACGAGTCCTTCGACCTGGTCACCCTCGTCGTCAGCGAGAGCGGGCCGGTGCCGGGGATGCAGTCGGAGCTCGCCCGGATCCTGGAGATGTGCCGGCACCCCACCGCCGTCGTCGAGATCGCCGCGGAGCTCGCACTGCCGGTCACGGTGGTGCGGATCCTGCTCGGCGATCTGCTGGACACGGGCCGCATCACCGCCCGCCACCCGCGCGCGGCCCAGTCCGTCGCCTCCCTGCCTGATTCCGCCCTACTCCAAGAGGTGCTCCATGGGCTCCGCAACCTCTGAGCTGCCCTCCCACCGCACACCGCTGAACGACACCGCGGAGACCGGTCTGAAGATCGTCGTCGTGGGCGGATTCGGCGTCGGCAAGACGACCTTGGTCCGCTCGGTGAGCGAGATCCGGCCGCTCAACACCGAGGAAGTGATGACCCAGGCCGGCGTCGGCGTCGACGAGACCGGTGCGGTGACGGCGAAGACCACCACGACGGTCGCGTTCGACTTCGGTCGGATCACCCTCAACGAGCGCATGGTGCTGTACCTGTTCGGAGCGCCCGGCCAGGAGCGCTTCTGGTTCCTGTGGGACCGGCTGTTCTCGGGAACGCTGGGCGCCGTGGTTCTCGTGGACACGCGGCGGATGGACGACTCCTGGTACGCGATAGACAGGCTGGAGCACCACCGCACGCCCTTCGTGGTGGCCGTGAACCGGTTCGACGACGACGCCGTCCGCTACTCCCTGGACGAGATCCGCCAGGCGCTCGCCCTGCCCGCGCACGTGCCGATGGTCGACTGCGACGCGCGGGTCAGGCAGTCCGGCAAGGACGTCCTGCTCACCCTCGTCAACCACCTGCACGACATGGCCATCGCCCAGGAGGCGACACTGTGACCGACTCCGGCTACCCCTCCGCGCGATCGGCGCCCCCGGGCTGCCCCGCCCACGCCGGGGCGGTGCGTCTCGGGGGGCTCGAGTACCAGCAGACGCCGTCGCAGCTCTACCGCGCGCTGCGCCGGGAGCACGGTCCGGTCGCGCCGGTCCTGCTCGACGGCGACATCCCCGCCTGGCTGGTGCTGGGCTACTCCGAGGTCACGTACGTGACCAGCCATGACGAGCTGTTCGCGCGCGACTCGCGGCGCTGGAACCAGTGGGACGCCATCCCGCCGGACTGGCCGCTGCTGCCCTTCGTCGGGTACCAGCCGTCGGTGCTCTTCGCCGAGGGCGACGAGCACCGGCGGCGGGCCGGGGTGATCACCGAGGCGTTGGAGGGGGTCGACCAGTTCGAGCTGTCCCACGACTGCCTGCTGATCGCCGACGATCTCATCGCCCGGTTCGCCGGGAGCGGCCAGGCGGAGCTGATGGCCGACTACGCGCACGCCCTGCCGATGCGCACCGTGGTGCAGATGTGCGGGATGCCGACCTCGGGCGAGGACACCCGCCGGCTCGTCGACGACCTGCGGATCTCCCTGGACGCGGGCGAGGGCGACGACCCGGTGGCGGCGTACGGGCGCGTGGGGGAGCGGCTGCGGCAGCTCGTGAAGGACAAGCGGGCCGCCCCAGGCCCGGACGTCACCTCGCGCATGCTCGCGCACCCGGCGGGCCTGACGGACGAGGAGGTCGTCCAGGACCTGATCTCGGTGATCGCGGCGGCGCAGCAGCCGACCGCGAACTGGATCTGCAACACGCTGCGGCTGCTGCTGACGGACGAGCGGTTCGCCGTGAACGTGTCCGGCGGCCGGCTCAGCGTGGGCGAGGCGCTCAACGAGGTGCTGTGGCTGGACACGCCGACGCAGAACTTCATCGGGCGGTGGGCGGCACGGGACGTCCAGCTCGGCGGCCGGCAGATCCGGGCCGGTGACTGCCTGGTGCTGGGGCTGGCGGCGGCCAACACCGACCCGCAGATCTGGCCGGAGGGACACGTGGGCGCGGAGAACGCCGCGCACCTGTCGTTCAGCAACGGCGAGCACCGCTGTCCCTATCCGGCTCCCCTGCTCGCGGACGTGATGGCGCGGACGGCGGTCGAGACGCTGCTGGAGCGGCTGCCGGACCTGGTGCTGGCCGCGGACCCGGAGGAGCTGACCTGGCGGCCGTCGATCTGGATGCGCGGGCTGTCGGCGCTTCCGGTGCGGTTCACACCGGTGGTGCGGTAGCGCGAGTTCCGGGCCCGTGACCAGGGCCCGGATTCCGGCGCGGACGGCGAGGGGGACGGACCGGTACGGGTCAGTCCTTCACGGGGGTGAAGCGCACCGGGAGGCTCTGCGGTCCCCGGGTGAACACGCCCTGCTCGGCCGGTTCGAAGCCGTCGGCGAGGCGCACGTCGGGCATGGCGTCGAGGAGCTGGCCGACGCCGGTCTCCACCTCCGCCTTGGCCAGCAGCGCGCCGACGCAGAAGTGCCGGCCGAGCGCGAAGGCGAGATGGTCGGCGGCGGCCGAGAAGGCGGTCGTGGTGGTGAGGTCGTCGCGGAATATGTCGAAGCGGTCGGGGTCGCGGTAGCGGCTCTCGTCGCGGTTGGCTGCACCGATCAGGCAGGTGACGGTGGCGCCCGCGGGTACGGTGCCGCCGCTGAGCGTCACCTCCGTCGCGGACTGCCGCATGATCATGTGAACGGGCGGCGTGAACCGCAGGGTCTCGGCGAAGGCGCGCGGGATCAGCGAGCGGTCCGCACGGACGGCGGCGAGCTGGTCGGGGTGGAGCAGCAGGTTCGCGAAGATGCCGGCGATGGCCTTGTCGGTGGTCTCCCCGCCGGCGGCGAGCAGCAGGCTGCAGAACGCCTTGACGTCCTCGTCGCTCATCCGCACCCCGTCGACCTCGGCGGCGCACAGCGCGGACAGCAGGTCGTCGCCCAGGTTCTCGCGGCGTTCCCGGATGATCGGCAGCATGTACTCGGCGAACTCCACCCGGGTCCGCTCGCCGGCCGCCGTCACCTCGGGGTCGCCCGAGAGGTTCCCGAGGAAGGCGATGACGGCCGTGTACCAGCGGTGGAAGCGGGAGTGGTCGGCCTTGTCCAGGCCCAGCATGTCGGCGATGACGTTGACCGGGAAGCGGGTGGCGTAGTCCGTGACCAGGTCGGCGGAGCCGGTGTGCCGGAAGGCGTCGATCAGCTCGCGGGAGTTGCGCTCGATCACGGGAAGGAACTTCCGCTCCAGGTCGCTGCCGCGGAAGGCGGGGGCGACGAGCGCTCGGCGCACGGCGTGCTCCCGCCCGCTGAGCTGGAGGATCGTCTTGCCGTGCACCGGTTCGATCTGCCAGGCGTAGTTGTCCGTGGTGAACTCGCCGGCCTTGTCCTTGAAGACGCGCTCGACGTCCTCGTAGCGCGAGACGATGTAGCTCTGCGTCGCCTCGTGCCAGATGAGGGGCGCGGTCTCCCGCATGACCCGGTAGGCGGGGTAGGGGTTCGCCGCGAACTCGGGCGAGAGGATGTCGGGCACCTGCTGGGCGGTGGACATGGGGCTCCCAGGATCGTGACTTGGTGTACCGCACAAGGTTATTGATCAACCATCAGTTGCGACAGAGTGTCCGGTGGCCGACTGAGCCCGGGGTGACAGGGGGGATCCCGGGTGACGGCCGGCGCCTGACGTTCCGTAGTCTCCTGGCTGTTTCGCGCAACATCCGGTGCAGGAGGAAGCAGACCGCATGGCCCACACGCGATACGACCAACGGGTCCGGGTGTTCGTCCAGGTCTGCGGCGGTGAGCACGACTGGCGGGAGGCGGAGGCCCGCTTCGAGGCGCACGGCTGGCCGGTGCGCGACGCGCACCCCGCGGGCAGCGGGCCGCTGGGCGCGGCGCTGGAACCCGACCCCGCGTCGCGCGTGTACGAGGTGGAGGTCCGCCTCTTCGGCGCGGCCAAGGGCAGCGACCGGGGCGCGGCCGACCGGGTACGCAAGGTGCTGCGCGCCGCCCACCTCGAAGGCTACGTCCGCCGGGCCGAACCAGTGGAGCGGGACCGGGAGTTGTTCCCCCACTGGAGGGTCGTCAGCACGGCCCACCGGCGCCCGGGCAGGCAGCCGGCCTGGCGGAGGCACCTCATCCGCGCCGCCACGCGGCTCGGCAGACACGACACCGGCGGCTTCGTCGCCGGCGGCCCGCGCCAGGCACTGCGACTGGCCCGCGCGGACGCTCCCGCCGGTGGCCCCCGTCCCGCCGTGGCCGTCAGGCCACTGGACGGACGCCGGCGCGAGCCCGCCCCTTACCGGCGGGAGGAGCAGCTGGAGCGCTCGATCTACCGGCTGGTCCTGTGGACCCTGATGTCGGCGGGCGCGCTCACGCTGGCCTCGGCGGCGATTCCCGGCGCCCCCCGGTGGATCCTGGGGACCCTGGCGCTCTTCGGCGCCTGCGGCTCCCTCTGGTCCGGCTGGGACATGAGCCGGGCGGGCAAGCGGCAGGAGGGCGTCTTCCTCGCCCTGCTCTGTCTGCTGATCTTCGCCGCCTTCGGGATGGGCCTCCTCAGCAGCGACGGCAAGGCCTGGACCCCGCGCGAGACCCTCACGACCGCGGTGGTGGTCTCCGTCCTCGCGGGGCTGTGGCTCCTGGTACGGCAGTGGACGTGGGGCGAGTGGGTCGCCTGGGCCGTTCCGCTGGCGGTGACCCTGACCGTCTCCGCGTTCGTGGCGGCGGGTTCCGTCCTGCACGCCCTGTACGCGGACGGGCTCTCGCTCAGCCCGGGGGATCTCGACGTGCCCCCGGTCTGGCAGTTCGCGGCCGCGGTGAAGCTGCTGGTGATGCTGAGCCTCGTCATGATCGTTCCCGCCTGGTGGGGGTTCGCCAAGCACCGGCACCATCGGTACGCCACCCCGGGGGACGGCACGAACATCATCCTGAACGTGTGCCTCTTCGTGGCGATGCTCGCCGGTGCGGGGCTGCAGGCCTGGGATTCCGCCGCGACGGCCGTGGACCGGACGGTCGCGGCGGCCGGGCGCGGCGAGGACCCGCCGTCGTACTTCGGTGTCGAGCCGGAGTGGACCTGCGTACGGCTCGTGGTGCCGGCCGGTGAACTCGCCGGAGAGGGACCGCCGTTGAAGCCGGGCATACCCTACCTCTCCTTCGGTGTCGCGGGAGAGACGGCGGTCCTGTGGGATCCGGCCACCCGCGAACCGGTGAAGCTGCCGGCGAACCAGGTGTGGCTGGGGCCGGCGGAGTCGGGAAACGTCACGTGCCCGGGACGACCGCCCGCCAAGTCGAAACTTTCGTAGGGCTGTCCTCGCGTTTCTGATCTACCTGGCGGCTGTTCCTCCCGGGAAGTACTTCATTGCTGGTCGGTAGGTTCCTGAGCTGCCTGTATCCGATCCGCTCTCGATCTCTTCGTGTCCGAAGCTTTCGAAACAATTACCGAAAGTATTGACGCTTGACGGGGACAGGCCAACACTGGCGCCGTTGTCGAACCCCCCAGGAGAGGAAGCACCGCCATGAGCGTGCTCGTCCAACCCGCGCGGCGCGGAAGTCGCGGCGTCGCGTTGTTCGTCCGAAGCGCGTGGGCCGTCGCCCTGGCCGCCCTGGCCGCGCTGATGCTGCCGGCCACCGCCCACGCCGACACGGTCGTGACCACCAACCAGACCGGCACCGACAACGGCTACTACTACTCGTTCTGGACCGACAGCCAGGGCACCGTCTCCATGAACATGGGGTCCGGCGGCCAGTACAGCACCGCGTGGAGCAACACCGGCAACTTCGTCGCGGGCAAGGGCTGGAGCAACGGCGGGCGCAGGACCGTGCAGTACTCGGGCACGTTCAACCCGTCCGGCAACGCGTACCTGGCTCTCTACGGCTGGACGTCGAACCCGCTCGTCGAGTACTACATCGTCGACAACTGGGGCACCTACCGGCCCACGGGCACGTTCATGGGCACCGTGAACAGCGACGGAGGCACCTACGACATCTACAGGACGACGCGGTACAACGCCCCGTCCGTCGAGGGCAACCGGACCTTCGACCAGTACTGGAGTGTGCGGCAGTCCAGGCGGACCGGTGGCACCATCACCACGGGCAACCACTTCGACGCCTGGTCGCGCGCCGGGATGCCGCTGGGCAGCTTCAACTACTACATGATCATGGCGACCGAGGGCTACCAGAGCAGCGGCAGCTCCAACATCACGGTCGGCGGGACGAGCTCCGGCGGTGGCGGCGGAGGGGGCGGTGGCGGTGGCTGCACCGCGACGCTGTCGGCGGGACAGAAGTGGGACGACCGGTACAACCTCAACGTCTCGGTGAGCGGGTCGAGCAACTGGACCGTGACGATGAACGTGCCGTCCCCGGCGAAGGTCCTGTCCACCTGGAACGTCAGCGCGAGCTATCCCAACGCGCAGACGCTGACCGCCAAGCCGAACGGCAGCGGGAACACCTGGGGCGCCACCATCCAGGCCAACGGCAACTGGACCTGGCCGACGGTGAGTTGCAGCGCGGGCTGACGCCACCCACCGACGAGCGAGGAGGATCCCTTCGCATGCGCACCAGACCCCGTCCGTCATGGCGTCCCCTGGTCACCGGGGTGGCCGCCGCCGCGCTGGCCGCCGCGGGCACCGTCGCCGCCGACGCCGCCCCCGCAGCCGCGCCCGCACGGGCCGCCGCCTGCAACGGCTATGTCGGCCTCACCTTCGACGACGGCCCGTCGAGCACCACGCAAGCCCTGCTCAACGCCCTCAAGCAGAACGGGCTGCGGGCCACCATGTTCAACCAGGGCCAGTACGCGGCCCAGAACCCGTCCCTCGTCCGCGCCCAGGTCGACGCCGGCATGTGGGTCGCCAACCACAGCTACACCCACCCGCACATGACCCAGCTCAGCCAGGCCCAGATGGACGCGGAGATCTCCCGCACCCAGCAGGCCGTCGCCGGCGCGGGCGGCGGTACGCCGAAGCTGTTCCGCCCGCCCTACGGCGAGACCAACTCCACGCTGCGTTCGGTCGAGGCCAAGTACGGCCTCACCGAGGTCATCTGGGACGTCGACTCGCAGGACTGGAACAACGCCAGTACCGACGCCATCGTGCAGGCCGTGTCCCGCCTGGGCAACGGCCAGGTCATCCTCATGCACGACTGGCCGGCCAACACGCTCGCGGCCATCCCCCGCATCGCCCAGACCCTGGCGGGCAAGGGCCTGTGCTCCGGCATGATCTCCCCGTCGACCGGGCGCGCGGTCGCCCCCGACGGCGGCGGCACCGGTGGCGGAGGGGGCGGTGGCGGCGGCTGCACCGCGACGCTGTCGGCGGGGCAGGCGTGGGCTGACCGGTACAACCTCAACGTCTCGGTGAGCGGGTCGAGCAACTGGACCGTGACGATGAACGTGCCGTCCCCGGCGAAGGTCCTGTCCACCTGGAACGTCAGCGCCAGTTACCCGAGTTCACAGGTGCTGACGGCCAAGCCCAACGGCAGCGGGAACACCTGGGGCGCCACCATCCAGGCCAACGGCAACTGGACCTGGCCGACGGTCAGTTGCAGTACCGGCTGACTGGAACGAGTGAGCCCGCGGCGCGGTGGTCGTCCGACCACCGCGCCGGACGCCGGCTCAGCACCACCGGGTGCGCGGGCAGTTCCAGTGGCCGCCACCGCCGCCGTCCCCGTCCGACGAGTCGTCGGAGCCGCCCGTCAGGCCGTTCGGGAAGGCGCTGTTGCGGTTCCGGTCGCCGGGGAACGGGTCCCGGTAGTCCGGGTCGCCGTCGTCGTCCCGGTCCGGCAGGTTCGGCCGGTCGCCGTCCTCCCGGTCCGGGTCCGGGCAGCCGTTCTCCGGGTGGGTCAGTTCGAGCGTCACCCACAGGTCGACGGTGACGTCCCCGCCCTCGGCCGGGTCGGTCACGCACACCCGCCAGTCGTCGTACTCGCCCTCGTCGGGGAGCTGGTCGTTGACGTACGCGGTGGACGCCCTGATGTGGTCGCCCGGGACGGTCCCGAGGGCGGCGACCTCCTTGTGCGCCGTCTTCCACGTCTTCCAGACGAGATCCGGCATCGTCGGCCACGGGATGGCCCCGCCGTCCGCCGGGGGGCAGGGGGCGCCGTTCTTCACCGCGCCGAAGTCGATGGTCTTCGTCCCGGACGACGTCCAGCCGGTCTTCTGGAAACAGACGGTCCAGTTGAGCCGCATCATGATGCTCTTGTCCTGGTCGGACGCGTCGTGCTCGTCGACGCCGAACCCGGCGGCCTCGGCCCTGTCCCGGGCGTCGTCCAGCGTCATGCCCCGGTAGTCCGCGGCCTCCGGCCGGGGCCTGGGGCTGGGCTTCGGGGTCGTCCCGGCCGGCGACGGCGACGCCGGGGCGAGGGCGCCGGCCGCGACGCCCTTCCCGTCCGCCTCCGCCGCCACGCTCGCCGCCCCGTCCTCGGGCGGGTCCGGGAGGACCGCGCCGAGCAGCGCCATGGCCCCGATCGTGGCGGCCACCTTCGCACCCTTCTGCCAGGGGCTGTCCTTCCACACCAGGACGATCGCGGCGACCAGGGCGAGGAAACCCAGGTACTCGCTGACCAGACCGAGCAGGGGCACGGCGGCCACGAAGCCGATGCGGGCCGGGCCGGTCGCCCACCAGCGGGTGCCGGGGCGGGCGGGCCCGGGAGGGGCGGGTGGCGCGGGAGGGGCGGGCGGGCGGTGCATGGGCGGAGTCTTTCCTGGTGCGGGTGGTGATGGCCCGTGAGGTCAGTCCGGCCTTCCGTCGGGCGACCGCATCGTACAGTCCACCCCCGGCCGGGCCGGACCCCGGAGCGACCGCCCCGCCACCCGTGTCAGGTGCCGTCCGAACACCTCGCGGGCGTCGGGTGTCAGGGTGCGCAGGGCCACCATCGCCGTGATCACCACGTCGCACAGCTCCGCCTCGACGTCCTCCCAGGTGTGCGTGACCCCCTTGCGCGGGTTCTGGCCCATCGTGCCGATCACCGCTTCGGCGGCCTCGCCGACCTCCTCCGACAGCTTCAGCATGCGCAGCAGGAGGCCCTCACGGCCGGCGACGGGCTGGTCCGCCTCCAGCCACTTCCACAGGGCGTCGACGGTGGTCCACGGGTCGTCGGCGGGCGTGCCGCCTCGGGGCTCGGTCATGCCGAGCAGCCTGCCACGAAGGCGGAGGGCGACGCGTCAGTCGAACAGTTGCTCCTGCTTGCCCTCCGCCGCCTTCCGCACCCGCCGGTTACGCGCCCCGACGATCACCGTCGTGGCGGCGGCCGTCGCCGCGAAGGCCGCCGGGACCATCCAGTTCCGGTTGACCGCGTGGCCCAGGGCGTGGTCCACGGAGAGCCTGCCGGGGCCCGTGATCGCGAGGCCGGCGGCCGTCAGGCCCAGGGAGGCCGCGTACTCGTAGCCGCCGGTCTGGGCGAAGAAGCCGTTCGGGGCGTGCACCGCGGCGGCGCCCGTCATCGCGCCGGCCGCCGCCGCACCCGCGGCCGGGGTGGCCAGGCCCAGTGCCAGCAGTACGCCGCCCCCGGCCTCCGCGAGGCCCGCCGCGGTCGCGCTCGCCCGGCCGGGCGTGTAGCCCATGGACTCCATGGCCTTGCCGGTGCCCTCGATGCCGCCGCCGCCGAACCAGCCGAGCAGTTTCTGCGCGCCGTGCGCGGCCAGTACGCCGCCCGTCCCCAGACGGAGCAGCAGCAGGCCGAGGTCGCGTCGGTCGTAGCAGGTCATGACGGCTCCTTCAGGGCGGTGACGGCGGTGACTGCGGTGGTGTGCCTTCTCAGGGTTCCCACGCTCCCCAGGTTTCCACCGTCGCACCGTCCGCACCCGACCGGCCCGCGGCGGGCGCCGTTCGGGTGGCGGGGGGCCGCGGCCGGTGTGACGCTGGCCGGCATGACCATTCAGACCACCCGACTCAGCGACCCGGCCGTCCGGGCCTTCGTCGCCGCCGTGAACGCGCACGACCGCGAGGCCTTCATGGCGCTGCTCGCGCCGGACGCCACCATGGCCGACGACGGCGATGACCGGGACCTCGCCCAGTGGATCGACCAGGAGATCTTCTCCTCCAACGGTCACCTGGAGGTCGACAACGAGTCGAACGGCGGGCGCGCCCTCATCGCCCGCTACCGCAACGACACCTGGGGCGAGATGCGCACCCGGTGGAGCTTCACCGTCGACGACGACGGCCGGATCGCGCGGTTCGAGACCGGGCAGGCGTAACCGGGACCGGGGGGCCACGCGGTCGCTCCCGCCTTCGGGTGCGCTTCACCTCCTGGCGTCCCCGGGCATGGAGACCACCGGAACGACCGGCGCCACCAGAACCCCCGGCCGCAGCGGCATCGAGGTCGGCGCGCTCGGCTTCGGCTGCTGGGCCACCGGCGGCGAGTGGCGGGACATCTCGGGGCAGCCGCTCGGCCGGGGGCCGAGGAGAACGCGGGCGCCCTGGAGAAGGGGCCGCTCACCGCCGGCCAGACGGCCGCGGCCGGCCTGATCCTCCGGGGCTGACGCCGACGGGCGTGTGTGCGGCAGCCGTCCGCCCACCGGTGCGTATCCCGCGGTCCCCCGCGGGATCCACCCCCCATCCGGTGGCCGGAACGGCTGCCGCCTTCCCCCCTCGGTATGGCTTGCGGAGGTCCCGGAAGGCCGACGCTCCGAGTGTGAAGCTTCGGTGAAGGAGAGTTGAGCATAAGTCCATCACCGGCCGCAATAGTGCGGACTATTGAATTCCGATTGTGTGGATCCTCAACGGCCCCGCCCGCGCGGTCCGTTCAGCCGCGCCCCACGTACGGCATCGCCGTCGCCATGACCGTCGCGAACTGCACGTTCGCCTCCAGCGGCAGTTCCGCCATGTGCCGTACCGTGCGCGCCACATCGGCGACGTCCATCACCGGCTCGGGCGCCACCACCCCGTTGGCCTGGAGCGCTCCCGTCTGCATGCCGGCCGTCATGTCGGTCGCCGCGTTGCCGATGTCGATCTGGCCGACCGCGATGCCGTAGGGCCGGCCGTCCAGGGACAGCGACTTGGTCAGGCCCGTCAGCGCGTGCTTGGTCGCCGTGTACGCCACCGAGTGCGGGCGGGGCGTGTGCGCGGAGATCGAGCCGTTGTTGATGATCCGGCCGCCCTGCGGGCTCTGCTCCTTCATCTGCCGGTACGCCGCCTGCGCGCACAGGAACGCCCCGTTGAGGTTGGTGTCCACCACGTGCCGCCACGCGTCGTAGGACAGTTCCTCCACCGGCACGCCGCCCGGGCCGAACGTCCCGGCGTTGTTGAACAGCAGGTCCAGCCGCCCGAACCGGTCGCGCACGGCGGCGAACAGGGCGGCCACGTCCTCGGGCCGTGACACGTCGGTCCGTACGGCGAGGGCGGTGCCGCCGGGGGCGAGCGCGGCCGTCTCCTCCAGGGTCTCGCTGCGGCGGCCCGCCAGGGCCAGCGTCCAGCCCGCGCGCAGCAGTTCGGCGGCGACCGCGCGGCCGATGCCGGAACCGGCACCCGTGACCACGGCGACCCTCTCCCGGCCGGTCATGTCGTACGTCCCCTCGTCGGCGGTTCTCACGGTGTTCATGAGGTCGCAGCGTACGCGTGGGGGACCGACCGGCGATCATGCGGAACTCATCCGTCCGACATGGCACCGTCATGTCCGCGCCAAGGTGGCGTCGTCCCCGGCCATTCGAATGCCCCCTGCACCCACCGCAAGGGGAGGAACGGATGACACCCGCGAACCACCAGGCCGCCCACCGTGCCCAGGCCACCCCGGCCACGCACGCGCCCGAACTCCGCGCCGCCGCCCGCCACCTGGGCCGCCGCCGCTTCCTGACCGTCACCGGCGCCGCCGCGGCGCTCGCCTTCTCCGTCGACCTGCCCACCGCCGGCACCGCGAGCGCCGCCGAACTCGACCCCGCCCGGCTCACCGGCGACCCCTTCACGCTCGGCGTCGCCTCGGGCGACCCGCTGCCGGACTCCGTCCTGCTGTGGACGCGCCTGGCCCCCGCGCCGTACCAGGCCGACAGCGGACTGCCCGCGCAACGCGTCGACGTCGGCTGGGAACTCGCCCTCGACGAACGCTTCCGCCGCGTCGTCAGACGGGGCACCACCACCGCCCACCCCGAGTTCCACCACACCGTCCACGTCGAGGTCGACCACCTCGCCCCGGGCCACGTCTACTACTACCGCTTCCGCGCCGGCCGCTTCATCAGCCCCGTCGGCCGCACCCGCACCGCGCCCCCGGCCCGCAGCCGCAACGCCGAGCTCACCTTCGGCCTGGTCTCCTGCCAGCGCTACGACCAGGGCTACTACACCGCCTACCGGCACCTCGCCGAGGAGGACGTGGACGTCGTCTTCCACCTCGGCGACTACCTCTACGAGTACGCCGTCAACTCCACCGGCGGCTCCCGCGCCTACCCGGCCGGCACCCTGCCCGACCTGTTCCACCACGAGACGGTGACGCTGGAGGACTACCGCCTGCGGTACGCCCTCTACAAGTCCGACCCCGACCTGCGGGCCGCGCACGCCGCGCACCCCTTCGTCGTCACCTGGGACGACCACGAGACCGAGAACAACTACGCGGGCGACACCCCGGAGAACAGCGTCCCGCCGGAGGAGTTCCTGCTGCGCCGGGCCGCCGCCTACCGGGCCTACTGGGAGAACATGCCGCTGCGGCGCCCGCAGCTGCCCGAGGGCCCGGACCTGAAGCTGTACCGCCGTCTGCACTGGGGCCGGCTCGCCCAGTTCGACGTGCTCGACACCCGCCAGTACCGCTCCGACCAGGCCTACGGCGACGGCTGGCAGTACCCCGGCCCCGAGTCCGAGGACCCGGGCCGCACCCTGACCGGCGACGCCCAGGAACGCTGGCTGATCAACGGCTGGCACCGGTCGGACGCCGTGTGGAACGTGGTGCCCCAGCAGGTCACCTTCTCCCAGCGGTACAACTCCACCACCACGCCCTCCAAGGTCTCCATGGACTCCTGGGACGGCTACCCGGCCTCCCGCGAACGGGTGCTGGCCGGCGCGCAGGCCGCCGGTGTCGAGAACCTCATGGTCCTCACCGGCGACGTGCACGTGCACTACGGCTTCGACATCAAGCGCGACTTCTCAGACCCGGACTCCCGCACCCTGGGCACGGAGATCGTCACCTCCTCCGTCACCAGCGGCGGCAACGGCTCCGCTAAGCCGTCCAACTGGGACACCTACCTGGCCGCCAACCCGCACCTGCGGTTCTACAACGGCCTGCGCGGCTACGCGACGGTGTCCCTCGGCCGGGAGCTGGCGCGCGCCGACTTCAAGACGGTGTCCCACGTGACCACCGAGGGCGCGCCGCTCACGACCGCCGCCTCCTTCGTGACGGAGGTGGGGGACCAGGGGCTCAAGCCGGCGTGACCTCACGCGCCGCGGCCGGCCCGACGGGGTGCTCACCCGGGTAGCGGACGCCGACACGGTCCCGGATCGCGTCGAGCGTCCGCATCACGGCGAGCGTGCCGTCCAGCGGGACCAGCGGCGACTCCGTCTCACCGGCCCGCAGCGCCCGCATCACCTCCCGCGCCTCGTGCTGGAGGCTCGCCCGCGGCCCGTCGGCCGGGTCGGCCGTGAACTTCTCGGGTTCGCGGCCGTCCCGGTGCAGCACGAAGTGGTCCGGGAAGAAGAAGCCGTACGGGACGTCGATACGGCCCAGGGAACCGGTGACCGAGGCGGAGTTGGGCGTACCACCGGTGATGGAGCAGTGCACCGAGGCGAGGGCGCCGCTGTCGTAGGAGAGCAGCGCACCCGTCTGGAGATCGACCCCCTCCTCCGAGAGCACCGCCCGTGCCGCGACGTCCGACGGCTCACCGAGCAGCAGTTGCGCGAACGACACCGGGTACACACCCAGGTCGAGCAGCGCGCCGCCGCCCTGCGCCGGGTCCCGCAGCCGGTGCGCGGGAGGGAAGGGGCCGGCCAGTCCGAAGTCCGCCTGAACGCTGCGGACCTCGCCGATCACACCGTCCGCCACCAGCGCCTTCAGGCGCCGTACCAGCGGATTGCAGTACATCCACATCGCTTCCATCAGGAAGACCCCGCGCTCCCGCGCCAGCGCGACCAGTTCCCCCGCCTCCCGCGTGTTCAGCGTGAACGGCTTCTCGCACAGCACGTTCCGGCCCGCCTCCAGACAGAGGCCGGCGGCGGTGCGGTGCGCCGCATGCGGAGTGGCGACGTACACGACGTCGACGTCCTCGTCCCGGGCCAGCGACTCCCAGTCGCCGTACGCCCGCGGTATCCCGAACCGGTCCGCGAACGCCTTCGCCGACGCCTCGGTCCGCGAGGCCACCGCCACGACCTCCGCGTCCGGCAGATCGACCAGATCCGCCGTGAACGTCGCCGCCATGCCGCCGGTCGCCAGAATCCCCCAGCGCACCCTCTGCTCGGCCACCCTGTCCCCACCCTCGCTCACGTTCAGACAAGTCCGTACGAGCTGAGAGCATAGGTGCCGGATCCTTCGGACAGGGAGGGGCACATGCCCGAGCGCGGTCCGTCCATACCGCACGCGTCACCGTCGAACACCACAGAACCGAACACGCCACGGGCGGCCGGACCGGACACGGAGCCGGCCGTCCGTCCGCTGCGCGCCCACCGCCGCACCGGACTGCTCGTCACGCTCGTCCTCGGCGGTCTGACCGCCACCCCGCCGCTGGCGATGGACATGTACCTCCCCTCGCTGCCGGAGGTCACCGAGTCCCTGCACGCGCCCGCGGCGACCGTCCAGCTCACGCTCACCGCCTGCCTGGCCGGCATGGCCCTCGGCCAGCTCGTCGTCGGGCCGATGAGCGACAAGTGGGGCCGCCGCCGGCCGCTGCTGACCGGCCTCGCCGTCTACGTCGTCGCCACCGCGCTGTGCGCGCTCGCGCCCACCGTGGAGCTGCTGGTCGCGTTCCGGCTGGCGCAGGGCCTCGCGGGGGCCGCCGCCATCGTCATCGCGCGGGCGGTCGTACGGGACCTGTACGACGGTGTGGCCATGGCCCGCTTCTTCTCCACCCTCATGCTGATCTCCGGCGTCGCCCCGGTCGTGGCGCCGCTCATCGGCGGGCAGATCCTGCGAGTGACGGACTGGCGGGGCGTGTTCGTCCTGCTCACCGTGGTCGGGGTGCTGCTGGGCGGGGTCGTGTGGGCCAAGCTGCCCGAGACGCTGCCCGAGGCCGAACGGCACGCCGGCGGGGTCGGCGACACCCTCCGCTCGATGCGCGGGCTGCTCGCCGACCGGGCCTTCACCGGGTACATGCTCGCCGGCGGCTTCGCCTTCGCCTCGCTGTTCGCCTACGTCTCGGCGTCCCCGTTCGTCGTCCAGGAGATCTACGGGGCCTCCCCGCAGACGTTCAGCCTGCTGTTCGGGCTCAACTCGATCGGCCTGGTCGTCGTCGGACAGATCAACGGCAAGGTCCTCGTCGGACGGGTCGGCCTGGACCGGGTGCTGGGCATCGGCCTCCTCGTCGTCGTCGCCGCCGCGACCGCGCTGCTGCTGATGACCCTCGGTGTCTTCGGCGAGGTCGGGCTCGCGCCGGTCGCCGCCGCGCTGTTCGTGCTGATGTCCGCGATGGGCGTCAGTCTGCCCAACACCCAGGCGCTCGCGCTGATGCGGGTCAAGCAGTCCGCCGGCTCCGCGTCCGCGCTGCTCGGCACGTCCTCCTTCCTCATCGGCGCCATCGCCTCCCCGCTGGTCGGGGTCGCCGGGAAGGACACCGCCCTGCCGATGGCGATCGTCCAGCTGGTGGCGGCGCTGGTGGCGCTCGCCTTCTTCCTGGGCATGTGCCGCCCCTCGGCCGGGCGTACGACCGCGGGGGGAGCGGAGAGCTGAGCGCTCCGAGACTGCGCAGCGACACCCCGGAACGGGCCGGACTCGACCCCGGGGAGCTCCGTCGTGTCGTGGCGGACGTGCACGCCCTCACGGCCGGCGAGCGGCCCTGGGCCGCGGGTGCCGTCGTGGCCGTGGGGCGCGGGCCCGTGCTCGCCGTCGAGGAGGCGGCGGGGTGGGCCGTGCGGTACGCGTCCTACGACCCGGCCACCGACACCGGCGTGGAGCTGCCGGCCGGCTCCCGGGTGCCGATGACCGTCGGCACGCCCTTCGACCTGGCGTCCCTGACCAAGCTGTTCACCGCGGTCGCCGCCGTGCAGCAGATCGAACGCGGCACGCTCGGCATCGACGCGGAGGTGGGGGCGTACCTGCCCGACTTCCGCGGGGCCGCCGCGCACGGCGTCACCGTGCGGCAACTGCTCACGCACACCTCCGGGCTGCGGCCCGAACTGCCGCTGTACGACTGCGCCGACGACGGGGAGCGGCTGCGGCGGCTGCGGGCGGAGCCGCCGGTGGGGGTGCCCGGCACGTACTGCTACTCCGACCTGAACATGCTGCTCCTGCAGCACGTGCTGGAGCGCGTCAGCGGGCGCCGCCTCGACGTCCTCGTGCGCGACGGGATCACCCGGCCGCTGGGCATGACCGCGACGCACTTCGGGCCGTGCCCGGGTGCGGCGGCGACGGAGGACCAGCGGCGGCCGTGGGCCAAGGCGGACCGGGGGATGCTGCGGGGCGTCGTCCACGACGAGAACGCCTGGGCGCTGGGCGGGGTGGCCGGTCACGCGGGGCTGTTCTCGACCGGCCGGGACCTCGCGGTCTTCTGCCGGGCGCTGCTCGCGGGCGGCTCGTACGGGCCCGCGCGCATCCTCGGCCCCGACTTCGTGGAGCTGCTCCTCGCCGAGCCGGGGCTCGGGTTCGCCCTGGACCAGCCGTGGTTCATGGGGGAGCTGGCGGGGCGGGGGGCGGCCGGGCACACGGGCTTCACGGGCACGATGCTGGTCCTCGACCGCGCGACGGACACGTTCGCGATCCTGCTCGCCAACACGGTCCACCCCCGCCGACGCCCACCGGCCAACGGCCCGCGGGCATTGCTGGGGACGCGGGTGGCGAGGGCGGTGCGGGCGATCTGACGGCGGCTGCGGGTGCCTCCGGCGGTGGGGCGTCGTGCCTGCGGCGGCCTGTGGGGGTTCGGTGGGGGTGCGCGTAGCGCCTTCGGTGGTCTGTGGGTCGGGGCCGTGCCGCCGTAGCTGCGGGCAGTCGTGCCGCTGGGGCGGCACGGGTGGGCGCAGCGGCACCCGGCAGCGCCGGGCCACGCGA
This sequence comes from Streptomyces flaveolus, assembly GCF_044765825.1. Classification (NCBI taxonomy): domain Bacteria; kingdom Bacillati; phylum Actinomycetota; class Actinomycetes; order Kitasatosporales; family Streptomycetaceae; genus Streptomyces; species Streptomyces flaveolus. Next base: position 380,254 of record NZ_JBIWKU010000001.1, on the reverse strand, counting down.
CCCAGCCCCGGCCCGCCCCCGCGCCGGGTGCCCCGATGGCGCCGGGCCATCTGACCTACCCCCGGCCCGCATCAGCGCCGGGCACCCCGTGACCTTGCCGGGCAGCACCCGCGTTCACCCCCGCCCCGTAGAATCCCCGGGTGAACGCCCCCGCCACCCCCGCCGACACCCTGCGCACCGCCCTCGCCGACCTCGTCGACGGGCTTCCGCCCCGCCACGCCGCGCAGGCCGTCGAGCGGCTGATCGCCAACTACCGCGGGGCCACCCCCACCGACGCCCCGATCCTGCGGGACCGCGCCGACGTCGTCGCGTACGCCGCGTACCGCATGCCGGCGACCTTCGCCGCCGTGCGGTCGGCGCTCACCGCGTTCGCGGACGCCGTGCCCGAGTGGGCCCCCGCGAGCCACGTGGACGTGGGCGGCGGGACCGGCGCGGCGACCTGGGCCGTCAGCGACACCTGGGGCGGTGCCCGCCCGGTGACCGTGCTCGACTGGGCCGAGCCCGCGCTCGCCCTCGGCAAGGAGATCGCCGCCACCCACCCGGCCCTGCGCGACACCCGCTGGCAGCGCTCCCGGATCGGCGCCGCGCTCACCGTGGAGAGCACCGACCTCGTCACCGTCTCCTACGTCCTCAACGAGCTCACCCCCTCCGACCGCGCCGCCCTCGTCGACGCCGCCGCCGGCGCCGCCCAGGCCGTCGTGATCGTCGAGGCGGGCACCCCCGACGGCTACGCCCGCGTCATCGAGGCCCGCGACCGGCTGATCGCCGCCGGCTTCCACGTCGCCGCCCCCTGCCCGCACAGCGCCGCCTGCCCCATCGTCCCCGGCACGGACTGGTGCCACTTCGCGGCGCGGGTCAGCCGTTCCTCCCTGCACCGCCAGGTCAAGGGCGGCTCCCTCGCCTACGAGGACGAGAAGTTCAGCTACGTCGCCGCCGCCCGCTTCCCGGTCGCCCCCGCCCCCTCCCGCGTGGTCCGGCGCCCCCAGATCCGCAAGGGGCAGGTCCTGCTCGACCTGTGCGAGACCGACGAGCAGCTCCGCCGCCGGACGGTCACCAAGCGCCACGGCGACCTGTACAAGGCGGCCCGCGACGCGGACTGGGGCGACCCGTGGCCCCCGGCGGCGGAGCGCTAGTCACGACTCCTCACGGGTCTCCTGCTCCCGTTTCTCCTGGAGCCTGCGCAACAGCTCCCGCTTCTGGGCCCGCGCGTCCTGCGCGCCGCCGATCCGGTCGCCCCGGCCGCCGCCGCGCAGCGCCTTGCGGCCGAGGTTGCGGCGCGCGCCGCCCACACCCAGCATGTTCCCGGCTCCGCCTCGGGTCATCAGAGGCTCACTTCCCTTCACTCCAGAGTGACGATACGGTTCGTCTCGTTTCTTCACCCTCACCACTGTCAAGCGAGACGCACCGTCTTGTCAACTGGTAAATTCGCGTCATGGCCACCCAGAAACCCACCCAGGTCCCCGACGTCACACGCCGCAGCGCCAGGTCCCGCCGGGCCATCTACGACGCCGCCCTCGCACTCGTCGCCGAGGTCGGCTACCCCAGGACCACCATCGAGGGCATCGCCGCCCGCGCCGGCGTCGGCAAGCAGACCATTTACCGCTGGTGGTCCTCGAAGGCCGACGTCCTGCTGGAGGCCTTCCTCGACCTCGGCGACCAGGCCGCGCAGGCGGCGGGGCAGGAGTCGTACGCCATCCCCGACACCGGCGATCTCGCCGCCGACCTCAAGGCCGTGCTGCGCGCCACCGTCGACGAGCTCACCGACCCGAAGTTCGAGGCGCCCTCGCGAGCCCTCGCCGCGGAGGGCGTCGTCAACGAACAGCTCGGGCGGGAGTTCGTCACCAAGCTCCTGGAGCCCTCGCTCCAGCTCTACGTCGACCGGCTGCGTGCCGCCCAGGACGCCGGCCAGGTCCGGCCGGAGGTGGATCCGCGCATCGCCCTCGAACTCTTCGTCTCGCCGCTCGCCCAGCGCTGGCTCCAGCGCACCGCCCCCTTCGGCTACGACTACACCGACACCCTCGTCGACTACGCGCTGTACGGGCTCGCTCCCCGCTGACCAGTGAGGTTTGTCCCTTCCCGACCCCTGAAGCGCGGAATGGTGGGACCATAGGGCATGCTGATGCGCACGACGGCGAGGCGAGGGGATAGATGAGCGCGGACTTCGGTGGCCGGCCCGGCCTGCGGGACAAACTCTCCCAGTGGCTGCGCAAGAGCCGCCCGAAGGAGGCCGCCGGCGACGGCGACCGGGAGGCCCTGCTGCTCGCCGCCGCCGCCGCGGGACTGCCGCTCGCGCCCGCCGCCCATCCGGTCGGCTACCGCTGTTCCTGTGAGCGCGTCGGCTGTCCCACCCCCGCCCGGCACCCGGTGTCGTTCGCCTGGCAGACGCAGTCCACCACCGACCGGGCACAGCTCGAGCGCTGGGTCCGGCACCAGCCGCAGGCCAACTTCATCACCGCGACCGGCATGGTGCACGACGTCCTCGACGTGCCCCTGGAGGCCGGTCGCGAGACGTTGCGGCGGCTGCTCGACGCGGGCGTCGAGGTCGGGCCCGTCGCCGAGAGCGACGACGGCCGCATGCTGTTCTTCACCCTCACCCGCGGCACCCCCGAGCAGGAGGACGAGTGGTGGCCGTGCGAGCTGGACTGCCACCCCGAGACCATGGACGAGCACCCCGGTCTGCGCTGGCACTGCCGCGGCTCCTACGTGCTCGTACCCCCCGCACGGCTGCCCGGCGAGGACCGCGCGGTGCACTGGGTACGCGGCCCCGAGCATCCGCTGCCCGACCCGCTGACCCTGCTGGAGACCCTCACCGACGCCTGCGCCCGGCACGTCGGCGAGGAGAGCGACCCCGTCGGCACCGCCTGGCCGCTGCGCCGCTGAGCGCGGGCCGGCCGCGAGGGCGCTACTCGCCCTTCGCCGACGTCATGCCCTGAATCCGGCCCAGGACCGACACCTGGCCGCTCCCCGCCGGGTCCAGCGCGACCTCGTTGGAGACGAACTCCATCGTCAGCGACTGCTTGATCTCGCCGTCCGTCAGCGCCTGCACGTCCTTGTTCGGCGTGGGCACGGACGTGCCCTGCGCGGCGGTCTGCTTCTCGAAGTGGCGCGTGGTGAAGAACACCATCGCCCCACCGTCCTTCGTGCGCAGCGCCAGCGGCGCGTAGTCGCCGTCGGTCAGCGGCTCGTCGATGTACTGGGTGACCAGACCCGGCCTGATCGACCGCTTCTTGCGCAACTCCCGCCACTCGCTGGTGTGCGCGCCGTCTGCGAAGGTCTTCCCGCCGTCCTTGAGGTACGTCGTGTAGTCCTCGCTCAATCCGGCGGGCACGGCGGCCAGTTCGGTGGAGTTCGCGGGGACGGCCTCGGCCCAGCCGTCCTCGTCGGTCTTGAACTCGGGCACGTCACCGGGGGCGACCAGCGTCAGGTAGGCCACCTCCCAGGTGTCCTCCAGGCCGTCCCGGGTGAACACCAGCAGCCAGCGCGCCTCACCGCCCTTGTTGGCCCTCGTGTCCGCGACGAACCAGCGCGGCCAGCCGGCCTTCTTGGGGATGGTGAACTTCGCGTCCGTCAGCTCCAGCGGCGAATGCGCCGGATTGCCGCCCGGGTTGTTGGCCCGGCCGGCCTTCAGCCGCGCCGAGTCGATCGCGGCGAGGGCGCCGGTGGTGTACTCGGCGTCCAGGGAGCCGTCGTAGGCCTTGTCGGCCTTGTTGTACGCGTCCGTGAACTGTTCGAGCGCCTTCGCGGCCTCGGCCCGGGTGGTCGCGGGGAGCACCTCGCGCTCGCCGTGCACCACCACGCAGCCGCTCGCCGACAACGACAATGCCGTCACCGAGGCCGCTATCAGTGCGCTCCGGTCAAGCCTGCGGGGCCTTCGAGGGCCGCGATCCCTGCTCATCAGGTACCTTCACCTTCCCCTTCCCGGAGGCGAACCCTACCGGGGCGAGGAACAGCGCGAGCGCCGGGACCAGGTACAGCAGCCACACCGTGACCTGGAGGACGGTCGGGTCGGGCTGGAAGTTGAACACGCCCTTCAGCAGGGTGCCGTACCAGCTCGACGGATCGATGGTGCCGCTGATGTCGAAGGCCAGGTTCGTCAGGCCGGGCAGCAGGTCGGCCTCCTGCAGGTCGTGCACCCCGTACGCCAGCACGCCCGCGGCCACGACGACCAGCATGCCGCCGGTCCAGGTGAAGAACTTGGCCAGGTTGATGCGCAACGCGCCCTTGTAGAACAGCCAGCCGAGCAGCACCGCCGACGCCAGGCCCAGGGCCACGCCGATCAGCGGACGCGGGGTGCCGTCGCTCGCCGCGTGCACCGACGCCCACACGAACAGGGCGGTCTCCAGGCCCTCACGGCCCACCGCGAGGAACGCGGTGGCCACCAGCGCGCCCGTGCCCATCTTCAGGGCCGCGTCCAGCTTGCCGTGCAGCTCCGACTTCAGGTGGCGGGCGGTGCGCCGCATCCAGAACACCATCCACGTCACCAGCACCACGGCGACGATCGACAGCGAGCCGCCGAGGGCCTCCTGCGCCTTGAACGTCAGTTCCTGCGAGCCGAATTCGAGGACACAGCCGAAGCCGAGCGCGATGGCGACCGCGACACCGATGCCGGCCCAGATCGGCTTCAGCGCGTCCCTACGGCCCGTCTTGACCAGGTAGGCGATGAGGATGCAGACGACGAGGGAGGCCTCCAGGCCCTCCCGCAGTCCGATCAGGTAGTTGGAGAACACGGTTACGCCTCCTTGGCGAACAGCGTGCTGCCCCACCAGTCGTCCGCGTCACGGACGCCGGGCGGGATCGCGAAGACCGCCGAACCCACGTGCTGGATGTATTCGTTGAGCGCGTCCGTCGCCAGATTGCGCTGGACGCGGATGAAGCCCTCGCGCACGTCACGCTGGTAGGCGAGGAAGAACAGGCCCGCGTCCAGGCGGCCCAGACCGTCGGTGCCGTCGGTGAACGAGTAGCCGCGGCGCAGGATCGTCGCCCCGCCGTTGGCGTCGGGGTGCGCGAGCCGGACGTGCGCGTCGGGCTTCATCGCCTTCAGGAACGGCTCGTCGCGCTCCTTCGCCTTGCCGACCGGGGCACCCTCGCCCTTGTCGCGGCCGAAGACGTCCTCCTGCTCCTGGAGCGAGGTGCGGTCCCAGGTCTCGATGTGCATGCGGATGCGCCGCGCGACCAGGTACGAACCGCCGGTCATCCAGGCCGGCCCGTCCTTCGCGCCGGCCCACACGTGCTTGTCCAGGCGCTCCGTCTCCGTGCCCGAGATGTTGCGGGTGCCGTCCTTGAAACCGAACAGGTTGCGCGGGGTCTGCGCGTCCGCCGTCGTCGAGGACGTCTTGCCGAAGCCGAGCTGGGACCAGCGCACGACGACCTTGCCGAAGCCGATGCGGGCCAGCTGGCGGATCGCGTGCACGGCGACCTGCGGGTCGTCCGCGCAGGCCTGGACGCACAGGTCGCCGCCGCTGCGGTTCCTGTCGAGGTTGTCGCCGGGGAACTTCGGCAGGTCGACCAGCGCCTCGGGGCGCTGCCCGGCGAGACCGAACTTGCCGAACAGGGACGGCCCGAAGCCGACGGTGAGCGTCAGCCGGGACGGCTTGAGGCCCAGCGCCTCGCCGGTGTCGTCCGGCGGGGCCTCGGCCAGTCCGCCGTAGGCCCCCTCGCCGACCGGTTCCCCGGCGGTCATCTTCCGGGCCGCGGCCGTCCAGTCCTTCAGCAGCTGGACGAACTCGGCGCGGTCGTCGGTGGTCACGTCGAACGCCGCGAAGTGCAGCCGGTCCTGCACCGGGGTGGCGATCCCCGCCTGGTGCGCACCGTGGAAGTCGATCGCGCCGCCCGCGTCGGCACCCGCCGGGTCCACGTCGTCACCGGTGCGGGCCATCGCCATCGCCCCGCCGGCCGCGGCGGCACCGAGGGCGAGCCCCGCGCCGCCCCAGCCGATCAGCGCGCGGCGCGAGGGCGCCTGCGCCCTGCCGTCCGTGTCCGTCATCGTCGTCCTCCGGTGCTACTTGCCGACCACGGCGGCGGCGAGCTTGGACAGCGGCTCGGCGAGCGCGTTGACCGCGTCCGACAGCTCCTTGCGCTCGGCCTTGCCGACCTTGTCGTAGGAGGTGAACTCGTACGACGTCGGGCCCGGCCGGTACTGGTCGAGCAGCTTGTCCAGGGCGGCGAACTGCTTGTCGAGGTCCGCCGTCAGCGCCGCGTCGTTCTCCTGCGCGACCGGCTTCAGCAGCTCGTACGACTTCTGGGCGCCCTCGACGTTGCCCTTGAAGTCGACCAGGTCGGTGTGCGAGTAGCGCTCCTCCTCGCCGGTGACCTTGCCGGTGGCGACCTCGTCGAGGAGTTCCTTGGCGCCGTTGGCCATGGACGTCGGGGTGATGTCGGCCGTGCCGACGCGGTTCTGCCAGTCCTTCAGGTCGGTGACCAGCGCGCCGGCGAGTTCCTTCTCGCGGTCGCCGATCTTCTTGTCCTGCCACAGCGCCTTCTCCAGGCGGTGCCAGCCGGTCCAGTCGGTCGCCGGGTCCTGGCCGTCCTCCAGGCCGTCCTCGCGGACGTCGACCTTCGGGTCGATGTCGCCGAAGGACTCGGCGACCGGCTCGGTGCGCTCCCAGCCGATGCGGGAGGGCGCGTACGCCTTCTTCGCGGCCTCCAGGTCACCGGCCTGGACGGCCTTCGCGAACGCCTCGGCCTTCGGCAGCGTCTCGTCGGCCTGCTGCTGCACGTACTGCCGGTAGGCCGCCACGGCCCCGTCCAGGCGCGGGTCGCGCTCGGCGGCCTTGCCGCCGGTGGCCTTGACGTCCTGGCGGATGCCCTTGCCCTTCATGCCGGGCTTGCAGGCGATCCGGTAGTCGCCGGCCTTCACCTCGGCGGTGACCCGCTGCTTGGTGCCGGGGCCGATGTTCTCCCGCTCGGTGACCACACGGTCGTCGGGGAACAGGAGGTAGACCTCGGTGACCTTGGACCCCTTGTTCTCGATGGCGAGCTCGACGTGCCCGGCCGGGAACTGCTTCGTCGACACGTCGCACGCGTCGTCCTTCGCCGTGACGGTGACGACGTGGTCGCCGTCCGCCGAGTCGCTCTTCTCGGCGCATCCCGTCACGGCGGTCAGGGCCGCCACGGTGGCGACGGCGGTGACGACGGAGAGTCTGGCGGCTCGCATGCGGGCTCCAAGGGATGGCCGAAAGTACGCGTGACGGACCTCATAGGGAAGGTGAGGCTCGCCTAACGTACCTAAGGTTTTCCTGAGCGATAACCGTCGATACGGTGATCCGAATCTCATGGACGATGTACGAGCACAGGTCGGTCACGGTGGCTCAAAGACGCGTTCATGGGGAGGTCAAGGGAACGTCAAGTGGTGCGTTGCGGGAAGACCCCCTCGTCTCCCGGTGAAGGCCGCCCGGACCGCCCCGCCACCCCGGCGATGCTTGAATGCCCCGGTGACTGACTACGACGTACTGCGCGTCTTCTGCGCGCCGAACGGCGGATACGGCAACGAGCTCGGCGTCGTCCGGGACGGCTCCGTGCTGCCCGAGCGGGCCGAGCGGCAGGAGCTGGCCGGCAAACTCGGCTTCAGCGAGACCGTGTTCGTCGACGACCCCGAGCGCGGTGTCGTCGACATCTACACGCCCACCCTGCGCCTGCCGTTCGCCGGCCACCCCTGCGTCGGCACGGCCTGGCTGCTCGACGTGCCCGAACTCGTCACCCCCGCCGGGGTGGTGGGTGCCCGTCAGGACGGCGAGTTCAGCTGGATCGAGGCACGCCCCGAGTGGGCCCCGCCGCGCACCCTGCGCCAGTACGCCGGTGTCGCCGAGGTCGACGCGCTGCCGGTGCCGCCGCCGGGGGAATGGATCTACGCCTGGGCCTGGGAGGACGAGGCGGCCGGCCGCGTCCGGGCCCGTGCCTTCCCCGGCCGCGACGACGGCATCGACGAGGACGAGGCGACCGGGGCCGCGGCGCTGCTGCTGACCGAGCGGCTGGGCCGTGCCCTCAACATCACGCAGGGGGCCGGCTCACAGATCCTCACGGCGCCCCAGCCCGCGGGATGGATCGAGATCGGCGGACGGGTACGCCTGGAGCGCTGACGGCCGGCGGCCGGTCAGGGCAGCGTGAGGATGTCCGCGCCGGTGTCCGTGACCACCAGGGTGTGCTCGAACTGGGCGGTCCGCCTGCGGTCCTTCGTCACGACCGTCCAGCCGTCGTCCCACATGTCGTACTCGTGCGTCCCGAGTGTCAGCATCGGCTCGATCGTGAAGGTCATCCCGGGCTGGATGACGGTCGTCGCGTGCGGGCTGTCGTAGTGCGGGACGATCAGCCCGGAGTGGAACGACGAGTTGATCCCGTGCCCGGTGAAGTCCCGCACCACCCCGTACCCGAAGCGCTTCGCGTACGACTCGATGACCCGGCCGATGATGTTGATCTGCCGGCCCGGCCTGACCGCCTTGATCGCGCGGGCCAGGGACTCCCGGGTCCGCTCGACCAGCAGCCGGCTCTCCTCGTCCACGTCGCCGACCAGGTAGGTCGCGTTGTTGTCGCCGTGCACGCCGCCGATGTACGCCGTCACGTCGAGGTTGACGATGTCACCGTCGCGCAGCACCGTCGAGTCCGGGATGCCGTGGCAGATCACCTCGTTGACGGAGGTGCACAGGGACTTCGGGAAACCGCGGTAGCCGAGCGTCGAGGGGTAGGCGCCGTGGTCGCACATGTACTCGTGCGCGACCCGGTCCAGCTCGTCCGTCGTCACGCCCGGCGCGATCAGCTTCGCGGCCTCGGCCATCGCCTGCGCCGCGATCCGCCCGGCCACGCGCATCGCCTCGATCGTCTCGGGCGTCTGCACCTCCGGTCCGGTGTACGGCGCCGGCGCCGGTTTGCCGACGTACTCGGGCCGGCGGATGTTTCCGGGGACGGAACGGGTGGGAGACAGCTCCCCTGGTACGAGCAGCGACTGGCCAGACATGCCGCGAGTCTAACCAGCGGGCACGGGGGAACATGTCGGTGGCGAGAGGAGCTGGTCATGGCCCTGTTCAAGAAGCGCACGGTCGGAAAACCGGGCGAGTGGTACTACTGCCTGGAGCACAAGAAGGTCGAGGAGGGTCCGGAGTGCCCGGCCAAGGACCGGTTCGGGCCCTACGCCTCCCGGGCGGAGGCCGAGCACGCGATGCAGACCGCGCGTGAGCGGAACCTGGAGTGGGAGAACGACCCCAAGTGGCACGACGCCCAGGCCGGACGCGGCGACGAGGACTGATCAGGGACTCGGCACGGCGGCTGCGCGTTTCTCGCGCAGCCGCACCGCGTGCTCGTTCGTCCGCGCGTCGTACGCCATGAGCGTGGGCAGGCACAGCGCCAGCAGGCCCACCGCGCCGGCGCACAGCAGCCCGCCCGACCACACCGACGCCCGCACCCCGACGAGCGCGGCCGTACCGCCCGCCCGGACCTGACCGAGCTGCGGCCCCACCGAGTACGACAGCAGCTCGATCCCGGCGAGCCGGCCGCGCAGCTCGTCCGGGATCGTCTGGTTCCACATCGCCCCGCGGAAGACGCCGCTGACCATGTCGCAGGCGCCGGCCAGGACGAAGCACCCCAGCACCAGCCACACGTTCCCGGCGACCCCGGCGGCCGCGATCGCGACGCCCCAGCCGACGGCCGCCAGCACCACCATCCGCCCGTGCCGGTGCACCCGCGACGTCCAGCCGCCGCTCACGCCGACCAGCAGCGAGCCCGCCGGGATCGCCGCGTACATCAGGCCCAGCGACCACTCGGCGTCCAGCTCGTCCGCCAGGAACGGCAGCACGGCGAGCGGCATCGCCAGGAACATCGCGGCGAGGTCGATCGCGTAGGTGCCCAGCAGCTCCTTGCGGCTCCACGCGTACCGGGCGCCCTCCGCGATCGCCGCCCAGGACGGCTTCGCCGCCTCGTGCGAGGCGGGGGACGCGGCGAGACGGAGCCCCAGCAGGACGGACACGGCGAAGGTGACGAGGTCCACCCCGTACGCCCACCCCAGACCCGCGTACGCCACCACGACGCCGGCCAGCGCGGGACCGGCGATCCCGCCGACCTGCCAGCGCAGCGCGTTCAGCGACGCGGCGGCCGGCAGGTGCTCGTGCGCCACGATCCGGGGGATCAGCGAGTCCAGGGCGGGCCGCTGGACCGCGCCGAGCGCGGAGGTGAGGGCCGCGACGACGTACAGCGGCCATACGGCCGGGCCCGGCAGCAGCGCGTTGACCAGCAGCACCACGCACAGCAGGCCCTGGCCGGCCTCCGTCCACAGGATCAGCTTCCGCTTGTCCCAGGCGTCGGCGAGCGCCCCGCCGTACAGCCCGAACACCACCAGCGGCACCAGCTCCACGGCACCGATCGCGCCCACGGCCGCGGCCGACCCCGTCAGCTCCTTGACCTGCACCGGCAGCGCGACGAACGTCAGGAAACTCCCGAAGTTCGTGATCAGCCCCGCCACCCACAACCGCCGGAAATCGGCGGAGGCCCGCCAGGGCGAGAGATCGGGCAACAACGCACGCAGCCCGGCCGGGGCGGGGGAGTCTTCGGTCACGAGGGGCCATGGTCGACGGGACGGATGCGGCGGGCAACCGCTTTTCCCGACGCGATGCCTCGCCGCGGCCCGGACACCGCCCCCTGCGGCCCACCACGCTCGCCGCCGCACCTGCAACCGCGCTACGCCGCCGCCAGGTCGTCCCAGCTGCGGGCAGTCGTGCCTCCCCCAGTGCCTGGACGGCCTGGGAGGTACCCCCAGGGGCGGCACGGGTGGGCGGTGGGGGTCCCCCCGCTCATGGGGGTCCCCCCCGCGCGAGCGCAGCCGAGCGTGGGGGAGAAGCCGAGAGTGGGGGAGGCACCCCGGCAGCGCCGGGCCACGCGACTCACCCCCCGGCCGCACGAGGGCCCCCGGTCGCGCCACGCACGCTGGACGCGGGTCTCGCCACGCACGCTGGACGCGGCGCCCCCCGCCGGCTCACCAGCGAGGCGGCGGCGGAGCCGTGAGGTGGTCGGTCAGGCGGGAGAGACGGTCACGGAACCGGCGGCGCCCCCGCGGCGGCGGCCCCGCGTTCTCACCGGCCGCCGCGCTGACCAGGTGCTGCACCGTGTCCAGGTCCAGCTCCGCACCGTCCGGCACGGTCAGCGTCTCGTGCGCCATGGCCGTCAGCTCCCGCTCGCCGCTGCCCAGCGCCAGCACCGTCGCACCGGCCCGCCGGGCGTCGTGCACCCGCTCCAGCAGCGCGGCGCCGGGATCGTCGGGCGTCACCACCAGCAGCGTCTCCCCGCGCCGGGCCGCCGCCAGCCGCCCCAGCCCCACCGCCAGATGCGCCGGGTCCGACGGACGCGCGTCGTGCCGTACCAGGGTCGGCGCCAGCTCCGGCGTCCCCGACCAGGCGGCCTCGTCCACCAAATGGGCCGCCAGATGCCACGGCTCGTACCCTGCCGTGCCCACCAGCAGCAGCCCGCCCCCGTGCGGCACCACCGACGCCCGCAGCGCACCCGCGAAACGCCGGGTGGCCCCCAGCCACTCGGTCCCGGCGAGCACGTCCCGCAGCAGCGCTACCCGTACGGCGTCCATGCGCCCGCATCCTGCCGCAACCCGGCCCGCCCGACCCGGCGTTCGCCCCGGATTCCCCCGACCCGGGGACGGCGCCCCGCCCCGCGGCACCCGGACCGGTGCGGCGGCCGGGACGGACGTAGGGTCGGGCCATGACCTCTACCGACAGTGCCGCACAGAAGGCCCCCGCCAAGGACCCCTGGGACCTGCCCGACGTCTCCGGGCTCGTCGTCGGCGTGCTCGGCGGAACCGGCCCGCAGGGCAAGGGCCTCGCCTACCGTCTCGCCAAGGCCGGCCAGAAAGTGATCCTCGGCTCCCGCGCCGCCGAGCGCGCCCGGGCCGCCGCCGAGGAACTCGGGCACGGCATCGAGGGCGCCGACAACGCCGAGACCGCCCGCCGCAGCGACATCGTGATCGTCGCCGTGCCGTGGGAAGGGCACGGCAAGACCCTCGAGTCCCTGCGCGAGGAACTGGCCGGCAAGCTCGTCGTCGACTGCGTCAACCCGCTCGGCTTCGACAAGAAGGGCGCCTACGCCCTCAAGCCCGAGGAGGGCAGTGCCGCCGAGCAGGCCGCCGCCCTGCTGCCGGACAGCCGGGTCGCCGCCGCCTTCCACCACCTCTCGGCCGTCCTCCTCCAGGACCCGGAGATCGACGAGATCGACACCGACGTCATGGTGCTCGGCGAGGAGCGGGCCGACGTGGAGATCGTGCAGGCCCTCGCCGGGCGCATCGCCGGCATGCGCGGCGTCTTCGCCGGGCGGCTGCGCAACGCCCACCAGGTCGAGTCGCTGGTCGCCAACCTGATCTCCGTCAACCGCCGCTACAAGGCACACGCCGGGCTCCGCGTCACCGACGTCTGAGGCGATGGGGGACACTGGTGGGTGCCGGTACGCGTCTGCCGGCCGTATCCGCAGTACCCGCACGTGTCCCCCGACAGGAGCCCCGCCCATGCCCCGCCTCGCCGTCTACGCCCTGATCGTCTGCGTGCTCGCCGTGGTCGCCGCCGTCGTCTCCTTCGTGCAGGGCAGCGTGCTGATCGGCGTCGTCTGGGTGCTGCTGACGGGCGTGTCCTCCAACATGTGCTGGTACTACGTCAAGCGCGGCCGGACCCCGCGCCGCGAGTCGGTCGCTAACTGACCGAGCAGAACTCGTCGGTCTGCCAGAACCGGTACAGCTCGAAGCCGCAGTACGAGTCGAAGTCGCTGATCCCCAGCCCGCGCAGGATCGCGTCGACCGCGTCGAAGAACACGCCGTTGACCGCCGGCAGCCACAGCAGCGCGAACACGAACAGCAGTCCGAACGGCGCGAACGGCTCCACCTGCCGCCGCACGCCGTACGACAGCCAGGGCTCGATCACCCCGTAGCCGTCCAGTCCGGGCACCGGCAGGAAGTTCAGGATCGCGGCCGTGACCTGGAGCAGCGCGAGGAAGGCGAGCGCGAGCCGGAAGTCGCGCGGCACGCCGTCCAGCGCGTCCAGCCAGAACGGGGCCGTGCACACGGCGGCGAACAGCACGTTCGTCAGCGGACCGGCGGCCGAGATCAGACTGTGCCGCCAGCGCCCGCGGATGCGGTTGCGCTCGATGAACACCGCACCGCCCGGCAGACCGATCCCACCCATGATCACGAACAGCACGGGCAGCACGATGCTCAGCAGCGCGTGCGTGTACTTCACCGGATTCAGCGTGAGATAGCCCTTCGCGCCGACCGAGATGTCACCGCTGTGCAGCGCGGTGCGCGCGTGCGCGTACTCGTGCAGGCACAGCGAGACGATCCAGGCGGCCGTCACGAACAGGAACACGGCCACGCCCGGCTGCTCGGCGAACCCGGTCCAGGTGGCCCACCCCGTGACCGCCATGACGGCCAGGATGCCCAGGAACACGGGACTGATCCGCCGGTCGCTGGGACGGGTGGTGGCGGCGGTCATGGGACTCCCTGACTGACTTGCGTACGCATGGCGGGACCCGCGGGGGCACGGGGACTGCCCGACCGTACCCGGCGCGGCACGTGTTCGGCGAGGCCCCGGCCGGGCGCTGCCACGCCGCACCGGACAAACCCCGTGACCGGCCCCGACGGCACCAGGGACAATGGACCCCGTGCGCTACCGCATCCTCGGCACCACCCAGGCACTCCGCCCCGACGGCACGGCCGTCCCCGTCGGCGGGGCGCGGCTGCGTGCCCTGCTGACCGTGCTCGCCCTCAGGCCCGGCCGCGCCGTGCCCGTGGGGCTGCTGGTGGAGGAGGTGTGGGGCGACGGCCCGCCCGCCGACGCGCCGGGCGCCCTCCAGGCACTGGTCGGACGGCTGCGCCGGGCGCTGGGCGCGGACGCGGTCGCCTCCGCCGACGGCGGCTACCGGCTCACCGCCGTCCCCGACGACATCGACCTGCACCGCTTCGACCGGCTGGCCGGGGAGGGCTCCCGCGCCCTCGCCGACGGCGACCCGGACAAGGCGGCCGAACTCCTCGACGACGCCCTCGCCCTGTGGCGCGGCCCCGCCCTCGCCGACCTGCCCGACCGCACCGCAGAGGCGGCCCGCTGGGAGATGCGGCACCTGGACGTCCTGCGCGCCCGCCACGCCGCCGCCCTGGACCTCGGGCAGGCGGAGCACGCCCTGCCCGGGCTGACCGCGCTGTGCGACGGCCACCCCCTGGACGAGTCCTTGCAGGCCCTGCGGCTGCGCGCCCTGCGCGACACCGGCCGCACCGCCGAGGCGCTGGCCGCCTACGAGGGCGTACGACACCTGCTCGCGGACCGCCTCGGCACCGACCCGGGGCCCGAGCTGCGGGCGCTGCACGGGGAGTTGCTCAATCCCACGGGGGCCGCCGGCGGTTCGGCGGCGCACCCCGGCTCCCGGGGGCGCGCGGTGCCGGCCGACGGCTCTGAGACGCACCCCGCCTCCGGGAGGCGCACGGGGCCCGCCGACCGCGCTGGGGCCGCCGGTTCCGGGCCACGCCCAGGGTCCGCGGCACCGGCCGGTCCCGCGGGGGCCGCCGGTCCCGTGATGCCGGCTGGTCCTGCGGGGGGTGCCGGTTCCGGGAGGCCGACTGGTCCTGCCGGGGATGCCACGTCCGGGAGGCCGGCCGGTCCCGGGGAGGCCGTCGGTCCCGCGGCGCATCCAGGTCCCGGGGTGCCGTCCGACCCTGCGCAATTCGCCGGCCCCGCGACGCACGCCGGTTCCCCGCAGCACCCCGGCCCCGCGGCACACCCCGGCCCCGCGACGCACGCCCCCGCGTCGGCACCCCCCGGCCATACGGCACCCACGGCGCCCCCCGGCCGTACGACGCCCGCCGCCCCCGCGGCGCGCCCCGCGGCCGACCACCACGCCGCGACCCACCCCACCGCGCCGGCAACCGCCGACGCCGCGGCCGGCTTCCGGCCCCGGGGCAACCTCCGTGCCCGGCTCACCTCGTTCGTCGGGCGGGACGCCGACATCCAGGCGCTGCGCTCCGACCTGGCGACCGCGCGGCTCGTCACCCTGCTCGGGCCCGGCGGCGCCGGGAAGACCCGGCTGTCGCAGGAGGCCGCCGAGGGCGCCGGGGACTCGGCGCAGGACGGTGCCTGGCTGGTCGAACTCGCCCCCGTCGACGACCCCGGCGCCGTACCGGAGGCCGTGCTGACCGCCCTCGGCGCCCGCGAGACCGTGCTGTACGGCGCCGGCGCCGAGGAGATGCGGGCCGTCACCGCGACCGACCGTCAGGGCACCGCCGTCGAGCGCCTCGTCGAGCACTGCGGCCGGCGCCGCATGCTGATCGTCCTCGACAACTGCGAGCACGTCGTCGACGCCGCCGCCCGCCTCGCCGAGGAACTGCTCGCCCGCTGCCCCCACCTGACCGTCCTCGCCACCAGCCGCGAACCCCTCGGCGTACCGGGCGAACTGCTGCGCCCGGTCGAGCCGCTGCCCGAGCCGGCCGCGCTGCGGCTGCTCGCCGACCGGGGAGCCGCCGCCCGCCCGGGCTTCCGTCCCGACGCCGACGAGGAGACCGCGGCGGCCTGCGCCGAGATCTGCCGCCGCCTCGACGGCCTGCCGCTCGCCATCGAACTGGCCGCCGCCCGGCTGCGCATGCTCACCCCGCGCCAGATCGCCGGCCGCCTCGACGACCGTTTCCGCCTGCTCACCTCCGGCAGCCGCACCGTCCTGCCCCGCCAGCAGACCCTGCGCGCGGTCGTCGACTGGTCCTGGGACCTGCTCGACGAGGAGGAACGGGACGTGCTGCGGCGCCTGTCCGTCTTCGCGGGCGGCTGCGACCTGCCCGCCGCCGAGGCCGTGTGCGGGCCCGCCGCCCTGGAGGCGCTCGGCTCGCTCGTCGACAAGTCGCTGGTCGTGGCCGCGCCGTCCGGGAGCGACGGCATGCGCTACCGGCTGCTGGAGACCGTCGCGGAGTACGCCGGGGAGCGCCTCGACGAGGCCGGCGGCCGGCCCGCCGCCGAGCGCGCGCACCTGGCGTACTACCGCGAACTCGCCCGCACCACCGACCCGTTGCTGCGCGGCCCCGAGCAGCTGGCCGCCATCGAGCGGCTGGAGCGCGAGTACGAGAACCTGCGCACCGCCCTGCGCCACGCCATCGCCGAGCGCGACGAGCAGGAGGCGCTGAGCCTGGCGCTGTCGCTGGTCTGGTACTGGCAGATGCGCGACCTGCGGGTGGAGGCCCGCAACTGGTTCAGCGAGGTCATGACCCTCGGCCCGGACCCGTTCGACGAGCCGGTCCGGCGCGCCGAGCCGGTGTGGGAGCGGTGCACGTCCGCCCCGCCCCCGATGACCGGCGAGGTGCTCGCCGAGGCCCGGCGCGGCGTCCACCTGGCCCACCTCGCCTGCATGGACACCGAGCTGGACGCCTGGCAGAGTCCGCAGGCCCAGCGGAAACTGCGTGTGATCGCCGAGACCTACGAACCCGGCATGCCGCAGACCTGCGCCCCTCCCGGCCTGCTCTGGTTCTTCGCGGTGATGCTCTCCGGCGACATGGACCGGCTGCGCGAGATCATGAACGCCGCGGTGCGCACCTGCCGCGAGACACCGGGGTTCGACTGGGAGCTGGCCGGTGCGCTGCAGATGCGCGCCCAGATGCTCGCCAACCGCACCGACTGGGCGGGCGACGCGGCCCGTGACGCCGACGAGGCACTGGAGATCTACCGGCGCCTCGGTGACGCCTGGGGCACCGCCGAGGCCCTGTCCGCCCGCGCCGAGGCCCAGGAACGCCAGGGCGAGTACCGGCGGTCCGCCGCCTCCTACGAGGCCGCCGCGGAACTCGCCCGGCGGCTCGGCGCGCACGCCCAGGTGGACATCCTGGACGCCCGGCTCGGCAGCGTGCTGCTGGAGGCGGGCGACGTCGAGCGGGGCGAGCCCATGCTGCGCGCGGTGATCGCCCGGACGGAGGGGACGGGACACAACGGCGCCATGCCGGCCGCCCGGCTCTACCTCGCCGGCTGGCTCGGCATGACCGGCCGGACCGCCGAGGCCCGCGAGGAGCTGCGGCTGCTGCGCGAGAACTTCTCCATCTCCCACTTCGTCGTCTTCGACGCCTTCATCCTCGCCGCGGAGGCCTGGCTCGCCACGCTGGAGGACCGCCACGAGGAGTGCCTGGTCAAGGTCCGGCAGTCGCTGGAACGGGCCGACGACCCGTTGTCCGCCGCCATCGCCCCGCACATGCGCTCCGGGTTCCTGACCATCGCCGCGATGGCGCTGGCCCGGCTGGACGGCGGGCGCCGGGCCGTGGACGCCGCGCGCTGCATCGGTGCCGCCGACGCGTCGTTGCCGCCGGACCACGTCGCGATGGGCCTGGAGCGGGACGCGCGCGCCCGGGCCGTGGAGCGGGTCCGTGACGTACTCGGCACCGAGGCCTACGAGGCCGCGTACGCCGAGGGCACCGGCCTCTCCGTGGAGGAGGCCGGTGCCCTGGTCTGACCCGCGTCAGGCCTTCGTACGGAACTTGTGGATCGCGATCGGCGCCATCACCGCCGTGAGCGCCACCGACCAGCCCACCGTCATCCACAGGTCGTGTGCGACGGGGCCGCCCACCATCAGGCCGCGCGCGGCGTCGGCGAGGCTGGACAGCGGGTTGTAGTCCGTGAAGGCCTTCAGCCAGCCCGGCATCGACTGCGTCGGCGCGAAGATCGAGGAGCCGAACTGGAGCGGCATCAGCACCAGGAAGCCCATCGCCTGCACGGACTGGGCGTTCTTCATCATCACGCCGAGCGTGAGGAAGATCCACATCAGGGCCGAGCCGAACAGCACCGACAGTCCCACGGAGGCCAGCAGCCCGGGCCAGTTGGTGATGTCGAAACCGACGAGGACACCGACGATCAGCAGCACCACGGTGGCGAACAGCATCCGCAGCAGTTCCACGGCGATCTTGGCGAACAGCACCGAGCCACGCCCGATCGGCAGGGACCGGAAGCGGTCCATGACACCGGAGTTGAAGTCCTGGTTGAAGCCGGTGCCCACGCCCTGGGCCATGTTCATGCCCATCATGGCCATCAGACCGGGCACGACGTACTGCACGTACGCCTGCTGCCCGCCGCCCAGCGACTGCCCGATGGAGCCGCCGAAGACGTAGACGAACAACAGCGTGAAGATGACCGGGAACAGGATGGCGTCGAACATCGACTCCGGGTCCTGCCGGATCCACAGCAGATTGCGGCGGACCAGCGCGCTGGTGTGCCGCAGGTGCCCGCGCAGCGAGATCCGGGCGTCGGGAGCGGATGTGGCGGTGGTGGTGACGGCGCTCATACGGCGACCTCCTCGCGGGCGTCGGTGACGGGCGCGGCGTCCTGCGGGGCACTGGCGCGGTGGCCGGTGAGCGACAGGAAGACCTCGTCCAGGCTGGGCAGTTCGGTGGTGATGGAGGCGATGGTGATGCCGCGTGCGGTGACCGCGCCGACCACGGCGGTCAGTTGCTCGTCACTGAGGATCGGCACCAGGACGGTCCCGCGCTGGGTGTCCACGGTGGTGTTGGCGAGCCCGGTGATGCCCATCTCGTCCAGGAAACCGGCGAGCGGCCGCAGGTGCGCCGGGTCGACCGGGCGGACGCGCAGGGTGCGCCCGCCGACCTTCGCCTTCAGCTCCTCGATGCCGCCCTTCTCGATGACCTTGCCGCGGTCGACGACGGTCAGCTCGGAGGCGAGCTGCTCGGCCTCCTCCATGTACTGGGTGGTCAGCAGCACGGTGACGCCGTCGCCGACCATGCGCTTGACCTCGTCCCACACCTCGTTGCGGGTGCGCGGGTCCAGGCCGGTGGTGGGCTCGTCCAGGTAGAGGACGGCCGGGTGCCCGATCATGGAGGCGGCCAGGTCGAGGCGGCGCCGCATGCCGCCGGAGTAGGTGGCCGCGGGCCGCTTGCCGGCCTCGGTGAGCGAGAACCGCTCCAGCAGTTCGTCGGCACGGGCGCGGGCGTCCTTGCGGGACAGGTCGAGCAGCCGCCCGATCATGTAGAGGTTCTCCCAGCCGGGGAGCTTCTCGTCCACGGACGCGTACTGCCCGGTGAGTCCTATCACCCGCCGCAGCTGCCGCGGCTGCCGGACGACGTCGTAGCCGGCGACGTGCGCCTGTCCGGCGTCGGGGGTGATGAGGGTGGACAGGATGCGGACGAGGGTGGTCTTGCCGGCGCCGTTCGGCCCGAGCACGCCCATCACGGTGCCCTCGCGCACGTCCAGGTCGACGCCGTCCAGCGCCTTGGTCTCGCCGTAGTGCTTGACCAGCCCCCGCACGGTGACCGCGCTGTTCGCGGCCTCGGGGGTGTTGTCGATTCGCTTCATGCCGACGACGGTGTCAGGCGCCGCCGACAAACCACCGACATTCCGCCGACAGCGCGGGCATCCCACCGACAGCCATCGCGGCGGCGCCGGCCGGGGAGCGAGAAGCACCGGCCCCGCCGACGGGGGAAGATCGGCGGGGCCGGTGTCGTACCGCGGTGGTTCAGTGGACGGAGTGCTCCTCCTGCGGGAACGTTCCGCCGACGACGTCCTCGGCGAAGGACTTCGCCGCGTCGCCCATGACCTGGCGCAGGTCGGCGTACTTCTTCACGAACTTCGGCACCCGTCCGCCGGTCAGCCCGAGCATGTCGGTCCACACCAGCACCTGCGCGTCCGTCTCCGGACCCGCGCCGATGCCGACGGTCGGGATGTGCAGGGTGCGCGTCACCTCGGCGGCCAGCTCGGCCGGCACCAGCTCCAGCACGACCGCGAAAGCACCCGCGTCCTGTACGGCCTTGGCGTCGCGCAGCAACTGCTGGGCGGCCTCCTCGCCGCGGCCCTGCACCCGGTAGCCCATAGCGTTGACGGACTGCGGGGTGAGACCGATGTGTGCCATCACCGGGATGCCGGACTCGACCAGCAGCTCGATCTGCCGGTGCGAGCGCTCGCCGCCCTCCAGCTTGACCGCCCCGGCGCCGGCCTCCTTGACCAGCCGGGTCGCCGAGCGCAGCGCCTGGACCGGGCCCTCCTGGTAGGAGCCGAAGGGCAGGTCGGCCACGATCAGGGCGCGGCTGGTGCCCCGGACCACGGCGGCCGAGAGCATGATCATCTCGTCCAGCGTGACGGGCACGGTGGTGTCGTAGCCGAGGTGGCAGTTGCCCGCGGAGTCGCCGACGAGCATGACCGGGATGCCGGCCTCGTCGAAGACGGACGCGGTCATCGCGTCGTAGGCGGTGAGCATGGGCCACTTCTCGCCGCGCTCCTTGGCGGCGGTGATGTCCCGGACGGTGATGCGGCGGGTGCTCTTGCCCCCGTACAGCGCCCTGCCGCCGTCGGCGGGCTTGGCCTGAGGCGTCTGGGCAGCCGAAAGCTGCGTCATGGCAACGGCTCCTTCATGTCATCTCGAGGCGCCCTGACGGCGTCCCCGGATCCCTCCCATGGTGGCACCTCGTGCCGCCGGACGGCTAGGGGACCCTCGCCACGTGTCGTACGGCCGGGGACCGGCGGCGTGCGGCGGGGGGCGGGGCAGGGGGCGATGTAAGAGCTCGGTAAGAGGCTTACGGAACGGAACGGTCTCGTATCTAAAGGATTCTAGGCTTGGCGGCATGACTACTCCAGCCGACTCTTCCTCCCGGCGCATACCGGAAGAGGTGCACCGGCGCCGCTGGGCCATCCTCGGTGTGCTCATGCTGAGCCTGCTGATCGTGGTGCTCGACAACTCGATCCTGAACGTCGCCATCAAGACCATCTCCACCCCCGAGCCCACCGGCCTGGGCGCCACCCAGAGCGAGCTGGAGTGGGCGATCAACGCCTACACCCTCGTCTTCGCCGGCCTGCTGTTCACCGCCGGTCTGCTCGGCGACCGGCTCGGCCGCAAGAAGGTCCTGCTCGGCGGCCTGGCCGTGTTCGGCATCGGCTCCGCCCTCGCCGCCTTCTCCGGCTCGCCCGGCGAGCTCATCACCTTCCGTGCGGTGATGGGCCTGGGCGCCGCCTTCGTCATGCCCGCCACCCTCGCCGTCCTCATGAACGTCTTCGAGCGTGAGGAACAGCCGAAGGCCATCGGCATCTGGGCCGGCGGCGTGGGCCTGGCCATCGCCATCGGCCCCATCACCGGCGGGCTGCTCCTGGACCACTTCTGGTGGGGCTCGGTCTTCCTCGTCAACGTGCCGATCGTGGTCGTGGCCCTCGCGCTGATGCTGTGGCTGGTCCCCGACTCCCGGGACCCGAACCCCGGCCGCCTCGACCCGGTCGGCGTCGTCCTGTCCGTCGTCGGCCTCGTCCTGCTGGTCTACGGCATCATCAAGGGCGGTCAGCTCGCCGACTTCACGGACGCGACCGTGCTGGCGACGATCGGCGCGGGTCTCGCCGTGCTCGTGGCCTTCGTCGTGTACGAGAAGCGCAGCGACCACCCGTCCATCGACGTCACGTACTTCCGCAACAAGGTGTTCTCCGCCGCGATCGCCGCCATAGCGCTGGTCTTCTTCGCGCTGATGGGCGTGACCTTCTTCTCCGTCTTCTACACCCAGAGCGTGCTCGGCTTCTCGCCGCTGGAGACCGGTCTGCTGATGCTGCCGCTGGCCGCCTCGCAGCTGATCTTCGCTCCCCGGGCCCGCCTCCTCGTCGACCGTTTCGGCAACCGGGCCACGACCACGGCCGGGATGCTGCTCATCGCCGCCATGCTGGCCGCGTTCGCCACGCTGGAGGCGGACACGCCGGTCTGGCTGCTGGAGGTCTACTTCTTCCTCATGGGCACCGGCATGGCGCACATCATGACGCCGACCAGCGTCGTCATCATGCAGGCCCTGCCCCGCGAGAAGGCCGGCTCGGCCTCCGCGCTCAGCAACACCTTCCGCCAGGTCGGCGGCGCCCTCGGCATCGCCGTCCTCGGCTCCGTGCTGTCCACCGCCTACCGCAACGGCATCGAGGGCGGCCTCGGCCAGGTCCCGGCCGGCCTGCGCCACACCGCCGGCGAGTCCATCGAGGCCACGCTCGGCGTCGCCGAGAAGCTCGGCCCCCGGGGCAAGGCCCTCGTCGGCCCGGCCCACGACGCCTTCCTGCACGCCATGCACGTCACCGCCCTGTGGGGAGCGGGTGTCGCCGTGCTCGGCGCGGTCGTGGTGGCCGTGTACCTGCCGGGCCGGACCCCGCGGCCCGAGTCGCCCGAGCGGGAACCGGAGCCGGTGGCCACGATGGAGTAGTACCGCCGCACACCAGGGACAATCGTCCCAGCCCAGCGAAAGGACCCGGCACGTGAGCCTCGACAGCCGCTCGCCTCACGGCTTCCCCGCGCGGGGGCGACCCCGCAGCGAGGCCGTCGAGCGCGCCATCATCGAGGGCGTGCTGGAGCTCCTGGAGCAGGGCGTCCCGCTCGCCGAGCTCTCCGTCGAGCGCATCGCGCGCACGGCCGGCGTCGGCAAGGCCACCATCTACCGCCGCTGGAGCGGCAAGGAGGAGCTCTTCGTCGACGTGGTGCGGGCCGCCGAGCCCGAGGACCCGGTCCTGCCGGGCACCTCGATGCGCGACGACCTGATCGTCGTCCTCGAGTCGCTGCGGCAGCGCGGCCTGACCAACCGGTCGGCGATCCTGCACAGCGTGTACGCCCAGATGAAGTCCAGCCCCAAGATCTGGGCGGCCTACCACAACACCGTCATCCTCCCGCGGCGCAGACTCGGCATCGAGATACTGCGCCGCGGCCGCGACAACGGCGAACTGCGCGACGACGTCGACCTGGACCTGCTCCACGACATCGTCGTCGGCCCCATGCTGGTCCGCGCGATCATGCGCCCGGAGGGCGACCTCCCCGAGGATCTCGCCACGCAGATCGTCGACACGCTGCTCGGTGGTCTGGGCCCCGTCGGCCCGCCCCGCCCGTAGGGCGCGAATGTGCGCGTTCTGTCACAGAAGCCCCTGGCCCCAGGGGTGTTCGGAACTCCGGACGCAGGCTCGTACGTCCTCGTGCCCGTACGGCCGTCATGGGACGGCATGAACGGAACCGATCATCCCCTAGGGTGCTGAGACACGGGGGGCGACGGTATGCACGGCAGGCAGTGAGGCGGCGGTATGGCGCAGCAGGCGTACATGACGGAGACGGACAACGGCGGCTCGGGACCCGAGCGTCGGGGCCCCCGGCTCCGGCGCCTGTTCGACCGGATGGCCACCGGCTGGCGCGGCGACCGGCGGATCTGGCGCCGGGGCCTGATCACGGCCGCGGTGGCCGTCGTCCTGGCCGTCGTGATGGCGGCGCACTCGCACATCCCCAACGCCGTCGGCAACCTCGGCAGCCTCACCGAGACCTTCCTGCCGTGGTTCGGCCTGCTGGTCCCGGTGCTGTTCGTGATCGCCCTCGTCCGCAAGTCGGCGACGGCGCTGATCGCGCTCGTCCTGCCGGTGAGCGTGTGGCTGAATCTCTTCGGCGGCCTGCTCTTCGACAAGACCGGCGCCGGCGGCGACCTCACGGTGGCCACGCACAACGTCAACGCCGACAACGCCGATCCGGCCGGCACCGCCCGTGCCGTGGCCGCCGCCGGCGCGGACGTGCTGGCCCTGGAGGAGCTGAAGGCGTCCGCCGTGCCGATGTACGAGAAGGCGCTGGAGTCGAAGTACCCGCACCACGCGGTCGTCGGCACCGTCGGGCTGTGGAGCACGTACCCGGTGAGCGACGTGAAGGCCGTCGACATCCGGCTGGGCTGGAAGCGCGCGATGCGCGCCACCGTGGCCACGCCCTCCGGGCCGGTCGCCGTGTACGTCGCCCACCTGCCCTCCGTCCGGGTGAAGCTGGAGGCCGGTTTCACCGCCCGGCAGCGGGACAAGAGCGCCGACGCCCTCGGCGAGGCCATCGCCGACGAGAAGCTGCCCCGCAAGATCCTGCTCGGCGACCTCAACGGCACCATGAACGACCGCGCGCTCACCGCGATCACCTCCCAGATGCGCTCCCCGCAGGGCGCCGCGGGCGACGGCTTCGGCTTCAGCTGGCCGGCGTCCTTCCCGATGGCCCGCATCGACCAGATCCTCGTCACGGGCGTCGAACCGGAGACGAGCTGGACCCTCCCGGAGACCGGCAGCGACCATCTGCCGATCGCCGCGCGTGTGAAGGTCGACACAACGGCTTCCTGAGATTCGCCGCCGGAATACTCGCCCTGAGAGTCTTTGTTCCGTACGGGAACATACGACAGTCCCCTCCCGTACGCACACCTCCGCTCTCGAAAGGCGAGACCCTTCATGCCCCTGGCCCTGCTCGCCCTCGCCGTGGGCGCCTTCGGCATCGGCACGACCGAGTTCGTGATGATGGGCCTGCTGCCCGATGTCGCCGACGACCTGCACATCTCGATCCCCACCGCCGGACACCTGGTCTCGGCGTACGCCCTCGGCGTCGTCATCGGCGCCCCGCTGCTCGCGGCGGCCACCGCGCGGATGTCCCGCCGCACGGTCCTGATCGCCCTGATGGTCCTCTTCGTCGTGGGCAACGCGCTGTCGGCCGTCGCCCCCGGCGAGGTCTCCCTGCTCGCCGCCCGCTTCGTCAGCGGTCTGCCGCACGGCGCCTTCTTCGGCGTCGGCGCGGTCGTCGCCACCGGCATGGTGGCACCGGAACGCAAGGCGCGCTCCGTGTCCCTGATGTTCCTGGGCCTGACGGTCGCCAACATCGTCGGCGTCCCCGCGGCCACCGCCATGGGCCAGCAGCTCGGCTGGCGGGCCACGTTCCTCGGCGTCAGCGCGATCGGCGTCGCGGCGATAGCGGCCCTCGTGGCACTGATCCCGCGCGACCACGCCCCGGCCCCCACGACCGGCCTGCGCGGCGAACTGGCCGCCCTGCGCTCCCTGCCGGTCTGGCTGGCCCTCGGCACCACGGTCGCCGGCTTCGGCGCGCTCTTCGCCGCCTACAGCTACATCACGCCGATGCTCACGGACGCGGCCGGTTTCGCCGACGCGAGCGTGACCCTGCTGCTGGCCCTCTTCGGCGTCGGCGCCACCGCGGGCAACCTGCTGGGCGGCCGGCTGGCGGACCACTCCCTGCGGGGCACGCTCTTCGGCGGCCTCGCCTCCCTGGTCGTGGTCCTCGCGCTCTTCCCCCTCCTGATGCGCACGGAGGTCACGGCGGCCCTCGCGGTGGCGCTGCTCGGCATGGCCGCCTTCATCACCGGCTCGCCCCTGCAGCTGATGGTCATGGAGAAGGCCTCCGCGGCCCCGTCCCTCGCCTCCTCGGCCAACCAGGCCGCCTTCAACCTCGCCAACGCCGGCGGCGCCTGGATCGGCGGCCTCACCCTCGCGGCGGGCTTCGGCACCACGTCCCCGGCCCTGGCGGGCGCGGCCCTGGCAGTCCTCGGCCTGGCGGTCGCGGCCACGGCCTACACGGTGGACCGCCGGGCCACCGCCGCGGCCGTCGGCCGCGAGCGCGTGGTCGCGGGGCACGTACCGGGGGTGGCGGAGACGGTACGGCGGTGACGGCGGGCCGCGGCCCCTTGGGCGGGCCCGGCGGTGGGGCGGGCCGATGTGCAGCCCGCCGGGTCGGCGGAAAAGGCCGTGCGGAGGCGCTCCGCCCCGCTGCATGATGCGGGCCATGGCTGCCTTCACCGCCGATCCCGCCCGCCTCGGTGAGACGCGCCTGCCGGACGGCCGCCTGCTCGGCTGGGCCGAGTGGGGCGCCCGGGACGGTGTGCCCGTCCTACTGTGTCCCGGTGCGGCCACGAGCCGCCGGCTCGGCTTCGGCGCGGGCGTCGTCGACGCGCTCGGCGTCCGCCTGATCTCCGTCGACCGTCCCGGACTGGGCGCCTCCACGCCCGTTCCCGGCCGCACCTTCGCCGATTTCGCGGCCGACGTGCGCGCCCTGTGCGCTCTACGGGGCCTGGGCCGCCCGGCCGTGGTCGGCAACTCGCAAGGCGCCCCGTTCGCGCTGGCCTGCGCGGAGGCCGGAGCCGCCCGCGCGCTGTCCCTGGTCTCGGCCGCGGACGAGGTGGCGGCCCCCGAGTTCGCCGCCGCCCTGCCAGCGGAGCTGCGCACCCTGACCGAACGGGCCGTGCGGGACCCGGCCGCCACCGAGGAGTTCTTCGCGGGCTTCGACGCGGAGGCGATGTGGGACCTGGTCATGGGAGGCAGCCCCGCCTGCGACCTCGCCGTCTACCAGAACCCCGAGTTCTCGACCGCGTACCGCCAGGCCCTGGCCGAGGGATTCACCCAGGGCGCCGCCGGATACGCCCGGGACACCGTCCTCGCCATGGGACGCTGGCCGTTCGCGCTCGACGCGATCACCGTGCCGGTGGACATCTGGTACGGCGCACAGGACACGAGCCACTCGCCCGACAAGGGCGCCCTGCTCGCCGCCCGCCTGCCCCACGCCCACCGCCGGGTCGTCCCCGGCATCGGCGGCGCCGTGCTGTGGACCCACGCCGAGGCGATCCTGACGTCGCTGCTGGACAACGTCCGCCGCTGAGAAGCCGTCGGTCACCCGTTCGCGTGCCGGGAGCCTCGACCACCTCATCCGCCCGGGCCCGCCCGCCTACCGTGAGCGGCGTCGCGATACGGCGCGTACGGCGGAGGGGTGCGGATGTCGGTGGACGGCGGGACGGACGAGCCGGGGTGGGAGGTCGACCCGGACGACGAGTGGGGCGTGGCGGTCATCGCCACCGTCGGACGGCAGCTGAGGCTGCGGCGCGAGGCGGTGGGGATGCGGGCGGGCGACTTCGGGGCGGCGGTGGGGTACGGGGAGGACCTTGTCTACAAGATCGAGGGCGGGAAGCGGATTCCCCGGCGGGAGTACCTGGAGAAGGCGGACGAGGTGCTGGGGGCGAGCGGGCTCCTCGCCGCGACCTGGGAGGACGTGAAGAAGGTCCGGTATCCCAAGCAGGTGCGTGACTTGGCGAAGTTGGAATCGCGAGCGGTCGAGTCGCTTTCGTACGGCAGTTACAGCCTGCACGGGCTTCTCCAGACGGAGGAGTATGCGCGCGCCCTTCTCCGTACGCGTCGGCCGGCTCTCTCGGAGGACGAGATCGAGAGTGCGCTCGCCGCGCGTATGGGGCGCAAAGCGGTGTTCGAGCGTGCCCCGGCCCCGGAACTCAGTTTTGTCCAGGAAGAGGCGACGCTCAGAAGGCCTGTGGGCGGCAGGATGGTCCTGCGCAGGCAGCTCGAACATCTCCTGGAGGTCGCGCAACTGCGGCACGTAGAGATCCAGGTGATGCTGACATCTCGCGGTGACCACCCGGGAGCGGGGCGGATTCAGGTGCTCAAGTTCGACGACGGTACTGCGGTCGGCCGGGCCGACGACGAGTTCGGCAACCGGCCTGTCACGGAGCCCCGGCACCTGCGCATCCTCGAACTGCGCTATGGGATCATCCGGGCCGAGGCACTGAGCGCCAGGGAATCAGTGGCCTTCATCGAACAACTGCTGGGGGAGACATGAGTCGCAAGGACACATCCCGAGACCTCGCCGACCTGACCTGGTTCAAGAGCAGTTACAGCGATACCAGCAACCCCAGCGACTGCGTCGAGGTCGCAATAGGTCCCGCCGCCATTCATGTCCGCGACTCCAAGCGACCGCACGGCCCTCGCCTCGCCGTCACCCCGGCCGCCTGGGCGGAGTTCGTCAAGGCACGTGACCGGCTTGAGGCAGCCGCGGCATGAGTGCCCTCCTGAAGGATTCCGCCGCAGCGGCATGGTTCAAGAGCAGCTACAGCAGCAGCGGAGACGGCAACGACTGCGTCGAGGTCGCCATAGCCACCGCGACCGCCACCGTCCACATCCGTGACTCCAAGCGCCCCGACGGCCCCCGCCTCGCCGTCACCCGGGCGGCATGGGCAGGGTTCGTGGCCGGCACCGGCGGGAGCTGAGCAGGCCCCGGACGCGGTGGTCCGGGGCCCGGCGTGCTGTGACTCAGATGCTCGTGGTGCGCGCCTGGCCGTGCCCCACGGAGGCGCCGAGGCCGGCGCAGACGGAGACCGGGCCGGCCTCCGCGTACAGGCCCGCGGCGACGCCACCGCCGGCCGTGAAGACGGCCGCGCCGGCGTCGAGGCCGACATGGCCGCCGGACACCTGGTCGAGGTCCGTGTCGGAGAGTTCAGCCGTTTCGACCTGGGGGACGAGAT
Source organism: Streptomyces flaveolus (assembly GCF_044765825.1). Classification (NCBI taxonomy): domain Bacteria; kingdom Bacillati; phylum Actinomycetota; class Actinomycetes; order Kitasatosporales; family Streptomycetaceae; genus Streptomyces; species Streptomyces flaveolus. The sequence continues at coordinate 352,242 of NZ_JBIWKU010000001.1, read as the reverse complement.
TCATGACAGGTCTTCCCTTCGCGCGAAAGAATCGGAGCGGTGGAGCGTGCACGCCCGGGCTCCGGATCGGGGAGTCCGGAACCGATCACCGGGATGCCGCGCGCTGATCAAAGCATGCTGACGAACAACCCACCATCTGCGGGTTGTTGAGCGTTCACCGTGTGTGCATGCGGTCGGGGAACGAGCCCCCGTCTTCACGCTTTCCCCCGGTGGGGGAACCTTTCCCGGGGCCGGGACGCGCGCGGCCGCCCCGCCCGCCACCGCCCCGCCCCGTCCGCGTGACCGTGCGATGAACGGTGTGCAGGTCCGAGGGATTTTCGGGGACGGTGCGATCGCCGTACTCCGCCCACCGCTATCCGGAGCGGACCCGTATGCCCCAGTGCGGTCGCCGCGCGGCTACTCGCGGGTGACGCTGGGACCGCGACGGACGCGCTCGCTTCCCGCCGCCCCCGTGTGGTGCGGTGACGACCGCCCCAAGTCGAAGGGTTGACAGGTCATGGCGGACATGCCTCATGGAGCACGGCACGAGACCAGGGGCGCTCAGAACGATGGCCGGCCGACGGGACCGATCAGATACTTCGGTGTACCGCTCCTCATCAGCGGCATCCTCAGCATCCTCCAGGGCATCGCCGGCATCGCCAAGGATCGTCTCTTCGGCGTTCCGCGGCACTACGAGTACAGGTTCGACCTCACCAGCTGGGGCTGGATCCATCTCGTCGTAGGCGTTGCGATGGTCATCGTCGGTGTCGGGATGCTGCGAGCGATGAGCTGGGGCCGCGCGGCCGGACTGACGACCGCCTCGATCAGCCTGGTGACCCAGTTCATGTTCATCCCGTACTACCCCCTGTGGTCGATCAGCGTGATGACGCTCGACCTGATCATCCTGTGGGGCATGGCACGGATCGCCATCGCTTGACCGGGGTCGCCACCCCGCCCATTCCGAGGACTTGGGCAAGACGCACCAGCGGGCCGACGATCCCCCGACCGTCGGCCCCTTCGTCGTCCACAGCGGAAATCTCGCTCTGACCCGCCCCTACAGCACCGGCAGCGACTTCCGCAGCTCGAACGCGGTGACCTGGGACCGGTACTCCTCCCACTCCTGCCGCTTGTTGCGCAGGAAGAAGTCGAAGACGTGCTCGCCGAGGGTCTCGGCGACCAGGTCGCTGTGCTCCATCAGGGCCAGGGCCTCGCCCAGGTTCTGGGGGAGCGGCTCGATGCCCAGGGCGCGGCGTTCGGCGTTGGACAGGGCCCACACGTCGTCCTCGGCGCCCGGCGGGAGCTCGTAGCCCTCCTCGATGCCCTTCAGGCCGGCGGCCAGCAGGACCGCGTAGGTCAGGTACGGGTTGGCGCCGGAGTCGATGGAGCGGACCTCGACGCGGGCCGAGCCGGTCTTGCCGGGCTTGTACATCGGGACGCGGACCAGCGCCGAGCGGTTGTTGTGGCCCCAGCAGATGTAGGACGGGGCCTCGCCGCCCGCGCCCGCCGTGCGCTCGCTGCCGCCCCAGATGCGCTTGTACGAGTTCACCCACTGGTTGGTGACCGCGGAGATCTCCGCCGCGTGCCGCAGCAGGCCCGCGATGAAGGAGCGGCCGACCTTGGAGAGCTGGTACTCCGCGCCCGACTCGTAGAACGCGTTGCGGTCGCCCTCGAACAGCGAGAGGTGCGAGTGCATGCCCGAGCCCGGGTACTCCGAGAACGGCTTCGGCATGAAGGTGGCCTGCAGGCCCTGCTCCAGCGCGACCTGCTTCATGACCAGGCGGAACGTCATGATGTTGTCCGCCGTGGACAGCGCGTCCGCGTAGCGCAGGTCGATCTCCTGCTGGCCGGGGGCGCCCTCGTGGTGGGAGAACTCCACCGAGATGCCCATCGACTCCAGCATCGTGATCGCCTGACGGCGGAAGTCCATGCCGATGTTCTGCGGTGTGTGGTCGAAGTACCCCGAGTTGTCGGCGGGCGTCGGCACCGAGCCGTCGACCGGCTTGTCCTTCAGCAGGAAGAACTCGATCTCCGGGTGCGTGTAGAAGGTGAAGCCCAGGTCGGAGGTGCGGGCCAGGGCGCGCTTGAGGACGTAGCGCGGGTCCGCGAAGGACGGCGAGCCGTCCGGCATGAGGATGTCGCAGAACATCCGGGCCGTGCCGGGCGCCTCCGCGCGCCAGGGCAGGATCTGGAAGGTCGACGGGTCCGGCTTGGCGATCATGTCGGACTCGTAGACCCGGGCGAAGCCCTCGATCGCGGAGCCGTCGAAGCCGATGCCCTCGTCGAAGGCCTGCTCCAGCTCGGCCGGGGCCACGGCCACGGACTTGAGGAAGCCCAGCACGTCCGTGAACCACAGGCGTACGAACCGGATGTCGCGCTCCTCGAGCGTCCGGATCACGAACTCCTGCTGCTTGTCCATCTTCCGCTTCCCCATCCTTGCTGGTCAGGCCGCCTGTCTCCGGTAGAGGGGAAGGCGGTCGGGCACCTGAGCATCACACCACAGCACCGTTTCGTACGCGTTGCGGACCTTGATCGGCCGGCCGGCCCCGGCCTGAACGGGGCCGGACCGCGTGTACCGCTCACCCGCAGCGTAGAGGCCGCGTGTTCGATCGGGCCATTCCTGTGGCCCCGCCGCGTCGGATCACGTGACCACCCTACGAAATACCCCTCCCTCACCATTACGATCAGCGCACTCACCGCCCCCCGTTTTCCCAGAAGGGCACACCCCATGGGTTCCGCCAAGAAGAGCAGCAACACGGCGCGACAGGCCCGCATAGCGGAGATGCGACGCGCCGAGGAGGCCCGCGACCGCCGGAACCGGATCCTCACGATCGGGATCAGCGTCGTGGTCGTCGTCGGTCTCGTCGTCGGCGGCGTCGTCCTCGTGCGCTCGCAGTCCGACGACTCCGACGACACGGCGGCCACCGACTCCAAGACCTCCGGCAAGTTCGTCGCCGGCGAGGACGGTGTGCAGACCTGGCAGGGCACCCTCTCCCGCAACCACGTCGCCAAGAAGGTGACGTACCCGGTCGAGCCCCCGGTCGGCGGCGACCACAACCAGGTCTGGATGAACTGCGACGGCGACGTCTACAGCAAGCCGCTGAACAACGAGAACGCCGTGCACTCGCTGGAGCACGGCGCGGTCTGGGTGACGTACAGCGACAAGGCGCCGAAGGCCGACGTCGAGAAGCTGGCCGCCAAGGTCAAGAAGACGCCGTACTCGCTGATGAGCCCCGACGACAAGCAGAAGGAGCCGATCGTGCTGTCCGCCTGGGGCCACCAGCGCACGGTGACCGGCGCCGACGACCCGAACGTGGACAAGTTCTTCGAGAAGTTCGTCCAGGGCGAGCAGACCCCCGAGCCGGGGGCCGCGTGCACCAACGGGCTGTCGCAGTGAAACCCAGGCGGGCAGGCTGGATCGCGGGGTCCGCCGCGGCGGTGCTCGTCGCGGCGGGTGCCATCACCTACGCGGTCGCCGGCGACGACGGCGGGGCCGGCACCCCGTCCGCGGGCTCGGCGGACGCCGGGTTCGCGCGGGACATGTCGGTGCACCACCAGCAGGCCGTGGAGATGTCGTACATCGTGCGCGACCGCACCGAGGACGAGGAGGTGCGGCGGCTCGCCTACGACATCGCGCAGACCCAGGCCAACCAGCGGGGCATGATGATCGGCTGGCTCGACCTGTGGGGGCTGCCGAAGGTGTCGTCCGACCCGCCCATGACCTGGATGGGCATGGGCGACATGCCGTCGGCGGGGGAGGGCTCGCTGATGCCCGGGATGGCCACCGACGCCCAGCTGAAGAAGCTCGCCGGCCTGAGCGGCCGGCAGGCCGAGGTCTACTACCTCCAGCTGATGACCGAGCACCACAAGGGCGGCGTCCACATGGCCGAGGGCTGCGCGAGCAAGTGCACGGTCGGAGTGGAGAAGCGGCTGGCCCGGGGAATGGTGGAGTCGCAGGAGTCGGAGATCCGGCTGATGGCGGACCTGCTGGCGGAGCGCGGCGCGAAACCGGAGGCCTGACGCCGGCCCGACACCGGAAACGGGATCACCCCCCATAGCGTCGGTCTGACGATTACACTGGCCGTGTGCCTCAGCTACGACTCGCCCTGAACCAGATCGACTCGAGTGTCGGCGACATCGCCCGGAACGCGGAGTCGGTCGTCCGCTGGACCCGGCACTCCGCCGAGCAGGGAGCCCACCTGGTGGCCTTCCCGGAGATGGTGCTGACCGGGTACCCCGTCGAGGACCTGGCCCTCCGGTCGTCCTTCGTGGAGGCCTCCCGCGCGGGCCTGCGCTCCCTCGCGGCCCGCCTCGCCGACGAGGGCCTCGGCGACCTGCCCGTGGTCGTCGGCTACCTCGACCGCTCGGCGACCGCCCAGCCGAAGTACGGCCAGCCGGCCGGCGCCCCGCAGAACGCGGCGGCCGTGCTGCACGGCGGCGAGGTGGTGCTGAGCTTCGCCAAGCACCACCTGCCGAACTACGGCGTCTTCGACGAGTTCCGCTACTTCGTCCCCGGCGACACCATGCCGGTGCTGCGGGTGCGTGGCGTCGACGTCGCCCTCGCCATCTGCGAGGACCTGTGGCAGGACGGCGGCCGGGTGCCGGCCGCCCGCTCGGCGCGGGCCGGGCTGCTGCTCTCCGTCAACGCCTCGCCCTACGAACGGGACAAGGACGACACCCGGCTGGAACTGGTCCGCAAGCGCGCCCAGGAAGCCGGTTGCACCACCGCCTACCTCGCCATGACCGGCGGCCAGGACGAGCTCGTCTTCGACGGCGACTCCATCGTGGTCGGCGCCGACGGCGAGGTCGTGGCGCGGGCCCCGCAGTTCTCCGAGTGCTGCATGGTGCTCGACCTGGACCTGCCGGGCGCGGCCGCGGCCGCGCCCGCCGGCGTGGTGGACGACGGGCTGCGCATCGACCGGGTCGTCCTGTCCGAGGAGCCGGTCCCGGCCTACGAGCCCGAGCTGACCGGCGGGTACGCCGAGCGGCTCGACGACGACGAGGAGGTCTACTCGGCCCTCGTCACCGGCCTGCGCGCCTACGTCACGAAGAACGGTTTCCGCTCGGTGCTGATCGGCCTGTCCGGCGGCATCGACTCCGCCCTGGTCGCGGCGATCGCCTGCGACGCGGTCGGCGCGGAGAACGTGTACGGCGTGTCGATGCCGTCCAAGTACTCCTCCGAGCACTCCAAGGACGACGCGGCGGAGATGGCCCGGCGCACCGGCCTGAACTACCGCACCGTGGCGATCGAGCCGATGTTCGACGCGTACATGGGCTCGCTCGGCCTGACCGGCCTCGCGGAGGAGAACCTCCAGTCGCGGCTGCGCGGCACGCTGCTGATGGCGATCTCCAACCAGGAGGGCCACATCGTCCTGGCGCCCGGCAACAAGTCGGAGCTGGCGGTGGGCTACTCGACGCTGTACGGCGACTCCGTGGGCGCCTACGGCCCGATCAAGGACGTGTACAAGACGTCGGTCTTCCGCCTGGCCGAGTGGCGCAACCGCGCCGCCCGGGACCGCGGCCGGACCCCGCCGATCCCGGAGAACTCGATCACCAAGCCCCCGAGCGCCGAACTGCGCCCGGGGCAGGTCGACACGGACTCCCTGCCGGACTACCCGGTGCTCGACGCGATCCTCGCGCTGTACGTCGACCAGGACCGGGGCGCGGACGAGATCGTCGCCGCCGGGTACGACCGGGAGCTGGTGACCAGGACGCTGCGCATGGTGGACACCGCGGAGTACAAGCGGCGCCAGTACCCGCCGGGCACCAAGATCTCGGCGAAGGGCTTCGGCAAGGACCGCCGCCTGCCGATCACCAACCGCTGGCGGGAGACGGCCTGACGCCGGCGCGCCTAGGGGGTGTCGTTCGGATCTTGCCGGGGTCGCGGGGCCTGGCACGCGCATCTGCGGCGTTGTCGTCGGTTGCCAGGGCTCCGCCCTGGCGCCCTCCTCCGCCTTGCAGCTGCACGCACCAGACCCCGCTCGGGCCCGTTGCAAGGCACTGTTGCCTGAAGTCGGCCTGATCCGAACGACACCCCCTACCGCTGCCGCTTCAGGTCCGCCAGCACCTGGTGCAGCGGCTCCGTCCGCCGGCGCCGGTACTCCTGGATCGCCCAGCCGTTGCCGTCCGGGTCCGTGAAGTACATGAACGTGGCACCGTCGTCCGGCGCGTACTGCACCGGCTCGGAGACCTCCAGGCCGCGGCCCACCAGTTCCGCGTGGGCCGCCTTGATGTCGGCGACGCACAGCTGGAGCCCCTGGTAGGAACCGGGAGCCGGCCTGGGACCCGGGGACATCTCCCAGATGCTGTCGCCGAGGGCGACCGAACAGCCCGAGCCCGGGGGCGTCAGCTGGACGATCCGCATCCCCGGCATCACCTCCTGGTCGATGTCGACGTGGAAGCCGACCTTGTCCCGGTAGAAATCCCGGGCGCGGTCGATGTCCGTCACGGGCAGCGGGATCACTTCGAGGGTGAAGTCCATGCCTTCACCGAAGCCGATGACGGCCCGCCGCGCCACCGAAAGGACGGAACTCCCCGCGCGGCGGCCACCGGATCACGGACGGCGCCGTCCGCCCCTGCGCCCGGCCGCGGCTCCCCGGTTACGCTCAAGGCCGTACGACCTTGATCCGACGGGTCCGGTGCCACCGGTCCCGCAGGTCCGACAGGAGGCCGAGATGACGGCGCCGGGGCGCAGGAGCAGTACCTTCACGCGACTGCTGCGGCACGGCTTCACCGATCCCTCGGCCGCCGAGCGGCTGCTGGACGGCGTGGAGCTGGCACCGGTCCGCAACGACCCGGTCCTGCTGGAGGCGCTGGGCGCCACCGCCGACCCCGACCTCGCCCTGCACGGCCTGGTCCGCCTCCTGGAGGCACAGCCCGACCCCACCGCGCGCCGGGAGCTGCTGGACACCCTGATAGCGGCCAAGCCGCTGCGCGACCGTCTCCTCGGCGTGCTCGGCGCCTCCGAGGCGCTCGCCGACCACCTCGCCCGGCACGCCGGCGACTGGCAGGCCCTCGTCACCTACGAGCCGCGGGACCTGCACCGGGGCGTGGCGGAGTTCGAGGGCGGCCTCGCCGGGGCCACCGACCCCGTCTCCCTGCGCGTCGCCTACCGGCGCTGCCTGCTGTCCATCGCCGCCCGCGACGTGTGCGGCACCATCGACGTCGCCGAGACCGCCGCCGAGCTCGCCGACCTCGCCACCGCCACCCTGCGCGCCGCCCTGCGGCTCGCCGAGGAGGCCGCGCCCGAGGACGCCGCGCTGTGCCGGCTGGCGGTGATCGCGATGGGCAAGTGCGGCGGACACGAGCTGAACTACGTCTCCGACGTCGACGTCATCTTCGTGGGCGAGCCGGCGGAAGGCATCGCCGAGGCCGACGAGACCAAGGCGCTGCGGGCCGCGACCTCCCTCGCCTCGCACATGATGCGGATCTGCTCCGAGACGACCGTCGAGGGCACCATCTGGCCCGTCGATGCCAACCTGCGCCCCGAGGGCCGCAACGGCCCGCTGGTGCGCACCCTCAGCAGCCACGTCGCCTACTACCAGCGCTGGGCCAAGACCTGGGAGTTCCAGGCGCTGCTCAAGGCCCGCCCGGTCGCCGGCGACCTGGCCCTCGGCGGCGAGTACGTCGCCGCCCTCCAGCCCCTGGTGTGGCAGGCCGCCGAACGCGAGAACTTCGTCGCCGACGTGCAGAAGATGCGCCGCCGGGTGGTGGAGAACATCCCCGTCGCCGAGGTCGACCGCCAGCTCAAGCTGGGCCCGGGCGGCCTGCGCGACGTCGAGTTCGCCGTGCAGCTGCTCCAGCTCGTGCACGGGCGGGCCGACACGTCGCTGCGCAGCGGCACGACGCTGGACGCCCTGAAGGCCCTCGCCGCCGGCGGCTACGTCGGCCGGGCGGACGCCGCCCAGCTCGACGAGGCGTACCGCTTCCTGCGTTCCATGGAGCACCGCATCCAGCTCCACCGGCTGCGGCGCACCCACCTCGTGCCCGAGGACGAGGCCGACCTGCGGCGCCTCGGCCGTTCCCTCGGCCTGCGCAACGACCCGGTCACCGGGCTGCTGCGCGAGTGGAGGCGGCACGCCGCCGTCGTACGCCGGCTGCACGAGAAGCTGTTCTACCGGCCGCTGCTCGACGCGGTCGCCCAGCTGGCGCCGGGGGAGACCCGGCTGCGCCCCGACGCGGCCCGCGAGCGGCTGGTCGCCCTCGGGTACGCCGACCCGGCCGCCGCCCTGCGGCACCTGGAGGCGCTGGCCTCCGGCGTCACCCGCAAGGCCGCGATCCAGCGGACCCTGCTGCCGGTGCTGCTGGGCTGGTTCGCCGACTCCGCCGACCCGGACGCGGGCCTGCTCAACTTCCGCAAGGTCTCCGACGCGCTCGGCAAGACGCCCTGGTACCTGCGGCTGCTGCGGGACGAGGGCGCGGCGGCCGAGAACCTCGCCCGGGTGCTGTCCGCCGGGCGGCTCGCCCCCGACCTGCTGATGCGGGCGCCCGAGGCCGTGGCGCTCCTCGGCGACGGCGACGCCGGGGGGCTTGCGCCGCGCGGGCGGGCCCAGCTGGAGCAGGAGATACTCGCCGCGGTGCGCCGCGCGGACGGCGCGGTCCAGGCGGTCACGGCGGCGCGCGGCGTGCGGCGCCGCGAGCTGTTCCGTACGGCCGCCGCCGACATCGTCGGCTCCTACGGCACCGAGGCGCAGCCCGTCGAGGCCGACCAGGGAGCCCTGGTGGACCGGGTCGGCGCCGCGGTGTCGGACCTGACGGCGGCGACGCTGGCGGGCACCCTGCGGGCCGTGGTGCGCGAGGGCTGGGGGGACACCCTGCCCACCCGGTTCGCGGTCATCGGCATGGGCCGGTTCGGCGGGCACGAGCTGGGCTACGGCTCGGACGCCGACGTCCTGTTCGTGCACGAGCCCCGGGACGGGGTCGACGAACGGGAGGCCGCGGACGCCGCGAACAAGGTGGTCGCCGAGATGCGCCGCCTGCTCCAGGTGCCCAGCGCCGACCCGCCCCTGATCGTCGACGCCGACCTGCGGCCGGAGGGCAAGTCGGGACCGCTGGTGCGCACGCTCAAGTCGTACGCGGCCTACTACCGGCGCTGGTCACTGACGTGGGAGTCGCACGCGCTGCTGCGGGCCGAGTTCGTCGCCGGCGACGAGGACCTGGGGCGGCGCTTCACCGAGCTGGTCGATCCGCTGCGGTACCCGGCGCACGGGCTGTCCGAGGAGGCCGTACGGGAGATCCGGCGGCTCAAGGCCCGCATGGAGTCCGAGCGGCTGCCGCGCGGCGCCGATCCCAAGCTGCACGCCAAGCTGGGGCCGGGCGGTCTGTCCGACGTGGAGTGGACCGTCCAGCTGATGCAGCTGCGGCACGGCCACGCGGAACCGGGTCTGCGCACGACCAGGACCCGGCAGGCCCTCGCGGCGGCGTCCCGGGCGGGGCTCATCTCCGAGGAGAACGCCGCGACGCTGGACGAGGCGTGGGTGCTGGCGACGCGGGTGCGCAACGCGGTGATGCTGGTGCGCGGACGGGCCGGCGACACGTTCCCGACCGACCCGCGCGAACTCGCGGCGGTGGGCCGCTACCTCGGCCACGGCCCCGGCCACGCGGGCGACATGCTCGACGCATACCGCCGCACGGCCCGCCGCGCCCGAGCGGTGGTGGAGGACCTGTTCTACGAGTAACCCCGGCTGCGGGCAGTCGTGCCGCTGGGGCGGCACGGGTGGGCGCAGCGGCACCCCGCTACGCCGGGCCACACGACCCACCCCTGCGCACCAGCTCCCCGCACGCCACAAACGCCGGGCCACGCACCCCGGCCTCACCTCGCCCCTCAGGCGCGCGTGGGCGCCCACGACCCCCGCCGCGCCCCACCCCCCGGCACCGCCCGGGGCAACGCATACGGCAGCCTCCCGTACCACACCCGGGCCACCGCGTAACCGAAGGCCAGGCACAGCACACCCCCCACCGCGTCCAGCCAGAAATGGTTCGCGGTCGCCACGATCACCACCAGCGTGAGCACCGGATAGACCAGCCCCAGCACCCGCACCCACGGCACCGAGGCCAGCGCGAAGATCGTCAGCCCGCACCACACCGACCACCCGATGTGCATCGACGGCATCGCGGCGTACTGGTTGGACATGTTCTTCAGGTCCCCGGACGCCATCGACCCCCACGTCTGGTGGACCTTCACCGTGTCGATGAAGTGCCCGCCGTTCATCAGCCGGGGCGGGGCGAGCGGATACAGGTAGTAACCGAGCAGGGCCACACCCGTCGTCGCGAAGAGGACCAGACGGGTCGCCGCGTACCGTCCCGGATGGCTGCGGAACAGCCAGACCAGCACACCCAGCGTCACCACGAAGTGCAATGTGGCGTAGTAGTAGTTCATGCCGACGACCAGCCAAGTCACCGAGTCGACGGCACGATTGACCGAGTCCTCCACGGCGATCCCGAGCTGCTGCTCGACCCGCCAGATCCAGTCGGCGTTGCGCAGCGCCTGCCCCCGCTGCTCCGGCACGGCGTTGCGGACGAGCGAGTACGTCCAGTAGCTGAGCGCGATCAGCAGGATCTCGAACCACAGGCGGGGCCGGCGCGGCCTGCGGAGACGGCGCACGAACCCCCGCCCCGTCTCCTCCGTGACGGGGTGCGGAGCGCCCTCTTCCAGGCGCTCCCGAGTCCTCACGGTCGCGTCACCCATAGGCATGAAGTCTGCCAGAAAAGCCGTCTCCCACCGATCATCCCCCTGCCGGTTCCGGGCCGCACCCGCTGCCCGGGGGAGCGGTCAGGACCGGTGCCGGTCGCCCGGAGCCGAGGCGGTCGAACCGCGCACCACCAGCTCCGGCATGAACACGAACTCGCTGTGCGGCGCGGGTGTCCCGCCGATCTCCTCCAGGAGCGTGCGCACCGCCGCCTGCCCCATCGCCGGGACCGGCTTGCGGACGGTCGTCAGCGGCGGGTCGGTGAAGGCGATCAGCGGCGAGTCGTCGAAGCCGACGACCGAGACGTCCTTGGGCACGTCCAGTCCACGCTGCCGGGCCGCCCGTATGGCGCCCAGTGCCATCATGTCGCTGGCGCAGACCACCGCCGTGCAGTCCCGCTCGATGAGCGCGGTGGCCGCGGCCTGGCCGCCCTCGAGGGTGTAGAGGGAGTGCTGGACGAGTTCCGTCTCCACGGTCCGCGCGTCGAGGTCCAGTTGTTCCTGGACGGTGCGGACGAAGCCCTCGATCTTGCGCTGCACCGGCACGAACCGCTTCGGACCGAGGGCCAGCCCGATGCGGGTGTGGCCCAGCGAGACGAGGTGGGTGACCGCCAGGCTCATCGCGGCGCGGTCGTCGGGGGAGATGAACGGCGCCTGCACCTTCGGCGAGAAGCCGTCGACCAGGACGAAGGGCACGCCCTGGGCGCGCAGCCGCTCGTAGCGCTCCATGTCGGCGGTGGTGTCGGCGTGCAGTCCGGAGACGTAGATGATGCCGGCGACCCCGCGGTCGACCAGCATCTCCGTCAGTTCGTCCTCCGTGGAGCCGCCCGGGGTCTGGGTGGCGAGGACCGGCGTGTAGCCCTGGCGGGTCAGCGCCTGGCCGATGACCTGGGCCAGGGCCGGGAATATCGGGTTCTCCAGCTCCGGGGTGATCAGACCGACCAGGCCCTCGCTGCGCTGCCGCAGTCGCACGGGGCGCTCGTAGCCCAGGACGTCGAGGGCGGCGAGCACGGACTGTCGGGTGGTGGCGGCGACGCCCGGCTTCCCGTTGAGGACGCGGCTGACCGTCGCTTCGCTCACGCCCGCCTGGGCGGCGATGTCGGCAAGCCGTGTGGTCACAGGGGTGGACTGTACCTGTCGGAGGGCGCCTTGCACACCGACCGGGCGCCGTGGGCGGCCAGTTGGACGGCCCGGCGCGGGCTGCTGCGTCATCGCGCTCCCTCGAGAATGTGGCGGCAAGAGCTTGCAGAGTCTTGCACAACCGGCCCGATACCGCTCGTGGCCTGTAAACAAGCGTCTCACGACGGTCGCTGAGAGGTCACGCACGGATAACTTCGGAGATCTCTTGCACTTTTTTGCAGCAAGACCTTTCGCCGCGCTTACATCGCTGTTACGTTCACGTCGCCCGACGGCGGCAATGACGCGGTCGGTGTCGGCAGGAGCGGCGGACGGGCCCGCGACCCTGCACCACACGGGCTTTCACCTCAAGGAGAACTCATGCGGCGTGGCATAGCGGCCACCGCTCTGGTGGCGTCCCTCGCCCTCGCGGCGACGGCGTGCGGCGGGGACGGCGACAGCGACAGCGAGTCCGGCGGACCGGTCACCATCACTTACTGGGACACCTCCAACGCGACCAACGAGGCGCCGACCTACAAGGCCCTGGTCAAGGAGTTCGAGGCCGCCAACAAGGGCATCAAGGTCAACTTCGTCAACGTGCCGTTCGACCAGGCGCAGAACAAGTTCGACACCGCCGCCGGCTCCAAGGGTGCCCCGGACGTGCTGCGCTCCGAGGTCGGCTGGACCCCCGCCTTCGCCAAGAAGGGCTTCTTCCTGCCGCTCGACGGCACCGAGGCCCTCGCCGACCAGGCCAAGTTCCAGCCCAACCTGATCGAGCAGGCCAAGTACGAGGGCAAGACCTACGGCGTGCCGCTGGTCACCGACACGCTCGCCTTCGTCTACAACAAGGCCCTGTTCGAGAAGGCCGGCGTCCAGGCCCCCAAGACCTGGGACGACCTGAAGAAGGCCGCCGCCACCATCAAGGACAAGACCGGCGTCGACGGCTTCTGGGGCTCCACCGCGGGCTACTACGCCCAGCCGTTCCTGTACGGCGAGGGCACCGACACGGTCGACGCCGACGCCAAGAAGATCACCGTCAAGTCGCCCGCGGCCCAGAAGGCCTACGGCACCTGGCTGAGCCTGTTCAACGGCAAGGGCCTGCACAAGGCCGACACCACCGCCGACGCCTACGCGCACATCCAGGACGCGTTCGTCAACGGCAAGGTCGCCTCGACGATCCAGGGCCCGTGGGAGATCACCAACTTCTACAAGGGCTCGGCGTTCAAGGACAAGAACAACCTCGGCATCGTCACCGTCCCGGCCGGCTCCGCCGGCAAGGCGGGCGCCCCGACCGGCGGCCACAACCTGTCGGTGTACGCCGGTTCGGACAAGGCGCACCAGGACGCGGCGCTGAAGTTCGTGAACTTCATGACGTCGGCGAAGTCGCAGGAGACCGTCGCGCTGAAGAACTCCACGCTGCCGACCCGCGACGACGCCTACACCGCCCAGGTCAAGGCCGACCCGGGCATCGCCGGCTACCAGACGGTCCTGCCCGCCGCCCAGCCGCGCCCGGCGCTGCCCGAGTACAGCTCCCTGTGGGGCCCGCTGGACGACGAGCTGCCCCAGATCGCCGGCGGCAAGAAGTCCCTCGACGAGGGCCTCGGTGACGTCGAGACCGCGATGACCAAGCTGGTGCCGGACTTCGGCAAGTGAGTCCGTGTGGCCGCCGGGTCCCCCGCCCAGGGGGGAGGGGATCCGGCGGCCACCGGCCCGCGCGTCGTACCCCTTGATCTTCCTGCTGCTCCCGAAGGTGTCGAACCATGACAGTCGCCATCGACCGCGCGACCGGCAAGCGCCGCGGTGACCGCACCCCGCGGCCCGGCCTCGGCCGGCGTGTGAAAGACGGATACCAGAAGCACTGGTACGCCTACGCGATGATCGCGCCGGTGGCCGTCGTGCTCGGCGTCCTCGTGCTGTACCCGCTGGTGTACGGCCTCTATCTCACGCTGACCGACGCCAACAGCCTCAACTCCGCGCGCACCATCGGTGTCAACCACATCGACGCCACCTACAAGTTCATCGGCCTGGACAACTACGCCGACATCCTGTGGGGACCGACGGCGTACGACCGGTTCTGGTCGCACTTCATCTGGACGATCGTGTGGACGGCGCTCTGTGTCGGCCTGCACTACTTCATCGGTCTCGGCCTCGCGCTGCTGCTCAACCAGAAGCTGCGCGGACGCACCTTCTACCGGCTGATCCTGGTCCTGCCGTGGGCGGTGCCGACCTTCGTCACCGTCTTCGGCTGGCGCTTCATGCTCGCCGACAGCGGCATCATCAACTCCGCCCTCGAAACACTGCACCTGCCGACGCCGCTGTGGCTCGAGGACGTCTTCTGGCAGCGGTTCGCCGCGATCATGGTCAACACCTGGTGCGGTGTGCCGTTCATGATGGTCTCGCTCCTCGGCGGCCTCCAGTCCATCGACGCCAGCCTGTACGAGGCGGCGGAGATGGACGGTGCCAACGCCTGGCAGCGGTTCCGCTACGTCACCCTGCCGGGGCTCAGGTCCGTCAGCTCCACCGTCGTGCTGCTGGGCATCATCTGGACGTTCAACCAGTTCGCCGTGATCTTCCTGCTCTTCGGCAACACGGCCCCCGACGCCCAGATCCTCGTCACCTGGGCGTACCAGCTCGGCTTCGGACAGCAGCCGCGCGACTTCGCGCAGTCCGCCGCCTACGGCATCCTGCTGCTGGCCATCCTGATCGTCTTCACCTCCTTCTACCGCCGCTGGCTGAACCGCAATGAGCAGCAGCTCGCGAACTGAGGCAGGAGCCACCATGACCACCACCACCGTGCCGGCCGGGGCGCCGGCCGACCAGGCCCCCGCCCCCGCCGCGCCGAAGCGCCGGGTGCGCGGCCGCAGCGAGCGCAGCCGCGCCTCGTCCCTGGCCTCCCACGGCATCCTGATCGTCGCGAGCCTCGTCGCGCTCTTCCCGATCGCCTGGCTGGTCTACCTGTCCCTCGGCCCGGACAAGGACGACTACCTGCACCCCGGGGGCATCTGGTCGAAGATGACCTTCGACAACTACGCCTTCGTGCTCCAGCACACCAACTTCTTCGACTGGCTGAAGAGCTCGCTGATCGTCTCGCTGGGCACCACGGTCATCGGCGTCATGGTCGCCGCCACCACCGGCTACGCGGTCTCGCGGATGCGCTTCCCGGGTTACCGGAAGCTGATGTGGGTCCTGCTGGTCACCCAGATGTTCCCCATCGCGGTGCTGATCGTGCCGATGTACCAGATCCTGTCCGAGCTGCAGCTCATCGACAACTACTTCGGTCTGATCCTCGTCTACTGCTCGACCGCGGTGCCCTACTGCGCGTGGCTGCTCAAGGGCTACTTCGACACCATCCCGTTCGAGATCGACGAGGCCGGCCGGGTCGACGGGCTGAACCCCTTCGGCACCTTCTTCCGGCTGATCCTCCCGCTCGCCAAGCCGGGTCTCGCGGTCGCCGGTTTCTACAGCTTCATCACGGCCTTCGGCGAGGTCGCCTTCGCCTCGACGTTCATGCTGAGCGACTCGAAGTACACCTTCGCCGTCGGTCTGCAGAGCTTCGTCAGCGAGCACGACGCGCAGCGCAACCTGATGGCGGCCACCGCCGTGCTCGTCGCGATACCCGTCTCCGCGTTCTTCTACCTGGTGCAGAAGAACCTGGTGACCGGCCTCACCGCCGGCGGCACAAAGGGCTGACGCCCGCCCCACCGACTCCCGCGCCTCACCGCGCGGGTGGCGGCCGCGGTGCCCATCCGACCCCGCCGGCACCGCGGCCGCCTCGTCCCCCGTCGCCGGACACCACCACGCATCCATGACCCGAACCGCCCCGTTACGTACAAGGACGCCATGAGCCAGCAGCCTTCCGCCGCACCGGCCCCCGCCTCTGCCACCGCAACCGCCACGCGGCGCCGCGACTGGTGGCGCGACGCGGTCATCTACCAGGTGTACCCGCGCAGCTTCGCCGACAGCAACGGCGACGGCATGGGCGACCTGGAGGGTGTCCGCACCCGCCTGCCGTACCTGCGCGACCTGGGCGTGGACGCCGTGTGGCTCAGCCCCTTCTACGCCTCCCCGCAGGCCGACGCCGGCTACGACGTCGCCGACTACCGGGCCGTCGACCCCATGTTCGGCACCCTTCTGGACGCGGACGCGCTGATCCGCGACGCCCACGGGCTGGGCCTGCGCATCATCGTCGACCTGGTCCCGAACCACTCCTCCGACCAGCACGAGTGGTTCAAGCGCGCCCTCGCCGAGGGCCCCGGCTCCCCGTCCCGCGACCGCTACCACTTCCGCCCCGGCAAGGGCGAGAACGGCGAGCTGCCGCCCAACGACTGGGAGTCCATCTTCGGCGGCCCCGCCTGGACCCGGGTCACCGAGCCCGACGGCACGCCGGGGGAGTGGTACCTGCACCTGTTCGCCCCCGAGCAGCCCGACTTCAACTGGGAGCACCCGGCCGTCGGCGACGAGTTCCGCTCCATCCTGCGCTTCTGGCTGGACATGGGCGTGGACGGCTTCCGCATCGACGTCGCTCACGGCATGGTGAAGGCGCAGGGGCTGCCCGACCTTGGATCGCACGAGCAGCTGAAGCTGCTGGGCAACGATGTCATGCCGTTCTTCGACCAGGACGGCGTCCACGACATCTACCGGCAGTGGCGGCTCATCCTCGACGAGTACTCCGGTGAGCGGATCTTCGTCGCCGAGGCGTGGACCCCGACCGTCGAGCGCACCGCGAACTACGTCCGCCCCGACGAGCTGCACCAGGCGTTCAACTTCCAGTACCTGGGCACCCACTGGGACGCCGAGGAGCTGCGGACGGTCATCGACCGCACGCTGGACGCCATGCGTCCGGTCGGCGCCCCGGCCACCTGGGTGCTGTCCAACCACGACGTCACCCGGCACGCCACCCGCTTCGCCAACTCGGCGGGCCTCGGCACCCAGATCCGGCTGGCCGGCGACCGTGAGCTGGGCCTGCGCAGGGCCCGCGCGGCCACCCTGGTGATGCTGGCGCTGCCCGGCTCGGCCTACGTCTACCAGGGCGAGGAGCTCGGCCTGCCGGACGTCGTCGACCTGCCCGACGAGGTGCGCCAGGACCCGGCGTACTTCCGCGGCGCCGGCCAGGACGGCTTCCGCGACGGCTGCCGGGTGCCGATCCCGTGGACGCGTACGGGGTCGTCGTACGGCTTCGGCGACGGCGGCAGCTGGCTCCCGCAGCCCGCGGGCTGGGGCGAGCTGAGCGTCGAGGCCCAGACCGGCGAGCCCGGCTCGACGCTGGAGCTGTACCGGACCGCGCTGGCCGTCCGCCGCGAGCAGGCCGACCTGGGCGCGGG
The DNA here is from genome assembly GCF_044765825.1 of Streptomyces flaveolus. Classification (NCBI taxonomy): domain Bacteria; kingdom Bacillati; phylum Actinomycetota; class Actinomycetes; order Kitasatosporales; family Streptomycetaceae; genus Streptomyces; species Streptomyces flaveolus. The sequence goes on along the minus strand of NZ_JBIWKU010000001.1, from coordinate 335,142 downwards.
CGACGCCGTGGAGTGGCTGCGGGCCCCCGAGGGCGTCCTGGCCTTCCGGCGCGGGGAGTTCGTGTGCGTGGCCAACACCACCGGCGAGTCGGTGGCGGTGCCCGCCCACGGCCGCGTGCTGCTGGCCAGCGGCGAGGTGACCGAGGCGAACGGCGAGGCGAAGGTGCCGGCCGACACGACCGTGTGGTGGACGACGGCCTGACGGCCGCCGGCCGACGGAGGTCCGGCAAGAATCTTCGTTCAATTGCGTACGGCCCGCTGCCCTTTCGGGCGGCGGGCCTTTACCATCTGCGTCACCGAAATCTTGCTGAAGCTTTCAGCAAGAGCCTTCAACGAAGAAGGAACCCCCACATGGCACGCAGAGCCCTCACGGGGGCCGTCGCTCTGGCGGCGGCCGCCCTTGTCATGAGCCCAACGAACGCACAGGCCTCCCCGCCCGGCACCAAGGACGTCACCGCGGTCCTCTTCGAGTGGGACTTCGCCTCCGTCGCCAAGGAGTGCACCACCACCCTCGGCCCCGCCGGGTACGGCTACGTGCAGGTCTCCCCGCCTGCCGAGCACATACAGGGCGGGCAGTGGTGGACGTCGTACCAGCCCGTCAGCTACCGGATCGCGGGCCGGCTCGGCGACCGCGCGGCCTTCCAGAACATGGTGAACACCTGCCACGCGGCCGGGGTGAAGGTCGTCGCCGACGCCGTGGTCAACCACATGTCCGCGGGCAGCGGCACCGGAACCGGCGGCTCGTCGTACACGAAGTACACCTACCCCGGGCTGTACTCCTCGTACGACTTCGACGACTGCACCGCCCAGGTCACCAACTACCAGGACCGGTACAACGTCCAGCACTGCGAGCTGGTCGGCCTCGCCGACCTGGACACCGGCGAGGAGTACGTCCGCGGGAAGATCGCCGGCTACCTCAACGACCTGCTCTCCCTCGGCGTCGACGGCTTCCGGGTCGACGGCGCCAAGCACATCCCGGCCGCCGACCTGGCCACCATCAAGTCCCGGCTGTCCAACCCGTCCGTGTACTGGAAGCAGGAGGTGATCTACGGCGCCGGCGAGGCCGTCCAGCCCACCGAGTACACCGGCAACGGCGACGTGCAGGAGTTCCGGTACGCCTACGACCTCAAGCGCGTCTTCAACAACGAGAACCTCGCCTACCTCAAGAACTACGGCGAGGGCTGGGGCTACATGAACAGCGGCGTCTCCGGTGTCTTCGTCGACAACCACGACACCGAGCGCAACGGCTCCACGCTCAGCTACAAGGACAACGCCACCTACACCCTGGCCAACGTCTTCATGCTGGCCTGGCCCTACGGCGCCCCCGACGTCAACTCCGGCTACGAGTGGTCCAGCACGGACGCCGGGCCCCCCAACGGCGGCCGGGTGAACGCCTGCTGGCAGGACGGCTGGAAGTGCCAGCACGCCTGGCCGGAGATCAAGTCGATGGTCGCCTTCCGCAACGCGACGCGCGGCCAGGCGGTCACGAACTGGTGGGACAACGGCAACGACGCCATCGCCTTCGGGCGCGGCACCAAGGGCTACGTCGCCATCAACCACGAGTCGGGCGCGCTGACCCGCACCTACCAGACCTCGCTGCCGGCCGGGACGTACTGCGACGTCCAGGGCAACAGGCCGGTGACCGTGAACGGCTCCGGCCAGTTCACCGCGACCCTGGGAGCCAACACGGCGCTCGCCCTGTACGCGGGCAGGTCCGGCTGCTGACCGGCCGCTGAGCACGTGTCATGAGCAAGGGCCGTGAAATTCCTTTCCGTTACTTTCACGGCCCTTGCCGCAAGACTTGCGTCGGCGCTACGGTCACGCCGGGGTCGGACCCGATCGAGCCGTAATCGCAAGGAGTTCACACCGGTGATACCGAGATGGCCGGCGCCTGTGAAGCGCCGCACCGCCGCATCCGGAGGGGCCGCCGCCCCGCGGATCGCGGCCGTCACCGTCGCCGCGCTCGCGGCGACACTCCTGACACCCCTCGCCGCGCGGGCGGACGCCCCGCCCGCACCCCCGTCGGACGCGAAGCTGGCGAAGACCGCCGCCCGCCACGACCTGACCCGCGAGCAGTTCTACTTCGTCCTGCCGGACCGCTTCGCCAACGGTGACACCCGCAACGACAAGGGCGGCCTGACCGGCACCCGTCTCACCACCGGCTACGACCCCACCGACAAGGGCTTCTACCAGGGCGGCGACCTCAAGGGCCTGACCGAGAGGCTCGACTACATCAAGGGCCTGGGCACCACCTCCATCTGGATGGCGCCCATCTTCAAGAACCAGCCCGTGCAGGGCACCGGCGAGAACGCCTCCGCCGGCTACCACGGCTACTGGATCACCGACTTCACCCAGGTCGACCCGCACTTCGGCACCAACCAGGACCTCAAGGACCTGATCTCCAAGGCGCACGCCAAGGGCATGAAGGTCTTCTTCGACGTCATCACCAACCACACCGCCGACGTCGTCGACTACGAGGAGAAGTCCTACGACTACCTCTCCAAGGGCGCCTTCCCGTACCTGACCGCGGACGGGCAGCCCTTCGACGACGCCGACCACTCCGACGGCACCCGCCGCTTCCCCCGCGTGGACACCGGGTCCTTCCCGCGCACGCCGACGGTGCCGGCCGCGAAGAAGAACCTCAAGGTCCCGTCCTGGCTCAACGACCCGGCCATGTACCACAACCGGGGCGACTCCACCTGGGCCGGCGAGTCGGCCACGTACGGCGACTTCTCCGGCCTCGACGACCTGTGGACCGAACGGCCCGAGGTCGTCAGCGGCATGGAGAAGATCTACGAGCGGTGGGTGAAGGACTTTGCCATCGACGGCTTCCGGATCGACACCGTGAAGCACGTCAACATGGAGTTCTGGACCCAGTGGGCCACCGCGCTGGACGCCTACGCGGCGAAGCGGGGCCGCGACGACTTCTTCATGTTCGGCGAGGTCTACTCCGCCGACACCTCCGTCACCTCCCCGTACGTCACCCAGGGCCGCCTGGACTCCACGCTGGACTTCCCCTTCCAGGACGCGGCCCGCGCGTACGTCTCCCAGGGCGGCAGCGCCCGGAAGCTCGCCTCCGTCTTCGGTGACGACTGGAAGTACACGACCGACAAGGCCAACGCCTACGAGCAGGTCACCTTCCTCGGCAACCACGACATGGGCCGCTTCGGCACCTTCCTCCAGCAGGACGACCCGGGGGCCGGCGACGCCGAGCTGCTGAAGAAGGACAAGCTGGCCAACGAGCTGATGTTCCTCAGCCGCGGCAACCCGGTGATCTACTACGGCGACGAGCAGGGCTTCACCGGCGCCGGCGGCGACAAGGACGCCCGCCAGCCGATGTTCGCCTCCCGCACCGCCGACTACCTGGACGACGACCAGCTCGGCACCGACCGCACCCACGCCGAGGCCGCCTACGACACGAACGCACCGCTGTACCGGCAGATCAGGGCCCTCGCGGGGCTCCGCAAGGCCAACCCGGCCCTCGCCGACGGCGTCCAGACCGAGCGCTACGCGGCCGACGGAGCCGGCGTCTACGCCTTCTCCCGCACCGATGCCAAGAGCGGCACCGAGTACGTCGTCGCCCTCAACAACGCCGACGAGGCGAGGACGGCCACCTTCGCGACCGGCTCGGCCGGCATGACCTTCCGCGGCCTCTACGGCACCGACGCCACCGTGCGGTCCGGCGCCGACAAGAAGGTCACCGTCACCGTGCCCGCCGGCTCGGCGATCGTCCTCAAGGCCGCCGGCCCGCTCGCCGCGCCCGCCACCGCGCCGACGATCACCCTGAAGGCCCCGGCCCCCGGCGCCACCGGAACCGTCGAACTGACGGCCGACGTCGACGGCGGACAGCTGAACCGCGTCGTCTTCGCCGCCCAGACCGGCGACGGCACCTGGCGCACCCTCGGCACCGCCGACCACGCCCCCTACAAGGTCACCCAGACCATCGGCGAGGACACCCCGGCCGGCACCGCCCTGCGCTACAAGGCGGTCGTCGTCGACTCGGCGGGCCGCACCGCGAGCGCCACCGCCGCCTCGACGACCGGCACCCCGCCCGTCGAACAGCCGCCCACCGCCGCCTCCCGCGACTACGCGATCGTCCACTACAAGCGGCAGGACGGGAACTACGGCGACTGGGGCCTGTACGCCTGGGGCGACCTCGCCGACGGCGAGGCGACCACCTGGCCCGCCACCCACCCCTTCACCGGCCGGGACGCCTACGGCGCCTTCGCCTACGTCAAGCTCGAGCCGGGCGCGTCGAACGTCGGCTTCCTCGTCATCGACAAGGACGGGAACAAGGACGTCGCAGCCGACCGCACCATCGACGTCACGAAGACGGGCGAGGTGTGGATCGAGCAGGGCAAGGAGCAGGTCGTCACCGAACGGCCGGAGTACCCGGCCCAGGACACCACCAAGGCCGTTCTGCACTACCACCGCGCCGACGGGAACTACGACGGCTGGGGCCTGCACGTCTGGACGGGCGCCGCGAACCCCACCGACTGGTCGAAGCCGCTGGCACCGGTGAAGACCGACTCCTATGGCGCGGTCTTCGAGGTGCCCCTCACCGAGGGTGCCACCAGCCTCAACTACATCCTCCACAAGGGCGACGAGAAGGACCTGCCCACCGACCAGGCCCTGGACCTCAAGGCGAACGGCCACGAGGTGTGGCTGGTGAGCGGCCAGGAGAAGTACCTGCTGCCGCAGCCCGCGGGCTCGGCCGCCGCCGTCGACCTCACCACCGCCAAGGCGGTCTGGATCGACCGCGACACCCTCGCCTGGAACGGCTCCGAGGGCGCTGCCTCCACCCAGCTGCTCGCCTCCCGCAGCGGCTCGGTCAAGGCCGCGAACGGCACCCTCACCGGCGACGACGCCCGGTGGCTCCGCCTGACGAGGACCACCCTCACGGACGCCCAGAAGGCGAAGTTCCCCCACCTGAAGGCGTACACCGCCTGGTCCGTCGACCCGCGCGACCGCGACCTGGTCCGCGAGGCCCTGCGCGGCCAGGTCGTCGCCTCGCAGCGTGCCGCCAACGGGGCCGTGCTCGCCGCGACCGGCGTCCAGACCGCCGGCGCCCTGGACGACCTCTACGCCGGTGCCACCAAGGCCGGCCTCGGCCCGGTCTTCCGCCACGGCCGCCCCACGCTGTCCGTGTGGGCGCCGACCGCGCAGAGCGTGAAGCTGGAGATCGGCGACCGCACCGTGGGCATGCGGCGCGACGACGCCACCGGCGTCTGGTCCGTCACCGGCCCGGCGTCCTGGAAGGGCAAGCCCTACCGGTACGTCGTCCAGGTGTGGGCGCCCAGCGCCGGCCAGGTCGTCACCAACAAGGTCACCGACCCCTACTCGGTCGCCCTGACCACCGACTCCGAGCGCAGCCTCGTCGTCGACCTCGACGACCGCGCGCTCGCCCCGCGCGGCTGGTCGGACTACACCAAGCCCGAGGCCGTGCCGCTCAGGGACGCCCAGATCCAGGAGCTGCACATCCGCGACTTCTCCGTCGCGGACAGGACGGCCGCCCCGGACCACCGGGGCACCTACCTCGCCTTCACCGACAAGGACAGCGACGGCTCGAAGCACCTGCGCGAGCTGGCGCGGGCCGGCACGTCCTACGTGCACCTGCTGCCCGCCTTCGACATCGCCACGATCCCGGAGAAGGAGTCCGACCGGGCGAGTGCCGACTGCGACCCCGCGTCCTACCCGGCCGACTCCGACAAGCAGCAGGAGTGCGTGGCGAAGGCCGCCGCCAAGGACGCCTACAACTGGGGCTACGACCCGTACCACTACACGGTCCCCGAGGGCTCCTACGCCACTGACCCCGACGGCACCGCCCGCACCGTCGAATTCCGCAGGATGGTCAAGGCGCTCAACGACGACGGCCTGCGCGTCGTCATGGACGTGGTCTACAACCACACGGCGGCGAGCGGCCAGGCGGACACCTCCGTCCTCGACCGGATCGTGCCCGGCTACTACCAGCGGCTGCTGGCCGACGGCTCGGTCGCGAACAGCACCTGCTGCGCGAACACCGCCACCGAGAACGCCATGATGGGCAAGCTGGTCGTCGACTCGATCGTCACCTGGGCCAAGGAGTACAAGGTCGACGGCTTCCGCTTCGACCTCATGGGCCACCACCCGAAGGCCAACATCCTCGCCGTCCGCAAGGCCCTGGACGCCCTGACCGTCGCGAAGGACGGCGTCGACGGCAAGAAGATCATCCTGTACGGCGAGGGCTGGAACTTCGGCGAGGTCGCCGACGACGCCCGCTTCGTCCAGGCCACCCAGAAGAACATGGCCGGCACCGGCATCGCGACCTTCTCCGACCGGGCCCGCGACGCCGTGCGCGGCGGCGGCCCCTTCGACGCCGACCCCGGCGTCCAGGGCTTCGCCTCCGGCCTGTACACCGACCCCAACTCCTCGAAGGAGAACGGCACCGAGGCAGAGCAGAAGGCCCGCCTGCTGCACTACCAGGACCTGATCAAGGTCGGCCTCTCCGGCAACCTCGCCGCTTACCGCTTCACGGACACCGACGGCAAGCAGGTCAAGGGCTCCGAGGTCGACTACGACGGCGCCCCCGCCGGATACACCGAGGCCCCGGGCGACGCCCTCGCCTATGCCGACGCCCACGACAACGAGTCCCTGTTCGACGCGCTCGCCTTCAAGCTGCCGAAGGGCACGTCCGCCGACGACCGGGCCCGCATGCAGGTCCTCGCCATGGCCACCGCCGGCCTCTCGCAGGGCCCCGCGCTCTCCCAGGCGGGCACCGACCTGCTGCGGTCCAAGTCGCTGGACCGCAACTCCTTCGACAGCGGCGACTGGTTCAACGCCATCCACTGGAACTGCGCCGACGGCAACGGCTTCGGCCGCGGGCTGCCGCCGGCCGCCGACAACAAGGACAAGTGGCCCTATGCGGCGCCCCTGCTGACCTCGGTGTCGGTCGGCTGCCCGCAGATCAAGGGCGCCTCGGCCGCGTACCGGGACCTGCTGAAGATCCGGACGAGCGAGCAGGACTTCTCCCTCGCCACGGCCGGCCAGGTGCAGTCCCGGCTCTCCTTCCCGCTCTCCGGGAAGGACGAGACACCCGGCGTGATCACCATGCGCCTCGGTGACCTGGTCGTCGTCTTCAACGCGACCCCGCAGGAGCAGCGGCAGCGGGTGGGCGAGGCGGCCGGGACCGGCTACCGACTGCACCCGGTGCAGGCGTCCGGAGCGGACCCCGTCGTGAAGAAGGCGGCCTACGCGCGGGACTCGGGCACCTTCACGGTCCCGGCCCGCACGGTGGCGGTCTTCACCCGCGCGGGCTAGCGGAACCCGCGGTTAGGGTGCTCCTGTCCGCCGACGAACAGGAGCACCCATGCCGCAGATCACCATCGAGCGTTCCGGACCTCTCGACGACGTCGACTGGGAGGAGTTCGCGCTCGCCCTGCACCCGGTGGTCGTCGAGACGGCCGCCGCGCGGCTGGAGGCCTGCAAGACGCGGGTCCTGCGCGGCGAGGACGCCATCGTCGGCGCCGAGCAGGAGGGGCACGCCATCGTGAACGTCTCGGTCGCCCTGCTCGCCGGACGGTCCGACGAGACGAAGGCCCAGCTCGCCGAGGCCGTGGTGGAGCTGCTGCGCAAGCACGTCGAGCCCAGGGACGGGGTCACCCTGCACCTGTCGGCCGAGGTGCGCGACCTCGACCCGTCCTACCGCAAGGCCGAGGTCTGAGCTACGACGCCAGCCGGATCAGCCGGCCGGCCAGGTCCGTGAACGGTCCGTCGGCCGGCTCGTCCTCCAGGATGCCGCGCAGCAGGGCGCCCATCTCCTCGTCGTGGGTGGCGCTCACCGCCAGCAGCGCGGCGAAGTCGTGCACGAGCTGGGCCTCCAGCTCGGCGCGCGGGATGCGCCGGCCGTCCAGCCAGATCAGGGCCGTCGACTCGGCGAGCGAGATCCAGGAACGGACGACCAGCTCCAGGCGCGCGGGCGGGTCGGTGACGCCCAGGTGCGAAAGGATCTGGACGTACGCGGCCTGCCGTACGGAGTCGACGAGAGCGTTGGTCGTGGACACCGTGGTCAGGGAGCAGGCTCCGCCCGCGGAGACCGCCGGGCCCCCGCGCATCAGGGCCGAGAACCCGGGGCCGTGCTCGTCGACGAAGTCGAAGTAGCGCCCCATCACCCGCAGCAGCCGCGCCCCGAGCGGACCCTCCCGGGGCTCCGCGAACCGGGCCGCCAGATCGCTGGAGGCACGCTGCAACGCGGCCTCGTAGAGGCTGAGTTTGCCGGGGAAGTAGTGGTAGACCAGCGGGCGCGAGATGCCCGCGGCCGACGCTATCTCGTCGATGGAGACCTCGTCGGGCGAGCGGCGGCTGAACAGATCGAGCGCGACGCCGATCAGCTGCTGCCGCCGCTCCTCCACGCCCATTCTGCGGCGCACCCCGGTAGTCATACGAACACCTTACCGATCGAATCCGGCCCTCGAACGGGCTGGACCGGGCATGGTGTTCACCGGTCTCACAGATCCAGCACGAGCCGCGTACTCCTGGCGCGCGAGACACAGATGAGCATCGAGTCGCCGCGCTCCGAGTCGGTCAGCAGCTCGTCCCGGTGATCGATCTCGCCCTCCAGCACCCGCTGTTGGCAGGTCCCGCACCAGCCCTGCTCGCAGGAGTACGGCGTGTTCGGCAGCTCGGTGCGCACGGCGGCCAGCACGGACGAGCCGGCGGCCACGGTCAGGGTGCGCCCGCTGCGGTGCAGCTCGACCTCGAACTCCCCGTCGCCGGTCGCCGTCGTACGCGGCGCGAACCGCTCCACGTGCGGGGCGGTGCCCTCCGGGAGCCGCTCCTCGACGGCCGCCATCAGCCCCTCGGGGCCGCAGCAGTAGACCGCCGCCCCCTCGGGGAGATCCGCGAGGAAGGCGTCCAGGTCCGGCAGCCCGTCCTCGTCCTCGGCGACCACGGTGACCCGGTCCGCGTCCAGCTTCTCGACGTCCTCCAGGAACGGCATCGAGGCCCGCGTCCGCCCGCCGTACAGCAGCCGCCACTCGGTGCCCTCCGGCAGTGCCCGCAGCATGGGCAGGATCGGGGTGATGCCGATGCCGCCGGCGACGAAGACATAGGCGGGGGCCTCGACCAGCGGGAAGCGGTTGCGGGGTCCGCGCACCTCCAGCTCCGTCCCCTCCTGCACCTGCTCGTGCACCTCGCGCGAGCCGCCCCGCCCGTCCTCGACCAGCCGCGTGGCGACGGTGTACGACGAGGTGTCCTCGGGATCGCCGCACAGGGAGTACTGCCGGACCAGCCCCGACGGCAGGACCAGGTCCACGTGGGCTCCCGGCTCCCAGCGCGGCAGGTCGTGTCCCTCCAGACGGATCCCGACCACCCCGTCGGCCAGACGTTCGTGCGCGGTGACCAGCAGTTTGGGGCCACGGGCCCCGGTCCGTCCGGAGACCGGCGCCCGGGCGGCGGTCGTCGTCCCCGGCGGCGAGGCCGAACTCCGGCCCCGTATCGCCCGCCGGACGACCAGCGCGGCGCCGGCCACCACCACCAGGGTCTTCAGCGTGGAGACATGCTTATTGGACATGACGTCAATGTACTGACGAGTAGGCCCGGCAGGAACCCTTGTGCGGGTACTTGTTGACACTGGTGTCAGCAAGCGTGGGCTCCGGTGGCTAGGGCCTGTCTGACAATTCGCGTCGTCGCCCGGAGGGCGGCCTTGCGGCGTGCATGGCGTCGCGAGGCAGACGGGAATCGTCAGACAGGCCCTAGCGCAGCCCGCCGATCGTCCGCCCGTTCTCCAGGACGCCCTTCAGCTCGGCCTGCGCGCCCCGCTCGGCCGCGGCCGTCAGCAGGTTGCCGTCGGCGGAGCCCCTGACCTTGCCCGTCGCCTCGATCGACTCCGTGTCCCGGCTGCCGGCGGCCAGCAGGTACCAGCGGCCGCCCTCCGACTTCCACAGCACCCCGGCCAGCACGTGCGGATCGCGTCTGCCGCACGCCGGTACGTCCTGGGCCTTCGCGGCCACCGCGCCCTGCGCCCCGCCCGGCGTCCGGAACTGCGCCATCACCCGGGCCCCGTCCCCCCGCCAGGTCTCGGCCCGTGTGCACATCCACTCGCCCGACCCGGCCTCGTCGGGCAGCGGCTGGCTCGCGAACTCCCACGCGTTCACCGTGCGCACCCCCTGCCCCCGCACGGCCCCGAGGGAGCAGGCGTACGGCGCCCAGGCGTGCAGGGCCCTGGCACCGGAGACCTCCTTGGTTTTGCCGGGCCGCCCGGTGGTGAGGTGGGCCGGTACCAGCTCGCCGAGGTCGCTCGCCAGCCGGGTGTGCGAGCCGTCGGTCAGCTGGAGCACGTTCCACGACGTGCAGGCGCCGGTGCGCTGGACCGGGGTGGCCAGCGGCGAGGTCACACCGTCGGTCAGCGTCAGGTCCATCGCTCCGGAACCCGGCTTCGCCAGGTCCCGCTCGGCCGCCTTCGTCACCCAGGGCGCCGTCAGATAGCGCACGTTGCCGTCGGCCCGGCCCAGCACCACGGCCGTCGCCTCCGCCCGGCCGGCCCCGTCGGCCCGCGCGAAGTCGAGGGCGGCGCCCGCCGTGCCGTCCTTCGGCTCGGCGTAGCGGACGACGCGCAGACCGTCGTAGAGGATCACCACGTGCGCGGTGTCGACGGTCCCGGCGTACAGCAGCTGCGGCGGTCCGGCCGGCCCGCCGCTCGCGGTGCCCGCCGTCGCCGAGACCCGCACGTTCCCGCCGGGGCGGGCCCAGACGGCGAGGGCCCGGCGCAGCAGCTCCTTGTCGCCGGTGAGGGCACCGCGCGCCGGCCACACCGAGAAGTCGGTGCGCGCGGACGTCTTCCAGGCGGCGGGAGCGGCCTTGGTCAGCCTGCCGGGGTCGAGCGCCGCCTCGGCCGCCGGGTTGCGCGCATACGCCGGGGCGGCGGCGCCGTCCGGTCCCCAGCCGTCGCCGGGCAGGGTCAGCAGTGCCCCGCACACCACCAGCGCCGCCCCGGCGACCAGGGCGGCCTTGGCGTGCCGGCGGCGCCGCATCAGATCGGTGGGCCGGGCCTGGAGCGAGCAGGGGTCGAACTCGGGGGAGCCGAGCAGTGCGTACTGGTCCGCCACCTCGTCGGCCTCGCGCAGCGCGGCGTCGGCGTCGGCGACCCCGGCGGCCGTGAGCAGCCGCCGTACGTCGCTGTCGGGGAGCCGGTCGAGACCGCGCAGCGCGTACGCCGCCCGGGCCGGGCCGGACAGGGCGGACAGCCGCTGGTCCAGAGCGAGTTCGTCGGCGCCGCCCGAGCGCGGGAAGAGCTTGAGCCCCCACACCTGGGGCAGCAGCGGCGGCAGCTGGGACCGCCTGGGCCACGCCCTGCGCCGCAGCGGCAGCCCCGCCTCCAGTGCCGTCCGCACGACCCGCAGCCGCACCAGGGCGTACCCCGGGTCGCCCTCACGGCCGGTCGACTGGGCCGGGATCACGGGCGTCGTCGTCCGGTTCCTGGGCAGCGCGCGCTGCGTCAGGGCGTGCGCGGTCAGCACCCGGCGGCTGCGGCCGAGGTCCGGCGACAGCACGAGGTAGGCGAGGCGGACCAGGCCCGGGTAGTGCTCGACGAGCGCGGCTTCGGCCTGCTCGACGTCGACGACCGGGTCACCGGCGGACGGTGCGGGGCGTTTGGCGACATCCTGTGACTGCACGTCCAGCAGAACGAGCCAGTCGGCCCGTGGTCACCCGGGGGTGCCGTTGAGCGCTTCGCGCTCCGCCGCCGTATCGATGGCCGGAGCCCCGCGCCGGGGGCTCCGTGCGGCATGTCGCCGGAAGGGACCGGAGGAACACATGAGGCTGACCCGACCGAGGCTCGCGCTGGCCGGAGCGGTGACGGTACTGGCGCTGACGGGCTGCGCGTCCGAGGGGGACGGCGAGGCCGTCCCGAAGACGGCGGCCGGGAGCCTGGAGCACCTGGCCGCCGAGGCCGAGTGCGAGCCGGACCTGCAGACCGACGCGGACACCATCCGCCAGGCCATCTGCGAGAAGGGCGACGAGAAGTACATCCTCGCCACCTTCGCCACCGACCGCGGACAGCGCGAGTGGATCAACACAGCCAAGGACTACGGCGGTTACTACCTCGTCGGCCGCAAATGGGTCGCCGTCGGCCACGAGGACGTCGTGGCCGGTCTGCGCGGCCGGCTCGGCGGCACCCTGGAGCAGGGGGCGCGGCACGGGGGCGGCACGCACCCGGCCGGGCACGGCGGCCACGGGAGCTGACCGCCCGCGGGAACGGGGGAGGGCCGGTGACGGACGTCCGTCACCGGCCCTCCCGGGTCCGTCGCCGGGGGACTACGTGCAGTCCTCGCCGTTGTTGATGCAGTCGACCACCTTGTTCATCAGGTCGTCGTCCATGACGTTGATGAAGTCGTTGTGGTCGGTGATCGGCTTGTGCAGCTGCTCCGGGAAGCTGTCCACGGCGTACGGGTTGCGCACCTGGCCGTTCTCGACGGTCGGGGTGGGGATGTCGTACACCAGGCGGACCTGGAGCTGGGGGATGGCCTGGAAGCCGTCCGGGCAGTTGCCGTTCTCGTCGACGAACGCCGTGTGGGTGCGGTGGTTGGCGCTGTCGATGTTCTGGCCGTCCCAGCAGCTCTGGAAGTTGGTCGTCCGCACCACCTGGCTGCCGTCGGGGCACAGCGGGTACTTGTCCGTGACCTGCCGGTCCTCGAAGCCGGTGCAGCTCCAGGAACTGTTGGCGTTCGCGTCGCCGTTGGTGAAGGACTTGGCGTCACCGGTGATGATGCGCAGGAACTTCGGCATCGCGACCACGTCGCCCTGCCGGCTGCCGGCGAACCTCAGCTCGGCCTGGGCGGGCTTGAGGATCTTGCCGATGTTGCCCTCGGCGCCACCGCCCTGGTCGCCGGCGTCGAACTCCTGCGTACCGTCCTGGAGCCGCAGCACCGGCCAGTAGTAGGTGGACTTGTCGCCCTGGTTGCGGCACGAGGTGTCGGCGTTCGCCAGGTCGTCGTCGCTGGAGAAGGCGTCGTTGTCCTGGTTGCCGACGTAGTCGTGGGTGTGGTGCGCGCCGTTGTCGACACCGGGGGCGGCGATCAGGTTGTCGCTGTTGAACAGGTTGTTCTCGTTGACACCGCAGTCGGTGGTGAAGGTGCCGGTGGAGCCGCCGTCGCCGTCCGCGGCGAGGCCGTTGCGGCTGTTGCGCGAGTTCGGCTGGACGTCGTTGATGTCGATGAAGTCGTCGGCCACCGGGCCCGCGACACCGTTGCCGTTGTCGTCCTGGTTCTGGCCGCCGTCGTCCTGGCCGCCGTCGTCCTGGCCGTCACCGCCCTGGCCGCCGTTGTCCTGACCGCCGTCGCCGCCCTGACCGCCGCCCTGGCCACCGTCGCCGTCCTGCGGCTGGTCCGCGGGCCGGCCCTGGCACGTGGCCAGGTCGTCCAGGTTGTCGTCCGCCCGGCCGCCGGCCCGGTTGATCTCCAGCTGGATCCGGTCGATGATCGCCTTCCGCCGGTCCCTGAGCGGCACGAGGATGGCGTTGTCGACGAACCGGGAGTCCCCGGCCTGCGCACGCCGCGTGGTGGCGAGCCGCTGATAGGCGTCGGTGATCTGGCTGTCCAGCGTGGCCAGCTCGCCGTCCACCTCTCCGCGGGCCCGGTCCGGCACGTCGGAGATCCGCTGACCGACGTCGGGACAGCTGATGGTCGCGACCTGCGCCGCGGCCGACCTCGTCCGGTTGTGCGGTGAGTGCTCCTCGTGGGCCGAGGCGTAGAAGTTCGCCCAGACCAGCCCGCCCCCACCGAGCGCCAGGGCCGCCGCCCCGGCAACGGCCTTGGCGGCCAGCGGCATTCGGCGTTTTCTTGTGTTGCGTCCCATGGAACTCCTCTGACTTCCTTGCGGGGCATCGAGGCGCCCGACAGGAGTGAAGCGGCTCCCTTCCATACGGAAGCCGCTCCGGGGGTGTTCACCCGTCTCGGGAATTGGGGAGTCCTGTGGGACCGGTGTGACTCAGCGGCCGTGGTCGAGATAGGCCAGAACCGCCAGGACCCGGCGGTTGTCGTCGTCCGAGACCTCCAGGCTCAGCTTGGCGAAGATGTTCGCGGTGTGCTTCGCGATCGCGCGCTCCGTGACGACGAGCCGGCCCGCGATCGCCGCGTTCGTCCGCCCCTGCGCCATCAGCTCCAGCACCTCCAGCTCCCGGGGCGTCAGCCGCTCCAGCGGCCGGTCCTCCGCCGCACGCCGGCTGAGCAGCTGCTGGATGACCTGCGGATCCATCGCCGTACCGCCCGCCGCCACCCGCCGTACGGCGTCGACGAACTGCTCCGCGTCGAACACCCGGTCCTTGAGCAGATACCCGACCCCGCCGGTGCCGTCGGCGAGCAGCTCACGCGCGTACAGCTGCTCCACGTGCTGCGACAGCACCAGCACCGGCAGCCCCGGCCGCTCCCGGCGGGCGGCGAGCGCGCACTGCAGGCCCTCGTCGGTGTGCGTGGGCGGCAGCCGGACGTCGACCACGGCGACGTCCGGCTCCAGTTCGGCCAGCGCCCGGGTCAGCTCGGGGCCGGACTCGACGGCCGCGGCGATCTCGAAGCCGTGGGCCTCCAGGAGCCGGACCAGTCCGTCGCGCAGCAGGAACAGGTCTTCGGCTAGGACAACGCGCAAGGGATCTCCATGGTGACCATCGTGGGGCCGCCCGCCGGGGAGCTGACGGCCAGGACGCCGTCGAATGTACCCAGCCGCCGCTCCACCCCGGCCAGCCCCGACCCCGCGCCGGCCACCGCACCGCCCTTGCCGTTGTCGGTGACGGAGACGCGCAACTGCCCGTCCGCGTGGTGCACGTCGACCCAGATCCGGTCGGCGCCGGAGTGCTTCACGGCGTTGGTGAGCAGCTCGCTGACCGCGAAGTACGCGGCCGACTCCACGGGCGCCTCCGCGCGGCCGGGCAGGTCCACGTCGGTCTCGACCCGCAGGGGCAGCCGCAGCGCCAGCGCCCGTACCGCGTCCCCGAGTCCGCGTTCGGCGAGGACCGGCGGGTGGATGCCGCGCACCAGCTCGCGCAGTTCCGTCAGGGCCTCGGCGGAGGACTGCCGGGCCTGCGCCAGCAGCTCGCGGGCCTTCGCCGGGTCCTTCTCGAGCAGCGCCTCGATGGTGCCCAGGTCCATGCCCATGGCGACCAGCCGGGCCTGTGCCCCGTCGTGCAGGTCCCGTTCGATGCGGCGCAGTTCGGCGGCGGAGGTGTCGACGGCGTCGCGGCGCGTCTCGGTCAGCACCCGCACCCGCTCGGCCAGTTCGCCCTCACCGGCGCCGAGGAGGACGGCGGTGAGCCGGAAGTGGGCGTGCAGCACGCGCGGGACGAGCCAGAGGGCCGGCACGAGGAGGACGACGGCCAGGGCGGCGGCGTAGAACGCGGAGGTCTGGTCGGTGACGTGCACGAAGCCGTACCAGTAGCCGTCGGGCAGCACCCGCCACAGTCCGGCCGCGATCGCGAACCCCTCCAGCGGGTAGAAGGGCAGCGCGAAGGCGAGGAACGCGGTGACGAAGCCCGCCGTCATGTCGGCCGGCAGCCAGCGGAAGTCCCGCCAGGTCGCCGGGTCGCCGAGCATGCCGAAGGTGCGGGCCCACGGGTTGGCGTCCGCCGGCAGCGGCCGGTACGCCCGCGGGATCCGCACCCCGCCCCACTCGGCGGCCAGCAGCCGCCGCCGGTCCGCGAAGGCCCGCACCCCCGTCAGCACCCACGGGGTGGTGACGATGCCGACCCCGATGGGGATCAGCGCGATCGACACCAGGGTCAGGCAGAAGCACAGCACCGCGCCGGGGAGGCAGATCAGTGCCAGGGCGAGCCCCCGTACGGCCGCCAGGCCCACGTTCCGTACCCGCATCCCGCCGCCGTCGCTCGTCTCGAAGCTCATGGCCTCAGTCTCGCGGAGCCGAACAAGCGGGTCACGGGGTCAGGCCCCCCGGTCAGGAGGTGGTGCCAGGTACACCCCCGTCCGCCGCGAGCACCTTCGCCTCGGTCTCCGGGTCCAGCCCCACCGGCGGCCGGTCCGGGCGCAGCGGCGCGGTGCCGCCGATGTCCCGCAGCCACGTCCAGGTGTCGGCGACGGTCTCGGTGACCGGCCGGCAGCGCAGTCCCGTCGCCAGTGCCCGGGAGACGTCGGCCGTGTGCAGCGCGTCGTGCAGGTCGGTGCCCGGCGGCACCCACACCGGTAGCTGCGTCCACGGCTGCACACCCGCGCCGAGGACGGTGCCGGGGGCCGTCCAGCGCAGCTCGGCCGCGCCGCCCGTGACCCGGACGCAGGCGTCGAGCAGGCCGCCCATGGTGGTGTGCCCCGGCGCGGAGACCAGGTTGTACGGCCCGCTCAGCTCCTGCTCCACCGCGCCGAGGGTCCAAGCGGCGAGGTCGCGGACGTCGACGTACTGCAACGGCAGGTCCCGGGGGCCGGGCGCGAGCACCGGGCCGCCGCGCGCGACGCGGTCCAGCCACCACGGCAGCCGCCCGATGTTCTCGTACGGGCCGAGGATCAGCCCACTGCGCACGAGCACCGAGCGGTCCGCGCCGAAGGCCTCCAGGACGGCCAGCTCGGCACCCCGCTTGTCCCGGGCGTAGTCGCTCTGCCCGGCGTCCGCCGCCGCGCCCTCGACCAGCGGGGCGTCCTCCGCGTACCCGGCGGGCGGGGCCCACGCGTACACCGAGCAGCTCGACACGTACACATACCGTCCGGCGCGGCCGGCCAGCAGCCGCGCCGTGTCCCGCACCGCGCGGGGCGCCGCCGACCAGGTGTCGACGACGGCGTCCCAGGTGCCCTCGGCGAGGGCGGTGAGCCCGTCGGGCGCGGTGCGGTCGCCGTGCAGCGACCGCACCCCGGGCGGTGGCGCGTGCCTCCCCCGGTGGAAGACGGTCACCTCCCAGCCACGCCCGAGCGCCGCCTCCACCACGGCCCGTCCCGCGAACTCCGTACCGCCCAGCACCAGTAGCCTCATGCGGGTCACTCTGCCCGGTGCGGTGGCCCGGGGGAACGGCCCTCTGCCGACAGCAGAGCCTCAGCGTCCGGTGGGCGGCGTGTACTTGTAGCCGACGCGCCGCACGGTCTGGATCGTCCGCCGGTGTTCGGCGCCCAGCTTGCGGCGCAGCCGGGCGACGTGCACGTCCACGGTGCGGCCGTCGCCGACGTGGCCGTAGCCCCACACCGTGGTGACCAGCTGGTCGCGGGTGTGCACGCGGTGCGGGTGCGCGACGAGGTGGGCGAGCAGCTCGAACTCCAGGTAGGTCAGATCGAGTTGGCGTCCGTCCACGGAGGCGGTCCGGCGTGCGGCGTCGATCCGGACGAGCGGGTCGCCGGCGACGTCGGCGTCCTTGGCGTCCTTGGCGTCCTGCTGCGCCGTGCCGGCCACGGCCACCGGCGGGAAGGGCGGCTGCTGGTCGGCGGGGACGAGCACCAGGTAGCCGACCATGGGCGGCCGGCCCGGCAGGGTGGGCAGGGTGTGCGGGGGAGCGGGCAGCCAGGTGGCGCCCGGCGGCAGGAAGTCCGTGACGTCCACCACCTCGTCCCGGTCCACGGCCCGCAGCCGGTGGCGGGCCGGGGCGGCGGGGGCGGAGGCGGTGACGGGAGCGGTGGAGAGGGAACGAGTGGTCGCCATGAGAGGTCAGCTCTTTCGCGCGAGGAGTTCGTCGGGAGGACGACGGCCGCGGCTCAGCGGCCGGGGCGTCGGGGACGTACGTCGTGCGCGTCGGCGAAAGCCGGGACTACGGCTTCACAGGGCCGGCGCGATCGTCGCGCGGCAACACACCCGGTCGAAGTCGTGGTGCTGACGGGAAGGCCAGAAGGGCTCGAGGTCGTGGCGACCCGTCGCTGCGTGCTTCTGGAAGGCGGACATGGGTCCATTGAAGCAGACGGCCGCGCGCGGCAGGAGGGTCCTCTCACTGCTTGGACGTCTTCCGGCGTCTCCTGACGCCTCGTCGGCCGGAAACCGACGTCGCAAAAGGGCGCCCGCCACGACGGCGGACGCCCCCTCTCTAGACGGCACGGATCAGACCTGGCCGGCCTTCTCCAGGGCGGAGCAGCAGGTCTCCACCAGCAGGCGGGTCACCACGTAGGGGTCGACGTTGGCGTTGGGACGGCGGTCCTCGATGTAGCCCTTGCCGTCCTTCTCGACCTGCCACGGGATGCGGACCGAGGCGCCGCGGTCGGATACGCCGTACGAGTACTCGTTCCACGGGGCGGTCTCGTGCAGGCCGGTCAGGCGGTCGTCGATGCCCGCGCCGTAGTTCTTGACGTGGTCCATCGGCTTGGAGCCCTCACCGAGCGACTCGCACGCGGTGATGATCGCGTCGTAGCCCTCGCGCATCGCCTTGGTGGAGAAGTTGGTGTGCGCGCCCGCGCCGTTCCAGTCGCCCTTGACCGGCTTGGGGTCCAGGGTGGCGGAGACCTCGAAGTCCTCGGCGGTGCGGTAGAGCAGCCAGCGGGCCACCCACAGCTGGTCGGAGACCTCCAGCGGCGCCAGCGGGCCGACCTGGAACTCCCACTGGCCGGGCATGACCTCGGCGTTGATGCCGGAGATGCCGAGGCCGGCCTTCAGGCAGTTCTCCAGGTGCGCCTCGACGACGTCACGGCCGAAGATCTCGTCCGAGCCGACACCGCAGTAGTAGCCGCCCTGCGCGGCCGGGAAGCCGCCCTCGGGGAAGCCGAGCGGGCGGGAGCCCTTGAAGAAGGTGTACTCCTGCTCGATGCCGAAGATCGGCTCCTGCGCGGCGTAGCGCTCGGAGAGCTCGGCCAGCGCGGCCCGGGTGTTGCTCGGGTGCGGCGTCATGTCCGTGTCGAGGACCTCGCACAGCACCAGGATGTCGTCGCCGCCGCGGATCGGGTCGGGGCAGGAGAAGACCGGCTTGAGCACGCAGTCCGAGGAGCTGCCCTCGGCCTGGTTGGTGGAGGACCCGTCGAAACCCCAGATCGGCAGGGCGTCCAGTCCGGCCGGGGCATCCGTGATGATCTTCGTCTTGGAACGGAGCTTGGCCGTCGGCTCGGTGCCGTCGATCCAGATGTACTCAGCCTTGAAGGTCACGGGGCCACATCCTTCGGGGTGGGTCTGGGCGCACTTGCGGGTGCTGCGGCGCTGCGGCACTGGGCGCCGCGTCTACTGCCGTGCAGCGTGTCAACAGGCGATTTCCCGTCCGTTGCCCGTATGTGAACCCCGTGTTACCTGGGGGTGATGAGGCGCGTCTCACGGCCCACGCCTCCGCTCGGCGCGGGCCGAGCGGAGGCGTGGAGGGCGGCGAAGAGGAGAGGAGGTCAGCCGACCTTCTCGATCAGCGCCCGGCGGATGAGGAACTTGCCCTGCTCCCGGACCTGTTCGAACGCCGCGTTGTTGAGCAGCACGCAGCTCCCCGAGACCGAGTCGACCTCCACCGTTGTCGACTTGTCGTTGTCCAGGTTGGTCACCTTGAGCTTGGTGCCCACCGGGAACTGGTTGCTGGAGGCCGCGGGTGCGCCGCCCTCGCCGGAGAGGGTGACGGTGGAGCCGTTGCAGACCTGCTCACCGGCCTGCGCGGCGCCGCCCGCCTGGTCACCGGCCTGCTGTCCGGCCTCTTCCTGCCCGGCTCCCGCCTGCCCGGCGTCCTGGCCCGTCTCCTGCCCGGCGTCCTGGCCGTCCTGCGGCGGCCGCGCGGCCTGGGAGTCCTGAGCCGACTCCCCCACCGCGCACCCGGACGCCTCCTGCTGGCGCTCGATCTCCTCGATGACCGCCTCGCGGTTGGCGATCCGCGCCTCGGACTGCGCGTCGGGGGCGGCCCGCTGGCCGTCGATGAACCGCTGGTTGTTGCCGAGCGCGGTGGCCAGGCCCTGGCAGACGGTGGAGTCCTGGGCGGACTTGGTCTGCGCGTTCTGGGTGGTCTGCGCGGCGTTCGAGGCGTTCGCCATCACGAAGGCCCCGCCGCCCGCCACCGACGCGGCGCTCACCAGCAGCGCGATCTTCTTCTTCGTACCGAGACTTCTCCTGCGCGACATGCGCGCCTCCTGAAGAGGTAGGGGAGCGTACGCCGCTATGTACGAGATACCGAACGAGGTTACTCAGCGGTCACGGGGATCCGCCGAAGTAACCTGCGTCACAGCCGGGGGGAGGGCAGGTCAGCTCGCCCCGGGGACGTCGTCGCCGTCCTCGTACGCCACCACGTTGTCGTCGACGTACTGGAGCAGGCCCTCCGTCTGCCGGGTGAGCTCGGCCTCACCGGTCTCCGCGCCGTCGCCCCACTGGCCGTTCGCGAACACCACCGAGCGCACGGTCATCAGGCGCCGGAAGACACCGGCCGAACCGGGCGGCGTAACAGGGCGCTCCGCGCCGAGTGCGCCGCATGGGCGGTCGCCGGGACTCAGCGGGACAGAGCGTCCCGTACCGCCTCCTCGGAGCGGCCCACGACGGCCGTTCCGTCCTCCGCCGTGATGATCGGGCGCTGGATCAGCTTCGGGTGCGCGGCGAGCGCGGCGACCCAGCGGTCGCGTGACGCCTCGTCACGGGGCCAGTCCTTCAGTCCGAGTTCCTTGGCGTCGGTCTCGCCGGTGCGGGTGATGTCCCACGGTTCGAGGCCGAGGCGGGTGAGGACCTCGCGGATCTCGTCCTCGCTCGGTACGTCCTCCAGGTAGCGGCGGACGGTGTAGTCGGCGCCCTCGGCGTCGAGCAGGCTGATGGCGCTGCGGCACTTGGAACAGGCCGGGTTGATCCAGATCTCCATGCCGCACACGGTAGCCCGAGGGGCGCGAAACCCGTTCTCCCCGCACGCCTCAGCAACCCCGAAAGCCCTTGTGGCCAGGGGCTTTTGTCAGTGGGGGGCGGTAAAATAGAAGCAGTGTTCGAGGGTGTCGCCGGGGTGTCCGGACGGCGCCCCGACCGCGACAGGAGGATGCCCGTGCCCGCAGCCGCACTGAAGCAGAAGCCCTTGCCCACCCAGTCGACCGCCAAGCGACCCGTCCTGCTCGACCTGCCGTACCAGCCCGTGGAGAAGAGCCCGCTGCCGGCGGGCCGCCCCCGCGAGTGGTACGTCACGCACAACCGCCGGCTCAAGGCGATGCGACTCGCCATCGCCCTGCTCGACTCCGGCGTCTACCTGCCGAACCAGGCCCGCAACGAGACGATACGCAGCGCCGCGGAGACGATCGGCGTGCACCCGCCGTCGGACACGACGTGCCACATGGTGCGGGCGCTGATGCGGTACTCGCGGTGACGCGGGCGCCGGGTGCCGCTTCTTCCGACGGTGCCCGGCGCCGAGGTTGCCGTGTCGGGGGGCCGCGCCCCCGGACCCCCGCTTCGGCCTGACCGGCCTCGTCCTCAAAAGCCGGACGGGCTGAGTGTCCTGACCGGCGTCGAGAGTCGCTCGCCCTACGCCGACAGCTCCCGCTCCAGCGGCGTCCGGAAGCGTGGGGTGATCCGGGTGGTCCCCACCCAGCCCCGCAGACGCTCCGCCTCCGCCGTGATCGCGGCCTCCGCCTCCCGGCCGATGCCCTCGCCGTCCAGGAGCCGCCAGACGATCTCCCCGTCGGCCCGCTGGGCCCAGCCGCCGATCACGCGGCCGTCCCACCAGACCGTCGGGCCGACGTTGCCGCTGCGGTCGAACAGCATCGGCCGCAGCGCGGGCGCCAGATACCAGTCCCGGTGCCGCCAGCCCATCGCCGTCGGGTCCAGCGCGGGCAGCAGCGCGGCCCAGGATTCCGCGGGCGCCGCCACCGGACCGGCGTCACCGGCGACCACGTACCCCGCGCCCTCGTCCAGCGACACCGTCTCCGCGCCGATCGCGGCCAGCGCCCGGCGCACCTCCGTCACCCGCCACCCCGTCCACCACTTCAGGTCCTCCTCGGTGGCCGGCCCGCACGCCCCCAGCCACCGGCGCAGCAGCTCGGCCTGCGCCCCGGCGGTGTCCAGCTCGGGATGCTCGGGCGCCGGCGCCCAGCGGAACTGGCTGGACGTCCACGAACCCAGCGGCCGGCCCCGCACGACCTTGCCCTCCACCCCCAGCACCTTCAGCAGCCGGGTGGAGACCGTGTGCGTGCCCGCGTAGTTCTTCCCGGCCGCGTACGCGAACTGCTCCTTCAGCCGCGGCTCGTCGCGGGCCAGTTCGGCCGCCGTCGCCTGCCCGCGCCGGGCCAGCGCCGCCAGCGTCGACTCCTCGACCTCCGCCAGCCAGGCCGCGTCCGGCGCACCGGCCGCCGCCATGTGCTTGAGCAGCGCGGCCCGCTCCCGGGCGGCCACCGCGAGACCGGTCGAGGCGTGCACGACCGCCGTCAGCCCGGCCGGGAAGACGAACACGGTGTGCCGCATGCCGTGCATCCGGACCAGCGCCCCGTCCTCGTACAGCGCCCGCTCCGTCTCGCCCACCGTCTTCGCCGGGTCCGCCAGCCGTGCGCCGACGGCCAGGTACACCGTCGAGGGGTCCGTGCCGTGCAGGGCGACCAGTGAACCGGCGACCTCCTCCGGGCTGCCCGCCCGGGCCCCGCGCGCCAGTCGCTGGCGCAGCGCGAGCCTGGCCCGCCGCTCCGCCGTCCCGATGTGCCGCCGTCCTTCACCCATACCGGCCTCCGCCCGCCCGTCGCGTCTCGGTGCGGCCATCCTGCCCGACACCACTGACAGCGGCGGTGCCCGTGCGGGTCACAGCCCCGGAGCGCCCCACACCGGGAACCAGCGCCCCAGGTCGTCCTCGACCGGCAGCTCGTCGGCGAGCACCGCCCGTATCCGCAGCTCCAGCGCGTTGTCCCGTTGCTGCCGGTCACCGGGCAGGGGCGCGAAGGGGTAGAAGGTGCCCCGCTTGTAGAGGTAGACGAGCGCGAGCCGCCGCCCGTCGTCGTCGCGGAAGCCGGCCAGGGAGCACAGCAGCTGCGGTCCAAAACCGTTGACCTCCATCGAGCTGTTCACCGCGTGCAGGTCGTTCACGAGCTGCGGCAGCTGGTCGGGGGAGCGGTGCGAGACGAGCCAGGAGTAGCCGTAGGAGTCGTGGCTCAGTTCCACCGGGGTCCGGCCGGCGTCCGCGTCCAGCAGGGCCCGGACCTCCCGGTGCGTCTGCTCGAAGGCGGCGCCCTCGACCGTGGCGAAGCACACCGCGCCCTGCCCGGTCGGCGTGAAACCGGCCGCCGACTGCAGGCCCACCGCCGCCGCGGGCAGCGCGAAGAGCCGGTCCAGGTCGGGCGGGACGGGCTTGGAGCGGCCGAGCAGGATGTCCAGCAGGCCCATCCTTCTCAGGCCTTTCCGGGCGCCGCCGCCTCACCCAGTTCGGCGGAGATCCGGCCCAGCTGGTCGAGCCGCTGCTCCAGGCTGGGGTGCGTGGTGAACAGCCGTCCGAGGCCGGGCTCGGCGCCGAAGGCGGGCGTGAAGTAGAAGGCGTTGAAGGCCTGCGCCGTGCGCAGGTCCTTCGTCGGGATGCGGGCGATGTCGCCGGTCACCTTGGTGAGCGCGGAGGCCAGCGCCGAGGGACGGCCGGTGAGCAGGGCGGCGGCCCGGTCCGCGGCCAGCTCCCGGTACCGGGACAGGGCCCGGATCAGCAGGAAGCTGAGCGCGTACACCGCCGCGGAGACGCCCATCACGGCCGCGAACACGATGAGGGTGTTCTGGTCCCTCCGTCCGCCGCCGAACAGCTGCGAGTAGAAGGCGAAGCGCACGACCAGCCCCGCGATCACGCCCAGGAAGGACGCGACCGTGATCACGGCGACGTCCTTGTGCGCCACGTGCGACAGCTCGTGCGCGAGCACCCCCTCCAGCTCGGCCGGCTCCAGCCGGCGCAGCAGCCCGGTGGTCACGCAGATCACCGCGTTGTCAGGGTTCCGCCCGGTCGCGAAGGCGTTCGGCATGTCCATCGCCGACACGGCGACCACCGGCTTCGGCATGCCGGCCATCGCCGACAGCCGGTCGACCACTCCGTGCAGCTCCGGGTACTCGTCCCGCTCCACGATCCGGCCCCGCATCGCGAACAGCGCGATCCGGTCGGAGAACCAGTACTGCGCCCCGAACATCAGGGCCACGATCACCACGACGAGGACCCAGGACTTCAGCAGCACGATCAGCGCGGCGATGAAGCCCACGTACAGCAGGCCGAGCAGGAACAGCGTGATTCCCATGCGCACGGTCAGCCGCCGGTCGCTCCGGAAGCGGCTCTGCATCTGCATCACCCCGCAGTCGCGCACTCGTCCCGTTGTCCAGTGTGCACCCGGCGCACCCCAGGAACGGGTCGCGGCCGGTACCGGAGGCGGCAAAGAAGAGGCGGGCGGCAAAGAAGAGGCGGCAAGGCGCCTAGTAGGGCGCCCGGAAGTTGATGTACCCGAGCAGCACGATCACGGCGGCCACACTGCCGAGCACCACGGCGGTGGACACCCACGAGGAGCGGCGGCCGGATCCCACGTGATCGGGGTCGGCACGGAAGGGCACCGGTCCGGGAGGGTTCTCCTTCCAGCGCGCGGCCAGCATCCGGGCACGGGCGGACGGCTCCTTGTGCTCGGCTCCGTCAGCCCACGTGAGGTCGAACTCCCGCTGCTCGTCGTCCCGTTCGGACATCCCCGCCCCTCTCCCCGTTCCCGTCGATCGAACATCCGTGTTGGTACACCAGGAGGGCCGGCCCGCGCAAACGACGGCGTCCCCGCCCCTGGGGACAGGAGCGGGGACGCCGGACGGCCTGAAGAGTCGATCACACGTCGAAGTAGAGCTCGAACTCGTGCGGGTGCGGACGCAGCTGGAGCGGGGCGATCTCGTTCGCGCGCTTGAAGTCGATCCACGTCTCGATCAGGTCCGGCGTGAAGACGTCGCCCTGGAGGAGGAACTCGTGGTCGGCCTCGAGGCGGTCGAGGACGGCGCCGAGGGAGGTCGGGACCTGCGCGACGTTGGCGTGCTCCTCGGGAGCCAGCTCGTAGAGGTCCTTGTCGATCGGCTCGGCCGGCTCGATCTTGTTCTTGATGCCGTCCAGACCCGCGAGGAGCAGGGCCGAGAAGGCCAGGTACGGGTTGCCGGAGGCGTCCGGGGCGCGGAACTCGACGCGCTTGGCCTTCGGGTTCGAGCCCGTGATCGGGATACGCATCGCGGCGGAGCGGTTGCGCTGCGAGTAGACCAGGTTCACCGGCGCCTCGAAGCCCGGCACCAGGCGGTGGTAGGAGTTCACCGTCGGGTTGGTGAAGGCCAGCAGCGACGGGGCGTGCTTGAGGATGCCGCCGATGTAGTAGCGGGCGGTGTCCGACAGGCCGGCGTAGCCCTGCTCGTCGTAGAACAGCGGCTCGCCGTTGCTCCACAGCGACTGGTGGACGTGCATGCCCGAGCCGTTGTCACCGAAGATCGGCTTCGGCATGAAGGTCGCCGTCTTGCCGTTCTTCCAGGCCACGTTCTTCACGATGTACTTGAAGAGCTGGAGGTCGTCCGCGGCGGCGAGCAGCGTGTTGAACTTGTAGTTGATCTCGGCCTGGCCGGCGGTGCCCACCTCGTGGTGCTGGCGCTCGACCTTGAGGCCGGACCGCTCCAGCTCCAGGGAGATCTCGGCGCGCAGGTCGGCGAAGTGGTCGACCGGCGGGACCGGGAAGTAGCCGCCCTTGTAGCGGACCTTGTAACCGCGGTTGTCCTCCAGAGCACCGGTGTTCCAGGCGCCGGCCTCGGAGTCGATGTGGTAGAAGGACTCGTTCGCGCTGGTGGCGAAGCGGACGGAGTCGAAGACGTAGAACTCGGCCTCGGGACCGAAGAACGCCGTGTCGGCGATGCCGGTGGAGGCGAGGTAGGCCTCGGCCTTCTTCGCCACGTTCCGCGGGTCGCGGGAGTACTGCTCGCCCGTGATCGGGTCGTGGATGAAGAAGTTGATGTTGAGGGTCTTGTCCCGGCGGAACGGGTCGATGCGCGCCGTGGACAGGTCGGGGCGCAGGGACATGTCCGACTCGTGGATGGCCTGGAAGCCGCGGATCGAGGATCCGTCGAAGGCCTGCTCGTCGTCGGGGTCGAACGCCTCGGCGGGCAACGTGAAGTGCTGCATGACGCCCGGCAGGTCGCAGAACCGGACGTCGACGAACTTGACGTCCTCGTCCGCGATGTACTTCTTGGCCTCGTCGGCGTTCTGGAACATCCAGCTCCTCCTACTCCCGACCGTCCCGCCGGGGTGGTAGATCGTTCGTGCGGCCAGTGCGGGTGGCACACGCTGCCTCGACCCTAAGGACGGGTGATTTCTCGGGCGTGACCCATTTGTTTCGCAGAAGTTAACCGGCTCCCTTCCAGCCTAGGCCCCATCCGGGCCCGGCACACCCCGCTGCGCACCCCGCCGTCCTTGGGGCATATGGGGGCGCAGTACCGTGGACGGGTGGACAACAGGCAAGCAATCGGATCGTGGCTCTCCGGGCCGCGCGCGGCCATCGAAGGGGCCGGCGCCGATCTCGGATACCGGGGCGAGCAGCTCGGGCTGCCGGAGGAGGGGCCGGGCTCCATCGCCCGTCCGGGCCGCAGGCTCGGCGCCCTCGCCGTCGACTGGGCCCTGTGCTCCTTGATCGCATACGGCCTGATCACGGGCAGCTACGGCCAGACGGCGAGCAACTGGGCGCTGCTGATCTTCTTCGTGCTCAGCGTCCTGACCGTCGGCACGCTCGGCTTCACCCCGGGCAAGCGCCTCTTC
The DNA here is from genome assembly GCF_044765825.1 of Streptomyces flaveolus. Taxonomy (NCBI): domain Bacteria; kingdom Bacillati; phylum Actinomycetota; class Actinomycetes; order Kitasatosporales; family Streptomycetaceae; genus Streptomyces; species Streptomyces flaveolus. The sequence goes on along the minus strand of NZ_JBIWKU010000001.1, from coordinate 308,588 downwards.
GGTCTGCGCGTGGTGGAGCTGGGCACGGGCCGCGTCAGCCCGGCGCGCGCGCTGCTGCGATCGGTCCTGCTGTGCGTCGCGATCCCCGCGCTCATCTGGGACCGCGACGGCCGGGGGCTGCACGACCGGCTGGCGCGCACCGTGGAGGTCCGGATCTAGCACGCGGTCCTACGGCGATGGGGGCGCCCGCAGCCACGCGGCGGTAGCCGCAGATTGGCTCGTCGGGCGCCCCCATCGCCGTACCGCGTTCGGGTGCGAGTGCTGGGTCGTGCCGGGCTCAGCGTCGGGGGTTGCCGCCCTTGGGCATCCGCATGCCCTTGGGCATCGGGCCCTTGGGCAGGGGCATGTTGCTCATCAGGTCGCCCAGCGCGCGCAGCCGGTCGTTGGTCGCGGTGACCTGCGGGCCGGTCAGGACGCGCGGAAGCTTGAGCATGGTCGTGCGCAGCTTCTTCAGCTCGACCTGGTCCTCGCCGGTGCCCACGATCAGGTCGTGGACGGGCACGTCGGCGACGATCCGGTTCATCTTCTTCTTCTCGGCCGCCAGCAGGGACTTCACCCGGTTCGGGTTGCCCTCGGCGACCAGCACGATGCCGGCCTTGCCGACCGCGCGGTGCACCACGTCCTGGCTGCGGTTCATCGCCACCGCGGGGGTCGTCGTCCAGCCCCGGCCGATGTTGTCCAGTACCGCCGCGGCGGCGCCCGGCTGGCCCTCCATCTGCCCGAAGGCCGCCCGCTCGGCCCGGCGCCCGAAGACGATCGCCGTCGCGAGGAAGGCGAGCAGCAGGCCCAGGATGCCGAGATAGATGGGGTGACCGATCAGGAAACCGATCGCGAGGAGGACACCGAAGACGACGATGCCGACACCCGCGAGCACAAGACCGATCTTCTTGTCGGCCTTGCGGGTCATCTTGTAGGTCAGAGCGATCTGCTTCAGTCGCCCGGGATTCGCAGCGTCCGCTGCAGGTTCCTTCCTCGCCATGTCGTGAAGTCTACGTGGCCGGGAAGGCGCCGACGACGGCAGTGCCCGGCGCCGCCGTACGGGGGAGGTCAGCGGCGGCCGGCGACGACCTGCTGCTGCAGGACCCGCTCGGTCTCGATCCGCTCCTTGGCCCGGCGGCGGTCCTCCAGCACGGAGGTCCAGGCGTTGCGCCGGGCGGTGCGCTGGCCGCTGCCCATCAGCAGCGACTCGACGGCGCGCAGGGCGTCGGTGAACGACGGGATGGCGGTGGCGCGAACGGGCGCGGCCTGCATGGTGGAGGTCCCCCCTCGGTACGGATCCGGGTGCGGGTGTACGTGCTGTGATTCCAGGGTCACTGATTGGTGTTACCAGGACGTGACCCGCCGGTCAAACGCACATGAAGCGGTGGTGCCGGGGCCCGGAACGGCGACGCGGCCCCGACCAGGTGCCCTCATCTGCGAGGACGGTCGGGGCCGCGGTGTATCGGCCACTACTGCCGAGTAGTGTCTTGTGCGTGAATTCACACGCGGTGCGCCTCCGCCGGGCGGGCGGAGGCTGACGGTGCGTCAGACGGCCTGGCCGGCGACGACGGTGTCGCGCTTCTCGACCGCCATCCGGTAGAGCCGCCCGGCGCGGTAGGACGAGCGCACCAGCGGGCCGGACATCACGCCGGAGAAGCCGATCTGCTCGGCCTCCTCCTTCAGCTCCACGAACTCCTGCGGCTTGACCCAGCGCTCCACGGGGTGGTGGCGCACGGACGGGCGCAGGTACTGCGTGATGGTGATCAGCTCGCAGCCGGCCTCGTGCAGCTGCTTGAGCGCCTCGCTGATCTCCTCACGGGTCTCGCCCATGCCGAGGATCAGGTTGGACTTGGTCACCAGGCCGTAGTCGCGGGCCTCGGTGATCACCTTCAGGGAGCGCTCGTAGCGGAAGCCGGGGCGGATCCGCTTGAAGATGCGCGGCACGGTCTCGACGTTGTGCGCGAAGACCTCGGGGCGCGAGTCGAAGACCTCGCGGAGCAGCTCCGGCACCGCGTTGAAGTCGGGGGCCAGCAGTTCGACCTTGGTGCGGCCCTCCTGGCGCTCCGCCGTCTGCTGGTGGATCTGGCGCACCGTCTCCGCGTACAGCCAGGCGCCGCCGTCCGGCAGGTCGTCACGGGCCACGCCGGTGATGGTGGCGTAGTTCAGGTCCATGGTGACCACGGACTCGCCCACCCGGCGCGGCTCGTCGCGGTCGAGCGCCTCGGGCTTGCCGGTGTCGATCTGGCAGAAGTCGCAGCGCCGGGTGCACTGGTCGCCGCCGATGAGGAAGGTCGCCTCGCGGTCCTCCCAGCACTCGTAGATGTTGGGACAGCCGGCTTCCTGGCAGACCGTGTGCAGGCCCTCGCTCTTCACGAGGTTCTGCATCTTCGTGTACTCGGGGCCCATTTTCGCCCGGGTCTTGATCCACTCGGGCTTGCGCTCGATGGGGGTCTGGCTGTTGCGGACCTCCAGGCGCAGCATCTTGCGTCCGTCGGGTGCGACTGCGGACACGACCGGCTCCCTAGCGATTGATTCTTCGGCGACCTTCAGGGTACGCCCGTTGATTTGATGCCCGGCGAGGGTGCTGGCCTTGCTGGGGGCTGCGGCCCCCAGGCCCCCGCTTCGGCCCTGAACGGGCCTTGCCCTCAAACACCGGACCGGCTGGGTTTATGCCGCCGGCGCCGAGATCACGCCGGGGTCTTCTCGATCAGCCTCGGCTTGAGGTCCGCGTTCTCCAGGACGTCCCGCAGGTGGCGCTCCGCCACCGGGAGGACCTCCTCGATGGTCACGTCCCGGCCCAGCTCGTTCGCCAGGGACGCGACGCCCGCGTCGCGGATGCCGCACGGAATGATCTTGTCGAACCACTTGTTGTCGGGGTTCACGTTCAGGGCGAAGCCGTGCATGGTGACGCCCTTGGCCACCCGGATGCCGATCGCCGCGATCTTGCGGTCCTCGCGGCGCTGGCCCGCGTTGGACGGGGCGTACTCCGGCCCGTTGAGGCGGGGGTCGAACTCCTCGTCGGTCAGACGCGGGTCGAAGTCGAGAGAGAGGCCCGCCCCTCCATGTCGCGCCGGGCGCTTCTCCACCGGGTCGCCGAGGACCCAGACCCCGCTGCGGCCCTCGACCCGGGTGGTCTCGACGCCGAAGTCGGCGCAGGTGCGGATCAGCGCCTCCTCCAGCCGCCGCACGTGCGCGACGACGTCGACCGGGCGCGGGAGCTTCTGGATCGGGTAGCCGACCAGCTGGCCCGGTCCGTGCCAGGTGATCTTGCCGCCGCGGTCCACGTCGATGACCGGCGTGCCGTCGAGCGGGCGCTCCTCGTCCGCGGTGCGCCGCCCGGCCGTGTAGACCGGCGGGTGTTCGAGAAGCAGCACGGTGTCCGGGACCTCGTCGGCGAACCGCGCGGCGTGCACCCGGCGCTGCTCGTCCCATGCCTCCTGGTACTCGACGCGCTCGGCGCCGAACCCCATTCGGATGAACCGAAGCTCACTCACGGCAAGAGCCTCCCTGGAAGGTCGTAAGGCACGAACCGTGCCCACGCCACTGTACGACCGCCTGCCTGACCTCCGTCGGGGGGCCGCTGTCCGTCAGCTCGACAGGGAATCCTCACACGATCGGATGAATGGCAGAGGAATGGTGCGATCGGCTGCTTACTCTCCGCTACATTCGCGCCGTTCACGAGGCCATAAGGGCTGCTCACAGGCGCTCCGGGCATATCGAAGGGCCCGGAAGGCAGGAGACCGCACCGCACCATGACGGAACGACCCGCGCAGCGCACCCCCAACCGCCAGCTCGCCGCGCTCATCGCCGAAGCGGGGTTCTCCAATGCGGGTCTCGCGCGTCGCGTCGACCAGCTCGGACTCGAACACGGCCTGGACCTGAGATACGACAAGACGTCCGTCACCCGGTGGCTGCGCGGCCAGCAGCCACGCGGCACCACCCCCGCCCTGATCGCCGAGGTCTTCACCCGGCGCCTCGGCCGCCGCCTCAGCGCTCAGGACCTCGGCCTGGACGCCTGCGCCCCCGTGTACGCGGGCCTCGAGTTCGCCGCCACCCCGGAGGAGGCCGTCGACATCGTCGGCGGGCTGTGGCGCAAGGACTCCGGCAGCCACGCCGAGCTGCGCAAGATCGCCTTCACCCCGGCCGGACTCGTCGTGCCCAGCCGGGACTGGCTGATCGGCCGCGCCGACGAGAAGGTGGCCCGCTCGGAGGTGCCCGTCCGCATCCCCGCGCAGGGCCGTCCGGCGTTCCCCGGCGGCCCGGTGCCGCTCGCCCCCTCACGCCGGCGGGTGCCGGCCGACCGCGGGCCCGGCCAGAAGGTCACCGGCGGCGACCTCGCCGCGCTGCGCTCGGTGGGCGAGCTGTTCCGCAGCCTCGACGACCGGTACGGCGGCGGCCATGCCCGCCAGGCCCTCGTGCGCTACCTGGAGCACGAGCTGGAGCCGATGCTGCGCGGCACCTACGGCGAGCAGACCGGCCGCCGGCTGTTCGCCGCCGCCGCCGACCTGACCCGGCTCGCGGGCTGGACGTCGTACGACATCGCCGCGCACGGGCTCGCCCAGCGCTACTTCGTGCAGGCGCTGCGGCTCGCCCAGGCGGCCGGGGACCGGGCGTACGGCTCGTACGTGCTGGTCACCATGAGCCGCCAGGCCGTCTACCTCGGCCACGGCCGCGAGGCCGTGCAGCTCGCGCGCGTCGCCCAGCAGGGCGTCGGCACCTCCGCGCCGCCGGTCGTGCAGACGCTGCTGCACGCCGCCGAGGCGCGGGCGCACGGCGTCCTCGGCGAGGTGCGGGCGTGCACGGCCGCCCTGGTGCGGGCCGAGCGCGCCCTGGAGGCCGCCCGGCCCGGGGACGAGGTGCCGCACTGGGCGCGCTTCTTCGACGAGGCACAGCTCGCCGACGAGTTCGGGCACTGCCACCGCGACCTCCAGCAGTTCCGCGCCGCCGCCCAGCACGCGGAGCGCTCCCTGCAACTGCGCGCCCCCGCCTACGCCCGCAGCCGGCTGTTCTGCCGGGTCGTCCTCGCCACCGCCCGCCTCGGCCTCGGCGAACTCGACCAGGCCTGCCAGCTGGCCGCCGAAGCGGCCGGGCAGGCGGCCGAGATGCGGTCGGTACGGGCGGCGGAGTACGTGCGCGACTTCGAACGGCGGCTGGAGCCGTACCGGGACGCGGCACCCGTGCGCGGCTACCGCGACAAGGTGGCGGCCCTGGGGTGACGACGTGGCGGCCCTGGGGTGACGACGCCCTCTAGGCGGCGCGTGCCGTGGACAGGGACTCGGCCTTGTGCATCGACCGGCCAGCGCCCAGGTCCGTCAGGATCGCCGCCGACGCCCGGTGGGCCGAGTGCAGCGCGCCCTGGACGGTGCTCGTGTCACGGTGGTCGCCGCACACGTACAGGCCGGCCAGCAGCCGTACCGGCCGGTGCGGGTCGTGCGGCGGGCGCATGGCGGGCACCGCCTCGGCCGTGTGGTGCACGGCCAGGGTCTCCCAGCGGCCGGTCGGCGTGCCGTAGAGGCGGGCCAGATGGATGCGTACGGCCGCGTCGACGTCGGACGGGACGGGGCCGAGGACCGTCGAGGAGACCAGGGCGCGGCCGGCCGGCGCGCGCGACGGGTCCACGTGGCTGACCACCGCCGTGTGCGCGACCGGCCCGCCGCGGTCCGCGTCGAGCAGCAGGGACGCGCCGGTCGCCGGGGGCTCGTCGGTCGTGTGGTGCACCACCGTCACCGGATGGAAGTCCGGCACCCGCAGGCCCGGCAGCAGTTCGGCGGCGGCGCGGGCGTCGGTCGCCACCAGGACGGCCCGGCAGCGGATGACGCCGTGCTCGGCGGTGGTCACCGCGTTGGTGGCGACCGCGGTGACCCGGACGCCGGTGTGCACGGTGCCCGGCGGCAGCGTCCGCGCCAGCAGCTCCGGCACGGTCTCCGCCCCGCCCTCGGGCAGCACCGGCCGCCCGCTCGCGAAGGCGCGCAGCGCGAGGTCGGCGCACCGGCTGGAGGTGGTGAGGTCCGGGTCGTGCAGCAGGGCGGCGAGCAGCGGACGCAGGAAGCCGTCGATCGTGCGGGCGGGCAGTCCGCGGGCCGCCAGCGCCTGCGCGGCGGGCAGCTCCGGGCGCGCCAGCAGCCGTTCGGCCGGGGTGCTCGCGAGGCGGGTCAGCGCGGCGCCGAGCCGGGCCTGGTCGACGGCGGTGCCCAGCGGGGCGCCCGTCCGCGGCCGGGGGGCGGCTACGGGCCGGCCCGGCACCCGGGGCGCGGGGAGCGTGCGCCGGGGCGCGGAAACCGCCCGAGGGGCGCTCGCCAGGGCGCGCACCGTATGGAGTGCGCCCCTTGCGCCCCGGGTGCCGGCCGGGGCGCCCGCGCGATGGTGGCGGCCCTCGCTGTGCAGCAGCACCCCGGGCGCGAACGGCAGCAGCGCGAGGCCGTCCAGCCCGGGGGTGAGGCGCAGTTCGGGATACGCCGTGGAGAGCAGCTGTCCGATCCTGTCGAGCCGGAATCCGTCGACCTTCTCGGTCGCCATCCGGCCGCCCACTCCCTGGGCGGCCTCCAGGACCGTGGTCGTCACTCCTGCGCTGGTCAGCCGATGCGCCGCGGCGAGGCCGGCGATCCCGGCCCCCACGACGACGACGTCCGCCTGGTACGCGGGCTCAAGCACGTGCCCCTCCTAGGGGGTGTCGTTCGGATCATGCCGCAGACGCGGGGTCTGGCACGCCCACCTGCGGCGTTGTCGTCACTCGCCGACGCTCCGCGTCGACTCCCTCCTCCGCCTCGCGTCCGGACGAGCCGGATACCGCTCACCGGCGCTGACGAAGAACCGCCGATCTGCTGCGTCCCGATCCAAACGACACCCCCTGGAGGTCGCGCGGCCGCTGGAGACGTCATGCCCCCAACCGGCTTGAGGGATACCCGAGTTCATCCCGAGATTAAGGCCGTGACCGGTCAGGGGGAGTCGCACGGAGGCAGGGCACGGTCGCACGGCGGTCGCATATGGCTGCACTACGGCCGTCAAACGGTCACAAGGGGGCTCGCCCCTCTCTCACAGCGCCGCCCGGATCGCCCCTTCGATCTCCGGGAAGGCGAAGCGGAAGCCCGATTCCAGGAGGCGGGCCGGCAGTACGCGGGCGCTGCCCAGAACGTCGCCGGACATCTCGCCGAGCACGGTCCGCAGCACCGGCGCGGGCACGGCGAAGAGCGTCGGCCGGTGCAGCACGCGCCCCATCGCCGCGGTGATCTCACGGTTCGTCAGCGGGTGCGGGGCGGTGACGTTGAACGGGCCGGACAGGTCGTCCCGGTCCAGGAGGTGCCGGATCGCGGCCACCTCGTCGTGCAGCGCCACGAACGACCAGTACTGCGACCCGTCGCCCAGCCGTCCGCCGAGCCCCGCCCGGAAGAGCGGGAACAGCCGCCCCCAGGCCCCGCCGTGCCGGGCGACGACCAGCCCGGTCCGGACGAACACCGTCCGCACGCCCGCCTCCCGGGCGGGCGCCGCCGCGTCCTCCCACTCCACGCACACCGACGGCAGGAAACCCTCGCCCGCGGGCGCGCTCTCGTCGACGGGCCGCCCGCCGGTCTCCCCGTAGAAGCCGATCGCGCTGCCGTTCACGAAGACCCGTACCGGCCGCTCCAGCGAGGCGACGGCCTCGGCGAGCGCCCTGGTGCCGAGCACCCGGCTGTCGCGGATCCGCGCCTTGTACGCCTCGCTCCAGCGGCGGTCGCCGACCCCCGCCCCGGCCAGGTTGACCACGGCGTCGCACCCCTCGAGCCCGGCCGCGTCCACGCGTCCCGCGGCGGGGTCCCACCGGACCTCGTCCGCACCCCGCGGGGCGCGGCGCACCAGGCGCACCACCTCGTGCCCGTCCGCGGTCAGGGACCGCACCAGTGCGCTGCCGATGAGACCGGACGCGCCGGCCACCGCGATACGGGAACGTTCCGAGTCGTCCATGCGTCCATCCTGCCCGGATCCGCCGGAAACCTCTGTCCGGGCGCGCGCCGTACAGTGATCGCCATGCCAGTTCCCCGCATACGCCGAGCCCGGCCCGAGGACGAGCAGCCGCTGCGCCGGCTCGACCGCGCGACCTGGTCGTACCAGCACGCCGTCTCGCCCCCGCCGGGACCGGACGATCCCTTCTTCGGGGAGCGCTCGGGCCCCGACGACCACCTCGTCGCCGAACTCGACGGCACCCTCGTCGGCTACGTCCGCCTCGGCTTCCCGACGCCACTGGCCTCCAACGCCCACGTACGCCAGATCCGGGGCCTCGCCGTCGCCGACGCGGCCCGCGGTCACGGCGTCGGCCGGGCCCTCGTCCGCGGCGCCGTCGAGGAGGCCCGCAGTCTGGGCGCCCGCCGCATCACCCTGCGCGTCCTCGGCCACAACACCGCGGCCCGGGGGCTCTACGAGTCGGAGGGCTTCGTCGTCGAGGGCGTCCAGCCGGAGGAGTTCCGCCTCGACGGCGAGTACGTCGACGACGTGCTGATGGGGCAGCGGCTGACGTAGGGCCCACGGTGCCGGACGGTTCCACCGCCCGGCCCGGCTCGCGTCGCGGACGGGGCGGATTGACCGGACAGTGGGACCATGCGTGTCTTCCGAGGTCCGCGCGGCCCCCGGGAACGGCGTCCGGACCGCATACCGGCCCCGGCCCGGATGCTGCTCGGCTGCCTGCCCGGCCTCGCCGCCGTCGCGGCGCTGGTGCTGTGCGCGAGCGGGGTGGAACGGGCCGTCGAGACGAACGCCCACTCGGCCACCGCGGCCCCGCACACCGCCCCGCGGCCGCCCGTCGTGCCCCGCTCGGTCTGGCTGGGCGGTGACGCCCGCACCCAGCCGGCCCCGCGCTACGACGACGAGATCCGCGCCGTCTTCGTCCACCACACCGACACACCGAACGGCTACGACTGCGCCGACGTGCCGGGCATCCTCCGCGGGGTCTACGGGGGACAGACCGGCGCCCGGAACTGGGACGACATCGGCTACAACTTCGTCGTCGACCGCTGCGGCACCATCTACGAGGGCCGTGCCGGCGGCATCGACCGCCCCGTCACCGGAGCCCACACCCAGGGCTTCAACCACCGCACCACCGGCATCGCCGCCCTCGGCACCTTCACCGCGGGCGTCCCCGTGCCGGACGCGCTGACCGACGCGATCGCGGCGCTGACCGCCTGGAAACTGGGCCCGACCGATACCGACCCGCGCGGGACGGTCCGCCTGGTCTCCAGCAACGGCCTCAGCCGGTACGCCGCCGGCAGCACCGCCACCCTGCCCGCCGTCGCGGGGCACGGGGAGGGCTACCGGACCAACTGCCCGGGCGAGGCCCTGTCCGCCCGCCTCCCGCACATCAGGGACCTCGCGGCCCGCCTCCAGGGAAGGACCGGCTGACCGGGCGGCGGGGGCCGTCCCAGCAGGTCTCAGCCGTCCCCGAAGCGCTCCCACAGCCTAGGGAGCCGTTCGGCGACGGCCCGGTCGTCCTCCAGGTCGATCGGGGTGCCCAGCGGTTCCGTGGGGGGCGGTGCGATGCCGAGGTCGGGGGCGACGGTGCCGGTGAGCTGCTCGTAGGCCTCGTCGGCCGCGTAGCCGAGCTCCTCCCCGTCGCCGTCCAGCTCCTCGTCGAAGTCGTCCAGCAGCTCGGCGAGCGAGTCGGGCTCGTGCACCGCGCCCTCGTACACCTCGCGGCCCTGACCGATCAGCCAGCACCGGAAGTAGTCGAAGGCGTCGTCGCTCGCTCCGCCGAGCAGCACCCACGCGGCACCCCACAGGTCCCACGTGCAGGCCCGGTTGTAGCGGGCCTCGAAGTGGCGGGCGAAGTCCAGGACGAGGTCCGGGTCCAGTTCGAGGAGCCGCTCCAGGAGCAGGTCTGCCTGGTCCTCGGGGTCGCCTTCGGCGCCCCGCCGGGTGGAGTCGATCAGCTCCCAGAACTCCGTCTCGTCCATCACGGGTCCAGCATCGGCCCTGAAGAGGTGCCACGCACGTGGAGCGGAGCGGATCGTTATCTCCGGGCGGGCCGGGGCCGCCGGGCCGTCGGGTGCGGTCAGGTCCCGTCCCGGTACAGCGCGGCGAGGCGCCGGGCGTCCCGTGCGAAGCGTTCACGCAGTTCCCCGGGTGCCAGTACCTCCACCTCCGGTCCGAGCGCCCTCAGCTGGGTGTGGGCCACCTCCTCGGACTCCACCGGCACCGTCACCGTCACCCACCCGTCCGCGTCCGGCGCGCCGGCGGCCTCCAGAGCCTCCCGGGCGGCCGGGGCGTCCACGGCGTACGGCAGCTCCCGCACGCCCCGCTCGGACAGCCGCACCACGACCTCGGCCCGCAGGATCGAGCGCGCGAACTGCTCGGCCCGCTCCGCCCAGAACGCGGGCAGGTCGAACTCCTCGTCCCGCGCGAACCGCTCCCCGCCGGATTCCACCGCCGTGAACCGGTCTATCCGGTACACCCGGAACGAGCCGCCGTCCGGCACCCGTGCGCACAGGTACCAGACCCCCGCCTTCAGCACGAGCCCGTACGGCTCCAGCTCGCGGACGACCTCCTCCTCCCCACGCCGGTAGCGCGCGGCGATCCGCCGGTCGTCCCACACCGCGTCCGCGACCGCCGGCAGCAGCTCGGGCGTCCGCGGCTCCCGGAACCAGCTCGGCGCGTCCAGGTGGAACCGCTGGGCGGCCGTGCGGGAGGCGTCCCGCAGGGAGGGCAGCAGCGCGGCCGACACCTTCAGCCGGGCCGCCGACGCGGCGTCCTCCAGCCCCATCTCGCGCAGCGCCCCCGGCACCCCGGACAGGAACAGCGCCTCCGCCTCGCCGCGCGCGAGCCCCGTGAGCCGCGTCCGGTACCCGCCGATCAGCCGGTAACCCCCGGCCCGGCCCCGCTCGGCGTACACGGGCACGCCCGCCTCCGACAGCGCCTGCGCGTCCCGCGTCACGGTCCGCTCCGACACCTCCAGCTCCCGGGCCAGCTCCGCGGCGGTCATGGCCGGGCGGGACTGGAGCAGCAGCACCATCTTGATGAGGCGGGCAGCACGCATGCCCACATCATGCAGGAGGCCCCCGCCGAAGCGGGGGCCTCCTCGGGTCAGGGCCTCACAGGCCGTAGCGCTCGCGCGCTTCCTTCACGGCCGTCGCCTGGACCTCGCCGCGCTTGGCGAGCTGGGCCAGGGCCGCGACGACGATGGACTCGGCGTCCACGCCGAAGTGGCGGCGGGCGGCCTCACGGGTGTCCGACAGACCGAAGCCGTCGGCACCCAGCGAGGACCAGTCCTGCTCGACCCACTGCGCGATCTGGTCCGGGACCTGGCGCATGTAGTCGGAGACGGCCAGCACCGGACCCTCGGCACCCTGGAGCGCCTGACGGACGTACGGCACCCGCTCCTCGCCGCGCAGCAGCGCCGCGTCGGCGTCCAGCGCGTCCCGGCGCAGCTCGGTCCAGGAGGTCGCGGACCACACGTCGGCGGCCACGCCCCACTCCTCGGCGAGCAGACGCTGCGCCTTGAGCGCCCAGTGGATCGCCGTACCCGAGCCCAGCAGCTGGATGCGCGGGGCGTTGGCGACCGGGGTCAGACCCGCCGACTCCGCCGTGTTGAAGCGGTACAGGCCCTTGACGATGCCCTCGTCGACGCCGGGCGCGGACGGCTTGGCCGGCTGCGGCATCGGCTCGTTGTAGACCGTCAGGTAGTAGAAGACGTTCGGGTCCTCGTCCGGGGCCGCCTCGCCGTACATACGGCGCAGACCGTCCTTGACGATCGTCGCGATCTCGTACGCGAACGCCGGGTCGTACGACAGCGCGGCCGGGTTGGTCGCCGCGATCGCGGGGGAGTGGCCGTCCGCGTGCTGGAGGCCCTCACCGGTCAGCGTGGTCCGGCCGGCGGTGGCGCCGACCAGGAAGCCGCGGCCGAGCTGGTCGCCGAGCTGCCACATCTGGTCGGCCGTGCGCTGCCAGCCGAACATCGAGTAGAAGATGTAGAACGGGATCATCGCCTCGCCGTGCGTCGCGTACGACGTCGAAGCGGCGATGAAGTCGGCCATCGACCCGGCCTCGGTGATCCCCTCGTTGAGGATCTGGCCGTTCTCGGCCTCCTTGTAGTACATCAGCTGGTCGCGGTCGACCGGCTCGTACGTCTGGCCCTTGGGCGAGTAGATGCCCAGCGACGGGAACAGCGACTCCATGCCGAAGGTGCGCGCCTCGTCGGGGACGATCGGCACCCAGCGCTTGCCGGTCTCCTTGTCGCGGACCAGGTCCTTGACCAGGCGGACGAAGGCCATGGTGGTGGCCACGCTCTGCGTGCCGGAGCCCTTGTCGAAGGAGGCGAACGCCTTGTCGGCGGGGGCCGGCAGCGGAGCCAGCGGGTGCACGCGGCGGGCCGGGGCCGGACCGCCGAGGGCGGCGCGGCGCTCCTGGAGGTAGCGGACCTCGGGGGAGTCGGCGCCCGGGTGGCCGTAGGGGACCACGCCGTCGACGAAGTCGCTGTCCTTGATCGGCAGGCCGAGCAGGTCGCGCATGTCCTTGAACTCGTCCACCGAGAGCTTCTTCATCTGGTGGTTGGCGTTCTTGGACGCGAAGCCGGGGCCGAGGGTGTGGCCCTTGACCGTCTGGGCCAGGATCACGGTCGGCGCGCCCTTGTGGGCGAGCGCGGCCCGGTACGCGGCGTAGACCTTGCGGGACTCGTGGCCGCCGCGCGAGTAGTGGAAGCACTCGAGGATCTTGTCGTCGGACAGCAGCTTGGCCATCTCGACGAGCGCCGGGTCCTTGCCGAAGAAGTCCTCGCGGATGTAGGCCGCGTCGCGCGTCTGGTACGTCTGCACCTGCGCGTCCGGTACCTCGCGCAGCCGGCGTACGAGCGCGCCGGTGGTGTCGAGCTGGAACAGCTCGTCCCAGGCGGTGCCCCACAGCGACTTCACGACGTTCCAGCCGGCGCCGCGGAACTGGGCCTCCAGCTCCTGCACGATCTTGAAGTTGGCGCGGACCGGACCGTCGAGGCGCTGCAGGTTGCAGTTGATGACGAAGGTCAGGTTGTCCAGGCCCTCACGGGAGGCGAGGGTGAGCGCGGTGGTGGACTCCGGCTCGTCCATCTCGCCGTCGCCGAGGAACGCCCACACGTGGGAGTTCGTCAGGTCCTTGATGCCGCGGCTGGTCAGGTAGCGGTTGAAGCGCGCCTGGTAGATCGCGGAGATCGGGCCGAGGCCCATGGAGACGGTGGGGAACTCCCACAGCCAGGGCAGACGGCGCGGGTGCGGGTAGGACGGCAGGCCGTTGCCGCCGGCCTCGCGGCGGAAGTTGTCGAGCTGCTCCTCGCTGAGCCGGCCGTCGAGGAAGGCGCGGGCGTAGATGCCGGGGGAGGCGTGGCCCTGGATGTAGAGCTGGTCGCCGGAGCCGTCCCCCTCCTTGCCCTTGAAGAAGTGGTTGAAGCCGGTCTCGTACAGCCAGGCCGCGGAGGCGAAGGTGGCGATGTGGCCGCCGACGCCGTATTTGCTCCCGCGGGTCACCATCGCCGCCGCGTTCCAGCGGTTCCAGGCGGTGATCCGCTGCTCCATCTCCTCGTCGCCGTCCACGGTGGGCTCGGCGGAGGTGGGGATGGTGTTGACGTAGTCCGTCTCGAGGAGCTTCGGCAGGGCGATGCCGGCGCCCTCGGCGCGCTCCAGTGTGCGGCGCATCAGGTACGCGGCACGGTGCGGCCCGGCCGCCTTGGTGACGGCGTCCAGGGAGGCCCGCCACTCGGCGGTCTCCTCGGGGTCGCGGTCCGGGAGCTGGTCGAGCTCGCTCGGCTGGATGGCGTTGGGGTCGGTCATGTCGCCGCCTTCCTCAGTCGAAGGGGGTTCCCTCAAGTCAAGGGTTCGGGGGTGCCCTAGGTCTTTGGCAGGACAGGGCGTGGGGCTTGGGGTGCAAGCCCGTCGGTGACTGTAACTCCCTGATCGATGATCGATCAAAGGGTTGAGGGCCAAAACCTCTCGATCCCGAGAAAGTCGGCACGCGGTGCCTCCGGCGGTGGCACGGGGTGACTGTTCTGTTTGGCGTTTGTGCAGGTGAGCGCGGGGGAGCTCGGGTGGTTCGATGATTCGGCGGCTGTGGGTGCGTCGTGGCTGATCGCGCAGTTCCCCGCGCCCCTGAAGGGGTGCGGGGCTGCGTCGGTATGCGGCTCCGCCGCGCGGGCGCGGATCGGGGGTCTGGGGGCGCAGCCCACCGGGAGGGGAGGGGCGGCGGGGGCGGAAGACTAGGCGCGCGGGGCGCAGCCCAGGACGTGGGCCTTCACGATCTCGGGGATACGGGGATCGTGACGCCGGAACGCCGCGACCAGTTCCTCGTGCTCCTCCGCGTACGACTGCTGCACCGTCCCCAGCCACCGTATCGACAGCGCCGTGAACACCTCGATGCCCAGCCCTTCCCACGTGTGCAGCAGCACCGAGTTGCCGGCCGCCCGCACCAGCTCCCGGTGGAAGCCCACCGTGTGCCGCACCTGGGCCGTCCCGTCGGCCACCCGGTCGGCCTCGTAGAGCGCGGCCACGTGCGGTTCCAGGACCGAGCAGTCCTCGGCGAGCCGCTCCGCGGCCAGCTCCGCCGCGATGGCCTCCAGGCCCGCCCGGACCGGGTAGCTCTCCTCCAGATCGGCGGCGGTCAGATTGCGTACGCGTACGCCCTTGTTCGGCGCCGACTCGATCAGCCGCAGTGACTCCAGCTCGCGCAGCGCCTCCCGGACCGGGGTCTGGCTGACCTCCAGCTCGGTGGCGATCCGCCGCTCCACGATCCGCTCGCCCGGCTGCCAGCGTCCGCTGATGATCCCTTCCAGGATGTGCTCGCGGATCTGTTCCCGCAGCGAGTGGACGACGGGCGCGGTCATGAGAGCTCCTTCGGGAGGGTCCCCTTCGGACCCCTGGGGCGTTGACGCTTAGACAATACGGCCGCCGCGGCGCGCGGGAAGGGCGCACGGGGGCGCTTTTACGCAGGTGAGACGAGACTTACACAGCGTGCCGCCGCCGGAACGCGACGGTGCCCCCGCCCGGGAAGCTCCGGGCGGGGGCACCGTGGGGACCCACTGGCAGGGGAATTACAGGCCGAGCTCGACCTCGAACTCGCCCGCCTCCAGGATCGCCTTGACCGCCGTCAGGTAACGGGCGGCGTCGGCGCCGTCCACCAGACGGTGGTCGTAGGACAGGGTCAGGTACGTCATGTCGCGGACGCCGATGACCGTGCCCTCCTCCGTCTCGATGACGGCCGGACGCTTGACCGTGGCACCGAGGCCGAGGATGGCGACCTGGCCCGGCGGCACGATGATCGTGTCGAACAGGGCGCCGCGCGAACCGGTGTTGCTGATGGTGAAGGTCCCGCCGGACAGCTCGTCCGGAGTGATCTTGTTGGCGCGGACCTTGCCCGCCAGCTCGGCCGTGGCCTTGGCGATACCGGCGATGTTGAGGTCACCGGCGTTCTTGATGACCGGGGTCATCAGGCCCTTCTCGGAGTCCACCGCGATACCGATGTGCTCGGTGTCGAAGTAGGTGATGGTCCCCTCGGCCTCGTTGATCTTGGCGTTGATGGCCGGGTGGGCCTTCAGCGCCTGGGCGGCGGCCTTGACGAAGAACGGCATCGGGGAGAGCTTGACGCCCTCACGGGCCGCGAACGCGTCCTTGGCCCGGGCGCGCAGCTTCATCAGGCGGGTGACGTCGACCTCGACGACCGACGACAGCTGGGCCTGCTCGCGCAGCGCCTTGACCATGTTGTCGCCGATGACCTTGCGGATGCGCGGCATCTTGACGGTCTGGCCACGCAGCGGGGAGGCCTCCAGGGTGGGGGCCTTCTTCGCGGCGGGCGCGGCGGCAGCGGCGGCCGGAGCCGGAGCGGCGGCCTTGGCGGCCTCCGCGGCGGCGGTGACGTCCTGCTTGCGGATGCGGCCGCCGACGCCGGTGCCCTTGACGGTGGACAGGTCGACGCCGTTCTCGGCGGCGAGCTTGCGCACCAGCGGGGTGACGTAGGCGCCCTCGTCCACCGGCTGGGCGGCGGCCGGGGCGGCCGGAGCGGCAGCCGGGGCCGGCGCGGGCGCCGGGGCGGCCGGAGCCGGGGCGGGCGCCGGGGCGGTCTGCTGCTGCGGGGCGGGAGCCGAGGGCGCCTGCGGGGCCGGAGCGGCAGGGGCGGCCGGGGCCGGAGCCGGGGCGGCCTGCTGCGGAGCCGGGGCCGGCTCGGGCTGCGCGGGGGCGGCGGGCTGGGCCGGGGCGGCACCCGCCTCGCCGATGACGGCCAGCTTGGCGCCGACCTCGGCGGTCTCGTCCTCGCCGACCACGATCTCCAGCAGGGTGCCGGAGGCGGGGGCCGGGATCTCGGTGTCGACCTTGTCGGTGGACACCTCGAGCAGCGGCTCGTCGGCCTCGACGCTGTCGCCGACCGACTTCAGCCAGCGGGTGACGGTGCCCTCGGTGACGGACTCGCCGAGCGCCGGCAGGACCACGTCGGTGCCCTCGGCGGAGCCGCCGGCAGCGGCCTCGGCGGTGGGAGCGGGCGCCGGGGCGGCCTGCTCGGTGGACGGCGCGGCCGCGGCGGGCTCGGGCGCCGGCTCGGCGACCTGCTCGGCCTGCGGGGCGGCCTCGGCGGCCGGGGCGCCGGTGCCGTCGTCGATCAGGGCCAGCTCGGCGCCGACCTCGACCGTCTCGTCCTCGGCGACCTTGATGGAGGACAGCACGCCGGAGGCGGGGGCCGGGATCTCGGTGTCGACCTTGTCGGTCGAGACCTCGAGCAGCGGCTCGTCGGCCTCGACGCGCTCACCCTCGGCCTTGAGCCAACGGGTGACGGTGCCCTCGGTGACGCTCTCGCCGAGCGCCGGAAGGGTTACGGAAACCGCCATGGTTTCGGTTGCTCCTTACGAATTGCGGAAGTCTGTGTCGTCGCGCCCAGTGACCGAGGGAAGGTCAGTCGTGGGAGTGCAGCGGCTTGCCGGCCAGCGCCAGGTGGGCCTCGCCGAGCGCCTCGTTCTGCGTCGGGTGGGCGTGGATGAGCTGGGCCACCTCGGCGGGCAGCGCCTCCCAGTTGTAGATCAGCTGGGCCTCGCCGACCTGCTCGCCCATGCGGTCGCCGACCATGTGGACGCCGACCACGGCACCGTCCTTGACCTGGACGAGCTTGATCTCGCCGGTGGTCTTGAGGATCTTGCTCTTGCCGTTGCCGGCCAGGTTGTACTTGAGGGCGACGACCTTGTCCGCGCCGTAGATCTCCTTGGCCTTGGCCTCGGTGATGCCGACGGAGGCGACCTCGGGGTGGCAGTACGTCACCCGCGGCACGCCGTCGTAGTCGACCGGGACGGTCTTCAGACCGGCCAGCCGCTCCGCCACCAGGATGCCCTCGGCGAAGCCGACGTGCGCGAGCTGGAGCGTCGGGACCAGGTCGCCGACGGCGGAGATGGTCGGGACGTTGGTCCGCATGTACTCGTCGACCAGGACGTAGCCGCGGTCCATGGCGACCCCGGCCTCCTCGTAGCCCAGGCCCTGCGAGACCGGGCCGCGGCCGATGGCGACGAGCAGGACCTCGGCCTCGAACTCCTTGCCGTCGGCGAGGGTGACCTTGACACCGTCCTGGGTGTACTCGGCCTTGTCGAAGAAGGTGCCCAGGTTGAACTTGATGCCCCGCTTGCGGAAGGCGCGCTCCAGCAGCTTGGAGCTGTTCTCGTCCTCGACCGGCACGAGGTGCTTGAGGCCCTCGATGATCGTGACGTCGGTGCCGAAGGACTTCCACGCGGAGGCGAACTCGACGCCGATGACGCCGCCGCCCAGGATGATCGCGGACTCCGGCACGCGGTCCAGGACGAGGGCGTGGTCGGAGGAGATGATCCGGTTGCCGTCGATGTCCAGGCCCGGCAGCGACTTCGGCACGGAGCCGGTCGCCAGCAGGACGTGGCGGCCCTGGATGCGCCGCCCGTTGACGTCCACCGAGGTCGGGGAGGACAGACGGCCCTCACCCTCGATGTAGGTCACCTTGCGCGAGGCGATCAGACCCTGCAGGCCCTTGTACAGGCCCGAGATCACGTCGTCCTTGTACTTCTGGACGGCCGGTACGTCGATGCCCTCGAAGGTGGCCTTCACACCGAACTGCTCGCTCTCGCGGGCCTGGTCGGCGATCTCACCCGCGTGCAGCAGGGCCTTGGTGGGGATGCAACCCTTGTGCAGGCAGGTGCCGCCGACCTTGTCCTTCTCGATCAGGGCGACGTCCAGACCCAGCTGCGCCCCTCGCAGGGCCGCGGCGTAACCACCGCTACCACCGCCGAGGATCACTAGGTCGAAAACGGTGCTGGCGTCGTTCGCCACGTCACGTCCTCCATGCATGTGCGCCACCGGTCGTCGGTGACCGGCTGGCGGCTGGTGTCCGGCCGCTCGTTCTTCGGCCCTTGGTTGGGGCCCTGTCCTGCCGAGCCCCATCTTCGCACTTGTGGAAGGCGAACGAGACGTGGGGCCGGGGTGTGAGACACCCCACGTTCCCTCGTGGCCGGGGGAGGGGGAACGCGGGAAGGAGCGCGGGCGGTATCGGCCTGCGGCTCCGCCGCGTGGGCGCGACCGCTCACGTCCGCCTGCTCCCGACGCCGAGGTCACGCCGCCGGGGGCGCGGGGAACCGCGCGACGAGCCACGACGGGCCCGACGTCGCACGGTCACCCGCACCCCCGAGCTCGTAGGCGCCGTCACCCGCGCCCCCGGCTCGTACGCACCGTCAGCCGAGGTCGCCCGCGGCCGTCAGCTCCGCGACCCGCACCAGCGTCCGCACCGCCGTACCCGTGCCGCCCTTCGGCGTGTACCCGAACGGCCCGCCCTCGTTGAAGGCCGGACCCGCGATGTCCAGGTGCGCCCAGGTGATGCCCTCGCCGACGAACTCGCGCAGGAACAGGCCGGCCACCAGCCCGCCGCCCATCCGCTCACCCATGTTGGCGATGTCGGCGGTCGCGGAGTCCATGCCCTTGCGCAGGTGCTCCGGCAGCGGCATCGGCCACGCCGGCTCGCCGACCTCCTCGGCCGCCTCGTGCACCGCGGCACGGAACGCGTCGTCGTTCGCCATGACCCCGTACGTACGGCTGCCCAGCGCCAGCATCATCGCGCCGGTCAGCGTCGCCACGTCGATGATCGCGTCCGGCTTCTCCTGCGAGGCCGCCCACAGGGCGTCGGCGAGGACGAGACGGCCCTCGGCGTCGGTGTTGAGGACCTCCACCGTCTTGCCGCTGTACATGCGCAGCACGTCACCCGGGCGGGTGGCGGAGCCGGACGGCATGTTCTCGGCCAGCGCCAGCCAGCCGGTGACGTTGACCTCGAGGCCCAGGCGCGCGGCGGCGACGACCGCGGCGAACACGGCGGCGGCGCCGGCCATGTCGCACTTCATCGTCTCGTTGTGCCCGGCCGGCTTCAGCGAGATGCCGCCCGAGTCGTAGGTGATGCCCTTGCCGACGAAGGCGAGGGACTTCGTCGCCTTGGACGAGGTGTACGACAGCTTCACCAGCCGCGGCCCCGACGCCGAACCGGCGCCGACACCGAGGATGCCGCCGTAGCCGCCCTTGGTCAGCGCCTTCTCGTCGAGCACCTGCACCTTGATGCCGTGCTCCTTGGCGGCGGCCTGCGCGATCGCGGCGAACGACTCGGGATTCAGGTCGTTCGGCGGGGTGTTGACCAGGTCGCGGGCGCGGTTCAGCTCCTCGGCGACGGCCGTGGCACGCTCGATCGCGGCCTTGTACGCCTTGTCGCGGGGCTTGCCGCCGAGCAGCGCGGCCTCGGCCAGCGGCGCCTTGCCGTTCTTCGCCTTCGCGGCGCCCTGCGCCTGACGGCCGTTCTCCTTGTACGCGTCGAAGGAGTACGCGCCGAGCACCACGCCCTCACCGACGGCGCCGGCGTCGGCGGCCTCGGTCAGCGGCAGCGCGAAGACGGCCTTCTTGGCGCCGGCGAGCGCGCGGGCGGCGACACCGGCGGCCCGGCGCAGCGCCTCGGCGTCGAAACCGGCGTCCTTCTCGGGCTCGGCGCCCAGGCCCACCGCCACCACGACGGGGGTCTTGAAGCCGGACGGCGCGGGCAGCTTCGTCACCTCGCCCTCCGCACCGGAGGCACCGAGGGTCTCCAGCACGTCGGCGAGCCTGCCGTCGTACGC
This sequence comes from Streptomyces flaveolus, assembly GCF_044765825.1. NCBI lineage: Bacteria > Bacillati > Actinomycetota > Actinomycetes > Kitasatosporales > Streptomycetaceae > Streptomyces > Streptomyces flaveolus. The sequence continues at coordinate 288,550 of NZ_JBIWKU010000001.1, read as the reverse complement.
CTTGTCCACGGCCTCGGCGCCCGGTGCGACGACCGGGCCGCGTGCGCCCTTGGCGACACCGATCACGATCGCGTCGGCCCGCAGGCCGGGCACCGCTGCGGTGGAGAGAGTGAGAGCAGTCACGGTGGTGAAATCTCGCTTCCGTATGAAGTCCTGTATGGCCGAATGCGGGTGGGTCGACCGGGCCCGACAACCGACCCTAGATCCCTCCTGCGGTGCGGTATCCACCTGGGCAGGAGTACACCCGGCACGAGCCTACGCTCGCGCCGCGGCCCGCTCGCTCCCGCGCCCCGCGTTTCCCGCGCGTACGGGATCATTCCTGGGGTACGCCGCCCCCACCCCTGGAGCACGCCCCATGAGACGCCCGGCCCTGGTCACAGCCCTGCTCCTGCTGCTCGCGGGGTGCTCGTCCGCGTCCCCCGAGGACGACGGGCGGGACGACGCCGGCCACTGGCAGCCGCGCCCCGGCACCGCCTGGCAGTGGCAGCTCAGCGGCAGGCTCGACACCACCGTCGACGTACCGGTCTACGACATCGACGGCTTCGACCACACCGCGTCCACGGTGGCCTCTCTGCACGACGACGGCCGCAAGGTCATCTGCTACGTGTCCACCGGCGCCTGGGAGGACTTCCGCCCCGACGCGGCGGACTTCCCCGAGTCGGTGCTGGGCAAGGGCAACGGCTGGGGGGGCGAACGCTGGCTGGACATCCGGGCGACGGACGTCCTGGAGCCGCTGATGGCCGAACGCCTCGACATGTGCCGCGACAAGGGCTTTGACGCCGTCGAGCCGGACAACATGGACGGCTACCGGAACGAGACCGGCTTCCCGCTCACCGCCGGCGACCAGCTCCGCTACAACCGGCTGATCGCGAAGCTCGCCCACGACCGGGGCATGGCCGTCGGCCTGAAGAACGACCTCGACCAGATACCGGAGCTGGTGGACGACTTCGACTTCGCGGTCAACGAGCAGTGCGCCCAGTACGGCGAGTGCGCCGACAACAAGCCGTTCGTCGACGCGGACAAGGCGGTCTTCCACGTCGAGTACGAGCTGCCGACCGACCGTTTCTGCGCCGACTCCCGTGAGCTGCGGCTGAGTTCGATGCTGAAGAAGTACGAGCTCGGCGCGTGGCGCGAGGCCTGCTGAGCGTCAGCCCAGCACCAGGACGACCAGCGCGGCCGTGGCCGCCGTCTCCGCGACCCCGCCGAAGACGTCACCGGTGACCCCGCCGAAGCGGCGGACGCAGTGCCGCAGCAGCAGTTCGGCGACGGCGACGGCGCACAGCACGGCGAGCGCCGTACGGACCGCGTCGCGCGTGCCGAGGAACGCGCCGGCCGCCGCCCCGGCCGCCGTGACGGCGACGGCCACGCCCAGTGCCCCGCACGCCGGGACCACCCCGGCGACCGCCGCGCCCAACCCCTCCGGGCGCGCGGCCGGGACCCCGGCGCGGGCGGCCAGGGTGAGCGCCAGCCGGGCGGCGGTCGCCGAGACCACGGCGGCGAGCGCGCCCCGCGCCCATGAGCCGTCGTACGCCTGCGTCAGTGCGGCCACCTGGGCCAGCAGTACGAAGACGAGGGTGATCACGCCGAACGGGCCGATGTCCGACTGCTTCATGATGCGCAGTGCGTCCTCGGCGGGCTTCCCGCTGCCCAGTCCGTCCGCGGTGTCGGCCAGCCCGTCCAGGTGCAGGCCCCGGGTGAGCACGGCGGGCACGGCGGCGGTGGCGACCGCGGCGAGCAGGGTGCCGGCGCCGAGGGACAGCAGCACGAGCCCGGTGGCGGCGGCAGCGGCCCCGACGGCCAGCCCGGCCAGCGGGGCGCACAGCATGCCGCCGCGCGCCGCCCCGCGGTCCCAGCGGGTCACCCGGACCGGGAGCACGGTGAGGGTGCCGAACGCGAAACGGAGGCCGTGGGGGGAGGGGGTCCTGAGCACCGGCGCAGACTACCCGGTGGCCACCGGGGCACTTCCGGGGCCCGGGGATGCCGCGTCGTCCGGGGGACGGCCCCCGGGCCTCCGGCCGATCAGAGCAAGCGGCACCGCCGCACCGGGCGTGTCACCGTAATCTGCGCATATGGGAGATTGGTGGCAGCGGAACGTCGTCGAACCGGGCAAACTGCCGCTGCTCCTCGCCCTCGGCGCCTTCGTGCTGACGTTCGTGATCACCCGGATCGTCACCCGGCTGATCCGGGCGGGCAAGGGCCCGTTCGGGAACGTGGAGACGGGCGGGGTGCACATCCACCACGTGGTCCCCGGGGTCGTCCTCACCGTCGTCGGCGGCTTCGGCGCGGTCGCCGGCGGGCGGCACGGGTTCGGGTCCGCCCTCGCGGCGGTGGTCTTCGGCATCGGGGCGGGGCTCGTCCTGGACGAGTTCGCGCTGATCCTGCACCTCGACGACGTCTACTGGACCGAGGCCGGCCGCCAGAGCGTGGAGGTGGTGGTGATCACCGCGGCGCTGGTCGGCCTGGTCCTCGCCGGCTTCACGCCGTTCGGTGTGGACAACCTCTCCCAGGACGAGTTGCAGGACCGCACCAACGTCATCGCGACCGTGGCGGGCAACTTCCTCTTCTCCCTCCTCGCCCTGGCCAAGGGGAAGGCGCGCCTCGCGATCTTCGGCGTGATCGTCCCGCTCGTCGCCCTGATCGGCGCCGTCAGGCTGGCCCGGCCCGGCTCCTTCTGGGCCCGCCGCTTCTACGGCCGCCGGCCGCGCGCCCGGGCCAAGTCCCGCCTGCGGGCCTACCACCACGACCGCCGCTGGTCCGGCCCGCGCCGCGCCCTCCAGGACTGGATCGGCGGCCGCCCGGACCCACCGCGGCTGTGAGGGTCGCGGGGTGCCTCCGGCGGTGGCGCGGGGTGCCTGCGGGTGCCTCCGGCGGTGGTGCGTCGTGCCTGCGGCGGCCTGTGGGGGTTCGGTGGGGGTGCGCGTAGCGCCTTCGGTGGTCTGTGGGTCGGGGCCGCGCCGGGGGGTGTCCGTCCTCGGAACGGCGCGGAATCGGTCGGCCACAGAAGTACCCGGCGCGGACGCGCCAACCGCTGCGGGCGGACACCCCCCGACACGTCCCCTTCCCGCCGTACGCGACTGACGGCCATCGCCACTTCGGGCTCCGCTGAGCTGCGGGCCGCTGCCGTGCCGCCGTAGCTGCGGGCAGTCGTGCCGCTGGGGCGGCACGGGTGGGCGCAGCGGCACCCCGGCAGCGCCGGGCTCCGCGGCCCACCCCCGGCTCGCGCCCACGCCGGGTACCCCCTCCAGTGCCGGGCTGCGCTGCCCACCCCCGGCCCGCGCCCGCGCCGGGCACCCCGCCGGCGCCGGGCCGCGTCACCCACCTCCGCCGCACACCTCCGGGGACCCGGCAACGCCGGGCTCGTTCACTCGCCCGTGTCGGAGACCTCCGGTAGTTCCGCCGCCAGTGCCGCCGCCGCCTGGACCAGCGGCAACGCCAGTAGACCGCCCGCGCCCTCGCCCACCGTCACGCCCTGCGCCAGCAGCGGCTCCAGTGCCATCCGGTCCAGCGCCTTCGCCTGCCCCGGCTCCCCGCTGTCGTGCGCCGCCAGCCACCAGTCCGGCGCCCGGAACGCCACCCGCTGGCCCACCAGCGCGCACGCCGCGGTCACCACGCCGTCCAGGATCACCGGCACCTTCCGCACCGCACTCTGCAGCAGGAAGCCCGTCATCGCCGTGAGGTCGGCGCCGCCCACCGTCGCCAGCAGCTGCAACTGGTCGCCGAGCACCGGCCGCGCCCGCCGCAGCGCGTCCCGGATCGCCGCGCACTTGCGCATCCACGCCAGGTCGTCGATGGCCAGCCCGCCGCGGCCGGTGACGACCGACGCGTCCGTCCCGCACAGCGCAGCGACCAGCACACCCGCCGCCGTCGTCCCGCCCACGCTGACATCGCCGAGCACCACCAGATCCGTGCCGGAGTCGGCCTCCTCGTCGGCCACCGCCACCCCGGCCCGGAAGGCGGCCTCCGCCTCCTCGAGGGTCAGCGCGTCCTCGACGTCGATGCGCCCGCCGCCGCGCCGCACCCGGTGCTTCACGACCTCGGCCGGAAGCGTCTGCGGGTCGCAGTCCAGGGCCATGTCGACCACCCGCACCGGCACCCCGAGGCGCCGCGCGAGCACCGACACCGGCCGGCCGCCCTCCAGCACCTCGCGCACCAGCTCACCCGCGCCGCCCGCGGGCCGCGCCGACACGCCCAGCTCGGCGACCTTGTGGTCACCGGCGAAGAGCACCACCCGGGGCCGTTCGACCGGCCGTACCGGCACGGCGGACTGCGCCGCGGCCAGCCACTCACCCAGGTCGTCCAGTCGGCCCAGCGACCCGGGCGGCACGACCTGACGCTCCCGGCGCGCCTCTGCGTCGCGGCGCACCCCGCCGTCGGGGCGCTCGATCAGATCGGTGAAGTCGTCGAGATTCAGCGAGCTCATTCGCCGAACAGTACCGGCCCCGGTCGAACACCACGGAGGTCACATCCGCACCGCGCCGGACCGGCGTCGTTGCCCTCCGGATCGCCATCCCCTACGTAACGTTTTGCGCTGGATTGTCGTACGCCATCCTCCACCCGTCGGGAGCCGCCCATGTCCGCGCACTTCGCCCCCTCGGTGCCGCCTCCCCTGCCCCAGGTGCCTCCCGTCCCCCTCTACGGACCGCACCGCGCGGACTGCCCCTGGTGCGGCTCGCGGCGGCTGCGCTCCCGGCCCGGCCGCCAGGGCCCGCGGCAGGGCGCACCCACCCGCTCCGTCCTCGACCGGTGCCGGGACTGCCGGCACACCTTCCGCAACCCCCTGCTCGCGCCCCGGCCCGAACACCCCGCCGTCCGGGCCGGCATCCGCCTCAGACACGTGCTGGCCGCCCGCGCGCTGCTCCGCCGCTGTCCCGAGCCCGAGAGCTGGCTGGACGTGGGCACCGGCGACGCCGACTTCCCCCGCAGGGCGCGGAGATACTTCCCGTACACCTCGTTCGACGGCGCGGACCCCACGCACCGGGTCCTGCGGGCCCGCGCGGCCGACCGCGTCGAGGAGGCGTACGTCGGCCGGCTGACGGACCCGCACATCGCCGCCCGGCTCCGCGCCCGCTACGACGTCGTCAGCCTCTTCCACCACCTGGAACGCGTCCCCAACCCGCGCGCCGAACTGCACGCAGCCCTCCACGTCCTGCGCCCCGGCGGCCATCTCCTCCTGGACGTCGCCGACCCGCGCCGCCTGTTCGCCCTGCCGCCGGGCACCTCGCACCCGGTGGGCCTGCGCGCCGAGCTGGAGGCCCGCGGCTGCACGGTCCTCACCGGCGAGCGGGACCCCCGTCTCATCGCCCGCAAGGAGGCGTAGCCGTCAGCCGCGCAGCACCAGCGCCTGGCCCGCCACCACCAGCAGCACCTGCTCGCACTCGTCGGCGAACGCCGCGTTCAGCCGCCCGAGTTCGTCCCGGTAGCGGCGGCCCGACGCGGTGGCCGGCACGATCCCCGACCCGACCTCGTTCGACACGGCGACGACCGTGCGCCGGGTGGCGCGCACCGCCTCCGTCAGCTCCCGCACCCGGTCCCGGAGCGCCCGCTCCCCGCCGTCGGCCCACTCGGCGTCGTCCCACGCGCCGACGGCGTCCATCGCGTCCGTCAGCCACAGCGACAGGCAGTCGACGAGCAGCGGCGGCCCGTCGTCCTTCAGCAGCGGGACCAGGTCGCAGGTCTCGACGGTGCGCCACGAACCCGGCCGGCGCTCGCGGTGCGCGCAGACCCGGGCCGCCCACTCGGTGTCCCCGTTGCGGGAGCCGCCGGTGGCCACGTACAGCACGCCGGGGAAGGACTCCAGCCGCCGCTCGGCCTCCACCGACTTCCCCGACCGGGCCCCGCCCAGCACCAGCGTCCGCCGCGGCACGTCGGGCACGTCCTCGTACACGCCCACCGTCAGCGTCGTCCCGTCCGGCACCGCCCGCGCCCCCGCCGCCGCGAGCCGCCGCGCCAGTTCCCGGCCCGGCGGCACGTCGTGGCCGAGATGGACGGCGACGACGTCCGTCGTCGGCCCCGCCGCGCCCACCGCCCGCAGCTTCGCCAGCGCGTCCGGGCGCCCCACGAGGTCCGCGAGGACCAGGTCGTAGGGTTCGGCGGGCTCCTCCAGCCCGGCCGGCGCCCCGCCCGGCGGCAGATACAGCAGCCGCTGTCCGTCCGGCCCGGTCACGGCGTACCCGGTGCCCGGCGCGTCCAGCGCCACCGCCCGCACCCGGTGCCCCGTCAGCAGCGCCAGCTCCCTCCCGTCCGGCACCCGCCCCGGCTGCGGCAGCCCGGCCGGCACCTCCACGGCGGGGCCGTCGTGCGGGTGCGACAGCAGCACCTGCCGTACGCCGCTCAGGGAGTGCCCGGCGCGCGCGGCGGCGAACGCGGCACCGGGCGTCAGGTCGAGGAGCAGCGCCCCGTCCACCAGCAGCGCGGTCGCCGCGCGCGCGTTCTCGCCCTGGGCCGCGGCACACGCCGCGCAGGGACAGTCGGGGCGGGGGAGTCCCGCGGGGGCACCGGTGCCGAGCAGAGTCACGTCCACGCCCCGATTTTCGCCGGTCACCCCACGACGTGCGCGCCCGAGGCCCCCGAGTTACGCGGCCGGCCCCCGCGGTCGTGCCCCGGCCTTCTACGACGCGCCCGGCTCAGCGCATAGGCTGCGACCGGGAGCCGGACCAAGATCCGGCTTCCGCTCTGCATGTGCTCACATCTTGGAGGCGTACATGGCGGCATGGACGTGGCGGTTCGAGACGGCCGGCGGGACGGAGGTCCAGCCCGCGGTGCAGCCCGAGGAGTTCACCACGCAAGGGGACGCCGAGTCCTGGATCGGGGAGCACTGGAAGGACCTCCAGGAGGGCGGCACGGACCAGGTGCGGCTGTTCGAGGACTCGACGGAGATCTACGGGCCGATGAGCCTGCACGCCGAGGAGGCCTGAACGACGGCCTGACCGGCGTCGGGGGAGGGGGCGGCCACGACAGGGCCGCCCCCTCCCGCGTCACTGCTCGCCCAGCGTCACCTCGGCGGTGCGCTTGTCGCCGCCGCGGGTGTACGTCACCTTCGTGCGCTCGCCCGGCCGCATCGACGCCAGGGCCTCGGAGAGCGACGTGATCGTGGTGATGTCCGCGTCGCCCAGCCCGGTGATGACGTCCCCGGCCCGCAGGCCCGCCTTGTCGGCGGCACCGCCCGCGACGACGCTGACGATCGCCACGCCGGCCGGCTGGTAGCCGTTGTCGACGACCGTCCGGGCGGTGATGCCGAGTGCCGCCCGTCCCGAGTCGGTGACCTTGCCGTTCTCGATGATCTGCCCGGCGATCCGCTTCACCGTCGACGACGGGATCGCGAACCCGATGCCGGGTGCCGCGCTGTCGCCGAGTTCGGGGTCGGTCGCGGCGAGCGTCGGGATGCCGATGACCCGGCCGTCCAGGTTCACCAGGGCGCCGCCGCTGTTGCCGGGGTTGATGGCCGCCGAGGTCTGCACCATGTCGGCGAGGGTCGCCCCCGTACCGCCGCCGCTGCGGGCCTCGGTGACGGTCCGTCCGGTCGCCGACACGATGCCCTGCGTCACGCTGGACGACAGCCCGAGCGGCGAGCCCATGGCCAGCACGATCTGTCCGACCTCGACCTTCGCCGAGTCCTCGAACCCGGCCGCCCTCATCCCGTCGGGCACCGTGTCCAGCTTGACGACCGCGAGGTCCTGCTCGGGGTAGGAGGAGACGAGCCGCGCGGACAGCGAGTCCTCGCTGTGGGCGGTCGTCACCTGGAAGCTCGTCCGGTCCCCGACGACATGGGCGTTGGTGACGACGTGGCCCTGGTCGTCGTACACGACCCCCGAGCCCAGGTCGTCCCCGGCCTGGATCTGTACGACCGAGGGCAGGACGTCCCTGATCACCCGCTGGTAGTCGGTCTGCAGGTCGTCGACCGCGGCCGGTGCGGCGGCCCGGTCCGCGGTGGCCTCCCGCCCGCTGCCGGTGCCGGACCCCGACCCGGCACCCGAGCCTGCCGCGGAGCAGCCGGTGACCAGTAGCAGGGAGCACGCCAGCGTGGCGACAGGGACACGGAACCGGGACACACGGGTGCGGGAAACGTCCATGCCCCGAGTCTCACGGGGTCCCGGGCGTCGTGCTTCCGTACAGCACCCGAACGAGCGCCGCCGGGGGCCCTACCCCCGCACCCCGCACAGATGCAGCAGCGCCGCGACCCCGCGGTACGGGTCCGTCCGGCCGGCCCGTTCCTCGACGGCCAGCAGCGTCTCGGGGTCGTCCGGGGCCGCGGCACCGTCGGCCGCCGTGTCCGTGAAGACCCGGACGCCGTACCAGGCGTGCAGCGGGGCGCCGATGCCCGCGAGTTTGGCCGTCAGCGTCGCCAGCCGGTCCGCGCGGACGTCCAGCCCGAGGCGGGTGGGGGTCCCCCCGTTCGAGTCGGTTCGAGAATGGGGGAGACAGGCGGTGGTGTCGAAGGCGGCGAGCGCGCCGGCCCAGTCGCCGCCCAGGCCCGGGCGCATGGCGAGGGCGTCCCCGTTGCGGACGAGCAGCGACAGCAGACCGCCCTGGGCGAGCATGCGGGCCAGCCCGGCCAGCAGCGGGTCGGGCTCCTCGACGTACATCAGCACGCCGTGGCACAGCACCACGTCGAAGCTGCCCGGCAGGAAGTGCACGCCGGTGTCCCGGCCGTCGCCCTCGATGATCCGCATCCGTTCCCGGATGCCCTCCGGCTGGCCCGCCAGGGCCTCACGCGCCGCGGCGATCATCGTGGCGTCCCGCTCCAGGCCGGTCACCTGGTGCCCGGCCCGTGCCAGCCGCAGCGCCTGGGTGCCCTGGCCCATGCCGACGTCGAGCACCCGCAGCCGCTTGCCGACCGGGAAACGGCCGGCTATCTGCTCGTCGAGCTGCCGGGCCACCAGCTCCTGCCCTACGACGTCCCGCAGACCACCCGGCTTGTCCAGCCCGGCGTCGGCCGCGCCCCCGGCGAACGGCGTGGTGCTCAGGGCCGCTCCCCGCGCTTGACCTGCGGCTTGGGCAGCCGGAGCCGGCGCATCTGCAGCGAGCGCATCAGCGCGTAGGCGACCGCGCCGCGCTTGCGGTCGTCGGGGAAGCGCTCGGCGAGGCGCTTCTTCAGCCGGAAGCCGGTGACGAGCGAGTCGAGCACGATCAGCACGATCACGACCAGCCACAGCAGCAGCGCGACGTTCTGCAGCGAGGCCACGCGGATCATGCTCAGCACGAGGATGACCACGGCCATGGGCAGGAAGTACTCGGCGATGTTGAACCGCGAGTCGATGAAGTCGCGCGCGAACTTGCGGACCGGGCCCTTGTCGCGGGCCGGCAGGTACCGCTCGTCGCCGCTGGCCAGCGCCTGGCGCTGCCGCTCCATCGCGGAGCGGCGCTCCTCGCGCTGGCGCTTGGCGGCCTCCTTGCGCGTCATCTGCGTATTGGCGACGCTGCGGCGCTGGGACTGGGCCTCACTGCGCTTGGGCGTGGGCCTGCCCTTCGGGGCCTGCGGGTCGCGGGGCTGCTTGGAGTCGGTCACCTGCGCCTTGACGGCGCTCGGGGCCTTCTCTTCCTTGGCACGGCTACGGAACACAAAACCCAAGGGTACGGGGTGGGGGAGTGTGGACCCCAGCCCGGTGGGGAACGATCCGGCAACGCCAGTCGTCCGTAAGGGGACAGAGGGGACGTAGCCGTACAGGCCCGGTCCGGGGTCGGGGACGTCTCCCCGGGGAGCACCTACTCCCTACGCCGGACCGGGAGCGTACGCAGTCGTCCTTGGGGATGAGCGCATCCGTCCCCGAACAGTGCGGTAATGGATGCAGGGCCCGTACTGTGGGTTCTGTTGCAGTCGCTGGAGCTGGAGTCGGTCAGAAGGGGGCGCGCGAAGCCCATGAGCGGTGTCATGAAGCGTATGGGGATGATCTTCCGCGCAAAGGCCAACAAGGCCCTTGACCGGGCCGAGGACCCGCGCGAGACCCTCGATTACTCGTACCAGAAACAGCTGGAGCTGCTGCAGAAGGTGCGCCGCGGCGTCGCCGACGTGGCGACCAGCCGCAAGCGCCTGGAGCTTCAGCTCAACCAGCTCCAGTCCCAGTCGGGCAAGCTGGAGGACCAGGGCCGCAAGGCGCTGGCGCTGGGCCGCGAGGACCTGGCCCGCGAGGCCCTCTCCCGCCGTGCCGCGCTCCAGCAGCAGGTGACCGACCTGGAGACGCAGCACGCCACCCTCCAGGGCGAGGAGGAGAAGCTCACCCTCGCGGCCCAGCGCCTCCAGGCCAAGGTGGACGCCTTCCGTACGAAGAAGGAGACCATCAAGGCCACCTACACGGCGGCCCAGGCGCAGACCCGCATCGGCGAGGCGTTCTCCGGCATCTCCGAGGAGATGGGCGACGTGGGCCTGGCGATCCAGCGGGCCGAGGACAAGACCGCCCAGCTCCAGGCGCGGGCCGGTGCCATCGACGAGCTGCTCGCCTCCGGTGCCCTGGACGACCAGTCGGGCATGCACAAGGACGACATCCAGGCCGAGCTGGACCGGCTCTCCGGTGGTACGGATGTAGAGCTGGAGCTGCAGCGCATGAAGGCCGAGCTGGCCGGCGGCAGCACCTCCGACCGGCAGGCCCTCGAGGGCGGCCAGGGCCAGTCGCAGCCCCAGCAGCAGCCGCAGGACACCCCGCGTTTCGACAAGCAGTAGCCCACGCCTAGGAGGGCGACATGATCGTGAGGATCATGGGGGAGGGACAGGTGGCGCTGGCCGACGGCCGCCTCGCCGAGCTGAACAAGCTGGACGACGAACTCCTCGCCGAGATGGAGAACGGTGACGGCCCCGGTTTCCGCGCGACCCTCCAGGCCCTGCTGGCCAAGGTCCGCGAACTGGGCGAACCACTGCCGGACGACTCCCTGGAGCCGTCGGACCTGATCCTGCCCTCCCAGGACGCCACCCTGGAGGAGGTCCAGGAACTCCTGAGCGACGACGGCCTGATCCCGGACGGCTCCTGAGGACGCCGCTCACCGCCGGCCGCTCCGGCACGTCGGCGACGCCGGTCACCTTCGGCCCGTCCGGCCCCTGGGCGACGGCGTCCACCGTCAGCCCGTCCGGCGTGTGAGGACGAGGCCCGTTCAGGGCCGAAGCGGGGTCCGGGGGCGCGGCCCCCGGGTCGCCCGGCGGATCGCCGGGTGCCGCACGCACCGACGTCCACCCCGCTACCGTAAATCCGCGTGAGCACCCTCGCCCGCGCCCGCTTCCGCCTGGGCGCGCACCCCTCCGCCCTGGACGCGGCCCTCGCCGCCGCCGTCCTCGCGTGCATGGTCGCCGGATCCTTCGCCGACCCGCACGGCCCCGACGGCGTCACCTGGGGCGTCCGCACCCCCGACCCGTTCAGCCTGCTGCTCATGGTGCTCGGCGCCGCCGCGCTCGTCCTGCGCCGCCGCGCCCCGCTGGCGGTCCTGGCGTTCACCGGCTGCCTCTCGATCGTCGAGTGCGTCACCGGCGACCCCCGCGCCCCCGTCGTCATGTCCGCCGTCGTCGCCCTCTACACCGTCGCCGCCACCACCGACCGCTCCACCACCTGGCGGGTCGGCCTGCTCACCATGACCGTGCTGACCGGCGTCGCCATGCTGGCCGGCCCCCTGCCCTGGTACGCGCAGGACAACCTCGCCGTCTTCGCCTGGACCGGCATCGGCGCCACCGCCGGGGACGCCGTCCGCAGCCGCCGCGCCTTCGTCCGGGCCATCCGGGAACGCGCCGAGAAGGCCGAGCGGACCCGCGAGGAGGAGGCCCGCCGCCGCGTCGCCGAGGAGCGGCTGCGCATCGCCCGCGACCTGCACGACGTCGTCGCCCACCACATCGCCCTGGTCAACGTCCAGGCCGGGGTCGCCGCCCACGTCATGGACAAGCGGCCCGACCAGGCCAAGGAGGCCCTCGCCCACGTACGGGAGGCCAGCCGGTCCGCGCTCAACGAGCTGCGCGCCACCGTCGGCCTGCTCCGCCAGTCCGACGACCCCAAGGCCCCGACCGAACCGGCCCCCGGCCTGGACCGGCTCGACGAACTCGTCGCCACCTTCCACCACGCCGGCCTGCACATCGAGGTGGCCCGCGCCGACCAGGGCACCACCCTGCCCACCGCCGTCGACCTGGCCGCCTACCGGATCATCCAGGAGGCCCTGACCAACGTGCAGAAGCACGCCGGGCCGCGGGCGAAGGCCGAGGTCAGCATCGTCCGGGTGGGACCGAACATCGAGGTCACCGTCCTCGACGACGGCGCCGGCGGGACGGACGCCCCCGCCGACGGCGGCGGACACGGGCTGCTCGGCATGCGCGAGCGCGTCACCGCCGTGCGCGGCACCCTCACCACCGGTCCCCGCTACGGAGGCGGCTTCCGGGTCCATGCGATCCTTCCCGTCAGGAACCGTGACGACGCCGCGAAGGATGCCGTATGACGATCCGTGTCCTGCTCGCCGACGACCAGGCACTGCTGCGCAGCGCCTTCAGAGTGCTCGTCGACTCCGAGCCCGACATGGAGGTGGTGGGGGAGGCGTCCGACGGCGCCGAGGCGGCACGGCTGGCCGCCGAGCACCGGCCCGACGTGGTGCTGATGGACATCCGGATGCCCGGCACGGACGGCCTCGCCGCCACCCGGACGATCAGCGCCGACCCCGCCCTCGCCCATGTCCGCGTGGTCATACTGACCACCTTCGAGGTCGACGACTACGTGGTGCAGTCGCTGCGCGCCGGTGCCTCCGGCTTCCTCGGCAAGGGCTCGGAGCCGGAGGAACTGCTCAGCGCGATCCGCGTCGCGGCCGGCGGCGAGGCACTGCTGTCCCCGACCGCCACCAAGGGGCTCATCGCCCGCTTCCTCGCCCAGGGGGGCAGCGCGGACGACGCGGACCGCGACCCGGCCCGCGCCCAGAAGCTGGACTCGCTGACCGTGCGGGAGCGCGAGGTGCTGGTGCAGGTGGCCGGCGGACACTCCAACGACGAGATCGCCGAGCGGCTGGAGGTCAGCCCGCTCACCGTGAAGACGCACGTCAACCGGGCGATGGCCAAGCTGGGCGCCCGCGACCGGGCCCAGCTGGTGGTCATTGCGTACGAATCCGGGCTGGTACGTCCAAGGGTGGAGTGATCACCACCCGGCCGTACTGCGGCGGGAGTATGCGCCGGATAAGGAAATGGACCTGGGGCCTAGGGATCCGGGGGCGTGGATGGCTCAGGGTGTGAGGTAGGCGCTCACTTGTGCCCTTCCTCCGCTCGGCCACAGAAGAGAGACCCTGATCCATGTCCTGGCTGTCGAGATTCAGCCTCGCGCAACGGGCCTTGATAGGCCTGATGTCGATCGTCGCGCTCGTCTTCGGCGCGATCGCCATCCCCCAGCTCAAGCAGCAGCTGCTGCCCACCATCGAACTGCCCATGGTGTCCGTGCTGGCGCCGTACCAGGGCGCTTCGCCCGACGTGGTCGAGAAGCAGGTCGTCGAACCGATCGAGGACAGCCTCGAAGCGGTCGACGGCGTCTCGGGCATCACCTCCACGGCCAGCGAGGGCAACGCCGTGATCATGGCGTCCTTCGACTACGGCAACGGCACCCAGCAGCTCGTCGCCGACGTGCAGCAGGCCGTCAACCGGGCCCGCGCCCAGCTCCCGGACGACGTGGACCCGCAGGTCATCTCCGGTTCGACGGACGACATCCCCACCGTCGTCCTCGCCGTCACCTCGGACAAGGACCAGCAGGCGCTGGCCGACCAGCTCGACAAGACGGTCGTCTCGGAGCTGAAGGACATCGACGGGGTCGCCCAGGTCGTGGTCGACGGCGTGCGGGACCTCCAGGTCACCGTCACCCCCGACCAGGCGAAGCTCGCGAAGGCCGGGGTGAGCCCCCTGGCGCTCACCCAGTCCCTGCAGTCGGGCGGCGCGACCGTCCCGGCCGGCTCGTTCGACGAGGGCGGCGCCAACCGCACCGTCCAGGTCGGCGGCGGTTTCACCTCGCTGGAGCAGATCCAGAACCTGATGGTCACCGGCGAGGGCGTGAAGAAGCCGGTGCGCCTCGGTGACGTCGCCACCGTCAAGGAGGAGGAGGCCAAGGCCGACTCGCTCACCCGCACCAACGGCAGGCCGAGCCTCGCCGTCGCCGTCACCATGGACCACGACGGCAGCGCGGTCGCCATCTCGAACGCCGTCGAGGACAAGCTGCCCGACCTGCGCGAGCAGCTCGGCTCCGGCGCCACCCTCACCGTCGTCAGCGACCAGGGCCCGGCGGTCTCCAAGGCCATCTCGGGTCTGACCACGGAGGGCGGGCTCGGTCTGCTCTTCGCGGTCCTGGTCATCCTGGTCTTCCTGGCGTCGATCCGCTCCACCCTGGTCACCGCGGTCTCCATCCCGCTGTCGGTGGTGCTGGCGCTGATCGTGCTGTGGACGCGCGACCTGTCGCTGAACATGCTGACGCTGGGCGCGCTCACCATCGCCATCGGCCGCGTGGTCGACGACTCGATCGTGGTCCTGGAGAACATCAAGCGGCACCTCGGCTACGGCGAGGAGCGCCAGGAGGCCATCCTCAGGGCCGTCCGCGAGGTCGCCGGAGCGGTCACCTCCTCCACGCTCACCACCGTCGCCGTGTTCCTGCCGATCGGTCTGGTCGGCGGCATGGTCGGTGAGCTGTTCGGCTCCTTCAGCCTGACCGTCACCGCCGCGCTGCTGGCGTCCCTGCTGGTGTCGCTGACGGTCGTCCCGGTGCTGTCGTACTGGTTCCTGCGCCCGCCGAAGGGCACCCCTCAGGACGCGGAGGAGGCCCGCCGCCTGGCCGAGGAGAAGGAGGCGAAGAGCCGCCTGCAGCGTCTCTACGTCCCGGTCCTGCGTTTCGCCACCCGCCGCCGCCTGACCAGCGTGGCCATCGCGGTCGTCGTGCTGATCGGCACGTTCGGCATGGCGCCGCTGCTGAAGACCAACTTCTTCGACCAGGGCGAGCAGAAGGTCCTCAGCATCAAGCAGGAGCTGAAGCCGGGCACCAGCCTCGCGGCGACCGACGCCCAGGCCGGGAAGGTCGAGAAGCTGCTCGCCGACACCGAGGGCGTCAAGGACTTCCAGGTCACCGTCGGCTCGTCCGGCTTCATGGCCGCCTTCGGCGGCGGCACGGACACCAACCAGGCCTCGTACCAGCTGATGCTGGAGGACTCGGCGAACGCCGAGGACGTCCAGGACCACATCGAGGACGGGCTCGCGAAGCTCGACGGCATCGGCACCACCACGGTCGCCGCCGGTGACGGCTTCGGCAGCCAGGACCTGAGCGTCGTCGTGAAGGCGGCCGACGCGCAGGTGCTCCGCGAGGCCGCGGAGGAGGTCCGCAAGGCGGTCGCCGGGCTCGACGACGTCACCGACGTCACCAGCGACCTGGCGCAGAGCGTGCCGCGCATCTCGGTCAAGGCCGACGCCGCGGCCGCCGAGGCCGGGTTCACCGACCAGACGCTCGGCGCGGCCGTCGCCCAGGCGGTGCGCGGCACCCCGGCCGCCAAGGCGGTCCTCGACGACACCGAGCGCGACGTCGTCATCAGGTCGGCCCAGCCCGCCGAGACGATGGCGCAGCTGAAGGCCCTGAACCTCGGTGCGGCCAAGCTCGGCGACATCGCCACCGTGCGGCTGGTGGACGGCCCGGTGTCGATGACCCGCATCGACGGTCAGCGCGCGGCGACCATCACCGCCAAGCCGACCGGCGACAACACCGGCGCGGTGGGCACGGCCCTCCAGTCGAAGATCAACGGCCTTGACCTGCCGGCCGGCGCCACGGCCGAGATCGGCGGCGTCACCGCCGACCAGGACGACGCGTTCAAGAACCTCGGCCTGGCCATGCTCGCGGCGATCGCGATCGTGTTCATGCTGCTGGTCGGCACCTTCCGGTCACTGGCCCAGCCGCTGATCCTGCTGGTGTCGATCCCGTTCGCGGCGACCGGCGCGATCGGCCTGCTGATCGCCACGGGCACCCCGATGGGCGTCCCGGCGATGATCGGCATGCTGATGCTGATCGGCATCGTGGTCACCAACGCGATCGTGCTGATCGACCTGATCAACCAGTACCGCAAGCAGGGACACGGCGTCGTCGAAGCGGTGATCGAGGGAGGCCGGCACCGTCTGCGGCCCATCCTGATGACGGCCCTGGCGACGATCTTCGCCCTGCTGCCGATGGCGCTGGGCGTCACCGGCGAGGGCGGCTTCATCGCCCAGCCGCTGGCGGTCGTGGTGATCGGCGGTCTGATCACCTCGACGCTGCTGACCCTGCTGCTGGTCCCGACGCTCTACGCGATGCTGGAGCTGCGCAAGGAGCGGCGCGCGAAGAAGCGGGCGGCGAAGCGCGGTGAGGCCCCCTCCCAGGAGGCGGCCTCCGACGACGAGCCGGAGCCGCAGCTGGCCCAGCGCTGACCCTTCGCACCACCCCGCACCACACCGGGCACCCGTCGCGTACGGGTGCCCGGTGTGCTGTGTCGACCTGGTCCGGTGTGCCGGGCGACCTGGTCCGGCGACCAGGGAAGCGCGCTTCCTCGCCCTTGGCCGGGCACGTGGAACCTGGCCTCTCGGCGGAAGACACCCCCGGAGCCGGTCGGTGATCCTGAGACCCGATCATGCGGACAGGATCCCGCCGCCCGCCGGCGGCCGGTCCCCCGCCTCGCAGCAGGAGGCCAGCGCTCCCGATGTCGTCCGACACTTCCGCGGCAGAACTCTTCGACCCGATGTCCCCCGAGTACACCGCCTGCCCCTACGCGGCGTTCGCCCGCGCACGGCAGACGGAGCCGGTCGTCCACCAGGCCGCGCTGGACGAGTGGATCGTCACGGGACGTGCCGAGATCGAGGCCGTGCAACGGGACCACGGGGACTTCACCAGCCGCTACAACCTCGACGGTTCGTACCCCTTCTGCCCGGAGGCGAAGGAGATCCTGGACGGCTCGCTGTTCTTCCGGGTCGCCCTCTACAACGTCGACCCGCCGGCCCACACCCGTTTCCGCAACCTCGTCAGCGAGTTCTTCTCCCCGCGGGTCCTGCGGCGCCGCGAGGCCTCGATCCGGGAGATAGCCGCCCGGCTCGCCGCCGGCCTCGCGGACAAGGACGGGTGCGACCTCCTCCAGGAGTTCGCCTACCCGCTCCCCATGACGGTGATCTGCGACATCATCGGCATCCCGGAGGAGGACCGGGCCACGGTCAAGGCGTGGAACAACGACTGGCTCGCCCTCCAGGTCGTCCCGCTCCCCCCGGAGCAGCAGGTGCACTGCGCCGGCAACGTGGTCACCTACGAGAAGTACGTGCTCGGCCTGCTGGAGCGCCGCCGCAGCGAGCCGGCCGACGACCTGCTGACCGAACTGGTGCGGGCCGCCGACGCGGACGACCCGGTGTGCACGGTCGAGGACGCCGTGGTCGCGCTGCGCGTGATGATCGCGGCCGGGCACGAGACCACCACCAACCTGATCTCCAACGCCGTCCACCAGCTCCTGCGGGAACGCGACCGGTGGGAAGCGCTCGTCAAGGACCCGACCCTGGCCGGCGCCGCCGTGGAGGAGACCCTGCGCTTCGACTCCTCGGTGCAGGGCGCCCCCCGGGTCGCCACCCGGGCCAGGCGCATCGGTGACACGGAGGTCCCCGAAGGCGCCCGGCTGCGGGTGATGTTCGCGGCCGCGGGACGCGACCCCGAGTGGGTCGAGGACCCCGACACCTTCCGGCTCGACCGCCAGGGACCGCCCCGGCACCTGGGGTTCGGCCACGGCATCCACTTCTGCGTCGGCGCCGCGCTCGCCCGGCTGGAGGCCGGGATCGCCCTGGAGACGCTGGTGGAGACCTTCCCCGGCCTGCGCCTCGCCGACGGCTTCGAGCCGCGGTACCTGCCGGGCGGCTTCGTCTTCCGCGGCCTCGCCGAGCTGCCGGTCACCTGGTCCTGACCCGGCCACGCCGACTCGTCCACCCGCCGCCCCACCCCACACGGAGGCAAGACAACCATGGCTCTCGCGACCGCCGCACCGTCCGTTCCTCCCATGCCGGGACGCATTCCGCTCGCGGGCCACGCCGTGCAGATGTTCCGCAATCCGCTGCGGTTCTTCCAGAGCGTGAGCGAGCAGGGCGGCCTGGTACGGATCTGGCTCGGCACCAAGCAGGCCTACGTGGTCAGCGACCACGACATGCTGTACGACATCCTGGTCCGCAAGGCCAAGTCCTTCGAGAAGGGCATGCAGTTCGACCAGGCCCGTCCGCTGCTCGGCAACGGGATCCTGCTGTCGGAGGGCGACTTCCACCGCAGGCAGCGCCTGCTGATGCAGCCGGCCTTCCACCACGAGAAGATCGGCACCTACGTCGACGTCATGCGGGAGTCCGCCACCGACGTCTTCGGCACCTGGCGCGACGGCCAGCGCGTCGGCATGTACAACATGTTCTACGAACTGGCCGTACGCATCGTCATCAAGGCGCTGTTCTCCACGGACATGGTGGAGCAGGACGTGGCCGAGGTGTACAAGTCGATGCCCGTCGTGATCTCCGGCGTCGAGAAGCGCGCGGCCATTCCCCCGGCCCTCCTGGACCGCATCCCCACCCAGTCCAGCCGCGAGTTCCACAGCGCCATCGGCCGGCTGTACTCGATGGGGCGCCGCATCATCGCCGACTACCGGGCCAAGGGCGCCTCCGACCAGGCCGACGACCTGATGACCCTGCTGTTCGCGGCGCAGGCCGGCGGCAACAAGGAGATGACCGACAAGCAGATCCAGGACGAGTTCATGACGCTCCTGACGGCGGGGTCCGAGACCACGCCGAGCGCCATGAGCTGGACCTGCATGCTGCTCGGCCGCCACCCCGAGGTGCAGCGCCGGATGCAGGAGGAGGTCGACAAGGTGGTCGGCGACCGCCCTGTCGAGGCCGGTGACCTGCGCGACCTGGACTACACGCGGCGCGTCATCCAGGAGGCGCTGCGGATGTACCCGCCGGTGTGGGCCCTGGGCCGCAAGTGCGTGCAGGACACGGAACTCGGCGGTCACCTCATCCCGGCCGGCACCGAGGTCCTCTACTCCATCTACGCGGTCCACCACGACCCGAAGACCTACGACAACCCCGAGGCGTTCGACCCGGACCGCTGGCTGCCCGAGCGGGCCAAGCAGGTGCCGCGCAGCGCGTTCATGCCGTTCGGCGCGGGCGTCCGCAACTGCATCGGCGAGTCCTTCTCGTGGTTCGAGACCCAGACCGTTCTCGCCACCCTGATGCAGCAGTGGTCGGTGCAGCCGATCACCGGCGAGCCGGTGAAGCCGATAGCCATGGGCGCCCTGGTTCCCGGGGAGCTGCCCATGAAGGTCGTCAGGCGCGTCAAGTGACCGTCACCGACGCGCTGACGGAGAGCGCGGCGGTCACCGGGCGGGTCAACGGCAGTCTCGACGCCTTCCTCCGGGAGCGGCTCGCCGGGGAGTCCGACCCGGCGGCCCGTACGGCGCTGGCGCTGTTGCGCGACTTCACGCTCGACGGGGGCAAGCGGATCCGCCCGCTGTTCTGCTACTGGGGCTGGCGCGGCGCCGGCGGGTCCCCGGACGACCGCGAGGTCATCACCGTGGCCGCGGCACTGGAGCTCTTCCACACCGCGGCCCTGATCCACGACGACATCATCGACAACAGCGACCTGCGGCGCGGCCGGCCCACCGTCCACCTGTCCCTCGACAAGTGGCACGCGGAGCAGGACTGGCCGGGCGAGAGCCGGACCTTCGGGCAGAGCGGCGCGCTGCTCGTCGGGGACGCCTGCCTGATCTGGTCGGAGGAGCTGTTCCACAACAGCCCGCTGGTCACCCGGCGCGAGGTCGCCAGGCGGCTGTTCGCCCGGCTGCGCCAGTCGGCGGTCTACGGGGAGTACCTCGACCTGGTCGGTGAGACCCGCTGCGGCCGCCTCGACGACGCGCTGAAGATCATCCGGCACAAGACGGCCAGCTACACCGTCCGTTACCCCCTCCAGATCGGCGGCGCCCTCGCCGACGCCAGCGGCGAACTGCTGGCGGCGTACGACACGTTCGGCCTGCTGCTGGGCGAGGCCTTCCAGCTGCGCGACGACCTGATCGGGCTGTTCGGGGCGTCCGAGCTGACCGGCAAGGAACCCTCGGACGACGCCCGGCAGGGCAAGCCGACCGCCCTCATCGCCGTGGCCCGCCAGCGCGCCGACGAGGGGCAGCGCGCACGCCTGGACCTGCTCTACGGGGACGCACGGCTGGACCTGGACGGCCTCGCCGAACTGCGGGACGTGGTGCGGGCGACCGGAGCCACGGCCGTCGTCGAGCGGATGATCCGCGAGCGGCACGCCGGCGCGGTCCGCGCCCTGCGCGGGGCCCGGGTGGATCCCTCCGCGCTGACCGAGCTGGAGGCGCTGGCGGCGACCTCCGTGCACCGTGAAAGGTGAGTGACTCCATGTCGACCATCCCCAAGCCGTTCTCGGACGGCACGGAGATCTACCTGCCCGAGTTCCCCTACCTGCTGCCCGCGTGCAGCCACCCGCGCACGGACGACATCCGCGCGGAGTCGGACGCCTGGGTCAAGGAGGCCATGGGGTTCGCGATGACGGACCCGCGGGAGATGGAGCTGCTCCTGGAGGAGACCGCCTCCCTGTGGACCTGTCTGGTGCTGCCGACGGCCCGCGAGGACCGGCTGCGCCACCTGTGCAAGTACACCGAGTACCTCTCGGTGTTCGACAACGCGATGGTGGACCGCGCGAAGATCGGCAAGGATCCGGCGGCGGCCCAGGAGACGTTCCGGCGCGTGGCGGGCATCCTCGACGACCAGGCCGACGGCGCCGACTTCGCGTGGGGCTCGGTGCTGCACGGGCTGTGGAAGGACATGCGCGCGGACATGCCGCCCGCGGTGTGGGACCGGTTCATGGGGGAGGTCCGGCGCTTCCTCGCCGGCTGCGTCCATGAGATCACCTCCCGCTCCGAGGACCGGGTGTTCGACTACGAGACGTACATCGAGGTCCGCAAGGACAGCGTCGGCATGGGCATGTACTTCGTGCTCGGCGAGTACGGACTGGGCATCGACCTGACCGAGGACCTGCGGCGCCACCGGGAGCTGCGCGAGATCGTCGACACGGCCCTGGTCCACATCATGCTGACCAACGACATGTTCTCGTTCCGGGCCGAAGCGATGATGGACGACTACGTCAACGCCCTGTCGGTACTGCGCCTGAGCGAGGGACTCGGCCTCCAGGAGGCCGTGGACCGGCTGTTCGCCCTGGTCGACGGCAAGCGGGCCGAGTTCATGGCGGCGCGCGCGGCCATCGAGGCGGGCGAACTGGGCCGGCGCGAGGACATCCGCGCCTATCTGGACGCGCTGTGGCACATGATGGCCGGCAACCTGCAGTGGTCGTACCTGACGTCCCGGTACAACGGCCCGGGCCACCGGTGGAACGGGGTGCGCTCGGGCGTGCTGACGCTGCACCGGGACCGCACGGTCTTCAGCGACCGCGCCTACTGCTCGCTGCCGCGGGCCGAGGAGGTCCCCGCGTGAGCACCTCCTACGCGACCGCCCCCGGGCGGGTGCCGGGCCTGGGCCACGCCCTGGCGCTGATGCGCGGGCCGCTGGGGTTCCTGACCTCGCTGCGCGCCCACGGCGATCTGGTGCGCGTCGATCTCGGCCCCATGCCCTCCCTGTTCGTGACCTCGCCGCCGCTGATCCACACCCTGCTCACGGACCGCAAGGACCTGCTGGACAAGGGGCGGTTCTACGACAAGGTCCGGCCGCTGACGGGCAACGGCGTGATCCACGCCTACGGCGACGAGCACCGCCGCCAGCAGGCCATGATCAAGCCGTCGTTCCACCGGGACGAGATCACCCGCTACGTCGAGGTGATGCGCGAGGTCACGGAGGAGAAGACGGCCGGCTGGCGGGCCGGCGCGCGGATCCCGGTGGACAAGGCCATGCGGGACATCACCTTCAACATCCTGGCCCGCACCATGTTCGGCTCGGTCGTCGACCGGGCGGCCCACGAGGAACTGGCGGGCATCCTGCCCGTCGTCCTGGAGGCCATCATGTGGCGCACGGTGTCGCCGGGCGACCTGCTGGAGAAGCTGCCGCTGCCCATGAACCGCCGGTTCGACAGGGCCTTCGCCGATCTCCGCGACGCCATCAGCCGCGTGATGCTGGCCTACCGGCGGGGGACGGCCGAACCCGGCCGGGCCGGCATGCTCGCCATGCTGCTGGCGGCCCGGGACGAGGAGACCGGGAAGGGGATGACCGACGAGGAGCTCTGCAACCAGATCGTGTCGGTCACCATGGCCGGGTCGGAGACCGCGGCCACCGCCATGGCCTGGCTGTTCTACGAACTCGCCCGCCACCCGGAGATCGAGGAGCGGGTGCGCGCGGAGACCGAGGAGGTCGTCGGCGACCGGGACTTCACGATGGCCGACGTCGGCGATCTGCCCTACAGCCGACGGGTGCTGCAGGAGCTGATGCGGGTGCGGCAGCCGATCCTGGTCATCTCGCGGCGGGCCGTGCGGGACTTCCCCCTCGGCAGCGGGCACGTCAGGGCCGGCACCGAGCTGTTCTACAGCCCGTACGCCGTGCACCGGGACCCCGAGCTCTTCCCCGACCCGCTGCGCTTCGACCCGGACCGCTGGCTGGAACGGCCGGCCGCCAGTCTGCCGAAGGGCGCGTACACACCGTTCGGGGCGGGGCCGCGGCACTGCATCGGCGAGCAGTTCGCCTGGGCGATGATGCACGTGGTCCTGGGCATGATCGTCCGCCGCTGGCGGCTGACGCTCCCCGACGGGGTCGCCGTCAGGGAGATGCCGTGGGCGACGGTCAACCCCGATCACATGCCGATGACGGCGAGCGCGGTCCGGCCCCGGAAGCCGGTGGCGTGCCCGTGAGCCTGCGCATCACGGTGGACACCGAGCGCTGCTGCGGCTCGGGCATGTGCGCGCTGAGCGCCCCGGACGTGTTCGACCAGCGGGACGGTGACGGGACGGTCGTATTGATGACGCAATTCGCGCCACCTGGCCGAGAACTTTCGGTGAGGACCGCCTCGGAGAACTGTCCGTGCGGCGCCATTTCCGTGTCCACCACGGTAAAGGCCGGGTACGGAGACGGGAAAGACTGACGAAGATCCCCTCGTGGGCGCGGCAGAAACCGGGCCGGTCGTCGGAACTCTCTTGTGGGGGCACCGACGTTCGATTAGCCTGCCCGTGGTTATGGGGGCGCCGCGCACTTGGTTCACTTTTCGACGAAAGGTTTCTTTGCGCCTCCCGCAGACGCTACTGAAGAGTAACGATAACGGGGTAGGGGAGCGCATTGCCGGTCGGCCTCACGCACAACGCGTCGTTCGATTCTCTAGCTGACACTGTGCGGGTGGTCGTCTGCGACCACCACCCGCACGCCAGATTCGGCGTGCGGACGCTGCTCTCGCAGGACACCGGCATCTCCGTGCTCGCCGAGGCGGCGGACGAACGGCAGGCGGTGAAGCGGGTCGTGGAGCACCGGCCCGACGTCGTCCTGCTGGAGGCGGGGCTCGCCGAAGCGGTCCACGAACTGGCCAAGGCGGTCCACCACGCCCCGCTCGTCGTGGTCTACGGCATCGAGACGGTGACGCCCGAGCGACTGGCCGATCTGGTCAGGGGCAACGTGTGCGGTGTCGTCCACCGCGACGCGGCCAACGACGAGCTGGTCCACGTGGTGCACGCGGTCGTGTCGGGCGGCGGTTACGCCTCGCCGGAGCTCACCGGATGCATGCTCCAGGCCATCCGGGCCGGCTACGCGACCCCGGGCGTGGACCACCACCTGCGGGACCGGCTCACCGAGCGGGAGAACGTCGTCCTGAACCTGCTGTGCCAGGGACTGTCCAACAAGGCCATCGCGGCGGCCCTGTCCGTCAGCGAGAAGACCGTCAAGTTCCACGTCTCCAACGTGCTGGCGAAGTCCGGGGTCAGCACCCGGACCCAGCTGATCGCGGCCCTGGGCTCGTTCTCCGCCCCTTACGGCCACCCCCTGCGGCGCCGCAGCGCCTGACGCCGGCGGCACCCCCGCCGTGGCCGGTCGTCACCTGGTCCATGGTCCAGGATCAAGGACGACCGGCCTCGCCGGGAGGCGGGCCGGGGACCTGGTTCTTAGGCCGAAGACACCCCGTCGGCGTGCGGAAATACTGGTTCCGCGCAGGCGGTGAGAGTTTTTCCTGCTTCCTTTCGGAAACGGCCGGCGTGCGCTGTACGGCTCGAATTGACGCGACGGGAATGAGTGCTTGATGTCGAGGCTGCGGTATTTGGATCCCAGCGAGGCGTATCACGCATTTGTCGACTGGTCCGGTTCTTATTCCATAGCGATTGACGGCGCCGTCGACACGGACCGGCTGATACGGGCGTTCGAGGCACTGTGCGACGCCGTCCCGCTGCTGACCGGCAGCCTCGGCCGGGACGAGAAGGGCTACTTCTTCCGGATCCCGCCCGGACAGCGGCCCGAGACCACCGTCCGGGACGTCGCGGGGGCCGGGACGGAGCGGGAATCGGCCTACCTGGCGGAGATGGCACGCCCCTTGGATTCCCGCCGCGGACTGTGCCGGCTCGTCCTGGTGCGCGGCCAGGACACCGCGCACGTCATCCTCGTGCTGCACCACAGCATGATCGACGGGCGCGGCGGCGTCACCCTGCTGGAGAAGCTGTGCCGCAACTACACCGCGCTCACCGAGGGCCGGACCCCGCCCTACGCCGCCCCCGAGGCCCCCGCCCAGCTGTCCGCCGAGACCCTGCTGAAGACCCGCGGCCCGGCCGGCGTCGACGAGAGCGCCGTCGACCGGGCGGCACTGCGCGCGGCGCTGGCCGCCGCGCCGTCCCCGCCGCCGCTGCCGGTGGTCCCCGGGCGACTGCGGCTCGACGCGCGCGAGACCTCCTCGCTGCGCGCGTCGCTGCGGGCCGACGGGAGCTCGGTGCACGCCTTCGTGGCCGGCGCGGCGACCGTGGCGGTACGGGAGGGGCGGCCCGATCCGGGCACGCCCGACCTGGTCTGCGGCTGCCCGGTGGACCTGCGCGGCCGGACCGATCCGCCGGTGACCGTCGAGGAGTCCACCAACTTCGTCAGCGGCGTGGAGACGTCGGTCCCGGTGCCGCGCGGCGCCGACCCGACCGAGGTCGGCCGCGTGATCAAGGAGCGGCTGGACAAGGCCATCGACAGCGGCGAGGCGGAGCGCGCCATCCTCCAGGCCGGCCAGTTCGCGGCCGCCGAACCCGTCTCCGTCGACCTGGTCGTGACCAACCTCGGCCCGCTGCCGGAGTTCACGGCACCCGCCGGCCTGCGCGTGACGGACTTCCGCGGCTACACCACGACCACCATGCACGGCCTGCTGCTGTTCGTCGTGACCTCCTACGGGGGCCGGCTCAGCATCGAGATCACCTCGCCCGAGGGACTGCTCTCCGCGCAGGAGCGCACGGCCCTCGCGGACCGTACCGCGGAGTTGCTCCGCGCCCGCACCACGAACCAGGAGCGCGCATGACCCAGCAGGGAGCCAGGGCCCCACGTATCCCGACGGAGCGAGTCCACCCGCTGGACCCCCCGCCGGAGCTGTCCGAGATGCGCTCGCGCTGCCCCGTGGCCCCGCTGACCTACGCGGACGGCCACGAGGGATGGATCGTCACGCGGCACGAGTTCGCCCGGCAGGTGCTGTCCGACCCGCGGTTCAGCTCCGACCCGCGCATCCGGCACTCGGCGGTGCACGACGTCCTGGGCGACGGGCAGCCGCCCGAGGAGGACGTGCCGGGCATGTTCGTCGGCATGGACCCCCCGGACCACACCAAGTACCGCCGGCTGCTCACCGGTGAACTGAGCACCCGGCGCATGCGCGAGATGGAACCGAAGATCGCCGCGGTCGCGCACGAACTGGTCGACCGGATGCAGGCGGACGGCGCGACCACCGCCGACCTCGTCACCGCGTTCGCCATGCCGTTGCCGTCCCGGGTCATCTGCGACCTGCTGGGAATCCAGTACGGCGACTGGCAGGAAATCCAGCCGGTCTCCGAGAAGATGCTGCGCATCGATTCCTCCGCCGACGAGGTGAAGGAGTGCTACCGCATCATCTTCGAATTCCTCGCGAACGTCGTCGCGACGAAACGCAAGGAGCCGGCCGACGACCTGCTGAGCGGGCTCGTGCAGTCGGCCGAACTCAGCGACGTGGAATTGACCAGTGTGGCGTTCCAGCTTTTCACCGCGGGCCACGAGACGACCGCCAACATGTTCTCGCTGGGCACCTATACCCTGCTGACCCACCCGGACCAGCTCGCCGCCCTGCGCGCCGACGAGGGCCTGATGAGCGGTGCCGTCGAGGAACTCCTGCGCTATCTGACCGTCATCCAGTTCGGCATCTCGCGCGGCGCCAAGGAGGACGTGGAGCTCGGCGGACAGACGGTGCGGGCCGGGCAGACGGTCACCGTGTCGCTGCCCGCCGCCAACCGGGACCCCGACCGTTTCGAGGAGCCGGACCGCTTCGACGTCGCACGCGTGCCCTCCGGCAACATCGCCTTCGGCTTCGGCGTGCACCAGTGCGTGGCCCAGCAACTGGCCCGGGCCGAGCTGCGCATCGGTTTCCAGGTGCTGCTCGACCGGCTGCCGCACCTGCGCCTGGCGGTGCCGGCCGAGCAGGTGCGGATGCGGGACGGGGCCATCGTGTACGGGTGCCAGGAACTGCCGGTGGCGTGGTAGCCGCCAGGGCGCCGCGCCGGTCGGTACCCGCCGGGCGCGGCCCCCGTGGCAGCGGGCCGCGCTCAGCGGGACGGCAGCCGCAGACCGCCGTCCAGCCGGATGGTCTCACCGTTGATCATGCGGTTGGCGAGGATGTGGACCACCAGCTCGGCGAACTCCTCCGCCCGGCCCCACCTGCGCGGATGCGGTACGACACCGGCCAGCGCGGTCCTCTTGTCGTCGGGCAGGACCTCGGCCGCCGGAGTGTCGAACAGGCCCGGAGCCACGGTGACCACCCGGATCAGGACCCCGCCGAGATCCCTGGCCAGCGGCAGGGTCATGCCCGCCACCCCGGCCTTGGAGGCGGCGTAGGCGGCCTGCCCGGTCTGACCGTCGAAGGCCGCTATGGAGGCGGTGTTGACGATGACACCCCGCTCCCCGTCCACGGGCTCGTTGCGGGCCATCAGCTCGGCGGCCAGGCGCACCACGTTGAAGGTGCCCACCAGGTTCGACTCGACCACGTCGGCGAACTCCTTGAGCGAGTGCGGGCCCGAGCGGCCCACGACCCGCGCCGCGTGCGCCCGGCCGGCGCAGTTCACCGCGGCCCGGAGCACCCCGCGCTCGGCCGCGACGCCGACGGCCCGCTCGACGTCGCCCTCCGCGGCCACGTCCCCGGCCACGAAGACCGCCTCGGGACCCAGCCGCCGCACCGCCCGCTCGCCCCGTTCCCGGGAGCGTCCGAGCAGCACCGGCCGCACGCCGTCGGCGAGCAGCCGCTCGGCGGTCGCGAGACCCAGACCCGAGGTTCCACCGGTGACAAGAGCGACGGGACGAGGCATGGCAGGCCTTTCCTCGGAAGAAAGCGGAAAACCGCGGTAGGGGCGATTCCATAGTGGTCGAGCGGCCCGAATGCGGCAAGCATTTCTTGGGATTGCCCACGATATCGCAAATGACGTAAGGAGTGTGCGGACGGTGCGAAATTCGTCTCCGATGCCCGTGGGAATTCGGTCGATAGGACGTTACGTCCCCGATCTGGAAGTGTCGAACGCGGATGTCGTCGCCCGCTTCGACACCAGCGACGAATGGATCCGGGAAAAGCTGGGAATTCACACGCGCCGGGTGGCCCGGCCCGGCCAGCTGACCTCCGACCTGGCGGTCGAGGCACTCCGGGACGCCTGCACGCGCGCCGACATCGACCCCGGGACCATCGACCTGGTCATCTGCTGCACGGGGACACCCGACCACATGCTCCCCGCCATGGCGGCGGCCGTGCTGCGCAAGGCGGGCCTGTACGACATCCGGGGCTTCGACGTGAACGCCGGAGGCTGCGCGGGCGGGGTCTTCGCCCTGGACGTGGGCGTGAAGTACATCCGCTCCGGGGACTACCACCGGGTCGCCGTCGTCATCGCCGACACGGTCGCCCAGTGCCTGGACCCCGAGGACCGCACGGGACACGCCATCTTCGGGGACGGCGCCGGCTGCTACCTGCTGGAGGCGTGCCGGGAGGGCAGCGGCGTCGGCCCCACGCTGATGCGCACCAAACCGGAGCTGTACGACGTCGCCTTCACGGAGCGTCAGGACCCGCCCGGCGGCCTGCCCAACCGCTTCAGCGGGCCCAACTACATGCGCATGGACGGCAGGGGCGTACGCGACTTCGCCCTGGACGTGGTGCCCGACTTCGCGGAGCAGGTGGTCAAGGCGGCCGGCACCACGCTGGACGACGTCGACCTCATCGTCACCCACCAGGCCAACCCGACCCTGCTGCGCAGGCTGGTCCGCGAGCTGGGCCAGCCGGAGTCGAAGGCCGTCGTGGTGGCGGACCGTTTCGGCAACACCAGTGGGTCCAGCGTGATCCTGGCCCTCGTGGACGCCGTGGACAGCGGCCGGCTGCGGCCGGGCGACGACGTCCTCCTGGTGTCGTTCGGCTCGGGCATGAGCTACGGCGGGACCGTGCTGCGCTGGTGCGCGCCGGAGGACTTCGGCGCCGGCCTGGTGGGGGCGGCATGACGCATCCCGAGACGGACGCACCGCACGAGGTCAGCCTCGTCACCGGGGCCTCCCGGGGCATCGGGCGCGCGGTGGCGTGCGCGCTCGCCCGCCGCGGCGGCCACGTGGTGATCAACTACAAGCGGGACGAGGAGGCGGCGCGGACCGCGCTGGAGGAGGTCGAGAAGGCCGGCGGCGAGGGCAGTCTCTTCCGCGCGGACGTGGAGGACCCCGAGGCGGTGGCGGAACTGTTCGACTTCGTCGAGCGCCGGCACGGCCGCCTCGACCACCTGGTGGCCAACGCCGCGGCGGGCCCCGCCAAGAGCGTCGACCAGGTGGAGCTGCGCCATCTCGCCCGCAGCCACGCCATGAACTCCCAGTCCTTCGTGGTCGCCGCCCAGCACGCCGTCCGCCTGATGGACCGGGGCGGCCGGATCGTGGCCGTGTCCTCGCTCGCCGCCGGACGCGCCATGCCCGGCTACGCCGCCATCGGGGCGCAGAAGGCGGCCCTGGAGGCGTGGGTGCGCTACTTCGCCGCCGAGCTGGCCCCCCGGGGCGTCAACGTGAACGCGGTGACCGGCGGGATGATCCGGACGGACTCCCTGGACCACTATCTCGGTGCCACGGGCCTGACGGACGGGGACATCGTGCCGCACATCCCCAAGGGCCGGGCGGGTTCACCGCGGGAGGTGGCCGACGCCGTGGACTTCCTGCTGTCGCCCGCCGCCGAGTACATCACCGGCCAGAACCTGGTGGTCGACGGCGGACTGAGCATCTCCGCGCCCTTCTGCGGTCACCCCGCCTGAACGAGCGGGGCCGCCCGCCGGGGAGTCCGGGCCGGCGGGCCGGCCCGGACGGCGGAGGCTACGGCAGCGCCAGCATCCGCTCCAGCGCCAGCTTCGCGAACGCCTCGGTCTCCTGGTCGACCTCGATCCGGTTGACCAGGGTGCCCTCGGCGAGGGACTCCAGCGCCCAGACCAGGTGCGGCAGGTCGATCCGGTTCATCGTCGAGCAGAAGCAGACCGTCTTGTCGAGGAAGACGATCTCCTTGCCCTCGGAGGCGAAACGGTTCGCCAGCCGCCGGACCAGGTTCAGCTCGGTGCCGATCGCCCACTTGGAACCGGCCGGGGCCGCCTCCAGGGTCTTGATGATGTACTCGGTCGAGCCGACGTAGTCCGCCGCGGCCACGACCTCGTGCCGGCACTCGGGGTGGACCAGGACGTTCACGCCCGGGATGCGCTCGCGCACGTCGTTCACCGAGTCCAGGCTGAAGCGGCCGTGCACCGAGCAGTGACCGCGCCACAGGATCATCTTCGCGGCGCGCAGTTCCTCGGCCGTCAGCCCGCCGTTCGGCTTGTGCGGGTTGTAGAGGACGCAGTCCTCCAGGGACATGCCCATGTCCCGCACCGCGGTGTTGCGGCCCAGGTGCTGGTCGGGCAGGAACAGCACCTTCTCGCCCTGCTCGAAGGCCCAGTTCAGGGCCCGCTCGGCGTTGGAGGAGGTGCAGATGGTGCCGCCGTGCTTCCCGGTGAACGCCTTGATGTCCGCCGAGGAGTTCATGTACGAGACGGGCACGACCTGCTCGGCGATCCCGGCCTCGGTCAGCACGTCCCAGCACTCGGCGACCTGCTCGGCGGTGGCCATGTCCGCCATGGAACAGCCGGCCGCGAGGTCGGGCAGGACCACCTTCTGGTCGTCGGAGGTCAGGATGTCCGCCGACTCCGCCATGAAGTGGACGCCGCAGAAGACGATGTACTCGGCCTCGGGGCGCGCGGCGGCGTCCCGGGCCAGCTTGAAGGAGTCGCCCGTGACGTCCGCGAACTGGATGACCTCGTCGCGCTGGTAGTGGTGTCCGAGGACGAAGACCTTGTCCCCGAGCTTCTCCTTGGCCGCACGGGCGCGCGCGACCAGGTCCGGGTCGGAGGGCGAGGGCAGGTCGCCGGGGCACTCCACGCCGCGCTCGCTCCTCGGGTCGGCCTCGCGGCCGAGCAGCAACAGGGCGAGGGGCGTCGGCTGCACGTCGAGCTCCTGGGGCTGGGCGGTGGTCACGACACGCACCCTTTCTACTTTTCGTCGAACTGACGCTATATATCATAACCGCTTCACGTCACTTTGACGATGCCGCTCATGTCGATGTGACGTGAATCCCGGTCCCCGAGCCGCTGTCCGCGCCCCGGGGCATGTGCGAGCATGAAGAGAAGGCCGAGGAGCACACCACGGGTCCGTCCCGGAATGAATCCGCGGCCCCGTCGGTTGGAACCGTCGGCAAGCAGTCTCCGTACAACCCGGGAGAGATGTAGATGTCCGTATCGGACGAGACCACCACCGTCACCGACGGCATCATCCTGACCGACGCCGCCGCGGCCAAGGTCAAGGCCCTGCTCGACCAGGAAGGCCGTGACGACCTGGCGCTGCGCGTCGCCGTCCAGCCCGGCGGCTGCTCCGGCCTGCGCTACCAGCTCTTCTTCGACGAGCGTTCGCTCGACGGCGACGTCGTGAAGGACTTCGGCGGGGTCAAGGTCACCACCGACCGCATGAGCGCCCCGTACCTCGGCGGTGCCACCATCGACTTCGTGGACACGATCGAGAAGCAGGGCTTCACGATCGACAACCCGAACGCGACGGGCTCCTGCGCCTGCGGCGACTCCTTCAGCTGAGCCGCGCGACACCGTGCGAAGGGCGGCGGCCCGGGGGTTCTCCCCCGGGCCGCCGCCCCTTTTCGGCTCTCCGGCCGCCCTTTTCGGCCGACGGCGTCCAGCCGGTGGGCGTCAGCGGTGACCGGAGGGTGCCGGAAGCCGCGCGCCGGGCTTGAACACCGGGATCTCCTTGCCGTCCGTCCCCACGACCTTCCGGTCGCCGAGCGGCTTGTCGAGCGTCACCGTCCGCTCGTACTCCTTGGCGATCAGGATGCAGATCCGGTCCGGATGCGGCGTCTCGGTCACCGTGACCGTCACCCGCCCCGCGTCCTCCTTCGCCGCCGCGTCGTAGTCGGCGCACACCCCGCCGCTGAAGTGCACGGTCAGCTCGGTGCCCTCGGCCGTCCAGCCGCTCACCCGCACGTCCTGGGGCGACGCAGGTGCCGAGGTCGGCCCGTCGGACGGGGACGGGGCGGGGGAGGTCAGGTACTTCGGGTCGACGGCCGGATACGTCACCGTGAAGGGGTCCGCGGTGCCCGGCGCGCGCACCTCGAACAGCCAGGACGGCACCAGCGTCGGCCGCCCCCGCACCGGATGCGCGGCCAGCCCGAACACCGCTTCCCGGACCGTGATCGTCTGCCGGTCGGAGGTCTCCGGCTTCTCCGGCTTCCCCGGTGCGCCCGTCGCCGTGGACGGCTCGCACGGCGCCTCCCGCGTGCCCTCCTCCAGCGGCACCGGCCCCGCGCAGCCGCCGATGCCGGCCCGGGGGCCGCCGCCCGGCGAGTTCAGCAGCGCCAGCGTCTCCCTGGCGTCGAGGACCGGATACGTGTCCCCCTTGACCGGCGCCGCCAGCCGGCCGCTGCCGCCGACCACCTCGCCCCGCGCGCCGACGACCACGCCGGTCGTCCAGCCGTACGTCGGCAGCCCCCCGACCTCGGGGTCGGCGTTCACGGCCCGCCGGGCACCCATGACCTGGCCCGCGTCCAGCTTGGCGTCGTCCTGGCCCAGCGCCTTCAGCACCGGAGCCGCCGCCTTCTTCGCGGCCGCCTCGCTCACCGGTGTCCCGTCGGCCGACGGCGCCTTGCACACGGCGCCCTTCTTGCAGTCGTCGGTGCCGGGCGTGTAGCGCTGGAACGTCCAGGTGCCCGGCGCCTGCCGGCTCACGGTGAGCAGCGGGCCCGCACCGTCCTTGGCGTTTCCGGCCTTCCAGGCCTCGCCCTGGAGCCGCGGCGCCCCGTCGATGCCGAGGGCCTTCGCCAGGCGGGCCACCTCCGCCCGGCCGACCTCGTCCTTCGCCCGGTACACGGGCGCCGAGCCGGGTCCCTCGGGGAGCGGGCCGCCGGCGCGGTAGGTGACGCCGTACGGGTTGGGCTCGCCGGGCGCGATGCCGTTCGTGTCACCGCCGCCCGGGCCGCCCGGGGGCGGTGCTCCGTAGCCGTCGAGGGCGAGCGGCGGCGGAGTGTCGTCGCCCGGCGCCCCCGATGACGTACCGCCGTCCGAGCCGCCACCGGAGGCGGACGTGGCCAGATACGCCCCGCCGCCCCCCACGAGCAGCATGGCAGCGGCGACGGACGCGACGGCGACCGCCGGGGGACGCCGCCGCTCGGGACGCCCGGTGCCGGCCTCGTCGGCGGCCGGGGCGTCGTCGTTGTCGGGTCGCTCGGTGTTCACCGCATCGCTCCTTCGGCTGTTGCTGGGGACAGCGATGGGACGCGGTGGGTGAGGATCCGGTTCCCCTCGGCGGCGCGTGTCACCTGAACGGCCGCGGGAGCGCCGGAGGGGCGGGTCCTAGTCGCCGTAGTCCTCCATCGCCTCCAGCAACCGGGCCGACGTCCCCGGCACCCGCACGCCGTGGATCATCGACAGGGGGACGGGGCGGGCGGACACCCGTACGGGCGGCGACCAGCGGGAAGCCATCCGGGCGCAGTCGCCGCGCAGCGACGCCAGATCGCCCTCCAGGTCGGCCGGGGCGGGTGCGACGGTCTTCGGGTTCGTCATAAGGGAACCGTAGGCACGTTCCGGACGGCGTAGGAAGTTCTACTATCGGGTAGTTTCGCCTGCTTCGGAGACGGCGCGCCGCCGGGTAGCGTGAACTGTCAACCCCGCCTCCCCGCAGGAGAGAGTCCACGCCGTGCGCATCGCAGTCACCGGCTCCATCGCCACCGACCACCTCATGACCTTCCCCGGCCGCTTCTCCGACCAGCTCGTCGCGGACCAGCTGCACACGGTCTCGCTCTCCTTCCTGGTGGACAAGCTCGACGTGCGCCGCGGCGGTGTCGCCGCGAACATCGCCTTCGGCATGGGCCAGCTCGGCACCCGTCCGGTCCTGGTCGGCGCCGCGGGCTCCGACTTCGACGAGTACCGCGCCTGGCTGGAGCGGCACGGCGTCGACACCGACTCGGTGCGCATCTCCGAGACGCTGCACACCGCCCGCTTCGTCTGCACGACCGACGCCGACCACAACCAGATCGGCTCCTTCTACACGGGCGCGATGAGCGAGGCCCGCCTCATCGAGCTCAAGACCGTCGCCGACCGCGTGGGCGGCCTCGACCTGGTCTCCATCGGCGCCGACGACCCGGAGGCGATGCTCCGGCACACCGAGGAGTGCCGCGCCCGCTCCCTCCCCTTCGCCGCCGACTTCTCCCAGCAGATCGCCCGGATGAACGGCGACGAGATCCGGATACTGCTGGACGGGGCGACCTACCTCTTCTCCAACGAGTACGAGAAGGGGCTCATCGAGACCAAGACCGGCTGGACGGACGAGGAGATCCTCGGCCGCGTCGGCCACCGCATCACCACCCTCGGCGCGCGGGGCGTGCGGATCGAGCGGGCCGGCGAGGCGACCATCGAGGTCGGCGTCCCGGACGAGGAGCGCAAGGCCGACCCCACGGGCGTCGGCGACGCCTTCCGCGCGGGGTTCCTGTCGGGACTGGCGTGGGGGGTGTCGCTGGAGCGGGCGGCGCAGGTCGGGTGCATGCTCGCCACGCTGGTCATCGAGACGGTGGGCACTCAGGAGTACCAGCTGCGGCGGGGGCACTTCATGGAGCGGTTCACCAAGGCGTACGGGGACGAGGCCGCCGTCGAGGTGCAGGCGCACCTGCGCTGACGTGGTGAGCGGGGCGACCAAGGGGCTGCCCCTGGAGGTGCGTCGTCGGGTGCGGGTGTGCGGGGGCTGGTCGCGCCCACGCGGCGGAGCCCATGCCGGCACAGCCCCGCGCCCCTTGCGGCGTCAACCCGCCCGGCGGACCAAGTACGCCCTCCCCTTGTCCGCCGGCTCCTCGCCCAGGTATTCCTGGCCCCGCATCTCGCACCACGCCGGGATGTCCAGGCGGGCCGCCTCGTCGTCGGAGAGGACGCGGACCGTGCCGCCGACGGGGACGTCGGCGATGACCTTGGCCAGTTCGATCACCGGAATGGGGCAGCGGCGGCCGATCGCGTCCACGACGAGGTCGGCCGCCGTCTCCCGGACGGCCTCCGTCCCCGTGGGCGCCCCCAGCTTCTCCCGGACCGCGGCCACGGTGCCCGGCAGCACCTCCAGGAACCGTTCGACGTCCTCGGCCGGTGTCCCCGGCGGCAGCGACACCCGGACGTTGCCCTCGCTGAGCACGCCCATCGCCCTCAGGACATGGCTCGGCGTCAGGGTGCTGCTCGTGCAGGACGAGCCGGACGAGACCGAGAAGCCCGCCCGGTCCAGCTCGTGCAGCAAGGTCTCCCCGTCGACATAGAGACACGAGAAGGTGACGACGCCGGGCAGCCGGCGCGCCGGATCACCGACCACCTCCACGTCCGGCACCAGCGCCGGCACGCGTGCCCGGACCCGCTCCGTCAGCTCCCGCAGCCGGGCCGCCTCCTCGGCCGCCTCGGCCCGTACCGCCCGCAGCGACGCCGCCGCGGCCACGATCGCCGGGAGGTTCTCGAAACCGGGCGCCCGGCCCGACTCCCGCTCGTCCCCGGGCCCTTGCGGCGCGAACCGCACGCCCTTGCGCACGACCAGCAGGCCGACCCCCGACGGCCCGCCCCACTTGTGGGCGCTCGCCGTGAGCAGCGACCAGTCGCCCGCCACCTTCCCCCAGCCCAGCGACTGGGCCGCGTCCACCAGCAGCGGCACCCCCGCGGCCCGGCAGGCCTCCGCCACCTCCGCCACCGGCTGCTCGGTGCCCACCTCGTGGTTGGCCGACTGGAGACAGGCCAGCGCGGTGTCGCCGCCCAGGGCCGCCGCGTACGCCGCCAGGTCGACCGCCCCCGTCCGGTCCACGGGGACCTGGGTGACGGTGCCGCCGTCCTGCTCGTGGACCTCGGCCGCGTGCAGCACGGAGGAGTGTTCGACCGCTGACACGATCAGGTGGCGTCCGACGCGCCTCCGCCCCGCCAGCGCACCGGCCACCCCCGTGTGCACCGCCCGCGTCCCCGACGGGGTGAACACCAACTCGTCCGCCCGGCACCCCACCGCCTCGGCGGCGGCCTCCCGGGCGGCATCGAGCAGCAGACGGGCCCGCCGCCCTTCCCGGTAGAGCCGGGCAGGATCGGCCCACCCCTCGTCGAGCGAGGCCAACAGGGCCTGCCGGGCAACGGGATGGAGGGGAGCAGCGGAAGCAGCATCGAAGTAGGCCACACAGCAACGCTAGAACGCCGGGTGGTGCAGCGCCCCGTCAGGGGGCGCGGGGCTGTGTCCGACATGCGGCTCCGCCGCGTGGGCGCGAACGGCCACGACGCCCCGTCAGCCGCCGAACAACCGCAGCTCCCACCCCCGTAGGCCCTCCATCCCACCCTTAAAGAGTGACCCCCGGCGCGTATGCCACCCTCCCCGCGACCCCCCGGAGGGCGTCGGCTAGGGTTTGGTCCGCATAAACATCAAACCCCTGCCCGACGCAGGGCGGCGACCGACCACCGAGAAGGCCGCAGCCGAACAGCGCGGGCGAGACTCTCGGGAAGGCGCTACGTGAGTCCCAACGGCTCCGACCGCTCGCCGCGGCGCCCGATGCGGCGGAAGCTGCTGCAGGCACTGACCGCGGGCCTGGTCCTGGCGACCGCCACCGGTTGCACATACAAGGACTTTCCCCGCCTTGGCATGCCCACCCCGACCACGGAAGAGGCTCCGCGGATCCTCTCCCTGTGGCAGGGTTCCTGGGCCGCCGCGCTCGCCGTCGGCGTGCTGACGTGGGGCCTGATCCTGTGGTGTGCATTCTTCTACCGGCGCAGCCGCACCAAGGTCGAAGTTCCTCCGCAGACCAGGTACAACATGCCCATCGAGGCGCTGTACACCATGGTTCCGCTCATCATCGTCTCGGTGCTGTTCTACTTCACCGCTCGTGACGAGTCCGAGCTCCTGAGCCTCAAGAAGAAGCCCGACGTCACGGTGAACGTGGTCGGCTTCCAGTGGAGCTGGTGCTTCAACCACATCGAGGACGTCGCCGGTTCCACCGGTGACGCCCAGACCTCCAAGGAACTGGAAGCGATTCCGAACCGGTTCAAGGAGGACTTCCCGGCGAACGCCGGCGGTGTCTACGACTGCGGCACCCCCGGAACGCGGAACCCGCAGACCAACAACCCGGGCCCGACCCTCTGGCTTCCCAAGGGCAAGACGGTCCGCTTCGTGCTGACCTCGCGGGACGTCATCCACTCCTTCTGGGTGGTGCCGTTCCTGATGAAGCAGGACGTCATTCCGGGCCACACCAACGCCTTCGAGGTGACCCCCAACAAGGAGGGCACCTTCCTGGGCAAGTGCGCCGAGCTGTGCGGCGTGGACCACTCCCGGATGCTGTTCAACGTGAAGGTCGTCTCCCCGGAGCGCTATGAGCAGCACCTCCAGGACCTCGCGAAGAAGGGGCAGACCGGTTACGTTCCCGCCGGCATCGCGCAGACGAGCCACGAGAAGAACCGGGAGACGAACAACCTGTGAGCATCCTCAACGAACCCCAGGGTGCCGCGGCAGGGTCCCACTACGAGGACGAGCTGCCGGTCCGGCGCCAGAGGCGTGGTGAAGTGGTCGTCAAGTGGCTGACCACCACGGACCACAAGACGATCGGTACGTTGTACCTGGTCACGTCGTTCGCGTTCTTCTGCATCGGCGGTGTGATGGCGCTCTTCATGCGCGCCGAGCTGGCCCGCCCGGGTCTGCAGATCATGTCGAACGAGCAGTTCAACCAGGCGTTCACGATGCACGGCACGATCATGCTGCTGATGTTCGCGACGCCGCTGTTCGCCGGCTTCGCGAACTGGATCATGCCGCTCCAGATCGGCGCGCCGGACGTGGCCTTCCCCCGGCTGAACATGTTCGCCTACTGGCTGTACCTGTTCGGCTCGACGATCGCGGTGGGCGGGTTCCTGACCCCGCAGGGCGCGGCCGACTTCGGCTGGTTCGCCTACTCGCCGCTGTCCGACGCGGTGCACTCGCCGGGTATCGGCGGTGACCTGTGGATCATGGGTCTGGCCTTCTCCGGCTTCGGCACCATCCTCGGCTCGGTCAACTTCATCACCACGATCATCTGCATGCGTGCCCCCGGCATGACCATGTTCCGCATGCCGATCTTCACCTGGAACGTCCTGCTGACCGGTGTGCTGGTCCTGCTGGCCTTCCCGGTGCTGGCCGCGGCCCTGTTCGCGCTGGAGGCGGACCGCAAGTTCGGTGCGCACGTCTTCGACTCGGCCAACGGCGGAGCGTTGCTGTGGCAACACTTGTTCTGGTTCTTCGGGCATCCAGAGGTGTACATCATCGCGCTGCCGTTCTTCGGCATCGTCAGTGAGATCATCCCGGTCTTCAGCCGCCGCCCGATGTTCGGTTACATGAACCTGATCGCGGCCACCATCGCGATCGCGGGTCTGTCGGTGACGGTGTGGGCGCACCACATGTACGTGACCGGCGGTGTGCTGCTGCCGTTCTTCTCGTTCATGACGTTCCTGATCGCGGTCCCGACCGGTGTGAAGATCTTCAACTGGATCGGCACCATGTGGAAGGGCAGTCTGTCCTTCGAGACGCCGATGCTGTGGACGATCGGCTTCCTGATCACCTTCACCTTCGGTGGTCTGACCGGCGTCATCCTGGCCTCGCCGCCGCTGGACTTCCACGTCTCCGACTCGTACTTCGTGGTGGCGCACTTCCACTACGTCGTCTTCGGCACCGTGGTCTTCGCGATGTTCGCCGGCTTCCACTTCTGGTGGCCGAAGTTCACCGGCAAGATGCTCGACGAGCGCCTCGGCAAGATCACCTTCTGGACGCTGTTCGTCGGCTTCCACGGCACCTTCCTGGTCCAGCACTGGCTGGGCGCCGAGGGCATGCCGCGTCGCTACGCCGACTACCTGGCGGCCGACGGCTTCACCGCCCTGAACACGATCTCGACGATCGCCTCGTTCCTGCTCGGCATGTCGATCCTGCCGTTCTTCTACAACGTCTGGAAGACGGCCAAGTACGGCAAGCCGGTCGGCGTGGACGACCCGTGGGGCTACGGCCGCTCGCTCGAGTGGGCGACCTCCTGCCCGCCGCCGCGGCACAACTTCCTCACCCTGCCGCGCATCCGCAGCGAATCCCCGGCGTTCGACCTGCACCACCCGGAGATCTCCGCGCTCGACCAGCTCGAGAACGTCGGTCACGGTGAAAAGACCCTCGCTGGCGGCAAGGAGGCCGGCAAGTGAAGATCCAGGGCAAGATTTTCCTCTGGCTGAGCCTCTTCATCCTCGCCGTCGCGGTCACCTACGGTGTGTGGGCGAAGGAGCCGGCGGGCGCCACGGCCCTCTTCCTGGCCTTCGCCCTGTGCCTCATGATCGGCTTCTACCTGGCCTTCACGGCCAAGCGGGTCGACGCCGGGGCGCAGGACAACAAGGAAGCGGACGTCGCCGACGACGCCGGCGAGGTCGGGTTCTTCAGCCCGCACAGCTGGCAGCCGCTGTCCCTCGGCATCGGCGGAGCCCTCGCCTTCCTGGGCGTGGCCGTCGGCTGGTGGATCATGTACTTCTCGCTGCCGGTCATCCTGGTCGGCCTGTGGGGCTGGGTCTTCGAGTACTACCGCGGTGAGAACCGCACCCAGTAGCAGGCGCTGAGCGCACAGGGGCCCGGACACTCCGTCAGGAGCGTCCGGGCCTCTTCGCATGCCGTAACCCTGTCACTCGTACGGATTACCCACCGTGCTTCCGTTGACGTCACTCTCTAGCGTGAGGGCATGAGCAACACGGTTCACTTCCAGGCGCGGGGGCGTACGGTCGTCGGCTGCACCCTGCTGGTGATCGCTCTCGGCGCGAGCGTCACCGCCTGCACGGGCGACGACAACCCGCTGTCGGCCACGCCCTACGACGCGGCCGGCCAGATCTCCTTCAACGGCCCCACGGACGCCGGGAAGAAGGCCGACCCGGACAAGCCCCTGGAGGTCGTCGCCGAGGGCGCCGACGGGCGCATCACGGACGTCACGGCCGTGGACGCCGCGGGACGCTACGTGGCGGGCGAACTCTCCGCCGACGGATCCCGCTGGCACAGCACCTCCCCGCTGGCCGCCGGCGCCCGCTACACGGTGCGCGTCAGCACCGAGGACGGGGACGGCGCACCCGGCCGCAAGGTCCTCACCTTCGAGACCGGCAAGCCCACCGCCAAGAAGACGCTGGACGTCACCTTCGGACCCGAGGCGGGCGCGTACGGTGTCGGCCAGCCCATCACGGCGGAACTGAGCCGGCCGGTCGCGGACAAGGCCCAGCGGGCCGTGGTGGAGCGCGCCCTGAAGGTGCAGTCGACGCCCGCGGTGCAGGGCGCGTGGTACTGGGTGGACGACAAGAAGCTCCACTACCGGCCCCAGGAGTACTGGCCCGCCCACGCCACCATCGAGGTCAGCAGCAACCTCGACGGCATCAAGATCGGTGACCGGATGTGGGGCGGGAAGGCCAAGTCCCTCAAGATCACCACCGATGACCGCGTCGTCGCCGTCACCGACGCCTCCACGCACACCCTGACGGTCTACCGGGACGGCGAGGAGGTCCGGAAGGTCCCCGTCACCACGGGCAAGCCCGGCTTCGAGACCCGCAACGGCGTCAAGGTCGTGCTGGGCAAGGAGCCCTTCGTACGCATGCGCAGCACCACCGTCGGCATCGCCGAGGGCTCGTCGGATTCGTACGACCTGCCGGTGTACTTCGCCACCCGGGTCACCTGGAGCGGCGAGTACGTGCACGCCGCCCCCTGGTCCGTCGGCTCCCAGGGCTCCGCCAACGTCAGCCACGGCTGCGTCGGCATGAGCACCGACAACGCCAAGTGGTTCTTCGGCGAGGTCCAGGAGGGCGACATCGTCCAGGTGGTCAACTCGGGCGGCAAGACCATGGAGACCTTCGACAACGGCTACGGCGACTGGAACCTGGCCTGGACCAAGTGGCGCCAGGGCAGCGCCCTCACGGGCGGCGCGGCCAACGACGCCGGCACGGCGGAGCAGGCCCGTCTGCGCCCGGAGAGTGCCTGAAGACGCCCTTCGGGGCGGCGCCGTCAGGGGCGCGGGGCTGTGTCCGACATGCGGCTCCGCCGCGTGGGCGCGACAAGCCACGACGGCGCCGCGCCCGCCACACCACCCGCACCCCCGCTCCCTCAGGCGCCCCTAAACGCCCTGCAGCCGCTTCTGCCGCAACAGCGCGGCCAGCGCACCCGCGAACTCCACCGGCTCCACCGGCGACGCCACAGCGGCCTCCGCACGGCTCCAGGTGGCCAGCCAGGCGTCCTGCGGCCGGGCGATGAGCAGCAGCACCGGCGGGCAGTGGAAGATCTCGTCCTTGATCTGCCGGCACACGCCCATGCCACCCATGGGGACGGCCTCGCCGTCCAGGACGCAGACGTCGATCCCGCCCTTGTCCAGCTCCCTGATGACGGCGGCCGGCGTCGCGCACTCCACGAACTCGACCACGGGCACGTCCGGAGCCGGCCGGCGGCCGGTCGCGAGCCGCACCTGTTCGCGGGTGTTGGAGTCGTCGCTGTAGACCAGCACCGTGGCGGTCGCCTGCATGCTTCCTCCGATACGCGGTGGAGACTGTCGTGCCCGTTGCGCCGGATGCTACTCCCTTGAACAGCCCGTCAACACTGGTTCGGACACGGCTTCGACGGGCCGTTCGATGGGCCATACGGGCACTACAGAGGGGGCGAACACACCGAACGGCACCCCCCGGGGTGAGGGCGGGATAAGCGACCGACATAATGTCGGTCGTGGCGACAGCAACGACAGTAGAAACCGGGCACGCGCACCCGTCGGTCAACCGGCCGAACCTCACCAGCGTCGGAACCATCATCTGGTTGAGTTCCGAGCTGATGTTCTTCGCGGCCCTCTTCGCGATGTACTTCACCCTGCGATCGGTGACCGGCCCGGACTTCTGGTCCGAGAAGGCCGAAGCGCTGAACTTCCCGTTCTCCGCGACGAACACCACGATCCTGGTGCTCTCCTCCCTCACCTGTCAGCTCGGCGTGTTCGCCGCCGAGCGCGGTGACGTGAAGAAGCTCAGGATGTGGTTCATCGTCACCTTCGTGATGGGTGCGATCTTCATCGGCGGTCAGGTGTTCGAGTACACCGAACTGGTCAAGCACGAGGGCCTCTCGCTCTCGTCGGACCCGTACGGCTCGGTGTTCTACCTGACCACCGGCTTCCACGGACTGCACGTGACGGGCGGCCTCATCGCCTTCCTGCTGGTCCTCGGCCGCACCTACGCGGCCCGGAGGTTCACCCACGAGCAGGCGACCGCGGCCATCGTCGTGTCCTACTACTGGCACTTCGTCGATGTCGTCTGGATCGGCCTCTTCGCCACGATCTACATGATCAAGTAGTCGCGGCAAGCACCCGCGCAATACCAGAAGCATCGACGCAGAAGATCCTGACACCGGGGTAATCCGTGAAAAAGCTCTCCGCACGACGACGCCATCCGCTGGCGGCGCTCGTCGTCCTACTCCTCGCGCTGGCATGCACCGGGGGGCTGTACGCCGCGTTCGCGCCCGCGAGCAAGGCGCAGGCCGATGAATCCGCCCAGTCCCTCGCCATCGACGAGGGCAAGAAGCTCTACGCCGTCGGCTGCGCCAGCTGCCACGGCACCGGGGGTCAGGGCACCACCGACGGTCCGAGCCTGGTCGGCGTCGGCGCCGCCGCCGTCGACTTCCAGGTGGCCACCGGTCGTATGCCGGCCCAGCAGCCGGGCGCGCAGATCCCGGACAAGCCGAACCTCTACTCGCAGGCCGAGATCGACCAGCTGGCGGCCTACATCGCCTCGCTGGGTGCCGGTCCGGCCATCCCGACGGAGGAGAAGTACGGCCCGGAGGGCGCGGACATCGCCAAGGGCGGTGAACTGTTCCGCACCAACTGCGCCCAGTGCCACAACTTCACCGGCAAGGGCGGCGCGCTGACGCACGGCAAGTACGCGCCCAGCCTCGAAGGTGTCGACCCGAAGCACATCTACGAGGCCATGCAGACCGGCCCGCAGAACATGCCCTCCTTCCCCGACACGACCATGTCGGAGCAGAACAAGAAGGACATCATCGCCTACCTGAACGCGGTCAACGGTGACGAGACCGTCAGCCCC
This sequence comes from Streptomyces flaveolus, assembly GCF_044765825.1. Lineage (NCBI taxonomy): Bacteria > Bacillati > Actinomycetota > Actinomycetes > Kitasatosporales > Streptomycetaceae > Streptomyces > Streptomyces flaveolus. The sequence goes on along the minus strand of NZ_JBIWKU010000001.1, from coordinate 245,818 downwards.
GGCGGTCTGTCGCTGGGCGGCCTCGGGCCGGTCAGCGAGGGCCTCTTCGGCTGGATCTTCGGCCTCGGTGCCTGCATCGCCGTCGCCGTGTGGGTTGCCGCCCGGACCGCAAAGGCCAAGAAGTCATGAGTAGCCAAGACATCCCAGAAGAGAACCTGCCCGCTGAGCAGGGCACCACGCACGGCGCGGTGAAGGTCGCGGACGAGGCCCACCCGTTCGCCGACCCGGGGCTGCCGCCCCACGAGCACCGGATCCAGGACATCGACGAGCGGGCCGCCAAGCGGTCCGAGCGCGCGGTCGCGTTCCTGTTCACCTTGTCGATGCTGGCCACCGCCGGCTTCATCGCCTCGTTCGTGACCATCCCGCACGACACGTCGATCTACGTCTTCCCGCTCGGGCACGTGAACGCGATGAACTTCGCGCTCGGCCTGACGCTGGGCGTGGCGCTGTTCACGATCGGCGCGGGCGCCGTCCACTGGGCGCGCACCCTGATGTCCGACGAGGAGGTCGCCGACGAGCGTCACCCGATCGAGGCGTCCCCCGAGGTCCGTGCCAAGGTCCACGCGGACTTCAAGCAGGGTGCCAAGGAGTCCGTGATCGGGCGCCGCAAGCTGATCCGCAACACGATGCTGGGCGCGCTCACCCTGGTGCCGCTCTCCGGCGTCGTGCTGCTGCGCGACCTCGGTCCGCTGCCCGGCACCAAGCTTCGCCACACCCTGTGGTCCAAGGGCAAGCTGCTCGTCAACATGAACACCAACGAGCCGCTGCGTCCCTCCGACGTCGCCGTCGGCTCGCTGACCTTCGCCAAGCCCGAGGGCCTGGAGGAGCACGACGAGGAATTCCAGAACGAGATCGCCAAGGCCGCCCTGATGATCGTCCGGATCCAGCCGGAGAACATCAAGGACAAGCGCGAGCTCGAGTGGTCGCACGAGGGCATCGTCGCGTACTCGAAGATCTGCACCCACGTGGGCTGCCCGATCTCCCTGTACGAGCAGCAGACGCACCACGTGCTGTGCCCCTGCCACCAGTCCACCTTCGACCTCTCCGACGGTGCCCGGGTGATCTTCGGTCCCGCCGGTCACGCCCTGCCGCAGCTGCGCATCGGCGTGAACGACGAGGGCTATCTCGAGGCGCTCAGCGACTTCGAAGAGCCCGTCGGTCCTGCTTTCTGGGAGCGCGGATGAGCACGACAGCGACCAACGAGTCCCGCTCACGCGGGAAGGCACCGGCCGGCGAACGTGTCGCCGACTGGGCCGACGGCCGGCTCGGGATCTACTCCCTGGCCAAGGCCAACATGCGCAAGATCTTCCCCGACCACTGGTCGTTCATGCTCGGCGAAGTGTGCATGTACAGCTTCATCATCATCATCCTCACGGGTGTGTATCTGACGCTGTTCTTCCACCCGTCGATGAACGAGGTCACGTACCACGGTTCGTACGTGCCGCTGCAGGGCCAGCTGATGAGCGAGGCGTACGCCTCGACGATGAACATCAGCTTCGACATCCGGGGTGGTCTGCTCATCCGGCAGATCCACCACTGGGCGGCGATCATCTTCCTCGCCGGCATGTTCGTGCACATGATGCGCGTCTTCTTCACCGGTGCGTTCCGCAAGCCGCGTGAGGTCAACTGGCTGTTCGGCTTCCTGCTGTTCGTCCTCGGCATGTTCACCGGTTTCACCGGCTACTCGCTCCCGGACGACCTGCTCTCCGGCACCGGTGTCCGCTTCACGCAGGGCGCGATCCTGTCCGTGCCGATCGTCGGCACGTACATCTCGATGTTCCTGTTCGGCGGGGAGTTCCCCGGCCACGACTTCGTGGCCCGGTTCTACTCGATCCACATCCTGCTGCTGCCGGGCATCATGCTCGGCCTGATGGTGGGCCACCTGATCCTGGTCTTCTACCACAAGCACACGCAGTTCGCGGGCCCCGGCAAGACCAACAACAACGTCGTCGGCATGCCGCTGCTGCCGGTGTACATGGCCAAGGCCGGAGGCTTCTTCTTCCTGGTCTTCGGCGTGATCGCGGCCGTCGCCGGCCTGGTGTCGGTCAACCCGATCTGGAGCATCGGCCCCTACCGGCCCGACCAGGTGTCGACCGGAGCCCAGCCCGACTGGTACATGGGCTTCGCCGAGGGTCTCGTCCGTGCCATGCCCGGCTGGGAGATCAACTTCTGGGGTCACACGCTCGTCCTGGGTGTGTTCGTCCCGCTGCTGATCTTCGGTATCTTCCTCGCGGCCATCGCCGTCTACCCGTTCATCGAGTCGTGGGTGACCGGCGACAAGCGCGAGCACCACATCCTGGACCGGCCGCGCAACGCCCCGACCCGTACGGCCATCGGCGTCGCCTGGGTGACGGCGTACATCATCATGCTGATCGGTGGTGGCAACGACATCGTCGCCACGCACTTCCACCTGTCGATCAACGCGGTCACCTGGTTCGTCCGGATCGGGTTCTTCGTCGGCCCGGTCATCGCCTTCGTGATCACCAAGCGGATCTGCCTCGGCCTCCAGCGCCGCGACAAGGACAAGGTGCTGCACGGACGCGAGTCCGGCATCATCAAGCGCCTGCCGCACGGTGAGTTCATCGAGGTCCACGAGCCGCTCAGCCAGGGCGCGCTGCACACCCTCACGTCGCACGAGCAGTACAAGCCGGCCGAGATCGGCCCGACGGTCGACGAGAACGGCGTCGAGCGCAAGCCGAAGGGCTCGGAGAAGCTCCGCGCCAAGCTCAGCAAGGCGTACTACGGCCCGGAGTCGCAGATTCCGAAGCCGACCGTCGAGGAGTACAAGGAGATCACGAGCGGCCACGGCCACCACTGACCCTCCAGCGTCGCCACACGACGGTCGAAGGGCCCCGTCCGGTCTGCGGACGGGGCCCTTCGCCGTGCCCGGGGGCTGGATAGGGTGGGACCACACTCCCTTTCCACGATGCACACGATCAGGAGCGGCTCATGAGCGCTGTGACCCCCGCTGGAGGCGACATCGCGGCGGGCCGCTCCTGGCCCGCCCTGCTGAACGGACTGCTGGACGGCCGTGACCTGTCCGTCGACGACACCGCCTGGGCGATGGACCTGATCATGCGCGGTGAGGCGACCGACGTGCAGATCGCCGGGTTCGCGACGGCGCTGCGGGCCAAGGGCGAGACCGTCGACGAGATCTCCGGCTGTGTGCGGTCGATGTACGAGCACGCGCACGTCATCGAGGTGCCCGGTGAGACCGTCGACATCGTCGGCACCGGCGGCGACGGCGCCAAGACCGTCAACATCTCCACCATGTCGGCCATCGTCATCGCCGGCACCGGCGCGAAGGTCGTCAAGCACGGCAGCCGTGCCGCCTCCTCGGCGTCCGGCGCGTCCGACGTGCTGGAGAAGCTCGGGGTCAATCTGGAGCTGACCCCGAAGCGGGTGGCCCAGGTCGCCGAGGAGGCCGGGATCACCTTCTGCTTCGCCGTGAAGTTCCACCCCGCGCTGCGCCACGTGGCGACCGCGCGCGGCCAGCTGGGCGTGCGGACCGTGTTCAACTTCCTCGGACCGCTGACCAATCCGGCGAAGGTGAAGGCCCAGGCGGTCGGTGTCGCCGACCCCCGGATGGCCCCGATCATCGCCGGGGTGTTCGCCGAACGCGGCAACTCCTCGCTGGTGTTCCGCGGCGACGACGGCCTGGACGAGCTGACCACGACCTCCACCTCCCGGGTCTGGGTCGTGCGGGACGGCACGGTGACCGAGGAGGCCTTCGACCCCCGGGACGTCGGCCTCGAACTGGTGCCGGTCGAGGCGCTGCGCGGCGCCGACGCCTCCTACAACGCCGACGTCGCCCGCCGTCTGCTGGCCGGCGAGCCGGGTCCCGTCCGGGACGCGGTGCTGCTGAACTCGGCGGCGGCCCTGGTGGCCCTGAAGCCCGGCGAGGGACCGCTGACCGAGCGGATCCGGGCCGGCATGGAGCAGGCCGCCGCGTCCATCGACTCCGGCGCGGCCAGGCGGACCCTGGAGCGCTGGGTGGCCGCCAGCAACGCGTAGGTCCCGGCCCGGGGACAGTGACGTCCGTCCCGCGATCCGGACTCGGGTTGCGGGGCGGCGATCACTTCACGTACGTTCCTTTCCAGGTCATGAGTGACAGTCATGAGGCCCCGGCCGACTGTCCGGCAACCCTCCGTCCGTGGCGGGGTGCCCCGGGTGAAGACCAGGTCGTGGACAGCAAGGTTCACGGCAAGCGCGGACCCCTCGCACACCAGGGGTCCTGGGTCGTCCGAGGGAGTCTCCCGTGAATCAGCGAATGCGATAGGGCCGCAGAGCCCCGCCTCCGCATCCCCTTTTCCTTTCCGTCCCACGCTCGAGCCGTGCGCGCTCGCGTGGCGATGTCCTCTGCCTTCACGGGAGTACCCCCATGTCCGTCTCCGCCGTCGCCGCCGACCAGTCCGTCTGTGCCCCGCTGCCCGTTCTGGGCCGGGATGTCACCGTGCCGCTCGTCACCGGCGGTGAGGTCACCTACGCCGCGCTCGACTACGCCGCCAGCGCGCCCGCGCTCCAGCGGGTCTGGGACGACGTCGCCGCCTACGCCCCGTACTACGGCAGCGTGCACCGCGGCGCCGGGTACCTCTCGCAGCTGTCGACCGACCTGTTCGAGAACGCCCGGAAGACCGTCGCCGAGTTCCTGGGCTGCCGGGAGGCCGACCAGGTGGTGTTCACCCGGTCCACCACCGACTCCCTGAACCTGCTCGCCGCCGCCCTCCCGGCCGGCTGCCGGGTCTTCGTCTTCGAGACCGAGCACCACGCCTCGCTGCTGCCCTGGCGGGACGCGGACGTGACCTACCTGGACGCCCCGCGCACCCCTGCCGAGGCCGTCGGGACCCTGGAGCGCGCCCTCGCCGCCCGCGAGCCGTACGGGCCCGCCCTGGTCTGCGTCACCGGCGCCTCCAACGTCACCGGCGAGCTGTGGCCGGTCCGTGAGCTGGCCGCCGCCGCGCACGCGCACGGTGCCCGGATCGTGCTGGACGCCGCCCAGCTCGCCCCGCACCACCCGCTCGACGTCCGTGACCTCGACGTCGACTGGGTCGCCTTCTCCGGGCACAAGCTGTACGCCCCCTTCGGCTCCGGCGTCCTCGCGGGCCGCGCCGACTGGCTGCGCGAGGCGGAGCCGTACCTCGCGGGCGGCGGTGCCAGCCGCAGCGTCAGCCGGCGCGCCGACGGCGGCGTGGACGTGCAGTGGCACGACAGCGCCGCCCGCCACGAGGCCGGGTCGCCCAACGTCATCGGCGCCTACGCCATCGCCTCGGCCTGCAAGGCGCTCACCGAGGCCGGGTTCGACACGCTGGTCGCCCGCGAGGAGTACCTGATCCGCAAGGTCCGCGAAGGGCTCGCCGCGGTGCCCGAGGTCCGGGTCCTGTCCCTCTTCGGTGACGACGCCCCCCGTGTCGGCGTCCTCTCCTTCGTCGTCGACGGCTGGAACAGTTCGCACTTCGCCGCCGCCCTCTCCGCGGAGTACGGCATCGGCGTGCGCGACGGCCTGTTCTGCGCCCACCCGCTGGTGCGTACCCTGCTCGGCAGCGACCCCGAGACGCAGGGCGAGTGCGGCGCCCCCGAGGCGGCACCGGGGGAGAAGTCCCTCAACGCCATCCGGGTCAGCTTCGGCGCGGGCACCCCGGACGAGCACGTCGAGCGGTTCGTGAACGCCGTCAAGGAGCTGGTGAGTGACGGCGCCCGCTGGAACTACCGCACCGAGGACGGGCGTTGCGTGCCGGACACCTCCGCCGCCGCTGCCTGAGTCCCCCGCCCCGGTGCCTGTGCCGGGGCCGTCGGGGCGGGCAGGACGCCGTGCCGGGCGCCCACACCCGGCACCTCCTGCGCGCCCTCCCCGAGGGCGCCGGCCACGGCGAGGACCGGACGGCCGGACAGCTCGGCCCGCCGGGCCACCTCGAGCGAAGAATTCTTCACGAAGAACTCAGTTGTCGAGCCCGATGGCGAACGCCGCCTCCAGGTCGTGCTGCGAGTACGTACGGAACGCCACGTGCGTGTCCGTGCCCTCCACGCCCGGGATCTTGCTGATCCGGCCGGGGATGACCTCCGCCAGGTCCTCGTGCTGATTGACCCGCACCATCGCGATCAGGTCGTAGGTGCCGGTGACGGAGAAGACCTCGCTGACGTTCTCCAGCGAGGCGATCTGCTCCGCGATCTCGGGGATCCGGTCCACGCTGGTCTTGATGAGGACGATCGCGCTGATCACGGCTGGTTCTCTCCCTCGGGGGCCGTCACTGGAACGTCCCCAACTCTAGTCCCACCGCCGAACCGCACCCAGGCGAAGACGAAGCCGAGCCCGAAGCCCACCAGATGCGCGAGGTAGGCCACCCCCGGCCCGTCACCGGCCCGCCCCGCCGCCATCCCCTGCAGGGACGCCCAGAACGGCAGCACCACCCAGGCCGGGAAGCGCAGCGGCAGGAAGAACAGGAAGGGCAGGAGGCTGGTCACGCGGGCGCGCGGGAACAGGAAGAGGAAGGCGCCGAGGATCGCGGAGATCGCCCCCGAGGCCCCGACCAGGGGCTCCTGGGAGTGGGCGTTGGCCGCCGCGTAGCCCAGCAGCGCCAGGTAGCCGCAGCCGAGGTAGAACAGCAGGAACTGCAGCCGCCCCATCCGCGCCTCGGTCATCGCGCCGAAGACGTAGAGGAAGAGCATGTTGCCGAGCAGATGGACCCAGCTGCCGTGGACGAACAGTGCCGTGGCGGGGGTGAGGGCGGCGCCGGGGGAGCCCTCGAACAGTTCTGCGGGGATCACCCCCCAGCGGCGGAACCAGGCGCGCTGCGCGGCCAGCAGCTCTTCCCCGGTCCCGTGGGCCGGATTGAGGCCCGACGCCGGACTGACCAGGAACAGCAGGCAGCACAGGATGATCAGCGCGTACGTCACCGGCGCCGTGCGGTTCCGCGGGGTGCGGGCCGTGCCGAGCGTCCTGACCTTTCCGAGGGCCGCCGTGCTCCAGTTGCGGATCATGAATACAGAGCATGACGCAATCGGGCACAACCGCCCATACCGCCTCGCCGCCGTGGACGCGCGGGCGGCGGGTACCCGCCAGGCCGTAGGGTTACGAGCCACACGCACCGGGGAGGCCGGCGCGTCACGGACACTGGATAGAGAGCGAACAGCCACGATGACGGTTCCCCTGCCGACCGACACGACGCGGTGGCGCTGCACCCTCTGCGGCAACCTCACCCGGTTCGACGTGACCCGCGCCTCGAAGGTCGTCGAGTACGTGCACCTCGATCTGGCCGGTGAGCCGACGGTCGAGGAGCGCGAGGTGCTCAGTGAGACCATCGAGTCGGTGCGGTGCCGCTGGTGCAACGCCGTGGACCAGGTGGAACTCGTGGACAGGCCGGGCGCCGCTTCCTGACAGGAGCGGGTTCCGCGGGCCGTGGTCCCGTACCGGGATCGCGGACAGGCATGCGCAGGCAGCAGAGGTAGTGGGGTGAGGGATGGTGGAGACACACGGCGGGGGGCCGGACGACGGCGCCGCTGAGGTGCTCGACCGCCCGCTGCCCGACGGAGTGCGCCGCAGGGTCGTGCAGATCGTGTCCGACGGCTTCGGCGGACTCACCCTCGGCGAACTGCCCGCACAGCTGAGACAGTACGCCCGCTTCGCCCCCAACCGCCGGGCGAAGTTCGCCGGCAACGCCATGGCCGCCGCCGTGGAGACCGACCCCCTGTTCCGGCAGCGGATCGGCGAGAAATTCAGAGAGGCCCAGCCGGAGCTGGCCGGCGCCCTCGACTCCGGCTCCCCGCCCCCGGCCGCGGACCCCCTCGACGTGGCGGCCGCGGCCTACGTACTGCGCCCGCACGGCTGGGTGAAGCTGGTGACCGCCGCCGGCGAGGAGGCGCAGCGCGCGGACGCCGAGCGCGCCGACGAGGAGAGCCGCGCGGAGCTGGAGCGGCTGCACGAGGAGCTGGCCCGGGCCCGGGAGCACACCAGGACCGAGACGGAGCGGCTGCGCGGCGAGCTGGACGCGGCGAAGAAGGAGGCCGAGTCGCTGCACCGCAAGCTGCGCTCCGCCCTCAGCGACGTCAAGCGCGGCGAGGCCGCCCTGCGCAAGGTGCGGGACGAGATAGACACCGTCCGCACCGAGGCGAACGCCCAGGTGTCCGCCGCCGAGAGCGAGAGCCGGCGGCTCAAGGCCCGACTCGGCGAGACGGAGGCCGCGCTGGAGGCCAGCCGCAGGGCGGCCCGCGAAGGACGCAGCGTCGAGGACATGCGCGTACGGCTGCTCCTCGACACACTGCTGGACGCCACGCAGGGGCTGCGCCGGGAGCTCGCGCTGCCCCCGGTGGCGGTGCGGCCCGCCGAGACGGTGGACGCGGTCGAGCCCGGCCGGATGACCCCGAAGGACATCGCGGCCCGCGCCCTGTCCGAGCACGACCCCGCCATCCTCGACCAGTTGCTCGCGCTGCCCCAGGCGCACCTGGTCGTCGACGGCTACAACGTCACCAAGACCGGCTATCCGCAGATGCCGCTGGAGAAGCAGCGGCTGCGGCTGCTCGGTCAGCTCTCCCAGCTCGCGGCGCAGACCGGCGCCGAGACGACCTGCGTCTTCGACGGGGCCGAACTGGCCGCGCCGGTGCTGCTGGCACCGCCGCGCGGGGTGCGGGTGCTGTTCTCCAAGGCCGGCGTCACCGCGGACGAGCTGATCCGCCAGCTGGTGCGGGCCGAGCCGCCGGGCCGGCCGGTCATCGTCGTCTCCACCGACCGCGAGGTCGCCGACGGGGTGGCGAAGGCGGGGGCGCGGCCGGTGGCCTCGGTGGTCCTCCTCAAGCGGTTCTCGCGCGGCTGAGCCCTGGGCAGTATGTCCCCGGGGTGCCGTCCGCCCCAAGCGCAACATACGGGCCGCTTGCCCGAATTGAGGGCCACTCGATGCGACGCGCTGTCAAGGGGGGCTCACCGCACGTGAGTTCACGGCAAAATATGCCTCACCGGTCTCACTATTTTCACTTGAGGATTTGAACTCATCACGACTTGGTCACTAGGGTCTGCCTTCGAACCCGCGATCGGGTGATGATCCCCCTCCAAGAAGGAGCTCGACTCCGTGGCGTCCCACCGTCGTCCCAAGCAGCCGAGCCGCACGCGTGTGACCGTGCTCACCACCGCAGCGGCAGCCGCAGTCGCTCTCAGCTCGCAGGCGGCCAACGCCGCGCCGAGCGAGAAGCCGAGCAAGGACGAGGTCAAGGCCAAGGTCGACAAGCTCTACGAAGAGGCGGAGCAGGCCACCGAGAAGTACAACGGGGCCAAGGAGAAGCAGGAGAAGCTCCAGAAGGAGATCTCCACCATCCAGGACAACGTCGCCCGCGGCCAGGAGGAGCTCAACGAGCTGCGCGACGGCCTCGGTTCGATGGCCAGCGCCCAGTACCGCTCCGGCGGCATCGACCCCTCCCTCCAGCTCTTCCTGTCCGCCGACCCGGACGACTACCTGGACAAGGCCTCCACGCTCGACCAGCTCAGCGGTCAGCAGGTCGAGGCCCTCAAGAAGATCCAGGAGAAGCAGCGCGACCTCGCCCAGCAGCGCGCCGAGGCCTCCAAGAAGCTCAAGGACCTCTCGGCCACCCGCACCGAACTGGGCAAGAAGAAGAAGGAAGTCCAGGGCAAGCTCTCCTCGGCCCAGAAGCTCCTCAACACGCTCACCGCCGCGGAGAAGGCCGCCCTCACCGCCGAGCAGGACCGCGCCACCCGCAGCAGCGAGCGCCAGGCCCTCTCCGGCTCCACGGCGTCCGCCTCGGGCCGCGCCGGCGCGGCGTTCTCCGCCGCCCAGAGCAAGATCGGCACCCCGTACGTCTACGGCGCCACCGGCCCGTCCTCCTTCGACTGCTCGGGCCTCACCTCCTGGGCCTACGCCCAGGCCGGCGTCGGCATACCCCGCACCTCCGAGGCCCAGGCCAACTACGGCACGCGCATCTCCTCGATGAGCGACCTCCAGGTCGGCGACCTCGTCTTCTTCTTCAACGACCTGCACCACGTGGGCCTCTACGCCGGCAACGGCCAGGTCCTGCACGCGCCGCGCACCGGCACGGTCGTCCGCTACGAGTCGATGGACACCATCGGTGGCCCCTTCATGTGGGGCGTCCGCGTCTGATCCCCGTTCCGGGAACATCCGAAAACGTCCTGGTCGTGCCGCCCGTTCGGGGGAATCACGGCACGGCGTTCTGACCGTCCGCCCCGCCGGTGACCTGCGTCAGCGGCGGGGCGTCGTGTCGCGCACCCTCGTGAGGTCGTTGGTCGCCGCCCCGCCGCGGGGCTACTGTCTGCCGCGTTTCCCGTCCGCCAGCGGAAGGAGTGCGGCTTCCCGTGGGGTCCCATCGCCGCCTTGCACCGTCCGGGTTCGATCGCGGCGCCACCGCCGCCATCGGCCTTCTCTCCGTCGCCACCGCCGTCCTGAGCGCCGTACCGGCGGCCGTGGCCGCGCCGCACGACGACACACGTGCCGAGGTGGACCGCCTCCACACGGAGGCGGAGAAGGCGACCGAGGCCTACAACAAGGCCGACGAGCGCACCGACGCCCTGCGCGAGCAGGTCGGCGCCGCGCAGGACGAGATCGCCCGCAAGCAGGAGCGGATCAACACCATGCGGGACGGGCTCGGCTCGCTCGCCGGAGCCCAGTACCGCGCGGGCGGCGTCGACCCGTCCCTCGTCCTGCTGCTCTCCGCCGACCCGGACGACTACCTGGACAAGGCCTCCGTGCTCGACCGGATCACCACCCGCCAGGCAGGTGAGCTCCGGGAGCTCCGGAGCGCCATGCGCGAACTCTCCCAGGACCGCGCCGAGGCCGCGCGCAAGCTCGCCGAGCTGGAGAAGGGCCGCAAGGCCGTCGCCGCCCACAAGAAGACCGTCGAGCGCAAGCTCGCCGAGGCCCGGCGGCTGCTCGACACCCTCCCGGCCGGCGAACGCGCCGCCTACGGCCGCGCCTCCCGCTCCGGCCGCGCCGGCCTGCCCGCCCTCGGCGGCGCCGTACCCGCCTCCGGCCGGTCGGCGGCCGCCCTCGCCGCCGCCCGCTCCGCGCTCGGCAGGCCCTACGTCTGGGGCGCCAACGGCCCCTCCGGCTTCGACTGCTCGGGCCTGACCCAGTGGGCGTACGCCCAGGCCGGCGTCGGCCTGCCGCGCACCTCGCAGGCGCAGCGGTACGCGGGCCGGCAGATCCCGCTCTCCGAGGCACGGCCCGGAGACCTGGTCGCCTACCGGGACGACGCCAGCCACATCGGCATGTACGCCGGCAACGGCCAGGTGATCCACGCGCCCTACCCCGGCGCCCCGGTGCGCTACGACCCGGTCGGCATGATGCCGGTCTCCTCGGTCACCAGGGTCTGACCTCCCCGAACCCCGGCCGCCGCGGCCCGGCGCCCGTACGATCGGAGAGGTGGCTGGTCGAAGGCGGGTGTCGGGTTCCTCGGTGGTGGCGCTGTGCCTGCTGCTGGTCTCCCTGGTGGCCTGCGGCGGCCGGACCGCGCCCGACCCCGTCCGGACCGAGGTGCAGCGGGTCCTGGACCGGCGTGCGGCGGCCGTCCTGGCCCACGACCGGACGGCCTGGGCCCGCACCGGCTCCGGGACCGGCTTCGGCAACCTGAGCGCGGTCCCGCTGGCCGCCTGGTCGTACCGCGTGACCGGCCTGCACCGCACCGGCGACACCGCCACCGCCGACGTCGACCTCAGCTACCGCGTCGAGGGCTACGACCGGGGCGCCCTCACGACCGCCCGCACCGTGCGGCTGAGCCGGGAGGAGGACGGACGGTGGTCCGTGGAATCCGACCGGCCCGCGAAGCAGTCCGGTCAGCAGCCGTGGGACCAGGGCCCGGTACGGGTGGTGCGGGGCGAGCACAGCCTCGTCCTCGGCGTCGGGCAGTCCACCGGGTCGCTGCGCGGCTACGCGGAGCTGGCCGAGCGCGCGGTGCCGGCCGTGTCCGACGCCTGGGACGGCGACTGGGCCCGCCGCATCGTCGTAGTGGTGCCCGAGTCGCTGGAGGGGATGGCGGGGCTCCTCGGCTCGCCCGCCTCCTCCTACCGGGGCATCGCCGCGGTCACCACCGGCGAGACGGGCGGCCGGGAGCAGGCGCCCGCGGACCGGATCATCGTCAACCCCGACGCGTACGGGCTGCTCGGCAGCCTCGGCAAACAGGTCGTGCTCACCCACGAGACCACCCACGTCGCCACGCGCGTCCACACCACCGCCGCCACCCCGCTGTGGCTGTCCGAGGGCTACGCCGACTGGGTCGGCTACCGCGCCGACGGACGCGAGCCCTCCCAGGCCGCCGCCGAACTGACCCGCGCGGTGTCCGAGGGCCGGGTGCCCGGCGGGCTGCCCACGGACGAGGACTTCGGCTTCACCGGCGAGGCGGACGAACTCGCCCGGGCCTACGAAGGCGGCTGGCTGGCCTGCCGGATGATCGCCGACCAGTGGGGCGAGGACCGGCTGGACGCCTTCTACCGGGCCGTGGGCGCCCACGACGGGCGCGCGGGCGCGGTCGAGGACGCGCTGCGGGACGTGCTCGGCACGACCCAGGACGCGTTCACGGCGCGGTGGCGGGAGTACCTGCGCGAGCAGCTCGGCTGAGCGGGGTACGGCCGCCGGGCGGTCAGCGCGGCACGGCTGCCTCGTCGGCGCGGGCCGGGCGCGGCGGCACGGGGACGCCGCGGCGGCGCGGCACCGTGTCGCGCCACAGGGCGCGGGCCGCGACGAGCGCGGCGGCCACCAGCAGGCCGTTGCGGACGAACAGCAGCGTGACGCCGAGCGTGTCGCTCGCCACCACATGGCCGAACCAGACCGGGAACTCCAGCACCGTCACCGGGGTCGCCGCCAGCACCAGCGCCACCGGCACCCGCATCCGGCCGGCCCGGAAGGTCCCGCACACCGCCCCGACGCCGATCAGCCACACCATGTACTGGGGGCTGATCACCCGGCTGGTGACGGTGAACATCAGCACCGCCACGAAGGCCGCGTCCGCCGCCGTGTGCGCCGCGAACCGGGACGCCGCCACCCGCCACAGCAGCAGCCAGCCGAACGCCGTCCCGGTCAGCGCCAGCGCGGCCGTACTCACCGTCTCCACGTGCGGGCCGAGGAACTCCACGGAGCCGTAGTTGAGCAGCACCTGCCCGTCCCAGCCGGCGTGCCGGGCGAGGTGGAAGACCAGCGAACCCAGCGACTCCACCTCGGTGCCCCGGTCGCGCTGGAACGTCAGGAAGGCGAACGCCCCCGGCATCGCCACCGCGAACAGCGCCGCCAGCCCGGCACCGGTCAGCGCCGCGGCGGCCCAGGCCGCGCGCCGGCGGATCCCCACGAGGACCAGCACCGGCCACACCTTCAGCAGCGCCCCGAGCGCCGCCAGCGCACCGGCCGCCCGCGGATGCCGGCCCGCGGCGAGCAGCGCGGCCACCGCGACGGCGGTGACCATCACGTCGTAGCGGGCGTACACCGTCGGCCCGAGCAGCGGAACGCCCACCACCCACACCCAGACGCCCAGCGCCGATCTGCCGGCGCCGCCGCCCCCGCACCGCAGCAGGACGAGGACGACCAGGTCGGCCGCGCAGGCCAGGACGAAGAAGGCGGTCGGGTAGTCGAGGAAGGGCAGCAGGCCCGGGGAGAGGACCGGGAGGGCGGCGGCGGGCGGGTACTGCCAGGTGACGTCGTCCGACGGAAACGATCCGCCGGACAGAACGTCGTACCAGCCCCGGTAGATGACCGACACGTCGCTGGTGACGTCCGGGCCCGGGAAGATCCACACCTTGAGCACGAACAGCAGCAGCGCCAGCCGCGTCGCGGCCCAGGCGGCGAGCAGCCCGGCCGTGGGCAGCCAGGCCGGGCACCGCCGCCCCGTGTCCGTCGTCTCCACGTCGCTCTCCGCCCGTCCCGCGCCCGTCCCGTCGCCCGTCCTGCCGGTCCGGCCATGATGTCCCGCACGTCGGTGTGGGTGCCACCGGCACGGCCGGGCACCGCCCCGGACGGCCGGTTCGGTAGGGTCGGCGGCGATGCGCAAGACCCTGATCGTGACGAACGACTTCCCGCCCCGCCCGGGCGGCATCCAGGCCTTCCTGCACAACATGGCGCTGCGCCTGGACCCCGAGCGGCTGGTCGTCTACGCCTCCACCTGGAAGCGGAGCCGGGAGGGCATCGAGGCCACCGCCGCCTTCGACGCCGAGCAGCCCTTCACCGTCGTACGCGACCGTACGACGATGCTGCTGCCCACGCCGGGCGCGACCCGGCGGGCGGTCGGGCTGCTGCGCGAGCACGGGTGCACGTCGGTGTGGTTCGGGGCGGCGGCGCCCCTCGGGCTGATGGCGCCCGCACTCCGCAAGGCGGGCGCCGAGCGGATCGTCGCCACCACCCACGGGCACGAGGCCGGCTGGGCCCAGCTGCCCGCCGCCCGGCAACTGCTGCGCCGGATCGGGGAGTCGACGGACACGATCACCTACCTCGGCGAGTACACGCGCTCGCGGATCGCGGGCGCGCTCACACCGCGGGCCGCCGCGCGGATGGTGCAGTTGCCGCCGGGCGTGGACGAGAAGACCTTCCACCCGGACAGCGGCGGTGACGAGGTGCGGGCCCGGCTCGGGCTGACCGACCGGCCCGTCGTGGTGTGCGTCTCGCGGCTGGTGCCGCGCAAGGGCCAGGACACGCTGATCCGGGCGATGCCGCGCATCCTCGCCGCCGAGCCGGACGCCGTCCTGCTGATAGTCGGCGGCGGCCCCTACGAGAAGGACCTGCGCCGCCTCGCCCAGGACACCGGCGTCGCCGACTCCGTCCGCTTCACCGGCGCCGTGCCGTGGGCCGAGCTGCCCGCGCACTACGGCGCCGGGGACGTCTTCGCCATGCCGTGCCGCACCCGGCGGGGCGGGCTGGACGTGGAGGGGCTCGGCATCGTCTACCTGGAGGCCTCCGCGACCGGCCTGCCCGTCGTCGCCGGCGACTCCGGCGGCGCCCCGGACGCGGTACTCGACGGCGAGACGGGCTGGGTCGTACGCGGCGGCGACGCCGCGCAGACGGCCGACCGCGTCACCACCCTCCTCGCCGATCCGGAGCTACGCCGCCGGATCGGCGAGCGGGGCCGCTCCTGGGTCGAGGAGAAGTGGCGCTGGGACCTGCTGGCGGAGCACCTGAAGGCGCTGCTGTAACGCGCGGCCTCGTGGCGCAGGTGACTGCATGCCGCCAGGGGCGCGGGGCTGTGACATTGTGCGGCTCCGCCGCGTGGGCGCGCCACGCCACGACGCACCGGCACCTGCCCACGGCGACAAAGGGGGCACCCTCATGGGCCCCCGCTCGACTACTTCTCGTACAGCGCCTCGATCTCGTCCGCGTAGTCCTTCGCCACCACGTTCCGCTTCAGCTTCAACGACGGAGTCAAATGCCCCGACTCCTCGGAGAACTGCGCACCGAGAACCCGGAACTTCCGCACCGACTCCGCCTTCGACACCGCCGCGTTGCCGTCGTCGACCGCCGACTGGATCGCGGCGATCAGATCCGGGTCCTCACGCAGCGACGCCGCCGTCGAACCGGCCGGCTTGCCGTGGTCCGCGCACCAGCGGCCGAGGAACTCCTCGTCCACGGTGACCAGCGCCCCCACGAACGGCCGCCCGTCGCCGACCACCATGCACTCCGCGACCAGCGCGTGCGCCCGGATGCGGTCCTCGATCACGGCCGGGGCGACGTTCTTGCCGCCCGCGGTGACGATGATCTCCTTCTTGCGGCCGGTGATGCGCAGGTAGCCGTCCTCGTCGAGGGTGCCGATGTCCCCGGTGTGGAACCAGCCGTCGGCGAGCGCCTCCGCGGTCGCCGACGGGTTGTTCCAGTACTCCTTGAACAGGTGCTCGCCGTGCAGCAGCACCTCGCCGTCGTCGGCGATGCGCACCACCGAGCCGGGCAGCGGCTGGCCGACCGTGCCGATCTTCTGCCGGTCCCACGGGTTGAAGGCGGTGGCCGCGCAGGACTCGGTCAGGCCGTAGCCCTCCAGCACCGTGAAGCCGATGCCGCGGAAGAAGTGGCCGAGCCGCTCGCCGAGGGGCGCGCCACCAGAGATGGCGTACTCGCCGCGCCCGCCGAGGACCGTGCGGAGCTTGCTGTAGACGAGCTTGTCGAAGACCTTGTGCTTGATCTTCAGGCCGACGGACGGGCCCGACGGGGTGTCCAGGGCCTTGCTGTACGCGATCGCCGTGTCGGCGGCCTTGTCGAAGATCTTGCCCTTGCCGTCGGCCTGCGCCTTGGCACGCGCCGAGTTGTAGACCTTCTCGAAGACGCGGGGCACGCCCAGGATCAGCGTGGGCCGGAAGGCGGCCAGTTCGTCGGTGAGGTTCTTGATGTCCGGGACGCAGCCCAGCTTGATCGGTGCGATCATCGGCGCGACCTGCACGAGGCGGCCGAAGACGTGGGCGAGCGGGAGGAACAGCAGGACGGAGCACTCGCCCGTGCGGAACAGGGGGCGCAGGCGCTCGACGACGTTCCCGCACTCGGCGAAGAAGCTGCGGTGGGTGAGCACACAGCCCTTGGGGCGGCCGGTGGTGCCCGAGGTGTAGACGATGGTCGCCGGGTCGTCGGCCTTCGCGATCGAGCTGCGCTCCTCGACCGCCTCGTCCGTGACGTCCCCGCCGAGACGCCCCAGCTCGTCCACGGCTCCGGCGTCGATCTGCCAGACGTTCTTGAGGGCGGGTAGCTGCTCGCGGACCGACTCCACGGCGGCGGCGTGCCCGGCCGACTCCACGACGCACGCCGTGGCGCCCGAGTCGCTGAGGATCCACTGCACCTGCTCCGGCGAACTGGTCTCGTACACCGGCACGGTGATCGCGCCCGCGCTCCAGATCGCGAAGTCCAGCAGGGTCCACTCGTAGCGCGTACGGGACATCAGGCCGACCCGGTCGCCCGGCTGGACACCGGAGGCGATGAGGCCCTTGGCGGCGGCGTGCACCTCGGCGAGGAAGGCAACGGCGCTCACGTCCTGCCAGGCGCCGCCCACCTTGCGGGCGATGACGGCGACGTCGGGGTGCTGCGCGGCGTTTCTGCGGACGATGTCGGTCAGATTTCCGTCCGCAGGGACCTCGTACAAAGCCGGAAGGCTGAACTCGCGCAAGACTGCTGCTCCTCATAGGGCGCCGGCGCCACGACGTTGTGTGATGCGACGGTGCGGTCCAAGGCTCGGGCAAGTGCTCGAGGAAAAACATGCGGAATTCACATGTTGAAATCCTGAGCACGACTGGACTGCCCGGACGTTACCCGCCGGTATGGCGTCTCCGACAGGGGGTCCCCGCGAGATGTTCGCTGCGTCACACGGATGGGGTTTCCTTGGCGCAGAGTAGTCGACGCCTTGACCGACCAGCCAGTAACCGCAGGTCCGACCGCCACTGTTCACGCATGCCGCACACACTTACGCTTGATCGCCATGGCACCCACACCGGCCGGTAACACGACGACGCGCGTCCATGTGGTGAGCGACGTGCACGGCAACGCACGCGACCTGGCCAGGGCCGGCGAAGGCGCCGACGCCCTGATCTGCCTGGGGGACCTGGTCCTCTTCCTGGACTACGCCGACCACTCGCGCGGGATCTTCCCCGACCTGTTCGGCAAGGCCAACGCCGACCGCATCGTCGAGCTGCGCACCGCCCGCCGCTTCGCCGAGGCACGGGAGTTGGGGGCCCGGCTGTGGGCGGGCGTCGGCGACGACCGGGCACGGCTGATCGAGCGGGCGGTGCGCGGGCAGTACGCCGAGCTGTTCGCCGCGTTCCCTACGCCGACCTACGCCACCTACGGCAACGTCGACATGCCGCCGCTGTGGCCGGAGTACGCCGGACCGGGCACGACCGTGCTGGACGGGGAGCGCGTCGAGATCGGCGGCCGGGTCTTCGGCTTCGTCGGCGGCGGGCTGCGCACCCCGATGCGCACGCCGTACGAGATCAGCGACGAGGAGTACGCCGCGAAGATCGAGGCCGTCGGCGAGGTGGACGTGCTGTGCACGCACATCCCGCCGGAGGTGCCGGAACTCGTCTACGACACGGTGGCGCGGCGCTTCGAGCGGGGCAGCCGCGCGCTGCTGGACGCCATCCGGCGGACCCGGCCGCGCTACGCCCTGTTCGGGCACGTGCACCAGCCGCTGGTGCGGCGGATGCGGATCGGGGCGACCGAGTGCGTGAACGTCGGCCACTTCGCGTCGACGGGGAAGCCGTGGGCGCTGGAGTGGTGAGCCCGCGCGGCCGGACTGTCGCAGGCAGGTGGTGACATCCGCTTTGCCCGTGCGCGATAGCCTTCACGCGGCACACACGTGCGCGCTCCGGCGCACGACGACCCGCAGTACCGGCCCGCATCTGGAGGAGCCACGGCGATGGCGGAACACACCAGCTCGAGCATCACGATCGAGGCGCCACCGGCCGACGTCATGGAGGTGATCGCCGACTTCGCCCGCTACCCGGACTGGACCGGTGAGGTGAAGGAGGCGCAGGTCCTCGCGAGCGACGCGCAGGGGCGTGCCGAGCAGGTCCGACTCGTCATGGACGCCGGGGCGATCAAGGACGACCAGACGCTGGCGTACACCTGGACGGGCGCGCACGAGGTGTCCTGGACGCTGGTCAAGTCCCAGATGCTGCGCTCGCTCGACGGCTCCTACCTGCTCCGGCCGGCGGGCACGGGCACGGAGGTCACGTACCGGCTCACGGTCGACGTCAAGATCCCGATGCTCGGCATGATCAAGCGCAAGGCCGAGAAGGTCATCATCGACCGGGCGCTGGCGGGCCTGAAGAAGCGCGTGGAGTCGACCCCGAAGTAGCGGGTCCCGTCCCGGTCCGCACCGGGCCGACGCCGGCCGCCGCGGACCTCTCCGCGACGGCGCTGCGGCGCCGGGCGGATGTGCCGGGAACGCCTGACCGTCCGGCGGTGTCCCTCCGCGTCCCGGCGGCTGCCGCGCCGCGGGTCAGGGGCCCCGGACCGTTTCCCCCGTGCCGTGGCCGCCGGCGGCGGCACGCCGGTGCCGGGGCGGCGCACGGCGCGGGACGCCCCCGTGGGCGACGCGGCAGGTCGGCGCGGTCGCCCGGCGCGGACGCGAAGGTAGCGTTCAGCCTCATGCGCACCATCCTGATCACGGGCCCGGGCGGCAGCGGTCGTACGACCGTCGCGGCCGCCACCGCGCTCGCCGCAGCCCGTGCCGGCACCCGCACCCTTCTGCTCGGCGCCGACCGCGACGACACCCTCGGCGCCGCGCTCGGGGTGCGCACCGGCTCGGAGCCGGTCACCGTCGAACCCGGCCTCACGGTCCGGCGGCCCGACGCCGCCGAGGGTTTCCGGGACGGCCTCGCCGCCCTCCAGGACCGCGCCGCCTCCGCCCTCGACCTGCTCGGCGCCGCCCGCCTGGACGCCGAGGAGCTCACCCCCCTGCCCGGCGCCGAGGAACTCGCCCTGCTGCGGGCCGTGCGCGACGCCGCCCTCGCCGAGGCCCACGAACTCCTCGTCGTCGACCTCCCGCCCGCCCCGCGCGCCCTCGCCCTGCTCGCCCTCCCCGAGGAGCTGCGCCGCTACCTGCGCCGCCTGCTCCCGCCCGAGCGGCAGGCCGCCCGCGCCCTGCGTCCCGTCCTCGGCCGGCTCGCGGGCGTCCCCATGCCCGCCGAGTCGCTGTACGAGGCCGCCGCCCGCTGGGACCTGGAACTGGCCGCCGCCGAGGCCGTCCTCGCCGACCGGCACACCGTCGTACGGCTCGTCGCCGAGCCCGGCCCCGCCGGCGCGGACGCCCTGCGCACCGCCCGCCTCGGCCTCGCCCTGCGCGGCGTGCGCACCGACCTGCTGGTCGCCAACCGCGTCCTGCCCGAGGACGCCCCCGCGGACAGCTGGCTCGCCGGCCCTCTCGCCCAGCAGCGCAAGGCACTGGACGAGTGGCGGGGGGCGTACGACGTCCGCACCGTCGCCCACCTGGGACACGACCCGCGGGGCGCGGACGACCTGGCCGCCCTCGACGCACCGGGCGTCAACCCCGACGTCACCCCGGTCGAGTGGCCCGTCTCCGACCGGCTGGCCGACGACGGCGTCCTCGTCTGGCACATCCCCCTGCCCGGCGCCATACGCGACGATCTCGACCTCGTCCGCCGCGGCGACGAACTCGTCGTCACCGCCGGTCCGTTCCGGCGGATCGTGCCGCTGCCCTCCGCACTGCGCCGCTGCACCGTCGAGGGGGCCGCCCTGCGGGACGGGACCCTCGCCGTCCGGTTCGCGCCGGACCCCCGGCTGTGGCCTCGGGGACGCTGATCCCGCCCCGCCCGTTCGGGTAACGTCGTAAGGACGAACCGTAGTCAGGAGTCCGTCATGAGCGAAGATCTCCCCCCGTCCGAGGCGGCTCGCCACGACGAGGCCGACGCGGTCGGGCCGGCCGGACTGGCCGACGAGGCGCGGGCGGCAGACGCCGACGCCTGGGCGACGGCGTGCGCCGAGGACCTGGAGGCCGAGAAGGCCCGCCGCCGCGCCGAGTACGGGCCGCAGCCGGGCTCGGCCGCCGAGGAACTGCGCAGGCTCGTCGACACGGTCGCGGAGAAGCTGTCCGGCCTCCAGACCCCGCTGCTCGGCCAGGTCGCCGGACCGGCCGCCCAGCAGGTGGTCCGCCAGGTCGTCCAGCAGGCCAAGGCCGCCGTCGAACCGGTCATCGAACGCAATCCGGATGTTTTCGACCACCTCGCGGCCGCCGGCGGTGAACTCCTCGCCGCCTACCGCTCCGCCGTCCAGAACCAGGAGCGCCGCTGGACCACCGGGACAACCGGCGCCGACGACGCCCGTGACCTGGACGAACCCCGCGACGACGGCGACGAGGGCACCGGCCCCGGCCAACGTATCGACTTGGACTGAGGCCCCCCTCGGGTACGGTTGGCCGTAGCGGGGCTCGACCGAAACTGAGGGATTCATGGGACTCACCATCGGCGTCGACATCGGCGGCACGAAGATCGCGGCCGGCGTGGTCGACGAGGAAGGCAACATCCTCTCGACCTTCAAGGTGCCGACCCCCACCACGCCCGAGGCCATCGTGGACGCCATCGCCTCGGCGGTGGAGGGCGCACGCGCGGGACACGAGATCGTCGGCGTGGGCATCGGCGCCGCCGGATACGTCAACCGCCAGCGCTCCGAGGTCTACTTCGCGCCGAACATCGACTGGCGCAACGAGCCGCTCAAGGAGAAGGTCGAGGCCCGCGTCGGCCTCCCGGTCGTCGTGGAGAACGACGCCAACGCCGCGGCCTGGGGCGAGTACAAGTTCGGCGCGGGCAAGGGCCACCGCAACGTCATCTGCATCACCCTCGGCACCGGCCTCGGCGGCGGCATCATCATCGGCAACAAGCTGCGCCGCGGTCACTTCGGCGTGGCCGCCGAGTTCGGCCACATCCGCATGGTGCCGGACGGCCTGCTGTGCGGCTGCGGCTCGCAGGGCTGCTGGGAGCAGTACGCCTCCGGCCGCGCCCTCGTGCGCTACGCCAAGCAGCGCGCCAACGCCACCCCCGAGCGCGCCGAGGTGCTGCTCGCGCTGGGCGACGGCACCCCCGACGGCATCGAGGGCAAGCACATCTCGGTCGCCGCGCGGCAGGGCTGCCCGGTCGCCGTCGACTCCTACCGCGAACTGGCCCGCTGGGCCGGCGCCGGCCTCGCCGACCTGGCCTCGCTCTTCGACCCGTCCGCCTTCATCGTCGGCGGCGGTCTCTCCGACGAGGGAGACCTGGTCCTCGACCCGATCCGCAAGTCGTACAAGCGCTGGCTGGTCGGCGGCAACTGGCGCCCGGTCGCCGATGTGATCGCAGCCCAGCTCGGCAACAAGGCCGGCCTGGTAGGCGCAGCCGACCTGGCCCGCGAGCCCGACCCGATCATGTAGAGGTCCGGAACCCGGACGTCCCCGAAGGGGCGCGGGGCGGAGCCCAGTCGGGGCTCCGCCCCGCGGGCACGACGAGCCACGACGAACCGGCAGTCGCCCACGGTCCTCGCGCCCCGAGCCGTGGGGCGTACTGTGATCCACATGGAGCCGCTCCCCAACTCCCGCACCGAACCCGACGGTTCCGCCGTCATCCGGGTCCTCAGCTACAACATCCGCTCGATGCGCGACGACACCGACGCCCTCGCCCGCGTGATCGCCGCCTGCGCCCCCGACCTCGTCCTCCTCCAGGAGGCCCCCCGCTTCTTCCGCTGGCGCAAGAAGCTCACCCGGCTCGCCGCGGCCTCCGGGCTGGTGCTCCTCTCCGGGGGCGCCACGGCCGCCGGGCCGGCGCTCCTGTGCTCCCTGCGAGCCACCGTGGAGCGCACCGAGGACGTACTGCTCCCGCTCACCCCCGGCCTGCACCGCCGGGGCTTCGCCACCGCCGTGGTCCGCTTCGGCGGGGCCCGTCTCGGTGTCGTGAGCTGTCATCTGTCGCTGCAGAAGGACGAGCGGTACGCGCAGGCCGGCCTGCTCCTCGACCGGGTCGCCGGCATGGGCGTGGAGCACGTGGTGGCGGGCGGAGACCTGAACGAACGTCCCGGCGGGCGCGTCTTCCGGCGGCTCGGCGACGGGCTGCGGGACTGCTGGACCGCCGCGCCCTGGGGCGGCGAGTACACCTCCACCCCCACCGACCCGCATCAGCGCATCGACGCGGTCTTCGCGACCGACGGCATCGAGGTGCTGGGCTGCGGGGTGCCGGCGGGACTCCCCGGGGTGGCCGAGGACGACCTGAGGGCGGCCACGGACCACCTCCCGGTCCTGACCGCCCTGCGCGTGCCCGCGGCCTGAGGCCCTCCGGCGCCCAGGCCGGCGCCGGCCTCAGACCACCGCGCCCCGCCCCGGGTCGTCGTCGTCCTCGTCGCCCGTGCGCATCCGCATGACCAGCGTGGCGAAGCCGCCGAGGAAGCCGCCGATGCTCAGGGTCGTCAGCCACCAGGTCATGTCCCAGCCGAGCACCACCGCCAGCAGGAGCAGCACCGGGCCGCCGAGGACACCCAGCCAGGCGAACTTCGCCGTGGTGTCGCCCTCGGGCAGCGGCGGCGGCTCGGGCGGCACGAAGTGGCCCTCGTCCTCCTCGCCGAGATCGTCGTCGGCGGGCTCGGCCAGGCTGTGGTCACGCGGTCCGACACCCGGGGCGAAGGCGACGGAGCTGCCCAGCGGACGGGCCGAGGCGGGCCGCTCCGGCTCGGGCTTGTCGTCGTTCGTCTCCGGCTCCAGGAGGGCCAGGTCCTCCACCGACTTGAACGGCTTGGCGCCCGGCGGGTCCGGCGGCTCCTCGCCGTACCCGGCGACGATCGCCGCCCAGGCCGCGGCCTCGTCGAAGGGCACGGCCTGCTCCTGCGGTGCGCGCTCCTCCCCGGGGCCCGGCCCCTCGCGGTCCTCCCGCTCGACGTCACGCTCGCGGTCCCGTTCCACGTTCCGCACCTCCTCCCGCTCTCCCCGCTCCTCCCGGTCCTCGCGGTCGGAGTCGTGCTCAGCCACCTGCGGTCGTCCCTTCCTCACCGAGACCGTGCTCCGGCTCCTTGACGGAACCGGGCGCGAGCCGGCCGATGAACGCGATGCTCTCCGCGAAGATCCGGTCCGCGTCGTGGTCCAACGTCGCCACGTGGTAACTCTGTTCCAGCAGGACCTCCGTCACGTCCGTCGACGACACCCGGCCGAGGATGCGCGCCGAGTCGGCCGGCGGCACCACATGGTCCTGCGGGCTGCGCAGCAGCAGCAGCGGCTGCGTCACCTGCGGCAGGTCGCCGTCGGCGAGGCGGAAGAACGTACGCAGCGAGTGGGCCGCGTGCAGCGGCACCTTGTCGTACCCCAGCTCCGTGCTGAGCGGCTTGGCGATGTCGCTGGCGATGCCCTTGGTCGCGGGGAGCAGGTGCCGCAGCACCGGAAGGGCGTGCTGGGCCACGCCGTGCATCCGGTTCGCCGGGTTGACGACCACGACACCCGACACCGCGTCGCCGTGCTTCGCGGCGAGCCGCAGCGCCAGGGCCCCGCCCATCGACAGGCCGGCCACGAACACACGCTCGCAGCGCTCCCGCAGGGCCCGCAGCTCGCGGTCCACCTCCGCGTACCAGTCCTGCCAGCCGGTGACCTGCATGTCCTCCCAGCGCGTGCCGTGCCCGGGCAGCAGCGGCAGCGCGACCGTCAGATCGTGCTCCGCGAGGTACCGGGCCCACGGGCGCAAGGACTGCGGGGAACCGGTGAAACCGTGGCAGAGGAGGACGCCGGCCTCCCCGCCCTCGTGGCGGAACGGCTCGGCTCCGGGCAGGACCGGCACGTCTCGGTCTCCTGTCGTCAGGGGCCGGCACAGCCGGACCGTCGGGTGCGATGGACGCGTGTGCGGTACTTGCGGGTACTTCACCGTACGCGACCGCACTGACACCGACCAGGGCCGTCGGGGCCATTGACGGTGCTCCGGGATAGGGTCTGAGCCACAGACACAGGAGGCACTCGGTTGTTGTACGGCGCGATGAAGGTCACCGTCGGGGGTTCGCTGAAGCTCGCCTTCCGGCCCTGGGTGGAAGGCCTGGAGCACATCCCGGCCGAGGGCCCCGCCATTCTGGCGAGCAACCACCTGTCGTTCTCCGACTCGTTCTTCCTGCCGGCCGTCCTCGACCGCAAGGTGACCTTCATCGCCAAGGCCGAGTACTTCAACACGCCCGGGGTCAAGGGCCGGCTGACCGCCGCGTTCTTCAAGGGCGTCGGCCAGCTCCCCGTGGACCGCTCCGGCGCGCGCGGCGCCGGCGAGGCCGCCATCAAGAGCGGCATAGAGGTCCTGGAACGCGGCGAGCTCTTCGGCATCTACCCCGAGGGCACGCGGTCCCCGGACGGCAGGCTGTACCGAGGCAAGCCCGGCGGCCTCGCGCGCGTGGCGCTCGCCACCGGCGCCCCGGTCGTCCCGGTCGCCATGATCGACACCGAGAAGATCCAGCCGCCCGGCAAGGTGGTGCCGAAGCTGATGCGCCCCGGCATCCGCATCGGCAAGCCCCTGGACTTCACCCGCTACCAGGGCATGGAGCACGACCGCTTCGTGCTCCGCGCGGTGACCGACGAGGTCATGTACGAGATCATGAAGCTCTCCGGCCAGGAGTACGTCGACATGTACGCGACCGCCATGAAGCGGCAGCTCGCGGAGGCGGCGAAGGCCGAGAAGGAGGCGGGCAAGGCGGCGAAGGCCGCGCTCGCCCAGGCGGAGAAGGAACAGACCGCGAAGGAGAAGGCGGCCGAGCGGGACCGGGGCGCCGAGCAGGGGACCGAGCCCTAGCCGGGCCGGGGCCGGGGGTGGGGGACATGGCCAGGCGCGAGAGAGTCATGAGGATGTCGGTCGAGCAGCCGCTGTGGCGCGCGCTCGCCGGCTACCGCGTGCTCACCATGCTGTACGCGATCGGCTTCTTCACCACCGCCTGGTCCGGCTTCGCCCGTCCCTGGCTCGCCGTCGCCTACTACGCCGTCCTCTTCGTCTGGACCCTGGCGACCCTCCCCAAGGTCTCGGGCGCGGTCAGCTGCACCAAGGGCTTCCTCGCCGCCGACCTCACGGTCGCGCTCACCGGCATCCTGCTCACCCCGTTCGCCGACGCGCACGAGCGGGTCATGGACGGCGGGCCGACCCTGCCGTCGATATGGACCGCCGGTTCCGTCCTGGCCTTCGCCGTCAAGGGCGGCTGGCGCTGGGCGGCCGTGGCCTCCACCCTCGTCGCCGTCGCCAACCTCGTCGAACGCGGCACCCCGGCCCGCGACACCGTCCACAACGTGATCCTCGTCTGGGTCGCCTCCATCGCCATCGGCTACGTCGTCGAGGTCGCCCGCGCCTCCGAGCGCACCCTCGCCCGCGCGCTGGAGATCGAGGCGGCGACCAGGGAACGGGAGCGGCTCGCCCGGGACATCCACGACAGCGTCCTCCAGGTCCTCGCGATGGTGCAGCGGCGCGGCGCCGTCATCGGCGGTGAGGCGGCCGAGCTGGGCCGCATGGCCGGCGAGCAGGAGGTCGCGCTGCGCACCCTGGTCTCCGGCGGACTGGTCCCCGTCTCCCGGGTGTCGGAGGACACCGCCGAGGGCGCCGTCGTACGGGCGGTGGAGGAACCGGAGGACGGCGCCCCGGACGGCCCCGTCGACCTGCGCGCACTGCTCGCGCCGTACGCCGGGGCGCGCGTGAACCTCGCCGAGCCCGGCGCCCCGGTGCCGCTGGCCCCGGCCGCGGCACGCGAGCTCGCCGCCGCCGTGGGGGCCGCCCTGGACAACGTCCGCCGGCACGTCGGCGAGGACGCGCGCGCGTGGATCCTCGTCGAGGACGAGCCGGACGAGGTGATCGTCACCGTCCGCGACGAGGGACCCGGCATCCCCGAGGGACGGCTCGCCGAGGCCGAGGGCGAGGGGCGGCTCGGCGTCGCCCTCTCCATCCGGGGCCGGCTGCGCGACCTCGGCGGCACGGCCGAGCTGATCTCGGTGCCCGGGCAGGGCACGGAGGTCGAACTCAGGGCGCCGAAGGCGCCGAGCACATCCATGGACACCGGAAGTACCGCACGGGGGAAGGCAGACCGATGACCGAGCGACAGGATCCGATCAAGGTGATGGTGGTCGACGACCACCCGATGTGGCGCGACGCCGTGGCCCGGGACCTCGCCGAGTCCGGCTTCGAGGTGGTCGCCACCGCCGGCGACGGCGACCAGGCGGTGCGCCGCGCCCGGGCCGCCGCGCCCGACGTCCTCGTGCTCGACCTCAACCTGCCCGGCAAGCCCGGCGTCCAGGTCTGCAAGGAGGTCGTCGGCGCCGACCCGAAGCTGCGCGTCCTCGTGCTGTCCGCGAGCGGGGAGCACGCCGACGTGCTGGAGGCGGTGAAGTCCGGCGCGACCGGCTACCTGCTGAAGTCGGCCTCCACCGAGGAGTTGCAGGACGCGGTGCGCCGCACGGCCGTCGGCGACCCCGTCTTCACCCCGGGCCTGGCCGGGCTGGTCCTCGGCGAGTACCGCCGCCTCGCCTCCGAACCGGCCCCCGCCCCGGAGACCGGCGAGCCCGGCGCGCCCCGGCTCACCGACCGCGAGACCGAGGTGCTGCGCCTGGTCGCCAAGGGCCTGAGCTACAAGCAGATCGCCGAACGCCTCGTCATCTCCCACCGCACCGTGCAGAACCACGTCCAGAACACCCTCGGCAAGCTCCAGCTGCACAACCGGGTGGAGCTCGTGCGGTACGCGATAGAACGGGGTCTGGACGACGCCTGACCCCACGCGGGACAGTGACCCCAACCACCCGCCGTGGCAAAGGGGTTGTGCGATGAAGGTCGGAGTACTGACCGGAGGCGGCGACTGCCCCGGGCTCAACGCCGTCATCCGGGCCGTCGTCCGCAAGGGCGTGCAGGAGTACGGCTACGAGTTCACCGGCTTCCGTGACGGCTGGCGCGGTGCCCTGCAGGGCGACACCGTCCGCCTCGACATCCCGGCCGTCCGCGGCATCCTGCCCCGCGGCGGCACCGTCCTCGGCTCCTCGCGCACCAACCCGTTCCAGCACGAGCACGGCATCCGGCGCATCGAGGAGAACCTCGCGAAGCTCGGCGTCGAGGCGCTCATCACCATCGGCGGCGAGGACACCCTGGGCGTCGCCGCCCGCCTCTCGGACGAGTACGGCGTGCCCTGCGTCGGCGTGCCCAAGACGATCGACAACGACCTGTCGGCCACCGACTACACCTTCGGCTTCGACACGGCGGTCGGCATCGCCACCGAGGCCATCGACCGGCTGCACACCACCGCCGAGTCCCACATGCGCGTCCTGGTCGTGGAGGTCATGGGCCGCCACGCCGGCTGGATCGCCCTCCACTCGGGCCTGGCCGGCGGCGCCAACGTCATCCTCATCCCCGAACAGCGCTTCGACACCGAGCAGGTGTGCGCCTGGGTAACCTCCCGGTTCCGGGCGTCGTACGCCCCGATCGTGGTCGTCGCCGAGGGCGCGATGCCGAAGGACGGCGACATGGTGCTCAAGGACCGTTCGCTGGACTCCTACGGGCACGTCCGGCTGTCCGGGGTGGGCGAGTGGCTGGCCAAGGAGATCGAGGAACGCACCGGCAAGGAGGCCCGGACGACCGTCCTCGGCCACATCCAGCGCGGCGGCACGCCCAGCGCCTTCGACCGCTGGCTGGCGACCCGCTTCGGCCTGCACGCCGTCGACTGCGTCCACGACCGCGACTTCGGCACCATGGTCGCCCTGCGCGGCACGGACATCGTCCGCGTCCCGATCGCCGAGGCCACGGCCCGGCTCAAGACGGTCGACCCCAAGCTCTACGAGGAGGTCGGGGTCTTCTTCGGCTGACCGGCGGGCGCGGGCCCGGCGCCGTATATTCGGCCCGGAGTCCAGCGGAACGGGAGCGGTCATGGAGATCCTGGCGTTCGGCGTCCAGGCCGACGAGAAGCCCCTGATCGAGGAGGCCTTCCTCGGCCACCACGACATCCACTGCCTGGACGTCTTCCTCACCGAGGACACCGCCCCCATCGCGGCCGGCCACGAGATCGTCTCCACGTCCGTCAACGCCGACCTCGGCGCGCCCGTCCTGGAGATCCTCGCGGCCGGCGGCACCCGGATGGTCGCCCAGCGCTCCACCGGCTTCAACAACGTCGACCTCGACACGGCCGAGCGGCTCGGCGTGACCGTCGCCCGGGTCTCGTCCTACTCGCCCCACTCGGTCGCCGAGTTCGCCTGGACCCTCGCCATGGCCGTCAACCGCCGCATCGTGCGGGCCTCCACCCGCACCCGTGACTTCGACTTCCGCCTGCACGGGCTGATGGGCCGCGACCTGCACGGCCGCACCGTCGGCGTGCTCGGCACCGGCAAGATCGGCGAGGCCTTCACCCGCATCGCCCACGGCTTCGGCATGCGGCTGCTCGGCTGGGACGTCGCCGAGAACCCCGCCTGCCTGGAGCTCGGCATGCGCTACGTCCCCAAGGACGAGCTGCTCGCCGAGTCCGACCTGGTCAGCCTGCACGTCCCGCTGATGACCGAGACCCAGCACCTGATCGACGCGAACGCCCTGAAGGCGATGAAGGACGACGCGATCCTGGTCAACTCCAGCCGCGGCGGCCTCATCGACACCGCGGCCCTGGTCGGCGAGCTGCGCGCGGGCCGCTTCGCCGGCGTCGGCCTGGACGTGTACGAGGCGGAGGCGGGCCTGTTCTTCCTCGACAAGTCCCTGGAGGCCATCGCCGACGACACGCTGGCCCGCCTCGTCACCTTCCCGAACGTCCTGGTCACCTCGCACCAGGCGTACTACACCGAGTACGCCGTCCGGCAGATCGTCGACGCCACGGTGCGCAACGTCCTCGACTACCGGGCCGGCCGCCGCTCGGAGAACGTGCTCGTGCCGCGCAGCTGACCGGCCAGCTCCCGCACGATCGCCGCGCCGTTCAGCGTCAGCACCGACTCCGGATGGAACTGCACGCCGGCGAAGCCCGGACCCCGCAGCGCGTGCACCTCGTGCGCGGCACTCCGGCTCACCTCCACCCCGTGCGCGGCCAGCCCGGCGGCCGCCGCGTCGTCGCAGCGGGCCACGAAGCTGTTGTAGAAGCCGACGGTCTCCCGCCGCCCGAACAGGTCGATCTCCGTCTGCGCCCCCTGGTACGGCACCTCCTTGCGGACGATGTCCAGGCCCAGCTCGGCCGCGATCAGCTCGTGCCCCAGGCAGACCCCCAGGACGCCGTGCCGGCCGGTGGGGGTCCCCCCGCGCGAGCGAAGCCGAGCGTGGGGGAGGAGCAGGTCGGCGGTCAGCGCGCGCAGGAAGCGCATCCTGGGATCGGCGAGGTCGGACGGGTCACCGGGGCCGGGCCCCAGCACCACCGGGCCGTCGTGCCCGAGCACCGCCTCGCGCAGCCCCGGCTCGTCGTACCGGCGGACGGTGACGCCGAGCCCGGCCGAGCGCAGCACGTGGGCGAGCATCGCGGTGAAGGTGTCCTCCGCGTCGACGACGAGAGCCTGTCCCGTGAGCGCGTCCGACGGCTCCTGCATCCGCAGCCAGAACGGCGCCAGCGCGGCCCGGCGCCCGTCCAGCGCCGCCCGCACCCGGGGGTCGTCGGCCAGCTTCGGCCGCCCGGCCTCCGCACGCGGCCGGGCGGGACGCACCCCCAGCGCCGCCAGCACCCCGGCCGCCTTGGCATGCGTCTCCGCGACCTCGCCCGCCGGGTCCGAGCCCCGCACCAGCGTGGCGCCGACCGGGACCCGCAGCCGCCCGTCGGCGTCGATGTCGGCGGTACGGATGAGGATCGGGGAGTCGAGGGTCTGGGCACCGCCGGAATCCCGGCCGAGCAGCGCCAGCGCACCCGCGTAGTAGCCGCGCCCCCCGACCTCGTGCCGCTCGATGACCCGGCAGGCGTTCTGCACCGGCGAGCCGGTGACCGTCGCCGCGAACATCGTCTCCCGCAGCACCTCCCGCACGTCCAGCGAGGAACGGCCGCGCAGCTCGTACTCGGTGTGCGCGAGGTGCGCCATCTCCTTCAGCCGGGGCCCGACGACGACACCGCCCATGTCGCCGACGGTGCACATCATCTTGAGCTCCTCGTCGACCACCATCGACAGCTCCTCGATCTCCTTGCCGTCGGCGAGGAAGTCCAGCAGGTGCTCGGGGGTCGGCCCCTCGGCGGGATAGCGGTACGTCCCGCTGATCGGGTTCATGACGACCGTGCCCGCCCGTCTCCCACCGCCACCCTCAACCGTGGGCGCTGCGCGCCCGCCCCTTCCACCGGACATCCGCACGTGCACCTCGGGGCTGGCGCCCACCAGCGTCCGCTCCCCGGTGTGCACCACGAAGGTCCAGTACGCGCCCCGCTCGCCCTCCAGCAACCGCCGGAACAGGGCGAGCGCGTCGGCGCGCCCGAACCCGGGGACGTGCCCCTCGTACGTCCGCCGGATCACGAAGTTGGCGCCCTCGCCCCGCCCGATCTCCTCGTCCAGCACCCGTCCGACGATCCGCGCGTACTCCTCGTCGTCCACGTCGAAGCCGCCGTCCTCGACGCGGACGTCGTGTGCGGGCAGCTGCTCCAGGGCGTCGGCGAGCGGGAGGTCGTACCGCTCCTCGGGGGTCAGCACCAGCAGCGGGGTGCCGTCGTCGCGCACGTCGAAGCCGCGCTCGCGGATCTGCCGGAAGGGCACCAGCGCCAGCCCCTCGTCGGGCAGGGCGGCGAGCCGGTCGTGTTCCGTCACCGGGCCGAGCAGCAGCTCCACGGTGTCGGGCGCGTGGCCCGGGGTGCGGCGGCGGAGCAGGGCGAACGGGCGGTCGCCGGCGGTCAGGGCGCGCAGGTCGAACTGTGGCATGGGTCCGTGTCCTTCTCGTTCTCTCGGCGAGAGGAACGGCCCTGGTCGCGAAAACACCGAAGGCCGCCTCTCGGGCGGCCTTCGCGAAGTCTTGCGTACGCGCAGTCAGTGGGCCGCCGGAGGAGCGGTCCACCACCAGTTCTGGGTCGAGTGCGCGAACATACGGCGCAGCGTACCCCACCGCGGTCCGTCCACAGGGTGTTCCGCGTGTCTCACTCCCTGGGCATGGGGGCGGGAGCGGTCATCCGACCCCGTAGTGTTGAGGCCGTGACCGTGAACGCTAAGACCAGCGCGAGCGCTGGCAACACCTGGCGAGACCTGCCCGCGGCGCAGCAGCCCGAGTACCCCGACACCGAGGCTCTGCGCGCAGTGATCGCGGACCTCGAGTCGTATCCGCCGCTCGTCTTCGCGGGCGAGTGCGACCAGCTGCGCGCCCGGATGGCGGCCGTCGCCAAGGGAGAGGCGTTCCTCCTCCAGGGCGGCGACTGCGCCGAGGCGTTCGACGGGGTGTCCGCGGACCACATCCGCAACAAGCTCAAGACCCTGCTCCAGATGGGCGCCGTGCTCACGTACGCCGCCTCCGTGCCCGTGGTGAAGGTCGGCCGGATCGCCGGCCAGTACTCCAAGCCGCGCTCCAAGCCGACCGAGACCCGTGACGGCGTCACCCTGCCGACCTACCGCGGCGACTCCGTCAACGGCTTCGACTTCACCGAAGAGGCCCGGATCCCGGACCCCGAGCGGCTCAAGCGCATGTACCACGCGTCGGCGTCCACGCTGAACCTGGTGCGCGCCTTCACCACCGGCGGCTACGCCGACCTGCGCCAGGTGCACGCCTGGAACCAGGACTTCGTGAAGTCGTCCCCGTCCGGCCAGCGCTACGAGCAGCTCGCCCGGGAGATCGACAGCGCGCTGAACTTCATGCGGGCCTGCGGCACGGACCCGGAGGAGTTCAAGACCGTCGAGTTCTACTCGTCGCACGAGGCGCTGCTGCTCGACTACGAGTCGGCGCTCACCCGCGTCGACTCCCGCACCGGGCAGCTCTACGACGTCTCCGGACACATGGTGTGGATCGGTGAGCGCACGCGGCAGCTGGACCACGCGCACATCGAGTTCGCCTCGAAGATCCGCAACC
This sequence comes from Streptomyces flaveolus, assembly GCF_044765825.1. Classification (NCBI taxonomy): domain Bacteria; kingdom Bacillati; phylum Actinomycetota; class Actinomycetes; order Kitasatosporales; family Streptomycetaceae; genus Streptomyces; species Streptomyces flaveolus. Next base: position 213,483 of record NZ_JBIWKU010000001.1, on the reverse strand, counting down.
CGGTCGGCATCAAGCTCGGCCCGACGACGACGGCCGAGGAGGCGCTGCAGTACATCGAGCGCCTGGACCCGGAGCGCGAGCCCGGCCGGCTGACGTTCATCGTCCGGATGGGCGCGGACAAGATCCGCGACAAGCTCCCCGAGCTGGTGGAGAAGGTCACCGCGTCCGGTGCCACCGTCGCCTGGATCACCGACCCGATGCACGGCAACACCTACGAGGCGGCCTCCGGCCACAAGACCCGCCGCTTCGACGACGTGCTCGACGAGGTCAAGGGCTTCTTCGAGGTGCACAAGTCGCTCGGCACCCACCCGGGCGGCATCCACGTCGAGCTCACCGGTGACGACGTCACCGAGTGCGTGGGCGGCGGCGACGAGATCTTCGTCGACGACCTGCACCAGCGCTACGAGACGGCCTGCGACCCGCGCCTGAACCGCAGCCAGTCGCTCGACCTGGCCTTCCTGGTGGCGGAGATGTACCGGGACCAGTGACGGTCCGCCCCTGACCCGGGCGGCAGGAACACGGAATGGGGCGCGGGTCACACACGATCCGCGCCCTCTCCGCTTTTGCCGCCCCCGCGTGATGAGTAAGGTTAGGTTTGCCTCACCGACCAGCAGGCCCTCCGGTCGTCGTCGGTACGGCACGACCTTGTAACCCGCTCGGGAGGTGAACCGCGTGTTCGTCTGCAGCTGCTTCGGTGTCACCGAGGAACAGGTGAAGAGCCACGCGGAAGCCGGCGCCTGCACGCCCCGGCAGATCGCCTCCGCCTGCAAGGCCGGCACCGACTGCGGCGGCTGCGTACGGCGCATCCAGGCACTCCTCGGCCGCGGCGCCTGCCCCCGCCGGCAGCTCGCCGACCAGGGTGAACCGGTCCTCGCCGAGCTCCCAGAGGCCGCCTAGACCAGCTTCGGTCCCGAGGGGTCCGGCTGGGACTGCTCGATGACCGTCGACAGGTAGAGCGACTCGCCCAGCTTGTCGATCAGCTCCAGCTGGGTGTCCAGATAGTCGATGTGGTGCTCCTCGTCGGCGAGGATCGCCTCGAAGACGTTGGCCGACGTGATGTCGTTCTTGGCCCGCATCACCTCCACGCCCCGGCGCAGCCGGTCGATGGCCTCGACCTCGATCTCCCGGTCGGCCTGGAACATCTCCGTCACGCTCTGGCCCACCCGCACGTGGAAGAGCCGCTGGTAGTTCGGCAGGCCGTCGAGGAGCAGGATGCGGTCGGTGAGGAGCTCGGCGTGACGCATCTCGTCGAAGGACTCGGCGCGCGTGTACGTCGCGAGCTTGGTCCAGCCCTTGTGGTCCTGCAGCTTCGAGTGCAGGAAGTACTGGTTGATCGCGGTGAGCTCGGCGGTCAGCTGCTCGTTGAGGAACTCGATGACCTCGGGGTCGCCCTGCATCGCGTAAGGCTCCTTCCACGCGGGAACTGGCGGGTTGCGCCGCATGATTGCACCGGCATCGAAGATCGTCCAGTAAGTCTCGACTTAGTAAGTACGTACGTGCTTACTGAGATTTGCCCCTTTCCGTCCGATGTAAGGGGGGCGTGTCAGGGGCATCGGTCCGGGTCTGTCAGGATGGAGGCATGGGTCAGCCGGTGGAACACGGGTCGGGAGAGGGCGGTTCGGGAGAGACGCCGCAGTTCGAGCTTCCGCCGGGACAGCGGCTCCAGCGCGGCTGGCCGGTCACGCACTACGGTCCGGTCCCCAAGTTCCGGCCCGAGCGGTGGGAGTTCCGGGTCTTCGGCTCCACCGCCGACGGCGACAAGCACTGCTGGACCCACGAGGAGTTCACCGCACTGCCGTACACCACGGTCGTGGCCGATCTGCACTGTGTGACGAAGTTCAGCATGCTCGGCTCCGAGTGGGGCGGCGTCCCGGCCCGCACGATCCTCGAGATCGCCCCGCCCGGGCCCGCCGTCACCCATGTGATGGTGTGGGCGGAGTACGGGTTCAGCTCCAACCTCCGGCTGTCCGACTTCGCCGCCGAACGCACCCTCTTCGCCACCCACAAGGACGGCGAGCTGCTGACCGCCGAGCACGGCTTCCCGCTCCGCCTGGTCGTCCCCCACCTGTACGCCTGGAAGGGCCCGAAGTGGGTCCGCGGCATCGAGTACATGACCGCCGACCGCCGCGGCTTCTGGGAGGAGCGCGGCTACCACAACATCGGCGACCCGTGGCGGGAGCAGCGCTACTCCTACCAGGAGGAGCCCGGGGACGGCCCCGAGCTCTGACCCGCGGCCGGCGCGGGCGTCAGCCGTCGCGCAGCTTCTTCAGCCGTTCCACGTCCGCGGCGTGCCCCTCCTTGCCCCCCGGCGTCTCGATCACCAGCGGCACACCCTCGGTGGCGGGGTGCGTCATCAGCGCCCGGAACGGGTCCTCGCCGATGTGACCGGCGCCGATGTTCTCGTGCCGGTCCTTGTGCGCGCCCGTCACGTCCTTGGAGTCGTTGGCGTGGATCAGCTTCAGCCGGCCCTCGCCGACCGTGTCCACCAGCAGGTCCAGGGTCTGGTGCATGCCCGCCGGGCCGGTCAGGTCGTGCCCGGCCGCGAAGATGTGGCAGGTGTCCAGGCACACGCCCAGCTTCGGGTGGGCGTCCAGCGCCTCGAAGTACGGCCCGAAGTCCCAGGTCCGCGAGCACAGGGACGCGCCCTGGCCGGCGGTCGACTCCAGCAGCAGGTACGGGTCGTCGTCGTGGGTCAGCTCGTCCAGCAGCGGCAGCATGAACTCCCGCACCTGCTTCAGCGCCACCGAACGGTCCCGGCCGCCCGTCGCGCTGCCGGTGTGCACGACCACCCCGAGCGCCCCGATCTCGCGCCCGCGCCGCAGCGAGTGCCGCAGCGACTCGACCGACCGCTCCACCGTCGCCTCGGTGTGCGAACCGAAGTTGATCAGGTACGGCGCGTGCACGTACGCCGGGATCGACTCGGTGGCGCAGGCTTCCCGGAACGCCTCGTCCTGCCGCGGGTTGCCGGCCGGGGTGGCCCAGCCGCGCGGGTTGGCGACGAAGACCTGTACGGCCTCCGCCCGCAGGTCGCGGGCGTAGGACAGGCCCACGGAGTGCAGGCCGCCGGCCACGGGCACGTGACCGCCGACGGGGTTGCGCGGGAGGGCGGACTGTTGACTGTTCACCCATTCAGGGTGTCATGCCCGGTCGTGCGACCGGACCGTGAGAGCCGTCACCTGATGGTGATCGTGATGGTCGACCCCTTGGGCGCCGTCTCCCCGCCCTCGACGGACTGCTCCTTCACGGTGTCGCCGAACAGCCCGAGCAGCCCGCGGTCCTCCTTCACCCCGAACCCGGCGTCCTCCAGCTTCCGCTTCGCGTCGTCCACGCTGTCGCCGGTCACGTCCGGGACCCCGATCATCTCGGGGCCCTTGGACACCGTCAGCGTCACCGTGTCGTCCTCGGCGGCGCGGCTGCCGGCGTCCGGCGTCTGACGGGCGACCTGGCCCTTGTCGTACTCGGAGGTGACCTGCTCGGTGGCGACCTTCACCTTCAGACCGGCGTCCGTCAGCTCCGTCCTCGCGTCCGCCAGGTCGTCGCCGGTGACGTCGGGCACGTCGATCGGGCGGCCCTTGCTGACGACGAGTGCGACGGCGGAGCCCGCGCGCACCTCGGTGCCCGTCTTCGGGTCCGTGGAGATCACGAAGCCCTTGGGGACGTCCTGGCTGAACGCCCGGGTCACCATGCCCGGCTCCAGCCCCTCGTCCTTGAGCACGCTCCGCGCCCGGTCCAGCTTGTAGCCCTGCACGTCCGGCAGCTTCACGGTGTCGGGGCCGTCGGAGATGGTGAACGACACCGAGTCGTTCTTGCGGATCCGGGTGCCGACTCCGGGGTCGGTGCTGATGACGGTGCCCCGCTCGACCGTGTCGCTGTAGGCGTGCCGGACCGTGCCGACGTCCAGACCGGCCTCCTCCAGCCGGTCCTCGGCCTGCGCCTCGGTCTTCGACAGCAGCGGCGGCACCTTGGTGAACTGGCCGGAGTTGATGTACCAGACACCCGTGCCGACGCCGAGGACCAGCAGCACGGCGACGACGATCGCCAGCGGGCCCCGTCTCACCTGCGGGCGGCGGCGCCGCGGCGGCAGCGGCGGGGGAGCCGTGAACCGGCTGGTGCGGTGGACCCCGTCCGCGGGGGCCTCGCCGCCCGGGAGGACGTCCTCGTCCTCGTTCACGGGCAGCGGCCGCGATGGGGGTCCCCCCGCGCGAGCGAAGCCGAGCGTGGGGGACGTCAGCGCGCGCGGGATCACGCTCGTGCGGTCCTCGGCGCTGTCGTGCTCCGCGGCGAGGGCCTGCGGCGGCACGGCGTCCAGCTGCTCGGCGGTCAGTGCCGCACGTGCCTCACGGGCCTGCGCCAGCAGCGCCACGGCGTCGTGCGGACGGACCTCCGGGGTGCGCGCGGTCGCCGACGCGACCAGCTCGTCCAGCGCGTACGCCGTCCCCGGGACGGCGGCCGACGGCGGCGGGACGTCCTCGTGGAGGTGCTTGTAGAGGATCTGGGCGGGGGAGTCCCCGTCGTGCGGCTTGCCGCCGGTCAGCATCTCGTAGAGGAGGACACCGCACGCGTACACGTCGACCCGCGGATCGGCGGTGCCGTGCTCGATCTGCTCGGGCGCCAGGTAGGAGACCGTGCCCAGGACCGACCCGGTGGTGCTGGTGACCGTGTCCACGGCCCGCACCAGCCCGAAGTCGGCGACCTTGACCCGGCCGTCATCCCCTATCAGCACGTTCTCCGGCTTCATGTCCCGGTGCACGAACCCGGCCCGGTGGGCGGCGCCCAGCGCGGCCAGCACCGGCTCCAGGATGTCCAGCGCGGCCCGCGGCTGCAGCGCCCCGCGCTCGCGCAGCACGTCGCGCAGGGTGCAGCCGGCGATGTACTCCATCGCCAGATAGACGTACGCCCCCTCGGCGCCCTGGTCGAAGACCTGGACGACGTTGGGGTGGTCGAGCCGGGCCACCGACTTGGCCTCGCGGATGAACCGCTCGACGAAGGTGGCGTCGGTGGCGAGCGTCGGGTGCATCACCTTCAGCGCGAGCACACGGTCCAGGCGGGTGTCCACGGCCCGGTAGACCGTGGCCATCCCGCCGACCGCGATCCGCGCCTCGACGCGGTACCGGCCGTCGAGCACCTGCCCGACCAGAGGGTCCTGAAGGGTCGTGTCCACGCAGGCGAGTGTACGAGCAGGCACGGACACCCCGCGGGCGTCCAGCCCCGTCACCGCGGTACTGAAGCGCACCTGTGACGCTTCCCACCCGCCGCACGCCGCCGACGGCGCCCGGCCCCCGCCGGCGAGGCCCACCGCTCGGCCGGCCGGAAACGAGTGGTGCGCGGGTGGGAGAACACGAGGTCAGGACAGTGCACGCTCACTGGAAAGCGGGCCGCTCCGGATCCAGTACCGCCAAGCCCTCCGCAGGAGACGACGCCTCCGCGAAGTGCCGCCGCGGAATCCGCCCGGCCCGGCGGGCCAACCGCCCCGCCTCCACCGCGGAGCGCATGGCGGCCGCCATCAGCACCGGCTCCTGCGCCCGCGTCACCGCCGAGGCGAGCATCACCCCCGCACACCCCAGCTCCATCGCCAGCGCCACGTCCGACGCCGTACCGGCCCCCGCGTCCAGGATCACCGGCACGCGCGCGTGCTCCACGATCAGCGCGAAGTTGTGCGGGTTGCGGATGCCGAGCCCGGACCCGATCGGCGACCCGAGCGGCATGATCGCCGCGCACCCGACGTCCTCCAGCTTCCGGGCGAGGACCGGGTCGTCGTTGGTGTACGGCAGCACCGTGAAGCCGTCGTCCACCAGCGTCTCCGCCGCGTCCAGCAGCTCGATCGGGTCCGGCAGCAGGGTGCGCTCGTCGGCGATGACCTCCAGCTTGACCAGGTCCGTGCCGAGGGCCTCGCGGGCCAGGCGGGCGGTGAGGACGGCCTCCCCGGCGGTGAAGCAGCCGGCCGTGTTCGGCAGCACCCGGATGCCGAGCTTCTCCAGGACCGACAGCACGGACCCGTGCACGGACGGGTTCACCCGGCGCATCGCGACGGTCGTCAGCTCCGTGCCGGACGCCACCAGCGCGTGCTCGAGCACGTCCAGGCTGGGCGCGCCGCCGGTGCCCATGATCAGGCGGGACGTGTAGGCCGTACCGCCGAGGACGAAGGGATCGTCGGCCATGGGTCAGCCTCCTTGGACGGCGGTGAGGACTTCGACGCGGTCGCCGTCGGACAGGGCGGTGGCGGACCACTGCGTGCGCGGGACGACGGTCTCGTTCAGGGCGGCGGCCACTCCGGACGGCGCCGCGGTGAGCGTGCCCACCAGGGCGTCCAGGGCCGTGCCGGGAGCCACCTCGCGCGGCTCCCCGTTGACGGAGATGTTCATACGGTCTGCTCCGTGAGGACGGTGTGCTGCGTGAGGGCGGCGGCGCCGAAGCGCCGGGGAGTGAAGGGGCGGCCCTCCTCCGGGAGCTCCCCGGTGGTCAGGACGTGCGCCATGACGTCGCCGGTGACCGGGGTCAGCAGCACGCCGTTGCGGTAGTGCCCGGTGGCCAGCAGCAGCCCCTCGAGCCCGGTCGGGCCGAGCAGCGGGGCGTTGTCCGGGGAGCCGGGGCGCAGGCCCGAGCGGGTCTCCGTGAGGGGCAGCTCGGTGATGCCGGGGACCAGCTCGTGGGCGTCGCGCAGCAGCTCGTAGACGCCGCCCGCGGTCACCGTCGTGTCCCAGCCCAGCTCCTCGCTGGTGGCGCCGACGACCAGCTCGCCGCTCTCCCGGGGCACCAGGTAGAGGGGGTTGCCGCGCACCACGGCACGCACCGTCCGGCTCAGCAGCGGTCCGTGCGCCCGGGGCATGGTCAGGCGCAGCACCTGCCCCTTCACCGGCCGCACCGGCGGCAGCACGGCGTCCGGCACGCCCGCGAGGCGCCCGCTCAGGCTGCCCCCGGCCAGCACCACCTGCCCGGCCTCCAGCACCGTGCCGTCGGCCGTGACGACGCCGGTCGCCCGGTCCCCTGCGACGGTGAGCCGGTCGGCCCACACCCGGTGGAAGACCACGCCCGCACGCTCGCAGGCGGCCACCAGCGCGCCGGCCAGGCGCCGGGGGTCGATCTGGTGGTCGCCGTCCACCCGCAGCCCTCCGCGCACGCCCGGCGCGAGCATGGGCTCCAGGCGCCGGCACTCGCGCCCCGACAGCCACTCGGACTCCAGGCCCGAGCGTTCCTGCAGCGCGTGCAGTTCCCGCAGATGGGCGCGGTCGTCGGCGTCCAGCGCCACGGCCAGCGTGCCGCAGCGGCGGTAACCGAGGTCGTGGCCCGTGAGGTCGGCCAGCTCGGCGGCGAACTCCGGATAGCGGCGGGCCGAGGCGAGGTTCAGCGCGAGCAGCGTCTGCTCGCCGTAGTGCAGTTCCGTGACGGCGGCCAGCATCCCGGCCGCCACCTGGGCGGCGCCGCCGCCCGGTTCGGGGTCCACCAGGGCCGTGGCGAGCCCGCGCTGCGCGGACCGCCAGGCCGTGACCAGGCCGATGATCCCGCCGCCCACGACGAGGACGTCCTGCGTGCGGGGTGGTACGGACGGTGCGATCGATGGGGACGACATGGGCGTCCAGCCCCTCCCTTCGCCGGCATGACCCGGATCAGGTTCGTACGGTCGGAGGCCGCCAGCCTCCCTCTCAGCCCGGTGCGTCCGGGCTCCCGCGAGTGCTTTACGGTGGCCACCCTAGCCCGCAGCGCGCCGAACTCGTAAGGGAGCCTCCACCGTGGCCCGTTCGCTCGACGGTCTCGTCCTCGCCCCGGTCGCCGACCAGGCCCCGGGCCAGGTGGGGACCCGCACCCGGTTCACCTACCACGAGGAGGACGGCGAGGTCTGGGCCGAGTACGCGGGCGGCGACGTCGTCCGCGGCCGGCTGGTGGGCACCCGCGCGGGCGACCGGCTCGACTTCCGGTACGTGCAGCTCAGGACCGACGGCAGCACCTCGTCGGGGCACTGCGTGTCGACGGTCGTCGACCTGCCCGACGGGCGGGTGCGGCTGGAGGAGACCTGGGAGTGGGAATCGCGGCAGGGCAGCGGGACGAGCGTTGTGGAGGAGATCACCGCGCACGAGGACTGACCGGCGATTTGCCGGGTGTCTAAGGTGATCAGGTGAACGAGCAGACGCAGGAGCGGGGAGCGGACGCGGAGCGTCGCGTGGTCGTCGTCGGTGCGGGCATGGCGGGCGTGCAGACGGCGGTCGCCCTGCGCGAACTGGGCTTCGCCGGCACCGTGACGCTGATCGGCGCCGAACCCCACCAGCCGTACGACCGCCCCCCGCTGTCCAAGGCCGTCCTGCTCGGCACGGCCGAGGGCTCCGCCTTCGACGTCGACTTCGAGGCGCTCGGCATCGAGCTGCGGCTCGGCTGCGAGGCGCTGGGCCTGCGCCCCGGCGCGCACGTCCTGGACACCTCCGCCGGGCCCGTGCCGTACGACGTCCTCGTCGTCGCGACCGGCGCCGAACCGGTCCGGCTGCCCGGTGCCGAGGGCGTTCCCGGCGTGCACCTGCTGCGCACCCTGGACGACGCCGAGCGGCTGCGCCCGGTGCTCGCCCGGCAGCACGACATCGTGGTCGTCGGCGCGGGCTGGATCGGCGCCGAGTTCGCCACCGCCGCGCGCGAGGCGGGCTGCGCGGTGACCGTCGTGGAGGCCGCCGACCGGCCGCTCGCCGGTGCGCTGCCCGCCGAGGTCGCCGCCCCCATGACCGCCTGGTACGCCGACGCGGGCGCCGTCCTGCGCACCCACGCGCGCGTGGAGCGCGTCGAGCCCGGTCACGTCGTCCTCGACGACGGCTCGCGGCTGCCCGCCGGCGCCGTCGTCGTCGGCATCGGCGCCCGGCCCGCCACCGCCTGGCTCGCCGGCTCCGGCATCGAGCTCGGCCCGCACGGCGAGGTCCTGGCCGACGACCGCCTGCGCACCTCCGTGCCCGACGTCCACGCGGTCGGCGACTGCGCCTCCTTCCCCTCCGGCCGCTACGGGGAGCGCCTGCTCGTCCACCACTGGGACAACGCCCTCCAGGGCCCGCGCACGGTCGCCGCCGACATCGTCGGCGCCGCCACCGGCGAGGCCCCGCCGGTCTACGACCCGGTGCCGTACTTCTGGTCCGAGCAGTTCGGCCGGTTCGTCCAGTACGCGGGGCATCACACGTCCGCCGACAGCACCCTGTGGCGCGGCGACCCCTCCGGTCCCGCCTGGACGGTCTGCTGGCTGCGCGACGAGCGGCTGATCGCCCTGCTGGCGGTGGGCCGCCCCCGGGACCTGGCCCAGGGCAGGCGCCTGATCGAGGCGGGCGCCAGGATGAACCCGCGGCTGCTCGTCGACCCCGCGCGGCCGCTGAAGGCGGCGACGGCGTAGTCCCCCGTCGGCGGGTTGGGACGGGTCCGGCTTCCGACTGTCGGTGCCAGATGGCAGGCTTGAGACGTGACCGAGATTGACGCAAAGATCGATGCTCTCGTACCCGCCTGGCTCACCGTCCCCGACATCGCCGAAATGCTCGGCGTCGAGGTGACCCGCGTGCGGCAGCTGATCAAGGAAGGCCAGCTCATCGCCGTACGCCGTGGTGAGAACCGCGCGCTGCACGTCCCGGCGGCCTTCATCGACGAGGACAAGGTCGTCAAGGGCCTGGTCGGGACCCTGACCCTGCTGCGGGACGACGGCTTCACGGTCGAGGAGATGCTCGAGTGGCTCTTCACGCCCGACCCGACCCTGCCCGGCACCCCCGCGCAGGCGCTGAGCGAGAATCGCGGCACGGAGGTGAAGCGCCGCGCCCAGGCGCTCGCCGTCTGACCTGACACACCGCCCGGCGTACGGGCCGCGACGCCCGCGGTCCGTACGCCACGGCCGCCACCGGCGGCGGCCGTACGCCACGCCGCCGCCCGCCGCCGTACGTCACCGATCTGGGGGGACACACGTATGTCCGAGACCGCCGCCACCGCACGCGCCCGGCTCGCCGACGCCCGGCTCTACCTGTGCACGGACGCCCGCAGGAGCCAGGGCGACCTGCCCGAATTCCTGGACGCGGTGCTGGCCGGCGGCGTCGACATCGTGCAGCTGCGCGACAAGGGCATGGAGGCCGCGGAGGAACTGGAACACTTGAAGGTCTTCGCCGACGCCTGCGCCCGCCACGGCAGGCTCCTCGCGGTCAACGACCGGGCGGACGTCGCCCACGCCGCCGGCGCCGACGTGCTGCACCTCGGCCAGGGCGACCTGCCGGTGCCCGCCGCCCGGGCGATCCTCGGCGACGACGTCCTCGTCGGCCGCTCCACGCACGCCGAGTCCGAGGCCGCCGCGGCCGCCGCCCAGGAGGGCGTGGACTACTTCTGCACCGGCCCCTGCTGGCCGACCCCCACCAAGCCCGGCCGCCACGCGCCCGGCCTCGACCTGGTCCGGTACACCGCGTCCCTGGGCACCGACCGCCCCTGGTTCGCCATCGGCGGCATCGACCTCGGCAACCTCGACGAGGTGCTGGACGCGGGCGCCCGCCGGGTCGTCGTCGTCCGCGCCATCACCGCGGCGGACGACCCCGGTGCGGCGGCGGCCGAGTTCGCGAAGCGCCTGCGGCAGGCGTAGGCCGGGAGGACGTCCGGCGCGGTTGCCGCAGGCATGTGTCCAAGGGATGGACAACAAGCCGACAATACGGACAAATGTCCCGCATCCGGTTGGGGGGCCGCCACTCCCTGGCTAACCTGCCCGTATGGCCCTCGGAACCGCATCCACCAGGACTGATCGCGCACGCACCGTGCGGGACATCCTCGCCGCCGGCAAGACGACGTACTCGTTCGAGTTCTCCGCGCCGAAGACGCCCAAGGGCGAGAGGAACCTGTGGAGTGCGCTCAGGAGGGTGGAGGCGGTCGCCCCCGACTTCGTCTCCGTGACCTACGGCGCGGGCGGCTCCACCCGCGCGGGCACGGTCAAGGAGACCGAGCAGATCGTCGCCGACACGACCCTGACCCCGGTCGCCCACCTGACCGCGGTCGACCACTCCGTCGCGGAGCTGCGCAACATCATCGGCCAGTACGCCGACGCGGGGATCCGGAACATGCTGGCCGTGCGCGGCGACCCGCCCGGTGACCCGACGGCCGACTGGATCCCGCACCCCGAGGGCCTCACCTACGCGGCCGAGCTGGTCAGGCTGATCAAGGAGTCGGGCGACTTCTGCGTCGGCGTGGCGGCCTTCCCGGAGATGCATCCGCGCTCCGCGGACTGGGACACCGACGTGACGCACTTCGTCGACAAGTGCCGGGCCGGCGCCGACTACGCGATCACGCAGATGTTCTTCCAGCCCGAGTCGTACCTGCGCCTGCGCGACCGGGTCGCCGCGGCCGGCTGCGAGACCCCGGTCATCCCCGAGGTCATGCCCGTGACCAGTGTGAAGATGCTGGAGAGATTGCCCAAACTCAGCAACGCCTCGTTCCCGGCCGGACTGAAAGAGCGCATCCTCGCGGCACAGGACGATCCGGCGGCTGTACGCTCCATTGGAATCGAGTTCGCCACGGAGTTCTGCGCGCGGCTGCTGGCCGAGGGTGTGCCCGGGCTGCACTTCATCACGCTCAACAACTCCACGGCGACGCTGGAAATCTACGAGAACCTGGGCCTGCACCACCCCCCGCGGGCCTAGACCGGCCGCACGTATTTGCGACACACTGCGTAACGGCCACTGGGAGAGGGGCGTACATGGGCTGGACGGTCCTCTACATCGCGTTCGGCATCGTCGCGCTGTGGCTGCTCGGTGAGGTGCTGCTGCAGTACAAGGCGCGGCTGCGCTGGCGGCTGCTCGCCTTCGGCGGGTTCGCCGGCGTCGTGGCCGGTGTGCTGATGTCGAACGTGCTGGTCATCGGGCTGGGTGCCGCCGCCTTCGCGGTCGGCCAGACCTACGTCACCCTGTCGTTCCGCCGCGGCTTCGAGGCCGGATGGGCGGTCAACGCCCCGGCGGGCCTGGTGGGCAGCAAGCGCCGCCGTCCCGAACGGGCCCGCCAGGAACCGACGTTGGAGGTCTCCGGCCTGGAGGCGGACGACGCCGCCCCCGGCACCCACGAGGACCGCGCGCCGGGCCAGGACGGTCTCTCCTACGGCCACGACGACCACGACAGCGACGACGTCTTCACCCCGGTCCGCCCCGCCGAGACCACCGCCGTCTACGCGCCGCAGCCCATGCCGGACGACACCGGTTCGTACGGGGTGTACGGCGACGGCTACGGCCAGGACCAGCAGACACCGGCCGCGCAGAGCCCCGACCAGTCCTACGCCTACGACTACTCCGGCTACGGCCAGCAGGGCTACGGCTACGACACCGGCCAGCAGCAGTACGCCGCCTACTCCGACCCGTACATCGGCACCCACACCTACGGCGGCGGGTCGTACGACACCGGCGGCTACGACACCACCGGTACGGCGCAGTACGACCAGCAGGGCTACGGGCAGGGCCAGTACCCCGCCGGTACCCCCGGCGGCTACGGCGGCGAGACCCCGCCCGGCGGGGTCTGGGTCCCGCAGCAGCGCACCGGCGACGACCCGTACGGCGGCGAACTCCCGCCGGAGCAGGCGTACCCGTACCAGGGCAACGGCCAGCCGCAGGGCCCGGGTCAGGGATACGACGAGCAGTACCGCTTCTGACGGCACCCGGGCCCGGTGACGGGCCCGGCCGTCCCGCCGGTCACTGAGAGCCCCGGAAGTCCGGTCCTTCCACGACGAGTCCGGCGACCAGCGCGCCCGACATGCCCGCGTGCGGCAGCCCGCCGCCGGGATGCGACCAGCCGCCCGCCGTGAACAGCCCCGCGAGAGCCGTGCTGTTGCCCGCGTGCAGCAGCCGGCCGCCCGCCGCCGCCAGCGCCGGGGCCGGAACCGCGCCGCCCGCCGCTCCGGTCTCCGCCGCGATGTCGGCAGGGGTGCGCACCTCCTGCCACAGGAGACGGTCGCGCAGCCCCGGCACGGCCCGCTCGGCGACAGCGACGAGGCGCTCGGCACCGCCCTCGGCGTCGGCGCCGGAGGGCACCACCGAGCTGAGCGTGACCGCCTCGTGGTCCGGGCCGGGGACCAGCCCCGGGTCGTCGGGCCGCAGGATGGTGACGGTCGGACCCGCGGGCGCACCGGGCGCGGCACCGAACAGGGAGTCCAGCTCGCCCGCGCGGTCCCGGGCGTGCACCACCGTCCGGTGCGCCGTGCCCTCGGGACGGCCGCCCCGCAGCGCCAGCAGCACCGTGACCCGGCTCGCCGCCCCGCGCTGCGGCGGAACCCCGCCCGCACCGCGCACCACCGTGTCCCCGGCGAGGCGGTCCAGCACGCCGGGCGCCACACCGGCGACCACGAACTCCGCCTCGGCCACCTCACCGCCGGCCAGCTCCACGCCCGCCACCCGGCCGTCCTTCTCGACGATCCCCGTGACCTCGGTGTCGAAGCGGAACTCGACCCGGCGCTCCTGGCACCGCTCGTACACCGCCCGCGCCAGCTCCCGCAGACCGCCGCGCACGTACCACATGCCGAAGGCGTGCTCCATGTACGGCAGCACGGCCGCGTTCGCCGGGACGGTCCGCGGATCGAGGCCGTACGCGAGCGCGTGGCTCTCCAGCAGGGCGGTGAGCCGGGGGTCCCGCAGCTCCCACGCGGCGACCTCGGCGAGCGTGCCGGCCCGACGGGTGCGCAGCAGCCGCTTGTGGGGGACCGCCGGGTAGGGCTCGCGTTCGGCCAGCACCTGCCAGTCGGGCCACAGGGGCTCCTCGAGGAGCGGCCGGCGCGTGCGGTCCCAGGCCTCCCGGGCCCGCACCAGCAGGTCGCCCCAGCGCTGCCCGGCCGGTGCGCCGAGCGCCTCGTCCAGGGCGGCGACCACACCCGCCCGCGAGGCGTTCGGCAGCGAGACCTCCGTGCCGTCCGCGAACACGTGCCGTGACGACGGGTCGACCTGGACCAGCTCGACGCGGGACTCCAGCGGCTCCTTGCCGGTCTTGACGAACAGGTCGCGCCAGACCGCGGGCAGGGGCAGCAGGCCGGGGCCGGTGTCGAAGGAGAAGCCGTCCCGCTCGAAGCGGCGCACCGCCCCGCCGTACGTCCCGGTCCGCTCGTACACCGCCACCCGGTGGCCCGCGACGGCCAGCCGGGCGGCGGCCGCCATCGCGCCCATCCCGGCGCCGATCACCGCAATCCGTGCCATGCCAGGGACTTTATCCGCCGCCACCGACAGCCCGGTCCGAGGGGCCGTGAGGGTCCCGGGCGGCCCCCGGCCCGCACGGCTGCTGCCGTACCGCGGGCCTCGCTGAGTACCCCGACGGGCGTGCGGGTGACCGGTCGGTGCGCCGCCCCGGTGGGCACGGCCGCGCAGGACTGAGTACCCGTACCTAGCCGAGGAGATGAGTACGCGCGCGGATGGGCCCCGACCTGCGATGACGAGAGAGTTGGGGCACGGAGAGGGGCACGGCTCCGGCACCGGCGACACGGGGCGCCGGAACGGAGCCGGGCCCGCGATCCGCTCCTTCCGCCGGCCGCGGCCGGCGGAAGCGAGGCACGGGGGATCCCGGGGGACGACCGAGAACGGGGGCCCACGGGGGGACGTACGGGGGAGAAGGCGCCGGTCCGACGGTGGCCCGCGGGGGACGCGGCCACCACGGACCGGCGTTCTTCGTGGCCGGCCCGCGTGTCAGCCGCAGCCGGTCACCCGCCCCTGGAGCAGCCGGGACAGGGCCGCGTGCACGTCGTCGAGGGAGCGCTCCGGCTGGAACGACTTCCAGTCCAGCGCCGCCACCAGGACCATGCCGACCAGCGCGGCGGCGGTCAGCGGCACGTCGATCTCCTCGCTGAACTCACCACCGGCCACCCCGTCGCGCAGCACGTCCTCCACCACCGCGACGGCCTGCTGCCGGACCACCAGCAGCGTCGACTGCCAGGCCCGGTTGGTCCGCCACAGCTCGGCCACGTACAGCTGGGTGAAGGCGGGGTAGCGGTCGATGAAGACCAGCCCGGCGCGGATCATCGCGTCCAAGGCGTCGACCCGGCCCCGGCCCTCCCGGGCCGTGCGCTCCGCCGCCTCCCGCAGCGAGGCCGTCAGGAGCCCGACACCGTGCCGCAGCAGCTCCTCGAAGAGGACGGACTTGCTGGCGAAGTTGTAGTAGACCGTGCCCTTCGCGACGCCGGCGCGCTCGGCGATCTCGTCCACGGTGGTGGCGGAGAAGCCCTGCTCGGCGATGAGGGTCACGGCCGCCTCGTAGAGCTTCTGCCGGGTGGCCTCGCGCCGGCTGCTGCCCGGCGAGGCGGTGCTGCTGCTTTCCATGACCCGATTCTCACAGCCCCCTGCCCGGCACGGTGACCGCAGGGCCCGGCGGCTCAGCGGGCCCCGAACACACGATCGCAACAAAAGTCCAGGTCGGAACGGATTGTCAGTGGCATACCGCACGATGGGCACATACGGCACCTCCTGCCAGGGCGTGCCGTCACGGAGACGACAGGAGGATCGTCATGGCCCACTCGTCCGCAGCCGCCGCCCGGCGGCCCCGCGCAGCCGGCCCTGCCCCCTCACTGAACGGCCCGGCGAGCGACGTGCACCCCGTGCTCCGCCGGTCATCCGCCCCGCCCGCCGCCCTCGACCTGCTCGCCCAGGCCCGCGCCGGGCTGGAGGAGGCCGGCGTCCTCGAAACACCGAACGAGCGGTACGCGACGGCCCACCTCGCCGCCCTGCGCACCGCCGCCGCCGTGCTCGCGGCGCGCGGCCGGCCCGAGACCACCCCGCGGGCCCGGGCCCGCATCCGGAGCGCCTGGGAGGTGCTCCCCGAGATCGCGCCCGAGCTCGCCGACTGGAGCGCGCTGTTCGCCTCGGGCGCCGGGCGCAGGGCCCGGGCCGAGGCGGGCATCCAGGGAGCGGCGGGCAGCCGGGACGCCGACGACCTGATACGCGACGTGTCGATGTTCCTGCGCATCGTGGAGCGGATGCTCGTCCTCCAGCCGGTCCTGCCCCAGCCCCGCCCCGACACGGAGACGCAGCACCCGGGCCGTGCGCCGGCGGCGGGCGGCGGGTACCCGGAGTGACCGGCCGGCGCACCGGAGGCAATAGGGTGGGAGACGCCTGAAGCCTGCCCCTTCCCGCACCCGGGCCGGGGGAGGCAGCCCGTTCGCTCCGCCCCTGCCAGAGGCGGTGCCGCGCCGAGGAGTCAACTGCCGTGTCGGACCCGATGCGCCCGCCCGCCTCCCCCCACCGCGCCCAAGCGGCGTCGCTGCGCTCCGACCCCTCCCGGTCCCGCGCCGCCCTGCGCACCGCCGTGGTCTGGGAGGTCCTCCAGGACGCCCTCGACCGCCGGGTCAAGGCCACGGGCCGCCAGGCGCTGGACGTCCTGGACACCGGCGGCGGCAGCGGCAACTTCGCGGTGCCCCTGGCCCGCCTCGGTCACCGCGTCACCGTCGTCGACCCCAGCCCCAACGCGCTCTTCGCCCTGGAGCGCCGGGCCGCCGAGGCCGACGTCGCCGACCGGGTACGGGGCGTCCAGGGCGACGTCCACGGCCTCTTCGACGTCGTCGAGCGCGGCGGTCACGACGTGGTGCTGTGCCACGGCGTCCTGGAGTACGTCGACGACCCCGCGGAGGGCGTCCGCAACGCGGTGGCCGCCCTGCGCGCCGAGGGCGTCCTCAGCCTGCTCGCCGCCGGTCTGGGCGGCGCCGTGCTGGCGCGGGCCCTCGCCGGCCACTTCACGGAGGCCCGGCAGGCACTCGACGACCCGGACGGCCGCTGGGGCACGGGCGATCCGATGCCCCGCCGGTTCACCGCGGAGCAGCTCACCGGCCTGGTCGAGGACGCGGGGCTCCGGGTCGTCGGCGTGCACGGCGTGCGGGTCTTCGCCGATCTCGTCCCCGGGGTGCTGGTGGACACCGAGCCCGGCGCCCTGGACGCGCTGCTGGGGCTCGAGGCCGCGGCGGCCGAGCTCGCCGCCTTCCACTCCGTGGCCACGCAACTTCATGTGCTCGGTGAGACGCGGGGGACCGAGGAGGCCTGAGCGCCGACTCGGGAGGTAGGCCGCTGATCAGGGCCGCGGCTGCAGATGGAGTACGCCACAGGCCCCCCGAACGGGGGCCCGGCGCCGTATGATCGAGGGAGACCGCCCGGCATGACGGGTCGGCCGCTGGGGAATGGGAATGTCAGCGAGCCGGCGCGGCCATGACGGAGTCCGGTTGGCCAATTGGCGTAGAGGGGCGGGTTTCACGGGGGCGATTCCCTGCCTATCCTGAAGGGACCCCCCGGGTCGCCCCGGCGACTGCACGATGAGGAGGACTCCGTGCCGCTCTCGGAGCACGAGCAGCGCATGCTCGAGCAGATGGAGCGAGCGCTGTACGCCGAAGATCCCAAGTTCGCGTCGGCGCTCGAGGGAAGCGGGCTGCGTACGTACACCCGGCGGCGGGTCTACCAGGCGGTCGCGGGCTTCCTCGTGGGAATTGCGCTCCTCATGGCCGGTATGGTCGCCAAGCAGGTCTGGCTCAGCGTGGTGGGTTTCCTCGTCATGCTGGGCTGTGCGGTCCTCGCCGTGACCGGCTGGCGCAAGGCTCCCAAGCCGGGCGAGCAGCCCGCAGCGGGAGCCGTGGGCGCCGGACCACAGGCAGGCCGCCAGGCGCGGCAAAGACGCTCCATGATGGACCGCATCGAGGAGCGCTGGCAGCGGCGCCGGGACGAGCAGCAAGGCGGTCAGTAGCCGGCTCTTGGCCCACCACGACAGTCGCGTGAGGGGGTGACCACCGAATCGGTGGTCACCCCCTCACGCGTTTCGCTGTCCCCTCACGCGTGCGGCTGCCCCTTCTCTCAAGGCGCGGCACCGGCACCGGGCCCGGACCGTCGGGTGACGGCCGGACCCGGTGCCTCTTCCGCTCGGGAGACTCAGCCCTGCTGCCCCGACGCCTTCCGCAGCGTCGGCCGGGCCGCCGAGACCCGCCGCTTCAGGGCCGCCCACCGGGCGGACGCGGCCCAGACCACCCGGACGGTGGAACGCGGGGCGAACCGCGCGCGCAGGGCCGTCCCGCGGCTGACCGTGGCCCGCAGGCCCGCGCTCACGCGGTGCACGTCCTCCGTGAGCCCCGCGGCCGGACGCGGCCGGGGCGCGTAGAGAACCTGTTCCACGGCGTCCGCCACCCGGTGCACCCCGGCCGCCGCGGCCGCGTCGAGCTGCCCGAGCCGGACGATCCGGGCCGCCGCCCTGCGCGGCGTCTGCGACTCCTCCGGCGGGATACCGAAGTCCCAGGCCGTGTCGGTCAGCTCCTCCCACACCGCCAGGACGTGCGGCACCGCGTCCGCCTCGCTCCGCCCGTGCGCCCCCAGCCGGACCGACCGGATCCGCATCCGCCACAGCATCGGTGCCAGCGGAAGCACCAGTACCGCGAGCCCGCCCAGCGACCAGGCCAGGACCGCGTACCACTTCGGTCCGCCGCCGCCCGCGACCGGCACCGCCGCCGCCGACTCACCCGGGCAGGCCTCCAGCTTCCTCTGCTGGGCCGAGCAGCTCTCGCTCGTCGAGGGCGCCGCCGACGGCTCCGACGTCGCGTCCCGGGACGGCAGCGCGGGGTCGGGGACCGCGTTGCCCGGCGTGTTCTCCACCGTGTAGGAGGGCACCGAACCCCGCGTCGGCGTGGGCTCGAACCGGGTCCAGCCCACCCCCTCGAAGTACAGCTCGGGCCAGGCGTGCGCGTCCCGCAGCCCCACTGACACCGAACCGTCCGCCTGCGGGGAGCCCGGCGCGAACCCGACCGCGACCCGCGCCGGAATGTCCAGGGAACGGGCCATCGCCGCCATGGCGAACGAGAAGTGGACGCAGAAGCCCTGCTTGTCCTTCAGGAAGCGGGCGATCGCCTGCGAACCGCTGCCGACCTGCACCTGGGTGTCGTACTCGAACCCACCGGTGATCGCGAAGTACTCCTGGAGCGCGACCGCCTGCTCATAGGGGTTCGACGCCCCCTCGGTCACGTCCCGGGCGGTCTGCGCCACCACCGGCGGCAGCGAGTCCGGCAGCTCGGTGTACTCCCGCCGCAGGGCCGCCGGCGGCCGCGGTGCCGCGGCCAGCTGCTCCGCCGTCGGCCGCACGTCCAGGCTCCGCACCTCGTACGTCAGCCCGCGTGTGTTCTGGCCGTGGTCGCCGACCAGCGTCATGCCGACGGGCTCGTAGCGCCAGTTGCCGCCGATCCGGACGCCGCTCGGCGGGTACGGCATCGGCAGCCAGTCCTGGGCGTACCAGTCCGCGGCCGAGATCGTGGTCTCGGTCTCCACCCGCTCGATGTCGGGGCCGAGGCCGGCCGGCGTGGGGAAGGTGCCCCCCGGCACGGCGGTGATGGTGCGCTTGGACGGCTTCCAGGTGCTGCCGTCGAAGTCGTCCAGGGACACGATCCGCAGGTACAGGCCGGAGATGTCGCTCGAGTCGGTCTTCACGGACAGGACCTGGCGGTCCTCGTCGACGTTGAGACTGTCGCGCAGGGAGACCAGCGGGTTCACCGCGGAGATCGTGCCGCCGCCCCCGGTGCCGGAGCCGACGCCCGTCCCGGCGCCGTCCAGCAGTCCGCCGTCCATCGCGGGCAGCGCGAGCGGCACCGCCAGGGCCACGCCCAGTGCCAGCGCGCCGATACGGCGCCCGGTGCGCACCGGGGCCACCGCGCCGCCGCGGTCGCCGCCCGGCAGGCGCGGTGCCCCGCCGAAGACCCGGCCCCACTGCGAGAGCCGCTCGCGGCCCTCGGCCAGCAGCAGCATCAGATAGCCGGCCGCCGCGACCAGGAACCACAGCCAGTCGGCGGAGCCGTCGGACAGCCCCGCGGCCACGGAGTACAGCGCCAGCAGCGGCAGCCCCGCCGGGGCCGCGCTGCGGAAGGTCACCGCGAGGGTGTCCACCAGCAGGCCGATCACCAGCACGCCGCCGACCAGCATCAGACGGATGCCGTCGGAGCCGAGCGGCGCGGGGATCGCGTAGCGCGCGATGTCGTCGCCGCCCTGCCGCAGCAGCTCGGCGAAGTGCCGGAAGGCCTCCGGACCGGGGATCAGCCCGGCGAGGGCCTGCTGACGGGCGAAGTCCAGGGTGAGCAGCATCAGCCCGACCACGGCCTGCGCGGCGATGGTCAGCGGCCGGGCCAGCGGCACGCGGCGGGCCGCCGCACCCACCCCCGACTGGACCGCCAGCAGGACCGCCGCCTCCAGGATCCAGAAGGCCGGGTCGACCAGGGGCAGCAGCGCGCACGCCGCCATCAGCGTGGCCCCCCACGCCCACAACGCCAGCCGTGCCCGCCCGCTCACCACGCCCCCTCTTCACGACGCGTCGCCGCCCGACCCCGCGGTGCCGGTCGTGGCCGTCCGCTCATCGTGTGCCCTCCCGGCCGCTCGCCGCCGCGAGGCCCGTGCGCTCCCGGTCCGCCAGCCGCCACAGCTCCTCCAGGCCGGCGCCCCGTGGCACGCCCACGGCGCTCCAGCCCGCCTCGCGCAGCATCCGCAGCCGCTCCCCGCTCCCGTCCGACGGGCCGGGCACGTCGGAGGGTTCCCGCCGCCACGTCTCGCTGTCCAGCACGAAGGCGACGGCGCCGCCGCTGCGCTGCCGCATCCTGGCGGCCACGGTGGCCTGCTCCTCGTCCAGATCGCCGAAGAACGCCACCAGCAGCCCCTCGTTCCCGCCGCGCAGCACGTCGTAGGACCGGGACAGGCCCGTGCCGTCGGAGTGGTCGATCACGGCGAGGGTGTCCATCATCAGCCCGGCCGCGTCGGCCGTCCCCTGGCTCACGCCCGCGAACCCGTCGGCGCCCTCACCGGGCACCGAGTCACCGGTGTCGGTGAGCAGCCGGACGGAGTACCCGCGCTCCAGCATGTGCACCAGCACCGATGCCGCGCCCGACACGGCCCACTCGAAGGCCGAGTCGGGGCCCGCGCCCTCGAAGGCCGCGGCCCGGGTGTCCAGGAACACCGTGCACCGGGCGCGCTGCGGCTGCTCCTCGCGGCGCACCATCAGCTCCCCGTAGCGCGCGGTGGAACGCCAGTGCACGCGGCGCAGGTCGTCGCCGTAGCGGTACCCGCGCGGAATCACGTCGTCCTCGCCCGCCAGTGCCGGCGAACGCTGCCGCCCGTCGCCGTACCCCGTCGCCTCGCCGCTCAGCCGCACCGGCGGCAGCGGCTCCACGCGCGGGATCACGGTCAGGTCGTCGTACGTGGAGAAGGACCGGGTCAGCTCGCACATGCCGAACGGGTCGGTCAGGCGCAGCTGGAGCGGGCCCAGCGGATAGCGGCCCCGCAGGTCGGAGCGGACCCGGTAGGACACCTCACGGCGGCCGCCCGGCTCCACCCGGTCGAGCACGAAACGAGGGCGCGGCCCGAGCACGTAGGGCACCCGGTCCTGGAGCATCAGCAGACCGGTGGGCAGCCGCGAGACGTTGTCGATGCGCAGATGGACCCGCGCCTCGCTGCCCGCGGGCACCCGCCCGGGGGAGAGGCGGCGGCTGCCCGCGACCCGGTAGCGGGTGCGGTAGAGCACCGTCGCGCACACCAGCGGCAGCACGCCCAGCAGCAGCCCGACCCGCAGCAGGTCGTCCTGCCCGAGCACGAACGCGCAGATCGCGGCGGCGACGCCGGCGGCCAGGAAGGAACGCCCGCGGGTGGTCAGTCCCGCCAGGGCGGTGCGGACACCGCCCGCCTCACCGCGGTCGCCCTCCGCCCGGCCCGTCCCCCCGGCGTCCATCACAGCCTCCGCGGCGGCTGCTGGCCGTACGCCGGCTCACCGCGGCCCATGCCGTAGCCGGTCTGCTGCTGGGGCGCCGCGGGCACCGGGGTGCGCTGCAGGATCTCCTGGACGACCTGCTCGGCCGTACGGCGGTTGAGCTGGGCCTGGGCGGTGGGCAGCAGGCGGTGCGCCAGGACGGCGACGGCGAGCGCCTGCACGTCGTCGGGCAGCGCGTACTCCCGGCCGCTCAGGGCGGCGGACGCCTTCGCCGCGCGCAGCAGATGCAGCGTGGCGCGCGGTGAGGCGCCGAGTCTGAGATCCGGGTGGGTCCGCGTCGCGGCGACCAGGTCCACCGCGTACCGCCGGACCGGGTCCGCGACGTGGACGCCCCGGACCGCCTCGATCAGCTTCAGGATCTCGTGCGCGTGCGCCACCGGCTGAAGGTCGTCCAGCGGGTTCACCCCGCCGTGCACGTCCAGCATCTGCAGCTCGGCGTCCGGGCTGGGATAGCCGATGGAGACACGGGCCATGAAGCGGTCGCGCTGGGCCTCCGGCAGCGGGTAGGTGCCCTCCATCTCGACCGGGTTCTGCGTCGCCACCACCATGAAGGGGGCGGGCAGCTCGTAGGTCTGGCCGTCGATGGTGACCTGGCGCTCCTCCATCGACTCCAGCAGCGCGGACTGCGTCTTCGGCGAGGCGCGGTTGATCTCGTCGCCGATGACCACCTGGGCGAAGATCGCGCCCGGCTTGAACTCGAAGTCCCGGCGCTGCTGGTCCCAGATGGACACCCCGGTGATGTCCGAGGGCAGCAGGTCCGGCGTGAACTGGATCCGCCGCACGGAACAGTCGATCGACCGCGCCAGCGCCTTGGCCAGCATGGTCTTGCCGACTCCCGGGACGTCCTCGATCAGCAGATGTCCCTCGGCGAGCAGCACGGTCAGCGAGAGCCGTACGACCTCGGGCTTGCCCTCGATCACGCCTTCCACCGAACCACGCACCCGCTCGACCACGGCGGTCAGATCATCCCCCACGCTCGAATACGCTCGCGCGGGGGCGCCCCCATGGCTCGCCTGATCGTCATAGGTCGTCACCCGGCCCTCCTCGGCCTTGCCCCGCGCTCCCTGGGAAGCGAGGGGTACCCCAGCATTCCTGGCCGGCCCCGTACGGCCGGCCGGCCCACCCCGAATCACGGGCGCCGCGCGGAAACAGTTCCGCGCGACACCACTTCCCCGCATTCTTGCCGCCGTTACCGATTCGTGTCACTCGCCTGTGGACAACTGACCTCGATATGTCGGGTCTTACGACCTTTGCGGGTCTTGCGCGGCGGGGACGGCCGGCACGGGAGCGGCCGAGGCGGCGAGGGTCAGGCGGGCGTGACCTCGCTCAGCCGGCCCGTCTTCACGTCGAAGACGAAACCGCGCACGTCCTCGGTGTGCAGCAGGAACGGTGAGGTCCGCACCCGCTCGATCGACTGGCGGACGTCCTGCTCGACGTCCCGGAAGGACTCCACCGCCCACACGGGACGCTGGCCGACCTCCAGCTCCAGGTCGTGCCGGAACTCCTCGGTGATGGTCTCCATGCCGCAGCCGGTGTGGTGGATGAGGACCACACTGCGGGTGCCCAGCGCCCGCTGGCTGATGGTGAGGGAGCGGATCACGTCGTCGGTGACGACACCGCCCGCGTTGCGGATGGTGTGGCAGTCACCGAGGTGGAGGCCGAGCGCGGCGTGCAGGTCGAGCCGCGCGTCCATGCAGGCCACGACCGCGACGCGCTGGACCGGGCGGGCGTCCATCCCGGGGTCGGTGAACGCGGCGGCATAGCGCTCGTTCGCCTCGACGAGCCGGTCGGTGACGGTGCTGTCGCCGACTATGGCGGATTCTGAGCCTGCGGGAACCGATGCGGAAGTCGTCATAACCATGACGTTACTGGCCGCTCCTGCCCCGGGCCCGCTGTGAAGAGGGACAAAGAACGCCATCACGGCTTGTTGTGAGCCAATCCACAGCGCGTGAGAATGCGCCTGTACGGGTGAAAAGCCCCGTCGCACCGGTTTGCGGACGCCGGCGTCCGCGACGCGCAGGCCGGTTGATTGACCGGGCGACAGGGTGGACTAAAGTGACGCGAAGCGGGAGGCGAAGCTCTCCCTGCTGGACTGAACACCCCGGAGACCTGGGCGATGTCCCACCAGATCTCCCCACGTGCGCGGCGCGTACGTACGGCTCGGCCTCCTCCCGCTCCTGGCCGGCTGACGCTTCCGGCGCCGGCAGGCCTCCCCTTCACGAGCGAGCGGGAGGGGACCCGGCGGTGCGTGACGCCGTGCCGGACCCGAGAGGCCGCCCCACTTGAGCCAGAGTCGACACGTCCCGGTGATGCTCCAGCGGTGCCTGGACCTGCTGGCACCCGCCCTCCAGGAGCCGGGAGCCGTGGTGGTGGACTGCACGCTCGGGCTCGGCGGGCACAGCCAGGCGCTGCTCGACCGCTTCCCCGAGGCCCGTCTCGTCGCCCTCGACCGGGACAAGGAGGCCCTGCGCCTGTCCGGCGAGCGGCTCGCCCCGTACGGGGAGCGCGCCACCCTGGTGCACGCCGTCTACGACGAGCTGCCCGAGGTCCTCGACCGGCTCGGCGTCCCCCGCGTCCAAGGCGTGCTGTTCGACCTCGGCGTCTCCTCCATGCAGCTCGACGAGGCCGACCGGGGCTTCGCCTACGCCCAGGACGCCCCGCTCGACATGCGCATGGACCAGACGACCGGCATGAGCGCCGCCGAGGTCCTCAACACCTACCCTCCGGGCGAGCTCGTGCGCATCCTGCGGGCCTACGGCGAGGAGAAGCAGGCCAAGCGGATCGTCTCCGCGATCGTGCGGGAGCGCGAGAAGGAGCCGTTCAGCAACAGCGCCCGGCTGGTGGAGCTGATCCGCGCCGCACTGCCGCAGGCCGCCAAGCGCACCGGGGGCAACCCGGCCAAGCGCACCTTCCAGGCCCTGCGCATCGAGGTCAACGGCGAACTGTCCGTCCTGGAACGGGCGATCCCGGCCGCCGTCGAGGCGCTCGCCGTGGGCGGACGGATCGCCGTGCTGTCGTACCACTCCCTGGAGGACCGGCTGGTCAAGCAGGTGTTCGCGGCCGGTGCCGCCACCACCGCGCCGCCCGGACTGCCCGTCGTCCCCGAGCGCTACCAGCCGCGGCTCAAGCTGCTCACGCGCGGTGCCGAACTTCCCACCGAGGAGGAGATCGCGGAGAACCGGCGGGCGGCACCGGCACGGCTGCGCGGAGCCGAGCGGGTCAGGGAGTCCATCGGGTGAAACGAGTGAGGCAGGCCAGGCGGGTGCGGGTGTGTCACCCGGACCGAGGGGAGGGCGAGTGAGCGGGAAACCTCAGCTGAAGGGGAGGGCCGCCCGGCTCGCCCGGCTGCTTCCGCCCGGCGGCGGACGCCAGGCCGCCCGGGCACCCTTCGTCCTCCTCGTCGTGCTCCTGCTGGGCGGCGGTCTCATCGGGCTCCTGGTCCTGAACTCCGCCCTGAGCGAGGGCTCGTTCCAGCTGGACGACCTCGAACGGGAGACGAAGAGTCTCACCGACGAGGAACAGGCGCTGCAGCGGGACATCGACTCCTACTCCGCTCCGCAGGCCCTGCAGTACCGCGCCCGCGAACTCGGCATGGTGCCCGGCGGAGATCCCGCCTTCCTCGCCCCCGACGGCACCGTCAAGGGCTCGCCCAGCCCGGCGGCGGTCAACACCGTCCCGCTCGTCCTCGCCCCGGAGGCGCTGATCGCGCGGTCCGCCCCGGCGGTCCCAGCCACCCCGACCCCGACTCCCGGCAGGTGACGGAAGTGTCCGACAGGGAACCGCCGCGCCGCCGTGTGCCCGGACCCGCGAGGCCCGTCCGTCCCGGTGCCCGGCGGCAGCCTGGACCCGGCGCCCGCCCGGCCCGCCGGCCCGGCCCGCCCCGGGCGCGCGCCCCCCGCACCATCCGGCTGGGCAGCCCCCGGCCCCGGCTGCGCATGATCGGCCTCGCGCTGACCCTCGTCCTGGCCGCCTTCGTCGTACGCCTGCTCCAGGTGCAGGCCGTCGACGCCGGCACCTACGCCGCCAAGGCCGAGCAGAACCGCTACGTCGTGCACACCCTGACCGCCGACCGCGGCGGCATCACCGACCGCAACGGCGTGGCCCTCGCGACCACCGTGGACGCCTACGACATCACGGCCGACCCCACGATGTTCACCCGCGAGGCACTGAAGATCGGCGACGGCCCCGAACAGGCGGCGGCGCTCCTCGCGCCGATCCTCGGCACGGACCAGCAGGAACTGGTCGACCGGCTCCGCCCGGCGAACAAGAAGCTGCGCTACGTCCGGCTCGCCCAGCGGCAGACCCCGCAGGTCTGGAACCAGATCAAGGACCTGAAGGCCGCGCTCGGCAAGAAGGCCGAGACGGACAAGTCCGCCGTCAACGTCCTCGCGGGCGTCCTCGCCGACCCCAGCAGCAAGCGCGTGTACCCGGCCGGCGACCTCGCCGCCGGCGTCCTGGGCTGGGTCGGCGCCGACGGCAAGGGCGGCGGCGGCCTCGAACGGCAGCTCAACGAGACGCTGGCCGGCAAGGACGGCGAGATCCGCTACGTGCAGTCCGGCGGACGCCAGGTGCCCACCGCCGGCGCCTCCGAGACGCGCGCCGTACCCGGCAGCGACGTCGAGCTCACCATCGACCGCGACATCCAGTGGGCCGCGCAGGACGCCATCAGCCGGCAGGTGGAGGAGTCCAAGGCGGACGGCGGCTACGTCATCGTCCAGGACACCCGCACCGGCGAGATCCTGGCCATGGCCAACTCACCCGGCTTCGACCCGGGCGACCTGGCCCACGCGAACCCCGAGGCGCTCGGCAACGGTGCCCTCCAGGACGCCTTCGAGCCCGGCTCCACCGCCAAGGTGCTGTCGATGGCGGCCGTGCTGGAGGAGAACGTCGCCACGCCGGCGACCCACATCACCGTCCCCAACCGGCTCAAGCGCGGCGACCGGCTCTTCAAGGACGACATCGACCACCGCACCTGGTACCTCACGCTCAACGGCGTGCTCGCCAAGTCCAGCAACATCGGCACGATCATGGCCACCGGCGAGCTGGGCAAGACCCAGCAGGAGGCCAACAGGGTGCTCTACTCCTACCTGCGCAAGTTCGGCCTCGGCGACTACAGCGGGCTCGGCTTCCCCGGCGAGACCAGGGGCATCCTCGCGCCGCCCGACCAGTGGTCGACCTCGCAGCAGTACACGATTCCTTTCGGCCAGGGCGTCTCCGTGACCGCGCTCCAGGCGGCCTCCGTGTACTCGACGATCGCCAACGGCGGCGTCCGCGTCGAACCCACGCTCGTGCGCGGCACCAAGGGGGACGACGGACACTTCACCCCGGCTCCCGAGCCCAAGAAGACCCGTGTGGTCAGCGAGAAGACCGCCAAGACCCTCGCGCAGATGCTGGAGTCCGTCGTCGACGACGAGGAAGGCACCGGCACCAAGGCGCGCATCCCCGGCTACCGCGTGGCGGGCAAGACGGGCACGGCCAACCGAGTGGATCCGGCCACCGGCAAGTACAACGGCTACACCTCGTCGTTCGCCGGGTTCGCCCCCGCCGACAAGCCCCGCGTCACCGTCTACTGCGCCATCCAGAACGCCACCGCGGGCAACTACTTCGGCGGCCAGATCTGCGGCCCCATCTACAAGCAGGTCATGGAGTTCGCGCTGAAGACCCTTCAGGTCCCGCCGACCGGGGCCGCACCCGCCAAGCTTCCGGTCGACTTCAAGCCCTGACCGGCCGAGAGATCCCCGCACTCAGCCAGCACCGAGCCACCAGGAACCATCCGTGACAACGATCACCCCGGATCCCGGGAACCAGAGCAGCCCCCGCCCCTCACTTCGCCCGGAGGCGGGTGGGCCCGGTACGCTCACCGCCGTGCCACACGCTGATCAGTCCCAATCCACCCAGAAGGGCCACCCCGTGACATATCCGGGACCGCCCCGGCCGGTGCAGGTCTCCGCCACACCCCTCGCGGAACTCGCCGATCAGCTGGGTGTCACCGCGCCGGACAGCACCGCGGGGGTCACGGGCATCACCCATGACTCCCGCGCCGTCCGCCCCGGTGACCTGTACGCCGCCCTCCCCGGAGCCCGCGCCCACGGCGCCGACTTCGTCACCCAGGCCGCCGGACTCGGCGCCGCCGCCGTGCTGACCGACCCGGCCGGCGCGGAACGCGTCGCCGCCACCGGGCTGCCGGCGCTCGTCGTCGACGACCCGCGTGCGCGGATGGGCGAACTGGCGGCCACGATCTACGGCCACCCCGGCCGCGATCTCCTCCAGATCGGCATCACCGGCACCTCCGGCAAGACCACCACCGCCTACCTCGTCGAGGGCGGCCTGCGCACCGCGCGGACCACCGGCCTCATCGGCACGGTCGAGATGCGCATCGGCGACGAACGCATCAAGTCCGAGCGCACCACGCCCGAGGCCACCGACCTCCAGGCCCTGTTCGCGGTCATGCGCGAACGCGGCACCGAGGCGGTCGCCATGGAGGTCTCCAGCCACGCCCTGGTGCTCGGCCGGGTGGACGCCTGCGTCTTCGACGTGGCGGTGTTCACCAACCTCAGCCCGGAGCACATGGAGTTCCACTCCGGCATGGAGGACTACTTCCAGGCCAAGGCGCAGCTGTTCACGCCGGAGCGCAGCAGGCTCGGGGTCGTCAACACCGACGACGAGTACGGCCGCCGGCTCGTGAACGAGGCCACGGTCCCCGTCGTCACCTACTCCGCCGAGGGCCACCCCGACGCCGACTGGCGCGCCGAGGACGTCACGGTCGGACCGATGGACTCGACGTTCACCGCGGTAGGCCCCAAGGGCGAGCGGATCACCGCCAGGTCGCCCCTGGCCGGTCCCTTCAACGTGGCCAACACCCTCGCCGCGATCGCCGCCCTGGCCGCCGCCGGCCTCGACCCGCAGACCGCGGCCGACGGCATCGCCGCCGTGCCGGGCGTGCCGGGCCGGCTGGAGCGCGTGGACGAGGGCCAGCCCTACCTCGCGGTGGTCGACTACGCCCACAAGACCGACGCGGTCGAGTCCGTGCTGCGGGCCCTGCGCAAGGTGACCGGGGGGAAGCTGCACGCCGTGCTCGGCTGCGGCGGCGACCGGGACACCACCAAGCGGGAGCCGATGGGCGCCGCCGTGGCCCGGTTCGCCGACACGGCCGTACTGACCTCCGACAACCCCCGTTCCGAAGACCCCCTGGCCATCCTCGCCACCATGCTGCAGGGCGCGGCGTCCGTGCCCGCGCACGAGCGCGGCGAGGTCCAGGTCTTCGAGGACCGGGCCGCCGCGATCGCCGCCGCCGTCGCCCGGGCCCAGCCCGGAGACACCGTGCTGGTGGCGGGCAAGGGCCACGAGCAGGGCCAGGACATCGCCGGAGTGGTCCGCCCCTTCGACGACCGCCAGGTGCTTCGCGAAGCCATCCGGAAGACCCAGGGATGAAAATCCTGAAGACCCAGGGGATGAACTTGTGATCGCCCTCTCCCTCGCCGAGATCGCAGAAGTCGTCGGCGGGCAGATGCACGACATACCGGACGCGTCCGTCGAGGTCACCGGACCAGTGGTCCGGGACTCCCGGGAGGCCGGGCCGGGCAGCCTCTTCGTCGCCTTCGTCGGCGAACGCGTGGACGGCCACGACTTCGCGTCGGCGGTCGTGGAGGCGGGATCGGTGGCCGTGCTCGGCTCCCGCCCCGTCGGCGTGCCCGCGATCGTCGTGGACGACGTCCAGGCCGCCCTCGGTGCCCTCGCCCGCCACGTCGTACGGCGCCTCGGCACCACCCTCGTGGCCCTCACCGGATCCGCCGGCAAGACCAGCACCAAGGACCTCATCGCGCAGGTCCTCCAGCGCAAGGCGCCGACGGTGTTCACACCGGGCTCGCTCAACAACGAGATCGGGCTGCCGCTGACCGCCCTCACCGCCACCGACGAGACGAAGTTCCTCGTCCTGGAGATGGGCGCCCGCGGCATCGGCCACATCCGCTACCTCACCGAACTCACCCCGCCGAGGATCGGCCTCGTCCTCAACGTCGGCAGCGCCCACATCGGCGAGTTCGGCGGCCGGGAGCAGATCGCCCAGGCCAAGGGCGAACTCGTCGAGGCGCTTCCGCCGGCCGAGGAGGGCGGCGTCGCGGTCCTCAACGCGGACGACGCCCTCGTACGCGCCATGTCCTCCCGTACGAAGGCGAAGGTGATCCTTTTCGGAGAGTCCGACGAAGCGGACGTTCGCGCCGAGAACGTGCGACTCACGGACAGCGGACAGCCTTCCTTCAGCCTTCACACACCCTCCGGTGCAAGTGATGTGACCATGCGCCTGTACGGTGAGCACCACGTGTCGAACGCGCTCGCCGCGGCCGCCGTCGCCCACGAGTTGGGCATGTCCGCAGACGAGATCGCCACCGCGCTCTCCGAGGCGGGCTCCCTCTCCCGCTGGCGGATGGAGGTCACCGAGCGCCCGGACGGCGTGACGGTCGTCAACGACGCCTACAACGCGAACCCCGAGTCCATGAAGGCCGCGCTGCGTGCGCTGGTCGCCATGGGCAAGGGACGCCGGACGTGGGCGGTGCTCGGCAAGATGGCCGAGCTCGGGGACGAGGCGCTCGCCGAGCACGACGCGGTCGGACGGCTCGCCGTCCGGCTCAACGTCAGCAAGCTCGTCGCGGTCGGGGGCAGGGAAGCCCGATGGCTGCAACTGGGCGCATATAACGAGGGTTCGTGGGGTGAGGAGTCGGTGCACGTGTCCGACGCACAGGCGGCGATCGACCTGTTGCGCAGCGAGTTGCGCCCGGGGGACGTCGTACTCGTGAAGGCGTCCCGTTCGGTGGGGCTGGAGAGCGTCGCCACGGCGCTGCTCGAGACCGGCGCCGAGGGTGAGGTCGCCGCCCGATGATGAAGCAGATCCTGTTCGCGGGAGTCATTGGCCTCTTCCTGACCTTGGTCGGCACCCCGCTGCTGATCAAGCTGCTGGCCCGCAAGGGCTACGGCCAGTACATCCGCGACGACGGCCCGCGCGAGCACGCCAGCAAGCGCGGTACGCCGACCATGGGTGGTATCGCCTTCATCCTGGCGACGGTCATCGCCTACTTCCTGGCCAAGGTGATCACCGGCTACCTGGACGAGGAGGCCGACGCGGGGCCGACCTTCTCGGGTCTGCTGGTGCTGGGCCTGATGGTCGGCATGGGCCTGGTCGGCTTCCTCGACGACTACATCAAGATCGTCAAGCGGCGTTCGCTGGGCCTGCGGGCCAAGGCGAAGATGGCCGGCCAGCTCATCGTCGGCATCGCCTTCGCGGTCCTCGCGCTCCAGTTCGCGGACAACCGCGGCAACACCCCGGCGTCCACCAAGCTGTCGTTCATCACCGACTTCGGCTGGACCATCGGCCCGGTGCTGTTCGTGGTCTGGGCGCTGTTCATGATCCTCGCCATGTCGAACGGCGTGAACCTCACCGACGGCCTCGACGGGCTCGCCACCGGCGCCTCCGTCCTGGTCTTCGGCGCCTACACCTTCATCGGCGTCTGGCAGTTCCAGGAGTCCTGCGCCAACGCGCTGACCCTGACCAACCCGGGCGCCTGCTACGAGGTGCGCGACCCGCTCGACCTGGCGGTGGTCGCCTCCGCGCTGATGGGTTCCTGCCTCGGCTTCCTGTGGTGGAACACCTCGCCGGCCAAGATCTTCATGGGCGACACCGGTTCGCTCGCGCTCGGCGGCGTGCTGGCGGGTCTCGCGATCTGCTCGCGCACCGAACTGCTGATGGCCATCCTCGGCGGCCTGTTCGTCCTGATCACCATGTCGGTGGTCATCCAGGTCGGCTCCTTCCGCCTCACCGGCAAGCGCGTCTTCCGGATGGCGCCACTTCAGCACCACTTCGAACTCAAAGGCTGGTCCGAGGTCCTTGTCGTGGTCCGTTTCTGGATCATCCAGGGCATCTGCGTGATCGTCGGACTCGGCCTCTTCTACGCGGGATGGGCAGCGGACAAGTGACCTCCTCGGTGCCTTCGGAATTCACGGGCAAGCACGTCACCGTCGCCGGGCTGGGCGTCTCCGGCGTCCCGGCGGCCAAGGTCCTGCACGGCCTCGGCGCGCACGTCACCGTCGTCAACGACGGCGACGACGAGCGCGCGCGGACGCAGGCGGCCGAACTCGAGGCGCTCGGTGTCACCGTGCGCCTCGGCGACGGCGACACGCTCCCCGAGGGCACCGAGCTGATCGTCACCGCACCCGGCTGGAAGCCGGACAAGCCGCTGTTCGCCGCGGCCCACCGGGCGGGCGTCCCGGTCTGGGGCGACGTCGAACTGGCCTGGCGCCTGCGCGGCCCCGACGCCGCGCCCTGGCTGGCCGTCACCGGCACCAACGGCAAGACGACCACCGTCCAGATGCTGGCCTCCATCCTGAAGGCGGCCGGCCTGCGCACGGCCGCCGTCGGCAACATCGGCGTCTCCCTGCTGGACGCGGTCACCGGCGAGGAGGAGTACGACGTCCTCGCCGTGGAGCTGTCCAGCTACCAGCTCCACTGGGCGCCCTCCCTGCGCGCCCACTCGGCCGTGGTCCTCAACCTCGCCCCCGACCACCTCGACTGGCACGGCTCCATGGAGGCGTACGCCGCCGACAAGGGCCGTGTCTACGAGGGCAATCGCGTCGCCTGCGTCTACAACGTCGCCGACAAGGCCACCGAGGACCTGGTCCGCGCGGCCGACGTCGAAGAGGGCTGCCGGGCCATCGGCTTCACCCTGGGCACCCCCGGTCCCTCCCAACTCGGCGTCGTGGAAGGCATCCTGGTCGACCGCGCCTTCGTGGAGAACCGGCAGAAGAACGCCCAGGAGCTCGCCGAGGTCTCCGACGTCAACCCGCCGGCCCCGCACAACATCGCCAACGCCCTTGCCGCGGCGGCCCTCGCCCGCGCCTTCGGCGTCTCCGCGGCCGCCGTCCGCGACGGACTGCGGGCCTTCACGCCCGACGCCCACCGCATCGCGCACGTCGCCGACGTCGACGAGGTGGCGTACGTGGACGACTCCAAGGCGACCAACACCCATGCCGCCGAGGCCTCGTTGGCGGCCTACGAGTCGATCGTGTGGATCGCGGGCGGACTGGCCAAGGGCGCCACCTTCGACGAGCTTGTCGCGGGCGCGGCCAAGCGACTGCGCGGCGCCGTTCTCATCGGCGCCGACCGCGCGCTGATCCGCGAAGCCCTGGCGCGACACGCCCCGGAAGTACCCGTCGTCGACCTCGACCGGACCGACACTGGGGCGATGCTCCAGGCCGTCCAGGAGGCCCGGCGGCTCGCGCGGCCCGGCGACACGGTGCTGCTGGCTCCGGCCTGTGCCTCCATGGACATGTTCACCAACTACAACAAGCGCGGTGACGCGTTCGCGGAAGCCGTTCGCGAACTCGGCGCCTGACCCGGCCGCTCCTGCGCCGGGTGATCTCGGGAGGGACGCGTGGGACGGTCCAGGCCGATGTACAGCGGAGGCCGCGATGCCCGGTAGCCGCACCGGACGTCCGCCCGTGCAGCGGGCCGTCAAACGGCCGCCCGCGTCGGGGCCGCCGCACGAGAACCCGGTCCTCGGCCTCTATCTCCGTCTCCGCCGCGCCTGGGACCGGCCACTGACCTCCTACTACCTGATCTTCGGCGGCAGCCTGCTGATCACCGTGCTCGGCCTCGTGATGGTCTACTCGGCCTCCCAGATCACCGCGCTCCAGCTCTCCCTGCCGGGCTCGTACTTCTTCCGCAAGCAGTTCCTGGCCGCCCTCATCGGCACCGGGCTGCTGGTGGCCGCGATGCGGATGCCGGTGAAACTGCACCGGGCACTGGCCTACCCCATCCTCGCCGCGGCCGTCTTCCTGATGATCCTCGTGCAGGTGCCGGGGATAGGGATGGCGGTCAACGGCAACCAGAACTGGATCTCCCTGGGCGGCTCCTTCCAGATCCAGCCGAGCGAGTTCGGCAAGCTCGCCCTGGTGCTGTGGGGCGCCGACCTGCTCGCGCGCAAGCAGGACAAGAAGCTGCTGACCCAGTGGAAGCACATGCTCGTGCCCCTGGTGCCGGCCGCCTTCATGCTGCTCGGGCTGATCATGATCGGCGGCGACATGGGGACGGCGATCATCCTCACGGCGATCCTCTTCGGTCTGCTGTGGCTGGCGGGCGCGCCCACCCGGCTGTTCGCCGGCGTGCTCTCCGTCGCCGCGCTGCTCGGCGTGCTCCTCATCAAGACCAGCCCCAACCGCATGGCCCGGCTGAACTGCATCGGCGCCACCGACCCCGGACCGGGCGACTCCTGCTGGCAGGCCGTGCACGGCATCTACGCCCTCGCCTCGGGCGGACTGTTCGGATCCGGGATCGGCGCCAGCGTGGAGAAATGGGGCGAACTCCCCGAAGCTCACACCGACTTCATCTTCGCCGTCACCGGTGAGGAACTGGGCCTGGCGGGGACGCTGTCGGTGCTCGCCCTGTTCGCGGCTCTAGGCTATGCGGGTATCCGCGTGGCCGGACGCACGGAGGACCCCTTCGTCAGGTATGCCGCGGGAGGCGTGACCACCTGGATCACGGCCCAGGCCGTGATCAACATCGGTGCGGTCCTCGGGCTGCTGCCGATCGCCGGTGTCCCCCTCCCGCTGTTCTCCTACGGAGGATCCGCCCTGCTGCCGACCATGTTCGCCATCGGTCTGCTCATCGCCTTCGCCCGCGACGAGCCCGGTGCGCGGGCGGCGCTTGCGCTGCGGCAACCTCGCTTTGGTAGAAAGCGGGGAACGGGGGGAACCGGGGGCTCCGGGCCCAAACGGAACCCCCGGAGTCGGAACACGATGCGACGGCGTGCCTCGGCGGCGCGCTCGTCCGGAGAGCGGTGAATTTCGGTGCATGTCGTACTCGCCGGCGGAGGAACCGCGGGCCACATCGAGCCCGCGCTCGCCCTCGCGGACGCCCTGCGCAGGCAGGATCCGACCGTGGGCATCACAGCCCTGGGCACGGAACGCGGTCTGGAGACCCGGCTGGTGCCCGAGCGCGGATACGAGCTGGCGCTGATCCCGGCCGTCCCGCTGCCGCGCAAGCCCACGCCCGAGCTGATCACCGTCCCGGGCCGGCTGCGCGGCACCATCAAGGCGGCCGAGCAGATCCTGGAACGCACCAAGGCGGACGCCGTGGTCGGCTTCGGCGGCTACGTCGCGCTGCCCGGCTACCTGGCGGCCAAGCGGCTCGGCGTGCCGATCGTGATCCACGAGGCCAACGCCCGGCCCGGACTGGCCAACAAGATCGGCTCCCGGTACGCCGCCCAGGTCGCCGTCTCCACGCCGGACAGCAAGCTGCGCAACTCCCGCTACATCGGCATCCCGCTGCGCCGCTCCATCTCCACCCTGGACCGGGCCGCCGTACGGCCCGAGGCCCGGGCCGCGTTCGGCCTCGACCCCAATCTGCCCACGCTGCTGGTCTCCGGCGGCTCGCAGGGCGCCCGGCGCCTCAACGAGGTGGTCCAGCAGGTCGCGCCGTGGCTCCAGCAGGCCGGCATCCAGATCCTGCACGCGGTCGGCCCGAAGAACGAACTGCCGCAGGTCCACCAGATGCCGGGGATGCCCCCGTACATCCCGGTAAGTTACCTGGACCGGATGGATCTCGCGTACGCCGCGGCCGACATGATGCTCTGCCGCGCGGGCGCGATGACCGTCGCCGAACTCTCCGCCGTCGGACTCCCGGCCGCCTACGTCCCGCTGCCCATCGGCAACGGCGAACAGCGGCTGAACGCCCAGCCGGTGGTGAAGGCCGGCGGCGGACTGCTGGTCGACGACGCGGAACTGACGCCCGAGTGGGTGCAGCACAACGTCCTGCCCGTGCTCGCCGATCCGCACCGGCTGTACGAGATGTCCCGCGCCGCCGCCGAGTTCGGCCGCCGGGACGCCGACGACCTCCTCGTCGGCATGGTGTACGAGGCGATCGCCGCCCGCGCACACCGCTGAAGACGCATGACGGAAGGCAGGGAGCGTGGCCGGACCGACCACCGCCGAACGCGGTGAACGCCAGCAGGAGTCGTCCGGCCCGCCCGGCACCGGGCGGTTCAGGCCGTCCCGTCTTCGTACGATCATCATCCTGGCCGTCGCTCTCGTGCTCGCCGGAGGCGTGACGCTCTGGGTGCTGTACGGGTCGAACTGGCTGCGCGTGGAACGGGTGTCGGTCTCCGGCACCCGCGTCCTGACGCCGGACCAGGTCCGCGAGGCCGCCGACGTGCCCGTCGGGGACGCGCTGGTCTCCGTCGACACCGAGGCGATCGAGGCCCGGCTCAGCCGGAAATTGCCCCGCATCGACGAGGTCGACGTAGTGCGTTCCTGGCCCGACGGAATCGCGTTGAAAGTGACCGAACGCACCCCGGTTCTGGTGGTGCAAAAAGGCCGAAACTTCGTGGAAGTGGACGATGAAGGCGTCCGCTACGCCACGGTTTCCGGGGCGCCGAAAGGCGTGCCCGCACTGAAATTGGAGCCCGCGCGTTCGGGTCCGGCCGCGGCGAGTCTGCGCCGTTTCGGCGAGGACCGTCTGGTGCGCGAGGCGGTACGGGCCGCGGGTGCCGTACCGGACGCGGTCGCGCGGCAGACCCGCCTGGTCAAGGTCCGTTCCTACGACGACATCTCGCTGGAGCTGGGCGACGGCCGGACCGTGGCCTGGGGGAGCGGCGAACAGGGCGAGCGGAAGGCCAGGGTGCTCACCGCGTTGATGAAAGCGACGCCCGGCGCACGGTACTTCGACGTCAGCGTGCCCACCGCCCCCGCGTCATCGGGGAGTTGACGGGTATACGTGCAGGCCAGCACCCTGGTTGGGCAGCGCTACGGCTGATCACATAGGGTGAAAAGAAAAACGGGAGGTTCGGCGTGTTCGTTGAACGCGCGCCACTTGTCGACTTAGTGTCCTGTTCAGAAGACTTCAAGGAACAGACACACTGGTAACCCTAAACTTCAGCGTTAGGGTTCGGGTCGGCGCTACGGACCGTCCCATTCGGCATCAGTCGTCGGGTCGCGGGGCATCAGTGCTCCGGTGATCCGCCGACACGTAACTCGAGGCGAGAGGCCTTCGACGTGGCAGCACCGCAGAACTACCTCGCAGTCATCAAAGTCATCGGTGTCGGCGGCGGTGGTGTCAATGCCATCAACCGGATGATCGAGGTCGGTCTCAAGGGCGTCGAGTTCATCGCCATCAACACCGACGCGCAAGCTCTGTTGATGAGCGACGCCGACGTCAAGCTGGACGTCGGCCGCGAACTCACCCGCGGACTCGGCGCCGGAGCCAACCCGGCCGTCGGCCGCAAGGCCGCCGAGGACCACCGCGAGGAGATCGAGGAGGTCCTCAAGGGGGCCGACATGGTCTTCGTGACGGCCGGTGAAGGCGGCGGCACCGGCACCGGCGGGGCACCCGTCGTGGCCAACATCGCCCGCTCGCTCGGCGCCCTCACCATCGGCGTGGTCACGCGCCCGTTCACCTTCGAGGGACGGCGCCGCGCCAACCAGGCCGAGGACGGCATCGCCGAACTCCGCGAAGAGGTCGACACCCTCATCGTCATCCCCAACGACCGGCTGCTGTCCATCTCGGACCGCCAGGTCAGCGTGCTCGACGCGTTCAAGTCCGCCGACCAGGTGCTGCTGTCCGGTGTGCAGGGCATCACCGACCTCATCACCACGCCGGGCCTGATCAACCTGGACTTCGCCGACGTCAAGTCGGTCATGTCCGAAGCCGGTTCGGCCCTCATGGGCATCGGCTCGGCCCGCGGCGACGACCGCGCGGTGGCCGCGGCCGAGATGGCGATCTCCTCGCCGCTCCTCGAGGCGTCCATCGATGGCGCGCGCGGCGTGCTGCTGTCCATCTCCGGCGGCTCCGACCTCGGCCTGTTCGAGATCAACGAGGCCGCCCAGCTCGTCAGTGAGGCCGCGCACCCCGAGGCCAACATCATCTTCGGCGCGGTCATCGACGACGCCCTCGGCGACGAGGTGCGGGTCACCGTGATCGCGGCCGGCTTCGACGGGGGCCAGCCGCCGTCCAAGCGGGACAACGTCCTCGGCTCGGCCTCGGCCAAGCGCGAGGAGCCCGCCCCGGCACGGCAGCCCGAGAGCCGCCCGTCCTTCGGCTCGCTCGGCAGCGTCAAGCCGAAGGAGGAGCCGGAGCCGGTCCCGGCACCGGAGCCGGTCAGCGACCTGCCGCCGGTCGCCCCGCCGCCGGTCCCGCCGTCCCGGACCTACTCGGACAGCGCGGCCGAGGAACTGGACGTGCCGGACTTCCTGAAGTGATAGGACAGCGCGACACCGTGAACGGCGCGCACTTCGGCTTCACCGACCGGTGGGGCGGAGTGAGCGCCGTTCCGTACGAGGAGCTCAACCTCGGCGGGGCGGTCGGCGACGACCCGGCCGCCGTGACGGCCAACCGCGAACTGGCCGCGAAGTCGCTGGGCGTCGACCCGGCCCGGGTGGTCTGGATGAACCAGGTGCACGGGGCCGACGTCGCCGTGGTCGACGCACCCTGGGGGGACCGTCCGGTCCCGCGGGTCGACGCGGTCGTCACCGCGGAACGCGGTCTCGCCCTCGCCGTCCTCACCGCCGACTGCGTACCCGTCCTGCTCGCCGACCCCGTCGCCGGCGTCGCCGCCGCGGCCCACGCGGGCCGGCCCGGCCTGGTCGCCGGGGTCGTCCCCGCCGCCGTACGGGCGATGACCGAACTAGGCGCCGACCCCGCCCGGATCGTCGCCCGCACCGGACCCGCCGTGTGCGGCCGGTGCTACGAGGTGCCCGAGGAGATGCGCGCCGAGGTCGCCGCGCTCGAACCGGCGGCGCACGCCGTGACGAGCTGGGGCACGCCGGCCCTCGACGTGAGCGCCGGAGTGCGCGCGCAGCTCGAAGGGCTCGGGGTGTGCGACCTGGCGCAGTCGCCGGTGTGCACCCGGGAGTCGAAGGACCACTTCTCGTACCGACGCGACCGCACCACCGGGCGGCTCGCGGGCTATGTCTGGCTGGACTGATGGGGCATGACGGACCGTAAGGACGAACTCGCCGGAAATCTGGCGAAAGTGGAAGAGCGCATCGCCGCCGCGTGTGAGGCCGCGGGCCGGCGCCGCGACGAAGTGACCCTGATCGTGGTCACCAAGACCTATCCGGCCGACGATGTGCGCATTCTCTCCGGACTCGGCGTGCGCCATGTCGCCGAGAACCGCGACCAGGACGCGGCACCCAAGGCCGCCGCCTGCTCGGATCTGCCGCTTTCGTGGCATTTCGTCGGTCAGTTGCAGACCAATAAGGTGCGGTCCGTGGTCGGTTATGCGGATGTCGTGCAGTCGGTCGACCGTGCCAAGCTCGTCACGGCCCTGTCGAGGGAAGCGGTGCGTGCCGGCCGCGAGGTGGGCGTACTCCTCCAGGTGGCGCTCGACGCGGGGGAGAGCGCGCGCGGCGAGCGCGGTGGCGTCGCGCCCGCGGGAATCGAAGAGTTGGCCGATCTGGTCGCCGGGTCGGACGGACTTCGGCTCGACGGGCTGATGACCGTGGCACCGCTCACCGGCGAGTACGCCGGACGCCAACAGGCGGCGTTCGAGCACCTCATGGATTTGTCGACCCACCTGCGCCGAGCCCATCCGGCTGCGAACATGGTTTCCGCAGGGATGAGTGCGGACCTCGAACAGGCCGTGGCCGCCGGAGCGACACATGTACGCGTCGGCACCGCGGTACTCGGAGTCCGACCCAGGCTCGGGTAACGTCGCCAAGAAGTCGGACCACAGCAGAAAATATGGTCATTACCGCCGAAAGGCGGAGGCAACGACCTAGTGGATCGCGGGCATTTGGCAGTCGTCAGCCGATCCACCACAGAGCGGAGGACTCAGAGCATGGCCGGCGCGATGCGCAAGATGGCGGTCTACCTCGGCCTCGTGGAGGACGATGGGTACGACGGCCGGGGGTTCGACCCCGACGACGATTTCGAACCCGAACTGGACCCGGAGCCCGAGCGGGACCACCGGCGGCACGAACCGGCGCACCAGTCGCACGGTTCACATCAGCCCCAAAGGGACGAAGAGGTAAGAATCGTCCAACCGCCCGTGCAGCGCGAGCCGGTGCCCCGTTCCGCTTCGCTCGGGGCGGAATCGGGCCGCCCGGCGCGCATCGCGCCCGTGGCATCCATCACACAAGAACGCGCAAGCCTGGAAAAGAGCGCACCGGTCATCATGCCCAAGGTCGTGTCCGAACGAGAGCCCTACCGGATCACCACACTTCACCCCCGGACCTACAACGAGGCCCGTACCATCGGGGAACACTTCCGTGAGGGCACTCCGGTGATCATGAATCTCACTGAGATGGATGACACAGATGCGAAGCGACTTGTCGACTTTGCGGCCGGTTTGGTGTTTGGTCTTCACGGCAGTATCGAGCGGGTGACGCAGAAGGTGTTCCTGCTGTCTCCTGCTAACGTCGATGTCACGGCGGAGGACAAGGCCCGCATCGCAGAGGGCGGGTTCTTCAACCAGAGCTGAGACGCACGACCGGTTAGAGCAAGAGCACGGATCCGAGGACGGGTCCGAGAGATGGTTCAGGGGAGAGGGAAGCACAGGTCATGAGCGTGGTCCTGGATGTCGTCTACATCGCGCTGATGTGCTTTCTCATCGTGCTCATCTTCCGGTTGGTCATGGACTACGTCTTCCAGTTCGCCCGCTCGTGGCAACCCGGCAAGGCGATGGTGGTCGTTCTGGAGGCCACCTACACTGTCACCGATCCACCGTTGAAGCTTCTGCGGCGGTTCATCCCGCCGCTGCGTCTCGGGGGCGTGGCGCTCGACCTGTCCTTCTTCGTACTGATGATCATCGTTTACATCCTGATCTATATCGTGAGCCGGCTGTGAGCGATGAGAGAGATACGGGCTTGCCGAATGCCGACGACTACGTTGAGGTGAAGAGATGCCGTTGACCCCTGAGGACGTGCGGAACAAGCAGTTCACGACCGTCCGCCTCCGAGAAGGCTATGACGAGGACGAGGTCGATGCCTTCCTCGACGAGGTCGAAGCCGAACTGACCCGGCTGCTCCGCGAGAACGAAGACCTGCGTGCCAAGCTGGCCGCGGCGACGCGCGCGGCTGCGCAGAACCAGCAGAACATGCGCAAGCCCCCGGAACCGCCCCAGGATCAGCAGCAGCACCAGCAGCATCCACAGCAGCAGGGCGGCATGCCGCAGCAGGGCATGCGAGGTCCCGGCGCTCCGGTGCCCGCCGGCATATCGGGCCCGCCGCAGCAGCAGATGGGTGGCCCCATGGGTGGCCCGCCCCAGCTGCCCAGCGGTGCTCCGCAGCTGCCCGCCGGCCCCGGCGGTCAGGGTGGCCCGCAGGGTCCCGGTCCGATGGGCCAGGGTCCGGGGCCGATGGGCCAGGGCCCGGGTCCGATGCAGGGCCAGATGGGTCCCGGTCCGATGGGCGGCCCCATGGGCGGTCCGCAGGGCCCCGGTGGCCCCGGCCTGCCCGGTCAGGGTGGTCCCGGCGGCGACAGTGCCGCCCGTGTCCTCTCGCTCGCCCAGCAGACCGCCGACCAGGCGATCGCCGAGGCGCGTTCCGAGGC
Source organism: Streptomyces flaveolus (assembly GCF_044765825.1). Lineage (NCBI taxonomy): Bacteria > Bacillati > Actinomycetota > Actinomycetes > Kitasatosporales > Streptomycetaceae > Streptomyces > Streptomyces flaveolus. The sequence goes on along the minus strand of NZ_JBIWKU010000001.1, from coordinate 172,259 downwards.
CAACAAGATCGTCGGCGAGGCGCGTTCGCGTGCCGAGGGTCTGGAGCGGGACGCCCGTGCCAAGGCCGACGCCCTGGAGCGGGACGCGCAGGAGAAGCACCGTGTCGCGATGGGCTCCCTGGAGTCCGCCCGCGCCACGCTGGAGCGCAAGGTCGAGGACCTGCGCGGCTTCGAGCGCGAGTACCGGACGCGGCTGAAGTCGTACCTGGAGTCCCAGCTGCGTCAGCTGGAGACCCAGGCGGACGACTCGCTCGCGCCGCCGCGTACGCCCGCGACGGCCTCGCTCCCGCCGTCCCCGGCGCCCTCGATGGCACCGGCCGGCGCGAGTGCCCCGTCCTACGGCGGCAACCAGTCGATGGGCGGCGGGCCGAGCCAGTCCGGTCCGTCGTACGGCGGTCAGCAGCAGATGTCGCCGGCGATGACCCAGCCGATGGCGCCGGTGCGGCCGCAGGGTCCGTCGCCGATGGGGCAGGCGCCTTCGCCGATGCGAGGGTTCCTGATCGACGAGGACGACAACTGATCTGTAGTACGGCGTAGCCTTCGGCGGCGTTCAGGGCGGGCCCCGGGTTTCTGACCCGGGGCCCGCCCTTGTGCGGTGCGGGGCCGGGGAGGCACGACTGCCCGCGGCTACGGCGGCGGTGGTACGACGAAAGGCCCGGGCCCCTCCGGTTGAGGGGGCCGGGCCTTTCGTCGTGTTCGTTACTGCTTGCGGAGCCGGAACGTCAGGGACAGGCCCTCGTCCGTGAACGGGGTCCCGTACGCGTCGTCCGCCTCCCCCTGGGCGAAGTCCGTCGCGAGGACCTCGTCGGCGATCAGCGCGGCGTGCTCCGTCAGGGCGGCGACGGACGCCGGGTCCGTGGCCATCCAGCGCAGCGCGATGCGGTCGGCGACGTCGAGACCGCTGTTCTTGCGGGCCTCCTGGATCAGGCGGATCGCGTCACGGGCGAGGCCGGCGCGGCGCAGCTCCTCCGTGATCTCCAGGTCGAGGGCGACCGTCGCGCCCGAGTCCGAGGCGACCGACCAGCCCTCGCGCGGCGTCTCGGTGATGATCACCTCGTCGGGAGCGAGGGTGACCGTCTCACCGTCGACCTCGACCGACGCCGTGCCCTCGCGCAGGGCGAGGGACAGGGCGGCGGCGTCCGCGGCGGCGACGGCCTTGGCGACGTCCTGGACGCGCTTGCCGAACCGCTTGCCCAGCGCACGGAAGTTGGCCTTCGCCGTCGTGTCGACCAGGGAGCCGCCGACCTCGCTCAGCGACGCGAGGGACTCGACGTTCAGCTCCTCCGTGATCTGCGTGCGCAGTTCGGGGGAGAGCGCGTCGAAGCCCGTCGCGGCGATCAGCGCGCGCCGCAGCGGCTGCCGGGTCTTGACGCCCGACTCCGCGCGCGTGGCGCGGCCCAGCTCGACCAGGCGGCGCACCAGCACCATCTGCTTGGACAGCTCCGGGTCGATGGCCGTCAGGTCCGCCTCCGGCCAGGAGGCCAGGTGGACCGACTCCGGGGCGCCCGGGGTGACCGGCACGATCAGGTCCTGCCAGACCCGCTCGGTGATGAACGGGGTCAGCGGGGCCATGAGCTCGGTGACCGTCTCGACGACCTCGTGCAGCGTGCGCAGCGCGGCCTTGTCGCCCTGCCAGAAGCGGCGGCGCGAGCGGCGGACGTACCAGTTGGACAGGTCGTCGACGAACGCGGACAGCAGCTTGCCGGCGCGCTGGGTGTCGTAGCTCTCCAGCGCCTGGGTCACCTGGTCGGTGAGCGCGTGCAGTTCGGACAGCAGCCAGCGGTCCAGCACGGGACGCTCGGCCGGGGCCGGGTCGGCCTCGCTCGGCGCCCAGCCGGTGGTGCGGGCGTACAGGGCCTGGAAGGCGACCGTGTTCCAGTAGGTGAGGAGCGTCTTGCGGACGACCTCCTGGATGGTGCCGTGGCCGACGCGGCGGGCCGCCCACGGGGAACCGCCGGCCGCCATGAACCAGCGCACGGCGTCGGCGCCGTGCTGGTCCATCAGCGGGATCGGCTGCAGGATGTTGCCCAGGTGCTTGGACATCTTGCGGCCGTCCTCGGCGAGGATGTGGCCGAGGCAGACGACGTTCTCGTACGAGGACTTGTCGAAGACCAGGGTGCCGACGGCCATCAGCGTGTAGAACCAGCCGCGGGTCTGGTCGATGGCCTCGCTGATGAACTGGGCCGGGTAGCGGGACTCGAAGAGTTCCTTGTTCTTGTACGGGTAGCCCCACTGCGCGAACGGCATCGAGCCCGAGTCGTACCAGGCGTCGATGACCTCCGGCACGCGCGTGGCCGTCTTGCCGCAGCCGTCGTGGCGGCAGGCGAAGGTGACCTCGTCGATGTAGGGGCGGTGCGGGTCGAGCGCGGACTGGTCGGTGCCGGTCAGCTCGGTCAGCTCCGCGCGGGAGCCGACGACGGTGAGGTGGTCGTCCTCGCAGCGCCAGATCGGCAGCGGGGTGCCCCAGTAGCGGTTGCGGGAGAGCGCCCAGTCGATGTTGTTGTTCAGCCAGTCGCCGTACCGGCCGTGCTTGACCGAGTCCGGGAACCAGTTGGTCTTCTCGTTCTCCTGGAGGAGACGGTCCTTGATCGCCGTGGTGCGGATGTACCAGGACGGCTGCGCGTAGTACAGCAGCGCGGTGTGGCAGCGCCAGCAGTGCGGGTAGCTGTGCTCGTACGGGATGTGCTTGAACAGCAGGCCCCGGGTGGCCAGGTCCTCGGTGAGCTGCTCGTCGGCCTTCTTGAAGAACACACCGCCGACCAGCGGGAGACCCTCCTCGAAGGTGCCGTCCGGGCGGACCGGGTTGACGACCGGCAGGCCGTAGGAGCGGCAGACCTTGAGGTCGTCCTCGCCGAAGGCGGGGGACTGGTGGACCAGACCGGTGCCGTCCTCGGTGGTGACGTACTCGGCGTTCACCACGAAGTGGGCGGCCTCGGGGCTGTGCCCATGGGTTCCCTCGCCGGCGCTCGGGAACTCCACGAGCTCGAAGGGGCGCTGGTACGTCCAGCGCTCCATCTCCGCGCCCGTGAAGGACTGGCCGGTGGTCTCCCAGCCCTCGCCGAGGGCCTTCTCCACCAGCTGCTCGGCGACGACCAGCTTCTCCTCGCCGTCGGTCGCGACGACGTAGGTCACGCCGGGGTGCGCGGCGACGGCGGTGTTGGAGACCAGCGTCCAGGGGGTGGTCGTCCAGATCAGCAGCGAGGCCTCGCCGGCCAGCGGGCCGGAGGTCAGCGGGAAGCGGACGTACACGGAGGGGTCGACGACCGTCTCGTAGCCCTGCGCCAGCTCGTGGTCGGACAGGCCGGTGCCGCAGCGGGGGCACCAGGGGGCGACGCGGTAGTCCTGGACCAGCAGGCCCTTGCCGTAGATCTCCTTCAGCGACCACCACACGGACTCGATGTACTCGGGGTCCATCGTGCGGTACGGGTCCTGGAGGTCGGTCCAGTACCCCATGCGCGTCGTGAGTTCTTCGAAGGCGTCGGTGTGGCGGGTCACCGACTCGCGGCACTTGGCGTTGAACTCGGCGATGCCGTACGCCTCGATGTCCTGCTTGCCGGAGAAGCCCAGCTCCTTCTCCACCGCCAGCTCGACCGGCAGACCGTGGCAGTCCCAGCCGGCCTTGCGGCCCACGTGGTACCCGCGCATGGTGCGGAAGCGGGGGAAGACGTCCTTGAAGACGCGGGCCTCGATGTGGTGGGCGCCCGGCATGCCGTTGGCGGTGGGCGGACCCTCGTAGAACACCCATTCGGGGCGGCCCTCGGACTGCTCCAGGCTCTTGGCAAAGATCTTCTGCTCGCGCCAGAAGTCGAGCACGGCGTGCTCGAGCGCGGGCAGGTCGACCTGGGCGGGCACCTGACGGTACTGCGTCATCGATCTTCCTCCGGCGGACGTACTGCCTTCCGTCGGAGGGACGAGAGCCGTAAAGGCTACGTACGCCGCTGTGTGCGGCGCGCTCCCGCGGTACCACCCTCCTTGGCCCCCCGGTGCGTCGTGTGCGCCGGTGAGCCCCCTCATTGGGGTCGCGAACCGGGTCTACTCGCCGTGACCTTCCCGTCACGTCTTTCTTCCGGCGGCTCCGGGGTGATCTTCACGTCGCGCTCGCCCCCGGGCTCCCACCGTCCCCGGGTCGCTCTGGGCTGCGTACGCCGCTACTCGTCCCCATCCACGCTTTTCGCTCCGCCCAGTGTACGGCGCCGCGCGGACAGCGGCCGACCGGTTTCGGCGCCGGGCACGGCGAAGGCGTCGGGCGGCCCGGCGTGACCCGAATGCCGAGCTCCGGCGTCCGGCTTCCGGCGGGCTCTGCCGGGAGCGGGAGGGGCGGATTACCGGGCGGGGAGCTGGGCACAACGCATGCATGCTCGCCACGCGCGCGCGGTGGGCGGGCGAATCGGGCGGCGTGCCCCGTTGCCGCGGGACCCGAGTCGATTTATCGTCCCAGCACGATTCGCGAGCAAGATCACAATATGTGAAGGGGCCGCGGCCATGGTGGCGAAGAAGACCGCCGTAGAGCAGTCGGAGGCGACGGCGAAGAAGTCCGCTGCCAAGAAGACGACGGCCGCGAAGAAGACCGCGGCGAAGAGGAACGCCGTGGACAGGAGCGCGGCCAAGAACGCCACGGCGAAGAGCGCCACGGCGAAGAAGGCCGCGGCGAAGCAGCAGAGCCCGGTGAAGAAGAGCACGGCCGAGAAGAACACGGCGAAGAAGGCGGGCGCGGCCGAGGCCGCGGAGCAGACGGGAGCCACGACGGTGGTTGCGAAGAAGACTCCTGGCACGGCCACGGCGGCCAAGTCCGCGGTTCCGAAGGCACGCGGCGTCGCCGCGGAGCCCGGCGACCTCGCGGTACGCCCCGGCGAGGACCCCTGGACCCCGGCAGAGGTCGAGGAGGCCCGCGGGGAACTCCAGTCCGAGGCGGACCGCCTGCGCACCGAGATCGACCAGTCGGAGCGGTCGCTGCAGGGCCTGATGCGGGACTCCGGGGACGGCGCCGGCGACGACGAGGCGGACACCGGCACCAAGAACATCACGCGCGAGCACGAACTGGCGCTGGCCGCCAACGCGCGCGAGATGCTCACCCAGACCGAACGCGCCCTCGAACGCCTCGACGCGGGCACCTACGGTCTGTGCGAGAACTGCGGCAATCCCATCGGCAAGGCACGCATGCAGGCCTTCCCACGGGCCACCCTGTGCGTGGAGTGCAAACAGAAGCAGGAACGCCGGTACTGAGCCGCAGCCGGGACGGAAGGCGTGCCGTACCCTCGTCCTCAGTCAGGTACCTAGGCTGAGGGACTCACGTGGCAGAGGCGGAGCGCATCATCGGTACGCCGGACACCCCGGACGCGGCGGGGGACGGACAGGAGCGGCCCGACGCCGAGCAGGAGCAGGCTCCGGAGCGCCCTCGGGGCAAGCGCCGGGTCGCCGTACTGTTCGCGGTCGCCGTGTTCGCGTACCTTCTCGACCTGGTCAGCAAGATGATCGTGGTCGCCAAGCTGGAGCACCACGAGCCGATCGAGATCGTCGGTGACTGGCTGAGGTTCGCCGCGATCCGCAACGCGGGCGCGGCCTTCGGCTTCGGCGAGGCCTTCACCGTCATCTTCACGGTGATCGCGGCGGCCGTGATCGTCGTGATCGCCCGCCTCGCGCGCAAGCTCCACAGCCTGCCGTGGGCGATCGCGCTCGGCCTGCTGCTCGGCGGCGCGCTCGGCAACCTCACCGACCGGATCTTCCGCTCGCCCGGCGTCTTCGAGGGCGCCGTCGTGGACTTCATCGCGCCCAAGCACTTCGCCGTCTTCAACCTCGCCGACTCGGCGATCGTCTGCGGCGGCATCCTGATCGTGATCCTCTCCTTCCGCGGCCTGGACCCGGACGGGACCGTGCACCGGGACTGAGCGCCCCGTGCCGGACGGGCGTGCGGGACTGTCCGCCCCGTCCGGCATACTCGACGGGTGAGCACGCTTCCCGAGATCCGTACCCTGCCCGTGCCCGACGGCCTGGAGGGCGAGCGCGTCGACGCCGCCATCTCCCGCATGTTCGGCTTCTCCCGTACCAAGGCCGCGGAACTCGCCGCGGCGGGCAAGGTGCAGGTCGACGGATCGGTGGTCGGCAAGTCGGAGCGGGTGCACGGCGGCGCCTGGCTCGAGGTCGAGATGCCCCAGGCGCCCGCGCCGGTGCAGGTGATCGCCGAACCCGTCGAGGGCATGGAGATCGTGCACGACGACGAGGACGTGGTCGTGATCGTCAAGCCGGTCGGCGTGGCCGCCCACCCGTCGCCCGGCTGGAGCGGCCCGACCGTCATCGGGGGACTGGCCGCCGCCGGATACCGCATCTCCACGTCGGGCGCCGCCGAGCGGCAGGGCATCGTGCACCGCCTCGACGTGGGCACCTCCGGCCTGATGGCGGTGGCGAAGTCGGAGCGGGCGTACACCTCGCTCAAGCGCCAGTTCAAGGAGCGCACGGTCGACAAGCGCTACCACACGCTCGTGCAGGGCCACCCCGATCCGACCAGCGGCACCATCGACGCCCCCATCGGCCGCCACCCCCAGCACGACTACAAGTGGGCCGTCACCGCCGAGGGCAAGCCCTCCGTCACGCACTACGACCTCATCGAGGCGTTCCGCGCCGCGTCCCTGCTCGACGTGAAGCTGGAGACCGGCCGCACCCACCAGATCCGCGTCCACATGGCAGCCCACCGCCACCCCTGCGTCGGCGACCTCACCTACGGCGCCGACCCCACCCTCGCCAAGCGGCTGCGCCTGACCCGCCAGTGGCTGCACGCCGTACGGCTCGGCTTCGAGCACCCCGGCGACGGACAGTGGGTCGAGTACGCCAGCGACTACCCCGAGGACCTCCAGCAGGCCCTGGACCGGGTCCGCGAGGAGACCTACGTATGAGCACCCAGGTCTACGAGGTGCGCGTCGCCGAGGACCCCGCCGACCGGGAGGCGTGCTTCGCGGTGCGCAAGGACGTCTTCGTCGCCGAACAGAACGTCCCGGAGGACATCGAGTACGACGCGTACGACGCCGGCGCCGTGCATGTCCTCGCGGTCCGGGAGGACGGGGTACCGCTCGGCACCTCGCGGCTGCTGCACGGCGCGGCCGCCGCGGCGAAGAACGGCGACGGGGATCCGGCCGTCGGCTCCCTCGGACGGCTCGCCGTCGTCCAGGACGCCCGCGGACTGGGCGTCGGGGCCGCGCTGGTGCGCGCCGTCGAGGACGCGGCACGCGCGCGCGGACTCACCGCGGTCGACCTGCACGCGCAGACGCACGCCCTGGGTTTCTACGAGCGACTGGGGTACCAGGCGTACGGACCGGAGTTCCCCGACGCGGGGATACCCCACCGCGCGATGCGGCGCGTCCTGTAGGAGCCGAGCCGGACCGGCTGGTGGGGCCGGTGACATGGCAGGCTTGGGACCCGCCGTGTGCACGCCGAGACCCCACCGGAGCGGTGACCGTGGATCAGTTGGCCCTGTTGTTCATGCTGCTGCTCGGGGCCCTGCTGAGCGTCCCGATCGGGGACCGGCTGGGGCTGCCGGCGCCCGTGCTGATGACGCTCCTCGGCATCGTCCTGGCACTGCTCGACTTCGTGCCCAACGTCGACATCCCGCCGGAACTCATCCTGCCCGCGCTGCTGCCGCCGCTGCTGTACGCGGCCGTGCGGCGCACGTCCTGGCGACAGTTCGCGGCCAACAAACGCCCGATCTTCCTGCTGGCGGTCGCGCTGGTGTTCGTCACCACGGCGTGCGTGGCCACCGTGGCCCACGCGATCGTGCCGGGTCTGCCGATCGCCGCCGCCTTCGCGCTCGGCGCGCTGGTGGCGCCGCCCGACCCGGTCGCGGCGACCGCCGTCGCGGGCCAGCTCGGGCTGCCGCGCCGGCTGGTGTCCATCCTGGAGGGCGAGGGGCTCTTCAACGACGTGACGGCCATCGTCCTCTACCACGTGGCCATCGCCGCGGCCGTCAGCGGTTCCTTCTCGCCCTGGAGCGCCGGGTTCGACCTGGTGCTGTCCGCCGTCGTCGCCGTCGCGGTGGGCCTCGCGCTGGGCTGGGGCGCCAACAAGCTGCTGGACGTGCTGGGGGACGCGACCCTGCAGATCGGGCTGACGCTGCTGGTGCCGTACGTGTCCTACGTGCTGGCCGAGGAGCTCCACGGCTCCGGAGTCCTCGCCGTGCTGACCACCGCCATGTTCCTCGCCGAGTACGCGGTCGGCGCCGACGACGTGATGACCCGGCTCGCCGGGCACACGGTCTGGGACGTCGTCGACACCCTCGTCACGGGCGTCGCCTTCGGACTGATCGGACTGGAGCTGCACAACGCCATCCGCACGGCCTCCGGGCGCTGGACCGAACTGCTGGGCTGGGCCGGCGCGGTCGTCGGCGTGGTGATCCTCGTCCGGCTGGCGTGGCTGCTGCCCGCCACCTGGCTGACCCAGCGGCTGCACGCCCGGCGCGACCACGACGAGGACATCCCGACCAGCTGGCGGGAGACCGTCGTCATGTGGTGGTCGGGGATGCGCGGTGTCGCCTCGGTGGCGCTGGCGCTCGCGATCCCGCTGGAGACGGCCGACGGCTCCCCGTTCCCGAAGCGGGAGGAGATCGTCTTCATCGCCTTCGGGGTGATCATGGTGACGCTGCTGCTCCAGGGCCTGACGCTGCCGTGGCTGGTGAACCGGCTCGGGGTGCGGTCGGACACCGAGCGCGAGAAGGACTACGAGAAGGCGCTCGCCGTGCGCGCGGCGAAGGCGGCGAAGCAGCGGCTCAAGGAGATCGAGGCGGTCGAGGAACTGCCGGAGGAGCTGTCCGAGCAGATGCTGCGGCGGGCCTTCGACATCGGCATCCGGATCAGCCCGGACATCGGCGACGAGGAGCGGCGCGAGGCGCAGCTGCAGCGGGCCCGGCGGCTGAAGCGGATCCGCCGCATCCAGGGCGAGATGCTCAGTGCCGCGCGCCACGAGGTGCTGGCGGCACGCAGCGAACCCGGAGCCGACCCGGAGATCGTCGACCGGGTGCTGCGCCACCTGGACGTCCGCAGTCTGCGCTGACCGCGCCGCCGGGCCGGTGGCCCCGGGTCACAGGGCCTTTCGCGACTGGTGCGGGAAGCGGCGGGCCTCCCCGTCCGGCGAGCGCCGGGAGAGGGGGAAACCGTCGCGGCCGGGGCGCCGGTCCGCGTCCGCCGTGTTGACGCGGGGCAGGGCGTAGGGGTGCTCGTCGGCCAGCCAGCGGATCATCTGCTCGCGCACCTCGACCCGTACCGTCCAGATGTCGTCCGCGTCCTTCGCCGTCACCAGCGCCCGTACCTGCATGGTGTTCGGGGTGGTGTCCGTGACGGTCAGGTTGTAGGCCCGCCCGTCCCAGGCCGGGCAGCCGCGCAGGATGTCCCGCAGCCGCTCGCGCATCGCGTCCAGCGGGGCGGTGTGGTCCAGGTGCCAGTAGACGACGCCGGTCATCTGCGGGGTGCCGCGCGACCAGTTCTCGAACGGCTTGGACGTGAAGTACGACACCGGCATCGTGATCCGGCGCTCGTCCCAGGTGCGCACGGTCAGGAAGGTCAGCGTGATCTCCTCGACGGTGCCCCACTCGCCGTTCACCACGACCGTGTCGCCGATGCGCACCATGTCGCCGAAGGCGATCTGCAGCCCCGCGAACAGGTTGCCCAGCGTGGACTGCGCGGCGATGCCGGCCACGATGCCGAGGACACCGGCCGAGGCCAGCAGGGAGGTGCCGGCCGTGCGCATCGCCGGGAACGTCAGCAGCATCGACGACACGGCGACGACGCCGACGACCGCGGAGACCACCCGCCTGATCAGCGACACCTGGGTGCGCACCCGCCGCACCCGGGCCGGGTCGCGCTGGGCGTGGGCGTGGGCGTAGCGGGAGTACGACGTCTCGACGACGGCCCCGGCGATCCGGATCACCAGCCAGGCCGCCGAGCCGATCAGCACCAGCGTCAGCGTCCGGCCGACCCCCACCTGGTGCTCCGGGAACACCCGTGCCTCGACGTACGTCCCTCTCAGCAGCGCCGCGCACAGCACGAGCTGGTACGGGATGCGGGCGCGGCGCAGCAGCCCCCACAGGGGCGTCTCGGGGTGCCGTCCGTCGGCCTTGCGCAGCAGCAGGTCGGTGGCCCATCCGATGACCAGGGTCAGCAGGACGGAGCCGCCGACCACGATCAGTGGGCGGAGTACGGTCTCCATCCCTCGAACGTAACCGGCCCGGCCCGAACATGAACCTGTGACTTGTGTCCCCCGCCGGGTGTCACCGCCCGTCGCCCTGTCGCACCCGGCTGGCACCATGGCCTCATGAACATCGTGCTCTTTCACTCGACCCACGGCCCGAGGCCCGCGGTGCGGCAGGCCGCCGACCGCCTGCGCGACGCCGGGCACCAGGTCTGGACCCCGGACCTCTTCGAGGGGCGGACGTTCGACACGGTCGAGGAGGGCAGGCAGTACCAGGACGAGATCGGCAGGGAGGAGCTGCTGAAGCGGGCCGTGCTGGCCGCCGCGCCCTATTCCGAGCGCGGGCTGGTGTACGCCGGGTTCTCGCTGGGTGCCTCCATCGCGCAGACCCTCGCCCTCGGCGATCACCGGGCGCGCGGGCTGCTGCTCCTGCACGGCACCTCGGACATCGCCGCCAACGCCTCGGTGGACGACCTGCCGGTGCAGCTGCACGTGGCCGAGCCGGACCCGTTCGAGACGGACGACTGGCTCAGCGCCTGGTACCTCCAGATGGGCCGGGCCGGCGCCGACGTCGAGGTGTACCGGTACGCCGGGGCGGGTCACCTCTACACCGACCCCGGGCTGTCGGACTACGACGAGGAGGCGGCCGAGGCCACCTGGCGGGTGGCGCTCGGCTTCCTCGACTCGCTGGAGCGGGATCAGCCGGCCCGGTAGGCCGCCCAGCTGTCCTGCACGCGCTGCACCTGGCCGGTGGTGAACCGGTCGGCTCCCGCCTGGCGGGCGCAGGTGTCGCGGCCCTCGGGGCACTGGTGGGCGGGGTTCTCCGGCGGGTGGCGTGTCCCGGTTCGGTGCACCGTTCACACCACCCGCCGTAGTCACGCGGTCTCTTCGCGGTGATCCGCTCGTCGTGCCGGAACGGCCGAAAACCGCCGGTACGAGCGGACCGGCGGGGATCAGACGGGGGAGTAGACCCGCTCGACGTGCTGCGTGCCGCTGCGGGTGCGGTAGGAACGCGCCCACGTGGAGGTCGCGTTCGGGTCGGTGCGGTCGGAGACGACGTAGTAGTCCATCTGCGCGCGCTCGGCGGTGACGTCCAGCACGCCGTAGCCGTGCCGGTCGGTGTCGACCCAGTGGACGTGCCGGTTGGCCGCCCGGATGACCGGCGCGGCGACCGCGGACACCGTGCCCTCGGGGACCTTCAGGATGTCGTCCAGGTTGTCGGAGGTCACCGAGGTGACGACGAACTCCGTGGCCGCCGAGCCGGACAGCGGGTACGTGGCCGCGTTGTACGGCACGTCGTTGGCCCACGCCATGTGGATGTCGCCGGTCAGGAACACGGTGTTGCGGATCGCGTTGGCGCGCAGGTGGGCCAGCAGTTCGCGGCGGTCGTCGGTGTAGCCGTCCCACTGGTCGGTGTTGAGGGCGAGCCCTTCCTTCGGCAGGCCGAGGAGCTCGGCGAGCGGCTTCAGCAGCTCGGCGGGGAGCGAGCCGACCGCGAACGGCGACATCATCACCGGGTTGCCGACCAGCCGCCAGGCGGTGTCGGAGGACTTCAGGCCGGACTTGAGCCAGTCGAGCTGGGCGCGGCCGGTGAGGGTGCGGTCCGGGTCGTCGACGTCGCCGTTGCCGACGGCGGTCTGCTGCGAGCGGAACGAGCGCAGGTCCAGGAGGGAGAGGTCGACGAGCTTGCCGAAGCGCAGCCGGCGGTAGGTGGTGCCGGCGATCGCCGGGCGTACCGGCATCCACTCGAAGTAGGCCTGCTTCGCGGCGGCCTGACGCGCCGTCCAGCTGCCCTCCGCGCCCTCGGTGTGGTTCTCGGCGCCGCCCGACCAGGCGTCGTTGGCGAACTCGTGGTCGTCCCAGATGGCCACGACCGGCGCCGCGGCGTGCAGCGCCCGCAGGTCGGGGTCCGTCTTGTACCGGGCGTGCCGCGTGCGGTAGTCGGCGAGGGTGACGATCTCGTGGGTGGGCGCGTGCTGCCGTACGACGGTGTCGCGGGTGCCGTACTCGCCGGTGCCGTACTCGTAGATGTAGTCGCCCAGGTGCAGCCAGGCGTCCAGGTCGCCGCGCGCCGCGAGATGGCGGTACGCGGAGAAGTGGCCGGCCTCCCAGTTGGCGCAGGAGACCACGCCGAAGCGCAGGCCCGTGACGGCCGCGTCGGCCGCGGGGGCGGTCCGGGTACGGGCGACGGGGGAGTCGGTGGGGCCCGCCGAGAAGCGGTACCAGTAGTCCGTGGCGGGGGCGAGGCCCCGGATGTCCGCCTTGACCGTGTGGTCGGAGGCGGCGGTCGCGGTGAGGGACCCCTTGGCGACGATGTTCGTGAGCGCCTTGTCGGTGGCGACGACCCAGCTCACCTCGGTGTCCGGGCCGATGCCCGAACCCGGTATGGCCTCGGGCACCGGCGTCACCCGGGTCCACAGCAGGACGCCGTCGGGCAGCGGATCGCCGGAGGCGACGCCGTGCAGGAAGGCGGGGGCGGCGTCGGCGGCACCGGCGGGCAGTGCCGCGGCGAGCGGTGCCGCGAGGACGGCGCCGGCCGCCGCGGCCTTGACGACCGCACGGCGGCTGGGCGCGCGGGAGCCGGCGCGCTCGGCGGACGAGGGGAAGGTCTCTTCGGATGATCTGTGTCGACTGGTCACGGCCGATCAGGTTACTGATCGGTATGCGCGCGAGCGGGCGAACTCGCGAAAGTTCGCCCGCTCGTCGACTGCCCGGTGACTCGGGTTACTTGGTGACGCCCGCGTCCTTGAGCGCCTTCTGCCAGTCGGCGGCCGTGCTCGGGTTCTCGATCACCTTGTCGTTGATCTTGATGGTCGGGGTCGACTGGACACCGTCGGCGTCGTCGAAGGACTTGCTCATGCGCATCGCCCACGCGTCGTAGGTGCCCTGCTTCACGTCGTCCTGGAACTTCTTGTTGTTCTTCAGGGCGTCGACCGTGTTGGCCACCTTGATCAGGTAGTCGTCCTTGGCGAATTCGTCGGTGCTCTCCGAGGGGTGGTACTCGGAGGAGTACAGCGCGGTCTTGTAGTCGATGAACGCGTCCGTGCCGACGTTCAGCGCGGCACCCAGTGCGCTGAGGGCGTTCTTGGAGCCCTCTCCGCTGAGGTTGCCGTCGAGGAAGGTGCCGATCGTGAAGGAGAGCTTGTAGTCGCCGTCCTCCATGCCCTTGTTGATGGTCTCGCCGAGGTTCTGCTCGAGGGAGGCGCAGGCCGGGCAGCGCGGGTCCTCGTAGAGGTGGATCACGTTGTCGGACTTGGAGTCGCCGGCCACGATCGTGGTGCCGTCCTTGCCCGAGGTGTGGGCCGGGGCCACCACCTCGGCCTCGGCGGCCTTCTCCCAGCCGGTGGGCTTGTTCATCTGCACGACGGCGTAGCTGATGCCGCCGGCTATCGCCAGCACGCCGACGAGGGAGCAGGCCACGATGACCTGCCGCTTGGCCTTGTCGCGCTTGGCCTGGCGCTCGCGCTCCTCGCGCAGGCGCTCACGGGCCGCCGTCTTCGCCGACTGGCTGTTCCGCTTGCTCATGGTGATGTTCTCTCCGGGGACGCGCACACGGGGGTGTGCGGAAACGGGTACGGGGGCTGGCTGTCGGCGCTCGGTGACCGGGGGGTCACACGAGGGCGAGCGAGACCGGCGGTCCGCGCCGTCCCAGGGAGTGCGTGAGGATCCGCTCGCGGGCGCCGGCGGTGCGGCGGACCACCGGGGCCGGGCGGCGCACCGCCGGGGCCCGGCGGACGGCCACGGCCGCGACGGCGAGCAGGAGCGGACGGAAGGTCGTCGCGGCCACCGCGCTCAGCAGCCGGCCCAGCGCGCGCTCGCCGCGCCGCAGCCAGGCCGCCGCGACCAGGCCGACCCCGACGTGCGCGCCCAGCAGCAGCCAGGCGGTCGCGGGGTCGGCGTGGGCGAGCAGGGCCGCCACCCGGTCGGTGTCGGCACCGGTCACCCGGGTCAACGGCGTGCCGACCCCGGTCCCCAGGCCCATGCCGTCGCCGCACAGGACGTCGAAGCCCACCGAGCGCAGGGGACCCGCGACGGGGCCGCCCGCCCTGCCGTAGCAGACGTGCTGGCCGGTGGTGAAGACGGTGTCGGCGGCCAGCTCCAGCGGGATCAGCAGGGCGGCGATCGGCCCGAAGCCGCGCTCGCGCCGTCCGGCCAGGGCGTACGCGATCAGGAACACGGCGGCGGCGACCGCGGCCACCGTGCTCAGCGGCAGCGGGACCCCGGACAGCAGCACGTGCGACGTGGTGCTGAGGGTCACGACGAGTGCCGTGAACAGCGCCGCGCGTACGGCTCTGAGCGGGGTTCCGGATATGTCCATAGCGAGTCAAGAGTGTGTCATGGGGACCGGTAAGAGGCCCCTAAAGGGTCCCTGTGAGAGAGCCGGCGGTCACAGACCCGGGATCCGGCCGTTGCGGAAGAGGTCGACGAAGGTCTGGTGGTCGGCGCGCGCGCGTGCCCCGTAGCCGTGGGCGAAGTCGACCAGCAGGGGCGCGAAGCCCTCCTCGTCGGCCGCGATGGCCGCGTCGATGGCCCGCTCGGTGGAGAACGGCACCAGGGACTCCCCGGACTGGTCGTCCGCCGCCGCGTGCATCGCGGCCGTGGCCCGGCCCAGATCGGCGACGACCTCGGCGATCTCCTCGGGGTCGTCGATGTCGCCCCAGTCCAGGTCCACCGCGTACGGCGAGACCTCGGCGACCAGCTGGCCGGCGCCGTCCAGCTCGGTCCAGCCCAGCCACGGGTCGGCGTGCGCCTGGAGCGCGCGCTGGGAGATCACCGTGCGGTGGCCCTCGTGCTGGAAGTAGTCCCGGATCGCCTGGTCGGTGATGTGCCGGGAGACCGCCGGGGTCTGGGCCTGCTTGACGTAGATCACCACGTCGTTCTCCAGGGCGTCGCTGTTGCCCTCCAGGAGGATGTTGTACGACGGCAGGCCGGCGGAGCCGATACCGATGCCCCGGCGGCCGACGACGTCCTTGACGCGGTAGGAGTCCGGGCGGGTCAGCGACGATTCCGGGAGCGTCTCCAGATAGCCGTCGAAGGCGGCCAGCACCTTGTACCGGGTGGCCGCGTCCAGCTCGACGGAGCCGCCGCCGTCGGCGAAGCGGCGCTCGAAGTCGCGGATCTCCGTCATCGAGTCCAGCAGCCCGAACCGGGTCAGCGAACGGGCGACGCGCAGCGCGCCCAGCAGCGGGCCCTCCGCGGTGTCCAGCGTGAACGGCGGCACCTCGTCGCTCTTGGCGCCCGTGGCCAGCGAGTGGATCCGCTCGCGGTACGCGCCCGCGTACACCCGCACCAGCTCGGTGATCTGCTCGTCACTGAGCGCCTTCGCGTACCCGATCAGCGCGATGGACGCCGCGAAGCGCTTGAGGTCCCAGGTGAAGGGGCCGACGTAGGCCTCGTCGAAGTCGTTGACGTTGAAGATCAGGCGGCCGGTCGAGTCCATGTACGTGCCGAAGTTCTCCGCGTGCAGGTCGCCGTGGATCCACACCCGGGAGGTCCGCTCGTCCAGGTACGGGCCGCCCGCGGTCTCCGCGTCCAGGTCGTGGTAGAAGAGGCACGCCGTGCCCCGGTAGAAGGCGAAGGCCGAGGCCGCCATCTTGCGGAACTTCACGCGGAACGCGGCGGGGTCGGCGGCCAGGAGCTCGCCGAAGGCGGTGTCGAAGACGGCGAGGATCTCCTCGCCGCGGTGCTCGTCGCTGAGCTGCGGAACCGACATCGCTGGGTGCCTCCTGGTACGGGTGGTGCGTGGCGAGTGGGGCGGAAACTGCACTCGGACCAACGTTCGAGGGCATGCGGGAGTGCCCGCGGCCCGGGGCCGGTCCGACACGCGGGGCCCCGCACGAAGGTACGCGGCCGGGGCCCCGGAGTGTCAGTCCCGGGGCATAGACTTCGACGCTGACCCCCCGGACTGACCGCAGCCCGTCGCCCAGAGTTTTCCCAGGAGGCCGCACGTGTCCAAGCCGCCGTTCACGCACCTGCACGTCCACACCCAGTACTCGCTGCTGGACGGTGCCGCGCGGCTGAAGGACATGTTCGACGCGTGCAATGAGATGGGCATGACGCACATCGCCATGTCCGACCACGGCAACCTGCACGGGGCGTACGACTTCTTCCACTCCGCGAAGAAGGCCGGAATCACCCCGATCATCGGGATCGAGGCGTATGTCGCTCCCGAGTCGCGCCGCAACAAGCGCAAGATCCAGTGGGGCCAGCCGCACCAGAAGCGCGACGACGTCTCCGGCTCGGGCGGTTACACCCACAAGACGATGTGGGCGACCAACAAGACGGGGCTGCACAACCTCTTCCGCCTCTCCTCCGACGCGTACGCCGAGGGCTGGCTGCAGAAGTGGCCCCGGATGGACAAGGAGACCATCTCCCAGTGGTCCGAGGGGATCGTCGCCTCCACCGGCTGCCCCTCCGGGGAGGTGCAGACCCGGCTGCGCCTCGGCCACTTCGACGAGGCCCTCAAGGCCGCCGCCGACTACCAGGACATCTTCGGCAAGGACCGCTATTTCCTGGAGCTGATGGACCACGGCATCGAGATCGAGCACCGGGTCCGCGACGGCCTGCTGGAGATCGGGAAGAAGCTCGGCATCCCGCCGCTGGTGACGAACGACTCGCACTACACCTACGCGCACGAGGCGACCGCCCACGACGCCCTGCTGTGCATCCAGACCGGCAAGAACCTCTCCGACCCGGACCGCTTCCGCTTCGACGGCACCGGCTACTACCTGAAGTCCACGGACGAGATGTACGCCATCGACTCCTCGGACGCCTGGCAGGAGGGCTGCGCCAACACGCTCCTGGTCGCGGAGATGGTCGACACCGACGGCATGTTCGAGAAGCGCGACCTCATGCCGAAGTTCGACATCCCCGAGGGCTACACGGAGATCACCTGGTTCCAGGAGGAGGTCCGCCGCGGCATGGAGCGCCGCTTCCCCGGCGGCGTCCCCGAGGACCGCCAGAAGCAGGCCGAGTACGAGATGGACGTCATCATCCAGATGGGGTTCCCGGGCTACTTCCTCGTGGTCGCCGACTTCATCATGTGGGCCAAGAACCAGGGCATCGCCGTCGGCCCCGGCCGAGGCTCCGCGGCCGGTTCGATCGTGGCGTACGCGATGGGCATCACCGACCTCGACCCCATCCCGCACGGCCTGATCTTCGAGCGGTTCCTCAACCCCGAGCGCGTCTCCATGCCCGATGTCGACATCGACTTCGACGAGCGCCGGCGCGTCGAGGTGATCAGGTACGTGACGGAGAAGTACGGCGCCGACAAGGTCGCCATGATCGGCACGTACGGCAAGATCAAGGCGAAGAACGCCATCAAGGACTCCGCGCGCGTGCTGGGCTACCCGTACGCGATGGGCGACCGGCTCACCAAGGCCATGCCCGCCGACGTCCTCGGCAAGGGCATCGACCTCAACGGCATCACCGACCCGACGCACCCGCGGTACAGCGAGGCCGGCGAGATCCGCTCGATGTACGAGAACGAGCCGGATGTGAAGAAGGTCATCGACACCGCCAAGGGCGTCGAGGGCCTGGTCCGGCAGATGGGCGTGCACGCCGCCGGCGTCATCATGTCCAGCGAGCCCATCGTCGACCACGCCCCCATCTGGGTGCGGCACACGGACGGCGTGACCATCACGCAGTGGGACTACCCGCAGTGCGAGTCGCTCGGCCTGCTGAAGATGGACTTCCTCGGCCTGCGCAACCTCACGATCATGGACGACGCCGTCAAGATGGTGAAGTCCAACAAGGGCGTCGACCTCGACCTCCTGTCGCTGCCGCTGGACGACCCCACGACCTTCGAACTGCTCCAGCGCGGTGACACGCTCGGCGTCTTCCAGTTCGACGGCGGCCCGATGCGCTCGCTGCTGCGGCTGATGAAGCCCGACAACTTCGAGGACATCTCCGCCGTCTCCGCGCTCTACCGTCCCGGCCCCATGGGCATGGACTCGCACACCAACTACGCGCTGCGCAAGAACGGCCTCCAGGAGATCACCCCGATCCACAAGGAGCTGGAGGAACCCCTCCAGGAGGTCCTGGCGGTCACCTACGGCCTGATCGTCTACCAGGAGCAGGTGCAGAAGGCCGCCCAGATCATCGCGGGCTACTCGCTCGGCGAGGCCGACATCCTGCGCCGCGTGATGGGCAAGAAGAAGCCCGAGGAACTGGCGAAGAACTTCGTCCTCTTCCAGGCCGGCGCCCGCAAGAAGGGCTACAGCGACGAGGCCATCCAGGCGCTGTGGGACGTGCTGGTCCCGTTCGCCGGATACGCGTTCAACAAGGCGCACTCGGCCGCGTACGGACTGGTCTCGTACTGGACGGCGTACCTCAAGGCCAACTACCCCGCCGAGTACATGGCCGCGCTGCTCACCTCGGTCAAGGACGACAAGGACAAGTCGGCGGTCTACCTCAACGAGTGCCGCCGCATGGGCATCAAGGTGCTCCCGCCCAACGTCAACGAGTCCATGTCGAACTTCGCCGCGCAGGGCGACGACGTGATCCTCTTCGGCCTCTCCGCCGTCCGCAACGTGGGCACCAACGTGGTCGACTCGATCATCAGGTGCCGCAAGGCCAAGGGGAAGTACACCTCCTTCCCCGACTACCTGGACAAGGTGGAGGCGGTCGTCTGCAACAAGCGGACGACGGAGTCGCTGATCAAGGCCGGCGCCTTCGACGAGATGGGCCACACCCGCAAGGGCCTCACCGCGCAGTACGAACCGATGATCGACAACGTGGTCGCGGTCAAGCGCAAGGAGGCCGAGGGCCAGTTCGACCTCTTCGGCGGCATGGGCGAGGAGCAGAACGACGAGCCCGGCTTCGGGCTCGACGTCACCTTCAGCGACGAGGAGTGGGACAAGACCTATCTGCTCGCGCAGGAGCGGGAGATGCTCGGTCTGTACGTCTCCGACCATCCGCTCTTCGGCCTGGAGCACGTGCTGTCCGACAAGGCCGACGCGGGCATCTCCCAGCTCACCGGCGGTGACTTCGGCGACGGCGCGGTCGTCACCATCGGCGGCATCATCTCCGGCCTCCAGCGCAAGATGACCAAGCAGGGCAACGCCTGGGCCATCGCCACCGTCGAGGACCTGGCCGGCTCCATCGAGTGCATGTTCTTCCCCGCGACCTACCAGTTGGTGTCCACCCAACTCGTCGAGGACGCCGTGGTGTTCGTCAAGGGACGCCTCGACAAGCGGGAGGACGTGCCGCGGCTGGTCGCGATGGAGCTGATGATCCCCGACCTGTCCAACGCGGGTGCCAACGCACCCGTGGTCCTCACCATCCCGGCGACCCGGGTCACTCCGCCGATGGTCAGCCGCCTCGGCGAGATCCTCACCCACCACCGGGGCGACAGCGAGGTGCGGATCAAGCTCCAGGGGCCGACGAAGACGACGGTGCTGCGCCTGGACCGGCACCGGGTGAAGCCCGATCCGGCGCTGTTCGGTGACCTGAAGGTGCTGCTCGGCCCGTCCTGCCTGGCGGGCTGACGACCGAAGCGGCGAAGGGGCGCACCCGGCATCGGGTGCGCCCCTTCGTGTCACGGCGGGCGCAAGGGCCCGTGCGCCGGACGTCAGTTGTGGCCGAAGCGCTTCTGCCGCTTGCGGGAGGCCGCGTCGCCGGGCGACAGCGGCGGGGCGTGCTGCTCCTCGCGGTCCAGCACGGCCGACTCGGCGGCCTGCGGGGCACGGGCGGACTGGGACTGCTTACGCTCACGGTTGTTCTTGTTCTTGGCCATGGTGATCTACCTCCTGAGGGGGATCTGTCGGGCCAGGTACCGCATCAGATTCACATAGACTGAAAAAGAACGCATATCGGGTAATTACCGTGCGTGACACGGCTCATCGGGCCGCGGACCGCCGAAACGCCACGCCGAAGATCGAGTTCGGGCCGTTAACCTCCGCGCCGTCGGGCAGACTCGAAGGAAGCCCGAAGCAAACCTCCCGGAAAGAGGGTGGATCGCGTGGACCGCTGCATCGTCCTGGTGGACGCCGGGTACCTGCTGGGGGCGGCCGCCAGTCTCCTCGCCGGGGAGCCCTCGCGCTCGCGCATCACCGTCGATCACGCCGCCCTCATCCAGGGATTGCGCGATCGCGCCGAGTCCGACACGCAGCAGCCCCTGCTGCGCATCTACTGGTTCGACGGCGCCCCCGACCGCGTCCCGCAGCCCGAACACCGCCGGCTGCGCGTGATGCCCCGGGTCACCGTCCGCCTCGGCGCCCTCACACGCAGTGACGGCCGCTGGGCGCAGAAGGGCGTGGACGCGGCCATGCACGCCGAACTGACCGAGCTGGCCCGCAACCGGGCCTGTTCCGACGTCGTCCTGGTGACCGGCGACGGCGACCTGCTGCCCGGCATGATGGCCGCCAAGGAACACGGTGTCGCCGTCCACCTGTGGGCCGTGCAGGCCGCCGACGGCGACTACAACCAGTCCGAGGACCTGGTCGCCGAGGCCGACGAGCGCCGCGTGCTGGACCGCGCCTGGATCACCAAGGCGGTGCGCGCCAAGGAGGTCGGCGGCATCTGCGCCCCGCCCCCCGTGCCCCGGCCCGAGATCGCCGCGATCCTGTCCGCGCCGCTGCCCGAGTCCGCCCTGTCCGCCGCGGCCGAACGGCCCGCCCGGGAACCCGCGCATCCCGCGGCGGACGCCGCCGCACGCAACGGCAGCGAGGAGCGCGCGACGCCCGCCAGGGGCGTCCCCACCCCCAAGGACCTGGCCTCGCTGCGCGCCCCCGGCGCCCCGTCCGGCGCCCCGTCCGCCGCGCCCCCGCCGACCGCCACCCTGCGCTGGTCCTCCGACAAGGGCTGGGTCGACCGGCCCGCCGCCGAGCCGGCCGAGGCCGTCGCACTGCCGACCCTGGCCCAGCTCACCACGGCCGAGCAGCGCTGGGCCGACCGCGAGGAGGACATCACCACGGTCGGCGGCGACCCGTACGAGGTCGGGCAGGTCTTCGCCCGCCGCTGGGTGGAACGCCTCGGTGACCACGGCCACCTGCAGAAACTGTCGGGCATGTACCCCCGCATCCCGCACCGGGTCGACGGGGAGCTGCTGCGGTACGCCGCCCGCTTCGGACTGCTGGCCCACAAGGACGACCAGATCGACGAGCACGACCGGTACGCGATCAGGGCCGGGTTCTGGCGGGAGATCGACGTGCGGACCGCCACCGAGCGCGCTCCCGCCGGGGAGTGAAGCCCCGGCCGAATTGATGCTTATGGGCGGACCCCAGGGCGAGGCGGGGTTCACGACCACGTACTCTCGTCCCTTGTGAATACGCGCGCGACCCAGGCACTTCGACCCGGTGGCGATGCCGTGTGCGTGGTGCGCGGACTGATCAAGACCTATGCGGCGGTACGCGGCCGGCGCGGCGTTCCCGCCGCCCCCGAGGTCCGCGCCACCGACGACGTGACGCTGGAGATCCGCCGCGGTGAGATCTTCGGACTGCTCGGGCCGAACGGCGCGGGAAAGTCCACCCTCGTCCGCCAGCTGACCGGCCTGATGCGGCCCGACAGCGGCAGCGTGGAGATCCTCGGCCACGACATCGTGCGCCATCCCGAGCGGGCCGCGCGGATCCTCGCCTACCTCGGTCAGGAGTCCAGCGCCCTGGACGAGCTCACCGTCTCGCTCGCCGCCGAGACCACCGGGCGGCTGCGCGGCCTGGACGCCGCCGACGCACGCGCCGAGCGGGACGCCGTCCTCGACGAACTGGGCCTGACCCCCATCGCCTCGCGCCCGCTCAAGAAGCTCTCCGGCGGACAGCGGCGCCTGGCCTGCTTCGCCGCCGCGCTGGTGGGGGAGCGCCCGCTGCTCGTCCTGGACGAGCCCACCACCGGCATGGACCCGGTGGCACGGCGCGCCGTCTGGGCCGCCGTCGACCGCCGGCGTGCCGAGCGCGGTACGACCGTGCTGCTCGTCACCCACAACGTCATCGAGGCCGAGACCGTCCTCGACCGGGTCGCCGTCCTCGACCGC
Source organism: Streptomyces flaveolus (assembly GCF_044765825.1). NCBI lineage: Bacteria > Bacillati > Actinomycetota > Actinomycetes > Kitasatosporales > Streptomycetaceae > Streptomyces > Streptomyces flaveolus. Next base: position 150,124 of record NZ_JBIWKU010000001.1, on the reverse strand, counting down.
GGCCGTGTGATCGCCTGCGACACCCCGGCCGGACTCAAGGAGCAGGTCGCCGGCGAGGTCCGTGTCGACCTGGTGTGGCGCGAGAGCGCCCCGCTGGGCGTGCCCGAGGTCGCCGCGCTGCGCGACCGGGCCGCCGAGTCGGGACGCCGCTGGACGCTGCGGCTCGCCCCGGAGGAGGCCCGCACGGTCGTGGCCACCGTCACCGGCGGGGCCGCGTTCGCCGCGCTGGACGACTTCACCCTGGCCACGCCCAGCCTGGAGGACGTGTACCTGGCGCTGGGCGGTGCCGCGCGGCAGGGGCTGGTCAGGGCGTGAGCGCGCGAGCGGTGAGAACGCGCGACGCCGCGTCCGTACCGGACGGGGCGAGCGCCTGCGTGAGGACTGGCTAAGTGCAGACTGGCTCAGCGACGAGTGGTGAAGGGGAGCAGCACGACGTGAGTGTCGTACCCGCCGAAGTCCTGCCCGACGGTGCCCCGGCCGCCGAGGAGCGGGGCGTCGCAGCCGCACTCGGGCCCCGGGCGCGGCTGTGGCCCTCCCTGGTGGCGGTGTACCGGGCGCAGCTGTCCCGGGCGCGGGTCGCGCGTATCCCGCTGCTGTTCGTGGCCACGTTCCAGTCGATCGGCATCATGATCCTGATGCGCGGCGTCGTGGACGGCGGCGGCGAGGCACAGGCCGTGGTCGCCGGGTCGGCGGTGCTCGTCGTGGCCTTCGTCGCGCTGAACCTCCTCGCCCAGTACTTCGGGCAGCTGCGCGCGAGCGGCGGCCTCGACCACTACGCGACGCTGCCGGTGCCGCCGGCCGCGGTGGTCCTGGGCGCGGCGGGCGCGTACGCGTCCTTCACCGTGCCGGGGACCGTGGTGACGGCGGTGGTCGGATGCCTGCTGTTCGGGCTGCCGATGACCCATCTGTGGGTGCTGGTGGCCGTGATCCCGCTGGCCGGCGCCGCGCTCGCCGGGCTGGGCGCGGCACTGGGCCTGCTCGCGCCCCGGCCGGAGCTCGCCACCCTGCTGGGCCAGCTGGGCATGTCGGCGGCGCTGCTGCTGGGCGTGCTGCCCGCCGAGCGGATGCCGGAGGCGGTACGGCTGGCCCGCGACCTGCTGCCCTCGACGTACGGCGTGGAGGCCTTCGCGCGCACCTTCGGAACAAGGCCCGACTGGGCCTTCGTCCTCGGTGACCTCGCCGTGTGCGCGGCGGTCGGCGTGATCTCCCTGGCCGTCGCCACCTGGGCGTACCGCCGGGCCGCCGTCCGGTGACGCGCGGCACAGGCGGGTTTGGCACGATGGCAGGGTGACCGCACCTCTGACTCCCCCTCCGCCGCCGAACGATCACTCGTCGTCCCACGACGGGCCGGTGCCGCCGCCCGTGGGCGCGCATGCGGTGGGTACCACGTACGACCACCACGGCGAACAGGACGGCCCCGGGATGCTGACCGAAGTGCGGCAGGCCGCCGTGACGCTGGTGGCGGTGGCGCTCTCCGGCGTCCTGCTGGGCGTGCTGTGGTGGTGGCTGGCGCCGAGCGTGCCGCTCGTCGGTGACGTCGTGGACGGCAGCTGGGTGGTCTACCTGAAGGACTCCGAGGGCGAGCAGGCCGTCGGGGTCGACGGCACGTTCACGCTGCTCGCGCTCGGATTCGGGGCGCTCAGCGCGCTGGTCGTCTTCCTGCTGCGGCGGCGCGGGGGTGTGCTGCTGGTGGTGGCGCTGGGCGTCGGCGCCTTCCTCGGTTCGCTGCTGGCGTGGCGGGTCGGGGTGTGGCTGGGGCCCGGCCAGGACGTCATCGCCCACGCGCGGGAGGTGGGCAAGGGGGCGACGTTCTCCGCGCCGCTGAAGCTGGGCGCGAAGGGGGCGTGGCTGGCGTGGCCGTTCGCCGCGCTGGTGGTGCACCTGGGGCTGACGGGCCTGTTCGGCCCCCGGGACCCGGAGCCGGACCCGTACGACCGGCACCAGCCGTACCTTCCGCAGGGGCCCTACGGCGGCAAGTCCGCGTAGGCCGCCGGGCAGCCGACCAGCTCCCGCTTGGCCGGTCCGCGCGCCGGCCGTGGCGCCCGGCCCGGCGCGGACGGCCGTGTCCCGACGGCGCGGGGACAGACATTGTGCGCGGTCGGCGCGGGGCGGCCGTGGGTGCCGGACGGCGTGAGCCGTCGTGTCCGGTCGGTGCGGGACGGCCCTGGTGGCCCGATGGCGCGGGGTGGGCGTCCCGTGCGAGGTCAGGTGCGGCCGATGGGGGCGAGGGTCGCGGACGTCAGTTTCGCCAGGTCGTCGGGGGACAGTTCGACCTCCAGGCCGCGGCGGCCCGCCGAGACGCAGATCGTGGTGTGGCCGGACGCCGACGTGTCCAGGACCGTCGGGAGCCGCTTGCGCTGGCCGAGAGGCGAGATGCCGCCCCGCACATAACCCGTGGTGCGCTCGGCCAGGGCCGGATCGGCCATCGCCGCCCGCTTGCCGCCGACCGCGGAGGCCAGCGCCTTCAGGTCCAGCTGGCCCGCCACCGGGACCACCGCGACCGTCAGCGCGCCGTCGACGTCCGCCACCAGCGTCTTGAAGACGCGCTCCGGCGACACCCCCATCGCCTCGGCCGCCTCCTCGCCGTAGGACGGGTGGGCGGGGTCGTGGTCGTAGGCGTGGACCGTGTACGTCACCCCGGCCGCCGTGAGGGCCACCGTCGCGGGCGTTCCGCCCGACTGCTGCTGCTTCTTCGGCTTCTTCGCCATCCGGGCCAGTACCTCAGTTGAAACTCGTCGGGCCGCGCGTCAGGTCGGACGCCGGCAGGGACGGCAGCGTACGGATGATCGCGGTCTCGGTGCGAAGGAGTTTCAGCTCGTCGCGCAGCCGGGACGCGGTGTCCGGTGCCTGGAGCAGGCGCTGCTTGGTCGGTGTGTCCAGCATCATCGCGGCGGCGACCAGGTAGGAGACCACGCCCGGTTCGTCCGGCAGGTCCGCGCCGGTCGCCAGCGAGCGCTCGCGGGCCCCCGCCAGCCGCTTCTGGTACTGCCGGAACGACCGCAGCACTCCCTCGGCCAGCGCTCCCGCCTCGTCTCCGAGGTCCTCGGCCAGCGGTTCGAGCTCGGCCGTCAGGAACGGCCCGGAGGCGTCCACCGACAGCACACGCACCCGGGTGGTCCCGGTCGCCAGCACCTCGAAGGTGCCGTCGGCCCGCTCCCGGACGGTCGCGGCGTCCGCGATGCAGGCCACCTTGTGGAAGGACTTGGCCGGGTCGGGGCCGAACCCGGCCGTGGGGCCGCGCTCGGGCACCGCCGTCGGGTCGGGCATGCCGGGTGCGCTCGGGGCGACCTCGTGGCCGTCGCGGATCGCCACGACGGCGAACCGGCGCGGTTCTTCCTCGGGGGTCTTCAGCAACTCGCGCATCATGGCGCGATAGCGCTCCTCGAAAATGTTGAGCGGGAGCACCAGCCCCGGGAACAACACCGAGTTCAGGGGGAAGAGGGGGAGCCGGACGGTGGTCACGACGCAGAAGCCTAATGGTCGCCGGGGCGGGCGCGACCGCCGTGCCCACTTCCTGGATGGCGCGAACCCGCCGTCACCCCCGTGGCCGCACCGCCGCGCGGACGTTCCTGCGCACCTGGAGGAACCGGCCGAGCGGATCGTCCGCGTCCCGTTCCCACGGGAAGGACGTGACGTACGGGCCGGTCAGCCGCAGTTGTTCCGCCGCGTCCCGCGGACGCTCCAGGCGGACCAGGACGTACGTCAGCAGGTTGCGCAGCTCCGCCGGCCAGGGGTCCGCGGCCGGGTACGCGGCCGACAGGACGATCGCGCGGTCGGCCGCCGCGTCCAGCCGGGCCCGGTCCACGCCGGGCACGGGGTCCCGGCCGGACACCTGGCCGCCGGCGCGGGCCAGGCAGGCGAAGACCGCCCGCATCGGCAGCGCGCGTACGAGCGCGTCCTCGGGGGCGTCCTGCGCGGCCGTCTCGGCGAAGTCGAGGCACTCGCGGTGGGCGCGGGGAGAGGCGGCCGACAGGTACTCCAGGGCGGCGACATGGCAGCCGTAGTGGTGCGGGGAGCGGCGGACCGCCTGCTCCCAGAGCCGCTCGAACTCGGCGTGTCCCGGCGCGCCCCGCGCGGTGTCCAGCGCGACGCGCCACGGCACCGGGTCGGGTCCGCCGGCCTCGGTGGCGGCCGTGACCGCGGGGCCCACCTGGCGCAGGAGTTCTGCGCGGGCCGGTGAGTCCCAGCAGCGGTCCACGGCCAGCCGGGCCCGGACCAGCAGGGCACCGGGGTCGTCCGGGGCGGTGGCGTGCCAGTGCTCGAGCCATTCGGAGCGGGAGCGGGCGAAGGCGGCCAGGTGGGTGGCGTAGCGGTCGCGGTGTTCCCACTCGGCTTTCTCCCGGGTGCCGGCGAGCAGGCCTGCCGCGGGGGCGTACTCGCCGCGGGCCGCGGCGACCAGGGCGGGGGCGAGGCGGTCGTCGGGGGCGTCGAGGAGCACGTCGGCCTCGTCGTCGGCGGTCGGTGCGGCGGCGGGCCGCGACGAACGGAGGAACGCGCGCAGCATGGCCAGTACGACGGCCGACGGTGCGGGATGGTTGTGCGGGGGTGGCCTCGGCTTCGCCTTCGGCCTGTGTGTTCCCAGCCGCACCACCCGTGCGGACTTGTTGCGGGGTGCGGATGGCCCCCGTGGGGCGGGTTGTGCGGGGGGCGGCCTCGGCTTAGCTGCGGCCTGTGTGTTCCCAGCCGCACCACCCGTGCGGACTCGTCGTCGGGTGCGGGTGGCCCCGCGCGGGGCGACCTCGCCGTCGGCGGCTGCCGGTCGGCAGCCGGGAACGGGGCGGGGCTCGGTGGGCTCGGCGTCGCCCGCGCCGCGTGCCGTGCTGCCCCGCACGCCCTGCGGGGCCGGCGCGCCCGCGGCATGCCGTCGCCCCCGAGTGGCCTTGCCGGGCGGCGTCCGCCGGCGTCAGTTGCGGCGCAACAGTCTCGTCGCGCCCGCCGCGACCGTCGTGGCGAGGACCCAGCCGAGCAGGATCATCACCGCCGCCAGCCACTGCCAGGCCCCGCGCAGCTGCCAGAAGCCCACCTGGCCCAGGTCGATGACCGGTAGCAGCAGGTCGAGGGCGAACAGGGCCGGGTTCCAGTCCGGGTGCTCGCCGCTCTTGAGCGGCGGATGGTCGGTGCGCGAGAAGGCGAACGAGCCCGCCGCCCACAGCACCGCCATCCACACCGCGGCCCGCCCCGGCCGGTAGCCGTAGGCCACCGTCCAGTCCTGTGCGTACCCCACCAGCTTCGCGGCGAGCGGCAGGCTCTCGCGGCGCCGTCGGTGCTTGGCGAGCAGCACCTCACGGGCGTCCTCGTCCTCGCCGCAGGCCCGCAGCACGGCGGCGAGGCGCTCGTACGGCTCCGGGTGGTACTCGGCGGTCGCGGCACCCACCCACCGCAGCCGCTTCGCCAGCGGGAACGGCCCCCGCGGCACCAGGTTCTCGTAGGAGAAGCCGCCCATCTGCAGCCGGCCCGGGCCCGGCCAGCTGTCCGCCCGGTCCATCAGGTTGACCACCCGCGCCCCCGACAGCACCACCCGCCCCCGCGCCGGCCGCTCGCCGAGGAACCGCAGCTCGGGCGTCTGCACCCGGCGCAGCGACAGCTCCTGGTCGTCGGTGAAGGTGAACCGGGCGTGCTCGAAGTCGACGGCGTCCCCGAACCGCCCGTCGTCCAGCCGCACCCCGCCCTCGCACTCGAACCGCTGGATCCGCGTCCCCTGCGCCGGAGTGGTGCCGCGCAGCATCGGGCTGCCCAGGCCCGCCGGTGTCAGGTACAGGGTGCGCTCCACCGCCAGCCTCGGGGCGTTCAGCGCGTGCCGCGTGTACGGGTTGAGCAGCCGGGCGCCGCGCAGGCTCAGGGAGACCCCGACCTGGGCGCTGCGCAGACTCACCTCGCCGTACGACTCGAGCATCTCGGCCTGGAGGTCCTGGCCGACGGTCAGGCCGTCCGCCGCGATGGAACGGCCGCTGCGGTCCCGGTGCACGACCGCCTGGCTGAGCAGCAGGTCGGTGCCTATCTGGGCGTCGGTGAGCCGGATCCCGCCCGGAATCCGGCAGCGCGGCAGGTGCAGATCGCCCTCGGTGTGCAGCCGGGCCGCCTCCAGCCGCGGCACCGAGCAGTCCACCATCCGCAGGGTGGTGAAGCGGGTCTCCGGCAGCAGGACCTCCCGCTCGAAGCGGCAGCCCCGCAGCTCGACGTACGGCACCACCGTGCCGCCGGCCAGATCCATGGTGTCGCTGATCTGCACGCCCACGAGCTGCAGCGAGGAGACGCGGCCCGCGAGCGCGGGCGGGCCGTCGAGGAGCAGCCAGCACACGATGCGGGCCCGCACGGTCCGCTCGGGCCCCCACGGCTGCGCGCCGTGCGGATCGTCGACGAGCGCGTCCCCGCTGCTCAGGTCGTACACGCTGCCGTTGCGGAAGGCCTGCCACATGCCCGCCTCCGCGGCGGTCAGGTCGTCCGGCAGCTCTCCGTCACGGCGGCCGTCCCCCTCGGTCACGGCGCTTCACTCCCTCCCCGGCTACTCGCGAGTCACACACGCTTCGTACAACCGTTCATGCCCGCTGGGTGACGCCCCGAACACTGAACGTGAGGGTGATTCGCCGGGCTCCGCGGCCGGGTGTGACGAGTGGTCGCGTTCTGTATCAGCCATTGATACGCGCGAACGGTCTCCGACGCGGGTCTGAGAGAATTGGTTCCGTGATCTCCCGAATCGATCTGCGCGGCGACGCCCTCCCCGAGGGCCCCGCCCTGCGCGACCTGCTGCCCCGAGCCGACTTCGACGTCTCGGCCGCCCTGGAGAAGGTGCGTCCGATCTGCGAGGCCGTGCATCATCGTGGCGACGCGGCGCTGATCGACTTCGCCGAGCAGTTCGACGGCGTCAGGCTCGACCAGGTGCGTGTTCCGGCCGCCGCGCTCACGCGCGCGCTGGAGGAGCTCGAGCCGGCCGTGCGCGCGGCCCTCGAGGAGTCCATCCGCCGTGCCCGCCTCGTCCACCGCGAGCAGCGCCGGACGACCCACACCACCCAGGTGGTGCCCGGCGGCTCGGTCACCGAGAAGTGGGTGCCGGTCGACCGGGTCGGTCTGTACGCGCCCGGTGGCCGCTCCGTCTATCCGTCGTCCGTGGTCATGAACGTCGTGCCCGCGCAGGAGGCCGGCGTCGAGTCGATCGCGCTCGCTTCTCCGGCACAAGCCGAGTTCGGCGGCCTCCCGCACCCGACGATCCTCGCCGCCTGCGCCCTGCTCGGCGTCGACGAGGTGTACGCGGCCGGCGGCGCCACCGCCGTCGCGATGTTCGCGTACGGCACCGAGTCCTGCCCGCCCGCCGACATGGTCACCGGCCCCGGCAACATCTGGGTTGCCGCCGCCAAGCGGTACTTCACCGGCAAGATCGGCATCGACGCCGAGGCCGGCCCGACCGAGATCGCGGTCCTCGCCGACGCCACCGCCGACCCGGTGCACGTCGCCTCCGACCTGATCAGCCAGGCCGAGCACGACCCGCTGGCCGCCGCCGTCCTCGTCACCGACTCGCCGGAGCTGGCCGACGCGGTCGAGCGGGAGCTGGAGCCGCAGGTCTCGGCCACCAAGCACGTCGACGACCGGATCGTCCCCGCGCTCAAGGGCCGCCAGTCCGCGATCGTGCTGGTCGACGGCATCGACGAGGGCCTGCGCGTGGTCGACGCCTACGGCGCCGAGCACCTGGAGATCCAGACCGCCGACGCCGCCGCGGTCGCCGGGCGCGTGAGGAACGCCGGCGCGATCTTCGTCGGCCCCTGGGCGCCCGTCTCCCTCGGCGACTACGCGGCCGGGTCCAACCACGTCCTGCCCACCGGCGGCTGCGCCTGCCACTCCTCGGGCCTGTCGGTCCAGTCCTTCCTGCGCGGCATCCACATCGTCGACTACACGCGGGACGCCCTGGCCGAGGTGGCGCACCACGTGGTGACGCTGGCGGAGGCGGAGGACCTGCCCGCGCACGGCGCGGCGATCAAGGCCCGGTTCGACTGGAAGGTCCCGGAGAGCAAGTGACGTTCGGAATCGACGATCTCCCCGTACGGGACGAGCTCCGCGGCAAGTCCCCCTACGGCGCGCCCCAACTCGACGTGCCGGTACGGCTGAACACCAACGAGAACCCCTACCCGCTGCCCGAGGCGCTGGTCGAGCGGATCACCGAGCGGGTCCGTGAGGCCGCCCGCGACCTCAACCGCTACCCGGACCGGGACGCGGTCGAGCTGCGCACGAAGCTCGCCGAGTACCTGACGAAGACGTCCGGACATCCCGTGGACATGAGCAACGTCTGGGCGGCCAACGGCTCCAACGAGGTCATCCAGCAGCTGCTGCAGACCTTCGGCGGCCCGGGCCGCACGGCGATCGGCTTCGAGCCGTCGTACTCGATGCACGCCCTCATCTCGCGCGGCACCGGCACGGGCTGGATCTCCGGCCCGCGCCACGAGGACTTCACCGTCGACGTGCCGGCCGCCGAGAAGGCGATCGCCGAGCACCGCCCGGACGTCGTCTTCATCACCACCCCCAACAACCCCACGGGCAACGCGGTCCCGGCCGAGACGGTCCTCGCGCTGTACGAGGCCGCCCAGGCCGCCAAGCCGTCGATGGTGGTCGTGGACGAGGCCTACATCGAGTTCAGCCACGGAGCCTCGCTGCTGCCGCTGCTCGACGGACGGCCGAACCTCGTCATCTCCCGCACGATGTCGAAGGCGTTCGGCGCGGCGGGCCTGCGCCTCGGCTACCTCGCCGCGCACCCGGCCGTCGTGGACGCCGTGCAGCTCGTACGGCTGCCGTACCACCTGTCGGCCGTGACCCAGGCGACCGCGCTGGCCGCCCTGGAGCACACGGACACGCTGCTGAAGTACGTCGAGCAGCTGAAGAGCGAGCGGGACCGGCTCGTCGCCGAACTGCGCGCGATCGGCTACGCCGTGACCGAGTCGGACGCCAACTTCGTCCAGTTCGGGCGGTTCGCGGACGCGCACGCCACCTGGCGGAAGATCCTCGACCGGGGCGTCCTGGTCCGGGACAACGGCGTGCCGGGATGGCTGCGGGTGACCGCCGGCACCCCGGAGGAGAACGACGCGTTCCTTGATGCGGTACGCGAACTGAAGAAGGAACAGGAGCAGAGCGGATGAGCCGCGTCGGGCGCGTGGAGCGCACCACCAAGGAGACCTCGGTCCTCGTCGAGATCGATCTCGACGGCACCGGCAAGACCGACATCGCCACCGGCGTCGGTTTCTACGACCACATGCTCGACCAGCTCGGCCGGCACGGTCTGTTCGACCTGACCGTGAAGACCGACGGCGACCTGCACATCGACTCCCACCACACCATCGAGGACACCGCCCTCGCGCTGGGCGCCGCCTTCAAGCAGGCCCTCGGCGACAAGGTGGGCATCTACCGCTTCGGCAACTGCACGGTCCCGCTGGACGAGTCCCTCGCCCAGGTCACCGTCGACCTGTCCGGCCGCCCCTACCTCGTGCACACCGAGCCCGAGAAGATGGCGCCGATGATCGGCGAGTACGACACCACGATGACCCGGCACATCCTGGAGTCCTTCGTCGCGCAGGCGCAGATCGCGCTGCACGTGCACGTGCCGTACGGGCGCAACGCGCACCACATCGTGGAGTGCCAGTTCAAGGCGCTCGCCCGGGCCCTGCGCTACGCCTCCGAGCGCGACGCGCGCGCGACCGGCATCCTGCCCTCCACGAAGGGCGCGCTGTGAACGGCTCCTCGACCGCTCTGATCTTCGTCGGCCTGATCCTCGTCGGCGGCATCATCTCCTTCATCAAGCAGAAGATGCCCACGCAGCTCATCGTCCTGCTGTCCGTCGGCGCCGCGATGTGCCTCGTCGCGGGTGTCATGAGGCTGGAGGTGTGGAATTGACCGCTCCCGCCAAGCGGGTCGTCGTCTTCGACTACGGCTTCGGCAACATCCGCTCCGCCGAGCGTGCCCTCGCGCGCGCGGGAGCCGACGTCGAGATCACCCGTGACTACGACAAGGCCATGAACGCCGACGGGCTGCTCGTCCCCGGCGTCGGCGCCTTCGCCGCCTGCATGGACGGCCTGAAGGCCGCGCGCGGCGACTGGGTCGTCGAACGCCGGCTGGCGGGCGGACGCCCCGTGATGGGCATCTGCGTCGGCATGCAGATCCTCTTCGCGCGCGGCATCGAGCACGGCGTCGAGGCCGAGGGACTGGACGAGTGGCCCGGCACGGTCGGCCCCCTCCAGGCCGACGTCGTGCCCCACATGGGCTGGAACACGGTCGAGGCACCGGCCGACTCCCAGCTCTTCGCCGGCCTGGACGCGGACGCCCGCTTCTACTTCGTGCACTCCTACGCCGTCCACGACTGGACCCTGGAGGCGCACAACCCGCTGATCGCCGCCCCCAAGGTCACCTGGTCCACGCACGGCGCGCCCTTCGTGGCGGCCGTGGAGAACAGCGCCCTGTGGGCCACCCAGTTCCACCCCGAGAAGTCCGGCGACGCCGGAGCCCAGCTCCTCACCAACTGGATCGAGACCCTGTAGAGATGAGCAAGCTCGAACTCCTCCCCGCCGTCGACGTCCGCGACGGCCAGGCCGTCCGCCTCGTGCACGGGGAGTCCGGCACCGAGACCTCCTACGGCTCCCCGCTGGAGGCCGCCCTCGCCTGGCAGCGCTCCGGCGCCGAGTGGCTGCACCTGGTCGACCTGGACGCCGCGTTCGGTACCGGGGACAACCGCGAGCTGATCGCCGAGGTCGCCAAGGCCATGGACATCAAGGTCGAGCTGTCCGGCGGCATCCGCGACGACGACACGCTCGCCGCCGCGCTCGCCACCGGCTGCACCCGCGTCAACCTGGGCACGGCCGCCCTGGAGACCCCCGAGTGGGTCGCCAAGGTCATCGCCGAGCACGGCGACAAGATCGCGGTCGGTCTGGACGTACGCGGCACCACGCTGCGCGGCCGGGGCTGGACCCGCGACGGCGGCGACCTCTACGAGACGCTGGACCGCCTGAACAAGGAGGGCTGCGCCCGGTACGTCGTCACCGACATCGCCAAGGACGGCACCCTCCAGGGCCCCAACCTGGAACTCCTGAAGAACGTGTGCGCGGCCACCGACCGCCCGGTCGTGGCGTCCGGCGGCGTGTCCTCCCTGGACGACCTGCGCGCCATCGCCGGTCTCGTCCCGGCCGGTGTCGAGGGTGCCATCGTCGGGAAAGCCCTGTACGCGAAGGCGTTCACTCTGGAAGAGGCCTTGGAGGCTGTGTCGCCATGACATCCGAAGCCGTACGGCGCGTGCAGAGCGGAAGTCCCTGGGAAGAGTCCTTCGGTTTCGCACGGGCCGTCGCGGCGGGTGACCGTGTCATCGTGGCGGGCACGACCGCGTTCAAGGGCGACGTGCTGTACGGCGACGGCGACCCGTACGAACAGACCAAGGTGGCCTTCACCACCGCGGTCGAGGCGATCGGCGAGTTCGGTCTCGCCATCGAGTCCGTGATCCGCACCCGTGTGTACCTGGCACATTCACGCGACGTGGACGCGGCGGGCCGGGCCCACAAGGAGCTCTTCGACTCCGTGCGCCCGGCCACGACCCTGCTGGTCGTGGAGGGATTCATCGACTCGCGGGTCCTGGTGACAGTCGAAGTGGAAGCGTATAGAGGAGCCGTGGATTCATGACCCTGGCGGTCCGAGTCATCCCCTGCCTGGACGTGGACAACGGCCGGGTCGTCAAGGGCGTCAACTTCCAGAACCTGCGCGACGCGGGCGACCCCGTCGAGATGGCCAAGGTGTACGACGCCGAGGGCGCCGACGAGCTGACGTTCCTGGACATCACCGCCTCGTCGGGCAACCGCGAGACGACCTACGACGTGGTGCGCCGCACCGCCGAGCAGGTGTTCATCCCGCTGACCGTCGGCGGCGGCGTGCGCACCGCCGAGGACGTCGACAAGCTGCTGCGGGCCGGCGCGGACAAGGTGGGCGTCAACACCGCCGCCATCGCCCGCCCCGACCTGATCCGCGAGATCGCCGAGCGCTTCGGCCGCCAGGTCCTCGTGCTGTCGGTCGACGCCCGCCGCACCGAGGCCGGCACCTTCGAGGTGACCACCCACGGCGGCCGGCGCGGCACCGGCATCGACGCGGTCGAGTGGGCGCACCGGGCCGCCGAGCTGGGCGCGGGGGAGATCCTGCTCAACTCGATGGACGCGGACGGCACGAAGGACGGCTACGACCTGGAGATGATCGCGGCCGTCCGCAAGCACGTCTCGGTCCCGGTGATCGCCTCCGGCGGCGCCGGCCGCCTCGCCGACTTCCCGCCGGCCGTCGCGGCGGGCGCGGACGCGGTCCTCGCGGCGTCCGTGTTCCACTTCGGTGATCTGCGCATCGGGCAGGTCAAGGACACGCTGCGGGAGGCGGGTCACCCCGTCCGGTAGCACCCCGCACGACAGCCCCGGCCGCCGGACGGCCGGGGCTTTCCCGTTCCGTGTCCGAGGGGACCCCCTCTGGAGGACCACCGTCCGTGACGAACACGCTGATACCGCGGGCCGCCGCCACCCCCGTCCCGGCCCACCGCGACGCCAACGTCCTGCGCTGGATCGCCGCCTACACCGCCTCCATGCTCGGCGACACCGTCTTCTTCCTGGCGCTGTCCTGGGCCGCCGTGCAGAACGGCACCCCCGCCCAGGCCGGCCTCGTCACCGCCGTGAGCGCGGTGCCCCGGGCGCTGCTCATGCTCGGCGGCGGCGTGATCGCCGACCGGCTGGGCCCGCGCCGGGTCGTCATCGGCAGCGACGCCGTACGGTGCGTCACGGTCCTGGCGGTCGCCGCCGTGCTCTTCGCGACCGACCCCGGGCTGTGGCTGCTGGCGCTGCTCGCCGTCGTCTTCGGCACCGTCGACGCCGTGTTCGTGCCGGCGGTCGGAGCGCTGCCCGCCCGTATCACCGCCAAGGACCAGCTCGCCCGGGTCCAGGGCATGCGCGGTCTCGCCGTCCGTTTCGCCGCCGTCGTGGGCGCCCCGCTCGGCGGGCTCGGCGTGGCGGCCGGCGGGTCGGCGGCGGCCTTCGCGCTCGCCGGGGCACTGATCGCGGTGTCGGTGCCGCTGCTGGTCTCCGTGCGGATGCGGGACCTGCCCCCGGACGACGCCCCGGCCGCCGACCGGGACACCACCGCCTGGCGCGACCTGCGGGCCGGGCTGAGCCACATCCGCCACCACCGTGTCCTCGGCCCCCTGATGGTGGTCATCGCCCTCGGCGACCTCGGCTTCGTCGGCCCCCTCAACGTCGGCCTGACCCTGCTGGCGGACGAGCGCGGCTGGGGTGCCTCCGGCATGGGCTGGGTGCTCGCCGGATTCGGCACGGGGGCGGGCACGGCGGCCCTGCTGCTGACCGTACGCGGACGCGTGCCGCACGCCGGGCTGGTCGCCGCCGGCGCGATCATCCCCGGCGCCGGCGCGATCGCCGCCCTGGCGTACGTGCCCGGCCTGCCCGCCGCCGTCGGCGTCGCGGTGCTCGTCGGGCTGCTCACCGGGCTCAGCGGCGCCGTGTGCGGGGCCCTGCTGCAGACCCAGGCGGCGCCCGCCTACCTCGGTCGGGTCACCGCGGCCGCCGGCATCGTCAGCCTCGGCATCGCGCCGCTCGGCATGCCGCTGTCCGCCGCCGCCATCGGCCTCTGGGGCACCGGCCCCGTCTTCGCCGTCAGCGCCGCCGTCTGCGCCCTCGGCGGAGTCGTCGCCCTGTGCGCCCCCGGCCTGCGGCGGGCCGAACTGCCGCGGTGACGCCACCGGCGTCCGGCCACGGCGTCACCGCGCCGGCGGGTCGGCCCGGAGCCCCTTGCGGTCCGCGCCGGCGGGTCGGTCCAGGGCCCCCGGCCGACCGTGCCGGCGGTCGGTCCAGGGCCCCTTGCCGACCGAGCCGCCGGACCCGAGCCGCCGGACCCGTCAGATCCCGAGCTGCTTCGTCTCGCTCAGCCGGACGATCGCGTCCTTCTCGCCCTCCAGCTCCACCTTCGCCGCGCTCTGCCGGCCGTACGCGAACAGCAGCAGCTCGGACGGCTCGCCCGTGGCCGTCACCACCGGCGTACCGCGGTGGGCCACCGTCGTCTGGCCGTTCGGACGGCGCAGCACCAGGCCCGTCGGGATGCCCCGGCCCACCAGCCGGGCGGTGCGCTCCAGCCGGGACCACAGGGTGTCCTGGAAGACCGGGTCCAGCTCGCGCGGCGACCAGTCCGGCTGGGCGCGGCGGACGTCCTCGGTGTGGATGTAGAACTCCACCGTGTTCGCCGCCTCGTCGACCTGCTTGAGCTGGAACGGCGAGAACCGGGGCGGGCCGGTGCGGATGAGCTGGATCAGCTCCTCGTACGGCTTCGCCGCGTACTCCTCCGTCACCCGGTCCAGCCGGGACGCCAGCTGCTTGATCAGGGTGCCGCCGGCGGCGTCCGGCCGGCGCTCGCGGACCACCACGTGCGCGGCGAGGTCCCGGGCCCGCCAGCCCTCGCAGAGGGTGGGGGCGTCCGGGCCCGCCGTCTCCAACAGGTCGGCCAGCAGAAGTCGTTCACGCTTCGCGAATGTCGACATGCCAGCCAGCCTACGGCCGTCCACCGGGTCCGCCCAGTGGACGGCGCCGGGGCGGGGCCCCCGCGCGCGGCACAATGGGCGTCATGACCAGCAGCTCCTCCCGGCGCCCCAGCCCGCTCGACCCGGAGATCGCCGCGCGCCTCAAGCGCAGTGCCGACGGCCTCCTGCCCGCCATCGCCCAGCAGTACGACACCGGGGAGGTGCTGATGCTCGGCTGGATGGACGACGAGGCACTGCACCGCACGCTCACCACGGGCCGCTGCACCTACTGGTCGCGCAGCCGCCAGGAGTACTGGGTGAAGGGCGACACCTCCGGGCACTTCCAGTGGGTGAAGTCCGTCGCCCTGGACTGCGACGCCGACACCGTCCTGGTCAAGGTCGACCAGGTCGGCGCCGCCTGCCACACCGGCGCCCGCACCTGCTTCGACGCCGATGTCCTGCTCAAGGACGGCGCGGGTGCCGAGGCGCCCGGCGCGGATCAGTAGGGTCTGCCGCCATGGACGTCATGGACCTCGACACCTTCCGCAAGCTGGCCGCCGACCGCCGGGTGATCCCGGTCGGCCGCAAGCTCCTCGCCGACGGCGACACCCCGGTCGCCCTGTACCGCAAGCTCGCCGCCGAGCGCCCCGGCACGTTCCTGCTGGAGTCCGCCGAGAACGGACGGTCCTGGTCCCGGTACTCCTTCGTCGGCGTCCGCAGCGCCGCCACCCTCACCGAACGGGACGGTGAGGCCCACTGGCAGGGCACCCCGCCCGTCGGCGTCCCCACCGGCGGCGACCCGCTCGCCGCCCTGCGCGCCACCGTCGAGGCCCTGCACACCCCCCGCGACCTCGCCCACGACCTGGGCCTGCCGCCCTTTACCGGCGGCATGGTCGGCTATCTCGGCTACGACATCGTGCGCCGCCTGGAGAAGGTCGGCCCGGGGGAGCGCGACGACCTGAAGCTCCCCGAGCTGACCATGCTGCTCACCAGCGACCTCGCCGTCATGGACCACTGGGAGGGCTCCGTCCTGCTGATCGCCAACGCGATCAACCACAACGACCTCGAGACGGGCGTCGACGAGGCCTACGCCGACGCCGTCGCCCGCCTGGACGCCATGGAGGCCGACCTCACGCGCGCGGTGGCGCAGCCCCCGGCCGCGCTGCCGCCCTCCGAGCTGCCCGAGTACACCGCGCTGTGGGGCGGCCCCGACTTCCAGGACGCCGTCGAGGACATCAAGGAGCGCATCCGCGCGGGCGAGGCCTTCCAGGTCGTCCCCTCGCAGCGCTTCGAGACACCGTGCACGGCGAGCGCCCTGGACGTGTACCGGGTGCTGCGGGCCACCAACCCGTCCCCGTACATGTACCTGCTGCGCCTCGACGGCTTCGACGTCGTCGGCTCGTCCCCCGAGGCGCTGGTCAAGGTCGAGGACGGGCGGGCCATGGTCCACCCCATCGCCGGCACCCGGCCCCGCGGCGCCACCCCGCAGGAGGACCAGGCCCTCGCCGACGAGCTGCTCGCCGACCCCAAGGAGCGCGCCGAGCACCTGATGCTCGTCGACCTCGGCCGCAACGACCTCGGACGCGTCTGCGAACCCGGCTCGGTCGAGGTGGTCGACTTCATGTCCGTCGAGCGGTACTCGCACGTCATGCACATCGTCTCGACGGTCACCGGACGGGTCGCCCCGGGCCGCACCGCCTTCGACGTCCTCACCGCCTGCTTCCCGGCCGGCACCCTCTCCGGCGCCCCCAAACCGCGCGCCCTGCAGATCATCGACGAACTCGAACCGTCCCGCCGCGGCCTGTACGGCGGCTGCGTCGGCTACCTCGACTTCGCGGGCGACTCCGACACCGCCATCGCCATCCGCACGGCACTGCTGCGCGACGGCACGGCCTACGTCCAGGCGGGCGCCGGCGTCGTCGCCGACTCCGACCCGGTCGCCGAGGACACCGAGTGCCGCAACAAGGCGGCGGCGGTGCTGAGGGCGGTGCACACGGCCAACCGGCTGGGGCAATAGGGCCATTCTCACGCCTCGGATTCCGAACCCCGGGTGACGGTTCGCCCGGGGTTCGGGCGATAGTGGAGTACGTGACAGCTGTTCCTCACCCCCGTACCCCCGCCGCAGGACCCGCCCGGGCCGGCCGCCGGAGCCTCGCCGCCGCCCTGCTGTGCGGCGCGCTCGGCGCGGCCGTCACCCTCCTCGCCACCCGGCAGGAGTGGTCGGAGGGCACCGCGACGGTGGCCGGCGGCGCGTTCCCCCTGACCGCCAAGGGCAGCGACGTCACGGGCGTCCCCGCGGCGCTCGCGATAGTGGGCCTCGCCGCGCTCGTCGCCGTCTTCGCGGTCCGCCGCGCCGGCCGGTTCGCCGTCGCCGCCGTGCTCGCGCTGAGCGGCGCGGGCACCGTCGCCGCGGCCCTGGCCGGCGTCTCCGACAGCTCCGCGCTGGACGACAAGGCCGCCGGGGCGGCCGGCGACACCTCGGCCACCGTCGACGCCCTCTCCCACACCGCCTGGCCCTACGTCGCGGCCGTCGGCGGGGTCCTGCTCCTGCTGGCCGGACTGCTCGCCCTGCGCTACGGCCGGCTGTGGCCCGCGATGTCCGGCCGCTACGAACGCGACGGCACCCCGCGCCCGCGCCGCACGGCACAGACCGTCGACCCCGACCGCCCCGAGGACCTGTGGAAGGCCCTGGACCGGGGCGAGGACCCGACCGGCGCCTGACCGTCGGCGACCCGGCGCGGCCACGCGGTTCAGGCGCGCCCGCCGGGGCACCCGTACACGCGCCGCGCACGACCGGGGCGTCCGGCGGCCGCCACGCGCGCGTGGAGAGCACCCCCGGTCACGGCGCGCGCGTGCGTACGGGACAATGGGCGCGAGCGTCCTGCTCAGACACGTACACAGCAACGAGGAGCAAGCAATGGCGGGCAGCAGCCACGGTCACACCCCGGCCGCCTGGACGGGTGTCATCATCACCTTCATCGGTTTCTGCATCGCGGGCGTGTTCATGGTGGCGGCCCAGCCGGCGGGCTTCTGGGCCGGCATGGCGGTCGTGCTCCTCGGCGGCGTCGTGGGCTTCATCATGCGCGCGATGGGCCTCGGCCAGCCGAAGGAGAACCACCCGGTGCACCAGGTCGCCGACAACCGTGCGCCGGCCGGCGCCAAGGGCTGACCCGACCGCGGTCGCGCAGTACTCCCTGAGGGGTGGACCGGCACCTGGGTGCCGAGGCCGCCCCTCACGTGCGTGTACGGCCGGTGCCGGGCAGAATGCGGGGCGTGGACGCCGACAGCCGGAAACCGGCCCCGATCAGGACCCTGCCCCCCGGGGGCGCGCCGGCCGTCGCGGCCCGCCTCGCCGTCCCGGCCGGGGTGCTGGCGGCCGTCGTCGGTGCCTTCGCCTACGTGGGGAGCGTGGACCCCAACGAGCCCGGCCACTACCCGGTCTGCCCGCTGCTGCGCTTCACCGGGCTCTACTGCCCCGGCTGCGGCGGTCTGCGCAGTGCCCACGCGTTCGTCCACGGGGACGTCCTGACCGCGCTGCACGCCAACGCGCCGGCCGTCCTCGGCTATCTGGGCTTCGCCGTGCTGTGGACCGTCTGGGTGATCCGCGCGGTGCGCGGCCGCCCCGTCAGGGTCGACCTGGGCCCGGTGCACCTGTGGACGCTGGGCACATTGCTGCTGGTCTTCACCGTTGTCCGGAACCTGCCGTTCGGTGGCTGGCTCATCCCTTGATCACCCGACGAATGTCCAGGTAGTGGGACCGGTGACAACCGGATGCGGGACCGTCGCCCCGCTGCGGATACCATCGGAGTGACCACAGGTTCCGCCGTCTGAAAGGGGGCCGCTCGCGTGAGTGTGCTCGACGAGATCATCGACGGAGTCCGTGCCGACCTCGCGGAGCGGCAGGCGCGCGTCAGCCTCGACGAGCTCAAGGAGCGCGCGGCCAAGGCTCGCCCCGCCAAGGACGGCGTGAGCGCCCTGCGGGGCGACGGCGTCAAGGTCATCTGCGAGGTCAAGCGCTCCAGCCCGTCCAAGGGTGCGCTGGCCGCCATCGCCGACCCGGCCGGACTCGCCGCGGACTACGAGGCGGGCGGCGCCGCCGTCATCTCCGTCCTCACCGAGCAGCGCCGCTTCGGCGGCTCGCTGGCCGACCTGGACTCCGTCCGCGCCCGCGTGGACATCCCCGTGCTGCGCAAGGACTTCATCGTCACGTCGTACCAGCTGTGGGAGGCCCGGGCGCACGGCGCCGACCTCGTGCTGCTGATCGTCGCGGCCCTCGACCAGCCGGCCCTGGAGTCGCTGATCGAGCGCGCCGAGTCCATCGGTCTCACCCCGCTCGTCGAGGTGCACGACGAGGACGAGGTCGAGCGCGCGGTGGACGCCGGCGCGAAGATCATCGGCGTGAACGCGCGCAACCTGAAGACGCTCGAGGTCGACCGCGGCACGTTCGAGCGGGTCGCCCCGGAGATCCCCGCGCACATCGTCAAGGTCGCCGAATCCGGCGTCCGCGGCCCGCACGACCTCATCGCCTACGCCAACGAGGGCGCGGACGCGGTCCTCGTCGGCGAATCGCTGGTCACCGGCCGCGATCCCAAGACGGCCGTCTCGGACCTCGTGGCCGCCGGCGAGCACCCTGCACTGCGCCACGGCCGCGGCTGACCCCCGGTAGGCTGACTTCCATGACGCTCCCGCTCGTCCCGGCATCCCGGGACCCCTACGCGCGCCTGGCGCGAGGCTGCCGCCCCCGCGGCTGCCGCGCCCCCGCACGCAGGGTCCACGGCCGCCGGGTGCGGTACGTCATCGGTGACGAACCGGGGCAAGTGAACGGCATGCGATGGCTCAAGCGCCCCGTAAGGGGCGCGGGGCTTTGTTGAATATGCGACTCCGTCGCGTGGGCGCGAGCAACCAGCGACGGCCCGCGGAGACCTGACAACCCGCGCTCCCACGGCGAAGGTGCCCACACCAGACACTCACCGTGAGGTTCACGCATGCCCAGCAACTTCTTCATCCCCGACCCGGAGGGCCACGTCCCCTCCGCCGAGGGCTACTTCGGCGCCTTCGGGGGGAAGTTCATCCCCGAGGCCCTCGTCGCGGCGGTCGACGAGGTGGCCGTCGAGTACGACAAGGCCAAGTCCGACCCGGAGTTCGCCCGCGAACTGGACGACCTGCTCGTCCACTACACGGGCCGCCCCTCGGCACTCACCGAGGTCCCCCGCTTCGCCGAGCACGCCGGCGGAGCCCGCGTCTTCCTCAAGCGCGAGGACCTGAACCACACCGGCTCGCACAAGATCAACAACGTGCTCGGCCAGGCCCTGCTCACCAAGCGCATGGGCAAGACCCGCGTGATCGCCGAGACCGGCGCCGGCCAGCACGGCGTGGCGACGGCCACGGCCTGCGCGCTGTTCGGCCTCGACTGCACCATCTACATGGGCGAGATCGACACCCAGCGCCAGGCCCTCAACGTGGCCCGCATGCGCATGCTCGGCGCCGAGGTCATCGCCGTGAAGTCCGGCAGCCGCACGCTCAAGGACGCCATCAACGAGGCGTTCCGCGACTGGGTCGCCAACGTCGACCGCACCCACTACCTGTTCGGCACGGTCGCCGGCCCCCACCCCTTCCCGGCGATGGTCCGCGACTTCCACCGCGTCATCGGCGTCGAGGCCCGCCGTCAGCTCCTGGAGCAGGCCGGACGCCTCCCCGACGCCGCGATCGCCTGCGTCGGCGGCGGCTCCAACGCCATCGGCCTCTTCCACGCCTTCATCCCCGACACGGACGTCCGCCTGATCGGCTGCGAGCCCGCCGGGCACGGCATCGAGACCGGCGAGCACGCGGCCACCCTGACCGCGGGCGAGCCCGGCATCCTGCACGGCTCCCGGTCCTACGTCCTCCAGGACGACGAGGGCCAGATCACCGAGCCGTACTCCATCTCCGCCGGCCTGGACTACCCAGGCATCGGACCCGAGCACGCCTACCTCAAGGACTCCGGCCGCGGCGAGTACCGCGCGGTCACCGACGACGCCGCCATGCAGGCGCTGCGCCTGCTGTCGCGCACCGAGGGCATCATCCCGGCCATCGAGTCCGCCCACGCCCTCGCCGGCGCCCTGGAGGTCGGCAGGGAGCTGGGCAAGGACGGGCTGATCGTGGTCAACCTGTCAGGCCGCGGCGACAAGGACATGGACACCGCCGCCCGCTACTTCGGGCTGTACGACACCGACGCCGAGGTCGCCGCCGACGAGGCCGGCACCACCGCCGAGATCGAGGGGGACGCCAAGTGAGCGGGAACGTGCGGCTGCTGAACGACACTCTCGCCGGCGCGAAGGCCGAGGGCCGCGCCGCCCTCATCGCCTACCTCCCGGCCGGATTCCCGACCGTGGACGGCGGCATCGAGGCGGTCAAGGCCGCGCTCGACGGCGGCGCCGACGTCGTCGAGGTGGGCCTGCCGCACAGCGACCCCGTCCTCGACGGCCCGGTCATCCAGACCGCCGACGACATCGCCCTGCGCGGCGGCGTGAAGATCGCCGACGTGATGCGGACGGTCCGCGAGGCCCACGAGGCCACCGGCAAGCCGATCCTCGTCATGACGTACTGGAACCCCATCGACCGCTACGGCGTCGAGCGCTTCACCGCCGAGCTCGCCGAGGCGGGCGGCGCCGGGTGCATCCTGCCCGACCTGCCCGTCCAGGAGTCGGCGCTGTGGAGGGAGCACGCCGACAAGCACGGGCTCGCCACGGTCTTCGTGGTCGCGCCCAGCAGCAAGGACGCGCGGCTCGCCGAGATCACCGCGGTCGGCAGCGGCTTCGTCTACGCCGCCTCCCTGATGGGCGTCACCGGCACCCGCGAGTCGGTCGGCGCGCAGGCCGAGGACCTGGTGCGGCGCACCCGTGCCACCACCGACACCCCGGTCTGCGTCGGGCTCGGCGTCTCCAACGCCGCGCAGGCCGCCGAGGTCGCCGGCTTCGCCGACGGTGTGATCGTCGGCTCCGCCTTCGTCAAGCGGATGCTGGACGCCCCCGACGAGGCGGCCGGCCTGGAGGGCGTCCGCGCGCTCGCCGCCGACCTGGCGAAGGGCGTACGCCGACAGGCGTGACGGCAAGCATGTGACAGGGGGTCCTCCGTACGGGTGGACCTGGGACCGGGGAGGCGCTGTGCGCCTCCCCGGTTCGTTCTGCGGGGTGTGAGCGAGAAGAACCGAGACGGAAAGCGCGCCGCCCGCCAGAAGCTGGCGGAGCAGCGAGAGAAGCAGAAGACCAGGGACAAGCGCCGCCGTGCGCTGATCGTGGGCGCGTCCGTGGTCTGTGTCCTGGGACTGGCCGCGGTGATCGGCGTGGTCGCCGCGAACGCGGGGAAGGACGACGGCAGCGAGTCGGCCGGCCCGGTCGTGGCGCCCTCGGGCGCGCAGGGCAAGGACGGCCTCGCCATCCCCGTCGGCAAGGAGAGCGCCAAGTCGACGCTCGTCATCTGGGAGGACTTCCGCTGCCCGGCCTGCAAGGCCTTCGAGCTGGCGTACCGCGACACGATCCACGAGCTCACCGGCGCCGGGCAGCTCAAGGTCGAGTACCACCTGGCCACGATCATCGACGGCAACGTGGGCGGCACCGGTTCCCGCAAGTCGGCCAACGCCGCCGCCTGCGCCCAGGACGCCGGCAAGTTCCCGGCGTACCACGACGTGCTGTACGACAACCAGCCCGAGGAGACCGACGACGCCTTCGCCGACAACGGCAAGCTGATCGGGCTGGCCGGCAAGGTGGACGGACTGGACACCCCGGTCTTCCAGAAGTGCGTGAAGGACGGCATGCACGACAGCTGGGTCGCGAAGTCCAGCGAGGCCTTCCGGAACGGCGGCTTCAGCGGCACGCCGACCGTGCTCCTGGACGGCAGGAACATCTACCAGGAGAAGTCGATGACCCCGGCCAAGCTGAAGCAGCTCGTGCGGGACGCGAACAAGTAGGTGACGTCGGACGCCCGCCCGTTACGGACCCGTAGCCGGGCTGCTTGCCGCGCTGCCCGTCCCACACGGTAGCGTCGACCCTGCCATGGAACTTGCCTTCATTCCCAGCCCGTCGCGCGGGGTGCTGCACCTCGGTCCCATCCCGCTGCGCGGCTACGCGTTCTGCATCATCATCGGCGTCTTCGTTGCCGTCTGGCTCGGCAACAAGCGCTGGATCGCCCGGGGCGGGCGGGCCGGCACGGTGGCCGACATCGCGGTCTGGGCCGTTCCGTTCGGTCTGATCGGCGGTCGCCTCTACCACGTGATCACGGACTACGAGCTGTACTTCAGCGAGGGCCGCGACTGGGTGGACGCCTTCAAGATCTGGGAGGGCGGCCTCGGCATCTGGGGTGCGATCGCGCTCGGCGCGCTCGGTGCCTGGATCGGCGCCCGCCGCCGGGGCATCCCGCTGCCCGCGTACGCCGACGCCGTCGCTCCCGGCATCGCCCTCGCCCAGGCCCTCGGCCGCTGGGGCAACTGGTTCAACCAGGAGCTGTACGGCAAGCCCACCGACCTGCCCTGGGCGCTGAAGATCACCTCGTCGGCCGACGGGCGGGTGCCGGGCACCTACCACCCGACCTTCCTGTACGAGTCGCTGTGGTGCATCGGCGTCGCCCTGCTCGTCATCTGGGCCGACCGGCGCTTCAAGCTCGGCCACGGGCGGGCCTTCGCGCTGTACGTCGCCGCGTACTGCGCGGGCCGCTTCTGGACCGAGTACCTGCGCGTCGACGACGCCCACCACATCCTGGGCCTCAGGCTGAACAACTGGACCGCGCTCTTCGTGTTCCTGCTCGCGGTCGTCTACATGGTGCTCTCGGCGCGGATGCGGCCGGGCCGGGAGGCCGTGGTGGAGCCGGGCGCGGAGGGCTCCGACGCGGACGCCGGGGACGACGCGAAGACGGGCGCCGAGACCTCCGAGGACACCGGGTCCGTCAAGGACGCCAAAGACGTCAAGGGCGCCGAGGCTCCCGATGCCTCCGGGGGCGGCAAGGACGCCGGGGCCGGGACCGTGGAGGACGTGAAGGACGGGGCCGACTCGGCCAGGAAGGGCTGACGCCCGCCGTACGTCGCCGAGGGCGCCCGGAGAGGATCCGGGCGCCCTCGGCGTGTGTCAGGCCAGGACGGGCCGCCGGGCCAGCGACAGGGTCCGCCGGGCCGTGGCCACCACCGCCGCGTCGATGAACCGCCCGTCCGGCAGCGCCTGGGCGCCCGGCTGCGCGGTGGCCGCCTTGACGATCGTCTCCGCCTCCTCCAGCTCCCGCTCGGTGGGCAGGTACGCCCGCTCGATGATCGGCAGCTGGCGGGGGTGAATGGCGGCGCGGCCGAGGAAGCCCAGGGCACGGCCGTGGGCGCAGGACGCAGCCAGCCCCTCCAGGTCCCGGATGTCCGGATGCACCGTCTGCGACGGCGGCGCCAGCCCCGCCGCCCGCGCGGCCACCACCACCCGCGCACGCGACCAGTCCAGGCCCGCGTCACCCCGTACGCCCAGGTCGGCGCGGAGGTCCGCCTCGCCGAGGGCGATGCCGCGCAGCGACGGGTGGGCGGCGGCGATCGCGTACGCCCGCTCCACGCCCAGGGCCGTCTCCAGCAGCGCGTACAGGGGCGGTCCGCCGGTGGCCTCGGCGACCGCGGCGACCTGCCCCGGGGACGTCACCTTGGGCAGGCGCAGCCCGGACAGCCCCGGCAGCGCGGCCACCGCCGCCAGGTCCGCCGCGGCCAGCGGCCCGTCCAGGGCGTTCACCCGCACGTGCACCGGCACCGGCTGCGGGTCGGTGAGCAGCTCGGCGGTGCAGGCGCGGGCGTACTCCTTGCGGTCCGGGGCGACCGCGTCCTCCAGGTCGATCACGACCACGTCGGCCCCGGCGGCCAGCGCCTTGGCGACCACCCGGGGCCGGTCCCCGGGGGCGTACAGCCAGGTCAGCGCGGGGGGAGTCATACGACACCCGCCTCGCGCAGTTCCTTCACGTCCGCCGGGGACAGGCCCAGCTCGGTCAGCACCTCCTCGGTGTCCGCGCCGTGCGGGCGGCCGGCCCAGCGGATCGCGCCGGGGGTGGCGGAGAGCCGGAACAGGACGTTCTGCATGCGCAGCGGCCCCAGCTCGGGATCGTCGACCGTGGTGACCGTGTCCAGGGCCTGGTACTGCGGATCGGCCATCACGTCCCGGACGTCCTGGACCGGGGCGACGGCCGCCTCGGCCTTCTCGAAGGCGGCGAGCACGTCGGCGCGGGGGTGCCGGGCGATCCAGTCGCCGACCGCCGCGTCCAGCACGTCCGCGTGCTGTGCCCGTTCGGCGCCCGTCGCGAACCAGGGCTCGTCGATCAGCTCCGGGCGGCCCACCAGGCGCATCACGCGCTCGGCGACCGACTGGGCGGAGGTGGAGACGGCGACCCAGGTGCCGTCGGCGGTGCGGTAGGTGTTGCGCGGGGCGTTGTTCTGGGAGCGGTTGCCGGTACGCGGCTGGACGTGGCCGAGCTGGTCGTACCAGATCGGCTGCGGGCCCAGCACGGTCAGGATGGGCTCGATGATCGCCATGTCCACGACCTGGCCCTCGCCGGTGAGGTCGCGGGCGGACAGGGCCGTCATCACGGCGTACGCCGTCGCCAGCGCGGCGATCGAGTCGGCCAGCCCGAACGGCGGCAGCGTCGGCGGGGCGTCCGGCTCGCCGGTCATCGCGGCGAAGCCGCTCATCGCCTCGGCGAGGGTGCCGAAGCCGGGGCGGCGCGCGTACGGGCCGAACTGGCCGAAGCCGGTGACCCGGGTGAGGACCAGGCGCGGGTTGACCGCGGACAGCTCGTCCCAGCCCAGGTCCCATTTCTCCAGGGTGCCCGGGCGGAAGTTCTCGATGACGACGTCCGCGGTCGCGGCGAGGCGCAGCAGGGTGGTGCGGCCGGCCGGCTTCGACAGGTCGAGGGTGATGGTGCGCTTGTTGCGGCCCAGCAGTTTCCACCACAGGCCGACGCCGTCCTTCGACGGTCCGTGGCCCCGGGAGGGGTCGGGGCGGGTGGGGTGCTCGACCTTGACGACCTCGGCGCCGAAGTCGCCGAGCATGGTGGCGGCGAGCGGGCCCGCGAAGAGGGTGGCGAGATCGAGGACGCGCAGGCCGGCCAGGGGAGCCGGGACGGGCAGGGGCGCGGGGGGAGTCACGACGGGCCGGGGCATGAGCGGGTGGCCTCCGTGTGGGTGAGGTGGGCGAGGGTGTCGAAGCCGATGCCGTCGAAGTCGCCGACCGAGGTGGCCAGGCGGTTCTTCAGCGGAGCCGTCCACTGCTCGGGCAGGGCGGCCGGGGAACCGGCGAGCAGGCCGGCGACGCTGCCGGCGGTGGCTCCGTTGGAGTCGGTGTCCCAGCCTCCCGACACGGCGCGGCAGACCGAGCCGGTGAAGTCGCCGTCCGCGTGGGTGAGGGCGGCGGCGATCAGTGCGGTGTTGGGGACGGCGTGGACCCAGTGGTGGGAGGGGGAGTAGGTGGCGTGGAGTGCGTCCACGACCGTGTCGAAGTCGTCGTGCGTCTCGGCGAGCCGGACGGCGTGGCGGACGGCCCCGGCCAGGCGTGAGCCGGGCGGCACGACCGTGAGGCCGGTGCGCAGGCAGGCGTGGACGTCGTGGGTGCCGGTGGCGGCGTCGGCGATGACCGCCGCCGCGAACATCGCCGCGTGGACGCCGCTCGCGGTGTGGGTGAGGGTCGCGTCGCGATGGGCCTGCGCGGCGGCGCCGGCCGGGTCGCCGGGGTTGGTCCAGCCGTGCACGTCGGCGCGGATCAGGGCGCCGATCCACTCACGGAAGGGATTGCGGTGGCTCGCCGTGTGCGGGGGTTCGAGACCGGCGAGGAGATTGCGGTAGGCGACGCGTTCGGCGGTGAAGGCGCGGCCGGCGGGGAGTTCGTCGAGCCAGACGCGGGCGACGTCGGCGGTGGTGAAGGCCCGGCCGTGGCGCTGGAGGAGCAGGAGGCCCAGGAGGGGGTGGTTGAGGTCGTCGTCCTCCGGCATGCCGTCGATGTTCTCGGCGAGGGAGGTGGGCGCGGAGCGGCGGTTCCAGGGGTACTGGGCGAGGAGCTCTCCAGGGACTCCGCGGGCCGTGAAGTACCTGCTCAGGGGCCAGTTGCCGGTGGCCCGGGCGAGGAGGCGGATGCCGGTCAGGGGGAGCTTCTCGACGGGCTTGCCGAGGAGGCAGCCGGCGGCCCGGCCCAGCCAGGCGGCCTCCAGGCGGCCGGCGGACACGGCCGGGGGCGCGGTGCGGCGCGGTGCGGGCCAGTCCGGGCACCTGGCCCTGATCTCGTCCAGGTCCGTGGGCTCCGCCGCCGCCGACGGGCTGGGCAGGCCGGCCAGTTCGTCCAGCAGCTCCTCCGCCAGCAGGCGCAGGTACGGGGAGGCCGGCTGGGGGGACGCGCCCGCCCGGGCCGGGGCGTCGCAGCCGCCCGCCGCGCGCCAGCGGGAGGCGATCGCCGACGTGTCGCGGCCGTCCAGCGCGGCCTGGCGGAGTTCGTGGCCGATCAGGTCCTCCGGCTGGACCCAGGTCAGTCGGAGCATCTCGCGCCTCCGATCGCGGCGAACGCCCGCTCGTGGGCACGGCGTCGCAGGACGTCCCGCTCGAAGACCTCCCGCGCGACCTCGGTGAGCGTCGTCGCCGGCTGCCACAGGTCCAGGCGGCTCGCCTCCGCGACCGTCTTCGCCCAGTCCTCCGGGACGGGTGAGCCCAGCGCCCCGGCGAGCGCCCCCGCCATCGTGGCGATGGAGTCGCAGTCGCGGCCGTAGTTGACCGCGCCGAGGACCGCGTGGCGGTAGTCGCCGCCGGACACCAGCAGCATGCCCAGGGCGACGGGCAGTTCTTCGATCGCGTGCAGCCGGGACGGGCGGCGGGCGCCGAGGGACGGGGCGCGGTAGTCGGGGCCGACCGTGTCGTACGGTGCGACCGCCTCGCGCAGCGGCGCGAGTGCCGACTCGAACTCCGAGTGCCGCGAAGCCACTTCGCCGACCGCCTCGATCGCCGCCCGGGTGCCGTCCTTCGCCAGCGACAGACAGGCCGACAGCACCGTCTCCGGTGTCGCGCCGGGCGCGCACGCCGCCGCGACCGCCGCCGCGAAGACGCCGGCCGCCTCACGGCCGTACGAGGACTGGTGCGCGCCCGCGACGTCCAGCGCCTCGGCGTACGCGCGGGCCGGATCGGCCGCGTTGACCAGGCCGACCGGGGCCATGTACATCGCCGCGCCGCAGTTGACGATGTTGCCGGTGCCGGCCTCGCGGGGGTCGACGTGGCCGTAGTGGATCCTGGCCACCAGCCACTTCTCCGCGAGGAAGATCCGCTGGAGCGGGAGGGCCTCCGCCTCCAGCTCCGGGATCCAGCGCGGGTTCGTCATCAGGTCCGGGACCAGGTGCTCGGCGACCGCGTAGGCGTCGAGATGGTCGCGGACCGTGCCGTAGACCCGGACCAGCGCGTGGGTCATCAGGGTGTCGTCGGTGACGTGGCCGTCGCCCTTGTGGTACGGGGCGATGGGGCGTGCGGTGCGCCAGGCGTCGCCGTTCCAGGGGCCGACGACGCCGTGGATCCGGCCGCCGTGGCGTTCGAGGATCTGCTCGGGGGAGTAGCCCTCGACCGGGCCGCCGAGCGCGTCGCCGACGGCCGCGCCGACGAGGGCGCCGGTGACGCGCTCCTCCAGGCTCGCCGTGCCGTTCTCCGATGTGCGGGCCGTCATGGTGTGCGTCCTCCTTCGGGTCGGGACGGTTGCGTGGCGTGCAGGAGCCCGGCCAGTTCCACCAGGTCCGTACCGGTGAGCCGGGGCAGAACGCAGCCGGGGAGCGTGCGGCACGCGTCGCGCCAGGGCGCGGGGATCGACGCGCCGCCGCCCAGCGCGCCCGTGAGGGCGCCCGCCAACGCGGGGGCGGAGTCCGCGACGCGGGAGAGGCAGGCCGCCGCCGGTACGGCCTCGGCGATCCGGCCCCGGGCGGCCCGGGCCAGGGCGAGGGCGACCGGGACGGTCTCGGCGGCGGCGACGCCGTAGCTGTAGACGTGGTCGACGATCTGGTGCTCCAGCAGCGGGACCAGCGCGAACGCGCTCTCCGCCCCGGCGGTGAGGGCGAGCGCCTGCCGGGTGTTGCGGCCGATCTCGGTCTCCTCGGGGAGTTCGGCGAGCGCGGCGTCCACGCAGGCCTCCACGTCGCCGTCGCCGAGGGCGCACGCCAGTGCCGCCGCCATGGCCCGGGCGCCGTGCACACCGTCGCCGTCCTGGGTGTAGCGGGCGTCGAACTCGGCGAGGTCGGCGGCGAGGTGCGGGGCGCCGGGGTGGGCGACGGCCAGGACGCAGGCCCGGACGCAGGCGGCGTCGTCGAAGTAGTGGGGGTTGTCGTGGCCGGTGGCGGGCGGGCGCAGGCCGGTGGCGAGGTTGCCGAGCCCGGCCCGTACGGAGATGCGGGCGCGCAGGGGCACCACCGCCGACTCGATCTCGGGGGCGCGGTCCGCCGCCGCGGCCACCTCGCTGGCGGCGGCGTTCCAGGTGAGGTCGATCGCGGCACGCGTCCGGCGCTCCCGGCTCAGGTCGCCGAGCGCGCTGTCGTCCCCGGCGCGCAGCAGGGCCTCCGCCGCGAACGCCGCCCACTCGGCGTCGTCCGACGGACCGAGGCGCAGGGGCTCGGGGGACTGGTTCAGGGCGATGGGGACGGGGAGGGTGGTGGTCGCGTTCTGCTCGGCGAACGTGTCCAGCTCGCGGGTGAGCCGACGGGTCCACTCGGGCATCCGGGCCGCCCGGTGCCGGGCGGCGGGCCATCCGGCCGCGTCCCCGGCGGCGAGCCCCAGCAGCAGCCCCTCGACCCGCCGGGGGCCGGCGAGCGGTGCCGCGCCGGGGTGGGTGCCGTGGGCGGGAGTGGGTGGCGAGGGGCTGGGGGCGGTGCGGGTGCCGTCGCCGGCGGGGGCGGGCACCGGGGGGCCCGCGTCGGTGGGGGGTGGGGGTTCGGGGCGGTGGACGCTTCCGGCGGTGGGCTGGTCCACGTCGTCGGGGGTGGCGACGTACGCCGTGGTGGCCGGTTCCTCGCCGGCGGGGCGGGAGCGGGTCACGGCCGCACCCCCGCGGTGTCCCCGTCCGGCACGGGTACGACGAGCGTGACGGCGTCGCGCTCCGCGCCCCCGCGACCGCCGCGCTCGCCGGACCCCGGGGCACGGCGGTCCGCGAACCCCGGCCTGACGGCGCCGCTTCCTGTGGCTCGGTCGGCGGTGTCACCTCGGGTGCGATGGCCGGCGGCGCCACCCCCCGTGGCCCGGGCGGTGGCGGCGTCGCCTCTGGGCCGGTCGCCCGGTACCAGGAGGTCCGCGATGTCCAGCACATGGTGGCCCGCCATCGCCGGCAGGCAGGTGCCGCGGGCCGGGCCGATGGCCGCGGCCCAGTCGGCCGGGATGGCGGAGACGCCCCGGCTCGCCCCGGCCAGGGCGCCGGCCACCGCCGCCGTGGTGTCGGCGTCGCGGCCCATGTTCACGGCCGTCAGCACGGCGTCCGTGAAGTCCCCGTCGGCCGCCGCGAACGCCCCGAAGGCGAGGGCGACCGCCTCCGGGGCGAGGTCCGTCCAGGGGTAGCCGCCGATGACCACCGCGGAACGGACCGCCCGTTCGCCGAGGTGGGCCGCCGTCATCGCGCGGCGCAGACAGCGGGCCGTCCAGGAGTCCTCCGGCACGACGGCCAGGGCCGAGGCCACCACCGCGACGGCCGGTGCCCCCGTCATCGCCGCCGCGACACCCGCGGCCACCGCCTGGCCGCCGTAGATGCCTTCGCCGTCGTGGCTGACCGAGCCGTCGACCGCCACCAGCCGGGCCGCCTCGGCGGGCCGGCCGGCCGCGAACACCCCGTGGGGCGCGGCCCGCATGGCCAGCCCGTCGCTCCAGGCGTGGCGGTGCTGGGCGGAGATGGGTGCGGCCAGCCCGCGGCGCAGGTTCTCCAGGGTGCCGCGCTCGCTGAAGCCCGCGCCCCGGAAGGGGCCCTCCTCCCGGTCCGCGATCCACTCGTGCCAGGCCGCCTCCACATGGGCCGGGGTGAGGGCGGAGCCGTGCCGGGCCAGCAGCAGTCCCGAGAAGATCGCGTACTCCGTGTCGTCCGTGCCGGACGGCCGCTCCGCCACGTATCCCGTGATGCGGCCCCAGCGGGCGCGGATCTCGGAGGGCTTCATGTTCTCGGCCGGCGCCCCGAGGGCGTCCCCGACGGCCAGACCGAGCAGCGCGCCCCGCGCCCGTTCGCGGAGCCCGGCGGCGTCCCCCGGGGCGGGGACCGAGGGAATGCAGGCGGTGGATGCCATGCGGCCTCTCCTCTCAGGCGGCGCCCGAAGAGGCGCACAGCCCTTTGCGGAACTGTCCCCGGTGCGGCTCGCCCCGCAGCCTCACACGCCCCAGCGTCACCCGGTCGACATATGGGCGAGCATGATCACGGATGAGCGCCGAGACCCAAAAGCCCTGGTAAGCCCAGCCTTTCCTTGCTGGCGGGACGGAAATCACCGACGTACATTTGGTGTTGTCGAAAAGTAGAACTCGTCCAAAACCGCTGCTGGGGGACCCATGGCCATCATCGAGACCGAGGCGTCGCTGCACGAGGCGCACCGCGACAACCACACCCACCGGGACGTGAACGGCGGCTGGCTGCGCCCCGCCGTCTTCGGCGCCATGGACGGCCTGGTCTCCAACCTCGCCCTGATGACCGGCGTGGCCGGCGGTACGGCCAGTCAGCACACCGTCGTGATCAGCGGCCTCGCGGGCCTGGCGGCCGGCGCCTTCTCCATGGCCGCCGGCGAGTACACCTCCGTCGCCTCGCAGCGCGAACTCGTCGAGGCCGAGCTGGACGTGGAGCGCCGGGAGCTGAAAAAGCACCCGAAGGACGAGGAGGCCGAGCTGGCCGCCCTCTACGAGGCGCGGGGCGTCGAGCCGGAGCTCGCCCGCGAGGTCGCCCGGCAGCTCTCGCGCGACCCCGAGCAGGCCCTGGAGATACACGCCCGCGAGGAGCTGGGCATCGACCCCGGTGACCTGCCGTCGCCGCTGGTCGCGGCCGTGTCGTCGTTCGGTTCGTTCGCCCTGGGGGCCCTGCTGCCCCTCCTGCCCTTCCTGCTCGGCGCCAGTGCGCTGTGGCCCGCCGTGCTGCTGGCGCTGGCCGGTCTGTTCCTGTGCGGCGCGGTGGTGGCCAAGGTGACGGCGCGCAGCTGGTGGTACAGCGGGCTGCGGCAGCTCGCGCTCGGTGGTGCCGCGGCGGGTGTGACGTACGTCCTGGGCAGCCTGTTCGGAACGGCCGTAGGATAGCCCGGCTCGAACTTATGCGTCGGACCGCATAAGTAGTCGTTACTCGCTGGTTTCGAGTGCGTGACCACCGGGCATGAGCCGTAAGCGCTGCGGGCAACGACGCCCGCCGTGTACGCGCGGAGTGGGCGACGACGCTCCCTCCGCCCCTCGGGCCGACGGACACCGACCTGTCCGCCTCGGCCCCCACAGCTTCCGTCGCTGGAATCCAGTACCCCCGCCGAGACCCGCGACGTCCGCATGGTGGAACGGATTATCCCGGTTAACGAGAACCACTCCATCATGTAACCTGCAGCAAATTTTGCACTCACGCAGAGGGCCAACGTCGTCCCTCGGCAACTTGCCACATGCCACCTGACGACGACGGGAGAGCCGATGCGTACGCCGCGCCAGCCGTCCCAGCATTCCGCGAATGGCCAGAACTGGTCCTTCATGGATGCTCGCCCTGCTGCGCAGGGTATGTACGACCCCCGCAACGAGCACGACGCCTGTGGCGTCGGCTTCGTCGCCACCCTCACAGGCGAGGCGTCCCACACCCTGGTCGACCAGGCCCTCACCGTGCTGCGCAACCTCGAGCACCGCGGTGCCACCGGCTCCGAGCCCGACTCGGGCGACGGCGCGGGCATCCTCTCCCAGGTGCCGGACGCCTTCTTCCGTGAGGTGGCCGGATTCGACCTGCCCGAGGCCGGGGCCTACGCCGTCGGCATCGCCTTCCTGCCGGTCGACGGCACCGAGGACGCCGCCGCGCGGATCGAGACGATCGCGACCGAGGAGGGCCTCACCGTCCTCGGCTGGCGCGAGGTCCCCGTCGCCCCGCAGCTGCTCGGCGCCACCGCCCGTTCGACCATGCCGGTCTTCCGTCAGATCTTCGTGGCCGACGGTGCCTCGCAGGGCATCGCCCTCGACCGCCGTGCCTTCGCGCTGCGCAAGCGCGCCGAGCGCGAGGTGGGCGTCTACTTCCCGTCGCTGTCCGCGCGGACCATCGTCTACAAGGGCATGCTGACCACCGGCCAGCTGGAGCCCTTCTTCCCGGACCTGTCCGACCGCCGCTTCGCATCCGCGATCGCGCTCGTGCACTCCCGGTTCTCCACGAACACCTTCCCGTCGTGGCCGCTCGCCCACCCGTACCGCTTCGTCGCCCACAACGGCGAGATCAACACGGTCAAGGGCAACCGCAACTGGATGGTCGCCCGCGAGTCCCAGCTCGTCTCCGACGTGTTCGGCTCGTCCCCGGACCTGGAGCGGATCTTCCCGATCTGTACGCCGGACGCCTCGGACTCCGCCTCCTTCGACGAGGTCCTGGAGCTGCTGCACCTCGGCGGGCGCTCGCTGCCGCACTCCGTGCTGATGATGATCCCGGAGGCGTGGGAGAACCACGACTCCATGGACCCGGCCCGGCGCGCCTTCTACCAGTTCCACTCCACGATGATGGAGCCCTGGGACGGCCCCGCCTGCGTCACCTTCACCGACGGCACCCAGGTCGGCGCGGTTCTCGACCGCAACGGTCTGCGCCCCGGCCGCTACTGGGTCACCGACGACGGCCTCGTCGTCCTCGGCTCCGAGGTCGGCGTCCTCGACATCGACCCGGCGAAGGTCGTCCGCAAGGGCCGCCTCCAGCCCGGCCGCATGTTCCTCGTGGACACCGCCGAGCACCGCATCATCGAGGACGACGAGATCAAGGCCAAGCTCGCGGCGGAGAAGCCGTACGCCGAGTGGCTCGAGGCCGGCGAGATCGAGCTGTCCGACCTGCCCGAGCGCGAGCACATCGTCCACACCCACGCCTCGGTCACCCGCCGCCAGCAGACCTTCGGGTACACCGAGGAGGAGCTGCGCGTCATCCTCGCGCCGATGGCCAAGGCCGGCGCCGAGCCGATCGGCTCCATGGGCACCGACTCGCCGATCGCCGCGCTGTCCGAGCGCCCCCGGCTGCTCTTCGACTACTTCACCCAGCTGTTCGCGCAGGTCACCAACCCGCCGCTGGACGCGATCCGCGAGGAACTGGTCACCTCCCTGCGCAGCTCGCTCGGCCCCCAGGGCAACCTGCTGGACCCGACGGCCGCCTCCTGCCGCAGTGTGTCCCTGCCCTTCCCGGTCATCGACAACGACGAGCTGGCCAAGCTCATCCACATCAACGCCGACGGCGACATGCCCGGCTTCAAGGCCGCGACCCTCTCCGGCCTGTACCGGGTGCACGGCGGCGGCGACGCGCTGGCCGCGCGCATCGAGGAGATCTGCGCCGAGGCCGACGCCGCCATCGAGAACGGCGCCCGGCTGATCGTCCTGTCGGACCGCCACTCGGACGCCGAGCACGCCCCGATCCCGTCGCTGCTGCTCACCGCGGCCGTCCACCACCACCTCATCCGCACCAAGCAGCGCACCCAGGTGGGCCTGCTGGTCGAGGCCGGTGACGTCCGCGAGGTCCACCACGTCGCCCTGCTCATCGGCTACGGCGCCGCCGCCGTCAACCCGTACCTGGCGATGGAGTCCGTCGAGGACCTGGTCCGCGCCGGCACCTTCCTGCCGGGCGCCGAGCCCGAGCAGGCCATCCGCAACCTGATCTACGCCCTCGGCAAGGGCGTCCTCAAGGTCATGTCCAAGATGGGCATCTCCACCGTCGCCTCCTACCGCGGCGCCCAGGTCTTCGAGGCCGTCGGCCTCGACGAGGGCTTCGTGGAGAAGTACTTCAACGGCACCGCGACCAAGATCGGCGGCGTCGGCATCGACGTCGTCGCCAAGGAGGTCGCCGCCCGCCACGCGAAGGCCTACCCGGCCAGCGGCATCGCGCCCGCGCACCGGGCGCTGGACATCGGCGGCGAGTACCAGTGGCGCCGCGAGGGCGAGCCGCACCTGTTCGACCCGGAGACGGTCTTCCGCCTCCAGCACTCCACGCGCTCCGGCCGGTACGACATCTTCAAGAAGTACACCGACCGGGTGAACGAGCAGTCCGAGCGCCTGATGACGCTCCGCGGCCTGTTCGGCTTCACCTCCGACCGGCAGCCGATCCCCCTCGACGAGGTCGAGCCGGTCTCCGAGATCGTCAAGCGCTTCTCCACCGGCGCCATGTCCTACGGCTCCATCTCCCAGGAGGCGCACGAGACGCTCGCCATCGCCATGAACCAGCTGGGCGGCAAGTCCAACACCGGTGAGGGCGGCGAGGACCCGGAGCGCCTGTACGACCCGGCGCGCCGTTCGGCCATCAAGCAGGTCGCCTCCGGCCGCTTCGGCGTCACCTCCGAGTACCTGGTCAACGCGGACGACATCCAGATCAAGATGGCCCAGGGCGCCAAGCCCGGCGAGGGCGGCCAGCTGCCCGGCCACAAGGTGTACCCCTGGGTCGCCAAGACCCGGCACAGCACCCCCGGCGTGGGCCTGATCTCCCCGCCGCCGCACCACGACATCTACTCCATCGAGGACCTGGCCCAGCTGATCCACGACCTGAAGAACGCGAACCCGCAGGCGCGGATTCACGTCAAGCTGGTCTCCGAGGTCGGCGTCGGCACGGTCGCGGCGGGTGTGTCCAAGGCGCACGCGGACGTCGTGCTCATCTCCGGCCACGACGGCGGCACGGGTGCCTCCCCGCTCACCTCGCTCAAGCACGCGGGCGGCCCCTGGGAGCTCGGTCTCGCCGAGACCCAGCAGACCCTGCTGCTCAACGGCCTGCGCGACCGGATCGTCGTCCAGACCGACGGCCAGCTCAAGACCGGCCGCGACGTCGTCATCGCCGCGCTGCTCGGCGCCGAGGAGTTCGGTTTCGCGACCGCGCCGCTCGTCGTCTCCGGCTGCGTCATGATGCGCGTCTGCCACCTGGACACCTGCCCGGTCGGCATCGCCACCCAGAACCCGGTGCTGCGCGACCGGTTCTCCGGCAAGGCCGAGTACATCGTGAACTTCTTCAAGTTCATCGCCGAAGAGGTCCGCGAGATCCTCGCCGAGCTGGGCTTCCGCTCCATCGAGGAGGCCGTCGGCCACGCCGAGGCCCTCGACGTCACCCGCGCCGTGGACCACTGGAAGGCGCAGGGCCTGGACCTGGCCCCGCTCTTCCACGTGCCCGAGCTGCCCGAGGGCGCCGTGCGCCACCAGGCCGTCGGCCAGGACCACGGCTTGGAGAAGGCCCTCGACAACGAGCTGATCAAGCTCGCCGCGGACGCGCTGGGTGCCACGGACGCCACCGACGCCGCGCCGGTGCGCGCCCAGGTCGCCATCCGCAACATCAACCGCACGGTCGGCACCATGCTCGGCCACGAGGTGACGAAGAAGTTCGGCGGCGCGGGCCTGCCCGACGACACCGTCGACATCACCTTCACCGGATCCGCCGGCCAGTCCTTCGGCGCCTTCGTCCCGCGCGGCATCACGCTGCGCCTGGAGGGCGACGCCAACGACTACGTCGGCAAGGGCCTCTCCGGCGGCCGCGTGATCGTCCGCCCCGACCGGGGCGCCGACCACCTCGCGGAGTTCTCCACCATCGCCGGCAACACCATCGGCTACGGCGCCACCGGCGGCGAGATGTTCCTGCGCGGCAAGGTCGGCGAGCGCTTCTGCGTCCGCAACTCCGGCGCGCTCGTCGTCTCCGAGGGCGTCGGCGACCACGGCTGCGAGTACATGACCGGCGGCCACGCGGTCGTCCTCGGCGAGACCGGGCGCAACTTCGCGGCCGGCATGTCCGGCGGCGTCGCGTACGTCGTCGACCTCGACCCGAACAACGTCAACGCCGGCAACCTCGACGCGGTCGAGGCGCTGGACGACACGGACAAGGAGTGGCTGCACGACGTCGTGCGCCGCCACGCCGAGGAGACCGGGTCCACGGTCGCCCAGAAGCTGCTCGCCGACTGGCCGGCCGCCGTGGAGCGCTTCAGCAAGATCATCCCCCGTACGTACAAGGCAGTGCTCGCCGCCAAGGACGCCGCCGAGCGAGCCGGTCTCTCCGAGACCGAGATCACCGAGAAGATGATGGAGGCGGCGACCAATGGCTGATCCCAAGGGCTTCCTGAACCACGGGCGCGAGGTCGCCAAGACCCGGCCCGTCGAGGAGCGCGTCAAGGACTGGAACGAGGTCTACGTCCCCGGCTCCCTGCTGCCGATCATCAGCAAGCAGGCCAGCCGGTGCATGGACTGCGGCATCCCGTTCTGCCACAACGGCTGTCCGCTCGGGAACCTGATCCCCGAGTGGAACGACTACGCCTACCGCGAGGACTGGTCGGCCGCGCAGGAGCGCCTGCACGCCACCAACAACTTCCCGGAGTTCACGGGCCGCCTGTGCCCGGCCCCGTGCGAGTCGGCGTGCGTGCTCGGCATCAACCAGCCGCCGGTCACCATCAAGAACGTCGAGGTCTCGATCATCGACAAGGCGTGGGAGACCGGGGACGTCGCCCCGCAGATCCCGGAGCGCCTGTCCGGCAAGACCGTCGCCGTGATCGGCTCGGGCCCGGCGGGCCTGGCCGCCGCCCAGCAGCTCACCCGGGCCGGCCACACCGTCGCCGTCTACGAGCGCGCGGACCGCATCGGAGGCCTCCTCCGCTACGGCATCCCCGAGTTCAAGATGGAGA
This sequence comes from Streptomyces flaveolus, assembly GCF_044765825.1. Classification (NCBI taxonomy): domain Bacteria; kingdom Bacillati; phylum Actinomycetota; class Actinomycetes; order Kitasatosporales; family Streptomycetaceae; genus Streptomyces; species Streptomyces flaveolus. The sequence goes on along the minus strand of NZ_JBIWKU010000001.1, from coordinate 112,836 downwards.
AGCGGCACATCAACCGCCGCATAGAGCAGATGCGCGCGGAGGGCACCCGCTTCCGCACCGGCGTCGAGATCGGCCGCGACCTCAAGGCGACGGACCTGAAGAAGCGGTACGACGCCGTCGTCATCGCCGCCGGTGCCACCACTGCCCGTGACCTGCCGGTCCCCGGCCGCGAGCTCCAGGGCATCTACCAGGCCATGGAGTACCTGCCCCTGGCCAACAAGGTCCAGGAGGGCGACTACGTCGCCCCGCCGATCAGCGCCGAGGGCAAGCACGTCGTCGTCATCGGCGGCGGCGACACCGGCGCCGACTGCGTAGGCACCGCCCACCGCCAGGGCGCGGCCTCCGTCACCCAGCTGGAGATCATGCCCCGGCCGGGCGAGGAACGGAACCCGGTCTCGCAGCCGTGGCCGACCTTCCCGATGCTCTACAAGGTCACCAGCGCCCACGAGGAGGGCGGCGAGCGGGTCTACGCCGTCTCCACGACCCACTTCGAGGGCGACGAGGACGGCAACGTCCAGTGGCTGCACATGAGCGAGGTCGAGTTCGTCGAGGGCAAGCTGACCCCGAAGCCGGGCACCGAGCGCAAGATCCCGGCCCAGCTGGTCACCCTCGCCATGGGCTTCACCGGCACCGACCGGGAGAACGGCCTGGTCGACCAGTTCGGCCTGGAGCTCGACGAACGGGGTAACATCGCCCGGGACGCCGACTTCCAGACCAATGTGCCGGGTGTGTTCGTCGCCGGTGACGCCGGCCGCGGCCAGTCGCTCATCGTCTGGGCGATCGCCGAGGGCCGCTCCGCCGCACGTGGCGCGGACCGCTTCCTGACCGGAGCCAGCGAACTGCCGGCCCCGATCCGCCCGACCGACCGCGCACTGGCGGTCTGACGGCTCACAGTCGTCCCGCACAAAGGCGTGCGGAACACTGATGGCGCCTGCCCTGTCCCCGACCGGACGAATGGGCAGGCGCCGTCGCATGCTCAGGGCAGCTTGTAGGTGTCCCCGTACATCTCCCACACCAGCGGCGTCTTCAGGTCCAGGTTCCCGGCCTTCAGGAACCGGCGCTGGGCCGTGTCGACGCGGGAGGTGTCGATGTCCGGCCGCTTGGCCAGCATCGCCTCGCGCCGGACGTCGAGGAACGCGTCCAGATAGGCCTTCTCGGACCCGCCGTCGGCCGGTGTCTTCGCCTTCTTCATCGCCAGCTCGCGCAGGCTGTAGAAGCCGTCCGTGTCGCTGTCGGGGCCGTGGAAGACCATCGCGTCGAAGTAGACGAACTGGCCCAGCGTGCCGAGCCCGTCCAGCTTGGCCAGGCGCACCGACGGCTGGAAGTAGACCCGGTCGCGCTCCTCCTCCTGGGCCTTGCGGAAGGCGGGCAGCTTCGCCTCCGCCTCCCAGGCGGCCGTGAAGCCGGGGTCCAGGCCCTCGTGGGAGTCGGTCCCGTCGACCTCGCGCAGGGCCGGCAGGTACTTCGCGAGGCCGTTGCCCGGGTGGTCCTCGGTGTAGTGCTCGACCAGGGCGAGCAGGTCGTGGGTGCCGGTGCAGAAACCGATGATGCCCGCGGTGTAGCCGTCACCCTGCCCGAGATCCTCGATGGTGCCGTAGGCGCTGCGCCAGTCCGTGGTCGAGTTCTCGGCGCTGGAGACCAGCTGCTGCGCCAGCTCCTTCTCGGCCGGGGCGGCCAGCCCCGGCGGCAGGTCGGCGATCAGCTCGTCGTCCGCCTCCCGCTCCTGCTCGGCCCGGTCCTTGGCGTCCTCGCGGGAGGACTGGGTGGTGGACGTGGGCGGTGTCACCGGGGCGTCGGCCGAGTCCGTCGGCATGAGGAAGTACACCCCCGTGGCGACCACGGGGACGGCCGCGAGGAGCAGCACACCGGCACGTTTCACTGGGGAATACCTCCACCTGACAGATCCGACACCTTGACCGCCGCCGACACCGCCAGCAGCACCACCAGAACCGCACACGCACCCGCCTGCACCAGCACCCGCCGCCCGTCGCGCGGCGCGTACGCGTACGCCGCGGCCACCGCCGCGCCCGCCAGCAGACCGCCCAGATGGCCCTGCCACGAGGTGATCCCGGCCGAGATCAGCAGCCACAGCAGCAGGTACGCCATGAAGCGGTTGACCGGCGCCATGTCCGCGCCGAGCCGCCGCGCCAGGACGTAGTACGCGGCTGCGAGGCCGAAGACCGCGCCCGACGCGCCGACCGAGGGCTGGGCGGGGTCGGCGAGGAGCAGCTCCACGACGGAACCGCCGAGCGCCGACAGCAGATACAGGACGGCGTACCGGACGCGGCCGAGCATCGGCTCCACCACCCGCCCCAGCTGCCACAGCGCGGCCATGTTCATCACGATGTGGAGGATGCCGAACGTGCCCTCGGTGGGCTCCAGGTGCAGGAAGGCGCTGGTGAGCATCCGCTCCCACTCGCCGGCGACGACACCCTCGGCGTGGAAGTCCCCCGGGAACACGCTCTGGTAGACGTAGTGGCCCCCGTCCGGCCCGACCAGGCGCGCGCCGACCATCGAGAACCGGTCCACGATCCCCGGCCGCACCAGCTCACCCAGGTACGCGAGGACGTTCAGCCCGATCAGGACGTACGTCACGACGGGCGTCGCCGAGACCCGGCCGCCGACGATCGTCCGGGCCTGCCGGACCGACCGCGCGCCCTCCTTCACGCACTCCGGGCAGTGGTGGCCCACCGCCGCCTCGCGCATGCAGTCGGGGCAGATGCAGCGGTCGCAGCGGGTGCAGCGGACATGGCACTCCACCGCGGGATGGCGGTAGCAGGTGGTGACGGTGGACTCGGAATCCACGGCCGGCTCCTCGGGACGGGCGGACGGTGAGCCGGTGGGGACGGCGGCGAACAAAATATCGAAACACTGTGGAGCGGCTGAGAGGCGGGGTCCGCAGTGCCGTACGCTCGGCAGCCAGTCGCCGCCGCACGAGGGGGAGCCGCATGGCCGCGATCAGTCTCACCAAGGTCCAGGAGACCGCGCCCGCGCTGGTCAGCCTGTACAAGAGCGCTGGTGTGTCCCTGACGAAACACGGGCTCGAGGGGACACGGGCCGCCGTGTACCTCGTCGTCGACTACTCGGGCTCGATGAAGCCCTACTACCGGGACGGCACCGTGCAGGCGCTCGCCGACCGGGTGCTGGGACTGTCCGCGCACCTCGACGACGACGGCACCGTGCCCGTGGTGTTCTTCTCCACCGACGTCGACGCGGTCACCGAGATCGCCCTCGCCGACCACCAGGGACGCGTCGAGCGGATCGTGGCCGGCCTCGGGCACATGGGGAAGACGAACTACCACGTGGCCATGGACGCCGTCGTCGATCACTACCTCGACAGCGGCGCGCGTGATCCCGCCTTCGTCGTCTTCCAGACGGACGGGGGCCCGACCAGCAGGCTCGCCGCGGAACGCTATCTGTGCAAGGCGGCGCGGCTCCCGCTGTTCTGGCAGTTCGTCGGCTTCGGCGACCCGGGCAGCCGCCAGTTCGAGTACCTGCGCAAGCTCGACGAGCTGGCCGTGCCGGACAAGCGGGCCGTCGACAACGCCGGGTTCTTCCACGCGGGCCGCGACCCGCGGCAGGTGTCCGACGCCGAGCTGTACGACCGGCTGGTGGGGGAGTTCCCCAAGTGGCTGGTGGCCGCACGCGCCCAGGGCATCGTGCGGCCCCCGCACTGACGACGGGCCGCACGGGTCAGCGCCGCAGCGAGTACCCCAGCACCACGGCCGCCGACACCTCCACCATCCCCGGCGCCAGATCCCCGGCCGAGCTGCCGCCCCCGCCGCCGTGGCCGCGGTACTGCACGACGGACTCCGCGTCCACGTCCTGGATGTGCACCACCGGCCCCAGCCGCACGTCCGCCGCCTCCGCGTACACCTCGGCCTTCCGGCGGGCGGCGGCCACGGCCCTGCGCCGGGCCTCGTCACGCATCGCCGGCTTGTCGTGCACGTCGAACTCCACCTGGTCGATGCGGTGCGCGCCCGCGTCGACCGCGTCCACGATCAGCTGCTGGAGGCCGTCCAGCGTCTCGGTCTCCACCGAGTACGAGGCCTGGCAGCGGTAACCGAGCAGCTTGCGCTCACCGTTGTAACCGCTGTACTCCGAGCTGAGCCTGAGCCGGGAACCCGACACCGCGGTGTCCGGTATCCCGTGCCGGCGCAGCACCTCCCGCAGCCGCGTCACCGCCGTCCCCGCCTCCCCGAAGGAACGGTCCGGCGACGGCGCCAGCACATCCACCGCCAACCTCACCCGCACCAGCTGCGGTTCCACCCGCACACTGCCCGCGCCGAACACACTGAGCCCCCAGGGCTCCCTGATCGTCTCCGTCATGCGGGCATTGAAGCAGCCCCCGCCCGCCTACGTGTCGCACTCCAGCACCGTCCGGCACAACCCGCACCGCGCCCGCACCCGCCCCCGCACCGGCACCCGGATCCGCTGGTGGCACGTCGGGCAGGCGAACGACACCCGCAGCGGCCCCCGCGCGTCCGGCAGGAAGGAGTAGGGAGCGTCCGTCACGGGGGCGGCGTGCGGGTCCAGCGCGTGCCGCCGGTCCCGGGCGTACCGGCGGCGCCCCGCCCACCCGGCCGCGGTCAGCGGCGGCTGCTGCTCGTCCCGCCGGGCCCGCTCCATGCCCCTGACGTACGCCGTGTAGGCCTGCGGACTGGTGAACCACACCGCAGGATCCTCCCCGAACAGCAGCGCCCGCTTGGCGAGCACGTACCCGAACTCCTCCGGCGTCAGATACCCCAGCTTCTGCGACGACGCCGCGTCCTCCCGGTACGCGTCCAGCAGCAGCCACCCCGCGCCCAGGTACGCCGCCGCCGTGTCCGTGAGGATCTCGTTGTCCCGCGTCCCCGGGAAGGACAGGTCCAGGCGGTGCAGGTACACGTGCATCACCTCGTGCGCGAGGGCCGCGCCGATGTCCCGGCGATGGGTGCGGAAGCGGTCGTTCAGCTCCACGAAGTACTCCGGGCCCGCCGCCAGCTCGACATTCGCCGCATGCGTCATCTCACGGAAGGAGACGATCATCCGGGCGTCCGGCAGACGGTAGTGACGCACCAGCTCGTGGGCCACCCGCTGCGCCCCCAGATACAGGTCGTCCGTGTCGCAGAACGCCACGTCGGCCGGGGCCACGCTGGCCGAGAAGGTCTGGACGGTGTCGTACGACAGACGCCTGTACAGCGCCGTGATGGCGGCCCGCACCGTCTCCAGGTGCGGGTAGCCGTGCTCGACCGGACCGCCGTTCGCCACGCCCGTACCCCCAAGACACCTGACCCTGCCTCCACTGTACGAGCCGCGCCGGGACGCCGGGCCCGCTCACGGCCTGAGACGGTGTGCGGCGGCCGGCGGGCCGCCCGTAGGGTGATCGCCCATGACCACCAGCAACACCGGTACCGGTGCCGCCGACCACGCCGTCCGCGACGAGCTGGCCCGGCTGCGGGACAGCATCGACAACATCGACGCGGCCGTCGTGCACATGCTCGCCGAGCGCTTCAAATGCACGCAGCAGGTCGGCCTCCTCAAGGCCCGCCACCAGCTTCCGCCCGCCGACCCCGCCCGCGAGGCCCAGCAGATCGCCCGGCTGCGGGCCCTCGCCGAGAGCGCCAAACTGGACCCGGCGTTCGCCGAGAAGTTCCTGAACTTCATCATCGCCGAGGTCATCCACCACCACGAGCGCATCGCGGAGGACACGGGCAACGGGGCCGGCTGAGCCCGGGGTGCCCGGCGCAGGTGCGGGACGGGGGCGGGGCACGCTGCCCGGCGCTGACGGGGTGCCGCTGCCAGGGCGCACGCAGGCGGGCGGCCGCCCCGGCGCGGACCGGACATACCCCGCGTACCGATCCGCCCCTGTGCCCCGCCCACCGCATCAGGCAGCATGTCCTGCATGTCCGTACTGACGCGCGACGAAGCGCAGACCCGTGCCCAACTCCTCGACGTCCACCACTACGCGATCGACCTCGACCTGACCCGTGGCGACGAGACCTTCGACTCCCGCACCGTCATCCGGTTCACCGTCCGCGCCGAGACGGGCACCACGGACACCTTCGTCGAGGTCAAGCCCGCCGAGCTGCGCAGCGTCACCCTCGACGGACACCCCCTCGACCCGGACGGCCTGGACGAGAACCGGCTGCCCCTGAAGAACCTCACCCCCGGCGAGCACGAACTGCGCGTCGACGCGGCCATGCGCTACTCCCGCACCGGCGAGGGCATGCACCGCTTCACCGACCCGACCGACGACGAGACCTACGTCTACACCCAGCTGTTCATGGACGACGTGCAGCGCGTCTTCGCCGCCTTCGACCAGCCCGACCTCAAGGCCGTCTTCGACCTCACCGTCACCGCCCCCGACGGCTGGACGGTCCTCGCCAACGGCATCACCGAGCACACCGGCGACGGCCGCTGGAAGGCCGCGACCACCCCGCTGATCTCGACCTACCTCGTCGCCGTCGCCGCCGGCCCCTGGCACTCCGTGCGCACCGAGCACCGCGGCCTGCCCTTCGGCCTCCACTGCCGCCGCTCGCTCGCCCCCCACCTCGACGCCGACACCGACGAGCTCTTCGACGTCACCCGCGCCTGCTTCGACCGCTACCACGAGAAGTTCGCCGAGCCCTACCCCTTCGACTCCTACGACCAGGCGTTCGTCCCCGAGTTCAACGCCGGCGCCATGGAGAACCCCGGCCTGGTCACCTTCCGCGACGAGTTCGTCTTCCGCTCCGCCGTCACCGACACCGAACGCCAGACCCGCGCCATGGTCATCGCCCACGAGATGGCCCACATGTGGTTCGGCGACCTCGTCACCCTCAAGTGGTGGGACGACATCTGGCTGAACGAGTCCTTCGCCGAGTACATGGGCTACCAGACCTGCGCCGAGGCCACCCGCTTCACCGGCACCTGGACCGACTTCGGCGTCACCCGCAAGCCCTGGGGCTACGACGCCGACCAGCGCCCCTCCACCCACCCCGTCGCCCCCGAGAACGTCGAGGACACCGCCTCCGCCCTCCTCAACTTCGACGGCATCTCCTACGCCAAGGGCGCCTCCGCCCTGCGCCAGCTCGTCGCCTGGCTCGGCGAGAAGGACTTCCTCGCCGGCATCAACACCCACTTCGAGCGGCACAGGTTCGCCAACGCCACCCTCGCCGACTTCATCGACTCCCTCGCCTCCGCCACCGAGCGCGACGTCCACGCCTGGGCCGACGCCTGGCTGCGCACCACCGGCGTCGACACCCTGGTGCCCGAACCGCGCGCCGAGAACGGCAACTGGAGCCTCCACATCTCGCACCGGGGCAGCTCCGGAGCCCGGCCCGCGCCCGATCCCACCAAGGACCGCGACGGCACGAAGCACGCCGGCCGTCTCGAGCCCGGGGGAGGCACACGGCCGCACCGCATCACCATCGGCGTCTACGACCACGACCTCCACGACGCCGGCCGCCTCACCCTGCGCCAGCGCCTCGACGAGGACCTCGCCGGCGAGAACGTCCTCGTCAGCACCCCCGGCCCGCAGCCCGCGCTCGTCGTCCTCAACGACGGCGACCTCACCTACGCCAAGATCCGCTTCGACGCGGAATCCTTCCGGACCATCCGCGCCGCCCTGTCCGGCCTGCCCGACCCCCTCACCCGCGCCGTCGTCTGGAACGCCCTGCGCGACGCCGTCCGCGACGGCGAACTCCCCGCCACCGCCTACCTCGACACCGCCCGCGCCCACCTCCCGCACGAGACCGACCTCGCCCTCGTCTCCGGCGTCCTCGCCTTCGCCGCCGCCCAGGTCGCCGACCGCTACCTCGCCCCCGAGCAGCGGCCCGCCGCCCTGGCCACCCTCTCCGACCTGTGCCGCGACCTCATCCGCCGCACCGAGGACGGCGACCACCCCGGCCTGCGCCTGATCGCCGTACGCCACTACATCGACGCCGCCGCCCATCCCGAGACCATCGCCGCCTGGCTCGCCGACGGCACCGTCCCCGGCGGGCCCGAACTCGACCCCGAACTGCGCTGGCGCATCCTCACCCGCCTCGCCGTCCTCGGCGCCACCGACGAGACGGCCATCGCCGCCGAACTCGAACGCGACCCCAGCGCCACCGGCCAGGAAGGCGCCGCCCGCTGCCGCGCCGCACTGCCCGACGCCGAGGCCAAGAGCCGCGCCTGGGCGGCCATGTTCGCCTCCGACGACCTGTCCAACTACCTGTTCACCGCCACCGCCCGGGGCTTCTGGCAGCCCGAACAGGCCGACCTCGTCGCCGACTACGTCCCCCGCTACTACGCCGAAGCGGTCGCCGTCGCCGCCCGCCGCGGCCCCGCCATCGCCGACGCCGCCGGCCGCTGGGCCTTCCCCGCGTACGCCGTCGACGCCGACACCCTGCGCCTCGGCCAGGAGTGCCTCGCCGCCGCCGACCCCATCCCCGCCCTGCGCCGCAAGCTCGTCGACCAGCTCGACGACCTCGCCCGCGCCCTGCGGGTCCGCGGGACACAGGCCGGCTGACCCCGGCACGCGGCCGGCCCCCGACGCACGGAGGCCGGCCGCACCATCACCCAGACACGGCTACCCCACGGAAGTACCCCCTTTCGGGTTCTGATCGTTGGGCTTTCCGGGCGCAGGCACGCATCCGCGTACACCCTGTAATCCCGCCCACCCGTCACCCGACCGCCGCCCCTGGTCGAGACGCTGCGCGCCACCCCTCGTATCGCGCCCGGAGGACAGCCCATGGGCATGCCGCCCCTCGCCTCGGGCCCGCACGGCCCCGACGCCCTGCGGCCCCTGTGCGACACCGTGCTCGACGCACTGCGCGCCGGCACCGCCGCACGCGGCGGACCACTGCCCGCCGGAGGCCCCGACGCCGTCACCGCCAGGGTGCGGGACGCCCTCGGCGACGCCCTGCCCGACCACGGCGACCCCGATGCCCTGCGCACCCTCGTCACCGCGCTCGCCGAAGGCGCCGCCGACCCCGCCGACCCCCTGTGCGCGGCCCACCTGCACGGCCCGCCCCTCGCCGTCGCCACCGCCGCCGACCTCGCCGCGAGCGTCCTCAACCCCTCCCTCGACTCCTGGGACCAGGCCCCCGCCGCCTCCACCCTGGAAGCCCTCGTCACCCGCGCCCTCGCCCAGCAGGCCGGCGCCGTCGACGCCCTCGTCACCACCGGCGGCACCGAATCCAACCAACTCGCCGTCCTGCTCGCCCGCGAGACCCACGGCGCCGGCCTCCGGCTCCTCCACGGAACCAACGCCCACCACTCCCTGCCCCGCGCCGCCTGGCTCCTCGGACTCCCCGAACCCGTCACCGTCCCCGCCCCGGCCGGCGCCCTCGACCCCGCCGCCCTCGACGAAGCCCTCACCACCGTCCCCGGCCCCCACCTCGTCGTCGCCACCGCCGGCACCACCGACGCCGGCCTCATCGACCCGCTGCCCGAGATCGCCGGCCGCTGCGCCGCCCACGGCGCCCGCCTGCACATCGACGCCGCCTACGGCGCGGGCCTCCTCTTCAGCGACCGGCACCGCGCCCGCCTCACCGGCCTCGACGCCGCCGACACCGTCACCCTCGACCTGCACAAACTCGGCTGGCAGCCCATCGCCGCCGGCCTCCTCGCCGTCAAGAACCCCGACGACCTCACCGCACTCCAGCAGCGCGCCGACTACCTCAACGCCGACGACGACACCGACGCCGGACTCCCCGACCTCCTCGGCCGCTCCCCGCGCACCAGCCGCCGACCCGACATCCTCAAGATCGCCGTCACCCTCAAGACCCTCGGCCGCACCGGCCTCGGCGCGCTCGTCGACGAAGTCTGCGCCCGCGCCCACGCGTTCGCCGCCCTCGTCGACGGCCACCCGGGCTTCACCCTGCACGCCCCGCCCGCCATCAGCACGGTCCTGTTCCGGCCCGCGGACGCCACCGACACCGCCGTCGCCGCCGTACGCCGCGACCTGCTCATCACCGGCCGCGCCGTCCTCGGCCGCGCCCGCGCCGACGGCCGGCTCTGGCTCAAGGCGACCTTCCTCAACCCCCACACCCGGGCCGACGACCTGGCCCGCCTCCTCGCCCTCGTGGAAGGACACACCCCGCGATGAACACCCCCGCCCACCACACCCCCGGCACACCCCGCGACCTCGTCGGCGTCGGCATCGGCCCCTTCAACCTCTCCCTCGCCGCACTCGCCGACCCGCTGCCCGCACTCGACGCCGTCTTCTACGACCAGCGCCCCGCCTTCCACTGGCACCCCGGCCAGCTCATCGACGGCGCCCGCGTCCAGGTCCCGTTCCTCGCCGACCTCGTCACCCTGGTCGACCCCGCCAGCCCCTGGACCTTCCTCAACCACCTGCGGGCCCGCGAACGCCTCTTCCCCTTCTACTTCGCCGAACGCTTCCACATCCAGCGCACCGAGTACGACGCCTACTGCCGCTGGGTCGCCGAACACCTCCCCGCGCTGCGCTTCCACCACCAGGTCGACGCCGTCCGCTGGAACCCCGAACGCCGGCTCTTCGAAGTCGACTACACCCAACTCGGCGCCGACGGAGAAGCCGAGGCCCTCGGCCGCACGCACACCCGCAACGTCGTCCTCGGCATCGGCACCGAACCCCACGTCCCCGACGCGCTCCGCCCCCTCGTCGACGCCCCCGGCGTGCCCGTGATCCACTCCGCCGACTACCGGGACCACCGCGACACGCTCCTCGCCGCCGAGCACATCACCGTCATCGGCACCGGGCAGTCCGGCGCGGAGATCTTCCTCGACCTGCTCCGCCACCGCCCCGCCGGCCGCGAACGCCTCCACTGGATCGGCCGCACCGAGGCCTTCGCCCCCATGGAGTACTCCAAGCTCGGCCTGGAGCACTTCACCCCCGACCACACCCGCTACTTCCACACCCTGCCCGAACCCGTCCGCGACCGCCTCGTCGCCGCACAGTGGCAGCTCCACAAGGGCATCGACGCCGACACCAGCGCCGCCATCCACGACGAGCTCTACCGCCGCACCCTCGACGGCGGCTGGCCCGACACCGTCCTCACCCCCGGCGTCCACGTCCGCACCGCCGGCCGCATCGCCACCACCCAGGTCGAACTCCACCTGGAACACACCCAGCAGAACACCCGCTCGCGCCTCACCACCGGCGCCGTCGTCCTCGCCACCGGCTACCGCGAACGCCCGCTCGGCCGCATCCTCGCCGGCCTCGACCCGTTCATGCGCCGTGACAACCGCGAGCGCCCCCGTATCGACGAACGCTTCCGCCTCCTCCTCGACCCCTCCGTCACCGGCTCCGTCTACGTCCAGAACGCCGAGACCCACACCCACGGCGTCGGCGCCCCCGACCTCGGCCTCGCCGCCTGGCGCAGCGCCACCATCCTCAACGACCTCACGGGCGAGGAGCCGTACCCGCTGCCGGCGCGGACCGCGTTCACCACCTTCGGCCTGGAACGGCAACGGCCCCAGATCCCGTCCGCACACCACTACCGGGAACTCACCCCGCTGGCGGACGGAATCTGAGGCCGCGAACACACTCAGCGCGTCAGAACACCGGCGTACCGTTCCGCGTCAACGACCAGTCCACCGACGCGAAGTCCTTCGGGTCCAGCACACCCTTCGCCGTCACCCACTCGGCGATCCGCGTACGGATCTCCGTCGACTCCGACCACAGCTCCTTCGCCGACGCCACGTGCGGGAACGCACCCCCGCCATTGGCCCGGTAGTTGTTCACCGCCAGCACGAACTGCTGCGCGTCGTCCAGCGGAGCACCCCCGAAGGCCAGATTCCTGATCCGCGAACCGGCCGCCTGCGCGACGTCGATCTCGTACGTCAGCCCCGACACATAGTCGTAGTTGTAGTCCGGACGGCCGTTCGCATTCGTCAGCTTCTCCACGTCCACCGGCACACCGGCCGCCGTCTGCACGTAGTACTCCGCCGAATACTCCAGGTACGCCCGCAGCTGCGCCCCCGTCATCAACTTCGCCACCAGCGTGTTGTCGTAGACGTACAGGCTCGACAGGTCCCGGATCGTCACCTCGCCGGCCGGGATCTCCGACGTCCGCGAGAACGGCGACGCCTGCGCCAGCACCGGCAACGACGCGTACTCCGTACCCGCCAGCGCCTCCCTGACCACGTCCTCCTGCACCTTGGTGATCAGGTCGATGATCGGCGCGTCCTTGTACCGCGCCTCCACCGTCGTCAGCGTCTCGGTGGCCGTCCCGACGACCTGGTTGACGTACGCCACCACCTGCGCGTGCTCGTCCGCCAGCAGCTTGCCGATCCGCGGGTCGTCCTCCACCGTGCTGGAGTCGCGCAGCGACGCCCGCACGGACTCGACGTGCCACCGGCCGTGCTCGAAGACCAGATCGAAGTCGAACAGGGTGAGCCGCTCGGCGAAGCACAGCGGCTCCGACAGCACGACCGTCTTCCCCGTCTTCTCGTTGACGACCTTCAGCTCCGGGATCTCCACGTGCGCGTGCCCGACGAGGATCGCGTCGATGCCCGGCACCTGGCGCGCCACATTGGCCGCGGCGTTCTCCACGTACGGCACCTGGTCACCGTACGACGACGTGCCCGACGACCCCGAGTGCGCCGACACGACCACCACGTCCGCACCCATCGAACGCAGCTTCGGCACCCACTTGGCCGCCTGCTCCTCGAGCCCCGGGAACGCCAGCTTCCCCTGCACGTACGCCTTGTCCCAGATCGCGATGCCCGGGTTGGTCAGCCCCAGCACGGCCACCTTCACCGGCGGGGCGCCCTTCACCCGGAACGTCTTCATGAAGTACGGCGGGAAAGCCGGCTTCAGCGTCTTCGCGTCCACCGCGTTCGCGCCGAGCAGCGGGAAGTCGCACTGCTCCTCGAACTTCCGCAGGGTCTCGATGCCGTAGTTGAACTCGTGGTTGCCGAGCGCCACCGCGTCGTATCCGATCGCGTTCATCGCCTGCGCCATCGGGTGCACCGGGCCGCCCTCGGCGGTGATCGGGTCCACCTTCGCGTAGTAGTACGTCAGCGGTGTGCCCTGGATGGTGTCGCCGGCGTCCAGCAGCAGCGTGTTGTGCCGGCCCCTCTCCGCACGGATCTGGTTCACCAGCGTCGAGATACGGGCCAGGCCCTGGGCGTTGCCCGCGGCGTCCTTGTACTCCGCGTCCTTGAAGTAGTCCCAGTTGAAGACGTGTCCGTGCAGGTCCGTCGTGCCGAGCACCGTCAGCGCGTACCGCTTCGGCTTCTTGGGGCTCTGCTGTGCGGAGGCCGCCTCGGCCGCCGGAGCCGCCACCGCGCCGGCCAGCGCCACCCCCGCTCCCGTCACGGCGGACCTGCTCAGGAACTTCCGGCGGTTCAACGGCATGGCTGACTCTCCTCGGTGACCCGTCACATCATCAACAACGCGCGTAGATTCTGTCCTGGGCATGGCACCTGTCAAGAGTGGGAACCGGATTTCACGCTCATCCGAGCGAAGCGGCGCACAATTCAACAGTTGTCAATGACCCTTTACTCAGAGGTTGTTGAGTCGTCATGTGTGGCCAATTCGCTACCCGGCGGTAGGTCATAGGCTCGACCCATGCGCCGAGCAAAGATCGTCTGCACACTTGGGCCCGCCACCGACTCGTACGACCAGATCAAGAGCCTGGTCGACGCCGGAATGGACATCGCCCGCTTCAATTTCAGTCACGGCACCCACGCCGAGCACGAAGAGCGCTACCACCGGGTCCGAAAGGCCTCCGACGAGACCGGCCACAGCGTCGGCACCCTCGCCGACCTTCAGGGCCCGAAGATCAGGCTCGGCCACTTCACCGAAGGCCCCGTACTCCTTGAACGCGGCGACACCTTCACCATCACCGTCGAGGAGGGCGTCGACGGCGACCGCACCATCTGCGGCACCACCTACGCCGGCCTCGCCACCGACGTCACCCCGGGCGAACGCATCCTCGTCGACGACGGCAGGGTCTGCCTCGAAGTCACCGGCGTCGACGGCCCCCGCGTCCGCACCACGGTGATCGAGGGCGGCGTGGTCTCCGACCACAAGGGCCTCAACCTCCCCGGCGTCGCCGTCTCCGTCCCCGCCCTCTCCAAGAAGGACGAGGACGACCTGCGCTGGGCACTGCGCAGCGGCTTCGACGTCATCGCCCTGTCCTTCGTCCGCAGCGGGCGGGACGTCCTCGACGTCCACCGCATCATGGACGAGGAGGGCCGCCGCCTCCCCGTCATCGCCAAGGTCGAAAAGCCCCAGGCCGTCGAGAACATCGAGGACATCGTCGCGGCCTTCGACGGCATCATGGTCGCCCGGGGCGACCTCGGCGTCGAGATGCCCCTCGAACAGGTCCCGATCGTCCAGAAGCGCGCGATCAAGCTGGCGAAGCGCAACGCCAAGCCGGTCATCGTCGCCACCCAGATGCTCGACTCCATGATCGACAATGCCCGGCCGACCCGCGCCGAGGCCTCCGACGTGGCCAACGCGGTCATCGACGGCACGGACGCCGTGATGCTCTCCGGCGAGACCAGCGTCGGCAAGCACGCGACCGACACGGTGCGCACGATGGCCCGCATCGTCGAGGCGGCCGAGGAGGACATCCTCGCCAAGGGGCTGCCTCCGCTGACCGACCGCAACAAGCCCCGCACCCAGGGCGGTGCCGTCGCCCGCGCGGCGGCGGAGATCGGCGACTTCCTCGGCGCGAAGTACCTGGTCGCCTTCACCCAGTCGGGCGACACCGCCCGCCGCCTGTCCCGCTACCGCTCACCCATCCCGCTCCTCGCCTTCACCCCGGAACCGGCGACCCGCTCCCAGCTGAACCTCACCTGGGGCGTGGAGACCTTCCTGGGCCCGCACGTGGACTCCACGGACGCGATGGTCGACCAGGTGGACGAACTCCTGACGGAGTACGGCCGCTGCCGGAAGGGCGACGTGGTGATCATCACGGCCGGCTCCCCGCCGGGGGTCTCGGGCACGACGAACCTGGTCCGGGTCCATCGCATCGGCGAGGACGACGGGCCCCGGTAGGTCCTCGGCGGCGCGCAGCAAAAAAGCGGATGTTCACGAGAAGTGGACATCCGCTGCGAGATCAACCTTGCAAACCAAGGAAAAGTGCCCCGGGTCGGACTCGAACCGACACTGTATGGGTTTTGAATCCATTGCCTGCTGCCAATTGGGCTACCGGGGCTCGCAGAATCGAAGGTTTCCCCTGACCCTCCGCGCGTCCACCTTACCGCAGCTAGGTAGGCTCTTGTCAGCAGTACCGCCTGCCCCGAACAAGGAGCGCCCACGTGACCGCCCCCGAGTCGCCCCAGCCCGCTGACGTGCCCGAAGACGACAAGTCGCACGTGCCTCCGCTGACGACCCGTGTCGTCATCGCCGAGGACGAGGCGCTCATCCGGCTGGATCTCAAAGAGATGCTGGAGGAGGAGGGGTACTCCGTCGTCGGTGAGGCCGGTGACGGGGAGCAGGCCGTGGAGCTGGCCCGGGAGCACAAGCCCGACCTCGTGATCCTCGACGTGAAGATGCCAAAGCTGGACGGCATCTCCGCGGCCGAGAAGATCGCCGAGGAGAGCATCGCGCCGGTGCTGATGCTGACCGCGTTCTCGCAGCGCGACCTCGTGGAGCGGGCGCGGGACGCCGGGGCGATGGCGTACCTGGTGAAGCCGTTCAGCAAGAGTGACGTCGTCCCGGCGATCGAGATGGCCGTCTCGCGCTTCACGGAGCTGAAGGCGCTGGAGCAGGAGGTCGCGGACCTCTCGCAGCGCCTGGAGACGCGGAAGCTGGTGGACAGGGCGAAGTCGGTGCTGCAGACGCAGTACGGGCTGACCGAGCCGGCCGCGTTCCGGTGGATCCAGAAGACGTCGATGGACCGGCGGATGTCGATGCAGCAGGTGGCCGAGGCGGTCATCCAGGACGCCGAGGAGAAGAAGGCGTCCAAGGGCTGACGCCCGGTACCTCACGAGGCCCGTGTTCCCTGTGCGGCAGGGGGCGCGGGCCTCGTCGTGCGGTTCACACCGTCCCTGCACAGAACCGTCCGCCTCGCCCGTCGCGTCCTGTTCTAGGGTGCCGCCAGGCACCGGAACGGGGGAGGAGCTGTGGAGCAGGCAGGGACGGCGCTCGCCGGGCGTATCGCCGAGCGGCGGGCCGGGGTCGGGGATCCGCGGGCGCTGGTGGGCGAGATGCGGAGAGCGACGCTGCTGGTTCCGCTGGCCGACGGCGGTCTGTGGAGTGCGCGTTCGGGCGGGGTGCGGTGGGTCTGCGCCTTCACCGACGAGGCCGCGCTGGCGCGCTTCGCCCTGCTGCACGCGCCGGGCGGGCAGTCCGTGGACTGTGCCGCGCTGCTCGGTGCCCGCATCGTCGACGAGATCGTGCCGTCGCTGGGTGAGCCGGCGGGGCTCGCGGTGGACATCGCGACGGAGGACGGGTCGATGTTCTTCCCGCCGGTCGTCGGCATCGTGCCGGACCGGGCCGCCGTCGACGCGGGCGATGAGGTGCGGGCATGAGCGGGGACGGGCCGGACCTGCAGTTCGACAAGGCCGCGGTCGCGAAGTTCACCAAGGGGCTGGGCGGCACGATCGACCAGCTCGGTGAGATCGGTGACTCCACGGGCTCGGTGATGGGCAAAGGTTTCTCCGAGCTGGCGATGACCGGTATGGAGGCCGGGCACCACGGTCTGTCGACCGACTTCGAGGACTTCTGCGAGCGCTGGGAGTGGGGCGTGCGCGCCCTGGTCCACGACGCGAGCGAGATCGCCAACCGCCTGGGTCTGGCCGCGGGCACGCAGTGGGAGCACGACCAGTACGTCGAGGGCGCGCTGAAGGTCGGTGTGAACTCGGTGATGGGCGGCAATCCGCACGCGTCGGAGGAGGAGATCACCCAGCAGGGCTGGGGCGACGTGTTCACGCCGGACTGTCTGGATCCGGACTGGAGTGCGCAGTCGTTCGAGCAGGCGGGGCAGGACATCTCGCAGACGTGGAAGGACACCGGCCGCACCGTTCTGACCGAGGGGGAGGGCGGGCGCCGGGCGGACCTGCTCAACCAGGCGCTCGGGATCTCCGACGATCAGTTCGACCAGGCGTTGGACGACACGTTCGGTCCGTCGCCGCAGGAGCGCGCGCAACAGGCGCAGCAGCAGGCACAGCAGGGTGAGTCCGGGAGGAACTGAGCGTGGGTATCGGCGGTTTCCTCAGCGACATCACTCCGGACTCGGTGGAGAACGCGGTCGAGGACGGTGTCGAGTGGGTCGGCAACCGGGTCGAGGACGCCGGCAACTGGACGGCGGACCGGCTGGACGACGTCGGCTGGGAGTCCGGTGCTGACTGGGTGCGGGAGCAGTCCCGTTCGGTGGCGAACCGGATGGGTGCCGAGGTCGACGAGATGGATCTCGGGCAGACCGAGGACAAGACGAAGCTGGTGTACGGCAGTGCGTCGAAGATCCGGTCGACCGCTGAGCGGTTGCGGGGGTTCCAGTTGTCGTTCGACGGTGTGGGTGACGGTCTCAAGGGTCTGGACTCGTCCGAGCTGAAGGGCAAGGCGGCGGAGACGCTGCGGACGGTGGTGGGGTCCCAGCCGCCGAAGTGGTTCACCGGGACGGATGCCTGTGGGGAGGCGGCTGCCGCGCTGGAGGCGTTCGCCACGACGGTGACGTGGGCGCAGGGGCAGGCGCAGACGGCGATCGACAAGTGGAAGGAGGGCGTCAAGGCGTCGGAGGAGGCGGCGGACGCCCATCGCAAGAAGGTCGACGACTACAACAAGGCCGTCGACCGCTACAACGCGCAGGCTCCGGACAAGCGGGACCCGTCCACGTTGCCGCCGTGTCCGGCGCCGACGTTCGACGATCCGGGCAAGGCGCTGATGAAGGAGGCGCAGGATCTGCTGGCGGAGGCGCGCAAGCAGCGCAACACCGCTGCGGAGACCGCGCGCAGTGCGGTCCGTGCGGCTCGTGACAAGGCGCCGAAGAAGCCGTCGTACGCGGATCAGCTCGGTGACGGTCTGCAGGAGATGCAGATCATGGGTGACCATGTCGGTGGCGGGATCATCAAGGGCACCGCGGGGCTGCTGAACTTCGTCCGCAGTGTCAATCCGATGGATCCGTACAACCTGACGCATCCGGCGGAGTACGCGACGTCGCTGAACAGTCTGGCGGCGGGGCTGGTGGTGGCGGCCAACGACCCGGTCGGCACGGGCAAGCAGATGGTCAGCGACTTCATGAAGGACCCGGCGGAGGGGTTCGGGCGGCTGATCCCGGACCTGGCGCTGACCGTGGCCACGGGTGGTGGCGGCGCGGCGGTGAAGGGGGTGCGGGTCGCGGAGGAGGCGGCCGACGCGGCGCGGCTGCGGCGGCTGGTGGACGACGCGCCGGACGGCACGCACAACCGTCCCGACGGTGAGCGCGTCACGGACGGCACGGACCCGGTGGACCTCGCCTCGGGGCGGATGTTCCTGCCCCAGACGGATGTCGTGATCCCCGGCATCCTGCCGTTGACGTTCACCCGGCGTACGGAGTCGGGTCTCACCTCTGGCAGGTTTCTGGGCCCGTCGTGGTCCTCCACGGTCGATGAGCGCCTCGTCGTCGACCCGGTGGGGGTCCTCCACGTCACGGCCGACGGTCTGCTGGTCACGTATCCGCATCCGGTGCCCGGGGCCCCGACGCGCCCGGAGTCGGGCACGGCACGGACGCTGCTGTCGCGTGACGCCGACGGCGACTACACGGTCACCGAGCCGGACAGCGGCTTGGTGCGGCGCTTCGCCGCCCCGGTGGGAACGGAGCCGGGCGGTGACGGCACCTGCTGGCTGTCCCGCATCACCGAACGCAACGGCCACGCCGTCGACGTCGACCGGTCCGAGGACGGCCTGCCGCTGGCGCTGGTCCACTCGGCGGGGCACGAGGTGCGGGTGACGTGTGCCGAGGGCCGGGTGACCGCGCTGTCCCTGGCGGGGGCGGGCGAGGGCGGCGCGGACCTGTTGCTGATGCGCTACGGCTACGAGGACGGCAATCTCACGGCCGTCACCAAGCCGTCCGGTGCCACGACCACGTTCGTCTACGACGAACGCCGCCGCGTGACCGCCTGGATCGACTCCAACGGGAGCCGCTACGACTACGCGTACGACGACCGCGACCGTGTCGTCGCCGAGGGCGGCGAGGCCGGGCACGTCCAGATCACCCTGGCGTACACGGACCCGGACCCTCGGACCGGACACCGCACGACGACGCTGACCACGGCGGACGGCGCCGTCACGCGTCATCTGATCGGCCGCGGCTGTCGTGTCCTGGCCACCAGCGACCCGCTCGGTAGCACCACGCGGTTCACGTACGACGCTCGCGGCAATCTGTCGAGCCGCACCGACCCGCTGGGCCGCATCACCGCCTACACCTATGACGAGGACGGCCGTCTCACCGGGGTCACCCGGCCGGACGGCAGCCAGGTCCGGGGTTCGTACGGTCGGTTCGGGCTGCCGGTGGAGATCAACGAACCGGACGGTGCCCGCCGCACGCAGGAGTTCGACGGGCGCGGCAACCGGGTCTCGGTCACCGACCCGGCCGGCCGCACGACCCGTTACGCCTACGACGACGCCGGCCGTCCGACCTCCGTCACCGATGCCCTCGGCGCCACCACGGGGGTCCGCTGCGATGCCGCTGGTCTGCCGGTGGAGGTTACCGATCCGGCCGGCGGCACCACTCGCCTGGAACGGGACGCCCTCGGCAGAGTCGTGCGGATCACCGACCCGGCCGGCGGGGCCACCCGTTTCGTGTGGGACGCCGACGGCAATCTCGCCCGACGTGTCGATCCGGGCGGGGCCACGACGTCGTGGACGTACGACGGCGAAGGCAACTGCCTCACCCACACCGACCCGGTCGGAGGGGTGACCCGCTTCGAGTACACCCACTTCGACCTGCTCGCTGCCCGTACCTACCCGGACGGTGCCCGTTACGAGTTCGAGCACGATGCGGCTTTGCGTCTCACCAGGGTCACCGATCCGCACGGACTCCCTTGGAGCTACGTGTACGACGCGGCCGGGCGGCTCACGGCCGAGACCGACTTCGACGGCCGCACCATTCTCTACCGCCGGGACCGGGCAGGCCGGTTGACCGCACGGGAGGACTCTCTCGGCCACGTCGTCTCTCTCACACACGACTCGTTGGACCGGGTGATCCGCAAGGACGTCGCGGGGCAGGTGACCGAGTACGCCTACGACCTTGCAGGGCGTCTCGTCCACGCTTCCGGCCCGGACACCGAACTGGCACGCGGCTACGACCGCTGCGGCCGGCTCAAGACCGAAGTCGTCGACGGCCATGTGATCACGTACGCCTACGACGCGCTCGGCCGCCGGTCCCGGCGCGTGACCCCCACCGGGCATGTCACCACGTACGCCTACGACAAGGCCGGCCGCCCCGACCATCTGACCACCGGTGGCCACCACATCGCCTTCGCCCACGACGCCGCGGGCCGTGAGCTGTCCCGGGTCTTCGACGACGACATCTTCACCGTGCACTCCGCCTGGGACGAGTCGGGGCGGCTGGCCGCCCAGCACCTGACCGCCGGGGGCCGGACGCTCAACAGCCGGGCGTACACCTACCGCGCGGACGGGCACCTCGTCACGCTCGTCGACCAGCTCTCCGGCACCCGTGCATTCGCTCACGACCCGGTCGGCCGCGTCACCTCCGTGACCGCCGACGGCTGGAGCGAGCGGTACGCCTACGACACGAGCGGCAATCAGACGGAGGCGTCCTGGCCGGTCTCCCACCCGGGCCACGAGGCCACCGGTCGCCGGACGTACGAGGGCACCGCCCTCACTCGCGCCGGAAGCGTCCGCTACGAACACGACGCGCTCGGCCGCGTGATCCTGCGTCGGAGGACCCGTCTGTCTCGCAAGCCGGACACCTGGCGCTTCACGTGGGACATCGAAGGCCGCCTGACGTCCGTGGTCACCCCGGACGGAGCGCGGTGGCGGTACCGGTACGACCCGCTGGGTCGCCGTACCGCCAAGCAGCGCCTCGCCGCCGACGGTGAAACGGCTGTCGAGGAGGTTCTCTTCACCTGGGACGGCGCGGCACTGTGCGAACAGAGCACGGTGTCCCCGGACTTGCCCCGCCCAGTGGTCCTCACGTGGGACCACCGCGGCCTGGCGCCGCTGGCCCAGACCGAGCGCATCCTCACCGCGGACGTCCGGCAGGAAGAGATCGACCGCCGCTTCTTCGCCATCGCCGCCGACCTCGTCGGCACTCCCACCGAGTTGGTCGACGAGAACGGTGACATCGCCTGGCGCAGCCGGAGCACGCTGTGGGGCACCACAGCATGGTCCACTGCCGGGACCACCTACACCCCGCTACGGTTCCCCGGCCAGTACTACGACCCTGAGACCGGCCTCCACTACAACGTTTTCCGCCACTACGATCCCGAGACGGCCCGTTACCTCACCGCCGATCCGCTCGGTCTGGAGCCCGCTCCCAATCCGACGGCGTACGTGGTCAACCCCCACGTGTGGGCCGACCCACTGGGCCTGTCCCCCTATCCCTCCCGCGTCGAGGGGGGCGGCTGGGACGTGAGAGGTCGCAACCCGCTCGACATCGTCCCGGACGATGCCGAGATGCGGGTCCTCAAGCCGGACCCCAACGGCGGTGCGCAGAAGGGCGTCGAATACAAGTGGGACGATCCAGAGACGGGCAACAAGGTTCGTCTGCGGGTCCACGACAAGGACGGAACCGCTCCCGCCGGGTCCAACGCGGCGAACGGGGACATCTACCGTATCTCGATCGGCGGGAAGTACCAGGACGAGGCGGGAAACCTGTATCACCGTCAGGTCCACAACGCCAACAGTCCTCATTACAATCCGGACGCGGCCCATGCCACACACATTCCGTGGCCGGCGCAGTTTCCGCTTCCGTACTAGTGACGAACGGGTGTTTCACAATGAAGTCCCACGACTTCATCAGCGTGGCTCGGACGGTTTTGGGCGTCGACGCATCGGCGCGGGAACGCGCGGCCGACGAAGCGTCGGACCATGTGGGTTCGTACACGTCTGCTCAGGCTTCCGCTCTGGCGACCCTGCTGGCGGCGACCGCGGCCTCAGAGGGGGAGGAATCCGCCCTGGAAGCCGAGTTGCACGCGATCATCGAGCTCACCTCCACCGGCCATGTCCAGGTCGATCACCTCTCGCCTCTGCGTGAGATCGACGTCGACGACCTTCCTCCTCAGCTCCGCGACTACGTCACCGATCTTCTGGAGGGGTGAAGTGAAGGCTCGCCGAGGACTGGATGGGGCTGCCGCCGTGGGCCCGCAATCCGGCCTACCGTCTCGCCTGCCTCCAGCGTCCGGACGACCCGGAGCTGCTGCGCGAGGCCGCCGCCGACCTGCTGTGCTTCGGCCCCGACTGGGACGCGGAGGCGGAGGACCTCGAGCGACGCGCGGCGGAGCTGGAACAGTAGTCCTCCGGCACGTGGCTTACGCACGGTGCCCGGGCCTGGTCACCATGCGGTGTTCGACGAGGTGACGCCACGGCACCGACGCGCGAGGGCTGCCACCGGAGTGCGGTGGCGGCCCTCGCGTGCCGGGTGCCGTCGGCTCAGTCCTCGCCGAGGTACGCCTTGCGGACCGACTCGTCGTGGAGGAGGTCCTGGCCGGTGCCGGACAGGACGATGTTGCCGACCTCCATGACGTGGCCGTGGTCGGCCAGCGACAGGGCGGCCTGGGCGTTCTGCTCGACCAGCAGGATGGTGGTGCCCTGCGACTTCAGCTCGGCGATCGTCGACATGATCTTCTGCATCATGATCGGGGAGAGGCCCATGGAGGGCTCGTCCAGCATGAGCAGCTTGGGCTGGGACATCAGGGCGCGTCCCATGGCGAGCATCTGCTGCTCACCGCCGGACAGCGTGCCCGCGGCCTGCTTGCGGCGTTCGCCGAGGATCGGGAAGAGGTCGTAGGCGCGCTGGATGTCCTTCTCGATGCCCGGCTTGTCGTCGCGGAGGAAGGCGCCGAGGCGGAGGTTGTCCTCGATCGTCATGCGGGGGAAGATGTGCCGGCCCTCGGGGGAGTGGGCGAGCCCCAAGGAGACGATCTGGTGGGCGGGGACCTTCTTGAGCGACTTGCCGCCGAACTTGATCTGGCCGCCGACCGGCTTGAGGAGCCCCGACAGGGTGCGCAGGGTGGTGGTCTTGCCGGCACCGTTGGTGCCGATGAGGGTGACCACCTCACCTGCGTCGACCTTGAACGAGATGCCCTTGACGGCCTCGATCTTGCCGTAGGCGACGCGGAGGTCCTCGACCTCGAGCAGTGCGGTCATCGGTCGTTCTCCTTGCCGGCCGAGGTGTCCGTGGTGGTGTCGGCCTGCGCGGCCTCGGCGGCCTCGACCTCGGCGGCTTCCGCCGCGCCGGGGTCGTTCTCGAGGGGTTCGCCGAGGTAGGCGGCGACGACGCGTTCGTCGCCCTGGACGGTGGCGCTGTCGCCCTCGACGAGTTTCTCGCCCTGGACGAGGACGGCGACGCGGTCGCAGAGGTTGAAGATGAAGCGCATGTCGTGCTCGATGACGAGGACGGCGATGCCCTTGTCGCGGATGGCGAAGACGAGTTCCTCGGTGGCCCGGGTCTCCTGGGGGTTCATGCCGGCCGTGGGCTCGTCCAGGAGCAGCAGGCCCGGTTCGCTGGCGAGGGCGCGGGCGATCTCCAGCTTGCGCTGCTCGCCGTAGGGGAGGTTGCGCGAGAGGTGCTCGGCCTTGTCGGCGAGGCCCACGAACTCCAGGAGTTCCATGGCGCGTTCGCGGGAGGCCGCCTCCGCCTTGTGGAAGCCGGGGCCGCGCAGGACGGCCGACCAGAAGCCTTCCTTGGTGCGGGTGTGGCGGCCGACGAGGACGTTCTCCAGAACCGTCATGTTGGCGAACAGCCGGATGTTCTGGAAGGTGCGGGCGATGCCCGCGGCCGTGACCTTGAAGGACTTGGGGGGCAGGACCTTGTCCTTGTAGCGGACCTCGCCCTCGGTCGGGATGTACAGACCGGTCAGGCAGTTGAAGAAGGTGGTCTTGCCGGCGCCGTTGGGGCCGATGAGGCCGACGATCTCCCCGCTGTTGACGGTGAGGTCGACGCCGCGCACGGCGGTGAGTCCGCCGAAGCGCATGGTGACGCCGCGTGCGTCGAGGACGGGGGTGCCGGGGGCGGGGGCGCCCGCGGTGGTGTCCTTGGTGGTGGTGTCGGTGGTCATGGTGGTCAGGCCCCTGTCTTGCTCAGGACTGCGGGCGCGTCGGCCTCTTCGTGGAACTCCAGCTGGCGGCGCCGGTTGGGGATGAGGCCCTCGGGGCGGAAGCGCATCAGCAGCACGAGTGCGAGTCCGAAGGCGAGGAGCTGGTAGTCGCCGAGGAACTGGAGCTTGTTGGGGATCAGGAAGAGCAGTGCGGCACCGATGAGCGGACCGGCGATGGTGCCCATGCCGCCGAGGACGACCGCGGCGAGCAGGAAGGCGGAGTTGGGCGGGGTGGTACCGGCGAAGAGGTACTGCTCGGGGGTGACGGTGTAGGTGACGTGCGCCTGCACGGTGCCCGCGAGACCGGCGAGGGTGGCGCCGACGGCGAACGCGATGAGCTTGACGCGGAAGCCGTTGATGCCCATGGCGAGCGCGGCGGTCTCGTCCTCGCGGATGGCGACCCAGGCCCGGCCGATGCGGGAGTCGCCGCTGCGCCGGAAGACGAGGACGACGACGGCCGTGATGATCAGCATCAGGAAGAAGTAGTTGGCGAACCGGCCGATGGTGAAGCCGGCGATGTCGTGCGGGATCCCGAGGTCGAAGCCGAGGATCTTGAGGTCGGGGATGGACGAGATGCCGTTGGAGCCGTTGGTGACGTCCGGTCCCGAGGTGCCGTCGAGGTTGTTGGCGGCGATGCGGAAGATCTCACCGAAGCCGAGGGTGACGATGGCGAGGTAGTCGCCGCGCAGCCGCAGGGTGGGCGCGCCGATCAGGACACCGAAGACCAGGGAGGCGGCGGCGCCGACGAGCACCGCTGCCCAGAAGGGGAAGTGCACGCCGAAGGGCGAGCTGGGGGAGCCGGAGACCATGGAGGCCGCGTAGGCGCCGACGCCGAGGAAGGCGACGTAACCGAGGTCGAGCAGGCCGGCGAGGCCGACGACGATGTTCAGACCGAGGGCGACCGTGGCGAAGATGAGGATGTAGACGCCGAGGGTGGCGTACTGGTCGTCGGTCTGGGTGAAGGGGAAGCAGGCCGCCGCCACGAAGGCGCCGCAGACGGTGATGTTCTGGTGCCGGGCGGTGATCTGTGTGACCCGGCCGATCAGTCCCGACTTGTTGAGGGCCGCGAAACCGAGACCGGTCATGATCAGGAAGCCGACGAAGAGTTCGTCGTACTCGGTGCCGATGCCGTAGGTGAAGACGAGCAGGGCGACCGCGAGGACGGCGACGATGATGAGGATCTCGGCGTAGGAGGGCAGCGCGCGCGCGGGGCGCGGGGTGCCGGACGCGAAGGCGGCCCTGACGGTCTGCCAGTTCTGGCCGGCGGTGTGCTTGAACTGCTCCCAGCCGGTGTCGTCGGGGTCGGCCGGGTCCGGTTCGGGACGCTCGAACGGCAGGGCCAGCGAGCCGAGCAGGGCGATCAGGGTGGCGGCCGCCACGACGTAGCCGCCGGGCTCCAGGTTCACCACGCCGCCGAGCTGGAAGCTCATCGCGACGACCGTGTACCAGGCGGTGGCGAAGGTGGCGAGTGCGGCGAGCTTGACGGCCGCGTCGGCACCCGCGGGCGCGAGCCAGCCCAGCCCCCTGACGCCGTACGAGGCGAGGCCGAGGAGGGTGGTGAGGGCACCGCCGATCAGCACCAGGACCTGCAGGCCGCCCGGGTAGCCGTAGACGGTGAGGTCGCCGGGGAACTCGGCGGTCCAGGTCCAGGCGAGGAACGTGGACAGAACGCTGAGGACGCCGCCGCCGGTGGCAAGGGCACGTCCGATGTGCGCGGGTATCCCGATGAGGCCGGTGGGGGCACCCGTGGTGGGGGTGTCCGCGGTCTTCGAAGCGGTGGTCTGTGTGGTCATCGGTGTCACGCCCTGTCCGCAACGCGTTCGCCGAGCAGGCCCTGTGGCCTGAACAGCAGCACGAGGATGAGGAGGATGAACGCCCAGACGTCGGCCCAGGACTGGCTGCCGAACTTGTCCAGGCCGGGGATGTCGGCGATGTAGGCGGTGGCCAGGGTCTCGGCGACGCCGAGGACGACGCCGCCGATCATGGCGCCGTAGATGTTGCCGATGCCGCCCAGCACCGCCGCGGTGAAGGCCTTCAGGCCGAGGATGAAGCCCATCTTGAAGTCGATCTGGCCGTACTTGAGGCCGTTGGCGACGGCTCCGACGGCGGCGAAGACGGCGCCGAGCGCGAAGGCGACCACGATGATGCGGTCCGTGTTGATGCCCATCAGCTTGGCCGTGTCCGGGTCCTGCGCGGTCGCCTGCATGCCCCGTCCGGTGCGGGTGCGCATCACGAAGAAGGCGAGGATGGCCATGCTGACCGGAGCGGCGACGAGCAGGAAGATGTCACCGGTCTGGATGGTGGCGCTGCCGATGTGGAACGGGCCGCCTTCGATCTGCGGGAAGGCGAGCTTCGACTTGGCGTTCGGGTACAGCGCCCACACCGCCTGCTGAAGGGCGAGCGAGAGGCCGATGGCGGTGATGAGCGGCGCGAGACGGGGAGCGCCGCGCAGCGGGCGGTAGGCGAACCGTTCCGCCCCGATCGCGACGGCGACGGAGACCACCACGGCACCGAGCAGCATCAGAGGCAGGGCGACCCACATGGTGGTGCCGTCGGGCAGGATGTACAGGTGGACCGTGAGGGCGCCGAAGGCGCCGACCATGAAGATCTCACCGTGCGCGAAGTTGATGAGCTGGACAATGCCGTAGACCATTGTGTAGCCGATGGCGACCAGCCCGTACATGGATCCCAGTAGCAGGCCGTTGACCAGCTGCTGCGGCAGTTCGTTCACCGCATGTCCTCCGAGACTTTCGGATGTTCGACGGATGTGGCCCGGATGCGAGTCCGCGCGGGGCGCCTGTGGAACAGCGCCCCGCGCGGCTCGTGGGCAGTGGTGTGGTGCGGGTGGGTCAGCCGGTGTAGGTGCCGGACTTCACGGCCTTCCACGCACCGTTCTCGACGGCGTACACGGTGAGCTGCTTGTTGGTGGCGTCACCGAACTCGTCGAAGGAGACCTTGCCGGTCACACCGTCGAAGGAGACGTTCTGCATGGCGTCCACGACCTTGGCGCGGGCGTCGGAGGGGAGCTTTCCGCCGTTGTCGGCGACGACCTTCTTGACGGCCTCGATGATCGCCCAGGCGGAGTCGTAGGAGTAGCCGCCGTACGCCTCGTAGGCGTCCTTGTAACCCTCGGCCTTGTAGTTGGCGACGAACTCCTTGGCGGAGGGCAGTTCCTCGACCGGTGCGCCGACGGAGGTCGCGAGGTCGCCGGTGCCGCTGGCGCCGGAGAGCTTGATGAAGTCGGCGCTGTAGATGCCGTCACCGCCGACCAGCGGAATCTTGGCGCCCGCTTCCTTGATCTGCTTGCTGAGCGGGCCGGCCTGCGGGTACTCGCCGCCGTAGTAGACGACGTCGGCGCCGGAGTTCTTGACCTTGGTGGCGACCGCGTTGAAGTCCTTGCTGTCCGGGTTGATGTGCTCGGTGCCGACCACCTGGCCGCCGAGCCTCTTGAACTCCTCGGTGAAGGTACCGGCGAGGCCGGCGCCGTAGGTCTTCTTGTCGTCGATGACGAAGACCTTCTTCTTCTTGGAGTCGTTGTAGACGTACTGCGCGGCGAACGGGCCCTGGACGGCGTCCGTGGTCGCGGTGCGGAAGTACGACTTGTAGGCCCGGACCTTCTTGTTCTGCCAGTCCACGCCCTGGGTGAGGGACGGGTTGGTGTTGGCCGGGGAGACCTCGACCAGCTTGGCCGTGTCGAAGACCTTCTGCATCGACTCGCCGACGGAGGAGTTCAGCGGGCCGACGACGCCGAGGACGTCCTTGTCGGCGACGAACTTGGTGGCGTTCTGCTGGCCCACCGAGGGCTGGCCCTGGTCGTCGAGGGCCTCGACCTTGAAGGTGACGCCTTCGACGGTCTTCTGCTTGTTGGCGGTCTTCGCCGCGAGGTCCACCGAGTTCTTGATGCCGAGGCCGAGCGCGGACAGGTCGCCGGTCAGCGGGGCGTCGACACCGATGACGACGGTGGTGCCGCCACCGCTGCCGCCGTTCCCGGAGTCGGAGCCGCCGTCGTCGTCGCGCGAACCGCAGGCGGTG
Source organism: Streptomyces flaveolus (assembly GCF_044765825.1). Lineage (NCBI taxonomy): Bacteria > Bacillati > Actinomycetota > Actinomycetes > Kitasatosporales > Streptomycetaceae > Streptomyces > Streptomyces flaveolus. The sequence goes on along the minus strand of NZ_JBIWKU010000001.1, from coordinate 84,657 downwards.
AGGGTGAGCGCTCCCGCCGCCAGAGCGGCGGTGATGGCGATGAGCGAACGTTGACGCACGATCAGTCCTTTCCCTGGCGCAGCCGTTTCCCCGTGGAGACGGCCGAGTCGAGCGCTGGGCCGAAGTGACAATCCGACGGCGCGGTGACTGGCCGTGACTCTAAGCGTGTGTGGGGAACGTGGAGGAGGGTCTGACTCATGCTGTGACGCTCTTGTTATGACACGCGGTAATGCAGAGCGGTACTGGCTGGGAAGAACGGCGGAATTCAGGCCGATTTGCTCCGTCCACATGGTGAGAACCCGCAGGACCGACGGGGAGCGTTCAGGCGTGTAAGGCGTTTTGGTGATTACCGGGAATCGTTGCCACAGGCGACCTGCAGGGCCTCGGAGAGGTGCCGCGCATAGCGCGTCCCGAGGATGAAACTGTGATCCTCTATTGCGCGCGTATTACGCAGCGTTACATCCAGGAAAGGGAGTCCGGGGTTCCGTGGTGCTTTTTCGCATTCCGTCACCCGCAGAGTGACGATGATCTTGCGGGCGGAATGCGACTTTGTCTGGAAAGGTGCCGCGGGGGTCGAGGTCGCCGAAAGCCCGGCGTAGGGCTGGGTCACCCGCGTCACCGTGACGGGCGGTCCGGACCGCACGCTCAGCAGCACCGCGAAGCTGAAGCCGCTGGTCGGAGCGTTGCCGGGACCGGCCACCGGGTCCAGATAGACGAGGTCGACCGCCTGGGAGGGGAAGGGCGGGGGCGGTGGCGGGGGAGCCGGCCGCTCCTGCGGTCGGCCGGCGTACAGATAGCCGCCGCCCGCCAGGACGACGAGGGCCGTGACCACCGCGTGGACCGCCCGGCGGTGACGGGTGCAGCCGCGGCCGAGACGCCCGCGCGGCCGGGCGGGGCGGCGGGGGCGCTGCGGGGCCTCCCGCGCGTGCGTACCCTCGCCCGGCTCGACGGGCCCGGTGCCGCTCACCGCCACGGACCCTTGCCCGCGCCGCCGTCGCCGTGGTGCTCGGCGCACCGGGCGCGCGTCCGACGGTCGATCAACTCGTCGGCGGCGCGGTCGCCCTGCTCCCGACGCACGGGCCGCGCGGCGTCCACGACCTCCCGCAGGATGTCGTACTGCCGGTTCGACAGGCCCATCGACTGGTAGTCGCCGTAGGTGCCACCGTCCAGCACCTCGCGCGACCAGTGGGCGACGACGCGCACGCACAACTCGGCGCCCGACGCGGGCGACGGCGACGGCCGCGAGGAGCCGGTGTCCCCGGAGCCCATTCCGGTGCCGGTGGTGACCGTGGCCGAACGTGGGCCGCCGGTCCCGGAGTTGCCGCATGCGGTCGCCAGGGCGGCCGTCAGCAGCGCCAGTGAGAGCGCGCGCCGGATCCCGCTCGTGGCGGCCGCCGGCCGAGGGACTCCTCCCCGTTCCATGACCCGACGCTAAGGCGCCGGGCCCACGGGGGCAATGACGCTGCCGGCACCGCTGAGGACACCGCTGCCGGCGGGCGCGCTCAGCCCGCCGCGCCCGCCCGGGCGGCGTCGCCGGGAGTCACCTCGCGCAGCAGGCAGGTCAGACGGGCGGTGCACACCCGCCGCTCCTGCTCGTCACTGATCACGATCTCGTAGGTCGCCGTCGTCCGGCCGCGGTGCACCGGCGTGGCCACGCCGGTCACCAGGCCGGAGCGGACCCCGCGGTGGTGGGTGCAGTTCAGGTCGACACCGACAGCGATCTTGGAGCTGCCGCCGTGCAGCATCGAGCCCACCGACCCCAGCGTCTCGGCCAGCACCGCGGAGGCACCGCCGTGCAGCAGCCCGTACGGCTGGGTGTTGCCCTCCACCGGCATGGTGCCCACGACCCGCTCGGGCGCCGCCTCCAGGACCTGGACACCCATCCGCGCCCCCAGGTGGCCCGCGGAGAACAGCGCGGGAAGATCGACGCCCATCGCGGCGTACTCGTCGATGATCTCCTGCGGGAACTGCACCTGCTGCTGCTCGCCCATGGGCCTGGCTCCGTTCATTGCGATCCGTCGGTCCGACGCGCCTGTCGGCTCGACTGAGCGAACGCTCAGTCGGTCGCCGATTGTTCCAGACGGACGACGACCGACTTGCTGGCCGGGGTGTTGCTGGTGTCCGCCGTGGCGTCCAGCGGCACCAGGACGTTCGTCTCCGGGTAGTAGGCGGCGGCGCAGCCCCGGGCCGTCGGGTAGTGCACGACGCGGAAACCGGGTGCCCGGCGCTCGACGCCGTCCGACCACTCGCCGACCAGGTCGACGTAGGAGCCGTCCCGGACGCTCAGCTTCTCGGCGTCCTCCGGATTCACGAGGACCACCCGGCGGCCGTTCCTGATGCCGCGGTAGCGGTCGTCCAGGCCGTAGATCGTGGTGTTGTACTGGTCGTGCGAGCGCAGCGTCTGCAGCAGCAGCCGGCCCTCGGGCAGCTCGGGGTACTCGACGGGTGCGGCGGTGAAGTTGGCCTTGCCGGTGGCCGTCGGGAAGCGGCGCTCGTCGCGCGGCGCGTGGGGAAGGGCGAAGCCGCCCGGGTCCGCCACGCGCGCGTTGAAGTCTTCGAACCCGGGGATCACACGGGCGATGCGGTCGCGGATCGTCGCGTAGTCCTTCTCGAACTCCTCCCACGGCACCTTGCTGTCCTCGCCGAGCACCCGGCGCGCCAGCCGGCACACGATGGCCGGCTCGGACAGCAGGTGCCGGCTCGCGGGCTCGAGCCGCCCCCGTGAGGCGTGCACCATGCCCATCGAGTCCTCGACGGTGACGAACTGCTCGCCGCCGCCCTGGAGATCGCGCTCGGTACGGCCCAGCGTCGGCAGGATCAGGGCCCGCGCGCCCGTGACGGCGTGCGAGCGGTTCAGCTTCGTCGAGACGTGCACGGTGAGGCGGGCGCGGCGCATCGCCGCCTCGGTGACCTCCGTGTCGGGGGACGCGGAGACGAAGTTGCCGCCCATCGCGAAGAAGACCTTCGCCTCGCCGTCGCGCAGCGCGCGGATGGCCCGTACGACGTCGAAGCCGTGCTCGCGGGGCGGAGCGAAGCCGAACTCCTTCTCCAGGGCGTCCAGGAACGCGGGCGCGGGGCGTTCGAAGATGCCCATCGTGCGGTCGCCCTGCACGTTGGAGTGGCCGCGCACCGGGCAGACGCCCGCGCCCGGACGGCCGATGTTGCCGCGCAGGAGGAGGAAGTTCACGACCTCGCGGATGGTGGGCACCGAGTGCTTGTGCTGGGTCAGGCCCATCGCCCAGCACACGATGGTGCGCTTCGAGGCGAGGACCAGGCGCAGCGTCTCCTCGATCTCCGCGCGGGACAGACCGGTCGCCGCGAGCGTCTCCTCCCAGTCGGCGGCACGCGCGGCCTCGGCGAACTCCTCGAAGCCGTGCGTGTGTTCCCGGACGAACGCCTCGTCGACCGCGCCCTCGGTCTCGAGGATCAGCTTGTTCAGGAGCCGGAACAGGGCCTGGTCGCCACCGAGGCGGATCTGCAGGAACAGGTCGGTGAGCGCGGCGCCGGTGGTGAGCCCCTTCGGCGTCTGCGGGTTCTTGAAGCGCTCCAGGCCGGCCTCGGGCAGCGGGTTGACGCTGATGATCTTCGCGCCGTTCGCCTTGGCCTTCTCCAGTGCGGAGAGCATGCGCGGGTGGTTGGTGCCCGGGTTCTGGCCGGCCACGATGATCAGGTCGGACTTGTAGAGGTCCTCCAGCAGGACGCTGCCCTTGCCGATGCCGATGGTCTCGGACAGGGCCGAGCCGGACGACTCGTGGCACATGTTGGAGCAGTCCGGCAGGTTGTTGGTGCCCAGCTCGCGCGCGAAGAGCTGGTAGAGGAACGCCGCCTCGTTGCTGGTGCGCCCCGAGGTGTAGAAGACCGCCTCGTCGGGCGAGTCCAGGGCGGTGATCTCCTCCGCGACGATGTCGAAGGCGCGCTCCCAGGTGACCGGCTCGTAGTGCTCGCCGCCCTCCGGGAGGTACACGGGATGCGTGAGCCGCCCCTGCTGGCCCAGCCAGTAGCCGCTGCGGGTCGCGAGGTCGGCCACCGAGTGCGCGGCGAAGAACTCCGGGGTGACCCGGCGCAGGGTGGCCTCCTCGGCCACGGCCTTCGCGCCGTTCTCGCAGAACTCCGCCTTGTGCCGGTGGTCCGGCTCCGGCCAGGCGCAGCCCGGGCAGTCGAAGCCGTCCTTCTGGTTCACGCTCAGCAGCGTCAGCGCGGTCCGCCGCACGCCCATCTGCCGCTGCGCGATGCGCAGGGTGTGGCCGATCGCCGGAATGCCCGCCGCCGCATGCTGGGGCTCGGTGACCTCCGGAGCGTCCTGAACCGGATCACCCTTGGGCGGCTTCGTGGCCATCGCGCGCTCCTTCGCCTGCACGTGTGAGGTACGTCTTCGATCCTCGCATGACCCTGTGACAGCGACGGAGGCCGGACGGTCCGGAGCCCGGAAGCCGTGGTTGCGGCGACGGAGGAACACCGGTCCCGCGGCGCCGGACGCGAGCGACGCCCTGAAGGGGGCTGTGTGCGACGTGCGGCTCCGCCGCGCGGGCGCGACCGGCCACGACGTACCCGCGGGGACAAGCGGCTCCGCACCCGCGGCCGGGAAGGCTCCGCACCCGTGCCACCGGCGCCGGCGGGACCGACTGTCAGCGGCACGTGGCAGGATCGGGGACGTGGCAGATACAGCATCGAAGAAGACCGAGACCCCCACCGGCGGCGGCCGGCCGCGCCTGATGCTCATGGACGGGCACTCGCTGGCGTACCGCGCGTTCTTCGCGCTGCCCGCGGAGAACTTCACGACCGCGACGGGCCAGCCGACCAACGCGATCTACGGTTTCGCGTCGATGCTGGCCAACACGCTGCGTGACGAGGCGCCCACGCACTTCGCGGTGGCGTTCGACGTCTCCCGCAAGACGTGGCGCTCCGAGGAGTTCACGGAGTACAAGGCGAACCGCTCCAAGACGCCGGACGAGTTCAAGGGCCAGGTCGAGCTGATCGGCGAGCTGCTCGACGCGATGCACGTGACCCGCTTCGCCGTCGAGGGCTTCGAGGCGGACGACGTCATCGCCACACTCGCCACGCAGGCCGAGGCCGAGGGCTTCGAGGTGCTGATCGTCACCGGAGACCGGGACTCGTTCCAGCTGGTCAGCGAGCACACCACGGTGCTGTATCCGACCAAGGGCGTCTCCGAGCTCACCCGGTTCACCCCGGAGAAGGTCGTCGAGAAGTACGGACTGACGCCCGCCCAGTACCCCGACTTCGCCGCCCTGCGCGGCGACCCGTCGGACAACCTGCCGGGCATCCCGGGCGTCGGCGAGAAGACGGCCGCGAAGTGGATCAACCAGTTCGGGTCCTTCGCGGAGCTGGTCGAGCGCGTCGACGAGGTCAAGGGCAAGGCCGGGCAGAATCTGCGCGACCACCTGGAGTCCGTGAAGCTCAACCGCCGGCTCACCGAGCTGGAGCGGCAGGTCGAGCTGCCCAAGGCGGTCACCGACCTGGAGCGGCCGGCGTACGACCGCAAGGGCGTCGCGATGATCCTGGACACCCTGGAGATCCGCAACCCCTCGCTGCGCGAGCGCCTGTTCGCCGTCGATCCGGGAGCCGAGGAGGCCGAGGCGACGCCGGTCGTGGCGGACGGCGTGGAGCTGGACGGCACGGTGCTGGGCACGGGCGAGGTGGCCGGCTGGCTCGCCGAGCACGGCAGCCGGCCTCTCGGTGTCGCCACGGTCGACACCTGGGCGCTGGGCACCGGCTCGGTGGCCGAGGTGGCGCTCGCCGCTTCCGACGGGAAGGCCGCCTGGTTCGACCCGACGGAGATCGACGAGGCCGACGAGGCGGCGTTCACGGCCTGGCTCTCCGACCCGGACCGGCCGAAGGTCTTCCACAACGCCAAGGGCGCCATGCGCGTCTTCGCCGAGCACGGCTGGAGCGTCGCCGGCGTGGACATGGACACCGCGCTCGCCGCCTACCTGGTCAAGCCGGGCCGGCGCTCCTTCGACCTGGACGCGCTGTCCCTGGAGTACCTGCACCGCGAGCTGGCCCCCGCCGCCGCGGCCGACGGGCAGCTGGCCTTCGGCGCGGACGACGCCGCCGAGGCCGAGGCGCTCATGGTGCAGGCCCGCGCGATCCTGGATCTGGGCGAGACCTTCGAGGGCCGCCTGGCGGAGGTCGGCGCCGCGGACCTGCTGCGCGACATGGAACTGCCCACGTCCGCCCTGCTGGCCCGCATGGAGCGGCACGGTATCGCGGCCGACCGGGAGCACCTGCAGGCCATGGAGCAGATGTTCGCGGGGGCGGTCCAGCAGGCCGTGAAGGAGGCCCACGCGGCGGCCGGACGCGAGTTCAACCTGGGTTCGCCCAAGCAGCTCCAGGAAGTCCTCTTCGGTGAGCTGAACCTGCCCAAGACGAAGAAGACCAAGACCGGCTACACGACGGACGCCGACGCCCTGGCGTGGCTGGCGACGCAGACGGACAACGAACTGCCGGTGATCATGCTCCGGCACCGCGAGCAGGCCAAGCTGCGCGTCACCGTCGAGGGGCTGATCAAGACGATCGCCGCCGACGGCCGCATCCACACCACGTTCAACCAGACGGTCGCCGCGACCGGCCGCCTCTCCTCGACCGACCCGAACCTGCAGAACATCCCGGTCCGCACCGACGAGGGCCGGGCGATCCGCCGCGGCTTCGTCGTCGGCGAGGGCTTCGAGTCCCTGATGACGGCGGACTACAGCCAGATCGAGCTGCGCGTGATGGCCCACCTGTCCGAGGACGCGGGCCTGATCGAGGCGTTCACCTCCGGCGAGGACCTGCACACCACGGCCGCCGCGCAGGTGTTCTCCGTCGAGCAGTCCGCGGTGGACGCGGAGATGCGCCGCAAGATCAAGGCCATGTCCTACGGCCTGGCGTACGGCCTGTCGGCCTTCGGTCTCTCCCAGCAGCTGAACATCGAGGCGGCCGAGGCCCGGGGTCTGATGGACGCCTACTTCGAGCGGTTCGGCGGAGTCCGGGACTATCTGCGCCGGGTCGTCGACGAGGCCAGGGCCACCGGCTACACGGCGACGCTCTTCGGTCGCCGCCGCTACCTGCCCGACCTCAACAGCGACAACCGCCAGCGCCGCGAGGCGGCCGAGCGGATGGCCCTGAACGCCCCGATCCAGGGCACGGCGGCCGACATCGTCAAGATCGCCATGCTCAACGTGGACAAGGCGCTGCGCGAGGCCGGCCTGGCTTCCCGCATGCTGCTCCAGGTCCACGACGAAATCGTCCTGGAGATCGCCCCCGGCGAGCGGGCGGCCGCGGAGGAACTGGTCCGCCGCGAGATGGCGAACGCCGTCGACCTCAGGGTCCCCCTGGGCGTCTCGGTGGGCTCGGGCCCGGACTGGGAATCGGCAGCGCACTAGCCTCCGGCGGTGGCGCCGCGGGGGCCGGGGAGCGGGCCGACGTCTGCCCTCCCCGGCTCTTGCGGTGCCCGGCCCTCGGGGGGTGAGCGACGTAGGGGACCGTCCGCGTCCGCCCAAGAGCCACCCCCACCGGCCGCCGGTACCGGTAGGCGCTGTCCCGCCCGATACCCGGCCCGCGCACGCCCCCGTACCCGCGGGCCCCGCACCTCCAGGGCCCGCGCCCGCCCCCGCCCAGGCGGGGACAGGGCCGTTGGCGTCAGAGGGCGTCGGCTCACACCGGCCCGCCAACCCCCGGAGGGCCCGTCACTCAGGTGGCCCCCGCGGAAAAGCCCCCGCCCCCTGTCGCCCCCGAGGATGCTGGGCATGGGTATACGCATGCTCCACCACCGGACGACACCGGCACGGGCAAGCACAGACCGACCCGCCCGCGTGCCACTCCTCCCGGTCCCGGTCTTCGCGCCGGGCGCAAGTACCGGCCGCACCCCCACCACCCTCGCGACGGCCCTGCGCCGCACCGCGGCAGACCTCCGCCGCAGCCTCTCCCGCCGTGACCCGGCCGCCGCGACGCCACGCGAGACGCCCGCCCGGCGCCTGTGGGCCGGCCTGGCGCGCGGCTACCTGACGCTCGCCGTCACCCTGCTGCCGCGCTCACGCCCCGCACACACCTCCACCGTGTTCGTCGCCACCGCCGACACCCTCAGCGCGCGACCCGGCGGCCCGGCTCCGTACCGACGCCTCCCGGGCTTCCGGAAACCGGGACCGGACGCCACACCCTGATCCCCACGGCACACAGCAGCAGCCCCGGGACGAGCCCCGCGCCCGCCCCGAAACACACCGTCGGGACGACTTCCCAGAGCCTCGCCAGGGACCCCCGCTGGTCCCACCAGCGGGTGGTCCGCTGGGCCACCCCGGCCAGCGCGCAGCCGCCGAGCACCGCCCCGGCCCACCACCGGTCCCGCACCGAGAGCGCGGGGACGCCCAGCGGCCGGGCCGGGGGCAGGCGGCGCAGCGCCCGGGCCAGGAACACGGCGATCACCACCGCGGCCACCGCGGAACCGCCGTACTGCAGGTACCAGTACAGCGGCGAACCCGCGATCTCCCGCCCCAGCACGGGGAACACCCGCATCCCCCACCGGTCGAGATGCGTGAACGCGTCCCACACCACATGCGTCAGCGCACCCAGCGCCGCCGACACGTACCACCACCCCACCAGGGACGGCCGGACCCGCGCCCGTGGCGCCCCGCAGCGCAGCAGGGCGGCGGCGCGTCCCTGCCGGGCCCGCGGCAGCAGCGCCACCAACGGCTCGCGGACCAGCAGCCACAGCCCCACCAGCGCCCAGGCGATGAGCACATCGACCGAGAAGACCCCGGCGAAGGAGTGCGTCACATCCCCGAACTCCATCGCACCGGACACCAGACTCGCCGCGTAATAGGTCATGTCAGGCGAGAACGACCCCGCGATCAACACGGCGGGCACCAGACGCCCCCGCCCGGATCCGTCGCCGCGCACGGCGGGCAGCACGGCCGCCGCATGACTGAGGGTGAAAGGCAACGCCGCTCCTCATATGGCCAACTGGTGAATATCGGGCACGAACGGGTGCCCGCGCAAAGCAAGTTGTCGTAGGGTCACCTGCGGCGCCGTACTGGTCGAACAGACGACCGTCGTGCTCGGAAAGTTGCGGCGCAACCCTCGGCTCGGGTCGATCGTCACAACAGGGGCGGTACGGCGCGAGCACCACAGCCGAAGACAGACGGACGACGGAGACGGACGCGCGGGCGTCCACGGGAGGGGTCACTCTATGGCGGCGCAGTTCGACAGGAGACTCCGCAAGGCGGCGGTCACCACCACCGTCGCGGCGGTCGCGGTCGCGGCCCTGTCCGCGTCCCAGGCTCCCGACGTCACGGCGGACGGCAACGGCAGACGGACCACCGCCGACAGCGCGGCGTCGCCCTCCGCACCCTCCGACGACAGCGCCACCGGCAACTCGCCCTACTACACGGACCTGCCGCCGCTCAACAGCCCGAGCCCCGCGCCCACCGTCGGCACCCCCGTGTCCCGGGGCCCCGCCGAGGCGGGCATCCCCGCGACCGTCCTCGACGCCTACAAGAAGGCCGAGTCGGAGCTGCGCCGGACCAAGCCGGGGTGCAACCTCCCCTGGCAACTCCTCGCCGCCATCGGCAAGGTGGAGTCCGGTCAGGCCCGCGGCGGCCGTGTCGACGCGAACGGCACCACCACCAGCCAGATCATCGGCCCGCAGCTCGACGGCAACGGGTTCGCGCTCATCAAGGACACCGACAACGGCGTCTACGACGGCAACAGCAGCTACGACAACGCCGTCGGCCCCATGCAGTTCATCCCGTCCACCTGGGCCTGGGCGGGCCGCGACGGCAACGGTGACGGCAAGAAGGACCCCAACAACGTCTACGACGCCGCCCTCGCCGCCGGCCACTACCTGTGCCGCAACGGCTGGGACCTGTCCGACCAGGCAGACCTCAACCGCGCGATCCTCAGCTACAACAACTCGCAGGAGTACCTGCACACGGTCCTGTCCTGGCTGGAGTACTACCGCAAGGGCACCCACGAGGTCCCGGACGGCACCGGCGCGCTGCCGGTGGGCCGCAGCGACGCCGACTCCGCCGTGACCGGGCAGAGCCCGTCGCCCGCCGTCACCGGCACCCCCGGTCTGCCCACGGCACCCCAGACCCCCGGCACGTCGACGCCGGCTCCGGGCAACCCCACCGGCCCCGTCAAGCCCACGCCGCCCGGCGCCGGTTCACCGAGCCCCATCCCTCCGACCGCCCCGGCGACCCCGCCACCGACGCAGACCCCCACCGACACGGTGGATCACCTGGAGAACGCCGGTACCTCCGGCCTCACCGCCACCGCGGGCGACACGTTCGCCAAGAGGATCAGCGCCCGGGCGGAGACGAAGAGCGGCGAGGCCGTCGCCAAGGTCCGCATCCGCTTCACGATCATCGGGGACACGGACGCCACCTTCGCCGGCGGTGAGAACGTCGCCACCGTCATCACCGGCAGCGCGGGCGTGGCCGCGGCACCCGCACTCCAGGCGGGCGAGAAGACCGGTGCGTTCACGGTCCGGGCGACCGTCGTCGGCCGCATGGTCGTCGGCCTCGACTACCGGGCCACCGTCACCGAGCGCGTCGCCGACGCCCTCGCGCGCACCGGTGACGCGGCGCTCACCTGCACCGCGGGCGGCGAGTTCGCGGACCGGGTCGAGGTGAAGGCGACGTACAAGGGCGCCGTCGCGGACAAGGTCGCCGTCACCGCCACGCTCGTCAAGTCGGCGGCCGACCCGGCCGAGAACGACAAGGGCCCCTACTTCAAGGACGCCGACGGCAAGGCCGTCCGCACCCTGGGCGGCCTGACGACCGACGCCAAGGGCCTGTTGACGCTGCCGAAGCTGTACGCGGACGACACCGCCGGCACGTTCGTGCTGCGTCTCACCACCGCGGGCGGCGCCACCCTCGACGTCCAGCTCACGGTGGCGAAGCCCGAGGCGGAGCCGTCACCGAGCCCGTCCACCGAGCCGTCCCCGGACGCCTCGCAGACCCCTTCGGCCGAACCCTCGACCGAGCCCACCGCGTAGGCACCCGCACAGGCACCCACCGGACCGGGCACCCAGGGCGTCCCACCGCCACGGCGGCGGGGCGCCCTCGGGCTGTGGGCCGTGCGACGGCCGGGCGCGGTCACGAACCGGACGCGGACTCCCGCCCGAGCCGCGCCTTCGTGTGCCGCGTCGGCTCCGCCGTGGCCGGGTCCTCGGGCCACGGATGCTTCGGATACCGGCCGCGCAGCTCCGCCCGTACGCCCTTGTAGCCGTCCCGCCAGAAGGAGGCCAGGTCGGCCGTGACCGCGGCGGGCCGGCCGGCGGGGGAGAGGAGGTGGACGAGGAGCGGCACCCCGGCGATCTCGGGCGACCGCTCCAGCCCGAACATCTCCTGCACCTTCACCGCGAGCACGGGCTGCCCCGGATCGCCGTAGTCGATCCGGATCCTGGACCCACTGGGCACGGTGATCCGCTCCGGGGCGAGTTCGTCCAGCCGTGCCGCCTCGCCCGACGCCCAGGGCAGCAACCGCGCCAGCGCCTGCCCGGCGTCGATCCGTGCCAGGTCGGCCCGCCGCCGGGCCCGTCCGAGCTCCGGCTCCAGCCACTTGTCCACGCGCGCGTGCAGCGCCTCGTCCGAGACGTCCGGCCAGGGCTCGCCCAGGTGCAGCCGCAGGAACGCGAGCCGCTGCCGCAGCACCCGCGCATCGGCCGACCAGCGCAGCAGCCCGAACCCTTCCTGCCGCAGCCCCTCCAGCAGCGCGTCCCGTACGAGGCCGGGGGCGGCGTCGGCCGGGGGCCCCACCGACAGTTCGACGGCCCCGAGCCGTTCGACCCGCCGGGCCACCACGTCACCGCCGGCCCAGTGGACCTCGTCCCGCTCCGTCAGCAGGGCGCCGGCCGCGAGCCGCGCCGTCGCCTCGTCGACGACCGCGCCGAGCCGCACGCGCGCGTGCCCCTTGCCCACCGGCCGGTCGGCCACGGCCACGGCGATCCACGGCGCCCCGCGCAGTTCGGACCCCTCCGGCAGCTCCGCCCGCGTCCCGGACACCATGAGATACGAACCGCCGTCCTTCCTGGCCACCCGCTCGGGAAACGCCAGCGCGGCCACGAGCCCGACGATTCCGTCCTCCCCGCCGAACGGCACGTCCCCCTTCACCCCGCCGCCCCCCGCCCGGCGGTGGCCGGCGTTCGCTCGTCCCACAGCGCCGCCCGCCACGGCCTCCGCCACGGCGCCCTGCGCCCCGCCGGCAGGCGCGTCGGTCGCCCCCGGGGCGCCGCCCGCGCCGTCGACCACGACGTCCCCCGGACCGCCGGCGAGTCCGGCGGCCGGGGTCGCGGCGGCCCGCAGGCGTCGTACCTCCGCCCGCCACCGCGCCCCGTAGGCGTCACCCCCGCGCCGGGCCGCCCGCAGCGCGGACGCCAGGTCGTCCCCGTACTCCCGCGGCGGCTCCTCGCCGATCAACGCCACCACCTCCGCCACCGCACCGGAGGCGCCCGCGTCGAGCAGTGCCCGCCCCAGACGGGGATGCACCCCCAGCCGCGACAGCCGTACGCCCCGCTCCGTGGCCCGCCCGGCCGCGTCCACCGCACCCACGGCCGTCAGCACCGCCCGCGCTGCCGCCATCGCCCCGCCCGGCGGCGGATCCAGCAGCGCCAGCCCGGACGCGTCCGGATCGCCCCAGCACGCCGCCTGGAGAGCGAACGCCGTCAGGTCGGCCACCTTGATCTCCGGCGCCGGGAAGCGCGGCAGCCGGGCGTCCTCGGCCTCCGTCCAGCAGCGGTACACCGCGCCCGGCGCCTCACGTCCCGCCCGCCCGGCCCGCTGCCGTGCCGCCGCCACCGACGCCCGTACCGTTGTCAGCGCGCTCAGCCCGCGCCCGTGGTCGACCCGCGGCTCCCGGGCCAGCCCCGCGTCCACCACCACCCGCACGCCCGGCACCGTCAGCGACGACTCCGCCACCGAGGTCGCCAGCACCACCCGGCGCCGCTCCCCAGGGGACAGCACCGCGTCCTGCACGGCGGCCGGCGCCCGCCCGTGCACCTGGAGCACCTCGACGTCCCCGAGCCCGGACAACTGCCCCGCGACCCGGGCGATCTCCCCGACGCCCGGCAGGAAGCACAGCACGTCCCCGTCCCGCTCGGCCAGTGTCCGCCGCACCACCGACGCCACGTGGGCGAGCAGGGCCGGGTCGACCCGCATCCCGTGCGGCGGCCGCACCGGACGGGCGGGCGGCGCCCACACCACCTCCACCGGGTACGACACCCCCCGCGCCTCGACGACCGGCGCCCCGCCCAGCAGCCGGGCCCAGCCCTCCGCGTCGGTCGTCGCCGACGCGGCCACCAGCCGCAGCTCCGGCCGCAGCGCCTGCCGCACGTCCCACAGGAACGCCGCCGTCGTGTCCGCGTCCAGATGCCGTTCGTGGCACTCGTCGAGCACGACCGCGTCGACGCCGGTCAGCTCCTGGTCGCGCTGGAGCCGCTGCAACAGGACACCGGTCGTGACGACCTCCACGCGCGTGTGCCGCCCGACCACCCGCTCGCCGCGCACGGTGTACCCGACGCTCGCGCCGGGCTTCTCGCCCAGCAGCCAGGCCATCCGCCGGGCCGCCGCCCGCGCCGCGATCCGCCGGGGCTCGGCCACGACCACGCGCCGCGCCGGCCCCTCGCCGAGCAGTCCGGCCAGCGCGAGCGGCACCAGCGTCGTCTTGCCGGTGCCGGGCGGCGCGACCAGCACCGCGGTGCCGTGGCCCTCCAGGGCGTCGTGCAGAGCGGGCAGGGCACCGCGTACGGGCAGCGCCTCCAGGGCGTCGTAACGGATCACGCCCCCAGTGTCGTACGCCGGCAGAACCGCCCTCCACGCGCGCGTGCCCGGCGACAGCGGGTCAGTCGCGCTCGCACACGAAGATCGCCGTGCCGGGGATCAGATGCCCGCGCAGCGGCGACCAGCCGCCCCACTCCGAGGTGTTCCAGTCCGGCCACTCCGGCTCCACCAGATCCACCAGGCGGAACCCCGACGTCACGACGTCCCGGACGCGGTCGCCGAGCGTCCTGTGGTGCTCGACGTACACCGCGCGGCCCTCGTCGTCCTGCTCGACGTACGGCGTGCGGTCGAAGTAGGACGCGGACACCGACAGGCCCTCGGGGCCCGGCTCGTCCGGGAACGCCCAGCGCACCGGGTGCGTGACGGAGAAGACGAAGCGGCCCCCGGGCCGCAGCACCCGGCGCACCTCCCGCAGCACCAGCCGGGGGTCGGCCACGAACGGCAGCGCCCCGTACGCCGAGCACGCCAGGTCGAAGGACCCGTCCGCGAAGGGCAGCACGGCCGCGTCCGCCTGCACCAGCGGGAAGCCGGCGCCGATGCGCAGCGCGTGCTGGAGCTGGCGGTGGGAGAGGTCCAGGGCCACCGGACGCGCGCCCTGGCCGGCCAGCCAGCGCGCGCACTGGGCGGCACCGGCGCCGATCTCCAGGACGTCCTTGCCCTTCAGCTCCTCCGTCGGGCCGAGCAGCTCGGCCTCCACCTCGTCCAGGCCCTCGGGGCACCACACGAAGCGGTCGTCGCCGAGGAAGGTGCCGTGCTCGATCTGGTACTCGTCCGCGTTCCGGTCCCACCAGCCACGGTTGGCGCGGGCACTCTCCGTGACACCGGCGGCACGCCGGGTGGCCTCGGCTTCGGTCTCTCCGGCTTCGGACGTTACGGACTCTTGGATGACCGGCTCCCTCGTACTAGTCTGCGGCTCTTCCGACCGGCCCGTCCCAGGCGTCGGGCACGGGACCCGGTGGGCTCCGTGCGGCCTCGGAAGACGGCTCTTGTGCCGGATATGCGGCTGTTCGCCCCGGGTGGGCGGCTTCGCGCATTGACCATGCCCGGCCGCCCCCGTATGCTACAAGTTGCGCTGCGGGCCTGCGCACCTCAGACGTAGCAGGTCGCGCTCGCATCTGTTGTATGTCCCCTCGGTTCTCGAGGCGTCGCCAGTTTTTTCGGTGACGCTTACTTGGCTGTCCGGCTTCTGCAGAGCGAAACGGGCTCCCGGCGTAAGCAGTACCTACGACTTCAATGTCCGTACCGGAGCCCTTTCCCACATGACGAGCAGCACCGAGACCACCGCCACCACCCCGCAGGTTGCGGTCAACGACATCGGTAACGAGGAAGCCTTCCTCGCCGCGATCGACGAGACGATCAAGTACTTCAACGACGGCGACATCGTCGACGGCGTCATCGTGAAGGTCGACCGGGACGAGGTCCTGCTCGACATCGGTTACAAGACCGAAGGCGTTATCCCGAGCCGCGAGCTCTCGATCAAGCACGACGTCGACCCCAACGAGGTCGTCGCCGTCGGTGACGAGATCGAGGCCCTTGTTCTCCAGAAGGAGGACAAGGAAGGCCGCCTGATCCTCTCGAAGAAGCGCGCCCAGTACGAGCGTGCCTGGGGCACCATCGAGAAGATCAAGGAAGAGGACGGGATCGTCACCGGTACCGTCATCGAGGTCGTCAAGGGTGGTCTCATCCTCGACATCGGCCTCCGCGGCTTCCTCCCGGCCTCCCTGGTCGAGATGCGCCGTGTTCGCGACCTCCAGCCCTACGTGGGCAAGGAGCTCGAGGCCAAGATCATCGAGCTGGACAAGAACCGCAACAACGTGGTCCTGTCCCGCCGTGCCTGGCTGGAGCAGACCCAGTCCGAGGTCCGCCAGACGTTCCTCACGACCCTCCAGAAGGGTCAGGTCCGTTCCGGCGTCGTCTCCTCGATCGTCAACTTCGGTGCCTTCGTGGACCTGGGTGGCGTCGACGGCCTGGTCCACGTCTCCGAGCTGTCCTGGAAGCACATCGACCACCCCTCCGAGGTTGTCGAGGTCGGCCAGGAAGTCACCGTCGAGGTCCTCGACGTCGACATGGACCGCGAGCGTGTCTCCCTGTCGCTGAAGGCGACCCAGGAAGACCCGTGGCAGCAGTTCGCCCGCACCCACCAGATCGGGCAGGTCGTGCCTGGCAAGGTCACGAAGCTGGTTCCGTTCGGTGCGTTCGTCCGCGTGGACGAGGGCATCGAGGGTCTGGTCCACATCTCCGAGCTGGCCGAGCGCCACGTGGAGATCCCGGAGCAGGTCGTCCAGGTCAACGACGAGATCTTCGTCAAGGTCATCGACATCGACCTCGAGCGTCGTCGCATCAGCCTCTCGCTGAAGCAGGCCAACGAGGCCTTCGGTGCCGACCCGTCGGCGGTCGAGTTCGACCCGACCCTGTACGGCATGGCCGCGTCCTACGACGACCAGGGCAACTACATCTACCCCGAGGGCTTCGACCCCGAGACCAACGACTGGCTCGAGGGCTACGAGACCCAGCGCGAGGCCTGGGAGACCCAGTACGCCGAGGCGCAGCAGCGCTTCGAGCAGCACCAGGCGCAGGTCATCAAGTCCCGCGAGGCGGACGAGAAGGCCGCTGCCGAGGGTGGCGACACCGCGGGTGCGGCTCCGGCCGCGTCCGGTGGCGGTTCGTACTCCTCCGAGGGTGGCGACAACTCCGGCGCCCTCGCGTCGGACGAGGCGCTTGCCGCGCTCCGCGAGAAGCTGGCCGGCGGCCAGAGCTGATCGCGGGCCGCTGAGGCCTAGCCGTTGACACCGAGGGGCCGTACCTTTCGAGGTACGGCCCTTCGGCGTTGCCCCGGCTCGGCCCCGGCGATACCGGCCCCCGCCGTCAAGATCACAGCGCCCCGCTCCGGGAATGCCCGCCCCGGCAACGGCGTTATGACGTACGGACACGAGGAGGGGAGCGGTCACTGTGCTTGATCCGCAGGGTTTGTACGCGTGGGAGCCGAAGGGCCTGGCCGTGGTCGACACGGCACTCGCCCAGGAGTCGGCCGGGCTGGTCATGCTCTACCACTTCGACGGATACATCGACGCCGGCGAGACCGGCGACCAGATCGTCGACCAGATGCTCGACTCACTGCCCCACCAGGTCGTCGCCCGCTTCGACCACGACCGGCTCGTGGACTACCGGGCCCGCCGCCCGCTGCTGACCTTCAAGCGCGACACCTGGACCGACTACGAGGAACCCACCATCGAGGTGCGGCTCGTCCAGGACGCCACCGGAGCACCCTTCCTGCTGCTGTCGGGCCCCGAACCGGACGTGGAGTGGGAGCGCTTCGCCGCCGCCGTGGGGCAGATCGTCGAGCGGCTCGGCGTCCGCCTCTCGGTCAACTTCCACGGCATCCCCATGGGCGTCCCGCACACCCGCCCCGTCGGCATCACCCCGCACGGCAACCGCACCGACCTCGTCCCGGGCCACCGCAGCCCCTTCGAGGAGGCACAGGTCCCCGGCAGCGCCGAGGCGCTCGTCGAGTACCGGCTCATGCAGGCCGGCCACGAGGTGCTGGGCGTCGCCGCGCACGTGCCGCACTACATCGCCCGGTCCGCCTACCCGGACGCGGCGCTGACCGTCCTGGAGGCCATCACGGCGGCGACCGGACTGGTCCTGCCCGGCGTGGCGCACTCCCTGCGCACGGAGGCCCACCGCACCCAGACCGAGATCGACCGGCAGATCCAGGAGGGCGACGAGGAGCTCACCGCGCTCGTCCAGGGCCTGGAGCACCAGTACGACGCCGCCGCGGGCGCCCAGACCCGGGGCAACATGCTCGCCGAGCCGGTCGAGATCCCGTCGGCGGACGAGATCGGCCGCGAGTTCGAACGCTTCCTGGCCGAGCGGGAGGGCGAAGGCTGACGTCAGGCGATGCCCCGTCCGAGGTGCCGTCACCGGCAGGCCCTAAGCTTCCGCTCATGCTGACAGTGGGCCTGACCGGCGGGATCGGCGCCGGCAAGAGCGAGGTGTCGCGGCTGCTCGTCGAGTGCGGGGCCGTACTGATCGACGCGGACCGCATCGCGCGCGAGGTCGTCGCGCCCGGGACCCCGGGGCTCGCGGCGGTCGTGGAGGCGTTCGGCGAGGACGTCCTCGCCGGCGACGGCAGTCTGGACCGGCCCAAGCTGGGCTCGATCGTGTTCGCCGACCCGGAGAAGCTGGCCGCGCTCAACGCGATCGTGCACCCCCTGGTCGGCGCCCGCTCCCGCGAACTCGAGCAGTCCGCCGCCGAGGACGCCGTCGTCGTCCACGACGTCCCCCTGCTCACCGAGAACGGCCTCGCGTCGCTGTACGACGTCGTGGTCGTCGTCGACGCCGACCCGGCCACCCAGCTCGACCGGCTGGTGCGGCTGCGCGGCATGTCCGAGCAGGACGCACGGGCGCGCATGGCCGCCCAGGCGACCCGGGAACAGCGCCGGGAGATCGCCGATGTCGTCATCGACAACGACGTGCCGCTGGAGGAGCTCCGGCACCGCGTGCGAGAGGTGTGGGCGGAGCTGGCCCGCAGGGCGCACGCGGAGTAGCCCGGCGGCTCCGGCGAGGACCCCGCACGCCCCGGCCGGCCCAGGAATAGCGGTCTTCGCGCGGGCGTTGATCCCTTCCAGCGAGGGAAGGACTCAGCCGTGCCCGAGACCAGCGGTTCCACCGGACGGACCCCGGAGACGGACGTCATCGACTTCCGCGCCGCCGAGCAACTGCTCGCCGCGCGTGATCCGCGGGGCGCGGTGAAGCTCCTCGACCAAGTCATCGCCGCGCACCCGGAGAGCACCGCGGCACGGCTGCTGCGCGCCCGTGCCTTCTTCGCGGCGGCGCAGCTCAGACCGGCCGAGCTGGAGTTCACCATCGTCCTCGAACGCGAGCCGGACAACGCGTTCGCGCACTTCGCGCTGGCCCGCACCTTCGAGCGCCGGGGCTGTCCCGACCAGGCCAGACGTCACTTCCGGCTGGCGGCGGCCCTGGACCCGAACCCGGAGTACCTGCAACAGGCGCGGTTCGACTCCTGATCCCCCGGCGGGCGGCCGGGGTTCCGGGCGTCAGGTGTGCGGCGCTCAGTCCCACGGGCTCCCGCGTGTCCCCGGCTTCTTGGGGGACCGCGGCGGCGGATCGGTCCGGATGCGGTGCTCCGGCGGCCGGTACGGCGGGACGTCCGGGCCGGGCTGGTAGTGCGGGCCCTGGCGGATGTGCCGGAGGACCACCGTCAGGTCGACCGTGATGATCAGCCACAGCACCCCGAAGGCAGCGGCCCAGCCGGGCCGCCCGGTGAGCGCGAAGACGGCCGTCCCGAAGATCGTCCAGACCAGTCCCCACACGCACAGCCAGAACCGCGCCCGCAGGGCACTGCGCGCGGTTGTCGGTTCACTGCCCGTACGCATGGTGACGACCACTCCTGTGAAAAAACGTACTCCCGGAACGCCGAGGAGGAAACCGAGCCGTCGGGGACCGGCTGCGGGCGGGTGGCCGCCGCCGGGCGTTCACTCGGTCGGGTGAATCGGGTGCGGAGTGGAACGACTGTGCGGGTGCGGCCCGTTGGGCGGGCATGGAGCTGAAAATGCGAGAGGGACATCAGGGGACGGGACCCGGAGCCATCACTCCGGACGGCTGCGCGGTCGAGCTCTACTCCCGGCTGCCCGTCGGCGCCGAGCCGGACATCGTGGCCTCCGCGGTGCCCGCGGGCGCACGCATTCTGGAACTGGGCAGCGGGGTGGGCCGCATGACCCGGCCGCTGCTGGAGCGCGGGTTCGCCGTCACGGCGGTCGACGAGTCCGCCGAGATGCTGGAGCACGTGCGCGGGGCACGGACGATATGCGGCCCGATCGAGCGCCTCGACCTGGGCGAGACGTTCGACGCGGTGATGCTGGCGTCGTTCCTCGTCCACGCCGGGGACGTCGAGGTGAGAAGGGGGCTGCTGAGTGCGTGCGCCCGGCATGTCGCGGAGGGCGGCTGCGTACTGATCCAGCGGGAGGGCGAGGACTACCACACGAACGTGCCGCGCGAGCGGGTGGACCCCAGCGGCTTCACCGTGCGGATCGTGTCGGCGGAGCCGGTCGGGGACGGCGTCAACTCGGTGCATGTGGAGTACGAGTTCCCGGACGCGGTCTGGACGCAGACCTTCCGTGCCCGGCCGCTGACCGCGGAGCAGTTCGAGGAGGCGCTCGCAGAGGTGGGGCTGAGGGTGGACCGGTATCTCACCGAGGACGGGACCTGGGTGCGGGCGGTGCCCGTGGGCCAGGGCTAGGGAGCGACGCCGCAGGCTGCGCGGGAAAGGGCGCGGGCGTCGCGGCAGAGGGCGATGAGTTCCGGGGCGAGGAGCGGTCTACCTCCCCGACAGCAGCACGGACCGCTCAGCCCAGGAGATCCCCATGTCCGAGACCACCGCCACCACCTCCGCCCCCTCCACCACCTCCGCCCTCTCCGCGGCCTCCGTCCCGGCGGCCCGCAGGCGCGGTGCCCGGATCGCCCTGCGTGGGGTACAGGTGATCCTCGCGTTGTTCTTCGCCGTCGCGAGCGCCCTGCCGAAGCTGATCGCGCACCCGTCGGCGGCCGAGGCCTTCGACGAGATGGGCTGGGGCCATGCCGGCATGTACGCCATCGGCATCCTCGAACTGGCCGGAGCGGTCGCCCTGTTGGTCCCGGTGCTCCAGTCGGTGGCGGCGACCGCGCTGAGCGCGCTGATGGTGGGCGCGTTCGTCGTCCAGCTCACCTACTTCGACGGCGAGAACGCGGCGACGCCGCTCATCCTCATGGTCCCGCTGCTGCTCGTGGCCTGGGCCCGCCGGGGGCACAACGCGGAGCTGCTCCGGCTGGTCCGCAGGTGACTGGTCCGCAGGCGGCCCCGACCCGCACCAGGCCGCCACCGGCCCCGCCCCCGGAGTTCGCATCGGGAGCGGGGTCCGTCGTCTCAGTGGCCTTCCGGCCGGCCCAGGCCCTCCAGGCCGCGCAGGCGTTCCAGCTCGCGCCGGTCCCGCTTGGTCGGGCGTCCGGCGCCGCGGTCACGGATGCCGGCCGGGGCAACGGCCTCGCGGGGCGGGGGCGGCGGGGAGTTGTCGATGTAGCACTGGACGGCGACCGGGGCCCCGACCCGCTTGCGGATCAGGCGCTTCACGACGACGACCCGCTCCCTGCCCTCGTGCCGCAGGCGCACTTCGTCGCCGACACGCAAGGAGTGCGCGGGCTTCACACGCTCGCCGTTCACCCGGACGTGACCGCCCCGGCAGGCGGTCGCACCGAGGGAGCGGGTCTTGATCAGGCGGACGGCCCAGATCCAGCTGTCGACCCGGACACTCTCGCCGTGCTGCGGCCCGGCAGCCTCGGCGGCGGCGATCGCGGCGGCGGTCTTCGGGTCCGGGGCGTGGTCGGCGGCCTTCGCCTCGGCGGAGTCCGGTACGGCCGTCGCCTCGCCGTTGCTGCCTTCGTCATGCTCGGAAGCCATGCCCCGACCTTAGTCGCCAGGACCCCGTGCGGGGGACCGGATATCGGTGAGGCCGGAGCGCCGGAGCGCCGGAGCGCCGGAGCGCCGGAGCGCCGGGACGCCGGGTGTCGTGCCGACCGGCAGGCGGGCGGCACCGTGATCCCCGGGCGGCGGCGCGGCGGCCCGGTGGTCTTACGGTGGAGGACATGGACACCAGCGGCCTCGTCGGACTCGATCAGCGGATCGCGGGGTGCCGGGCCTGTCCGCGGCTGGTCGCCTGGCGGGAGGAGGTGGCCCGCACCAAGCGGGCGGCCTTCGCAGACTGGACGTACTGGGGCCGCCCGGTGCCCGGCTTCGGCCCGCCGGACGCGCGCCTGCTGATCGTCGGGCTCGCCCCCGCGGCCCACGGCGGCAACCGCACCGGCCGGATGTTCACCGGAGACCGCTCCGGTGACGTGCTGTACCAGGCGCTGTACGACGTGGGGCTCGCGTCCCAGCCCACCGCGGTCTCCGCCGACGACGGCCTGGAACTGCGCGGCGTGCGCGTCACCTCCCCCGTGCACTGCGCCCCGCCCGCCAACAAGCCCACCCCCACGGAGCGCGACACCTGCCGCCCGTGGCTCGTCCAGGAACTGGGCCTGCTGCGGCCGACGCTGCGCGCCGTGGTCGTCCTCGGCGCCTTCGGGTGGCAGGCCGCGCTGCCCGCGTTCGCCGCGGCCGGCTGGACCGTGCCCCGGCCCCGCCCCGCCTTCGCGCACGGCGCCCACGTCACCCTGCACGCCCCCGACGACCCCGACCTGCACCTCTTCGGCTGCTTCCACGTCAGCCAGCGCAACACCTTCACCGGCCGGCTCACCCCCGAGATGCTGCGGGAGGTGCTGCGCACCGCGGCAGGGGCGGCGGGGCTGCCCACGGCGGAAAGGAGATGAACCGTCGGGGCGGCCGGCGTTACGGTGCCCCAATGGGCCTGTATCCGAAGACCGAACCGTACGACCACGGCATGCTCGACGTCGGAGACGGCAACCACGTCTACTGGGAGACCTCCGGGAACCCGCACGGCAAGCCGGCACTGGTGCTGCACGGCGGCCCCGGGTCCCGCACGAGCCCCAACCTCAGGCGCTACTTCGACCCGGCCGCGTACCGGATCGTGCTGCTCGACCAGCGCGGCGCCGGACGGTCGGTACCCGCGGCGAGCGACCCCGCCACCGACATGAGCGTGAACACGACCGCCCACGTCATGGCGGACCTGGAGCGACTGCGCGCCCACCTGGGGATCGAGCGGTGGCTGGTGTGGGGCGTGTCGTGGGGGTCGGCCCTGGCACTGCGGTACGCGCAGACCCACCCCGGCGTCGTGTCCGCGCTCGTACTGACCGGAGTCGCGACCGGCTCGAACCCCGAAGTGGACCTGCTCACCCGAGGGCTGGGGAACATTTTCCCGGAGGCCCACGAGCGCTTCCTCGCCGAGCTGCCCGCCGACGAGCGCGACGGCAACCTGGCCGCCGCCTACAGCCGGCTGCTGGAGTCCTCCGACCCGGCCGTGCGGGAGCGGGCCGCGCGGGCCTGGACCGACTGGGAGACGGCGATCATCCCCGCGCCGCCGGGGTCGGTCGCGCGATTCCAGGACCCGGTGTTCCGCCTGGGCTTCGCCCGTACCGTCACCCACTACTGGGGCAACGACCACTTCCTCGGCGACGGCAACGACGAGGGCGTGGTCCTGCGGGACGCGCACCTGCTGAAGGGCATCCCCGGCACCCTGGTGCAGGGCAGCCTCGACTTCGGCAATCTCCTCGGCATCGTCTGGCGGCTCCACCACGCCTGGCCGGACAGCGAACTGGTGGTCGTGGACGCGGCGGGACACGACGCCGGAGCGGTCGGGGACGAGGCGCTGGTGGCCGCGACCGACACGTACGCCCGGGCCGAGGCCTGACCGGAGCGGCCGAGCCCTACGGCTGCCACACGTACCGCACGTCGGGCTCCCGCTCCTCGTTCCGGGCGCCGTCCGTCCACTGAGCGGCCGTGAACCCGTGCCGCTCGTAGAAGCGCCGCGCGGGCGTGTTGACCTGGAAGGTCCACAGCGAGAGCCCCGCCGGCCGGCGCTCCTTGGCCAGCGTCACCAACCGGTCCCCGATCCCGCGTCCGCGCCGGTCGGGGGCGAGGTACAGCTGCGCCAGCTCGCTCTCCTCCAGCACCATCACGCCCACCACCTCACCCGCGGACTCCGCCACCCACGTCTCGTACCGGGGCACCACCACGTGCCGGAACCAGTCCCGGACCTCCTCGTCGGTGCGGGGCCGGACCACGGCCGGCAGGGCGGCGGCGAAGGACCGCAGCCAGACGTCGGCCGCGGCGCGGGCGTCGGCGGCCGTGGCGCGCCGCAGGGCGACCTGCTCATCCACCAGCCGGCTCATGGACGTACTCACGGACGTACCTGCTCCGGCACGACCGCCGTCGCGGTGATCTCGACCAACTGCCCGGGATAGCCGAGGCAGCTCACCCCGAGCAGCGTCGAGGAATGCGGGCCGGTGCTCAACCCGGATGCCTCGACGACGTCCCAGACCGCGGACAGCGCGGCGGTCCCGGTGCCCACGACGTACACATCGGTCGACAGGACGTGCTCCAGCCGGCTCCCCACAGCGCGCAACTGCTCGGTGAGATTGGCGATCACCTGCTCCGCCTGCCGGACCGGATCGCCCTCGCCGACCAGCTTCCCGTCCGCGTCGAGCGGCACGGACCCGGCTAGGAAGGCGAGCTTCGTCCCGGCCTCGACGACGGAGGCGTGGGAGTAGGCGGGCGGCGGGAACAGGCCGGGTACGGTGACGCGCTGGATCATGTGGGCTCCTGGGAGGAGTACGGACAACTCCTGGATCCTCCGCTCCCCGCACGCCCGCCGCATCCGAATTTGCCTCGTGCCCCGCGTCCCGGCCGCCTAGGCTGCCGACGTCCGTCCTTGCCGGCCCCACCACCAGGAGCCCACCGCAGTGCCCTCCCTCACGGACCAGGCCTTCCTCGACACCACCGCCGACCGGCTCGCCGCCCTGCCCACCGTCCGGGCCGTCGCCCTCGGCGGATCCCGGGCCCAGGGCACCCACCGGCCCGACAGCGACTGGGACCTGGCGGTCTACTACCGGGGCGCCTTCGACCCGGACGACCTCCGTGCCGTCGGCTGGCCGGGGGAGGTCTCCGGCATCGGAGCCTGGGGCGGCGGCGTCTTCAACGGCGGCGCCTGGCTGACCATCGACGAGCGCCGGGTCGACCTGCACTACCGCGACCTCGACGTGGTCGAGCACGAGACGGCACGGGCGGCGGCGGGCCGCTTCGGCGTGGAGCCGCTGATGTTCCACCTGGCCGGCATCCCGACGTACCTGGTGGTCGCGGAGCTGGCCGTCAACGACGTGCTGCGCGGCGAGCTGCCCCGCCCCGCCTACCCGGAGGCCCTCCGGGTCACCGCCCCGGAGCACTGGTACGGCGCGGCCACGGCCGGCCTCGCCTACGCCAAGGCCGGCCACGCCCCCAAGGGAGCGCTGACCCAGGTCGCCGGTGCGATCGCCCTCGCCGCGACACAGACGGCGCACGCGGTGCTGGCGGCCCGCGGGCAGTGGGTCACCAACGAGAAAGGGCTGGTCGAACGGGCAGGGCTGGGCGGGACCGACGTACTCCTGACGCGTCTGACGACGGACCCGCGGTCCCTGACAGCGGCGCTCACACGGACCGAGGAACTGCTGAGCGCGGCCATGGAGGCGGCCCGGCGCGGTCGGTGACCACTCCCGACGGGGGAAGCGGCTTCTGCGCGGAGCCGCGCCCGCGGCATCGACGAACCGTCGGGGAAAGCCCTGCCGCGCCGCCGGCCGTCACCTCACCGAAACCCGTCCGTTTCCGCCCGATCAAAAACCGACCGTACCCTTGACAGCGCACGTCACAGCCCGGCCACCGTCGCCCGAAGGCTCACCCCCGCCCTCGACCAGCCGACAGGAGCCCCGCACCCCGTGCCTCGCACCGCCCGCCCCGCCGCCCTCGCGCTTCCGCCCTGGCTCGCCCACGCCCTGAGTGCCCAGCGCGGACCCGTGCCCTGGAGCGCGGTCACGCGGGGAGCGCTGGCCGGCGGGCCGCTGCTGCTCGCCGCCCTGCTCGCCGGGCGGGCGTCCCTCGGTGTCGTCGCCGCCATCGCCGCCATGCTGGCCGGCATCAACGACCGTCCGGGCAGTCGCCGTACCTCCGTCAGGCGGATCGGCGTGCCGGCGCTCGCGGGGACGGCCGGGCTGCTGGCCGGTACGTACGCGGGGCAGCACCTCGGCCCCGTCCCGCTGACCCTGGCGCTGACCGTGCTCGGGCTGGTCGCCGGAGGCATCAGCGCCATCGGCACCGTCGCGTCCGGGACCGGGACACAGGTGCTGGTCACCACCGCCGTGGGGGCCGGCATGCCGCTGCCCGACCCCGGGTGGCAGAGCGCCCTCGCCTTCCTCGCCGGCGCCGGATGGCTGCTCACCCTGCGGCTGCTCCTGCCCACACCCGGCTCCCTCACCGGCGACGTGCGCCTCGACTTCCGCTTCGACGGGGAACGCGCGGCCGTCGCCGGCGTGTACGACGCCGTCGCCGCGCTGCTGGAGGCCGCCGGCACCGAACACGCCGCCGCCCGCCGGGCCGCGCTCACCGCCGCCCTCGACCACGCGCAGGACGCGCTCGCCGGGCCCCGGCTGCGGCGCCACGCCTCCTCCTCGGCCGAACGGCGGCTGCACGCGCAGTACGCCGCCGCGCTGCCCCTCGGCGAGGCGGCGACCGCGCTCGCCTGGGCCGAGGACCCCGTGCCCGCGCGAGCCGCCGAAGGCCCCCGGCGACTCGCCGCGGCCGTCCGCGGCAACACCCACACCGGGCCGCTGCCCGCCCCCACCCGCACCGAACCCGCCCTGCGCGCCCTCGACGACGCCCTCCTGCACGCCGCGGAGGCCTTCGACCGGGGCAGCGGCCGGGACCTGCACACCCGCAACCGGTCGCTCGCCTCCGTGGCACGCACCGTCCTCGGCGCCGGCGGCCGGGAGTACGGGCTGCGCGTCGGTCTGTGCTTCGGAGCCAGCGCCGCCGTCGCCCAGATCCTGCACCACGGCCACTGGTACGGCTCGCACCAGCACTGGTACTGGCTGCCCGCCACCGCCGTCTTCCTGGTCAAGCCCGACCTGGGGCCGCTCGTGTCCCGGGTGCTGTGCCGGGCGGCCGGGACCGTCCTCGGGGCGCTCGTGTTCGCCGGGTTCGCCGCCGTGCTGCCCCGGCCGGAAGGGCTCGTCGCGCTCGTCGCCGTCAGCGGCGCCCTCGTGCCCGTCGCCGCCCGGCACTTCGCCGCCCAGACCGCCGTCGTCACCGTCCTCGTCCTCGCGCTGGTCATGACCGGCGGCGAGCCCCAGGCCGCGCTCAGCCGCATCGGGGAGACCCTGCTGGCCTGCGCGATCGTGCTGATCGTCGGGCATCTGCCGATGCCGGGACAGCGCGGCGGCACGGTCCGCGCCCGACTGGAGGCGGCGGGCGGCGCCGCGTACGCCTACCTCGCCCATGTCCTGAGCGAGTCCGACGACCGCGCAGTCCGATGGCGGCTGCGCCGGGAGGCCTACCGCACCCTCGCCGAAGCCCGTACCGCCGTGGCCCTCGCCGCCGCCGAGCTGCCGGCGCTCGCCCGGCACTCCGCGGGCGCCGACGAGGTCGCCGCCGTGCTGGAACGGCTCGTCGACACCACCACCGCGTGTGCCGTGCACCTCGACGACAGCGGCCGCCTCACGCCCCGGCACACCGAACGGCTCGCCGAGCTGCGCGACGAGCTGACCGCGCGCCGCGAACGGGCGGGACTGCGCCTGCCGGAGCTGCCGGTCGCCGGGTGAACCGACACGCCGGGTGGCCGTGACGCCGGGTGGCCGGCGTGACGGAACGACCGCCCGGAAAAGAACCTTGCCGCGCTGCGATGAGTTCCGCTTCTCCCACCGGTCAGTACCCCCGACGGACCGTCGCACAGGAGGAGCTGGAGCCCATGTCGCTTCCCGAGATCGTCTCGCGCGAGGACTGGCGCGCGGCACGCGAGGCCTTACTGGCCAAGGAGAAGGCGGCCACGCGCGCCCGGGACGCGCTGAACGCCGAGCGGCGCGGACTGCCCATGGTGGAGATCGACAAGGAGTACGTCTTCGAGGGCGGCGACGGCAAGGCGACCCTCCTCGACCTCTTCGAGGGGCGCGACCAGCTCGTCGTCTACCACTTCATGTTCGCCCCCGAGTGGGACGCCGGCTGCCGCAGCTGCTCGGCGTTCCTGGACCAGATCGGGCACCTCGCGCACCTGCGCGCACGCGGCACGTCGTTCGCGGCGGTGTCCCGGGCGCCGTACCCGAAGATCCTGCCGTTCAAGGCGCGGATGGGCTGGACGCTGCCCTGGTACTCGTCGTACGTCAGCGACTTCAACGCCGACTTCGAGGTGACCCTCGAACACGAGGGTGAACTCAGCGAGCGGCCGGGACTTAGCTGCTTCCTGCGGGAGGGCGACCGGGTCTTCCACACCTACTCGACGTACGAGCGCGGCCTCGACGGGCTCGGCTCGACAACCAGCCTCCTCGACCTGACCGCGCTCGGCCGGCAGGAGCAGTGGGAGCGGCCGGAGGGGCGTGCGTCGGCTCTCGGGGCGCCTGCGGGCAGTGAGGGAGTGCGGTACCACGACGAGTACGAAGAGTGACACGCAGTGTAGCGAAAGGGTCCGAACGGCTGAGACGGCGCTCACACTTTGCGGTGAACGAGTGTCAACTTAGTCTCAGTACCATCACTTCACGAGGCGTTCACTCCATGGTTGGCGTTTAACTCTACGAGTACAGCGCTACATGGAGGTGCAGGGTGAACGGGCGAACGGTGCTCGAGCGCTTTCCCGCCGGCGGGCCGCGTGGGTCCTGGCCGGCGGAGGAGTTCGCGCATGCGCGGCGTCTGGAGGGCCTGCCCGCCGAGGTCGTCATGGACCTCGCCACGGACATGTTCCTGGTCGTCGTCCGCAGCGGCGGGACGGCCGGTGACGCGGCCGCGTGACGACATGCGGCGCACCGGGTGAACGGCGGGATCAGCCCGCCTTCGGGGCGGGCACCGGCGCCTTCGTGAACTGCTCCGCCTGGAGCGCGTACAGCTCCGCGTAGACCCCGCCCGTGGCGAGCAGCTCCTCCGGTGTCCCGGACTCCACCAGCCGGCCCTGGTCGAGGACGTGCACCAGATCCGCGTGGCGCACGGACGCCAGCCGGTGGGTGATGAGGACGACCGTCTGCCCGCTGCCGGCCAGGGCGCGGATCTTCTCGAAGACCTCCAGTTCGGCCCGGGCGTCCAGGGCGGCCGTCGGCTCGTCCACGATGAGGATGCGGCCCCTGCGGTATGCCGCCCGGGCGATCCCGATCCGCTGCCACTGCCCGCCGGACAGCTCGTGACCGCCGCTGAAGTTGCGGGCCAGCAGGGTGTCCAGGCCGCGCGGCAGGTCCGCGACCACCTCCTCGGCGCCGGCCTCGGCGACCGCGTCCGCCACCCGTTCGTCGCCGAGCGGCACGGAGGAGCGGCCCACGGCGACGTTCACCCGGGCGGTGAACGGCCAGCGCTTGAAGTCCTGGGCGACCATCGCGACGCGTTCGGCGAGCGCGTGCCGGTCCGCCGTCGCCGCGTCGACACCGTCCCACGTGATCCGGCCGCCGTCCGGGGTGTACAGCCCGGCGAGCAGCTTGACCAGGGTCGTCTTGCCCGAGCCGTTCTCGCCGACGAGCGCGATGATCCGGCCCAGCGGCAGCGAGAGCGTCACGTCGTCGAGCGCGGGGCGGGTGGAGTCGCCCGGGTAGCGGAACGTGACGTTCTCGAAGCGGATCTCCTTCGGGTCCTCCGGCAGCGCGGTGCCGCCCACGGGGATGGCCCGGCCGGCCGCCTCCACGTGCAGCCGTTCCAGATCGCCGACGAACAGGGCCTCCTCGTGCAGCGCGTTGAGCTCCACGACGAGCGTGCCGAGGCTCTGCGAGCCGGTGCGGATCGCGATCACGGCCGTGCCCGCCACCGACAGGGCCATCGCGCCGCCCAGCAGCAGCCCGCCGAGCGTCGCGTACGTCGCCGCCGTCGCCAGCCCCGTCCACGCCGCCGCGACCAGCCCCGTACGGGCCGCCAGCCGGGCCAGCCGGGCCTGCTCCGCCTCGGCGGTCTCCGACATCGCGCGGAAGTGCCGCAGCAGGAAGGGGCCCACGCCGTGCACCCGGATCTCGGGGGCCGCCGCCGGTTCGATGAGCAGACTGCCCAGCAGGCGTCCCGCCCGCTCGTGCTGCACCCAGGCGTGGAAGGACTCGTACCGGCGGCGGGCCAGGGTCAGGGCGCTCCAGGCGCTCGGCAGCGTCATCGTCACCAGCAGCGGCAGCAGCGCCGGATGCAGCACGGTCAGCACGCCGGCCGCCGCGACGAGCGAGATCATCGCGTTCACCACGCGCGTGCCGTACATGATCATGCGTCGCGCGGAGGCCGCGCCGTACTGGGCGGTGTCCAGCAGTTTGTGGAAGGCGTGGTCCTCGATCGCGGCGAGCTCCACGGCCGCCGCCCGCTCCAGATAGCGTTCGGTGGCCACCCGCTCCACCTTGGGCTCCAGCCGCCCGGTCGCGTACGTCGAGGCCGCCCGCAGCAGCGCCGCCACCAGCATCACGGCGGCGACCGTGACCAGCGCGGGGACGGTCCCGCGCAGCCGCTCCTCGATCGGGCCGGCGGCCATCAGCCCGGCCAGCACGCTGTTCACGGCGAGCAGGCTGACCGCCTGGGCCATGCCCCGGCCCACCTCGGCGGCCAGCACGACCCGTGCCGCCTGCGGATCGGCCTGCCGGGCGAGCCGGAGGCTGGACAGCAGCAGGGACGGCAGCCGGGTCACCATGGCCCGGAAGCCCAGCTCCAGGAACGCGTCCGCGTGCTGGTTCCAGCCCATGTCGTAGCGCAGGGGCCCGCCGAAGAGCAGCCGCTCCGACTCCGACACCCCGGCCGGCTCCGCGCCGCCTCTCTTCCCCACCGCCGGCCTCCGTTCGTGGACGAAGGGCCACTGTCGCGGGGGCGGGCTCACTCGGGGCAGGGCGCGAGCGGGGGAGACCGGAGCTCACGGGCGCACGCCGTACCGGCCCCGAAGCGGGCAGGGGCGCGCCGGGGGCGAGGGGGGAGCGGGCGGCTCGGGAGAGAGTGAGGAGTCGCGGATCGAGGGCCGGCGGCTCGGGAGGGGTGGAGGGAGCGCGCGGGAAAGGCGGCGGCTCGCGGCACGGATGTTCCGGGCCGGGCACGCCCGCGCACGGGAGCGCGCCTCGTGTGTGGGGGCGTCGGGAGGTGCGGGCAGCGCGGGGCGGAACGGGTCGGCGGGCTCAGGCAGGCGCGGGCGGCGCGGCGCGCGGCGGCCGTTACGCGCTCACGGGGCGTGACCACGTCGGCGTCGTGTCCGTCAGGCGGCACAGCGCCAGGTAGAGCGGGATGGGCGGGGTGTAGGGAACCGTGCCGTCCGGCCGGTGTATCAGGCCGGGAACGCCCGGGGCGTCGGGGACCACCGCACCGGTGGCGTACCGCGCCGGGGCGGGCCACTCCAGGGCGTAGTCGGAGTCGGACGGGACGATCCACCACCAGTGCGCCTCGTCGGCGTAGACGCACCCCACGCGCGGCAGCCGGGGCATCACCAGGGGGCCGAAGCGCGCGGGCACCGCCACCGCGTCGCAGCCCAGCGGGGCCGTCATGCCGTCGGGCACGGGCAGCCGCCGGGGCGTTCCGGGCTCGCGCAGCGCGCGCTGCAGACGGACCAGGGTGTCAAGGCCGAGCGGACGGACGCCGGACGGAGCCCTCATAGCCATGCGGTCCCCGTTCCGTGGTGTGCCTCTCGGTGGTGTCCCTCCGCCTCGCCGTCGTCGCCGGTGTCGTCGGCGGGACCGGGCTTCGGGCGGGCGCCCCAGCCCAGGTCGTTGCGGGGCTCGGACGGGTCGCGCGGTGTGTCGGCCTTGCGCGGCAGTTCGGCCCAGACCAGGAGTCCGGGCCCGTGCTCGTGGGCGCCCCAGGCGTCGCACAGGGCGTCGACGAGGAGGAGCCCCCGGCCGTGCTCGTCGTCGGGCCGCTGCCCGTCCGACGGATGCGGCTGGCCGGGCGCGCATCCCTCGTCGCGTACGGCTATGCGCACCAGCTCGTCACCGTCGTGCAGCTCGCACACGATGTGCCGGCTCGCGGTGTGCACGATCGCGTTGGTCACCAGCTCGGAGACCACCAGGGCCGCGGTGTCGCAGGTGTCCTCGCACACCGACCAGCCGTTCAGCCGGGCTCGCGTCAGGCGTCTGGCCTGCGCGGGAGAGCCCGGGTGTGCGGCCAGCTCGAAACGGAACCGCCGCTCGGCAGCGGCGGCCCCCGCGGGGCCGGCTCCCGTGGCGGCGCCGAGGGCCGGCGAGGCCGCGACGGCGTCTGTTCCTAAGGGCGCGGACGGAATCACGCTTGCCACTATCGCCCCGCCGGGAACACTTGGCAAGAGTCACTCTGAAAATTGCAGAGTGCTGTGTGACGGTCTGGAAGGCCGTGGCACACTGCTTCGCAACAGCACGTCGAGCGGCGCCACTTCAGATCACCGAAGGTCTGCCCAGACTTTCGAATAGGTCTTCGAATGGCGCCGCCGGGCTGTCCGCGCGCATCGCGGCCGGCTCGTCGATGATCACGGGGTCGCCGGTTCGGGGATCACCGGATCACCGGACGGTTCAGGACTCTTCGTGGAGGTGGGGCGGTGAGCGAGCCGCGGTCCGCGCCGACGGTCGGCCAGGTCGTCCTCGGCCGTCGCCTGCTCGACCTGCGTGAACGCGCGGGGCTCAAGCGTGAGGAAGCCGCCCGTATCCTGCGCGTGGCCCCCGCGACGGTCCGCCGCATGGAGATGGCCGAGGTCGCCCTCAAGATCCCGTACCTCCAGCTGCTGCTGAAGGCCTACGGCATCGGGGACGAGGAGGCCGAGGTCTTCGTCCAGCTGGCCGAGGACGCGAACAAACCCGGGTGGTGGCAGCGCTTCCACGACATCCTTCCGGGCTGGTTCTCCATGTACGTCAGCCTGGAGGGCGCGGCCGCGCTGATCCGTTCCTACGAGCCCCACTTCGTCCCCGGGCTGCTGCAGACCGAGGACTACGCGCGCGGGGTGCTGCGCTCGGGCGCCATCGGCCAGACCCGGCCGGACGACATCGAGCGCCATGTCGCCCTGCGCATGCAACGCCAGGACCTGCTCACCCGTGAGGACGCGCCCCGGCTGTGGGTCGTCATGGACGAGACCGCGCTGCGCCGCCCGGTCGGCGGCCCGGAGGTGATGCGTGCCCAGATCGACAGGCTGCTCGACGCCACGAAGCTGCCCAACGTGACGCTGCAGATCGCCCCGTTCGCGAACGGGCCGCACCCCGGCACGTACGGGCCCTTCGTGCTGTTCCGATTCGCCGTGCCGGAACTTCCCGACATGGTCTACAGCGAGTACCTGACCGGCGCCGTCTACCTCGACGCGCGCGCCGAGGTGGCGACCCACCTCGAGGTCATGGACCGCATGGCGGCCCAGGCCGCCACGGCACATCGCACGAAGGAGATCCTCCGGGATCTCCGCAAGGAGCTGTGAATGAACCGCATCAAGTCCCAGCCATCGCCACGCGGCCGCGCCGAGCGGATCTACAACGGCATGCCCGCCCGCGAACTGGGCAGCGAGGGCTGGCACAAACCGTGGAGCGGCGGCAACGGCGGCAACTGCCTGGAGGCGATGAAGCTCGCCGACGGCCGCATCGCCGTACGGCAGTCCACCGATCCCGACGGACCGGCGCTGATCTACACCTCCGCCGAGATGACGGCCTTCATCGAGGGAGCGAAGGCGGGAGAGGCGGACTTCCTGCTGTCCTGAAACCCGCACCGTTGTTGATGCATGTTCTTAAGCTGTTTGGCATTGAGTCGATCACCGATTGCTGCGAAAACTTCACACCTTGGAGCGCGCCATGACCGGGCAGCACCATGCCGGCATCGACACGAGCAGGCCGCACCCCGCGCGGATGTACGACTGGTATCTCGGCGGCAAGGACAACTACCCGGTCGATGAGGAGATGGGCCGGCAGATGCTCGCTCTCGACCCGAGGGTGCCGGTGATGGCGCGGGTCAACCGCGCCTTCATGCACCGCGCCACGCGCTGGCTGGCCGGCCACGGCGTCCGGCAGTTCCTGGACGTCGGCACCGGCATCCCCACCGAGCCCAACCTCCACCGGGTCGCGCAGGAGATCGCGCCCGACTCCCGCGTCGTCTACTGCGACAACGACCCGATCGTGCTGGCCCACGCGGCGGCTCTGCTGCGCGGCACACCCGAGGGCACGACCGAGTACCTCCAGGCCGACGTTCGGGACCCCGACGCCGTCCTCGACGGCGCCAGGAAGGTCCTGGACTTCGACCGGCCCGTGGCGCTGTCGCTGGTCGCGCTGCTGCACTTCGTCTCCGACGAGGACGGCGCGCACGACCTGGTCGGGCGGTTGCTGTCCGCGCTGCCCTCCGGCAGCCATCTGGTGATGACCCACGCGACGGCCGACTTCACGCCCGAGGAGTCGCGGGCGGCCACCGAGAAGCTCAGGGCCGCCGGCGTCACCCTGGCCCTGCGCTCACGCGAGGAGTTCACCCGCTTCTTCGAGGGCCTCGACCTGGTCGAACCGGGCATCGAGGTGCCCCACCTGTGGCACCCGGAGCTGGGCGAGCCGGTCGCCGGGCAGGACGACGGGGTCATCCCCGGATACGGGGCGGTGGCCCGAAAGCCGTGACCGACAGGCGCGGCCTGCCGGGGGCGCAGGGCCGATCACCGGGCGGGCGGTTCGGACGGTTCAGGCCGTCATCGGACGGTCGTACGGGCCGATCGGTGCCGGCAGTCGCGTGCTGCCGCCGGACAGGTGGCGGTCGACGGCGGCCGCCACCGACCGCCCCTCGGCGATCGCCCACACGATGAGCGACTGCCCGCGGGCGGCGTCCCCCGCGGCGAACACCCCGGGGACATTGGTGGCGAAGTCCCGGTCGCGGGCGATCGTGCCCCGGGGGTCCAGCGCCAGCCCCAGCCCGTCGACGAGCCCGTCCGTCCGGTCGGGGCCGGAGAACCCGAGGGCGAGCAGCACCAGGTCGGCGGGGAGCGCCCGCTCGGTCCCGGGCAGCGGCCGGCGGCCGGCGTCCACCCCGACCAGATGCAGCGAGCGCACGTGCCCCTCCGCGTCGCCGGTGAGGCGGAGCGTGGACGCCGCGAACAGCCGCGCGTCCGCGTCGGCCGCCGGCGCCGACCGCAGATGACGTGCCTCCTCGTGCGCGACCGACAGCCGGTAGAGCCTCGGATACGTCGGCCAGGGCTCGGCTTCCTCGTCACGTGCCGTGCCCGGCTGGGCGTAGATGTCGAGCTGGGTCACGGACGCGGCCCCGTCGCGCACCGCCGTGCCGAGGCAGTCGGCGCCGGTGTCACCGCCGCCGACGATGACGACGTGCTTGCCGGCGGCGGACAGCGGGGAGGCCGCCAGGTCCCCCTCGCACACCCGGTTGGCCAGCGGCAGGTACTCCATCGCCTGGTGCACCCCGGCCAGCTCCCGGCCCGGCACGGGCAGTTCGCGCCAGACGGTCGCCCCGGTGGCGATCACGAGCGCGTCGTAGCGGACCCGCAGCTGCGCCGCGTCGGCGTCCCGCCCGACCGCCGTCGACGTACGGAACTTCGTCCCCTCGGCCCGCATCTGCTCGATACGGCGCTCCAGATGCCGCTTCTCCATCTTGAACGCGGGGATGCCGTACCGCATGAGCCCGCCGATCCGGTCGTCCCGCTCGTACACGGCGACCGTGTGCCCGGCCCGGGTCAGCTGCTGGGCGGCCGCGAGCCCGGCGGGCCCCGACCCGATCACCGCCACGGTCCGCCCCGACAGCCGGTCCGGCGGACGCGGGGAGGTGAACCCCTCCTCCCAGGCCCTGTCGGCGATGGCGCACTCGACGTTCTTGATGGTGACCGCCGGCTGGTTGATGGCGAGCACGCACCCCGTCTCGCACGGCGCCGGGCACAACCGGCCCGTGAACTCGGGGAAGTTGTTCGTGGCGTGCAGCCGGTCGCTCGCCGCCCGCCAGTCCTCGCGGGCGACCAGCTCGTTCCACTCCGGGATCAGGTTGCCGAGCGGACAGGCGTCGTGGCAGAAGGGCACACCGCAGTCCATGCACCGGTCGGCCTGCGGACCGATCAGGGGAAGCAGCGCGCCCGGAACGTACACCTCGTTCCAGTCCCGCACCCGTTCCCCGGCGGGCCTGCGGGGCCAGTCCTCGCGGGGCGTGGTCATGAATCCCTTGGGGTCGGCCATGGCCGTCTTCCTTGCGTGCGGGCTGGCAGGCCGGGCGTCGCCGTGCGACGCTCTCCCGGTCACGATACGTCCGGCCGCAGCCGCCCGCAGAGCGCCGGACCGCGCCGTGCCACCGGCTCTCCCGGCAACCCGCCCGACCGTCTTCGCTCAGGACCGCCGCAGCTCCGGCGCGGCGCCGGCGCTCAGGCGAGGGCCAGCACGTACGCCACCGCCGCCGCGGCCGAGGCACCCGTGCGGACGTGGTTCCACGCCGTCCACTCGCGCACGTACGCGGGCCAGCGGCCGGCCGCCTCCGCCGAGCCCGGCTCCAGGCCGAGCAGCGCCGTGTTGCGCGGCACGTTCGCCGCCGCCGTGACCCCGAACGACCCGAACAGATACAGCGCGCTGCCCAGCAGCAGCTCCACCGCGCCCTCGTCCGGCCACAGCACGAACGTCACCACCGCGATCACCGCGGAGACCACCGTCGTCCCGAGGAACACCAGCATGAACGCCGGGCGCACCGCGGCCGTGTTGATCGCGTTCATCGCCGCGACGCCCTGCGCGGGCGGCAGCGCGGCGAGACCCCGCATGACGAACGTCGAGAACGCGCAGAACACCCCCGCCGCCAGGCCGGTCCCGAGCACGCCCAGCACCGCCAGCACGAAGTACGGCCCATCGATCATGTCGCGTCCACTCCCACCCGTCGGGCAGGTGCCCCTCCGGCACCGCCTGCCATCGATCACCCCCAGTCAACTCCAGCACGGGGGCGGTGACCATGGCCGAGCCGCGCGGAACCGGACGCGGGCGTCCGGACGGGCCCCCACGCGTGCGGGACGGGCGACGGCGCATCATGGGCACGTGCGACTGGAAGCGATCACCTGGGACCGGCTCGGCGACCGGCTCGCCGAGCGCCTGCTCGACCTCGCGCCGGCCGACGGCAGCCCCTGGCCGCGCGTCGCCTTCGACGGTGCGCCCGCCGCCCGCCCCGGCGACCTCGCCGAACGGGTCGGCGAGGCACTGCGCCTGCGCGGACGCCCCTCCCTCGTCGTCGGGACGGAGGGCTTCCTGCGCCCCGCCTCCCTCCGCCTGGAGTACGGACGTCAGGACGTCGAGGCCTACTACAACGGCTGGCACGACACCGGCGCCCTGTGGCGTGAGGTCTTCGACCCCCTCGGTCCCGGTGGCGACGGACGGGTGCTGCCCGACCTGTGGGACCCGGTGACCGACCGGGCCACCCGCAGCCCGTACGTCCACCTCCCGGCGGGCGGCGTACTGCTGTTGCACGGGCCCTTTCTGCTGCGCCACTGGTTCCCCCTCGATCTCAGCGTCCATCTCGTCCTCACCCCCGGTGCCCTGCGCCGCCGCACCCCCGAGACCGAGCACTGGACCCTCCCGGCCTTCGACCGCTACGCCGAGGAGGCCGACCCCGCCGGCACCGCCGACGTCCTGGTGCGCGCCGACGACCCACGCCACCCGGCGTGGAACGGCTGACCGGACGCCTCCCGCGGCGCCCGCCACGCAGGGGCTTGGTCAGAGCCGGCCGTTGCGCCGGAACCCCCGGTACAGCACCACGCACGCGACGGATCTGACGCCCAGCACCTCGTCCGCGTCCATGTCCCGGACCGGGAACGGGCGTTGCGGTCCATGGCCGAGGCCCTGCGGCCGGGCGGCCGGCCGCTCTCGAGGACGCCGATCCCGCGCCGCAGCCCCTGCTGTGCCCCGATGAGCGCGGTCCCGAGCAGCAGTCGGCGAACCGGCCGCGGCACGGTTTCCGCGAACTGCTCGTCCGCCGCGGTGCCGACCTGTCCTACGGACGCAGGCTCCCGCGCCTGTTGTGGGAGAGCGGTCTGCGCCACGTGGGGGCCGACGCCTGCCTCCCGGTCACCTCACCCGCGTGCTCCGCGCTCGAGTCCGCGACGGTCCGGCAGATCCGCGATCAGCTGGTCTCCGCCGGCGTGGCCACGGACGGGGACATCGACCGGCACCTCGCCCACGTCGCGTCCGGCTGCATGGACCTGGCGACGGCCCCGATGATCTCCGCGTGGGGGCGCCAGGCGTAGCGGCGGGCGTTCCCGATGCCTCCCGTCGGCCGGGTGCGCCGCATGCGCCCCGGGCCGCTCGGACGGACGGCACGTCGCGGCGCGCACGACGGCGTGTCCGGCGCGGTGCGCCTGTCCCGGCGGGCCCGCCGATCAGCCGTCATCCCCGGTTCGCGGGGGCCTCCCGCCCAGCCGCTCGACCGCCACGGCTCCCGCCCGGCATCCCTCCGTCGCAGCGTCCTCGGGCGTCGCACCCGCGACCAGCGCGGCGAGGAACGCACCCGTGAAGGCGTCACCGGCGCCCGTACTGTCCCGTGGAGACGCCGGGACGGCGGGGACACGCGCGCACACGGCGCCGGACCGGGCCACCAGGGCCCCCTCGGCGCCCTGCTTGGCGATCACCAGCGGAACGTGCCGGCTCAGCTTGGCCGCGGCGTCCGCGCCGTCGGGCAGCCCGGTGAGCAGACATGCCTCGTCGCGGCTGGGCAGCAGGACGTCGACTCCCTCGATCAGGCCCAGGACACGGTCGACGCCCAGGTCCGTCAGGAAGCCCGCCGACGCCGGATCCAGGCTCACCGGTACTCCCCGCGCGTGTGCCGCGGCCAGCGCGACCTCCACCAGGGCGCGGCCCGGTTCCGAGAAGAGGAGATAGCCCGACAGGTGCAGCCGTGCGACCCCGTCGAGCAGTGCGTCCGACCAGTCACCGGGCTCCAGGCGCAGTGACGCCCCACTGTCCGTCAGGAACGTCCGTTCGGCCGAGGCGCCCGTATCGACCAGGCAGATCACCGTCCCCGTGGGCGCCGACCCGTCGACCACCAGGAGGGGCCGTACCCCGTGCGCCAGCAGCTCCCGCTCGTGCCAGGCCGCCGCGTCCGCGCCGACCCGCCCCAGCATCCGTACGTCCCCGCACCCCGCGTACGCGGCCCAGCAGGCCACGTTGGCCCCCGCCCCGCCGGGCAGCCGCCGGATCGAGGCGGCCGTGTCCGTGCCGGTGGCCAGCGGCCCCCGGTGCCGGGCGACGACATCCGTGACGACGTCCCCGACGACCAGCAGCGCGCCGCCCGGTCCGGTGGTCACGCCCCGGCCCACGCCGCCGCGACCCGTGCCGCCAGCCGCACGTTGCCGCGCACCGCCGCCAGATTGGCGCTCAGCGACGCGCCGTCGGTGTGCCGAACCAGGTAGTCCAGCAGGAACGGGGTGACCGCCTGGCCCGTGACCCCCTCCGCCTCGCACGCGTGCAGCGCGTCGGCGAGCACGCGTGCGTGCAGCGCGGGATCGAGCTGCTCCTCCCGGGGGACGGGGTTGGCGACGACGAGCGCGGACTCCGGTCCGCCGAGCGTGTCCTGCGCGCGCATCACCGCCGCCACCTGCTCCGGGGTGTGCAGCGTCCAGTCCACCGGATGCCCCGAGTCGGACAGGTAGAAGCCGGGGAAGCGGTCCGTGCCGTACCCGGCCACCGCGACGCCCAGCGTCTCCAGCCGCTGCAGGGTCGCCGGCACGTCGAGGATGGACTTCACGCCCGCGCACACCACCGTGATCCGGGTGCGCGCCAGCAGACCGAGGTCGGCCGACTCGTCCTGTGTCACGGTCCACTGCCGGTGCACGCCGCCGAGTCCGCCGGTCGCGAAGACGCGCACCCCCGCCCGGGCGGCCAGCAGAGCGGTCGCCGACACGGTGGTCGCCCCGCTCGCCCCGGTGGCCAGGGCGAGCGGCAGATCGCGGTGGCCCAGTTTGCGGATGCCTTCCTCGTTCGCGACCCGCTCCAGCTGTTCCTTGTCCAGGCCGACGTGCGGTCGCCCCTCGAGCACGGCGATCGTCGCCGGTACGCCGCCCTCCTGCCGCACGGCCTCCTCCAGCTCCCGTGCCACCAGCAGATTCCGCGGGCGCGGCAGCCCGTGCGCGATGATCGTGGACTCCAGGGCCACCACGGGGCGATGCGCGTCGATCGCCTCCCGTACCTCTTCCGACACCACCAGCATCACGCGCCTGCCTCCCTAGTCCGTCGGTCCTCCCTCATCCCTGGCGGTCGGGAGACCCGGTCAAACCACTGGAGCACTCAGGCTCGGGTCAGAACAGCGGCTCGGGCAGCACACCCTCCAGCGCGAGCAGCCGCCGCTTGGTCTCCAGGCCGCCGCCGAACCCGCCGATGCCGCCGTCGCTCTCCACGACCCGGTGACACGGCACGACGACCGGCAGCGGGTTGGCCCCCATCGCCGTGCCCACCGCCTGGGCGGCCCCGGGCTGGCCCACCCGCCCGGCCAGATCGCCGTAGCCGACGACCGAGCCGCAGGGCACGCCGGACGCCAGCTCCCGCAGCACCTGCCGGTTGAAGCCCGATATCAGCGACCAGTCCAGCGGCAAGTCGAAGTCGTGCCGCTCGCCCGCGAAGTACGCCTCCACCTGCCGTACCGCCTCGGCCAGCAGCGGCGAGCCGGGCGCCTCGACGGGCCGGGTGCCCAGCCGGGACGCGAGCCGTTCCAGTGCCCGGTCGCGCACGGCGTCCGTGGCGTGGAACACGACGTTGACCAGACCGTCGCCCGTCGCGGCCAGCAGCAGCGGGCCGATGCCGGTGCCGACCACGGCCCACACCACCTGCTGCTCGTACTGCCCATGGCTGTCCATGCGCCCACCGTACGGCCCGCCACTGACAACGCCCGGGGCGGCGGACGCGGACGCCCGCCGCCCCGGGCGTCGTGGGATCACAGGCCGGAGGAGTCCGCCGCTCCGCCCACCGCGTCCCGGATGACGTCGGGCTTGTTGGTGATGACGCCGTCCACCTCGTACCCGGCGACCCGCCGGGCGGTGGCCGCGTCGTCGACCGTCCAGGTGAAGACCTCCATGGTCCTGCCGTGCGGTCCGGTGAAGGTGTGGACGGTGGCGACGTAGCTCAGGGAGATCGAGCCGTGGGAGGGGTTGATCTGGTCGGTGAACTTCGCGTACTCGGGCAGGTCCGCCACGGCCGGCGTGCCCAGGAACCCGGTCTTGACGGCAGGCTTGAGGTCGTGGACGGTCCGGATGCTGTCCGCGTCGAAGCTCTGCACGATCAGCCGGCCGGCCACGTGCCGCCGGTCGAGCCAGCCCTCGTTGGCGAGGACCTTGAGGGTCTGCTGCTCGATCCCCGGGTAGAGCCCCGGGCTCTTGAGTTCCAGCAGCAGCTTCTGGTGGTGGAGATCCACACGGTGCACGTACTGTTCCAGGGTCGGCACGCGCGCGCCCGCGTACTGGGCGCCGAACCAGCTCCCCGCGTCCAGACGGGCGATCTCGGCGGCGGTGAAGTCCTTCACCTTCCAGGGCGCGCGGTCGGGGAAGACCTCCTCGACGTCGGTGGTGCGCTGCAGGCTCTCGTCGTGCATGACGACGAGCTCGCCGTCCTTGGTGCGCTGAACATCGTTCTCCACCCAGCGGACGCCCAGCTCGGCCGCCTTGTCGACGGCGGCCAGCGTGTTCTCCGGCGCGTAGGCCGAGGCGCCCCGGTGGGCGACGACCGTCGGCGCGTCGCCACTGTCCAGGGTGTCTGCGTGGGAACCGGGAGCCATGAGGACGACCCCCACGAGCGCGGTGGTCAGGACGGCAACTGCGCGCGCGTGCA
Source organism: Streptomyces flaveolus (assembly GCF_044765825.1). Taxonomy (NCBI): domain Bacteria; kingdom Bacillati; phylum Actinomycetota; class Actinomycetes; order Kitasatosporales; family Streptomycetaceae; genus Streptomyces; species Streptomyces flaveolus. The sequence goes on along the minus strand of NZ_JBIWKU010000001.1, from coordinate 43,525 downwards.
TGCGTACTCCTCGCGTCGAGCATTCACGGACAGCACCACTGTGACAGCAGAGAGTCAACGAGAGATGGGTGCAGAATGGCCACAGGCTGAATGGAGCTGCTCATCTCCGCTCACCGGGGCCGCACAACTGGGGCAAGGCCGTGTTTCTTTGCCGGAGAATCGTTCGACCATTCCGGTGGGAGTCATACTCTCTGCCTCGGCCCTGACCGTTCGTACGGTCCTGGGAAGGGCGCACATCAGAGCATTCCGGGACGTACAAGGGCGGAAGGGCAGCCGCACATGCAAGGCACGGTCGACGGATTCAGCTACGGACTCGTCACACCGCTGGTGGCCTACCTCATGGCCTGCCTGGGCGGGGCCCTCGGCCTGCGCTGCACCACCAGGTCCATGCTGGTCACCCGGTCGTGGCGCCCCGCCTGGCTCGCCCTCGGCTCCGCGGCGATCGGCTCCGGGATATGGACCATGCACTTCGTCGCGATGATGGGGTTCACGATCGAGCACACGCCGATCCGCTACGACTGGGCGATGACGTTCGCGAGCCTGGCCGTCGCCATCGTCATGGTGGGCGTGGGGATCTTCATCGTCGGCTACCGGGGCGCGAGGGGAACGGCCCTGTTCACCGGGGGCACGATCACCGGCCTGGGTGTCGCCTCGATGCACTACCTGGGAATGGCCGGTATGCGGCTGGACGGGCAGCTTGAGTACAACACGGTCACCGTGGCCGTGTCCGTCGCCATAGCCATGGCCGCCGCCACCGCGGCCCTGTGGGCGGCCGGGCAGGTCCGGGGCTTCCTCTGGAGCCTGGGCGCGAGCCTCGTGATGGGCCTCGCCGTCACCGGCATGCACTACACCGGCATGGCCGCGCTCGACGTCCATCTGCACGGCACGTCCGAGCCCGCCTCGGGCGGCTCACCGGCCGAGCTGCTGGCCCCCATGCTGATCGGCCCCCTCGCCTTCCTCCTTCTCGCCGGCGTCGTGGTGATGTTCGACCCGCTGATGGTCATGGGGCGGCCGGCCGGAGTGCCCGTCGAGCGCAAGCCGGGCGTCCCCGCCCACGGCGAGTTCCCGCCGAGGGCTCACCGTCCGGCGCACCACCCCACGCACCCCACGCCCCGCCACCTCGCCCACCGGCGTCCCCGTACCCCGCAGAACCGCTGATCCGGACCGGTTGTCAGTGGGGGGTCGTACGGTTGATGCCATGCGGCCCGTTTCCCAGATCGAACGCACGGTGGCGCCCTTCGAGGTCGTCAGCCCCTACCAGCCCAGCGGCGACCAGCCCACGGCCATCGCCGACCTCGCCCGGCGCATCGAAGCAGGCGAGAAGGACGTCGTGCTGCTCGGCGCGACCGGCACCGGCAAGTCCGCCACCACCGCGTGGATGATCGAGAAGCTCCAGCGCCCCACCCTCGTGATGGCGCCGAACAAGACCCTGGCCGCCCAGCTGGCGAACGAGTTCCGGGAGCTGCTGCCGAACAACGCCGTCGAGTACTTCGTCTCGTACTACGACTACTACCAGCCCGAGGCCTACGTCCCGCAGTCGGACACCTACATCGAGAAGGACTCCTCGATCAACGAGGAGGTGGAGCGCCTGCGCCACTCGGCGACCAACTCGCTGCTCACCCGCCGCGACGTCGTCGTGGTCGCCTCCGTCTCCTGCATCTACGGTCTCGGCACCCCGCAGGAGTACGTCGACCGCATGGTCCCCCTCCGCGTCGGCGACGAGCACGACCGGGACGAGCTGCTGCGCCGCTTCGTGGACATCCAGTACACACGCAACGACATGGCCTTCGCCCGCGGCACCTTCCGCGTGCGCGGCGACACCATCGAGATCTTCCCGGTCTACGAGGAGCTCGCCGTCCGCATCGAGATGTTCGGCGACGAGATCGAGGCCCTCTCCACGCTCCACCCGGTCACCGGCGAGATCATCAGCGACGACCAGCAGCTCTACGTCTTCCCGGCCTCCCACTACGTCGCGGGCCCCGAGCGCCTGGAGCGTGCGGTCAACGACATCGAGAAGGAACTGGCCGAGCGCCTGACCGAGCTGGAGAAGCAGGGCAAGCTCCTGGAGGCCCAGCGTTTGCGGATGCGCACGACGTACGACCTCGAGATGCTCCGCCAGATCGGCAGCTGCTCCGGCATCGAGAACTACTCGATGCACTTCGACGGCCGCTCGCCCGGCTCCCCGCCCAACACCCTCCTGGACTACTTCCCGGACGACTTCCTGCTCGTCATCGACGAGTCGCACGTCACCGTGCCGCAGATCGGTGCCATGTACGAGGGCGACGCCTCCCGCAAGCGCACCCTGGTCGACCACGGTTTCCGGCTGCCCTCGGCGCTCGACAACCGCCCGCTGAAGTGGGAGGAGTTCCAGGAGCGCATCGGGCAGACCGTGTACCTGTCGGCGACCCCCGGCACCTACGAGCTCTCCCGCTCGGACGGCGCCGTCGAACAGATCATCCGCCCCACCGGCCTCGTCGACCCGGAGGTCGTCGTCAAGCCCACCGAGGGCCAGATCGACGACCTGGTGCACGAGATCCGCAAGCGGACCGAGAAGGACGAGCGCGTCCTCGTCACCACGCTCACCAAGAAGATGGCCGAGGACCTCACCGACTACTTCCTGGAGCTCGGCATCCAGGTCCGCTACCTGCACAGCGACGTCGACACGCTGCGCCGCGTGGAACTGCTGCGCGAGCTGCGCGCCGGCGAGTACGACGTCCTGGTCGGCATCAACCTCCTGCGCGAGGGCCTCGACCTGCCCGAGGTCTCCCTGGTGGCCATCCTCGACGCCGACAAGGAGGGCTTCCTGCGCTCCGGCACCTCCCTGATCCAGACCATCGGCCGCGCGGCGCGCAATGTCTCCGGCCAGGTCCACATGTACGCCGACAAGATCACCCCGGCGATGGAGAAGGCCATCGACGAGACCAACCGCCGCCGGGAGAAGCAGGTCGCCTACAACACGGCGAACGGCATCGATCCGCAGCCCCTCCGCAAGAAGATCAACGACATCGTCGCGCAGATCGCCCGCGAGGACGTCGACACCGAGCAGCTCCTCGGCTCGGGCTACCGCCGGACGAAGGACGGCAACGGTGCCAAGGCCCCCGTGCCCGCCCTCGCCGGCAAGGCGGCGGCCGGCGCCAAGGCGGCCAAGGGCAGGAAGACGGAGACGGCGCCCACCGACCGCCCCGCGGCGGAGCTCGCCGAGCAGATCGAGGACCTCACCACCCGCATGCGGGCCGCCGCCGCGGACCTCCAGTTCGAGATCGCCGCCCGACTGCGCGACGAGGTCTCCGAGATGAAGAAGGAACTGCGCCAGATGAAGGAGGCCGGCCTGGCCTGACGGCCCGTCCGGCACGCGGTGTGTTGCAAGACCGACACAAAGTGCGGACCTGGGTAGGGCACCGTCGGTGGCTCTGCGTAGGGTTCTGGTCAACCGCGGGCGCCGCGGCAACAGGGGACAGTTCGTAGAGGGGAATCAGCGCGTGACCGTCAACATGACCAAGGGTCAGGCCATCAGTCTGCAGAAGAACGACGGCGGCAGCCTGACGTCGGTGCGCATGGGTCTCGGCTGGCAGGCGGCTCCCCGGCGCGGCCTGTTCGGCTCGCGCACCCGGGAGATCGACCTCGACGCCTCCGCCGTCCTGTTCGCGGACAAGCAGCCGGTCGACGTCGTCTTCTTCCGCCACCTGGTGAGCGACGACGGCTCGGTGCGCCACACCGGTGACAACCTGGTCGGCGGTGTCGGCCAGGGCGGCGACGACGAGGCGATCCTCGTCGACCTGCAGCGGGTCCCGGTCCACATCGACCAGATCGTCTTCACCGTGAACTCCTTCACGGGCCAGACGTTCCAGGAGGTGCAGAACGCGTTCTGCCGCCTGGTGGACGAGACCAACGGCCAGGAGCTCGCCCGCTACACGCTGGCCGGCGGCGGCGCCTTCACGGCCCAGATCATGGCCAAGGTCCACCGGGTGGGACAGGGCTGGTCGATGACCGCCCTCGGCTCCCCGGCCAACGGCCGTACCTTCCAGGACCTGATGCCGGCGATCCTGCCGGTCCTGTAGGGCAGGACACCGGCCCGGCCCGTTCCGCCAGGGGACGGGCGGGCGGTTCGGCACACATCACGAGTGGCGCACGGGTGACACAGGGGGAAAGACGATGACGGCCGAGCTGGTGCGGGGGCAGAACCACCCGCTTCCCCAGGCCCGTCTGGAGATCCGGGTCTCGGCCGGCACGCCGGTGGTGGCCGCGGCCACGCTCGGCGACGAGAACGGGACGGTCCACGGGGCCGAGTGGGTGGCCCACCCGGGCACGCCCGCGCTGCCCGGACTGGAGGTCTCCCGGCAGGCAGCCGCCGACCACCGGCTCGCGGTGGACCTGGACGCCGTTCCGGACGCCGTGCACCGGGTCAGCGTGCTGCTCGCCCTGGCCGCGGCCGACGCGGCGGGCCCGTTCCGCTTCGGCGCCGTCGCCGCTCCCTTCGTCGCCGTCACCGGCCTCGACGGCACCGAGATCGCCAGTTACACGATCACCGGCCTGGAGGCCGAGTCGGCCGTCGTCGCGCTGGAGCTCTACCGCCGGCAGGGCGCCTGGAAGGTGCGGGCCGTCGGCCAGGGCTACGCGGGCGGTCTCGCCGAACTCCTCGCCGACCAGGGCCTGCCGCAGGCCCACCGGCTCGCCGGCACGGTCCAGGAGGCGGTGGCCGGCGGCCTGGCCCGCTCGGTGCCGGCGCCCTCGCCGCATGCGGCGGACGGTGACCGTACCCGGCAGACCGCCGCCCCGGCGCTCGGCCCGGACCACGGAGCGGGCGCGCCCCAGGGCACGCCCGGCCCCGTACCGGCGGCGTCCCCGTACGACCCCCAGGGCGCCGGCGGCCCGCAGACGCCCGGCGGCCCGATCGACTACAGCCACCCGCGCCGGCAGCACGCGGCTCCGCCCGCGCCCGCGCCGACCGCGCCCCCGGCCGCACCCGGTCAGCCCGCACAGCCCGTCGCGGGCGACGCCACCGGCTGGTCGATGGACGAGCGGCTGTACAACCAGGTGTGGGGCATGTTCGAGGACCTGGCCCGCACCGCGGCCGCGTACCGCAGCGCCGTCGACTTCGCCGAGTCGCGCATGGAGAAGGAGATCGACCAGGCCCTGTCCGACCCGCGCAGCCGGATCGGCGGGCAGGGCGACGCCGCGCGCGAGGCCGCCCGCGCCCGGCACGCTCAGCTCGTGGCCCAGGCCAGGGAAGCCCTCGACCGGGACCTCGCCCAGCTCGCCGCGGAGTCGGCGGTCGTCGAGCCCGCCCTGCCGGCGGCCTACGCGCGCTGGGACAACCCCGTCTGGCACGCCTATCGCGTGCCCATGGAGATCCCCATGGCGGTGCGCCTGGGCGACCTCCGTCTGCCCGAGGCCGACCGCATACGCATACCGATGCTCGTCCGGCTGCCGCTGGAGCGCGGCCTGTGGATCGACAGCGGGCGTTGCGGCTCGCTCGACGGTTCGTTCGCCGACTCCCACGAGAGGGGACGCCTGGCGCTGGAGACGGCGGTCGCGCACGCGGCCCGGCTGCTCGCCGTCTACCCGGCGGGCGAGTTCACCGTCCACGTCATCGACCCGGCCGGAGCGGGGACGCCGGCCCTGGCGCCGCTGGTGCGGACCGGAGTGCTCGCCGCCCCGCCGGCCCTGGGCGCGGCGGGGACGGCCGACGTGCTCGCCCGGCTCACCCAGCGCGTCGACCTGGTGCAGATGGCGCTGCGCGGAGGCGCCGCCGACGCGCTGCCGCCCGGTCTCGACACGTCCCAGCAGCTCCTGATCGTCAACGACTTCCCGCACGGCTTCGACGACCGGGCGGTGAACCAGCTGCGCTACCTCGCGGACGAGGGCCCGGCCGTCGGTGTGCACCTGATGCTGGTCGCCGACCGCGAGGAGTCCGCGGCGTACGGACCACTGCTCGACCCGCTGTGGCGTTCGCTGCTGCGCCTGACCCCGGTGGCCGACGACCATCTGGCCGACCCTTGGGTCGGCCACGCGTGGACCTACGAGCCCTCGCTCGTGCCGCCCGGCAGCCAGGTGCTCCAGCAGGTGCTGACCATGGTCGCCGCGGCCCGTCACTCGTGGAACCGGTGAGCCGCAGCGCGCACCAAGTCCTTGTAAAGCCATGCTGACCTGGCGTTTTGGCTTCTCCTTTACCCTCCTCTTTACCGTTCCTTGGTGATTGGGGTACTGTTTTTCGTACGGAGGGGAGTACTCCCTGCCAACTGCGGCGTACCCGTCAATACGGATCAGGCCAGATCCCGGGGCGTCGGCCCGTGGGCTCCGGACGCGCTTCGCGCACCGGATGTCCGGGGTGGAAGAGACCTCCGGCAGCGACGACGCTGACATCTGCCGTGTGACGTACTGCCGGAGGCGTAAGTGGAAGTTTCCATGACCCTGTGGGTCCTGACCATCGTGGGCCTCGCCGCCCTCATCGCGGTCGATTTCTTCATCGGCCGCAAGCCGCACGACGTGTCGATCAAGGAAGCCGGGATCTGGACGGTCGTCTGGATCGCGCTGGCGGGTCTCTTCGGACTCGGGCTCCTCGTCTTCGGCGGTGGCCAGCCCGCCGGCGAGTTCTTCGCGGGCTTCATCACCGAGAAGTCCCTGAGCGTCGACAACCTCTTCGTCTTCGTCCTGATCATGGCGAAGTTCGCGGTGCCCTCGCAGTACCAGCAGCGAGTGCTCCTCGTCGGTGTTCTCATCGCCCTGGTCCTCAGGGCCATCTTCATCGCCGCCGGTGCCGCGATCCTCGCCAGCTTCTCGTGGGTGTTCTACCTCTTCGGTGCCTTCCTGATCTGGACCGCCTGGAAGCTCATCCAGGAGGCCCGGGCCGACGAGGAGGACGAGGAGTTCGAGGAGAACAAGCTGCTCAAGGCCGCCGAGCGCCGGTTCGGTGTCGCCGACCGGTACCACGGCACCAAGCTGTGGATCGAGGAGAACGGCAAGCGCGTCATGACCCCGATGCTGGTCGTGATGCTCGCGATCGGCACCACCGACGTCCTCTTCGCGCTCGACTCCATCCCGGCGATCTTCGGCCTGACCCAGGACCCGTACATCGTGTTCACGGCCAACGCGTTCGCCCTGATGGGTCTGCGGCAGCTGTACTTCCTCATCGGCGGACTGCTGAGGAAGCTGGTCCACCTCTCGTACGGCCTGTCGATCATCCTGGGCTTCATCGGCGTGAAGCTGGTGCTGCACGCCCTGCACGAGTCCGGGGTCCACGTCCCCGAGATCAGCATTCCGGTCTCGCTCGGCGTGATCTGCTCGGTCCTGATCGTCACCACGATCACCAGCCTCCGGGCCTCCCGGAAGCAGGCGGAGGCGACGGCTGCCCAGGACGCGTCGAAGCACGACATAGACGCCTGACCCGTGTACGCCCGCCCGTCGGGCGCGCAGGCCACCACCGGGAGCGGGGGGGGGGGGCGCGCCCCCCCCCCCCCCCCGCGCGGGGGCCCGCGGCGGGGGGGGGGGCCCCGGCCCCCCGCCCCCCCCGGCCGCGGGTCCCCGCCCGGGGGCCGGGGGGGGCGGGGGC
>NZ_JBIWKU010000001.1:0-35966 GCF_044765825.1 Streptomyces flaveolus | reverse complement strand
AACGTCATGGGCCTCTTCGGCAACAAGTCCGCCGCCCCCCCCCCCCCCCGGGGGGCGGCCCCCCCCCCCCCCCCCCCCCCCCCCCCCCCCCGGCGCCGCGGCGCCGGCCGGGAGAGGGAGCCCTGAGCGCCGGGCCCGGCCGACGGTGTTCCCCGTCCGTGTGACCGGGAGTGCGGGGTCCGTTCGCCTCTGCGACGATCGCTGCATGATCACTCGGCCCAGGGCGCTCCTCGCGCAGTGGACGACCGTCACGCCCGTGGTCGCGGTCGTGCTGCTGGGCCTCACCTGGGGACGCCACCTGCCCGGTGCGGTCGTGGCGCTGCTGACCGTCGTGCTCGCGCTGTCCGTCCTGGCGGCCGTGCACCACGCCGAGGTGGTCGCCCACCGGGTCGGTGAGCCCTTCGGCTCCCTCGTGCTCGCCATCGCCGTCACCGTCATCGAGGTCGCCCTCATCGTGACCCTGATGGTGGACGGCGGCGACAAGAGCGCGACCCTCGCCCGGGACACCGTCTTCGCGGCCGTGATGATCACCTGTAACGGTGTCGTCGGGCTCAGCCTGCTCGTCGCCTCCCTGCGCCACGGCACGGCCGTGTTCAACCCCGAGGGCACCGGCGCGGCCCTCGCCACGGTGGCGACCCTGGCCACGCTCAGCCTGGTGCTGCCGACGTTCACGACCAGCGCGCAGGGCCCGGAGTTCTCCACCGTCCAGCTGACCTTCGCGGCGCTGTCCTCACTGATCCTCTACGGGCTGTTCATCACGACCCTGACCGTGCGGCACCGCGACTACTTCCTCCCGATCACCCGGCAGGGCGAGGTGATCACCGTGGAGGACCACGCGAACGCGCCGTCGGCCCGCACCGCACTGATCAGCCTGGGCCTGTTGGCCCTGGCTCTGATCGGCGTCGTCGGGCTGGCGAAAGGGGTGTCACCCACCATCGAGGACGGGGTGGAAGCCGCGGGACTCCATCACGCCGTCGTCGGCGTGATCATCGCCCTGCTGGTCCTCCTCCCCGAGACCATCGCCGCCGTGCGCACCGCCCGCCGCGACCGGGTGCAGACCAGCCTGAATCTCGCGCTCGGTTCCGCGATGGCGAGCATCGGACTGACCATCCCGGCCGTCGCCCTGGCCTCCGTCTGGCTCTCCGGGCCGCTGGTCCTGGGCCTCGGCCCCACCCACATGGTGCTGCTCGCGCTGACCGTGGTGGTGGCCTCCCTGACGGTCGTACCGGGGCGTGCCACACCCCTGCAGGGCGGCGTCCACCTGGTGCTGTTCGCGGCGTACCTGGAACTCGCGATCAACCCCTAGCCGGTGAGGAGCCCCGGCGCGTGAACCGGTGGGTGGATCAGTAGGTGACGACGATCCGCCGGGCGGGCCCGTCGACGACAGTCCGGGCAGTCCCGACGCGGGAGATATGACCGCGACGCGGTCTCCGGGCGAGGGCTTGGGCGGATAGACGATCATCGGCATGCGCGGAGGATACGGGCGGCCGAGTCGCCGGCGCACCGTGATAGACCGGGGCGAGCGCCGGTCGGCCAAGGACCGCCGCACCTCGAACGGACCGGAGGAAACCGTGCCCCGCACCCTGGCCAACGCCCCGATCATGATCCTCAACGGGCCCAACCTGAACCTGCTCGGCCAGCGCCAGCCGGAGATCTACGGCTCCGACACGCTCGCCGACGTCGAGGCCCTGTGCGTCAAGGCCGCCGCGGCACACGGCGGCACGGTGGACTTCCGCCAGTCCAACCACGAGGGCGAACTGGTCGACTGGATCCACGAGGCACGGCTGAACCACTGCGGAATCGTGATCAACCCCGCCGCCTACTCGCACACGTCCGTCGCGATCCTGGACGCGCTCAACACCTGTGACGGGCTGCCGGTGGTGGAGGTCCACATCTCCAACATCCACCAGCGGGAGTCGTTCCGGCACCACTCCTACGTCTCGCAGCGCGCCGACGGGGTCATCGCGGGATGCGGTGTGCAGGGGTACGCGTTCGGCGTGGAGCGGGTCGCGGCGCTGGCGGGGACGGGACGGGCCGACACCTGAGGGGCCGGGGCCGCCGGCCGAGGGCGGGAGGAGAAGACCGGCGGCCCGCGCCGCCCAGGAGCCGTCGTCCTGGGCGGGGCCGCCACCAGTCGACCGCACCGCCCCCGCGCGCCGACAGCGCGCGGGGACGGCCGCCGCCGGTGAACGGATCACACGGGGCGCGTACGGGGGCTCACCACCCGCGCGCGTGCCACTCCGGCAGGTGCGGGCGTTCCGCGCCCAGCGTGGTGTCGTTGCCGTGTCCCGGGTAGACCCACGTCTCGTCCGGGAGGACGTCGAAGACCTTGGTCTCCACATCGTGGATCAGGCTCGCGAACGCCTTCGGGTCCTTGAAGGTGTTGCCCACACCGCCGGGGAAGAGGCAGTCCCCGGTGAACACGTGCGGATGCCCGTGCGGGTCGTCGTAGACGAGGACGATCGAGCCCGGTGTGTGCCCGACCAGGTGGCGCGCGGTGAGTTCCACCTGCCCCACCCGGATGGTGTCGCCGTCGTCGACCGGCACGTCGGTGGGCACGGGGATGCCCTCGGCGTCGTGCCGGCCGGCGTAGGTACGGGCGCCGGTGGCCGCGACGACCTCGGCGAGCGCCTGCCAGTGGTCGCCGTGCCGGTGGGTGGTGACGACGGAGGCGATGCCGTCGTCACCGATCGTGCCGAGCAGCGTGTGCGCGTCGTTCGCGGCGTCGATCAGCACCTGCTCGTCGGTGGCCCGGCAGCGCAGCAGATAGGCGTTGTTGTTCATCGGGCCGACCGCGACCTTGGTGATCATCAGGTCCTTGAGCTCGTGCACCTGGGCGGGGCCGCCGACCCGCACCTCTCCGCTGTAGGTCATGACGGCCAGCCTAGCGCCGGGAGGCGGTCCGCAACCGCCTCCCCCGGCTACAGCGGCGGCAGCGCGGGCAGCGTGCCCCCGTCCACGGTCAGCGCGGACCCCGCGCGCCGTCCGGCGAGCCAGCCCAGCAGGTCGGCGGGGGCACCGGTGACGGTGATCTCCCGTCCGCCCTCCTCGCGGCCGGTGCGCCACGCGCGCGTGCCGTCCGTGAGGTGCGTGGGCGGCACGTCCGGGTGCCCGGTGAAACGGGCCGCCAGGAACGCGGTCTCCCGCTCGGTGAACTCCTGCGGGAGGTCCTCCAGCTCGTAGCCGATCCCGAGGTCCACGTGGTGCAGCTCCACCTCGGCCCAGCGCCGGAAGGGCACCCGGGACGCCGAGTCGGTGATCCCGTTGCGCAGCGTGACCGTACGTGACCAGTCGGCGGGGACGGCGCCCACCTCCTGGAAGCGGGCCGCGCTCTCGCGCACGTCCGTGAGCTGCGCCTCCAGGGGACGCGGGGCGTCCCGCTCGATGTCGGCGTCCCTGGCCTCGGCGGAGAGGTACATGGGGCGGCCCTCGAGAACGTTCACGAGGGCGTCCGCGTTGCGGGCGAGGTGCGCGAGGACATGGCCGCGGGTCCAGCCGGGAAGCCGTGACTGGTCCGTCACGCCCGCGTTGTCCAGTTTGCCGACCGCGGTCAGCAGTCGCTCGGTGGCGTCGCGTACAGACGCCAGGTCACGCGCGTGATCAATCATGCCGCCGACCCTAGTCCGCACCACACCTTCGGGTGAAGGAGGCGGACGACGCCCGTAAATCGAATGCACGTGCTATATGGTCGGGAGTGGCGTCGGGCATGCTGGGGAGTCGGGGTTTGTTGACAACCGGTGAATCCGACCGGCGTTGTCAGTGGCTCCCCCTAGTCTGAGAAAGACGGGGGCCCCGCCCCTGTCACTTCTCTCAAGAAAGGTGCGGACCGGCGTGGCCGACCGTCTCATCGTCCGTGGCGCGCGCGAGCACAATCTGAAGAACGTCTCGCTCGACCTGCCTCGTGACTCGCTCATCGTCTTCACGGGCCTGTCCGGGTCGGGCAAGTCCTCCCTGGCCTTCGACACGATCTTCGCCGAGGGCCAGCGGCGCTACGTGGAGTCGCTCTCCTCGTACGCCCGGCAGTTCCTCGGCCAGATGGACAAGCCGGACGTCGACTTCATCGAGGGCCTCTCACCGGCGGTCTCCATCGACCAGAAGTCGACCTCGCGCAACCCGCGCTCCACGGTCGGCACCATCACCGAGGTCTACGACTACCTGCGCCTGCTCTTCGCCCGCATCGGCAAGCCGCACTGTCCCGAGTGCGGCCGGCCGATCTCGCGCCAGTCACCGCAGGCCATCGTCGACAAGGTGCTGGAGCTGCCGGAGGGCAGCCGCTTCCAGGTGCTGTCGCCGCTGGTGCGCGAGCGCAAGGGCGAGTTCGTCGACCTCTTCGCCGACCTGCAGACCAAGGGCTACTCCCGCGCGCGGGTGGACGGCGAGACCGTCCAGCTCTCCCAGCCGCCCACGCTGAAGAAGCAGGAGAAGCACACCATCGAGGTGGTCGTCGACCGCCTCACCGTGAAGGACTCCGCCAAGCGCCGCCTCACCGACTCCGTCGAGACCGCGCTCGGCCTGTCCGGCGGCATGGTCGTGCTCGACTTCGTCGACCTCCCCGAGGACGACCCCGAGCGCGAGCGCATGTACTCGGAGCACCTGTACTGCCCTTACGACGACCTGTCCTTCGAGGAGCTGGAGCCGCGCTCCTTCTCCTTCAACTCGCCCTTCGGCGCCTGCCCCGACTGCTCGGGCATCGGCACGCGCATGGAGGTCGACCCGGAGCTGATCGTCCCGGACCCGGACAAGTCCCTGGACGAGGGCGCCATCCACCCCTGGTCGCACGGGCACACCAAGGACTACTTCGCCCGCCTGATCGGCGCCCTCGCGGACGCGCTGGGCTTCCGTACGGACATCCCGTTCGCGGGGCTGCCGCTGCGCGCCCGCAAGGCCCTGCTGTACGGGCACAAGACGCAGGTCGAGGTCCGCTACCGCAACCGGTACGGGCGCGAGCGTCGCTACACCACGGCCTTCGAGGGCGCCGTTCCCTTCGTCAAGCGCCGGCACAGCGAGTCCGAGAGCGATGCCAGCCGCGAGCGCTTCGAGGGCTACATGCGCGAGGTGCCCTGCCCCACCTGTGAGGGCACCCGCCTGAAGCCGCTCGTCCTCGCGGTCACCGTGATGGGCAAGTCGATCGCCGAGGTCTCGGCGATGTCCATCAGCGACTGCGCCGACTTCCTGGGCGAGCTGAAGCTCAGCGCCCGGGACAAGAAGATCGCCGAGCGCGTGCTGAAGGAGGTCAACGAGCGGCTGCGCTTCCTGGTCGACGTCGGCCTGGACTACCTCTCGCTGAACCGCGCGGCCGGCACCCTCTCCGGCGGCGAGGCCCAGCGCATCCGCCTGGCCACCCAGATCGGCTCCGGACTCGTCGGCGTGCTGTACGTCCTCGACGAGCCGTCCATCGGCCTGCACCAGCGCGACAACCACCGGCTGATCGAGACCCTCGTCCGGCTCCGCGACATGGGCAACACGCTCATCGTCGTCGAGCACGACGAGGACACCATCAAGGTCGCCGACTGGATCGTCGACATCGGCCCCGGCGCCGGTGAGCACGGCGGCAAGGTGGTGCACAGCGGCTCCGTCAAGGAGCTGCTCGACAACGCCGAGTCGCAGACCGGCCTGTACCTGTCGGGCAAGAAGGCCATCCCGCTGCCCGACGTGCGCCGCCCGCAGGACCCGTCCCGCCGGCTCACCGTGCACGGTGCCCGCGAGAACAACCTGCAGGACATCGACGTGTCCTTCCCGCTGGGCGTCTTCACCGCGGTGACCGGCGTCTCCGGCTCCGGCAAGTCGACGCTGGTCAACGACATCCTGTACACCCACCTCGCGCGGGAACTGAACGGTGCCCGCAGCGTGCCCGGACGGCACACGCGCGTGGACGGCGACGACCTCGTCGACAAGGTCGTCCACGTCGACCAGTCGCCCATCGGCCGCACCCCGCGGTCCAACCCGGCGACGTACACGGGCGTCTTCGACCACATCCGCAAGCTGTTCGCCGAGACGACCGAGGCGAAGGTGCGCGGCTACCTGCCCGGCCGGTTCTCCTTCAACGTCAAGGGCGGCCGCTGCGAGAACTGCGCGGGCGACGGCACGATCAAGATCGAGATGAACTTCCTCCCGGACGTCTACGTCCCGTGCGAGGTCTGCCACGGTGCCCGGTACAACCGGGAGACCCTGGAGGTCCACTACAAGGGCAAGTCCATCGCCGACGTGCTGAACATGCCGATCGAGGAGGCGACCGACTTCTTCGAGGCGGTCCCCGCGATCGCCCGGCACATGAAGACACTCAAGGACGTCGGCCTCGGCTACGTCCGGCTCGGCCAGTCCGCGACCACCCTGTCCGGCGGTGAGGCGCAGCGCGTGAAGCTCGCCAGCGAGCTGCAGCGCCGCTCCACCGGCCGCACGGTCTACGTCCTGGACGAGCCGACCACCGGTCTGCACTTCGAGGACATCAGCAAGCTGCTCACCGTTCTGTCCGGTCTGGTCGACAAGGGCAACACGGTCATCGTCATCGAGCACAACCTCGACGTGATCAAGACGGCGGACTGGGTCGTCGACATGGGTCCCGAGGGCGGCGCCGGCGGTGGCCTGGTGGTCGCCGAAGGCACACCGGAGCAGATCGCCGGCGTCCCGACCAGCCACACCGGCAAGTTCCTCAGGGACATCCTCGACGCCGACCGGGTCAGCGACGCGATCCCGGCGCAGGCCACGCGCAAGGCGGCGAAGACGGTGGCGGCCAAGGCCACGACCAGGAAGACGGCCACCAAGAAGGTCGGTGCCACCACGGCGAAGACCGCGACGAAGAGCGCGGCGAAGACGGCCAGGACCACCAAGCCGGCCGCGAAGAAGACGACGCGGGCGAGCAAGGCCTGACCGCCCGCCGGCACACGGACGCGCCGTGTCCCACGGAAGAACCCGTGGGACACGGCGCGTCCGCGCATCCGGCGCTCAGACGCCCGCCGGCTCCACGAACTGCATGTCGAGCTGGATCTTCACCACCTCCCCGAGCAGTCCCGGAGCGAAGTCCAGCCCGAACTCGCTGCGCCGGATCTCACCCGTCGCCTCGAACCCGGCGTGCCGGCTGCCGTCCATGGGCACGTCCACCAGCCCGCCGAACTCCACGGCGAGCGTCACCGGCCGGGTCACCTCGCCGATCGTCAGCTCGCCCTCCATGACCCAGTCCTCGCCCTCGCCCGACACCCGGGTCGAGCGGTAGGTCATCGTCGGACGCTTCTCCACGTCGAGCAGATCGGCAGAGCGCACGTGCGCGTCCCGGTCGGCGTTCCCGGTGTCGACGGAGGCCAGGTCGATCGTCGCGGTCACCCGGACGTCGCCGGCTGTCTCCCCGACGACGAGGTCGGCCTCCACACCGTTGAAACGCCCCCGCACCTTGGCGATGCCGAGATGGCGGACGGTGAAGCTCACGGCGGAGTGAAAGGGGTCGAGAGCCCACTGGCCGGGCGCGATCGGCAGGGCAGTGGTGGCGATGTCGTTCGTCATGCCGACCACCCTGCGGGCCCCGCGCCCCGGAAGGGAGACCGGCGTGAGCGTGGTAGTCGCAGGGCCACCCTCACGCCCGCACGGGTTGGTACGTTCCACAGGTGAGCGACAACGAGTTGGGCACGTTCCTGCGCAGCTGGCGCGAGTCCGTCGGCCCCGCCGAGGTGGGGCTGCCCGCCGGCCCCCGCCGCCGCACGCCCGGCCTGCGCCGCGCCGAACTGGCGACGCTCGCCGGCGTCAGCGTGGAGTACCTCACCCGGCTGGAACAGGGGCGCGATCGCCACCCGTCCGCCCAGGTGCTCGGCGCCCTCGCCGACGCGCTGAACCTGTCCCTGAGCAACCGCATGGTGCTGCGCCGGCTGACCAAGGAGGCCGACGGCGGCGACCCGCTCCTGTGCGCCGCTGCCCCGCCGCTCGGTCGTGAGGCGCGGCCCACCGTGCGTGCCGTCCTGGACCGGCTGGAACCCGCCCCCGCCGCCGTGCTGAACTGGATCGGCGACGTCCTCGCCCACACCGCCGGCTACGCCCGGCTCACCGGCCCGCTCGGCCTGCTCGACGCCGAGCAGCCCAACCTGCTGCGCCACCTGTTCACCGACGAGCGCGCCCGCGACGCCTACCCCGAGTGGGACCGCGTCGCCGACGACCTGGTCGCCCGGCTCCGGCACAACGCCCCGTTGCGGGATCCCTACGTCGCCGAGCTGGCCGACGAGCTGACGGTGACGGCGGGCGCGGAGTTCACCGACCGGTTCGCCGACCTCGCCCTGACCCCGCGACGCGTCGGCACCCAGCACGTCCGGCACCCGGAGGCCGGCCCGCTGAACCTGCTGCACGAGACGCTCGCGCTCCCCGAGGACGGTCAGTGGATCGTCGTGCACCTGCCGGCGGACGACGCCACGGCCGCCGCCCTGGACCTCCTCGACGGCCGCCGCCCCGGCGCCCTGCGGGCCGTACGGCCGGCCGGCTGAGACCGGCGGACCGTCAGAGAGCCACCTCGCGGGCGTACGGAGGCTCCGCGCCCGCGCGCGAACAGGTGACCGCCGCGGCGCGGGCGGCGAAGCCGAGCAGGCCGGCCCAGCCGTCGGGCCCCAGCGCGGCCACCGCGTGCTCGTCGAGCGCGTCCCGCACCGCGAGGCCGTGCAGCAGCGCCGCGTTCACCGTGTCGCCGGCACCGATGGTGTCCACCACCTCGACCCGCTCGCCCGGCACCGCGTACTCGCCCCCGTCACGGGTGAACGCCGTCAGCCCGTCACCGCCGCGGGTGATCACCACCGCCGCCGGACCGGCCGCCAGCCACTCCCGGGGGGTGCCGCCGAGCCACTCGGCGTCCTCCGCGGACAGCTTCAGCAGCGACACCGACGGCAGCCAGCTCTTGAACCGGGCCCGGTAGGCGTCCGGGTCCGGGATCAGCCCCGCCCGGATGTTCGGGTCGAGCGCCGTGAACACGCCCCGCGCCGCCGTCTCGCGCAGCAGTTCCTCGTACGCGCTCGCCCCCGGCTCCAGCACCAGCGAACAGGTGCCGAAGGACACCGCCCGGGTGCCCGGCGGCAGCGCGGACGGCACCGTGAACAGCCGGTCCGCGGTGCCCTCCACGTAGAAGGTGTACGCGGCCGAGCCGTCCGCGCCGACGGTGGCCACGGCGAGCGTCGTCGGCTCGGCCCCGCGCTGTACCGGCGACACGTCCACGCCGGTCTCGCGCAGCCGGTCCAGCAGCGCCTCGCCGAAGGCGTCGTACGACACCCGGGAGCAGAAGGCGGCGGGGGAGCCGAGGCGGCCCAGCGCGACGGCGGTGTTGTACGGGCCGCCGCCGAGCGCCGGGCGCAGCGTCGCGAGGGCACCCGTGCCCTGCGGTACCAGGTCGATCAGTGCCTCACCGGCGACGACGATCACGGGAGGGTCCTTTCGTGGTCCGGTTCGGGGACGTGCCGGGGCTGCTCGGGGCAGCCGCAGGAGGTGCGGTGGACGAAGGCACAGGGCAGCCGCACGGTTCTCGCCGGCCGGCCCGGTGCGGCGAGCCGCTCCAGCAGCAGCCGGACGGCCCGGGCACCGATGTCCCTGCTGGGCTGCGCGACGGCGGTCAGGCGCGGTGCGAACAGGTCCGCCCAGGCGAAGTCGTCGAAGCAGCACAGCGCGAGATCGCCGGGCACGGACAGACCGCGGTCCCGCAGGGCGCGCAGCGCGCCGATGGTCATCGCGTTGTTGGCCGTGACCAGCGCGGTGGGCGGCTCCGCGAGGGACAGCAGGGCCGCCGTGGCCCGTTCGCCGCCGGCCGCGTCGGAGTCGCCGTGCACCACCAGCCGCTCGTCGTGGGGCAGTCCGGCGGCGGTGAGGCCGTCCCGGTACCCGGTGATCCGCTCGCGCGTCGTGCTGAACCCCGGCCGGCCCGCGACCAGGCCGATCCGCCGGTGACCGAGCCCGGCGAGATGGCCGACCAGCCCGGTGGTGGGCTCGGCGCTCTCCGCGCACACCTGGTCGAAGCGAGGTCCGCCGCTCTCCGGCGTGTCGACGACCCGGTCGAGGAACACGGCGGGCACCCGGTGGCGTGCCAGGTAGGCGACGAGTGCGCCCGGATCGGCGGAGGGCGCGACGATCATGCCGTCCACGCGCCGCTCGTGCAGCAGCCGTACGACCGTGAGTTCGTGCCCGGGGTCGTCGTGCGGGTCGGCGATGAGCAGGCTGTAGCCGTGCTCCAGGGCCTCGGCCTCGACGCCCTGGAGGATCTCCGTGAAGTAGGGATTGCTGATCGCCGAGACCGCGAGCCCGAGAGAGCGGGTCCGGGAGGTCACCAGGGAGCGGGCGAGGGTGTTCGGGGTGTAACCGAGCTCCTCGATGGCGTCCAGCACCGCCTGGCGGGTGTGCGGCAGCACGGGACGGGTGTCGTTGAGCACGTGCGAGACCGTCGCCACGGAGACCCCGGCGCACCGCGCGACGTCGGCCATGGTTGCCACCGGAGCGCCCCTTCCGTCGTACGCCTGCCGTGCTCTCCCCGTTGTGCTGCCGGGGAGCGTATCCCGTCCCGGGGCGGGCGTAAACGCTTGCGCAATCGTTTACGTCGGTGAGTGCGGTGCGTCCTCCACCCGGCTACCCACCCGGTCGGACGCCGGGCGCCGCCGGATATCGTCGCCCTCACACCCCCGACCAGTGGAGATCCCCATGTCCGGCCGCCCCGTCCCGAGTCGTCGTACCGTCCTGCGCTCGGCGGCCCTCACACCCGTCGCGGGGCTCGGTCTGGCCGCCTGCTCACCGGGGGACGACGGCGCGGCCGCGCAGCCGACCGCGCCCGTCGACCTCGGTGCGGAGGGCGAGGTCGCCCAGGGCGCCGCCAAGCTCTACCGGGACCAGAACGTCGTGGTGAGCCGGGCGCAGGACGGCTCGCTGAAGGCCTACAGCACGATCTGCACGCACGCGGGGTGCCCCATCAAGAAGCTGGAGGGCACCAAGCTGGTCTGCCCCTGCCACGGCAGTGAGTTCGACGCCCGCACCGGCGAGGTGCTGCACGCCCCGGCGACCGTGGCGCTCACGGAACTGCGCGTCGACGTGCAGCAGGGCCGGATCGTCGCGACCCCCGGGGCCTGACCGGCCCGGATCAGCGGCGCCCGTTCACTCCCAGTCCCACGCGATCCCCAGCATGCCCGGCCGCACCCGCGCCTCCACGAGGTGCACCGAGTGGTGCGGCCCGCTCATGGCCAGCTCCCGCCGGCCGCCGCGCGGCGCCGCCGCCGAGTGCTGCGTGAACCGCCGGCAGCGCGCGGGCGGGGCCGACGCGTCGAAACCCACCTGGAGGGCGTACTGCCCGCCCGCCGCGCCGAACGCGCGGACGTACTCGTGCGACACGCCCGCGGTGCCGTCCTCGACGCCGTAGCGGAAGAGATAGGTGTCCCCGGCCCGCAGGCGGGTGTCGAAGAGCAGCTCCGTCACCAGTACACCGGTGTCGTGGTGGGTCCGGACGCGCCCCGTACGGCAGTTCTCCAGCGCGTGGACGGCCATCCGCGCGGGAGCGCACCCCGGGTCGCCGTGGTGGACGGCGACGAAGCGGTCGACGCCGTCCCGGTGGGCGCGGACGATGAGGTGCGACTCGCGCCCCGCCAGCTCGCGCCGGGCCCCGATCCGGACCCGTTCATGGTGCCCGAGGGTGAGCAGCCCGTCGTCCGCCGACGGGTGGCCGAGCTCGCCCAGCAGCCGGTCGAGGACGCCCGAGGCCTCGACACGGGCCCGGTAGGAGCGCACCGCGGGCCGGTGCGCCGACGCGGGTTCGTCGGTCTCGGCGAGCAGGCGTATCAGCGACTCCTCCGGCAGCTGGAGTATCTCCTCCAGGGCGCGCACGGCCCGCAGGGACTCCGGACGCTGCGGACGCCGGGCGCCCTGCTGCCAGTAGCTCAGGCTCGTGACGCCCACCGTCACCCCGTGCCGCGACAGATGGTGCTGGACGCGCTGCAGCGGCAGCCCGCGCGCGGCGATCGCGGCGCGCAGGGCGACGTGGAACGGGCCGCCGCGCAGGACCGAGTCGAGTTCCGCGGTGTCGGCGCCCGCGGTGACGACGTCCGCGATGTCGGCGTCCGCGTGCTGTGTGGCGTGCGGCATGCAGGGGCCCTTCTGTCAATGTTCACAACGGCTGGTCGGACCGTTCGGCGCGGATCCGCGGGGCCCGCCCCCTGTCGCGGCGCAGGGGAGGGTCTTCACATCCGTACGCCGCGCTCCAGGGCCCCGAGTTCCCCCGCATTGAAGCGTGTTGACCTAGTCCCGACAACACCCGAAGCCGGACCACGGCACACTCCTGGCCGAGAACGCACGGGCCCGCGTCCGGGAGGCCACCGCGCGTGACCGGCCGGACCCGGACGGTCCCCGGACGGCCCGCCGCGGGGCCCCGCCGCGGGTTGTCCACAGGGGCCCGCGCCTGTCGTCCACAGCCCCGCCGGACTGTCGGTCCCCGCCAGTAGGGTGTGAGACATGGCCGACCCCTCCAGCTACCGCCCCAGGCCGGGAGAGATCCCGGACTCCCCGGGGGTGTACAGGTTCCGTGACGAGCACCGCCGGGTGATCTACGTCGGAAAGGCGAAGAGCCTGCGCCAGCGCCTGGCGAACTACTTCCAGGACCTGGCGAACCTCCACCCCCGCACCCGCAGCATGGTCACCACCGCCGCGTCCGTGGAGTGGACGGTGGTGTCCACGGAGGTCGAGGCCCTGCAGCTGGAGTACTCCTGGATCAAGGAGTACGACCCCCGGTTCAACGTCAAGTACCGCGACGACAAGAGCTACCCCTACCTCGCGGTGACGATGAACGAGGAGTTCCCGCGCGTGCAGGTGATGCGCGGCCACAAGAAGAAGGGCGTGCGGTACTTCGGGCCGTACGGGCACGCGTGGGCGATCCGCGACACGGTCGACCTCCTGCTGCGCGTCTTCCCGGTGCGCACCTGCTCGGCCGGCGTCTTCAAGAACGCCGCCCGCACCGGCCGCCCCTGCCTGCTCGGCTACATCGGCAAGTGCTCGGCGCCCTGCGTCGGCCGGATCTCCCCGGACGACCACTGGGACCTCGCCGACGAGTTCTGCGACTTCATGGCCGGCCGCACGGGCACCTATCTGCGCCGTCTGGAGAAGCAGATGGCCGAGGCGGCCGAGGACATGGAGTACGAGCGGGCGGCCCGCCTGCGCGACGACATCGGGGCCCTGAAGAAGGCCATGGAGAAGAGCGCGGTCGTGCTCGCCGACGCGACCGACGCCGACCTGATCGCCGTCGCCGAGGACGAGCTGGAGGCGGCCGTCCAGATCTTCCACGTGCGCGGCGGACGCGTGCGCGGGCAGCGCGGCTGGGTCACCGACAAGGTGGAGGACATCACCACCGGCGCCCTCGTCGAGCACGCCCTCCAGCAGCTCTACGGCGAGGAGCGGGGCGACGCCGTCCCCAAGGAGGTCCTGGTCCCGGCCCTGCCCGACCCGGTCGAGCCGGTGCAGCAGTGGCTCACCGACCGCCGCGGCTCGGGCGTGTCCCTGCGCATCCCGCAGCGCGGCGACAAGAAGGCGCTCATGGAGACCGTCCAGCGCAACGCCCAGCAGGCGCTCGTGCTGCACAAGACCAAGCGCGCCTCCGACCTGACCACGCGCTCGCGCGCCCTGGAGGAGATCGCCGAGGCCCTCGGCCTGGACAGCGCCCCGCTGCGGATCGAGTGCTACGACATCTCCCACCTCCAGGGAGACGACGTGGTGGCCTCCATGGTCGTGTTCGAGGACGGACTGGCCCGCAAGAGCGAATACCGCCGGTTCCAGATCAAGGGCTTCGAGGGACAGGACGACGTCCGTTCCATGCACGAGGTGATCACCCGCCGCTTCCGGCGCTACCTGGCCGAGAAGGAGCGGACCGGCGAGTGGGCGGACGGCGACGACGTCCTGGAGGGGGAGCCGCTCAAGGACGAGGACGGCCGTCCCAGGCGCTTCGCCTACCCGCCCCAGCTCGTCGTCGTCGACGGCGGGCAGCCGCAGGTCGCGGCGGCCCAGCGGGCCCTGGACGAGCTCGGCATCGACGACATCGCCGTGTGCGGCCTCGCCAAGCGGCTGGAGGAGGTCTGGCTGCCCCGCGAGGACGACCCGGTCGTGCTGCCCCGCACCAGCGAGGGCCTGTATCTGCTCCAGCGGGTCCGCGACGAGGCCCACCGTTTCGCGATCACCTATCAGCGCAGCAAACGCGCCAAGCGCTTCCGGTCGAGCCCCCTGGACGACGTGCCCGGACTGGGGGAGACCCGCAAGCAGGCGCTGATCAAGCACTTCGGTTCGGTGAAGAAGCTCCGGTCGGCGACGATCGACCAGATCTGCGAGGTACCCGGCATAGGCCGCAAGACGGCCGAGACGGTCGCCGTGGCCCTCGCCCGGGCGACCCCGGCCGCGCCCGCCGTCAACACGGCGACCGGAGAGATCATGGAAGACGACGACGGGGCACCCGGGACGACGGAGGATGCCCCGGGGGAGCCCGTGCCCGCGGGCACCCCGGACGAACGACGGGGGCAGGAGAGATGACCGAGCACGAGACACAGCCCGCCACGGGACGAGAACAGACCCAGGCCACGGCCGGCAGGGAAGCGGGCCCGCAGACGGCCCGGCCCGACGGACGCCAGGACAACGGAGCACAGGTGAGTACGGGCAAGGAAACAGCCGGGGCACAGGAGGCGGCCATCCCCGAGCTGGTGATCATCTCCGGCATGTCCGGGGCCGGCCGCTCGACGGCCGCCAAGTGTCTGGAGGACCTGGGCTGGTTCGTCGTCGATAACCTGCCGCCGGCGCTGATCCCCACCATGGTGGAGCTGGGCGCCCGCTCGCAGGGCAACGTGGCGCGGATCGCCGTGGTCGTGGACGTCCGCGGCCGGCGCTTCTTCGACAACCTGCGCGAGTCCCTCGCCGACCTCGACGCCCGCGGCGTCACCCGGCGGATCGTCTTCCTGGAGTCCTCCGAAGAGGCACTGGTGCGCCGCTTCGAGTCGGTGCGCCGCCCGCACCCCCTCCAGGGCGACGGCCGCATCGTCGACGGCATCGCCGCCGAGCGGCAGCTGCTGCGCGAGCTGCGCGGCGACGCGGACCTGGTGATCGACACCTCCAGCCTCAACGTGCACGAGCTGCGCGCCAAGATGGACGCCCAGTTCGCCGGCGAGGAGGAGCCCGAGCTGCGGGCCACCGTCATGTCGTTCGGCTTCAAGTACGGCCTGCCGGTCGACGCCGACCTGGTCGTGGACATGCGCTTCCTGCCCAACCCGCACTGGGTCCCGGAGCTGCGCCCGTTCACCGGCCTGAACGAGGAGGTGTCGTCGTACGTCCTCAACCAGCCCGGGGCCAAGGAGTTCCTCGACCGCTATGCCGAGCTGCTCCAGCTGATCGCCGCGGGCTACCGTCGTGAGGGCAAGCGCTATGTGACCGTCGCCGTCGGCTGCACCGGCGGCAAGCACCGGTCCGTGGCCATGTCGGAGAAGCTCGCCGCCCGGCTCGCCGCCGAGGGCGTGGAGACGGTGGTCGTCCACCGGGACATGGGACGGGAATGACAGGACGTACTCCGCGGCTGAGCAGGCTGCGCCGGGTGGTGCCCGAGGGGCGCGGCGGCAGGCCCGCCGACGCCCGCGCCGCCCGGCCCGAGCAGGCGCGCGGCGGCAAGCCGCGCCGCCGGGGCACCCAGCCCAAGGTCGTCGCCCTCGGCGGCGGCATGGGCCTGTCCGCCTCGCTCGCCGCACTGCGCCGGATCACCGGCGACCTCACCGCCGTCGTCACCGTGGCCGACGACGGCGGCTCCAGCGGGCGGCTCCGCGACGAGCTGGGCGTCCTGCCGCCCGGCGACCTGCGCAAGGCGCTGGCCGCGCTGTGCGGCGACGACGACTGGGGCCAGACCTGGGCCCGCGTCATCCAGCACCGCTTCCAGTCCCAGGGCGACCTGCACGAACACGCGGTCGGCAATCTGCTGATCGTCGCCCTGTGGGAGCAGCTCGGCGACCACGTCCAGGCTCTCGACCTGGTCGGCAAGCTGCTCGGCGCGCACGGGCGCGTGCTGCCCATGTCCGCCGTCCCGCTGGAGCTCCAGGCCCTGGTCAGGGGCCACGACCCGGAGCGGCCGGAGGAGGTCGACACCGTACGGGGACAGGCCACCGTCGCCCTCACCCCGGGCGAGGTGCAGTCCGTGCACCTGGTGCCGAACGACCCGCCCGCCGTCCCCGAGGCGGTCGACGCCGTCCTCGACGCGGACTGGGTGGTGCTCGGCCCCGGCTCCTGGTTCTCCTCGGTCATTCCGCACCTGCTCGTCCCCGACCTGCTGGACGCGCTGGTCGAGACGAAGGCGCGCCGGGTGCTCTCCTTGAACCTCGCCCCGCAGCCCGGAGAAACCGAGGGCTTCTCCCCGCAGCGTCATTTGGAGGTTTTGGGACGACACGCCCCTAAACTCGCCCTGGACGTGGTGCTGGCCGACGAGGCCGCCGTGCCCGACCGTGACTCGCTCGCCGACGCCGCGAAACGGTTCGGCGCCGCGGTCGAACTCGCTCCGGTCGCCCGGACCGACGGGACCCCGAGGCACGACCCGGAGCTGCTGGCCGCCGCGTACGACCGTATTTTTCGGATGCATGGAAGGATCGGCCCATGGCGATGACGGCAGCGGTGAAGGATGAGATCTCCCGGCTTCCCGTCACCCGGACCTGCTGCAGAAAGGCGGAGGTCTCCGCCGTTCTGCGGTTCGCCGGCGGCCTTCACCTGGTGAGCGGGCGCATCGTGATCGAGGCGGAGCTGGACACCGCGATGGCGGCCCGGCGGCTCAAGCGGGACATCCTGGAGATCTTCGGACACAGCTCCGAGCTGATCGTGATGGCGCCGGGCGGGCTGCGCCGCGGCTCGCGTTACGTCGTACGGGTGGTCGCGGGCGGTGACCAGCTGGCCCGGCAGACCGGCCTGGTGGACGGCCGGGGCCGGCCGATCCGCGGCCTGCCGCCGCAGGTGGTCTCGGGGGCCACCTGCGACGCCGAGGCCGCCTGGCGCGGGGCCTTCCTGGCGCACGGCTCGCTCACCGAGCCCGGCCGCTCCTCCTCCCTCGAGGTGACCTGCCCGGGCCCCGAGGCCGCGCTCGCCCTGGTCGGCGCCGCCCGCCGGCTGTCGATCGCCGCCAAGGCCCGTGAGGTGCGCGGCGTGGACCGGGTCGTCGTCCGCGACGGAGACGCCATCGGCGCGCTGCTCACCCGGCTCGGCGCCCACGAGTCGGTGCTGGCCTGGGAGGAGCGGCGGATGCGCCGCGAGGTGCGGGCCACCGCCAACCGCCTCGCCAACTTCGACGACGCCAACCTGCGCCGTTCGGCCCGCGCGGCCGTCGCCGCCGGCGCCCGGGTCCAGCGGGCCCTGGAGATCCTCGCCGACGACGTGCCCGAGCACCTCGCCGCGGCCGGCCGGCTGCGCATGGAGCACAAGCAGGCCTCGCTGGAGGAGCTGGGCGCCCTCGCCGACCCGCCGCTGACCAAGGACGCGGTCGCCGGCCGCATCCGCCGCCTGCTGGCCATGGCCGACAAGCGGGCCTCGGACCTCGGCATCCCCGGCACGGAGGCCAACCTCGGCGAGGAGCTCGCCGACAACCTCGTCGGCTGACCTCAGCCGGACCGGCAGCTTCCGCACGGCACCGGCCGCCCGCGCACGCACGGGCTCCCGCACACGGACCGTCAGACAGCCGGTACCGGCATCCACTTGGGTGACCGGCACCGGCTTCGGCGTGTCTTTACCGCGCTCTTGACTCGATCTTGAGGTGTCATGAGCCTGGCATCTGTTCGCTGCTGTGGCGGACCCACGCTAGGGGGGTTCATGAGACGAAGAGCGAGATCGATCCTCGCTGTCGGCGCGCTCCTGATCGGCGGAGTGAGCTTCGCACCCATCGCCCAGGCACGACCCGCGGATCCGGGAACCCCGGAAGCGGACGAGGTGAAGGTCTTCCGCGCCGACGTCACCCAGGAGCAGGTGCCCCTGCTGCTGGCCGTCGGCCAGGACGGCCACGAGCTCGGTGAGCAGGTTCCCGCCAAGGGAACGGCCACCGTGGAGGTCTACCTCACCGACCGGCAGGCCAAGTCGCTGGAGAAGAAGGGCGTCGACCTCACCGAGCACACCCTCTCCACCCGGACCGCGGAACGCGTCGAGGCCGCGGCCGACGGCGTCTTCCGCCCCTACAGCGGCAGCGGCGGCCTCCAGGAGGAGATCCTCCGCACCGCCCAGCAGAACCCCGGCCTCACCAAGGTCGTCTCCATCGGCAAGACGGTCAGGGGCCAGGACATCCTGGCGCTCAAGCTCACCAAGAACGCCGAGAAGTCGAAGGACGGCTCCAAGCCCGCCGTCCTCTACATGTCCAACCAGCATGCGCGCGAGTGGATCACCCCGGAGATGACCCGGCGGCTGATGCACCACTATCTGGACAACTACGCGAAGGACCGGCGGATCAAGAAGATCGTCGACTCCACCGAACTGTGGTTCGTCCTGTCGGCCAACCCCGACGGCTACGACTACACGTTCCAGGACCCCGCCAACCGCCTGTGGCGCAAGAACCTGCGCGACGTCAACGGCGACGGTGTCATCAGCACCGGTGACGGCGTCGACCTCAACCGCAACTTCGCCTACAAGTGGGGCTACGACGACGAGGGCTCGTCCCCCAACCCCACCAGCGAGACCTACCGCGGCGCGAGCCCGGCCTCCGAGCCCGAGACCAAGGCGCTGGACGCCTTCCAGAAGCGGATCGGCTTCGCGTACGGCATCAACTACCACTCCGCCGCCGAACTCCTCCTCTACGGTGTCGGCTGGCAGGTGGCCACGAACACCCCGGACGACGTCCTGTACAAGGCGCTCGCCGGCACGCCGGACAACTCCGCGATCCCCGGCTACCACCCGCAGGTCTCCTCGGAGCTGTACACCACCAACGGCGAGGCGGACGGCCACGCGGCCAACGTCAACGGCATGGCGATGTTCACCCCCGAGATGTCGACCTGCCAGACCGCCTCCGGCGTGGACCCCGACGACCAGTGGAACGCGCGCGACTGCCAGTCGGGCTTCAACTTCCCGGACGACGAGAAGCTGATCCAGCAGGAGTTCGCCAAGAACATCCCCTTCGCGCTCTCCGTCGCCGAGACCGCCGCCCACCCCGACCGGCCGTCCTCCGCGGTCGGCCTGGACGCCGCCGACTTCACCCCGGCCCCCTTCACCACCTCGTACTCGCGCGGCGCCGACCAGGAGGTCTCGGTCGTCGTCCGCAAGGCGGTGCGCGACAAGGAGCTGAAGTACCGCGTCAACGGCGGACGCACCCATGACATGGCGCTCAAGCCGTGGCAGGGCGGCGAGACGTACGGCGGTGAGGACAACCTCTACTTCGACGAGTACCGGGCCAAGGTCAAGGACGGTGTCCCGGGCGACAAGGTCGAGGTCTGGTTCACCGGCGAGACGCGTCAGGGCAAGAAGGTCTCCAGCGAGCACTTCACGTACACGATCGCCGAACGCCCCCGCGCGGACGTCCTCGTCGTCGCCGAGGAGGGCGCGAAGGCCACGCAGACGCAGACGTACGTGGACGCGCTCGGGGCGAGCGGCCGGCGGGCCGCCGTATGGGACGTCGCCACCCAGGGCGCGCCCGACGCGCTCGGCGTCCTCGGCCACTTCGACACCGTGGTCCACTACACCGGCGCGGCGACCCCGGGCAACGCCACCCAGCTCCAGCTGCGGGCCTTCCTCAACGAGGGCGGCAGGCTGATCGAGGCCGGCGAGCGGGCGGGCGGCAGCGTCGACCTCGGCGACGGCACCCCGTCCAACGACTTCAGCCAGTACTACCTGGGCGCCTACACCCGAACGTCGACCTCCGGCGCCACCGGGTTCACCGGCTCCGGCAAGCTCGCCGGAACCACCGGCGCGCTCGGCGGCGCCCCGGGCAACCCGCTGGACACCGCCGGGACCTACAGCGTGACCTCGGACCAGCTGCCCCCCGCCACCTACCCGCAGTTCGCGAGCGCGGGCGCCGGCAAGTTCGCCGGCACGGTGAACCCGTACGGGCCCTACGCGGGCGACTGGATGGTGGCCGCCGTCCACACCGACGACGCCTACAAGCGCCTCACCCGCACCGTCGACCTCACCGGTGTCACCGCCTCCGACCGGCCCACGCTGCGCACCCAGCTGCTGTGGGACACCGAGCGCGGCTACGACCACGCCCTGGTCGAGGCCCACGTCACCGGCGCCGACGACTGGACCACGCTCCCCGAGAACGGCGGCGCCACCGGCACCGCCGTGCCCGCCGAGTGCGAGGCCGGCTTCTACGTGGGCGAGCACCCCTGGCTGGAGCACTACCTGACCCTGTCCGACGACGGCTGCACCGCCACCGGCACGACCGGGCAGTGGAACAGCCTCACCGGCTCCTCCGGCGGCTGGAAGCAGGTCGAGTTCGACCTGAGCGCCTACGCCGGGAAGTCCGTCGAGGTGTCGATCAGTTACGTCACCGACCCCGGCAGCGGGGGACGCGGCGTTCTCGCCGACGAGGCCTCGCTGGTCACCCGCGGCACTGCGACCGGGACCGAGGGTTTCGAGACCTCCCTCGGGGCCTGGCGGGTCTCCGGGCCGCCCGCGGGCAGCCCCGCCGTCCTGAAGGACTGGGCCCGCACCGGCACCCTGTTCCAGACCTACGGCGCGGTCACCACGGACGACACCGTGCTGCTGGGCTTCGGCCTGGAGCACCTCACCGCGCCGGCCGACCGGGCCGCGCTCGTGCGGCAGGCGCTGCGTGCCCTGGACGAGTGACATCGCGGTCCCTGGGAACTGACACCGGGTAGCCAAATCGGGTGATCGGTCCCCGGGGCCCGGGCGGTCCGTACCCCTACTGGCGGGTACGGACCGTCGTGCCGGGTATGGGCCGTCTCGATGTCACCCCGGCCGCCTCGGAGAGGTAGGGTCGGAGGTGGTCGGGGACATCCCAAATACAGCTCGCCGGCACATCGGGCCGGCGTACCAACGAGGAGATCGGTTCGTGACGATCCGCGTAGGCATCAACGGCTTTGGCCGCATCGGTCGTAACTACTTCCGCGCGCTGCTGGAGCAGGGTGCAGACATCGAGATCGTGGCTGTCAACGACCTGGGTGACACCGCGACCACCGCCCACCTGCTGAAGTACGACACCATCCTCGGGCGCCTCCCGTACGAGGTCTCGCACACCGAGGACACCATCACCGTCGGCGACAAGACCATCAAGGTCCTCGCCGAGCGCAACCCCGCCGACATCCCGTGGGGCGAGCTGGGCGTCGACATCGTCATCGAGTCGACCGGCATCTTCACGAAGAAGGCCGACGCCGAGAAGCACATCGCGGGCGGCGCGAAGAAGGTCCTCATCTCGGCCCCGGCCAAGGACGAGGACGTCACCATCGTGATGGGCGTCAACCAGGACACGTACGACCCGGCGCAGCACAACGTCATCTCCAACGCCTCCTGCACCACCAACTGTGTGGCGCCGATGGCCAAGGTCCTCGACGAGAACTTCGGCATCGTCAAGGGCCTGATGACGACGGTCCACGCGTACACGAACGACCAGCGCATCCTGGACTTCCCGCACAAGGACCTGCGCCGCGCCCGTGCCGCCGCGGAGAACATCATCCCGACCACCACGGGTGCCGCCAAGGCCACCGCGCTGGTCCTCCCGCAGCTCAAGGGCAAGCTGGACGGCATCGCGATGCGCGTCCCGGTCCCCACCGGCTCGGTCACCGACCTCGTCCTGGAGCTCTCCCGCGAGGTCACCAAGGAAGAGATCAACGCCGCCTTCCAGAAGGCCGCCGAGGGCGAGCTGAAGGGCATCATCGAGTACACCGAGGACCCGATCGTCTCCTCGGACATCGTCAACGCCCCGGCGTCCTGCACCTTCGACTCGTCCCTGACCATGGTCCAGGACGGCAAGAACGTGAAGGTCATCGGCTGGTACGACAACGAGTGGGGCTACTCCAACCGCCTCGTCGACCTCACGGTCTTCGTCGGCAACCAGCTCTGATCGACTCAGACTCAGCAGGCACCTCGAATGCGGTAGCAGGGCTCGGGCAGCGCAAGGTCGCGCGGCCCGGGCCCTGCGTCGCGTCCGCAGCGACCAGCCCTCGTAGGATCACGAGCGAGCACGAGAACCCAGGAGCCCTCTGCATGAAGACGATCGACGAACTGCTCTCCGAAGGCGTCGCGGGCAAGCGCGTCTTCGTCCGCGCCGACCTCAACGTGCCGCTGGACGGCACCACCATCACCGACGACGGCCGTATCCGCGCCGTGCTGCCCACCGTCAAGGCCCTGGCACAGGCGGGCGCGCGCGTCATCGTCGCCTCGCACCTCGGCCGGCCCAAGGGCGCCCCGGACCCGGTCTTCTCCCTCGCCCCGGCCGCCGCCCGTCTCGGTGAACTGCTCGGCGCCGACGTCGCCTTCGCCGAGGACACGGTCGGCGAGTCCGCCGAGTCCACGGTGGCCGGCCTCGCCGACGGCCAGGTGGCCGTCATCGAGAACCTGCGCTTCAACGCCGGCGAGACCAGCAAGGACGACGCCGAGCGCGCCGCCTTCGCCGACCGGCTGGCCGGCCTCGCGGACGTCTACGTCGGCGACGGCTTCGGCGCCGTGCACCGCAAGCACGCCTCGGTCTTCGACCTGCCCAAGCGGCTGCCGCACTACGCCGGCTACCTCATCGCCACCGAGGTCGGCGTCCTGAAGAAGCTCACCGACGACGTCCAGCGCCCCTACGTGGTCGCGCTCGGCGGCGCCAAGGTCTCCGACAAGCTCGCCGTCATCGACCAGCTGCTCGGCAAGGCCGACCGGCTCCTCATCGGCGGCGGCATGGCGTACACCTTCCTCAAGGCCCAGGGCCACGAGGTCGGCATCTCGCTCCTCCAGGAGGACCAGATCCCGGCCGTCAAGGAGTACATCGAGCGCGCGGAGAAGAACGGCGTCGAGCTGGTCCTCCCCGTCGACGTACTGGTCTCGCGGGAGTTCCCGGACCTGAAGACCAAGGCCCCGGCCAACCCCACCACCGTCGCCGCGGACGCCATCCCGGCCGACCAGGAGGGTCTGGACATCGGTCCCGAGACCCGCAAGCTCTACGCCTCGAAGCTCGCCGACGCGGCCACCGTCTTCTGGAACGGCCCCATGGGCGTCTTCGAGCACCCCGACTACGCCGAGGGCACCAAGGCGGTCGCCCAGGCCCTCGTCGACGCCCCGGGCTTCACCGTGGTCGGCGGCGGCGACTCCGCCGCGGCCGTGCGTACGCTCGGCTTCGACGAGAAGGCATTCGGCCACATCTCTACCGGCGGCGGCGCCTCCCTCGAATACCTCGAGGGCAAGACGCTCCCCGGCCTCGCCGCACTGGAGGACTGACCTCAATGACCACCCGCACGCCGCTGATGGCGGGCAACTGGAAGATGAACCTCAACCACCTCGAGGCCATCGCCCACGTCCAGAAGCTCGCCTTCGCCCTCGCGGACAAGGACTACGACGCCGTCGAGGTCGCCGTCCTGCCGCCCTTCACCGACCTGCGCTCCGTGCAGACACTGGTCGACGGCGACAAGCTCAAGATCAAGTACGGTGCCCAGGACATCTCGGCCCATGACTCCGGCGCCTACACCGGCGAGATCTCGGGCTCGATGCTGGCCAAGCTGAAGTGCACCTACGTGGCGATCGGCCACTCCGAGCGCCGCCAGTACCACCACGAGACCGACGAGATCGTCAACGCCAAGGTCAAGGCTGCGTACAAGCACGACCTCACCCCGATCCTGTGTGTCGGCGAGGAGCTGGACGTCCGCGAGGCGGGCAACCACGTCTCCCACACCCTCGCCCAGGTCGAGGGCGGTCTGAAGGACCTCCCGGCCGAGCAGGCCGAGACGATCGTGATCGCCTACGAGCCCGTGTGGGCCATCGGCACCGGCAAGGTCTGCGGCGCCGGGGACGCCCAGGAGGTCTGCGCGGCCATCCGCGGCAAGGTCGCCGAGCTGTACTCGCAGGAGCTGGCCGACAAGGTCCGCATCCAGTACGGCGGCTCGGTCAAGTCCGGGAACGTCGCCGAGATCATGGCCCAGGCCGACATCGACGGTGCCCTGGTCGGCGGCGCCTCGCTCGACTCCGACGAGTTCGTCAAGATCGTGCGCTTCCGCGACCAGTAGGCCGGCCGGTGAGTAGGCGGTAGCGACGATACGTCGTACCCTTGCGGGGGCATGGTGGCCTGTGGCCACCGTGTCCCCGTCGTCCGTCAGAATCCGAGGAAGTTGGTCCAGCCGTGGTTTTGGGGTTCTCGATCGCCCTGATCGTCTTCAGCCTGCTGCTGATGCTGCTGGTGCTGATGCACAAGGGAAAGGGCGGCGGCCTCTCCGACATGTTCGGTGGCGGCATGCAGTCGTCCGTCGGCGGCTCCTCGGTCGCCGAGCGCAACCTCGACCGGATCACCGTGGTGGTCGGTCTGCTGTGGTTCGCGTGCATCATGGTGCTCGGCCTGCTGATGAAGGCGAACAGCTGACCCGGCACGCACTGCGTACGTATGGCCCCATGTCCGGTACGCGCCCCGTGGCGCGGCCTATCATGGGGCTTGCGTCTGAGTGCCGGAGCTTGTAACTCCAACCACTGGACGCGCGTTGGGCCTTACGTAGACTGAGGCGCTCGCAGCGAAGCGAAACGCCGACTCGCTTTGCGGCACCATCACGCAGGGAGTTACGACCGTGGCAAGTGGCAACGCGATCCGGGGAAGCCGGGTCGGGGCGGGGCCGATGGGCGAGGCCGAGCGCGGCGAGTCCGCGCCGCGTCTGCGCATCTCCTTCTGGTGCTCCAACGGACACGAGACGCAGCCGAGCTTCGCGAGCGACGCACAGGTCCCCGAGACCTGGGACTGCCCGCGCTGCGGCTTCCCCGCCGGACAGGACCGGGACAACCCGCCGGACCCCCCGCGCACCGAGCCCTACAAGACGCACCTGGCCTACGTGCGCGAACGCCGCAGCGACGCGGACGGCGAGGCGATCCTCGCCGAGGCGCTCGCCAAGCTGCGGGGCGAGATCTAGCCCGGCGGTTCGCCGACGGCCGCCCTCCGCCTCTTCGGCCTTCCGTCTCCTCGGGTCTTCTTCTCCTTCGGCCTTCCTCACCGCTGATCAATTAGGTTGGGAACAGCCGGGACAGCCGGGAGACCAAGGAAGAAGGCTGAAGTCCGACATGAACGCAGACGGCCGTACCAGGATCAACCGGACGCCGGAATGGACCGCGCTGGCGGCGCACCGCGAGGAGCTCGGCGAGGTGCGGCTGCGCGACCTGTTCGACGCCGATCCCGGACGCGGCACCGGATACGTCCTGCGGGTCGGTGACCTGTACGTCGACTACTCCAAGCACCTGGTCACCGGCGACACCCTGCGGCTGCTGCGCGAACTGGCCGCCGCCGCCGACGTGTTCGGGCTGCGCGACGCCATGTTCCGCGGCGAGAAGATCAACACGACCGAGGACCGGGCCGTGCTGCACACCGCGCTGCGCGCCCCGCGGGACACGGTGATCGAGGTCGACGGCGAGAACGTCGTGCCCGCCGTGCACGCCGTACTCGACAAGATGGCGGCCTTCGCCGAGCGCATCCGTTCCGGCGAGTGGAAGGGCCACACCGGCAAGCGCATCCGCAACGTCGTCAACGTCGGCATCGGCGGCTCCGACCTCGGCCCCGCCATGGCCTACGAGGCGCTGCGCGCCTTCACCGACCGTGAGCTGACGGTGCGTTTCGTCTCCAACGTCGACGGCTCCGACCTGCACGAGGCCACCCGGGACCTGGACCCGGCCGAGACGCTGTTCATCATCGCCTCCAAGACGTTCACCACCATCGAGACGGTCACCAACGCCACCTCGGCCCGGAGCTGGCTGCTGGACGCGCTCGGCGACAAGGAAGCCGTCGCCCGGCACTTCGTCGCCCTGTCGACGAACGCCGGGAAGGTCGCCGAGTTCGGCATCGACACGGCCAACATGTTCGAGTTCTGGGACTGGGTAGGCGGACGCTACTCGTACGACTCGGCGATCGGCCTGTCCCTGATGATCGCCATCGGCCCGGACCGCTTCCGCGAGATGCTCGACGGCTTCCACCTCGTCGACGAGCACTTTCGCACCGCGCCCGCCGAGTCCAACGTCCCGCTGCTGATGGGCCTGTTGGGCATCTGGTACGGCAACTTCCACGACACGCAGTCGCACGCGGTGCTGCCGTACTCGCACTACCTGTCGAAGTTCACCGCCTACCTCCAGCAGCTCGACATGGAGTCCAACGGCAAGTCGACGGACCGCGAGGGCCGTCCGGTGGAGTGGCAGACCGGGCCTGTGGTGTGGGGCACGCCCGGCACCAACGGACAGCACGCCTATTACCAGCTGATCCACCAGGGCACCGAGCTGATCCCGGCGGACTTCATCGGCTTCGCCCGGCCCGTGGACGAGCTGAGCGACGAGCTCAAGGACCAGCACGACCTGCTGATGGCCAACTTCTTCGCCCAGACCCAGGCCCTGGCCTTCGGCAAGACGCCGGACGAGGTGCGGGGCGAGGGCGTACCGGAGGAACTGGTCCCGCACAGGACGTTCCGCGGCCACCACCCGACGACGACGATCCTCGCCCGCGAGCTGACCCCGTCGGTGCTCGGCCAGCTCGTCGCCCTCTACGAGCACAAGGTGTTCGTGCAGGGCGCGGTGTGGAACATCGACTCCTTCGACCAGTGGGGCGTCGAACTCGGCAAGGTCCTCGCCAAGCGCCTCGCCCCCGCCCTCACCGACGGCGCCGAGGTCCCCGGCCTGGACGCCTCCACGAAGGCGCTGGTCGGCGCCTACCGGGAGCTGCGCGGCCGGCAGTGAGACCGCGGCACGGAAAGGCGGGCGGCGGACCCCGCCCGCTTGCCGTAGAATCCCCCGGCGATCATCACAGCGAGTGCTCGGGGGAGCAAGGTGGCACGTACGCACGGAAGTTGGACAGGCGGCAGACTGACGGCCCGGTCCCTCCTCAATCCCAAGCAGGCGGCGACCGCGGTGTTCCACCCCGCGTGGATCCCGCCGTCGGTCGATCCGTCGATCGAGCAGCTCAAACGGTTCCGGGTCATCGCGGGCGCGGTCGCCTCGCTCGGCGTCTACACCATCTTCGAGGGCGGCTTCGACGCCACCCAGCTCCTGGAGAACGCGCTGACGGCCTCCCTCGTCCTGCTGTTCATCACCCCGATGGCGGTCGGCGCGATGCTCTTCGTCTGGCGGCGCACCGGCACCGTGGGGCAGTTGCGGGGGCCGCTGTTCAACGCGCTCAAACTGCTGCTGCTGTTCGTCGGCTGCGTCGCCGCGCTCGTCGTGCTCGTCACCACGATCAACGCCACGGGCAGCCCCGTGGTGATCATCGTCGGTGGCATGACGATGCTGTGGATGCTGGGCTTCGTGGTCTGGGGGGCCGTCAGGGTCTCCGGGAACTTCTTCGGAACCGCCGCCGTCCACCGCTGCCTCCCGGCACTGCTGGCCACCGTGACGAGCTGGCTGATGGCCGTCCCGGACCTCGTCACCGGCGACCTGCACGGGCTCAGCCTCACCCTGGGCGTCGTCTTCATCCTGGGCGCGCCCGTGACGGTCACCGCGATCGCGCTGCTGGAGATGGGCCGGCTCAAGCGGCGCTACGGGATCCGGCTGAAGGCCCACCCGGCGACCCTCCCGCCGATCCCCGGGCACATCCCGCCGACCGGGCTGCCGCACGTGCCGCCGCAGGGCAATCCCTTCGGGCACCCGTATCCGCCGGCGGGCGCCGGCCACCCCTACGCCCCCGGACCGGGGAACCCGTACGCGCCGCCGCAGCCGCCGTACGCACCGCGCAACCCCTACTCCCCGGGCCCGAACGGATCCTGACGCCGCGTCCGCACCGAGAACGCCGGGCCCCCTGGACAGGGGACCCGGCGTTCTCGGTGTGCGGGGGCGGTTACGCCGAGGCCGGCGGGTACATCGTCCGCGGCAGCTGGGAGGCCGCCGCCGCGTCCAGCAGCCACAGGGTGCGGGCGCGGCCCCGCGCCCCGGCCGCCGGGGCCTGGATCTCGCCGGCGCCCGACAGGGCCATCGCCACGGCGTTCGCCTTGTCCTCGCCCGCCGCGAGCAGCCACACCTCACGGGCCGTGCGGATCGCGGGCAGGGTCAGGGAGACACGGGTGGGCGGCGGCTTCGGGGAGCCGTGGACGCCGATCACCATGCGCTCCGTCTCCCGCACGCCCGGGTGCTCCGGGAACAGTGAGGCCACGTGCGTGTCCGGGCCGACGCCGAGCAGCAGGACGTCGAAGGACGGGACCGTCGCGTGGTTCTCCGGCACGGCGGCCTTCGCCAGCTCCTCCGCGTACGCCGCCGCGGCGGCCTCCACGTCGGTGCCGTGCGGGCCGTCCGAGGCGGGCATCGCGTGCACCCGCTCCGGGTCCAGCGGCACCGCGTCCAGCAGGGCCTCGCGGGCCTGCGTGACGTTGCGCTCCGGGTCGCCCTCCGGCAGGAAGCGCTCGTCGCCCCACCACAGGTCGAGGCGGGACCAGTCGACCGCGTCCCGGGCCGGGGACGCCGCCAGCGCGGCCAGCAGGCCGTTGCCGTTGCGGCCGCCGGTCAGGACCACGGACGCCGAGCCCCGGGAGGACTGCGCGTCCACGATCTTGGTGATCAGCCGGGCCGCCGCGGCCTCGGCCATCAGCTCCTTGTCCCGGTGCACGACCAGCTGGGGAGTGTCACTCACTTCGCCGCCGCCTTCCGCACCGGTGCCTTCTTCCGCGCCGCGTCCTTCGCGGGTGCTTTCGCAGCCGTTTCGACGGGCGCGGGGACCGCGACGGGTCCTTCGCCGGCTTCTCCCGCGGGACGGGCCGACGCGTTCAGCCGGTCCACCCCGAAGCGCAGCGCCGAGGCGTACGTGTCGTCCGGGTCGAGGCGCCGCAGCTCCTCCGCGATCAGTTCGGCGGTCTCGCGGCGCTTGAGCGCCACCGCACGCGCGGGCTGCCCCTGGATGGACAGGGTCGCCAGCGAGCCGTCGGCCCGGTCCAGGACTACCGGGCCGCAGTCCGTGTCCATGCGGACCGCGGTCAGGCCCGGACCGCTGGACGTGGTGCGCTGCACCGGCACGTCCAGCCGGTCCGCGAGCCACATCGCCAGCAGCTCGCAGCTCGGGTTGTGCTCCTCGCCCTCCACCTCGACGCCCTGCACCCGGCAGTCGACCTGGTCCAGGGCCGCCGCGAGCATCGACCGCCAGGGGGTGATGCGGGTCCAGGACAGGTCCGTGTCGCCCGGTGTGTAGGCGTCGGCGCGGGCCGCCAGCTCCCGTACCGGCTCCTCGCAGGCGTAGGTGTCGGTGACCCGGCGCTGGGCCAGCGCGCCCAGCGGGTCGCCGGCCGGGTCCAGCGGCGCGTTCACCGGCCACCACACCACGACCGGCGCGTCCGGCAGCAGCAGCGGCAGGACGACCGACTGGGCGTGGTCGACGACGTCGCCGTACAGCCGCAGCACCACCGTCTCGCCGGTGCCGGCGTCGGCTCCGAGGCGGACCTCGGCGTCCAGCCGGGACTGCGTGCGGTCCCGGGGCGAACGCGAGACGCGCTTGATGACGACGAGCGTGCGCGAGGGGTGCTCGTGCGCGGCGTCGCTCGCGGCCTTCAGCGCGTCGTAGGCGTTCTCCTCGTCGGTGACGATGACCAGCGTGAGCACCATGCCGACGGCCGGCGTGCCGATCGCCCGGCGGCCCAGCACCAACGCCTTGTTGATCTTGCTGGACGTGGTGTCCGTGAGGTCTGTCTTCATGGCCGGCGCCAGCTCCGTCCGTCTCGCTCGAGCATCTCGTCCGCCTCGACGGGTCCCCACGTACCGGAGGGGTATTGCGCGGGCGTGCCGTGCTTGTCCCAGTACTCCTCGATCGGGTCGAGGATCTTCCAGGACAGCTCGACCTCCTCGGTGCGCGGGAAGAGGTTCGCGTCACCGAGCAGCACGTCCAGGATCAGCCGCTCGTACGCCTCCGGGCTCGACTCCGTGAAGGACTCGCCGTACGCGAAGTCCATGGACACGTCCCGGATCTCCATCGACGTGCCCGGCACCTTGGAGCCGAAGCGGACGGTGACGCCCTCGTCGGGCTGGACGCGGATGACGATCGCGTTCTGGCCCAGCTCCTCGGTGGCCGTCGTGTCGAAGGGGGAGTGCGGTGCCCGCTGGAAGACCACCGCGATCTCGGTGACCCGGCGGCCCAGACGCTTGCCGGTGCGCAGGTAGAAGGGGACGCCCGCCCAGCGGCGGTTGTCGATGCCCACCTTGATCGCGGCGTAGGTGTCGGTCTTCGACTTGGGGTCGATGCCCTCTTCCTGCAGATAGCCGACGGCCTTCGCGCCGCCCTGCCACCCGGCCGCGTACTGGCCGCGCACGGTGTCCCGGCCCAGGTCCTTGGGGAGGCGGACCGCCCCGAGCACCTTGGTCTTCTCCGCCGCCAGCGCGTCCGCGTCGAAGGAGGCGGGCTCCTCCATCGCGGTCAGGGCGAGCAGCTGGAGCAGGTGGTTCTGGATGACGTCGCGGGCGGCGCCGATGCCGTCGTAGTAACCGGCCCGGCCGCCGATGCCGATGTCCTCGGCCATGGTGATCTGCACGTGGTCCACGTAGGACCGGTTCCAGATCGGCTCGAACATCGTGTTGGCGAAGCGCAGCGCCAGGATGTTCTGGACGGTCTCCTTGCCCAGGTAGTGGTCGATGCGGAAGACCTGGTCGGAGCCGAAGACCTCGTGGACGATCGCGTTGAGCTCCTCGGCCGACTTCAGGTCGTGGCCGAACGGCTTCTCGATCACCGCGCGGCGCCAGGAGCCGCCCGTCTGGTCGGCGAGGCCGTGCTTCTTCAGCTGCTGGATGACCACCGGGAAGGACTTCGGCGGTACCGACAGGTAGAAGGCGAAGTTGCCGCCCGTCCCCTGTGCCTTGTCCAGTTCCTCGATGGTGCCGCGCAGCCGCTCGAACGCCTCGTCGTCGTCGAAGGTGCCCTGGACGAAGCGCATCCCCTGGATGAGCTGCTGCCAGACCTCCTCGCGGAACGGCGTACGGGAGTGTTCCTTGACGGCGTCGTGCACGACCTGGGCGAAGTCCTCGTGCTCCCAGTCGCGGCGGGCGAAACCGATGAGCGAGAAGCCCGGCGGCAGCAGACCCCGGTTGGCGAGGTCGTACACGGCGGGCATGAGTTTCTTGCGGGACAGATCGCCGGTGACGCCGAAAATGACCAGACCCGACGGCCCCGCGATACGCGGGAGCCGTCGGTCTGCGGGGTCACGCAGCGGGTTGCTGCTTGACAATTTTTAGCCCTCCGAGGGAGCGAGGCGCTTGAGCTCTGCCTCCGTCGACTTCAGCAGGTCGTTCCAGGCGTCCTCGAACTTGTCGACGCCCTCCTTCTCCAGGAGCTGGACCACCTCGTCGTAGGAGATCCCGAGCTTCTCGACGGCGTCGAGGTCGGCGCGGGCCTGCTCGTAGGTGCCGGCGACGGTGTTGCCGGTGATCTCGCCGTGGTCCTCGGTGGCGAACAGCGTCGCCTCCGGCATGGTGTTCACCGTGTTGGGCGCGACCAGCTCGGTGACGTACATGGTGTCGCTGTACGCCTTGTCCTTCACGCCGGTCGACGCCCACAGCGGACGCTGCTTGTTGGCGCCGGCCTTCTCCAGGGCGTTCCAGCGGTCGGAGGAGAAGACCTCCTCGTACGCCTGGTAGGCGAGGCGGGCGTTGGCGACGGCGGCCTTGCCGCGCAGCGCCTTGGCCTCGTCGGTGCCGAGGGCGTCGATCCGCTTGTCGATCTCGGTGTCCACGCGGGACACGAAGAAGGACGCCACGGAGTGGATCTGCGACAGGTCCAGGCCGCGCTCCTTGGCCTTCTCCAGGCCGGTCAGGAAGGCGTCCATGACCTTGCGGTAGCGCTCCAGCGAGAAGATCAGCGTGACGTTGACGCTGATGCCCAGGCCGATGGTCTCGGCGATCGCCGGGATGCCGGCCTCGGTCGCCGGGATCTTGATCAGCGTGTTGGGCCGGTCCACCA
Organism: Streptomyces flaveolus; assembly: GCF_044765825.1. Taxonomy (NCBI): domain Bacteria; kingdom Bacillati; phylum Actinomycetota; class Actinomycetes; order Kitasatosporales; family Streptomycetaceae; genus Streptomyces; species Streptomyces flaveolus. Next base: position 3,985 of record NZ_JBIWKU010000001.1, on the reverse strand, counting down.
GCCAGGCGAGCTGCTTGGCCTCGGCGACCGTCGCCCGGGTGTTGTGCGCGAGGCGCGGGTCGACCTCGATGGAGACCCGGCCGTCCTTGCCGCCGGTGTTGTCGAAGACCGGACGCAGGATGTCGGCGGCGTCGCGGACGTCCGCCGTGGTGATCATCCGGATCGCCTCTTCGACGGTGACCTCCCGGGCGGCGAGGTCGGTGAGCTGCGTGTCGTAGCCGTCGCCCTGCGAGATCGCCTTCTGGAAGATCGACGGGTTGGTGGTGACGCCCACGACGTGCTGCTGGTCGATCAGCTCGGCGAGGTTGCCGGACGTGATCCGCTTGCGCGACAGGTCGTCCAGCCAGATCGCGACGCCTTCATCGGAGAGGCGCTTGAGTGCGTCTGTCATGGAAAATGCATCTCCTACGTGTCGTATGTACGAGCGTCAGCGCTGGGCTGCGGCGAGCGATTCCCGGGCCGCTGCGGCCACGTTCTCGGCGGTGAAGCCGAACTCCTGGAACAGCAGCTTGCCGTCGGCCGAAGCACCGAAGTGCTCCAGGGAGACGATCCGGCCGGCGTCCCCGACGTACTTGTGCCAGGTGAGACCGATCCCGGCCTCGACCGCGACACGCGCCTTCACGGACGGGGGCAGGACGCTGTCCCGGTACCCCTGGTCCTGCTGCTCGAACCACTCGACGGACGGCATCGACACCACGCGGGTCGGCACGCCGTCGGCCTGGAGCGCCTCACGGGCCTCGACCGCCACGTGCACCTCGGAACCGGTGGCGATCAGCACGACCTGGGCGTCGCCGCCCTCGGCCTCGAACAGGACGTAGCCGCCCTTGGCCGCGTCGTCGTTGGCCTCGTACGTCGGCACGCCCTGGCGGGTGAGCGCCAGACCGTGCGGCTGGCCCTTGCCGAACTCCTTCGTCCAGCGGCGCAGAATCTCGCGCCAGGCGATGGCGGTCTCGTTGGCGTCGGCCGGGCGCACCACGTTCAGACCGGGGATGGCGCGCAGCGAGGCCAGGTGCTCGACCGGCTGGTGGGTCGGGCCGTCCTCGCCCAGGCCGATGGAGTCGTGCGTCCACACGTAGGTCACCGGCAGGTGCATCAGCGCGGACAGGCGCACGGCGTTGCGCATGTAGTCGGAGAACACCAGGAAGGTGCCGCCGTAGATGCGGGTGTTGCCGTGCAGCGCGATGCCGTTCATCTCCGCGGCCATCGCGTGCTCGCGGATGCCGAAGTGGATGGTGCGGCCGTACGGGTCCGCCTCGGGCAGCGGGTTGCCCGCCGGGAGGAAGGACGACGTCTTGTCGATCGTGGTGTTGTTCGAGCCGGCCAGGTCGGCGGAGCCGCCCCACAGCTCGGGGATCACCGCGCCGAGAGCCTGGAGGACCTTGCCGGACGCGGCACGCGTGGCCACACCCTTGCCCGTCTCGAAGACCGGGATCTTCTCCTCCCAGCCCTTGGGGAGCTCACCCTTGGCGACGCGGTCGTACTCGGCGGCGCGGTCCGGGTGGTTGTCCCGCCACTGCTGGTACGACTTCTCCCACACGGCGCGGGCCGCCCGGCCCTTCTCCAGCGCCTTGCGGGTGTGGCCGATGACCTCGTCGGAGACCTCGAAGGTCTTCTCCGGGTCGAAGCCCAGGACGCGCTTGGTGGCCGCGACCTCCTCGTCGCCGAGCGCCGAGCCGTGCGCGGCCTCGGTGTTCTGCGCGTTCGGGGCGGGCCAGGCGATGATCGAGCGCATCGCGATGAAGGACGGCCGGTCGGTGACCTGCTTCGCCGCCTCGATCGCCTCGTAGAGCGCGTTCGGGTCCAGGTCGCCGTCCGCCTTGGGCTCCACGCGCTGCACGTGCCAGCCGTAGGCCTCGTAGCGCTTGGCCGTGTCCTCGGAGACGGCGGTCTCGGTGTCGCCCTCGATCGAGATGTGGTTGTCGTCCCACAGCAGGATCAGGTTGCCGAGCTTCTGGTGGCCCGCGAGGGAGGAGGCCTCGGCGGAGATGCCCTCCTGGAGGCAGCCGTCACCGGCGATGCAGTAGATGAAGTGGTCGAACGGGGACTCGCCCTCAGGAGCCTCCGGGTCGAACAGGCCGCGCTCGTAGCGGGCGGCCATCGCCATGCCCACCGCGTTGGCGACACCCTGGCCCAGCGGGCCGGTCGTCGTCTCCACGCCCGTGGTGTGGCCGTACTCGGGGTGACCCGGGGTCTTGGAGCCCCAGGTGCGGAAGGACTTCAGGTCGTCCAGCTCCAGGCCGAAGCCGGCCAGGTACAGCTGGGTGTAGAGGGTCAGGGACGAGTGTCCGGCGGACAGCACGAAGCGGTCGCGTCCGACCCAGTTCGCGTCGGCCGGGTCGTGCCGCATCACCTTCTGGAAGAGGGTGTAGGCGGCGGGCGCCAGGCTCATCGCCGTACCCGGATGGCCGTTGCCAACCTTCTGTACGGCGTCGGCGGCCAGGACGCGGGCGGTGTCCACGGCCCGCTGGTCCAGTTCGGTCCACTCGAGGTCTGTGGTGGTCGGCTTGGTGCTCACCCTGAGTCAGGGCTCCTCTCCACATGTCGGATGCCGGTGCACGTGGCGCCCACCGGCTGCCGGCGCATTCGTGCGTCGGCCGGCCGCTGTCGAGCCTACCCCCGTAAGTACGTGCGTTTTTCCGCTGGAAACCAGACTGCCGGGACTCTCGTGGATCCGCCTGTCGACTGGGCGAAACCGCATTCGGCAAGTGAATACGCGGCCGCTCATCTGACTGCTCAATCGACTCTCCGTATGCACGTCGGAGCGCCCCCCTCAACACGAACGCACCCCCGCGAATGCCGGGGTCTGGGCAACGTCTAAAGTGGCGTGGTACGCGCGAGCCTTTACCGCCACTTCACGGGGCAGGCTCGCTGGGAGTCTCTGTCAGGGGTGTGCGTGACGGCCGTTGAATCCCGTCCTGCGGGGGTAATCGGGACGAGCCAGAGCCCGAGTCACCGGCCGTTCGGGGCCCGTGTCAAGGCGTTCGTGGCGCTGACCAAGCCGCGGATCATCGAGCTTCTGCTGATCACCACCGTTCCGGTGATGTTCCTGGCGGAGCAGGGCGTGCCCGATCTGTGGCTGGTGCTGCTCACCTGCGTCGGCGGCTACCTGTCCGCGGGCGGCGCCAACGCGCTGAACATGTACATCGACCGCGACATCGACGCGCTGATGGACCGCACCTCGCAGCGCCCGCTGGTCACCGGCATGGTCAGCCCGCGCGAGTGCCTCGCCTTCGGCATCACCCTGGCGGTCGTCTCGACGCTGCTGTTCGGTCTCACCGTCAACTGGCTGTCGGCGTGGCTGTCGCTGGGCGCACTTCTGTTCTACGTCGTCGTCTACACGATGATCCTCAAGCGCCGCACTTCGCAGAACATCGTCTGGGGCGGGATCGCCGGCTGTCTGCCGGTGCTGATCGGCTGGTCCGCCGTCACCAACTCGATGTCCTGGGCGCCGGTCATCCTCTTCGGGGTGATGTTCTTCTGGACGCCGCCTCACTACTGGCCGCTGTCCATGAAGGTCAAGGAGGACTACGCGCGCGTGGGCGTGCCGATGCTCCCCGTCGTCGCCTCCAACAAGGTCGTCGCCCGGCAGATCGTGATCTACAGCTGGGTGATGGTCGCGGTGTCGCTGCTGCTGACGCCGCTGGGCTACACCGGCTGGTTCTACACCGCGGTCGCCGTGGCGGCCGGCGGCATGTGGCTGTGGGAGGCCCACGGGCTGCAGAACCGCGCCAAGGCCGAGGTCACGGGCGGCAAGCTCAAGGAGATGCGGCTGTTCCACTGGTCCATCACCTATGTGTCGGTGCTGTTCCTGGCCATCGCGGTGGACCCCTTCCTGCGCTGAGCCGACGGCCGTCCGACGGGCGGGGGGGGGGGGGGAGGCCCCCCCCCCCCCCCCGCCGCCCGCCCGGCCCCCCCCCGGCGGAACAAGGGGGATAGGACCAACCCCCCCAGGGGTGGGGTAGCCCAGCGGCCCGGGGGCCCCGCG